>NZ_NPBJ01000001.1 GCF_002272075.1 Terribacillus saccharophilus
TTTTTATTTGTCTCAACCTAGGGGGTCAGTCCCCTTATAGTGCCTCGCTTTTCTGATTTAGATCTCTTCATTGGTTGTACTTGTTTTCATACTTGTCGACTTTGAGTTATCATTTTTCTTTCTCAAGAAGAAAGCCAAAATCAAACCGATTGCCGATAGAATAACAGCTGCGATAAATGCAGCACCCATGCCAGTCACTTGCGCATCAGCAGGATTAGTAAAGTCACCATACTTAATTGTGTTGGTCATGATGGTAATCAGAATCGCTGTTCCAATTGAACCGCCGACTTGACGGAATGTATTGTTCATTGCTGTCGCGTGCGGAATTAAGTGGTTTGGCAGTGCGTTGATTCCGGCAGTGGTGAGCGGCATCATAACAAGTGCTGTACCAGCCATACGCAATGCGTAGATAACGATGATGAACGTAAGGGATGTATCCAGTTCAAGAAAAGCGAACGGAACAGTTGTCACAGTCATCAGTAGAAACCCAACGATGGCCAGCAATTTCGCGCCAATTTTATCAAAGATAACGCCGACGAATGGAGAAAGAATACCCATTACGATCGCACCTGGTAGTAGCATCAATCCAGAATGGAATGCACTGACGTCACGCAGGTTCTGCGTATACAACGGCAGGATAGTTTCTGTCCCGATCATCAATCCGAAGACGAGCATACCCATAATAGTTGTAATTGTGAAGGTGAAGTTCTTGAACACCCTGAATTCCAGTAATGGTTTTTCCAGCTGCAGCTGTCTGACGATGAACAAAATTAATGACAGTGCACCTACGCCGAGTGTCCCCATTACTTCCCAATTCACCCAACCATTTGTGCCGGCAGAGCTGAATCCATAAAGGATACCGCCGAACCCGATAGAAGAGAAAATTACAGATAGGACATCGATTTTAGATTCGCGCAACGTTGTTACATTTTTGAGAATGAAAATTGCTAATATCAAATCGATTACTGCAATCGGCAGAACGATATAGAACAAGTAATGCCATGAGAAACTGTCGACAATCCAGCCACTAAGCGTCGGTCCAATTGCTGGAGCAAACGCGATAACAAGTCCGAACATCCCCATTGCTGTACCACGTTTCTCCGGAGGGAAGATTGTCAGAAAGACAGTCTGCATGAGCGGCATCATAATACCAGCACCGATTGCCTGGATAATACGGGCAACTAGCAAGAGGCTGAAACTAGGCGCAACCGCTGCAATCAGTGTACCGATGCTGAAAGTAATCATGGCAAACAGGAATAATCTCCGCGTTGAGTATTTTTCAATTAAGAATGCCGTTATCGGAATGAGTATCCCGTTTGTCAGCATAAAAGCCGTAGTCAGCCATTGGCCTTGATCTGCGGTTATATCAAAATCTTGCATGATATGAGGCAGGGCCGTAACTAATAAAGTCTGGTTCAAAATCGTTACGAAAGCACCGATGATGAAAATCGTTACCGTTGCTTTTCGATTTATCTGAGCCGTCTGGTTAGCCAATTGTATTCCTCCTTATAGCAGTAGCCGAATTGCTCGAATACTTTCTTTCAAATTGTTATGTTGATCTAGGTAAGTTAGCAGCGCGTCAGTTAGATAGGCAGCAGGCGCTTCTTTAGCTAGTTCTTTCTCCAAATGATCTACAGCTTCTGTCAGCGAACTGTCCTGCAAGTCGTTTGCGGTTATCTCGCGCATTTCCAGCATGATTGTATGAAGCAGTTCCTCTTTTCCAGGAGCATCTGGTAAATCAGCATGAAAATGCAACTGGATATGCTTTTCATTTAAAAGGGGAGGCCGAGTTAACTTGTCCGTGACAATAGCATCCATCACTAGCTTCATCTCATGTGCAACCTCTGCAGGATCCCGTAAGATGGCGCCATCTGCCATCATCTTCAGATAAGGGTTCAGCAGCCCAAGCAGGTTCAGCGTCATATCCCATTTGAATGGTTCTACTTTATCTCCATAAAGATTCAACAGCATGTCCTGATGCCACTTGATAAGAATTGCGCGCACATTGTTCATATGCCGCTGCAGCTCCGACGATTCCTTGAAAGGAGGGGAGAACATCAGCATTTGGATGAGATGTTTGTTTTCTTTAAAAGAATCAATCTCCATCACAATCTTCCGCTCAAATCGCGCCTCGGGCGACAAGCTCTTGTCTTCCTCAATCAAGGTAGCCTTATTCGTCAGCTGCTGATGATTATACTGAATGAGCTCATTCAGCAGCGCTTCCTTAGAATCGAACAGTTTATATATAGAAGCCTTTGATATCTTACAAGCTTCCGCAATCGACTGCATCGACACCTGCTGAAACCCAAACTCGGCAAATTTCTGCTTTGCAGCAAGTATAATTTCTGTTTTCCGATCCATCACATTACCTCACTTAAAACTCATGGGTTTTATAAAAACCAATAGGTCACCTTTGGTACTATACGCTCCTTAATTTGGGAAGTCAATGCATTTGTATATGTTACCCGAAAAGACTTTTCCTAAAAGCGTTGACAAGCTCTAATATCTTTAATAGAATAATACAAGACGTTACATTACATATCGATTCCGTAGCTCAGTTGGGAGAGCATTACCTTGACAGGGTAGGGGTCGCTGGTTCGAGTCCAGTCGGAATCACTACATTGAAAAAGCTTGGAATCCTTGGTCCATAGGGATTTCAGGCTTTTTTCGGATCTCAAGTTTCATTCTCGATTTTTTGGAAGGGTATTAATAAATAAGTGGTCACAGTATTAGATAAACTCTAATGCTGTGTTTTTATATTTATGGATAAATAATAATACATAAAGATTCTAAAAACACGCTTTTGTAGATTAATATGTCGTTCGCAAAAGTACACTTATACGGAAGCTATAAATTAAATTAATTAATAATAAAAGAACGTTCAATGGAAGTTTTTTGAACGTTCTTTTTATTGGTCATACTTTTCGGACGATTTAAGAGGAGAGTGACGATATAGTTGAGGTTGATGGAAGTGTAGTTGGCTACAAGTTAACTACACTTTTTTTTATATTACTTAAGCTATAGCGCACCAGCTTATAAATAAACATTAGTTCCGACTTTGAGCTTTGTTACTTGTACTGCGCGTAAGTCTTAACAGAAAAAATTGGTGTTAAGTTTTCTGGTATTTAAATTTAGATTAATTGTTAATGTTAGAACATCAAATTGGAAAGTAGGTATATATAAGTGAGAAAAAATAGATATACTGAATTTAAAGAGCTGCACTATCAAACTGATGTATTGTATCTTTTTAATTGTTGGGACGTAATGTCTGCAAAAATTATCGAGAATAAGGGTGCTAAGGCATTAGCGACAAGTAGTTATGCTGTTTCAGATGCCAATGGATATACAGACGGGGAATACTTGCCTTTTGAAAATCTATTGCAGCTTTCTGAGAAACTTGTTCAAAATTCAAATGTGCCCGTTTCCATTGATGCAGAGGGATTCTATGCAAAGTCTTCAGAGTCACTTCATCAAAATGCACAAAAACTTTTTGGGACAGGAATCACAGGTGTTAATTTCGAAGATCAAAAACCACAATCAAAAGAGTATGCCTTATGGAGTGTTGACGAGCAATCAGAAAGGATAAAAATCCTAAAAAGTGCTGCTGAAGATGTAGATACAGAAATTTTTATTAATGCCAGGACAGATGTTTTCTTCAAAAATAAGAATCATTCAGTTGAACTAGTTAATGAAGCTTTGAATAGAGCGGAAAGGTATGCATTGGCTGGAGCTGATTGTATCTTCATTCCAGGTCTAACTGAGATAAGTTTGATTAAGGAATTCACTAAACATTCTCCGCTGCCAGTTAACATTATGTTGAATTCTTTTAATAGGAGCAGTATCGATTGGAGATCATTAGGGGTTAATCGAGTGAGCTATGGACCGCATTCATATTTCCAAATGAAGGAAACACTGTTAAGTAATCTTGTATTTAAAGTCTAGCAGAGAGAGTGTAAAGCTATGATTAATGATCCATCAAGAATTGATTTTTATTATAAGTTGTTAGTAGAGAAAAACTCAGCGTATGAAGGTACTTTTTATGTTGGCGTTAAAACAACAGGAGTATTTTGTAGACCTACTTGTCCAGCAAAGAAACCCAAAAAAGAAAACTGTGAATTCTTCAGTACAGCAAAAGAAGCTGCATTAGCATCATATAGACCATGCAAGAGATGTCAGCCGCTTAGCTTACCTAGTGTATTGTCACCAGAAGTTAAGAAGTTGGTTATAGCAATAGAAGAAAATCCTCAAAAAAAGTGGACAGATAAGGATTTCGATAATCTTTCTATAAGTGCTAATACAGCAAGAAGGCAATTTAAAAAGCAGTTTGGTATGACTTTCATAGAATATGCGCGATCTCGCCGTCTTGGAATCGCTTTTAATCATATACGAAATGGTAAATCTTTAATTGATAGTCAACTGGACAGTGGATTTGATTCTGGAAATGGATTTAGGGATGCTTTTTATCGAATAATGGGTCACGTACCCAAAAGAACGAAAGATGTAAGACTTTTAAAATCTAAGTGGATTGAAACAAAGTTGGGATCAATGGTTGCTATCGCAGATGATAATGCATTATTCCTTTTAGAATTTGTCGATAGAAGGGGACTGGAGAGTGAAATAAATAATTTGAGAGCCAAGCTTTCAATTGCCATTGTACCTGGGACAAATAGCATATTAGAAAAACTCGAACTCGAATTAAGCGAATACTTCGATGGTGCAATAAATTCTTTTACCACACCAGTCTCTGATGAAATAGGAACAAGTTTTCAAAGGAAAGTTTGGGAAGCATTAAAAAATATCCCCCGGGGTCGTACCATAAGCTATAAAGAATTGGCAGTTCTTGTAGGCAGCCCAACAGCATATCGTGCTGTAGCGAGAGCCAATGGAGCTAATCAAATATCATTGATTATTCCTTGTCACAGAGTGATTAATGCCAATGGAGGCTACGGGGGCTATGGAGGGGGAATCCAAAGAAAAGTCTGGTTACTTGACTTAGAAAGAAATAACATTGTTTTGCCATAGGATAACTTTGTTATTGAATGTCATAATTCATATACTAAGATTGTTCGATAAAGTACAACTTACTGAGGTTACAGAGAACTAGATGATTAATAAAAGAAAGTTTCTCCATACTTTATTAAAATATGGAGAAACTGAAAGATGCACTCTATATGAGTGCACCTTTTGTTTTACGAATTATATATTTCCCTGTTCATATTTACAATATCTTTATTAGAGAGAAGACTAATGTTTGAAACTGATAACCTCTCCATTACCTTATCTCGTAATAGTGGCGCTTTTTCTTTATTTGCCTTTTCTAGTGCTTTCGTTAGTTCATCTTTTGTTAGCTCTGTGCAGTATGCAGGAGTTCCTGGCTGTTGTCTCCAGGAGTCACTTAAAGAACCGCCATCTACAGTATCAAAGCCAATTTGGTTCACTACATCCATGATAATTTGTTTTTGTTCTATGTTATCACCAGCAACCGCCATGGCAATGCGTCCACTAGCACCATCTGGAGTTCCTTCATTTTCTAGAGTATAGGCTAATAAGTTGTTAAAAGCTTTGATGAAAGGTCTGCCTAATTGATTTGAAACCCAAATGCTTTCAACCATCCCGTTCTCAATTTCTTCTATCTTATCGTCTCTGCCAGGATAATAGTTTGAAGTATCGACAACAATTACTTCCTCCCCAACTTTTTCGATAATGTCCCGAACACTTGACAGTGCACGTAAAGGAAGAGATAGTATAAGAACTTCTATATTTGTAATTGCATCCTCTGCACGTACAGGCTTTCCAGCAAGATCTTTTCCTTCTAAGTGTTCCATACCCCGTGCATCCGCAATTTTTACGTCATGTCCGTTCTCAACTAATTTTTTTGAAATAATCGATCCAATTGATCCTGCGCCTATAATTCCAAATTTCATTCTTGTTCCTCCTTAAGAATTTGTATTCCAAAGAATTGGCTAGCTAGCTATAGACATACAAATAGCCAATTATTGAATATATACCTACTTATTTAGATAGTAAAAAGTATTGAGTATTTTTGTTACATATACTAGAATAAAAGCATTTCTCATATTTTTGAAGTAGTCAATAAAAATTGCTGTAGTACATTTTTTCGTACTTAACAGTAGAAAGCGGGTGAAAAGAGTGTCTAGAATTTGTAAGGATGGATTTGATATAGAGTGTATAAAGGGGCAAAGAGAAGTATATGGTATTGCCTATACTCAGAACATACTCTCTGGACGGTGGAAATATCTGATCCTTTGGTATTTGAAATCTAAAAAACGTCGTTATAGTGAAATCAAAGCTTTTTTAGGAGATATTTCACAAGGTTCTCTTACGAAGCAACTTCGAGAACTAGAAACGGATGGCTTAATTAATCGTAAAGTTTATCCAGAGGTTCCTCCCCGTGTAGAGTATTCATTATCCTCTAAGGGGCAAGAATTCATTCCTATTATTGATTTAATGGAAGAGTTCGGGAAGAAGTTTGGGGTACAAATAGACTAACTAGAGCAAGCGTATCAAGGTTAGACTTCAGGGCTATAAATTTACCAAGAACTATTTATCCTTCGTTAAGTACAAAAATATGTACTAAGACAATTATTATTGCCCTATTGAAAAGTTAGAAGAAAATATTATTATTGAATATATAGTTGCAGCGATTCAATTTAGAAGAGAATTCATATTTCTATTGTACTTTTGATTTTTAATCTAGAATGCATTCAGATCGATGTAATGTAAGTTCTCATTAGGTAACTTGACTAATATAATTTCACGGTGTTATATTTAGCTTGCTAAATATATGTCGGGTAGGGGATAGATATGAACGATAATGTTGACTGCGACATTCGTCAGTCTTTAGATAAAGTTTCATCTCAAATGCGTCGGGATTATAGTGAAAGTCTAAGGGAACTTAAGCTTTATGTAGGTCAAGATAATTTACTCGCTCGTTTGTGGCAAGGTGATGGAATAACACAAATGCAACTATGTGAACACCTAAAATGCGAGCCGCCTACGGTAACAAACATGGTTAAGTCCCTGGAACAAAACGGGTTCATATACCGTAAGCGTGATGAGAAAGATGCAAGGGTGATGCGAATTTATCTAACGGACGAAGGCAAAAAATTAGAAGATCCGGTTGACTTCAAATGGAAGCAGCAGCAAGAAAAATTACTGCATTCCATTTCACCGGAAGAACGTTTAATTTTAAGGGATCTAATGAAGCGAATGGAGAAGAACTTATCTTAAGTTTTCTCTAAGTAATTACTTAGTAGGCTAAATAATTAAGAAAGAAGAAGTTGGTATTAACCAATACACTATATCGCGCAGTGGATTATCGTCTTCTAGCCAGTAAGTACTTTAACACTCCCAGCCATCTGCAACATTGCTTACCGAATACAAAGGATTCATTCACAGTAAAAGGAAAACGATAGAGCTGTCTTAAGAATAATCCTCGGTAATTAGTTAGCAAGCTAAATAATTGTTGGTTTTTCAGATACTAAAGCTTAACTTAAATAATCGACTATGAGCTCTAATTTATTATGTGGAGCCTATACAAAATTAAGGAGAAGAAATGAATGAAAAGAAAAGAGATGCAGTTAGCATTACAAATGGTTTCAGGTTACGGAGCTGAATTCAGCGCTTGGAGAATGCCTGGTACCGACCCAGCAGCCTATACAAATACGGATAGTTATGTGGAGCGAGCAAAAATAGCTGAAAAAGGAAAATTTCAAATGATTTTCATAGCTGATACTCCTGCATTGTACAATGACTTAGGTCCTCAAACTCCTATGTTCCCTATGGATCCGATGTTAGCATTGATGGCTGTAGCCAGGGAAACGGAACATATTGGACTAGTTGCTACCCTCTCAACGACTTTCAATTATCCATATAATATTGCACGTCAGTTCAAGGCACTCGATGTTATAAGTCATGGTCGTGTAGGGTGGAATGCGGTCACCTCGTCCCATCCGTTAGCAGCGGCAAATTTTGGTGCTCAGCTTGCCAGTCGAAAAGAAAGATATGAGATGGCTCATGAAAGTATACAAATTGTCCAAGCATTATGGGGGAGTTGGAAACCAGACGCTTGGACGTTAGATGTAGATGCTGGAAAGTTTGCCGACATGGATAAAATTCAGCCCATCAATCTTAAAGGGCAGTATTATGCATCTCGTGGTCCTTTGCCAATCCCGCCTTCTGAACAAGGCCAGCCAGTTATTTTCCAGGCAGGCGGAGGGGATGAAGGGTTGGAATTGGCGGGGAGGTACGCTTCCGGTGTTTATGCAAACCCATATGATATAGAATCTGCACGTGAACACAGACAAGCTCTTCGACAAAGTGCTGCCCGTCTTGGTAGAAACCCTGATGACATCAAGATGTATGCAGGGTTTATGTTTTCCATAGGCGCAACGGAAGAAGAAGGTTTGGAACGGCGAAGACAGCTGATGAGTTTCAATCCTGAGGAGATTCCAAGCAGAGTAAGTTACCTTGGCACCATGGTTGGCTTACCACTATCGGTGAACACGGTAGATATTGATCAGCCTTTAGAAGCGGAAATGTTGAAAAAAACATATGCCAACCCAATGGATCCACGTTCTGCCAGAGCTTTACAGCTGCTGAAACAAGGGCTATCCATTCGTGATGTGCTTGCCCATGGAGTCATTAACTATCATCCGGTAGTTGCAGGTACCCCCGTACAAGTTGCTGACTTTTTGGAAGAATGGTTCTTGGCCGGTGCATGTGACGGCTTCTCGGTAGTTCCGGATATAGCCTATGATGGCGTTGCTGATTTTGTGAATCTTGTTGTCCCCATCTTACAGGAACGCGGTTTGTTCCATAAAGAATATGAAGGAAATACATTACGTGAAAATATGGGAGTTCCTTATCAATACGGACGACTTGAAAATTAAAAAAATCAATTGAGGAGAGGATTCAAATGAACAATACTGTTGAATTACTTCATAATCATACATCTATTCGCTCTTTTACAAATCAACCACTGACCGAGGAACAACGAGATGCGATATTTAAGGCAGCTAATCAGACATCTTCTTTCAGTCTTCTACAGGCCATTTCTATTATTAGGATTTCAGATCCTGATCTTCGGAAAAAAGTGATGCAGCTGTCTGTTAATCAACCTTATATTGAAGAAGCAGCGGAATTTTGGATTTTTTGTGCAGATTTTAATCGGAACCATCAAATTGCCCCCAAAGTAGACCTAGAGTATATGGAGTATCTTTTAATAGGAACATTTGATGCTGGGTTAATGGCTCAAAATGCATTAACTGCAGCAGAATCAATGGGGTTAGGTGGAGTTTATATCGGCGGAGTAAGAGCTAATATCACAGAATTAACCGAGATATTAAATTTACCGAAGTATGTGATTCCTCTAGTGGGACTATGCATTGGACATCCTGCTGGGGAGAAGCCTGGAATAAAACCACGTTTGCCACAATCAATGGTAATGTTTGAAAATCAGTATCAGCCTCTAGATGCAGATGAATTAGCAGCTTACGACCAGAAGATGCTTGAGTATTACCAGGATCGTCCTGTCAAAGCGCCTTTCACAGTGAAGAAGGTAAAAGGATGGAAAGATCATATTGAGGATCATCTTGAAAGAAGCAAACTGCCTTTCATGCTTGAGTATTTAAATAAACAAGGATTAGCAAAAAAATAAACAATTTGTGAATTGATTTACAGGGAGAAATACGAATGAAAAAGCAATACAATACGCGTGCCATCTTAATAGCGCTGCTTCTCTGCGGTTTTGTGGGCATGTTCAGTGAGACTTCTCTAAACATAGCAATAACTAATTTAATGGAAGTGTTCCAAATTAATGCTGCTACGGCACAATGGTTAACAACAGGTTACTTACTAACACTTGGGATTTTAGTACCTTTCACTGGTCTATTATTGCAAATGTATACGACAAGACAACTTTTTATTGTGGCAACCGCTAGTTTAACGTTAGGGATTTTTTTAGCAGCTATATCAATCAACTTCGAAATGCTCATGTTTGCACGGGTTTTACAGGCAGGTGGTATGGGATTATTATTACCTCTCATGTTTAACACAGTGCTTGTGATCTTTCCTCCAGAAAAACGAGGCTTAGCAATGGGCTATATTGGGTTAGTCTTATCGTTTGCACCAGCAATGGGGCCGGCAATTAGTGGAACGATCCTACAATATTTATCTTGGCAATTTATTTTCTGGTTGTTACTACCAGTGATAATAATTGGTATGGTATTTGGCGTGAAGAATTTAGAAAATGTAACAGAAGTACGTAAACAACGTATTGATTTTCTTTCAGCCATTTTATCGACAATTGGTTTCGGAAGTATTGTATTTGGCTTTAGCCATGCTGGTGAAGCAGGCGAAGGGTGGTCTAGTCCCCTCGTTTTGACATTGATTATTATTGGTGTGATTGCACTTACCTTGTTTGTATTCCGACAAAATAATGATCAGCCATTACTAAATTTACGTGTATTCAAATATCCGATGTTCGTTATCGGGGTTTTCCTTGTGATGATGTGTATGGTAATTAATATGTCGACAATGATTGTGTTGCCGATGTTCTTGCAAACAGGGGCAGGTCTATCGGTACTTGTTACAGGTTTAATCTTATTACCGGGCAGTGCACTAAATGGTGTTATACAGATGATCGCAGGGCGATTATTCGATAGGTATGGGCCGAAATGGGTTATAATACCAGGCTTAGTTATTGTGATGTTGGTTTTATGGTTCTTCACATCATTAACGCCAGCTTCATCAGTTGGATTAATCATTGCATTGTATATGATTCTGATGGGAGGGATTGCACTAATTTGGCCCGCCTCACAAACCAATGCCTTAAATCAGCTACCATCTGAATTATATCCACATGGCTCAGCTGTCCTTAACACATTGATGCAAGTCATTGGGGCAATCGGAACAGCTGTGGCGATTAGTATTGTATCAGGAGGAATGAACCAGTATCTAGCTACATCATCTACACCCACAATGCCTGATGAAATCGCAAATGCGATTACTGTAGGGGCGCAAAACGTGTTCTGGACGTTGATGACAGTTTCTGTAATTGGATTTATTATTGGCTTATTCATGCGTCGTTCCAATTACAGAAAAGGAAGTAAAGAGCATGCATAAAAGATGATGGTTAGTGCGGTATGAATGCCTGATCAGACGAATGGCTAATTAATTGCCTTAAATCGTTAAGTTGAAAGGATAAAAAACTATGAGTGATATTGTTATTATTTCTGGAAGTCCTTCTGATACCTCAAAAACTAAAAAGGTTCTTGACTATTTGGGGACAATTCTGAAGCGGGACGGATTTTCAATAAAATATATTTCGGTAAGGGATGTTTCAAAAGATGTACTATTCGAAGGCAAATATGATAGTCCTGAAATTCAAAATATCGCTACTTTAATACAAGATGCGAAGGGTGTCATTATTGGATCACCAATATATAAAAGTGCATATTCAGGGGTACTGAAAACGCTAATTGACCTACTTCCACAAGATGTATTAAAACATAAACCAGTGCTTCCATTAATGACTGGTGGTAGTGCAGCACATCTTCTAGCATTAGAATATACGTTTAAACCACTCTTGGCCTCACTAAAAGCACACAATCTAAAAGGGCTATATTTTATAGATTCACAAATTGATAAACAGGGAGAAATCACTATTATTGATGAGGACACTTTAAAACGTACGAAAAAGCAACTTTATTATTTTGAAAAGTTAGCAAAATAATTCACTGATATTAACTAAGTAGGGATGTTAACTTTTTAAGAGCGTTTATAGAACGGTGGAGCTTATAACCAACAGGAGATTGAAAATAATCAAGCAGGAGTGATTTAATAATGAATAATAGAATATGCGAAATATTAAATATAGAAAAACCGATTATTCAGGGACCAATGTCTTGGATCACAAATGCAGAATTTGTTGCAGCAGTAAGTAATGCTGGTGGATTAGGATTTCTAGGACCGAATGCCGGTCAGACTGATGTAACTCGTTCGCCCGAAGTAACTGCCGAAAGAATGAGAACTGAAATACAAAAAACAAAGGCTTTAACGAATAAACCATTTGGAACGACCTTAATTGTAAGTCATGATTTAACTTACACATGGCCAATTCTAGAAGTAGTTATTGAGGAGAAGGTTCCAGTTGTCCTTATAAATGGTATATTAGATGAGAAAATTTTTAAGCCACTGAAAGAAAACAATATTAAAATTGTTTTTAGACCAGGTACTCCTACTATTGAGAATGCAAAAGCCGCTGAAGAATTTGGTGTGGATGTTTATGTAGCAACTGGATTTGATGAAGGCGGTACCGTTCCAGAACGAGTAATCGGAACATTTTCAATTATCCCAATGATTGCCGATGCTATACATATTCCTGTTATGGCAGCTGGAGGGATTGGGGATGTCAGAGGTGTACGTGCAGCATTTGCTTTAGGCGCTGAAGGTGTGTTTGCTGGTAGTGTCTTTATTCCAACAAATGAAAATCCAGCAGCAGAAAACGTGAAACAAATGATTGCAGATGCTACAGCAGAAGATTTACTAATGTTCCGTACACTACCAGCTTACTATCGGTCTTTACCTACTAAATTATCAAAAAAGCTAGTAGAAATGGATGAAGATGGTGCCAGTCGTGAAGAAATAGCAAAAGGTATGGGCGGATCAGGTGGTATGCGTCTCGGTATGTTAGAAGGTAATACAGAGGATGGCTATATATCTGTCGGCACAGGAATTACCCCAATTAAAGAAATCAGAACTGTAAAGGCAGTGATTGATGACTTAATGCAAGATTTTAATTGAATTGCTATACTAACAGCTGTTAACTAGATTAATCGGAATCGGCGTTTATTGAATAAAGAGCTCATACATATTAGATATATCTAATATGTATGAGCTCTTATTTTATCTATATTATTGCCTGGAATATCTATGTCTAAAAACTCTTTAAAACGACTAGTAACTTCATTCATACAAAAGCCAGAAACCCATGTCTTAGAGGAAGAAGGCAAACTTATCGGAACGTTTTCTGCTTCAACCGTCCAAAGATCATGGGACAAACAAATATGGGGATGGGAAAGAAACAGTTAAAGGGAGTTAAGTGAACAAGAAGTTCTTTTTAGACTCTAAGAATATACATATAACATTAAGTGTAAATGGGGGATGTAATGAACTCGCAAGGCAGAGTATGTTTAATTGTTGGTTGGATAACTTTGTTTCTCATGGGTACTGATTTATTTGTAGTATCTCCGTTACTACCGTTCATTTCGGAAGCTTATAATGTTAGTTCAGTGATGACAGGATGGATGGTAACTGTTTTTGCTGTAACATATGCTATTGTAGCACCTTTCTTTGGTTGGGCTTCAGATAAAAATGGAAGAGGGATTTTTATTACGTTTGGGTTATTGTTATTTTCCTTCTCTAATATTTTAACTGCTTTTTCACCTTCTTTTACCTGGTTAATCATTAGTCGTATTTTAGCTGGTTTGTCGGTTGCTGCGATTACCCCATTGATTTATGCCGTTATCGGGGATATTGCACCATCAAATCGGAGGGGAACTTGGCTTTCAATTGTTGTTTCAGGACATCTAACAGCTCTTTGGGCAGGAGCACCAGTCGGTACGTTACTAGAACATTTTCTTGGTTGGCGTTCAGTATTTGTTGTAATGGCTATTATAGGGACTATATTAGCAGTAGTAAATTTCAAAACATGGAAATATGTCCCTAAAAGTGATGCTGCAAGAAATTTATTAGAAGGAAATCTCTTAAGAATACTTGGTTCGGTAAGTGTAACCACCATTTGGGCGATTTCAATGTATGCTCTTTATGTTTACTTAGGTGCGGCTCTTTATTCCGAAAATAGATTCTCTTCATCAGAAATCGCATTAGCTGTCACTTTTTATGGTATTGGTGCTGTTTTAGGAAATCTTATAAGTGGACAAATTACAGATAGGTTTGGATCAAGGAAGATTTCGAAATATTCGCTATTTCTTTTGACTGTAATACTCATTTGTTTAGGAATATTCTTCTCATCTGGGTATTGGATTTATTTCTTTCTGTTCATATGGGCTTTGGTTGGGTATGCAGGATTTACATCATACCAAGCAAGATTAGCAGTCGAATATCCAAGGGAACGAGGAATTGTTATGGCGTGGAATAATACGGCTCTGTATATAGGGATTACCATTGGTTCAATGATTGGTGGTTATGTCATATCTAATTGGGGTTACCCTTTCCTTCCGTATGTTTGTAGCATCGCAGCAATCATTAGTTTTGTCCTTAGTACCAAAAAGGCCCAAGAAACAAAAAAAGAATCGGCTTTCCCAGCGGATAGATGACCTCAGTATGAAGTCTTTTTATTGAACTAACGGTAGCGTTAATTGAACAAAAAAATGAAGATCTTCAGTAATCAAGCGCTTTAGTTGAAGAAGATAATATAAATAGCATTCATAAAAGTACGAAATGCTGAACGTCAGGGAATAAAACACGTTAATCTAGACATCTTACTTTGTCTACCGACTAATTGACATATTTGATTTTTTAGATATATAATGCATCTATGGATACTTTAAATATATTTAAGTCTCTATCTAATGAGGCTAGATTACAGATATTGGAATGGTTGAAAGAACCTCATAAACATTTTGAGCCGCAAGGAGATATTGATTTAGAAGAAACAGGAGTTTGTGTTAGTCAAATTACAGAGAAGCTAAATATGACGCAGTCCACTGCTTCCCAATATCTTTCCACTTTACAAAAAGCTGGTTTACTCCATGCAAAACGTATTGGAAAATGGACTTACTACAAGAGAAACGAAGAATTAATAAAGAAAATTGGTTCATATTTTATAGAGGAATTATAACTATGGAATGATAATTGACTTCCATAGTTATTTTTTTGCCTTGGATAATTGCAATCACTTATAAAACTCCTTTAAGCATTGACATATCGGATTTTAATGATATATTATTCGTATAACATATTAATAATTCTAGATTTGTTTATTTTTTTGCCTATATACATCTATAAATCTTAATATGTAAAAATATAAATGTGTTATTATAGTCAATCACATGAAAGGAATGGATTAGTATGAAAGCTTGGCAGTTTAACGGTTTTGGATTAGAAAATTTAAAAAAGGTCGAGTTACCTACACCAACACCAGGACCAAAAGAAATTCTTGTACGTGTTAAGGCGGTTTCACTGAACTATCGCGATAAAGCAATTGTTGATGGAATTTATTTGCCTGAACTTATGAAGCCGCCATTTGTCCCTGTCGCAGATGCTTCTGGAGAAGTTGTCAGTGTTGGCGCAGAGGTTACAAAATTCAAAGAAGGTGATCGTGTTACTTCGCATATGTTCACAGAGTGGGTTGATGGAAAACCATCCTTGACTCTCGGTGCATCTGCCTTAGGAGGACCTAATAACGGTGGACTAGCTGAGTATATGATTCTTAAAGAGGATACAACTGTTAAAACGCCTGATAACATGACGGATGAAGAAGCATCTACACTTCCAATCGCGGCATTAACAGTTTGGATGTCACTCGTTGAATTCGGGAAAATTAAAGCAGGAGAAACTGTTCTAGTTCAAGGAACGGGTGGTGTTTCTGTTTATGCGATACAAATTGCTTCAGCTCTAGGTGCAAGAGTAATCGCTACAAGTAGCAGCAATGAGAAACTAGAGAGAGTAAAAACGTTAGGTGCTACAGATGTTATTAATTATAAAGAAACACCTGCATGGGAAAAAGAAGTTTTGAAATTAACAAATGGAGAGGGTGTTAACCATATTCTTGAGGTAGTTGGAGGAGAAGGCGTTAACCAATCCATTGAAGCACTTACTCCACAAGGAAATATCTATGTGATTGGTTTCTTAAATGGATTAGAGTCTAAGGTGAATTTATTTGCTTTGCTAGCTAAACAAGCTAAAATCCACGGAATTAATGTAGGTCATCGTCGTGCTTTCGATGATATGTCTCGTGCATTTGAACAGCTACAAATTAAACCTGTAATAGATACAGTTTATAGTTTTGATCAAGCAATTGAAGCATATGAGCACCTATATAGAGGCGCTTTCGGTAAGATTGTTATTAAAGTAGCCGACTAAGTTAAGTTTTACATGCATTACGTGTTGTAACTGATTAATTTACTATCTTTACGTATTGTTACCTTATTACAAAGACTTACTGTAATAACACCCTTTTTTTAGTTATGTTCTACAAAATCTTGAGTGGCCAGTATATGTAAGTATGTAGACTTTTATACCAAAAAAATCTAAAATTGTTGGTCGCTTAAATATTCAGTAATATATATAACGATTGCGTTATTGCAGTAAGATGTTTTAGCTGCCGAAATGAAAGAAGGGTGATTTATGAGATCACCCTTCTTTTTGTTTATGGTCGTCTAATTTTAAACTTACAATAAGTAGTTCGTAAAAGTACACTTTTTTGAACGTTCTTAGTATTAGGTATACTTTTCCGGACTATTTAAGAGGAAAAAAAGTTGAGTGGTAATATTCTGGAGTAATTAATTGTAGTTGATTGAAAGTCATATACATTTTAAAATTCTTAAGCAATGGCGGCCAACTTCCAATCCAATATTTTCATTGCCGAATTGATCTCTTAAGGAGAGTGGTAATATGGAATTAAGCATTAGAGAGTGCTTATAGCACTTTATACAGAGTATCAAAAAGATATATTCCGATAATGGGTAGTATTACATCCGAACTTATAGGTCTAGATCAGGCTCAATTTAATTTTGTTTTGAGTAAGCTTAATGATGCCGGGTTAATTACCAATATTAAAGTTCACTACACTAAGACAACTGCTTACCCATTAATTGTATACCATAATGTTAGCCTAACTCCGCTAGGAATAGCTTTTGTAGAGGAGAAATTAGGTATTAATCCATATGAAGATGGGGAAGAAAAAAGTAAATCAAGAAAATGAAAGAAGCAGGATGTGGCATAAGCCATTTGCTAACGACAATGCTAACGTAATTATTTTTTTGAGCTGATTTTAACGGATTTAATGGACTATATGGACAGAAAAACCCCTTTAAAATACGCTATTTTTGCTCGCAACAAAATTGACAGGGTAGGGGTCGCTGGTTCGAGTCCAGTCGGAATCACTAACTTAAAAAAGCTTGGAATCCTTGGTAAACAAGGGTTCCAAGCTTTTTTTATTCAATAATCGATAGGAAAAAGGTATATAGAGAGGGAACTATTTGATATACCGGATTAAATAAAGGAGAGAAAGTTATGAGTAAATCATTTATTGAACAAGTACATTATATTAGAATTCCTGTAAAAGATTTAGAACTGTCTGCACAATGGTATAGAGATGTATTAGGGCTCCAGTTGCTAAACAATACTAAGGAACTGGCAATTTTAAAAGTAAATGAAGGACCTTTCTTACTTATCTTAGTTCCTACCAAAGATGAAACATTTGTACATTTTACAATTGATAATAAACAAGAATTTAGCATTGGCTTTACGAGTCCGCAATTATCTGAATTTCATCAACACTTAATTGATAATCAAGTTAAGGTCGAGGATATAAAAGAAGATAATGGTCATACCTTCTTCCACTTTTATGACCCAAATGGTAATAAACTTCAAGCACACTGGTAAGAATATAATAAATATATTACCTTATTTACGGAATAAGAACGGGAACGTCCAAATCAGACGTTCCCATATTTTTTGCCTGAAAAACAAAAATACTATGTAACACAGCCTTTCTACTTCTCGGGAATGTAATCAATGTCAACCTTTGCTCTTTTATCTACACTAGGATAGTAATGGATCCTGGTAAAAGGTAATAACTACTTTTTATCCATAACATATCAACCTTATATTTTAGTATAGTATGAAAATGAAAAGAGGATAACTAAGCCCTTAAAATAGACAAATTATCCTCTATATCAACACCCTAATATAATGCGGTGATCAGGGTGGTTCTTCGTATTGCAGTTTTATCTCGGTTTTGCAGGCTATATCGTTTGATTCCTATACTATTAAATTATGATAACACCCATTAAAGTAATAGAGTACAGAAAAGCACAGGAGAGTTTAGTAGGAACTATAACGAAAACTCATACAAAATGAGCGAATAACAATTTATAGGTTCCTAAATTTAGTCTTAAATTTTCAATCTTTCTAAAGATGTAATTTTAAACCTTCATGTGATGGCATAAAACCCAACTTTTCATAGAAATGAAGTGCTTCAGGTCTATTTTTATCTGTAGTTAGTTGAACTATGTGACATCCACGTTTTTTTGCACGTTGAATTGCCCACTTAATCAATTCAGATCCTACACCTTTACCACGTACAGAGGGTGCAGTACGAACGCCTTCAATTGTAGCTCTCGATCCGCCCTGATAAGTAATGAACGGAGTAAAGGTAATCTGTTGAACACCTATAATCTCCCTGCCATAACAGGCTACTATTAACTCATTATTTGGGTCAGAATTTATAGATTTAAATGCATTTATGTAACTATCAGGCAGTGGTTGTTTATAATCTTCTCTCTTACTTCCTAAAACATCATCTGATAGCATATACACTATTCTGTCAAGATCTTGAATTTTTGCTTCTCTAAATATAACTTGATTTAAATCCATTAAGACCACCTTCCAATATAAACATCCTACTTTTTAGTAACCTAGATTCCACTTTCCTTGGACTATGGGGGCATTTAAATAATCTCACTTAGAATATACTTTGATATAAATTATTTGATGTACCATTTCATAGCATTTGTATACAAAATTTTATCAGTGGCTTGATCATCAAATAAACTCTGAACTAATGCAATGTCTTTCTATTCCTACAGGTTTCTCTTAAGAAGATTCGATGAAAATGATTAAGACTCCTTCTAGACTAGTGATGTTAAACAATTTACATATTGAAGCTTAAAAGAAGTTAAATTAGATAATCACCGAGTTACCAACTTTGTTTATTCTTTGCCTGCTTCTTATTCGTATAAAGTCAGTGCTTGAAGCCGATTTTAGTTACCAACTTTATTGTTACTATATTAGAATTACTTATAAAAAATAACTATATGTCTTTTAAATCAAAAAAAGTTGATGTATTATAATCAATATAAACATCAAGAATATTTGATATAAGGAGGTGGAGTTATGGAAACAAAGGAACTTGTACTAAGTGATTATCAGGGAATATTCAAAGCTTTAGCCGATACGAAGCGTTTAGAGCTACTACAGTTATTATCTGAATCACCAGAGGAACCTATTTGTGTTTGTGACCTTACTGAATCGATGGAAATGGCTCAGTCTAAACTGTCTTATCATTTGAAGATTCTTCTCGACGCTGACTTAATTACGAAAGAAAAGCGTGGTACCTGGAATTATTATGGACTAAATCCATCTATGTTGAACCACATACTTTCGGAAGAACTTTGCTGCTTATTCAGAGGTCCAGCGGTGAAAGCAGAGAAATGCTGTACCAACTAAATCAAAGAGGTGGAGTAATATGAGCAATCAATTACCTGTAGTAATTATTGGTGCCGGTCCTGTAGGCTTGGCGGCTGCGGCACATTTAGTGGAATATGATTTACCTTTTGTGATTTTGGAAAAAGGAGAAAGCGTAGGAAGCAACATTCTAGAATGGGGCCACGTTCAACTATTTTCTCCTTGGGAGTACAACACGAATCAAGCAGCTACGAAGCTATTATCTAAAACAGAATGGCAACATCCGGATAAAGATAAGTTGCCAACTGGTCAAGAGTTAGTAAAAGAATATCTAAAACCACTTTCACAGCTACAAGTAATGCAAGAGAATATACGCTTTAATTCCGAGGTTGTTGCTGTAACTAAAGATGGTACGGATAAATTAAAGTCTGATAACCGAAATGAACGAGCATTTGTTGTCCATTATAAAAATGAATCTAAATCAGAGAAAATAAGAGCTTCAGCAATCATAGATGCAAGCGGAACTTGGCAAAATCCAAACCCACCTTATGCTGATGGTGTGTGGCTTGATGCTTCTAACAAAGATTCAGTACATACAAATATCCCGGCAGTGCAGCAGCAACAAGAAGTATTTAAAGATAAGCATACTGTTGTGATTGGATCTGGCCACTCTGCATTGAATACGTTGCTGAGTTTGGCGGAGCTGAAAGAGAATCACCCAACAACGAAAATATCTTGGATTCTTAGAAGAGAATCGCCGGTATCTGCATTTGGAGGAGAGGAACAAGACCAACTTGCAGCTCGAGGTGCATTAGGATCGATTGCACACAAGCTTGTGGATCAAGGTGTTATAGATGTATTCGCTCCATTTAATGTAGAAGCAATTGATTATGACGGATCAAACTATACCTTAAGCAGTAAGGAAGGAAATGTTGCCTCTTCTGTTGACGAAATTGTAGTTAATACAGGTGCACGGCCAGATTTTAGCTTCCTACGAGAAGTCCGGTACGAAATTGATCCAATTGTAGAGAGTACACCAGCATTAGCGCCGCTTATCGATCCAAACTTACATAGCTGCGGAACAGTTCGTCCGCACGGTGAGGAAGAATTGAGACACCCGGAAAAGAACTTCTACGTTGCTGGAGTTAAGAGCTATGGCAGAGCTCCTACATTCTTACTGGCCACAGGATACGAGCAAGTAAGATCCATTGTCGCTTATATTGCAGGTGACGTTGAATCGGCTAAACAAGTGAAATTGAAACTGCCAGAAACGGGTGTATGTAAGACTAATATCGTGAATGCAAAACAACAAAGTTGCTGCGGGTGCTAAGGTAATGAAATCAGTACAAGTACGAGATTTAGATAAAAACGATTGGAAGCGCGTTAGGGACATTTACAAGATCGGTATAGATAGTGGAAACGCTACTTTTGAGACTAATGCTCCCGATTGGGATTATTGGAACAACAGCAAGTTGTCGTTTGGCAGACTGATTGGAGAAATTGAGGGGAAAACAGCAGGTTGGGTAGCATTATCCCCTTATTCTTCACGCCAAGTATATAGGGGAGTTGTTGAAGTGGGGATATACGTTGATCCCGACTTTCAAGGTAATGGTATAGGATCTGTATTGTTAGATTCTGTGCTTAATGTTTGTGAAGAAGAAGGTGTGTGGACTGTGCAGGCAAGTATTTTCCCTGAGAACGTTGCAAGTTTGGCGCTGCACCAAAAGTTCGGTTTTCGTATGGTAGGTAGAAGAGAGAGGATTGCTCAGTTAAATGGGAAATGGAGAGATGTTATGCTGCTGGAGAAGAGATTATGATTATAAATAAAGGTGGAGTATTAAGTGAAGAATACTTTATTTCGTATCTTAGGCTTGTGAAGAACTCACTGAATTGCAGTAATGATGAGGCCTACAACATTACCTTTGCAAGATTATTTAAGAATGATCCGGATTCTTTGGGTAAAAAGAGTTACGAAACTTTTCAGCAAGCCTTTATTTTATTCAATTTAATGAAGGAACTTTCAAATGATGCTGTAAAGATGTCCTAGTTCTTAGAAAATACAATCTGTATCACTTCTGTTTTTCTGTTGTGAGTTTCATATCCTTTTGGTAGACTATATGGACTTATAAGACGTAAAAACCCCTTTAAGCTATTTACGCCCGCAACAAAATTGACAGGGAGGGGGCGCTGGTTCAAGTCCAGTCAGAATCACTAACTAAAAAAGCTTGAAACCCTTGGTACATAAGGGTTTCAAGCTTTTTTTGTTTTTCTGGTACTGAGTGATCCAAATGCTAATTTAATGGCGAATGGTATAAGAGCGAGGTTTAGTTGCTAGTATATAACATGTACTTTGGCGATATTAAGGGAGTTTTTTATTTAAGCAACTTGAAGAATTGTTCCATACTCATAAGTTTCATAAAACGGATGTAGCGGTTGACGGAAAAAGCAGTAACGAACACACACCAGTCTAAAGGTTTTGATTGGTAGATAATACATCTTCAAGGGAATTATCTTATCTACGTTCGATAAGTCATCCTGTTTTCAAAATGGAATGATATTCTATTAAGTTATCGGAATTATATGTTAAAATTCCGATAACTTAATAGAAGTGAGGAGATTGCTTTGTTAATTAGAGAGATAAGAATTGATGATGCAGAAGATTATATGAATCTAGTAAAGGAAGTAGAGAGTAAATCTGATTTTATGCTTATGGAAGCTGGAGAAAGAAAAACCACCCCTGAACAACAACAAAAACAACTAGAACGATTGGAACAACAAAATAATTCAACTATATTTGTAGCCGAAGAAAAAGGTAAATTAGTCGGGTATTTAATTGCTATCGGTGGAACTGTTAAGAGAACAAAACATTCCGCTTATCTCGTTATAGGCGTATTACAAGAATGTAGAGGAAAGGGAATAGGCACAGAATTGTTTGATAAGGTGACTAAGTGGGGCCAAAGCATAACGTATCTAGACTAGAACTAACCGTTATAACTGAAAATAAGGCTGGTGTAGCATTATATAAAAAAAGCGGATTTGATATAGAAGGTACGAAAAGAAATTCGCTTATTATTAATGGTAAAACTTATGATGAGTATTGTATGTCGAAGCTATTGTAGACTTTATACTCCAATTACGGGAATTAACCTCAAGCTATTTTCTTGCTGATTATACTGATAAATAATCCCATAAATATTTGTTTGCTGTGATGTTAATTTTATTGTTATTTAACGTTTACATATCATTTTGTACCTCAAAACGGAATTCATTTGTTTTAACATCATTAACACGATTGTAGTATATTTAACAAACTTTATAATGATACGGATTGTTTCGCGTAGTTTACTTAGTAAAGGATTTTTATTGCATTTGCAACAAAAATCCTTTACTATTTATATAACGAAATATAAATGGAGTTGTATATATGAAGGAGATTCTACGTGAAATAGGAATGATTGCCAGGGCATTAGATTCTATAAGTAATATAGAATTTAAAGAATATGATCTTGCCAGGGGGCAGTATTTGTATCTTGTACGGATTGTTGAAAACCCAGGGATCATTCAAGAAAAACTGGCCGAAATGATAAAAGTGGATCGAACAACTGCAGCGCGTGCTATTAAAAAACTTGAGATCAATGGTTTTATCGAAAAGAGAGATGATGAACATAATCAAAAAATCAAGAAACTTTTCCCGACTGAAAAAGGGGAACATGTTTATCAATTCATAAGAAGAGAAAATGATCATTCCGATAAGGTAGCACTAGCTGGACTGTCCGAAGGGGAAGTGGAAACCATCTACAAACTTCTTCAAAAAGTCAGAAAGAATATTGAAACTGACTGGGAATATGTGAAAAAAGGGAACAAACGAAACTATTGAATATGTGAAGGAGCCATTCATTTATATGACATCTATAATTATTAGAAAATGCAGCATGGAGGATCTACCGATACTTCAAGAAGTTAGCATCGAAACCTTCAGCGATACATTTAAGGACCAAAACTCACCTGAAAATATGAAGGCTTACTTGGAAAAAGCATATGACACGAAAAAGCTGGACATGGAATTGTCGAATACCTCTTCTCAATTCTTTTTCATCTATTTGAAAGAAGAACTTGCTGGATACCTTAAGGTAAACACAGATGATGCGCAATCTGAGGAAATGGACGACGAGTCACTTGAGATTGAAAGGATATACGTAAGAAGCAAATTTCAAAAACAAGGTCTAGGTAAATTCCTGATGAACAAGGCAATAGAAATAGCGGCTGAATTGAATAAGAAGGTCATATGGCTTGGAGTATGGGAAAAAAATCAAAACGCAATAGCTTTTTATAGCAAGAATGGTTTTGTTAAAACTGGATCTCATTCGTTTTATATGGGTGACGAAGAACAAGTGGATTACATCTTGGCTAAAACACTTGAATGATACGGTTCTATACATGATGTATAAAAGAAAGAACAACAAGCACTCAGCTTGTTGTTCTTTTAATTACAGCCTTATTTGTAGTTTCGTAAGTTAGGAAGGTCAGTTTTGCTGCTATTGTTTCTATTAGAGTTTATATAGCGTGCTGCATCTCTTTTGGCTTTTTGAGCAACGGCTGCAGAGATTTCATCTGGAGAATGAAATCGATCTTTAGGAGTGGTGACAGTTATAATGACTACAACAAGCATGCCGATCAAGAGCAATAACATCTTACGTCTCCTTTTGTTTTTTCTAATTATTCTCATTATAAAATCCCCTTGTGTACATTATGTGTTGTCTTGCATTTCTTTTTGAATAAAATAAATATTGACATGAGATCGATTCCAGAATGTATGCTTCAGTCGTATTTATTACAAGTGAAGGAGATCTGATATATGTTAAAACTGGTCGTAATGGAATAGGACGCAAAGAGGGGAGCTTCGCTAAAAAAGCTTTCTGTTGAAACACATAAAGAAAATTGTGTACTGCAATTCAAAATGAAATAAGATACATTTTATACACTATTAAATTAATAAGTTTGGCAAAAGGAGCGTCTCACAATGAAAATTGAGCATATTGCAATCTGGGTGAAAGATATCGAGCGAATGAAGAACTTTTATATGAGATATTTTGGAGCAGAGAGTAACAGTTTGTATGTGAATGAAAAGAAAGGATTTGCTTCTTATTTTCTAACTTTTTCGAGTGGATCCAGATTGGAATTAATGAAGAAAGTGGGGGTCAATAAGGAAGTGCTGTCTAATCAATTGGGTTGGGCGCATGTGGCTTTTTCTGTTGGAAGTAAAGACGAGGTTGATACGTTAACCAAAATGATTAGGGAGGACGGTTACACTATCAAAGGTAATCCTCGCACTACAGGTGATGGCTACTATGAGAGCGTTATAGAAGATCCTGAAGGAAATACTGTAGAAATTACTATATAGGAGGAATGAGCAAGGGATGTATCTACCGTAGAAAGAGAAAATGGTAGCGCGTGATTGTATCTTCAGCAAACAAAAGAATTAGTAATGAACAGATATTTTTCGGATAACAACTATCTGATTTCAAACTTGAAGGCGGTTTTATTGTCTCCTGATTATGGGGATTAGTCCTTATTGGTAAGCCTTTCAGGAGTAACAGTTACTTTTCGAAATTTAGAAAAACACACTCACATACGGGGGAAAAGTCCCTGGGTGTGAGTGTGTTTATTTTTGCAGGCAGTCATTCTGCCTCTTGCATATCTTTAAGCGTATTTAAATATTCTACTCCCCATGAATCCATTTCGGAAATGATCGGGCGTAATGAATTTCCTAATTCACTAAGTTCATATTCCACTCTAGGCGGCACTTCTGCATATGCATACCGAACTAATATTCCATCTGCCTCCATTGCTCGAAGGTTCTGGGTCAAAACCTTTTGGCTGATACCGTCTATGCTTCTACGGAGTTCATTGAATCTTTTTCTTTCCTTTAAAAGCTGCTGTAAAATAAGTAATTTCCACTTGCTACCTATTAAGCCGACTGTCGTAGCAACCGGGCAGACTGGGAGATCTTTTTTTGCTATCAAACCGATATACCTCCATTAGTTTCAAATGGGCTGTTAGTTTAATTAATATCCTTGCAGTCTTATTGTAACTTTACGGATAGAGAGGCTGCAACTACAAAAACCTCACTAAAGGAACGTTGCGAAATAATAGTCTTTGTTGAATCAAAAAGTATTAACTTCAAGATTTTAAAGGAAACGACCATTTCTATCTAGTATATATAAGAGGATTGAGGATTTCTTAAAAATAGAGTTACATGGTTTTATTCTAATTTTGTAAGGGGTTATTTAAGGTGAATTTTGTTTTGAGTAAGGAATGGCTAGAGGAACATTTAAATAATGACCAGATTAAGATAGTGGATTGTCGTTTTGACTTAGGGGATCTGGAAAAAGGAGCCATGCTTTATAAAGAAAGTCATATTCCTGGAGCAGTCTATTTTGATTTAGAGAAACAGTTATCCGCTCCAGTTTCAAAGCATGGGGGAAGGCATCCGCTGCCTGACATAGCTCAGTTTAAATCTGACATTGAGAAAGCCGGAATCGACAATGCAAAAACGGTAATTGCCTATGACGGTGGAGAAGGGTCATATGCTTCTCGATTTTGGTGGCTGCTTCAATTTTTAGGCCATGAAAAAGTATTTGTATTGAACGAGGGCTTCAAAGGTTGGGATGAGGCAGGCTACGTGACGACAAAAGATATACCTGACTATGAAACAGCTGAATTTGAAGTGAACATTAGAAATGAGATGATGGCTTCTTATGAGGAAGTAAAAGAAGTTGTCGAACAAGAGAGAAAGTCTCCAGTACTAATAGATTCAAGAGAGGGACGACGCTACATAGGCGAAGTGGAACCAATTGATAGAATACCGGGCCATATCCCTGGCGCCATCAATAAATTTTGGGCGGAAGGATTCGAACAAGGGTCATTTAAAGATAGCAAGGAACAGAAGAAAAGATTTGCTGAGCTGGATTCTAAAGATCAAATTATCGTGTATTGCGGATCAGGTGTAACAGCTGCTCCCAACTACATTGCTTTGAAAATGGCTGGGTTTGATAATGTAAAGTTATACGCGGGCAGTTATAGCGACTGGGTTTCGTATGAGCAAAATCCCGTAGCGAAGGGGAAAAATCAATAACAAGAAAAACCCTAATATATCATAGATTGGAGATCTTAATATGGACTATCAATACCTTGGTAAATCTGGTTTGAAGGTGAGCAGACTTTGTTTAGGTACGATGAATTTTGGTACTACTACGGAAGAAAAGGATGCATTTCGAATTATGGATGCAGCACTTGATAGCGGTATTAATTTCTTTGATACAGCGAATGTATACGGTGCAGAAAATCGAGGCCTTACAGAATCAATTATCGGAAGATGGTTCAAGCAAGGCGGAGGTCGGAGAGAGAAAGTGGTCTTAGGTACAAAAGTATACGGAAGCATGCATAATGCTGCCGATGGACCAAATGATGAGGCGGGGTTGTCAGCGTATAAGATTCGGCGACATCTTGAAGATTCTTTAAAGCGCTTGCAAACGGATCACATTGAGCTGTATCAAATGCATCATATTGATCCTGCCGTTACTTGGGAAGAGCTTTGGGGAGCCTTTGAATTAGGAATAAACCAAGGAAAGATAGGTTATGTCGGCTCCAGTAACTTTGCTGCATGGCAGCTTGCCATGGCTCAATGTGCAGCCAAAAACCGTCACTTCTTAGGGCTGGTATCGGAGCAGCATAAATACAACCTGAACTGTCGATATGCTGAGTTAGAAGTACTTCCAGCAGCAAAGCATCTTGGCATTGGAATGATCACTTGGAGCCCTCTGGATGGAGGTTTGCTCGGCCGCAATGCACTCAAAAAATTGCCGGGAAGCAGAAGTGATAAGATTGGTGATAAAATCAATGCGCAGCGTGATCAATTGGAACAGTTCGGTCAACTATGTGAAGAATTAGGAGAAACACAGGATAACATTGCCTTAGCATGGCAGCTTGCAAATCCCGCAGTAACAGCGCCAATCATCGGGCCACGTACGATTGAACAATTTGAGAGTACATTAGATGTACTTGAAATCAATCTCGATGAATCTGTTTTAAAACGACTGGATGAGATCTTCCCAGGTCCAGGTGGTTCGGCACCATATGCATATGCATGGTAAAAGGAAAACTCCTGAATCCACTATGGATTCAGGAGTTTTTTTTACTGCCGAAGAGCTGCATCTGCAAGCGAATAAACTACCGCATCATCAGTAGGCGGATTATGTAATCCAGCCCTTACATCACGAAAGTGGCGCTGCAGAGGATTGTTGGCAGACAAACTTCTGGCTCCGACTATACGCATGCAGAGATCCACAACTTCATTAGCTTTATTGGTGACAATATGCTTAGCAGCAGCTAAATCCGGACTCATCTCAGTTCTCTTTTCAGGATGCTCAACCCACTTTCTAGCTGTAGCGTAAAGCACTTCTCTGGCGTTAAAGAGAGCGAGCTCTATTTCACCAATTTTTCTTCTAACCTCTGGGACATCCTTAGTTGGGCCTGGCAAGGAAACAGGCTGAAATTTTGCCGCAAATTGAATAGTATAATCTCTTGCAGCAACAGCTATACCAAGATAAACAGCAGCGATCTGTAAGTACCAGCCTCTTGCTGTGGAGGTGCCTTTGTTTTCTTCTACAAGCAACGCATCCTGATCAACTAGTACGTCTTCTAAAATTAAATCATCACTTCTTGTTCCTCTCATTGCGATGCTATCCCATGTTTCTACTACAGATACTCCTTCCAAGGAGTGATCAATTATAAAGAAGCCTTTGTTTCCAGAAGGAAGTATAGTCGCTGTGGCAATGCTGTAGTCTAAAGCAGCAGCCATGGAAGCAAAGGATTTACGGCCGTTAATTCTCCATTTCGAACCTTCCAGTTTTGCAGTTGTCCTTGGAGCAGCTCCTCTTGAAGGACTTCCAGTGGCGTTTTCTGTTTGAACCAAGTTAAGAAGAATTTTATCATGTATGATTTTGTTGCTAAGATCCTGAAAACTTTGTTCATCCCATTTTCTGCTTTCGGCATTTTCCAGTACAACACCAAGCTGCCAGCCAAATGATAGAGCAGTAGGAGCATCACCTTGGGCAAGTATCTCTTGAACTTGTAAGTACTCTACAAGATTTAATCCTTTGCCTCCATATTCCGTCGGCACAGTCAGCGACAAAAAATCGTTATCTTTTAACGCTTGAAAGTTATCATAAGGAAATTCACCGCTGGCATCGATATGAGCTGCACGTTGTTTGAATTCTTCAGAAAGGGTCTTTGCTTGCTGTATCACTTGATCAAACACTTTTCTTCGGTTTCTCGCATGAACATTCTCCTTATCCAATAAATTAAAAAAACTCTTTCGTGAGAAAGAGGTTAGGTTTATGTATGTATCTCTCTCATCTCTCAGACGTCTCTGTCTGCTGGAATTAGCACCTTACTTGAAACAAGCGGTTGCTGCAGGGTCGTTGGACCAGTTCCTATCCTGACTCTAGATAAGTGTGTTAATTCAGTTGTCGGCATAAATATATGCCATATACGGAATATTGTCAATTATATATTTAATTTAGAAAACTTGATTGACAGGCAATGGACTGTCCTGTATATTGAGCTTTAATTCAATAAGCATTTCTTATCCAGAGAGGTGGAGGGACTGGCCCTTTGAAGCCTCGGCAACAGACTGCTGCAGTACTGTGCCAATTCCAGCAAGCTACTAGCTTGAAAGATGAGAAGAGAGTGGACGTTGTACGCCTGCGTCGACTAAGTAAGACCTCTTCTTAATCTGAGAAGGGGTCTTTTATTTTGTATAAAACGGAGGGGTAAAAGTGGTAAAACAAATCATTCTGAATGCATTCGATATGAATAGTGCGATGCACAATTCGCATGGGTTGTGGAAGCACCCAGAGAGTAAGCGGCATCGGCAATATAAGGATTTGGATTATTGGATTGATCTTGCGAAGCTATTGGAACGCGGCAGGTTCGATGCGATTTTCTTCGCCGATGTGCTGGGTGTGTATGATGTTTACCGCAATAGTAAAGCGCCTTCCATCCGTGACGGCCTGCAGGTTCCCTTGAATGATCCAGCTTTATTAGTTTCAGCAATGGCCAGTGTTACAGAAAATTTAGGGTTCGCGGTCACGGTGAGTACTACATATGAACCGCCATTTGGGAATGCACGACGTTTTTCCACGCTGGATCATTTGACGAAGGGGAGAGTGGCTTGGAATGTCGTGACTTCATACCTTCCGAATGCTGCCCGTAATTTTGGCTTGACCGATATGATCAAGCACGATGAGCGGTATAAGATTGCCGATGAATTTTTAGAGGTTTCTTATAAGCTTTGGGAAAGCAGCTGGGAGGAGGATGCGGTTGTTGAAGATCCGCAAAACCAAGTTCTAGTAAAGCCTGAAAAAGTGCATGAAATCAATCATGAAGGTCATTATTTCCAGGTTGAGGGACCGCATTTGAGTGAGCCTTCTCCGCAGAGAACTCCTGTTATTTATCAAGCAGGTACGTCTGAAAAGGGACGGGAATTTGCTTCTAAACATGCGGAATGTGTATTTGTTGGAGGACCTACGCCTGAACGTATCCGTTATTATGCAGAGGATATAAGGGAAAGAGCTGCCAAGCATGGTAGAAATCCAGATCATATTAAGATTTTCTCTTTCCTAAGCGTTATTGTAGCGAAAACAACGGAAGAGGCACACCAAAAGTATCAGGAATACATGAGTCATTGGAGCTCAGATGCAGCTAAGGCGCAATTTGGTGCAAGCGGCTACGACATTTCCGAATATGAGGAACTAGATCCTGACGAGCCGTTTACATACGGTAAAACAACCGAAGGAGGTCACTATAAAGCAGCCTCGTTGACAAAGGATGCAGCCAAGCAGCTGACAGTAGGCGAAGCATTGAAGCGATTTGATACCCCTGACAAAAGTTTGATAGTGGGGAATCCAGAAGAGGTAGCTGATGCTATCCAGCTTCAATTCGAGGAATCTGGAGTGGACGGGTTTAATTTGAACCACCTTGTTACTCCTGGCGATCTAGAATCTTTTATTGATCTGGTTATCCCGATTCTTCAAGAACGCGGACTTTATAAACAATTCTATAAATCAGGAACATTGAGAGAGAAATTGTTTGACTATGAATCAGGCAGACTGCCATCTGGGCATCCTGCAAGTGACTATCGATTGCCCGAAAATACCAACAGGAGAGGGAGATGAAAGGTGATAAAACTGGAAAACATCACAAAGAAGTACAGCAGCAAAGGAAAAGAAATCGTTGGCGTTGACGATGTGACATTATCCGTTAAAGCTGGGGAAGTATTTGGAATTGTTGGGTACAGCGGAGCAGGTAAGAGTACGTTGCTGCGATGTATTAATTTATTGGAAAAGCCGACGTCCGGGAAAGTCTTTGTTGATGGAGTTAATTTGCATGAGCTGTCTCCAAAGGAATTGCGAAAAGCAAGACAGTCAATTGGCATGATCTTTCAAGGTTTTCATCTAGTCTCCTCTAAAACGGTATTTGAAAATGTCGCATTTGCATTAAGAGCTGCCGGAGCAGACAAAAAACAGATCAAGCAGCGAGTAGAGGAGCTGCTTGCTCTCGTTGGATTGGAGGATCGAAAGGATCAGTATCCAGCACAGCTTAGCGGTGGTCAAAAGCAGCGAGTCAGTATTGCTCGGGCGCTTGCGAACCAGCCGAAGATCCTTTTATGTGACGAAGCTACCTCTGCACTGGATCCTGGTACGACAAAATCGATCCTCTCTTTACTAAAGAAAATAAATAAAGAACTAGGTCTGACCATCGTTGTCATCACGCACGAGATGGAGGTTGTAAAAGAAATTTGCAGCCGTTGTGCTGTAATGCAGGACGGGAAGGTGGTCGAGCAAGGTTCAACCTATGATATCTTCTCCGATCCTTCTAACCCGTTAACAGTATCCTTTATCCAGACTGTACTTAATTTTGATCTTCCAGAAGAGCTATTGGGAGAGATAAACGGAAAGCTGATCAGGCTGCAATTCAAAGGCAGCATTGCTGCAGAAGCAGTTGTATCGGATATGCTTCAGGCTTTTCAGGTACGCGGCAATATTTTGCACGGAAAAGTAGAGTACATCCAAAGCATGCCGTTGGGGATTTTTATCTTGGAATTAAGCGGAAATGAAACGGAAGTGAATAAAGCAATTGCTTATCTTAGAGACAAAGTAAGTAAGGTGGAGGTGTTTGATGATGGATCGCGTAATCGCCATCTTGCCTGAATTGAATCAAGCATTTCTCGAAACACTCTTAATGGTCTCCATTGCCTTGGCTGTGGCCATCTTGATCGGATTACCCTTTGGAATACTATTATTTGTAACAGATCGCGGATTATTTCTAGAAAACGTAGTAGTGAAAAGAGTGGCTGGGCTGGTTATCAATCTCATTCGATCCGTTCCTTTCGTCATTCTGCTTGTCTTCTTACTGCCGTTTACACAATTTCTCCTTAATACGACCATTGGACCTTTAGCGGCTTCTGTATCTCTATCTGTTGCGGCTATCCCGTTTTATGCAAGAATCGTAGAGTCCTCAGCAAGAGACATTGATAAAGGTGTGATAGAAGCGGCTATTGCGGTAGGTGCTTCTCCGTGGATGATTATCAAAAGTATTATTCTTCCGGAAGTAAAGCCTGGCTTGATAACAGGACTAACCATTACTGCCATCAGTCTGATTGGGTATTCTGCCATGGCCGGCACAATAGGCGGTGGCGGAATCGGCGATTTGGCAATACGGTATGGGTACTACAGATACGATAATACGATCATGTTCACCACAGTTATTGTGCTGATTGTACTCGTTCAGGTTGTTCAATACCTTGGCGATCTTATAGCAAGAGTCGTATCAAAAAGATGAATTCTAAGGGGGAACAAAAATGAAAAAAGCTATCTTTTTGTTATTTGCCGCAGTGTTCACAGCAGTCTTAGCAGGCTGTGGTTCTGGAGAAAGCAGGGCCTCATCCGATAAAAAGATCGTTTTAGGCGCAACAATTCCTTATAGCGACATGCTTGAAAAAGGCGTAAAACCGTATTTAGAGGATAAAGGTTATTCAGTCGAAGTAAAGGAGTTCAACGATTATGTACAGCCGAATAAATCGTTGGCAACTGGTTCACTGGATGCCAATCTATTTCAGCATAAAGTATATATGGACGCCTTCGCTGAGGAAAATAATATGGAGCTGACTAGTGTTATCACAGTTCCAACAGCTCCTATAGGAATCTATTCAAATGAATTCAAGTCACTTGATGAAATAAAAGAAGGAAGCACAGTTGCATTAGCTAATGATCCGACTAATCTAGGACGCGGCCTGACTGTGCTAAGAGATAACGGGCTAATAGAAATCGATGAAAATGCCGATCCATTACGAGTCACCGAAAAAGACGTCACAAGCAATCCGAAAAATCTAAAATTCGAACCAGTTGAAGCAGCCCAGCTCCCGCGTACATTAGAGTCTGTTGATTTGGCTGCAATTAACGGTAACTTCGCTATATCAGCTGGCATCGATTTATCAACAGCACTTGCACTCGATGAGTTGCCCGAGGATATCCAGAACCGAGTGGTTGTCTCAACCGAAAACAAGGATGAACAATTTGTTCAGGATATTAAGGAAGCAGTGGAGTCGGAGGAGTTTGCCAAAGTGATTGAAGAAGAGTTTACTGAATTTCATAAGCCGGATTGGATGAAGTAATAATTTTAAAGAGGGGGGATTTCCCTCTCTTTTTTGTGTATGTTTAATATAGGTAATCTTCAATTTTAAATCTGTAGATTGGTTAAAAAGAGGAGGAATAATTGTCTTGAAGAAACAGCAAGCTGTTGAAATTGCAAAGGGTTATGGTTTGGATGTAATAGAAAACTCGATAATATTCAATGAGTCCGGTTTGGATTTTAAGGTTGCTTATGCTGAAGATAACAAAGGGAATGAATGGGTACTTAGGTTTCCAAGACGTGACGACGTCATGAAGAGGACGATTGTGGAAAAGAAAACACTGGATGTAATCAACAAACACGTCGATTTTCAGTTTCCTCTTTGGTTGGTCTATGAAGATGATTTGATTGCGTACAGGAAATTGACTGGTGTTCCAGCAGGTACGATAGATCCAGAGATTCAAAGCTATGTATGGGAGATGAATCACGAAAATGTCCCTGAAACATTTCATCAGACATTAGCCAACACTTTAGCAACCTTACACACCATTCCGATAGATGAAGCATCTAAAGCCGGTTTATTAGTGCATACAGCAGAGGAAGCTAGAAAAACAATGAGAGAGCGTATGGAAAAGGTTAAAGGGACATTTGGTGTAGGAGAATCTTTATGGGCACGCTGGCAAAACTGGATCAATAATAAGGATTTATGGCCAGAAAAAACAGGTCTCATTCATGGAGATTTACATGCAGGTCACACGATGATTGATAAAGATGCCAAAGTAACCGGTTTGATTGACTGGACTGAAGCAAAAGTAACGGATGTAGCAAATGACTTTGTTTTCCAATATCGAACGTTCGGGGAACCAGAATTAGAGAAATTAATCGGCTATTACAAGCAAGCAGGAGGTATCTACTGGCCAAAAATGAAAGAACACATCATTGAGCTTAATGCAGCTTATCCAGTGGCAATTGCTGAGTTTGCAATCATCTCAGACTTGGAAGAGTACAAGCAAATGGCAAAAGAAGTATTAGAAATTAATAATTAATTCTAAAGCTGTTACAACTACCTATCTAACATCGATAAATAAATTTGAGCTGCCCTTTCAATTCCAGTATAGTAACATGTATAGCATTCGAGATTAGAATAGGTGGAATATCTTATGAATACAAACCATGATTTCATGGATGAATGGTTGTCTCTTGATAATTTACAATTGAAAATAAAGAAGGAACTGGAAACAGTTCTGCAAAAAGAATACAATTTATCGATTAAAGAATTTTATGTATTGTACTATTTATCCAAGGCTCCTGAAAAGAAACTTCGTTTGCAGCAGCTCCAAGAATTGATCGGGCTAAGTCAAAGCGCGCTTTCCAGATTGGTTGCGAATATGGAAGCTAGCAGCTGCGGTGCATTGCAGAAGCACGTGTGTACAGATGATCGTAGAGGAACGTATACACAGATGACAGAACTAGGAGAGAATAAACTGCAGGGTGGTCTCCAAACGTTTCAGGAAGTAATAAGCACTAATTTTGCTCAAGTTGACTCTGAACACATACTTAAGCAATTACTGGAGAAATTATAAGATATATAAAAAAGCACCTGATAGGGTGCTTTTTTATATGCCTTTCATTTGACAGAGTTAATTTAAAACGATAAATTAAATGCATGTGTTATGCATATAATTTGTTCGCTAAGGAGTTTTCAACATGCAAAATTTGTTTAGTACTTATAAAATAAAAAATCTAGAGCTGAAAAACAGAGTTGTCATGCCGCCGATGTGCCAGTATTCGGTAGAAAAGAAAGATGGAATTGCTAATGACTGGCATTATCTTCATTATGTAAGCAGAGCAGTTGGCGGTACAGGATTTATTATTGTTGAAATGACAGATGTGGAGCCGGATGGTAGAATCACGGATTATGATTTAGGTTTATGGTCTGATGAACAGGTTCCGGCTCTTGCAAAAATTGTAGAGGCTGTACATAGCCATGGAGCAAAAATCGGCATCCAGATCGCTCACGCTGGACGTAAAGCAGAAGATGCAGCTGAACCTGTGGCACCATCCGCGATACCATTTGACGAGAATTCCAAAACACCAAGAGCCCTTACAACAGAAGAAGTGAAAGGAATGGTCGAGAAATTCCGCTTAGCTGTAAGACGTGCGGTACAGGCTGGGTTCGATGCAATCGAAATTCATGGTGCTCACGGTTATCTTATTCACCAATTCCATTCTCCGTTAACGAATAAGCGTGATGATGAATATGGACAGGACCTTACTAAATTCGGCCGTGAGGTTATCGAAGCAGCAAAAGCAGAAATGCCAGTCGATATGCCATTGATTATGCGAATCTCAGCAAAAGAATATGTTGAAGGCGGCTATGACATCGAGGAAAGTATCGAATTCTCTAAAGCTTACAAAGATGCGGGTGCAGACGTGTTTGACATTTCCTCCGGCGGTGAAGGACAGATTGCTGCCTGGGGAAGACCTGGTACACATGCAGCTTACCAAGTTCCATTAGCACGTCAAATCAAAGAAACACTTCAAGTTCCGGTAATGGCCGTCGGCAGACTAGATGATCCAATATTGGCCAATGCCGTTATCGGAAATGAAGAAGCAGATCTTGTACAAGTTGGAAGAGGAATGCTCAGAAATCCATATTGGACTTTGGAAGCTGCAAAACAGTTGAGAAAAGAAAATATCGTACCGAAACAGTATGAAGCTGGATTTTAAATTTTTTCAATGTGCCCCTATAAAAATAGGGGCATTTTATATATCTGATGATAGATTGTGAACACGAGTAAGAGGAGCAGCTATAAAAATAATAAATGACTATAATTCATTAATTAGCATATTACGTACCTTACGTGGATTGTGACGTAATAACCACTTTTCTGACGCTTCTATCATCCATACTCCCATATCATTTAAGTAAAGGATTAATTCATCCGTATTATGAGTTGGGTTTATTGCATACTGAAGAGCTTGCAGCATCTTCTCTTTTTCCTCAGGATAATATCTTGAGAATGCTTCATATGCTGGATATAGGTCTCGGGTATATTGTTTTTCTTCTTCCATTGCTAATGCTAGCCCAGCCCTAATGATAATTTTCATAATCCAGACACAACAATCTAAAATATCTTCTTTAACCTCATTACCTCTAAGATCCTCTTTTGCTTGCACAATCTGGTCTTTTAAATTGATAATATGCTCATTTGCCAGAATTCTATCAGCTTTATAATAAGGTAATTGATCACTTAGATTTTCACCGAAGGCGCATATACTATGAGTTTTGATCATAAAAGGTATGATGGAAAATGTACTAGTATTACAAATATCATCCAGATAAAAAAAGCTCATTTCAACGCCGTTAACACATTTGAAATCTTTGTTTAATTCTTCTTCTGCACTTTTAACCCATTCTAATTCTATATCACTTATTTTTTTAGTAGTGACGCATATCGTATCTAGATCAGAAACACCTAAAATACCTAAACCACGTGGAATTGAACCTCTGATATATACACTATGTAAGTCAGCTCCCAACTGACGTCTATAAGTTTTGACTACCTTTTCAATTAATGTGTAGAAGGTAGAATCGATTTTTTCTATGCTTGCATCATTTATTATGTAACCATCAGAATCATTCAGACAAAAATGCCCGATATTTTTTATATGTGTCAATGTATTGCTCCTTTTATTATGATAAATTTATTTATAGATAGTAGGAAAATAAGGAACAAAATTTATCAAGAGGGTGATTTACTTGAACATACTTTGGGACTTTGATGGGACCTTATTTGATACATATCCTGCTTATACCAATGTCCTTTCTTCTGTTTTAGGAGAAGGAATTGATAAGGAAGATATTTATAGGAAGTTAAAAGTTTCGTATTCTCATGCAATAGAGTACTATGATGTTTCTATAGACAATGAAGCAGAAATAAAAGGTCGCATAAAAAAGTTATTGCCAAAGGATTTAAAACCATTTGATCATGTTGAAGAGATATTGGAGTATGCGACTAAGAATGTGATCATGACCCATAAGCATAGGGAGGGTGTTTTAGCCATACTACAGCATTACGGATGGGAGAAGTACTTTGCTGACATAGTAACAATCGATGATGGTTTCCCTCGTAAGCCTGACCCTTCAGCGTATAAGCATTTGCATACAAGACATGGTATAGACTTAGTCATTGGTGATAGAGATTTAGACCTGCTGCCTGCTAAAGAACTAGGCATCTCAACTTGCATGTATCAGGGAAAAAGCAGCATAGCGGATTATCATTTACAGAATTACGCTGATTTTTTAAGTATTTTAGCCGCTAAGTAAAGGGAAATCATGTGTTTGAAACACCGGTTTCTTCGTAAGTACGTATTAACTTCCATTCTCCATTTTTTCTCCTAAACGTTTGGAAGAATAGGTTAGATGTATTGATTAATTTTCCTTCAAGAGTCATGGTTGCCCTGACAATAGCCATGACTTCTTTTGAATTGAGCGGCAGGACAGTAATTGGAGTTAAGATCCATTCCATTTCTTTATCCTTAAAATATTCAAAGGCTTGCTGCCATCCTGCAACCGACGCTTTCTTACCATGAGTAGATATGACTCCATCTCTTACTTGAATCCCTTCAAATGTTTCATCAATTACTATTTCCATAAAGTCTAAATCAGCAGCTTTCCACTTTGATAAATACTGATTAATGAAAGAATGAAAGTCATCCAATGTTTCTTCCCCCCAATCTAAGTTTGTTGTAAATGTTCCTGTAGTTTATTAACAGATAGTAAAAATGCTAATTTAATAAGCTGCCAGAACGTAGTCTGTGATAAACTGATTTTATCAGAAATTACCATTTGGTGAATAGCTTCCTGGAACAATTATCAGAGAATCTAGATATAGCTATAATCGCTTAAGAGAGAGAAAAAGTGTCTAAGCCAATAGTTGATTTAAGTACCTATAATGCCACGCGGGAAAAAGAAATTTAAAGTTGAGAGAGAAACCATCGCAGGAGCTGTAGGTCATATTGAAGGAGTGCTATGTATTGAAGAAATATCGGTGGTGGTTCTTAGGGACAGGCGCTGTTTTGTTACTGTTTGTCAGCTTCCCATTTGTAGTCATCTATTTGCTAAACAACGGGAATCCCTACACACGCTATTGGACGGAAAAACAAGTTCCCGCACATCTTGAGGCACAGGGCTATACGAAAGGTGATCTGCTTGAAGATCATTGGGTTTTACCTAACTACCGCATAAACAATGACATTTATACAGATGGTTATATGGTTCGTTTCAAGGACGAACCGACTGTTACTTATACATATGGTGTGAAGCGTCACGGCAAGAACGTTGTTCAATATTGCGAGAAAGAGATAGAAGCAACTGATATACAAGACTCTTTCCTCATCTCATCTGGTCCGACTGAACATAGTGAGAGCACTTGCATTAATCACTTGGAAAATCGATGAGATAAAGAAGGAACCTCAGATGGTTTCCTTCTTTATCAGTTCCAATCTTTAGCCATAATAATAAAATTATAAGAATTTCCTCTAATTGTATTTTCAAATTCTCCTCTCTTTACAAAACCTTCTTTTTCGTATGTTCTTATAGCTCGTTTATTAAAGTCTGCAACTGCTAATTCAAGATGGTCATACTTAAACAGTTCTCTGCCTTGTTCAATGATTGCCTTGGAGAATTTTGAGCCATGACCTTGACCCGTCAGCGAAGGTTTCATTTGTAGTCCGACTACTAAAATTTCATTATCATCTTCTTGCACATTATAAAACTCACAATTGCCAGCTAAATTCCCTTTTTCGTCAATAACAGAAAATGCTTGATCTGAGTGGATACTTTGTTTAAGAGAGTCTATCTTTTCTCGCTGTATATTGTTGTCGTAAAAAGAATAAATTCCTTCGTAAGTCCATGTAATGATCTCATTAATATCCTCAGTTGTTCGTTTTCGAATAGAGAATTCCATAAGAGTAAGACCTCTTTCTAATTATTTCATATACTTAAAACTATGATAGACTAATTTTATATAATATTCCAAAAAATATAATTACTAAATTATCCTTTATTGAAGGGGAAGTTGCTATGAACGAAATAAGAGTAGTTATTGGGGCTGGTCCATACGTGAATAATCCTAATTGGATACATACACAAGAGGAAGAATTGAATTTATTAGACGAAAAAACATGGCAAAGCAGGTTTGGTAAAGGTTCCATAAAGGCAATCTTAGCTGAGCATGTATGGGAACATCTCACTTATGAGGAAGGCTTAGAAGCAGCGAAGATTTGCTTATGTTATCTACAGTCTTCTGGCTATATTCGATGTGCTGTTCCCGATGGTTATTTTCCGGATGAAGCTTACCAAAATATTGTAAAGGTTGGAGGGCCTGGACCAGAAGAACATTCGGCTGCCAGTCATAAAATAGTATATAACTATAAGTCGTTAACAAAGATGTTCGAAGCTGCCGGATTTAAGGTTAAGCTGCTTGAGTATTTTGATGAAGAGGGAAACTTTCATCTAAATGCCTGGGAGGGAGCGGATGGATTCATCTTTCGATCCAAGAAGTATGACCCTAGAAACCAAGGCGAAAAAATAGTTGCTCCTTCACTTATAATAGATGCTATTAAGTTGTGATAGAAGGTAAATTTAAGGTCCAGATAGAGTAGGGTAATGAAAATCTTAAAGAAGACAATATCACCACCAGTAATACATACAATAGACTGGGAGAGAGTACCTATGAATAAAGTGATACATATGAAATCATTGAAATATCCCGATATTCCGCACTATGAATGGAAAGGTCGCTTATTGAAAAGAACGCCAGAGTATGTGATGGTGCTTTGTGAAAGTGGCAGAGAGATGAAACACCATACGAAAAATACAATCTTTACAATAGATGTCACGTCGATTGAGTACTTCTTTTTGAAACAAGGTTTTACAGTAGCCATGGAGATTGAAGAAGGAAAAATACGCTCGTATTACTGCAATATTGCGATGCCTTCTGTTCTTAAGGGTAATCAACTTAGTTTTGTGGATTTAGATTTGGATTTAGTGAAAGGAAGAAATGAAGACTGGATGGTTATCGACGAAGATGAATTTGAGATCAACAGTGTAAAGTATGGTTATCCTGCTGAATTAAAAGAATATGCTTTAAAGTCATTAGATGTATTACAAAAGAAAATAAATGAAAATTCGTTTCCGTTTGATGGAAGTGGACTGGGAATAGTAAAAGCATGTTATCCATTGTAAATACCGGAGGGGAAATATGGATTTAAAACGTTTAGAGAAGACATTACATAAAATCAATCAATTTGGTCATTCAAAAGAGGGAGTAACACGCTTAGCCTATTCCAAAGAAGAGCGACAAGCAGCCGAACTTTTTAGCAATCTTTGTAGACAAGAAGGAATGGATGTTCGAATTGATACTTGTGGAAATGTGATAGCACGTAGGGAAGGCAGTAATCCGGATCTTCCGGTCGTAGCATGCGGTTCCCATTTAGATACAGTAATCCAAGGTGGGAGATATGATGGTACATTAGGTGTTATCGCAGCTCTTGAGGTCATTCGCAGCTTGAATGATAAAGGGATTGAAACAAAACATCCCATTGAGATCATTGCATTTGCATGTGAAGAATCTTCAAGATTCGGTGTTTCTACAATAGGCAGCAAGGCAATGGCTGGTTTATTAGAAAATGATTCTATAGCTGATCTAAGGGATAGTGAAGGGAAATCTATTTCCGATATATTTTCTGAATGTTCCCTTAACTTCAAGGAGATACAAAGAAGTATTCGTAAGAAACAGGACTTTAAAGTGTTCTTTGAATTGCACATCGAACAGGGACCAGTATTAGAAAAGCAATTAAAACAGATTGGCATAGTTACAGGAATTGCTGCGCCTACACGATTTGAAATAAATATAAAAGGACAAGCATCACACTCAGGAACAACACCAATGCACTATCGAAAGGACGCCTTTTTGGGTGCAGCGGAAATAGCATTGCAACTGGAGCAGGCCGCAAAAACAGAATCTGGTAATGGAACAGTGGCAACAGTAGGTGCATGTGAAGTAAAACCTGGATCAATGAATGTGATACCAGATTTAGCGACAATGAAAATCGACATACGAGGAACTTCTCTTGATTCAAAGAATAGAGTTATTGAAAGATTATTTACTTCAATTAAACAAGTAGAGGAGAAGCGCAATATTAGTATCGAATATAAAGAGTTGAGTCATGAGCATCCTATCAATCTTAATAAAGAAGTTATTCAATCCTTGGCTGAAAGCTGTGAGCAAAAAGGATATACATATATGCAAATGTCGAGTGGAGCTGGACATGATGCGATGAATATGGCGATGCTTTGTGCTACAGGATTAATCTTTGTCCCTTCCAAGAACGGCTTAAGTCACCATCGTAACGAATATACAGAAATTGAGCAGATTGGTATAGGCGTTAGCTTATTGGAAATGGAAATTCTAAAATGGGCGTAAGCAGAAAGGAAATTAGTGTTATATGCAGCGGCCGATAGGAACCCAGAACAGGGTTCCTATATTAGATGAGATAGTAAGGAAGAAGAAAGATTTTCACTTTCAATCACAAAAGCAGTAAGCCCATTGTCACTTATCGTCTCATGCCATTCTCCTTTATCCCAAAATACTGCATCTCCTGCACATACTTTTTTGAACATATTTTCATTCCCTTTAACAAAACCTTCTCCATTTATAATAAGTAAAAGCTGAGGAGTAACAGCTTGGTGATTTCCGACATGTCCGTTTTCCTCTAGATGCATACAGCCGATATGGGTATGATTATCCATCTTCACAATTTGAGTCATCGTAAAGTTTGAATCGAATTGAGTGATCTGCTTACCGAATTCTTTTGTATATTTATATATTTTCATTATTCATCTCCTTGTTTTACTATCTCAAGGTTTGGCAGACGCAACATGCCAATGCAGAGGCTTTGAATCTGGAGTTTTTCCGCTTAGTACTTCATAGCAATAAAAATCAGTAGTTATAGAAACCTCTTATTTTTAGATTTTACTAATTCTACCTGAGTCTAAATCAATTTTATCTATTAATCTCTGAAGCTCATTAAGATTATTAATTATGTAGTCAGCATGAGCTAATTCTGTCTCATTTGCAAAATCGAAGTTACAACCAATTGAAACTAATCCATTATCCTTTGCAGCACTAATGTCGGAAATGCGGTCACCTACGACTGCGCCTGCCTTAATGTCATATTTATCTATTATTGATTTGACTAAGTCCCCTTTGTTAAGTGTATGGATTTGTTGAATACTGAATGTCTCTGTTACCCACTTGTCTAGATTGTAATAAGTTACAATGGTCTGAAGATATTCAGTTAGGCCATTACTAGCAATGAAGATATCACAGTCATTCTCTTTCAAAAAACGGAAAATCTCATGCACGTTCTGATATAAAGCACCATTCCCGCTCTTGATATTAGCCACAAGTTTTTCTAGGAAATAAATATCTGTTTGCTTTCTAATTTCATTCGAATGTTCAGGAAGCAGGGTTTCCCATACTGTAGGCAGTGGGACTCCCATAATTTTTCGGTATGTATCAATTGGGGTATCAGCATCCCATAGATTCAATAATCGCAAGTGACAGAATGTCTCATCAAGAGATAATTCTAGTATCTTATTCGTTTGAAAGAGGGTACCATCCATATCAAATATTACTGAGGTTTTCATATTTCTATCACTCCGTGCTCTATATTTTGGAATAGTATACTATAATTGTATCATTCAGGTAGCTTAATGGTTGTAAAAGCCTGAATTTTTTCGTGCTCAAATGTCAGTTTCGATTGCAATAGATGGTATTATATACCAAAAGATATAAGCCTTTATAAGGGGGATTCTCGATGTTTGTTGTCAATGTAGAAGGTGCTATCTATCGAAATGGTAAATGGTTGATGATCAGAAGGAGTGAGCAAGAAGAGCATGCGGCAGGATGCCTATCCATGGTTGGCGGTAAGTGTGACTTGGAAGGCATGTCCTCTGATATATTGGAAAGATCGCTGAAGCGTGAAATCTATGAAGAAGTAGGCATTGAAGTAGATGACCTTATTTATGTGAACAGCTCCTCTTTTGTTACGGGTAAGGGGACACACGTTATTGATATTGTTTTTCTTTGTCAGGAAGTAACAGGTGAACCTTATGCAAAGAGCGAAGAAGAGGTGGGAGAAGTGATGTGGATGACGACACATGAAATTATTTCTCAGAAGGAAACTCCAGCATATTTAAAGGAGAATATTCAGTTGGCAGAGAAGAAACTTGCAGCGAATTGATACTTTATGTTGTTTCAATGGAGGAATCGGAATGAATCTAAGAGAGCTGAAATTCTCAGATGCTAAAGAAGTAGCGCGCTTAACTATTCAGTTGGGATATCTAGTTGAAATAGATGTAATATCGCAGCGTCTAATCTTTCTATTGCAGTCAAGCAATCACAAAGTATTTGTATCGGAGGAAAGTGAAAATAACCTATCCGGATGGGTTCACATCTATGGGAAGCATTTAATTGAATTGCAGTATGCAGAAATTGGCGGTCTTGTGGTAGATAAACATTATCGTAAAAGAGGTATAGGTGCTCACCTAATGAAAAAGTGCGAGGAATGGGCAAGACTTAAAGGATACCAGGAAATAAGGCTTCGTTCTGGCAGCCAACGTGTTGATGCCCATAATTTCTATAGGGGAATTGGTTATGAAAATGTGAATTCTCAAGAGCTATTTGTTAAGTCAACTACATATTAGAATACCCAGTTAATATGTTTGGTTTAGGAGTTATGAGCGTATCCATTTTGTCTAGTCGTCCTGTTTCATCATCACTCAAAAGTGGAACAAGTATCCATGACATAACTTCAGTAAAGGAGACTTGATCATGGAACCAAAAGATATGCAAACAGACGGTACGCCAAAACAGGAACAGGATCGGCAGCCTGGTATTGAAGCACGGATGGAGCCGCTGCCGCATCAGCCGCATAATTACAAAGGAGCAGGTCGGCTGCAGGATAAAGCGGCGCTGATCACTGGCGGCGATTCTGGGATTGGTCGCGCGGTAGCAATTTTGTATGCGAAAGAAGGCGCAGATGTTGCTATCTCCTATCTTGATGAACAAGAGGACGCAGAAGAGACGAAGCGTTTGGTTGAAGCAGAAGGAAGAAAATGCTTGTTGCTGCCCGGTGATATCAAAGATGAAGCGCATTGTGTCGATTTAGTAGAGAAGACAGTTGCGAAGTTTGGCAAGCTTAATATCTTGGTGAGCAATGCAGCTATCCAATATGTAGTTGACGATGTGCTGGATATCTCAAGTGCACAATTTGATGAAGTGTTCCGCACAAACTTCTATCCTTTGTTCTATTTGACGAAGGCGAGTGTCAAACATATGAAGGAAGGTGATTCCATCATCGCGACTTCCTCCATAAATGCTTTTCAGGGCAATGCCATCTTCATGGATTACTCGGCAACGAAGGGTGCTATTACAGCTTGGATCCGCAGTATTGCGCAGAGCCTGGCAAGCAAAGGAATCCGTGCGAATTCTGTTGCACCTGGTCCGGTATGGACACCGCTTATCCCAGCTTCCATACCGGCAGACCATATTGAAAGCTTCGGACAAAGCAACTTGATGGGACGACCAGGTCAACCTTCTGAACACGCATGGCCTTATGTGATGCTTGCTTCTGATGAGAGCTCCTATATGACAGGTCAGACAATTCATATCAATGGAGGACAGTGGACATCATCCTGATTGTATGAAGAAAGCACCAGCTTGCTGGTGCTTCTTTTTTATGCGTTCACTTGTGATCTTTCTGATGGTGCATAGGCATCCAAATAGTTGGCACTCCAATCGTCAATATGCAGCTTCAGAATTTGGTCGATGGCAAGCAGATTTTCCTTGCTGAGAGTCAAGTCCTCAACACCTGTGACTTCATCCAGCTGATCTGGCGTATATGCACCCCAGATAGCTACATCTACCCCGTCCTGTTCAAGTACCCAGCACATCGCTAATTGAGCGATTGTCTTATCACGGCTCGCGGCGAAGTTCTTCAATTGCTCGACCGCATCAAGGACTGCTTCGTATCTGCCACTTTCAAATAATGGGTGTGAAGAACGGAAGTCATCTTCTGAAAATGTAGTGGACTTCGTTAGTGCCCCTGCCAGCAAGCCATGTGACATTGGTTCCCAGGCTAAACCGCCGATATTATGCTGTTTTGCGTAATCAAACCAATCCCATAGGCCGCGCTGCAGCATGTTGAACTGATTTTGCGTGACATGAAGTGGTGCTTCTTGCTGGAAGGCCTCCATTTCCTGTGGTGTAAAATTACTGACTCCGATAGCTCGAATTTTACCTTTTTTGTGTAAGTTGTTCATAACGCCGGCGAGCTCTTCCATAGGAATTTCATGGTCAGGCCAATGCACTTGATATAGATCCAGATAATCAGTTCCTAAACGCTTCAGGGTCAGATCCAGTTCCTTTTCCACATTTTCTGGACGCATATCACGGAACAGTTGCTTGTCATCAGTCCAATTGACTCCAGGCTTTCCGGCCAGGACGAGCTTGTCACGAGGTATGCTTGATTCCTGCAGTGCTTTGCCGATAAATTCCTCTGATCTTCCGAGCCCATAATCAGGGGCAGTATCGATTAAATTGATGCCTTGGTCGAGTGCAGCATGGACGGTATGTTTGGCACTGTCCTCATCTGGTTCACGCTGCCACAAATATCCTCCCATGGCCCATGTTCCTAAAGCAATTTGTGTTACTTCCAAATCACTTGTTCCAAGTGTCACTTTCTTCAAGTTAAGTCATTCCTTTCTCATGTGCTTTTGGAAATTGTGTTCCCGTCTTTTGGAAAACAAAACACATGAGCAAGGTTATCATTTAGGGCCAAAACGCCGGAATAGTGAGCGGATACCGAAATAGATAGTACTGCCAATTGCTAAGATTATAATCAAGAGTGTGATCGTATTTCCCATAGATTTTCTCCTTTTCAAGGTCCGATTTGGAATAAACGCAAAATGCCGCGGCCGATCCATAGGAGTAGGCGAAAAGGCAAAAACAGTAGCTCTGGTACCCAAAGCAGAATATCGAGAATATCCCATTTGTGATTCGGATCAGCTTCCCTTTTTCGTTTTCTCCGTCGTTCCCGCAGTGTCAACAGTCATCTCTCCCTTTTGGAAAAAATAGGTTATATTCATCTTATCATAATTTACTAACAAAACGTGTTATTCAGAGCATGTTCAAGCTAACTCACCTTGACAAATGTTAAGATCCGGAACACTATAAAAGAAAGCGCTTTCCAATAAGGATCAAGCAGAGACTTGATAAAGGGGTGTCATGCATTTTGGATACAAAGGGATTGTGCAGGACATTAATTGTCGATGATGAAATTCTTATCCGACAAGGTATCAAACACTACCTGAATTGGGAGAAGGAAGGGTTCACAATAGTAGGGGAGGCTTCAAACGGAAAAGAAGCTTTGGAACTGATCGAATCGCTGAACCCACATATTGTTATTACAGATGTCGTCATGCCGATTATGGACGGAGAAGCTTTGACGAGGATTGTAAATGAAAAATATCCGCATATCGGACTGATCGTATTGAGCAGCTTCAGTGAATTCGATTATGTAAGAAGTGCTTTTCAGAACGGAGTTATCGACTATATTCTTAAACCAAAGCTGAATGCAGAAGTGTTGCTAAAGGCTCTGCGCCTTGCGACAGGACAATTGGAAGGGTTTCATCTCAGCAGTGAGGGAGAGCATGAGCAAACATTAAAGGATAAATTAAGATGTCTTTATGAGGGAACAGATGTCTCTTTTGAGGAAGAAGAAACATCTTATTTTCCATATAAGTATTTTCAAGTACTAAGCTATAGTCTTGAAGCTGATAAAACTGGTAAGCCGTTCCATGAATATATTGCTAATCAAGATGGAAACCTGACATCAATTTTAACAACTTCAAATCTACATATTTACTTGTGGAATGGCAACCAAATGTTTAGTGAAGATGTAATTTCACGATTACCTAAATCAAGTTCTGTTTGCAGTACACGAGCTTTCGATGACCTTTTAGAACTGAAAGGAAAGCAAAAGGAAATCGAAAAGTTGGAGAGTTATCGGTTCTTCTTTCCGGAGAAGTTGTATCTGTCTGAAGCTATCTTGCCGCTTCCGCCTGGTGAGAGAAAGGTGTTTCAATTAGATCGCTTTATTGAAGAGTGCAAAAGGGACAATTTTCAAGAGGCTTTTTCTTATTTAGAGGAACATATCGGGCAGATGGTGCTTGATTACCAACAAGATATCGTCGAATATAAAGCATTTCTTAATAATATTATGTTCAATTTAATTGTACTGCTTGGCAATATGAATTATCAGACAGAGGAGCTGGAGAAAAAGAAGTATACGTATTTCCAACAAGTTGGCCAGTCAACTGATGTTTATGCAGCCAATCAGACGGTTGAATCATTCTTGAAGGAAGTAAAGCGGATTGTGGAAACAGAAGAAGGACAGGGACATATGCGGAAACTGACAGACTATATCAAGGCGCATTATCATGAATCGTTATCATTATCTGATATTGCGAACCATTTCCATTTCAGCCCTTCTTATTTATCTAATTATTTTTCCACGAATAGTAAGGAGGGGTTCAGCGAGTATCTTAATCGTGTCCGGATTGAGGCAGCTATTACCTTGCTTAGACAAAACGATATCCCTATCTCAAAGATAAGTGAGCAGGTCGGTTTCTCAGATCATAGTTATTTTTGTCGTGTTTTTAAAAAGCAAACGAGCTATTCTCCTTCGCAATACCGGCGAAAACGGATAATGAGCTGAGGAGGAATAGCTGATGAAGATTAAAGACCAGCTTCAGCCTAATGGCCTGTTTATGAAGATGTTCCTTATAACAGTTGCACTTATTATTTTAGTAGCTATCACCGTAATACTTACGACTATTCGAATGGCTGAACAATTCTTCGTTGAGAAGTTCAGCATCACCAATTCGCAAATAATCGATCAAATTCAATATGATTTCGAGGAGTTGAATTACAGCATTGTAATGGCTGCTACTGATATCGGTCAGAGCAGCACAATTGAGGCTTATTTATCAGAGAAGGAGCCGGATAATGAGCGTATCATGAGTCTTTACCTCGTGATGAGCCAAATTGATCATCTACGGGAACAGCTAGGTGATCAAAACGTAGAAATTGCAATCGCTGATCAGGATGCAATCTCATACAGGACGAACTTTACGTATTGGCCTACTAATCCAACAGATATTCGTAACCATGACATTACGGAAACGATTATCAAGGAGCCGAACAAGCTGCTTTATTTTCAGGATTCACGAGAAGCATCTGATAATTACGTGATCGCGGCGAAGGCTCTACTTGATCGGGAAACAGATCAATCCTATGGTGCGGTGTACTTTCCGATTAAAGAGGGGCAGCTGCGTTCCTTTTACACAGACTATGTAAAGCCGGGGAATGATTTTTATGTGCTGGATCAAAACGGCAAAGTGGTCTCAAGCAGTTTAACGAATGTAATTGGACAATCGCTTCCAGAGCTTAGTCAGGAAGCGGAGAATATGCAAACTGACGGAGAAACATACCGGGAGGTCAAGTTTCAGGATACAAATCAAATTATGCTGGCAGAATATCTGCCTTATTTTGATATGTACCTTATAAATATGGTGGATAAGCAGACCGCTGTAGGCAATCTGATTGATACAAAGCAAATTGCATTATTGCTTATAGGTGTTGTTGTTCTTGCTCTAATCATTGTTTTCCTTGTTACGAAGCGGCTGACCAACTCCCTATCGAAACTTGTTAAAGACATTGAAGCAGTACCACAGAAAGGACTCAAGCGGCGCCTCGTATATGAAGGTACATACGAAACAAACCAAATTGGTCTTGCTTTCAACAGCATGATGGATGAACTCCAAGTGTATGTAGAAAAACTCATCGAAGCGCAAAAACAGCAGCGCCATGCTGAGCTGGCTGCATTGCAGCAGCAAATTAATCCGCATTTCCTCTATAATACAATGGCTTCCATCAAGTTCCTGGTCATGATGGGGGAAAGAGAAGAAGCTGAAAAAACGATTGATGCATTCATTACTCTTTTGCAAAATACAATCGGCAACGTTGATGAATCAGTTACCGTAGAGTTGGAACTACAGAATTTAAAAAACTATGTGCTAATCAATCAAAAAAGATACGGGGATAGGATTCAGGTACAGTTCATGGTGTCTCCTGATTGTTTGGACTATCTTATTCCGAAGCTGATATTGCAGCCTTTTATCGAGAACTCATTTTTCCATGCTTTCAATAAAAAGGCTAAAGGTACAATTTCGGTGCTTGTATGGAAAGAAGCAGACGATCTTGTATGTGAAATAGCCGATGATGGCGATGGGATGGCAGCTTGTAAAGATCTGCCCAATACGAACCGCAATCGACAACTGTTTTCCGGTATAGGAGTTAAAAATGTGCATGAACGAATGCAGCTTCTATATGGGACAAATTATGGTGTGTCCATCACCAGTGAGACAGGGCAGGGTACGAAAGTGAGGTTAAGACTGCCTGCAGTAAAAGAAGATGAAAGAGATGTAATTTAATCCCATAGCTGGCCGTCTATACTGTCGACTTTAGAGATCGGTATAAGAAAAAAACAAGAGAAAAAATACAAATAACAAAAAATAATCCTAATTCATCATAATGAAAGCGTTATCAATATAGAGATTAAATCCTAGTTTGACTCAATAAATTCCTAACAGAAGATAGCGGACGCATGCTAAGATTTAACCAGAAAGACAGCGCTTACAAAAATGAGGGGGTAAACACGATGAAGAAGTTTTTAGCACTTTTATTTGTTAGTTTGCTCGTTCTGTCTGCGTGTTCTTCGGGTTCCGGCTCGGAAGCAGATGCAGATACGAACGATATCAAAGTTTGGGCATGGGATCCAAACTTCAATATAAAAGCAGCGGAGCTTGCGAAAACAGCTTATCAAGAAGAAAACAGTGAGCTGAATGTGGAAATTATCGAGTACGCACAGGATGATATCATCCAAAAGCTGAACACAAGTCTCAGCTCTGGGACAACGAAAGGTCTTCCGAATGTCGTTTTGATTGAGGACTATCGTGCACAAAGCTTCTTGCAGTCTTATCCGGATATGTTTTACGCGGTAGACGATGCAATCTCAATCGATGACTTTGCAAAGTACAAACAGCCGCCAACTAGCTTCGAAGGCAAGCAGTATGGAGTTCCTTTCGATTCTGGTGTAGCTGGTTTGTATGTACGAACTGACTACTTGGAAGAAGCAGGCTACAGCATCGATGATCTACAGGATGCTGATTGGGAGAAAGTGATTGAAATTGGTACAGCAGTCAAGGATGCTACAGGCAAGCAAATGATCACGCAGGATCCAAAAGATCTTGGTCTATTGCGTATGATGATCCAGACAAGTGGTGCGTGGTATTTGGAGGAAGATGGTGTAACACCGAATATCGCTAATAATGATGCGCTGAAAGAAGCATTCCGTCTATATAAGGAAATGATCGATGCAGACTTGGTAAAACCGCATGCAGACTGGAGTCAGTATATTGCCACGATTAATAATGGAGACATTTCCATGCTGCCAAGCGGAAACTGGATCACACCTTCCGTTAAAGCGGAAGCATCCCAATCAGGTAAATGGGCCGTAGCACCGTTTCCTAAGCTCCCTGGCATGGAATCAGTAAATGCATCAAACTTGGGCGGTAGCTCCTGGTATGTACTGAACATCCCAGGTAAAGAAAAAGCAGCTGAATTCTTAGGGCAGACATTCGGTGCCGATGGTGATTTCCATCAGCAGTTTGTTGAAGAAGTAGGCGGTGTCGGAACCTATCAGCCTGCAGCAGAAGGAGATGCTTACCAAGCAGAAGATGAATTCTTTGGCGGTCAGAAGATAATGTCTGATTTCGCAGCTTGGACAGAAGAAATTCCACAGGTCAATTACGGTCTTCATACGTATGTGATCGAGGATATCCTTGCGAATGAAATCCAGAAATATTTGCAGGGCGAAGATTTAGATACGGTGATGGAAAACGCACAATCGCTGGCAGAACAGCAAGCGAAGTAATCCAAGTGCCCTGGGATGCCGCGAACACATGCTGCCTCCCGGGGCTTCTTTAGAAAGGAGTCCAAATTTATGAACATCCCTGAAAAACTCGGACCGGAAAAACTTGCAAAAAAACCAGCACCGCGTCCAGCTCGTTCTCTCCGACTAAAAAATACATTGATCGGCTGGTCATTCGTTGCCGTAGCCTCACTGTTAATTGGAATCTTCTATTTCTACCCGATGGTGCAAGCATTGATAATGTCGTTCCAATCTGGAACAGGCGTAAATCTGTCATTTGTCGGATTCGAGAATTATATCCGACTATTCCAGGATCCTGTGTTTCTGACAACGGTAAAGAATACGGTCATCTATTTGATCATCCAAGTACCAGTCATGATTCTACTGGCATTATTCCTATCTGTTGTGCTGAACAATAAGACACTAAAATGGAAAGGTTTTTTCCGTACCGCCATTTTCTTACCTTGTGTAACGTCTCTTGTTGCTTACTCAGTTGTGTTCAAGTACTTGTTTGCACCAGATGGCATCGTGAATATGACGCTGATGAAAATCAATCTTGTCTCTGAGCCTGTCCAGTGGCTGACCGATCCGTTTTGGGCGAAAATCACTATTATATTGGCAATCACATGGAGATGGACTGGCTACAATATGATCTTTTATCTATCTGCTCTTCAAAACGTGGATCAATCCATTTATGAAGCAGCAAAAATTGATGGAGCTTCCGCTATTCAGCAGTTCTTCAAAATAACCATTCCGATGCTAAAGCCAATCATATTATTTACATCCATCACATCGACTATCGGAACACTGCAATTGTTCGATGAGGTCATGAACATAACAGCCGGCGGACCAGGAAATTCAACCATGACCATTTCCCAATATATTTATAACTTGTCCTTTAAATATACGCCTGACTTTGGTTACGCTGCTACTGTATCTTATGCCATCGTAATCCTGATCGTTATCTTCTCGATCATCCAATTCAAAGCGGGAGGCGAAAAGAAATGAAACTATCCAACAAAGTAATTGGTTATCTGTTCCTTAGCATCTGCGCGATCATTTCTATCTTCCCGTTTTACTGGATGGTTGTCAGCATGACAAACACATCTTCTGACGTAACAAGGGGGAAATTGCTGCCGGGTGGACATTTTATTGAGAACCTTAAGAACCTGCTCCAAACAGTTGATTTGGTACCCGCATTAACGAACTCTGCCATTATTGCAGTTGCTACAACAGTTCTTAGCTTGCTGATTGCGTCTTTGGCGGGGTACGGATTTGAAATTTACCGCAGCAAAGCAAAAGATATCGTATTCAATATCTTGCTGCTGTCCATGATGATTCCATTTGCTGCCTTGATGGTGCCCTTGTTCCGTATGTTCGGTAGCATCACACCGGTATTGCCGTTTATCGGAATTGATACTTTATCGGCGGTTGTTTTGCCGACTATCACCACGGCATTTCTGATTTTCTTCTTCCGACAAAGTACAAAGATGTTTCCAAAAGAAATTTTGGAAGCGGGCCGGATTGATGGATTGAAGGAGATTGGCATCTTTTTCCGAATATATGTACCGACGATGAAGACGACATATGCAGCTGCAGCCATTATTACATTTATGGCTAGCTGGAATAACTACCTCTGGCCACTAGTTGTCTTGCAATCTCCTGAAAACCAAACGATACCATTGCTCATTTCTAATCTTGGTTCCAGCTACTCGCCGGATTACGGCATGATCATGATGGCAATCGTTATTGCTACAATGCCAACAGCGATTATATTCTTCTTTATGCAGAAGCATTTCGTAGCAGGAATGATGGGTTCCGTGAAGTAACAGATAAAGAGGGAGGAAGAGAATATGACAATCAATACAACTGTAACTCCAAGTTTGGATTGGCTTTCGGATACGAGTGTGTTCGCGGTGAATCGTGTGCCTGCTCATTCGGATCATGTGTATTTTGAATCGTTGGAACAGGCTAAGGTAAAGAAGGATATGCCTTGGCGCCAGAGCTTGAATGGGAAATGGAAATTCCATTACGCTCAGAATCCTAGTGCTCGGCCTGCGGATTTTTACAATGCATCATACGACTGCAGCCGATGGGATTCCATCTCCGTTCCAGCTCATATGCAGCTGGAAGGCTACGGAACACCGCAATATGTGAACACGATGTATCCATGGGATGGTATTCATGATATTCGACCGCCTCAAGTACCGATGGAGGATAATGCTGTCGGCAGCTATGTGAGACATTTCACCGTGCCAAAGCATATGGAGAACATGCCACTGTATATCTCGTTCCAAGGTGTGGAGTCTGCATTCTACGTTTGGCTGAATGGTCAATTTGTCGGCTATAGCGAGGATAGTTTTACACCGGCTGCGTTCGACCTGACATCTTATCTCCAGTCTGGCGAGAACAAATTGGCGGTAGAAGTGTACCAGCGCAGCACAGGCAGCTGGCTAGAAGACCAGGATTTCTGGCGCTTCTCTGGTATTTTCCGTGATGTGTATCTCTATACAACACCAGAGCTTCATGTTTTTGATCTGTCTGTACAAGCGAGGTTGGATGATTCGTATTCGAAAGGTTCTTTGAAAGCAGCGATGCTATTCCAAGAGACGATCCCTGCGGGTGCGAAGATAACAGGAAGTCTATATGACAAACATGGCAGCTTGGTGCAGGAAGCAGAAGGATTGTTCCAAGACCAGACGGCTGTCGTTGCGTTCAATGTTGAAACACCGGAACTATGGAGTGCGGAAGATCCTAATCTATATTCCCTTTACCTGCAAGTTTTCAATGAGGAAGGACAGCTTGTCGAAGTCATACCTCAGACCGTCGGCTTCCGCCGTTTCGAGATGATCGACAAAGTGATGTGCTTGAATGGTAAACGAGTTGTATTTAAAGGTGTCAATCGACATGAATTCAATGCACGATCAGGAAGGGTCGTTACCGAAGAAGATATGCTGTGGGATATCAAAACGATGAAGCAGCACAATATCAATGCTGTTCGGACTTCTCATTATCCAAACCAGACTAGATGGTATGAGTTATGTGATGAGTATGGTCTATACGTTATTGATGAGATGAACTTGGAATCGCACGGTTCTTGGCAGAAGCTTGGACAGGTGGAGCCTTCCTGGAACGTCCCAGGCAATTTGCCTGAGTGGCAAGATATCGTTATGGACCGTGCTGTATCTATGTTGGAACGGGATAAAAACCACCCATCAATTCTAATCTGGTCCTGCGGTAATGAATCATATGCTGGAGAAGTCTTCGTCAATGTGGCGAACTACTTCAGAGAAAAGGATCCGAGCAGGCTTGTACATTATGAGGGTGTGTTCCACGCGCGGGAGTATGACGAAGCAAGTGACATGGAAAGCCGGATGTATGCCAAAGTTGATGACATTATAGAGTATCTGGAAAATGATCCGGAGAAACCATTTATCAGCTGTGAATATTCCCATGCCATGAACAACTCGTTAGGCGGGATGTACAAATATACGAATTTGGAAAATGTCTATCCGATGTACCAAGGCGGTTTTATCTGGGATTACATGGATCAGGCATTACTGAAAAAGAATCGTTACGGGCAGGAATTCTTAGCTTACGGCGGTGACTTCCATGACCGACCGTCGGATTATATTTTCTGTACAAATGGCATTGTCTTTGCCGATCGTAAACTTTCTCCGAAAATGCAGGAAGTGAAATATCTTTATCAGAATATCAAGCTGGATATAGATGATAAGAAAATAGTGTTGCACAATGAAAATCTCTTTGCTGATACAAGTGCTTATGAGTTGGTATTGACAGTGCGAAGAGAAGGGGAAAGCTCTTATGAACAGAGCATTGAACAGAGTGTTCCGGCTGGTCAACAAGCAGAATACGAGATAGATATTCCAGCGAGCGTTCTAGCAGAACCTGGGACATATACAATCGATGCCAGCATGAGACTGCGTGAAGCAGCATTATGGGCAGATGCAGGATACGAGATTGCATTCGGGCAATATGTTTGGGAAAGTAAAACAAAAACCCCTAAAGTTACGGGTAAACTCCGCGTCGTCGAAGGTGATGTGAACATCGGTGTACATGGTGATGACTTCAGCGTTCAGTTCTCTAAAGCTGCTGGCAGTTTGACGTCGCTTCGTTATGACGGAGAGGAACTAATTGAGACACCACCTCATCCGACATTCTGGCGTGCAAGCACGGATAATGATAATGGATATCAGCAGAGCTATACAGCCGGAATCTGGCTGGCAGCCAGTGTAGCAAGGAAGTGTACGGATGTAGCTTTGGATATCGGAACAGAACAAGTGGATGTGACATTCACCTATACTTTTTCAATAGCAGAAAAGCTGCAAGTACAGACTATCTATTCTGTGTTCCCAGATGGCGCTATCCGTGTGAAAGCAGTGTACCAAGGGGCAGAAGGTCTACCAGATCTGCCGACATTTGCCCTCACTTTCCGTACGTCTGCAGCATATAGCAATCTGGACTGGTTTGCACAGGGTCCGGAAGAGAACTATGCAGATAGAAATCACGGAGCGAGGCTCAGCCGCTTTCAGAATACTGTTCAAACGAATGGTACTGCATATGTCCGACCACAGGAATCGGGCACAAGGACGGGAGTTCGCTGGCTTAAGCTTACGAATGAAAAAGGCAGCGGGATAGAACTGGATGCTGATAATATGCCGATTACATGCAATGCATCTCCTCATACAGCATTGGAGATTGAGCAAGCGAACCATGCTTATGAACTTCCGCCGGTACACTATACTGTGCTGACTGTTTCCGGTAAACAGATGGGTGTAGGGGGAGACGATAGCTGGGGAGCTCCGGTACATCCTGAACATACGCTAACCTCTGATGGAGATCACAGCTTCACTTTTACCATCAAAAGAGCATAAAGAAACCCCCTCTGCTCAGGCAGAGGGGGTTTTGTATTATGCGAAGCTTGCTTCTTCATATTGCAGTAATGTTTTCGTCATGACTGGTGCTGGATCTTTGTCTTGTTTCTCTTTACGCATAGCACGGTGCTCTGCGACATGAGACTCACGAGAAATCCATGCTACGAAATCAGCTTTTTTATCCCATTTCGTAACGATAGCATAAGCGACTGTATCACTTTTTTTTGTATCTTTGTTCCAGCATTCGGCTGAATACAAGCCAGCTACATCAGTCAGCTCCTCCATCGTATGCTTTACTTTATTTATAATTTTATCTTGGGCGTCGACTGCACCTTCGAAAATAACTTGATTGACAAACATAGGAATTCCTCCTCATTAAAACTCGTTCTTCTTTAAAGTTACCAGAAAGCAAGGTGACAGTCAATGAGAATGATTATCAGTAATGGGGAGGGCTCTGTTTGCATGGAATTGAGATTATATAGAAGCTGAAGCATTGGCTCAGAAAGCTGATTGACGCGTCAACTGTATGGCCCCATGAAATGAAAAAGGGCTGTCGGATTAACTCGACAGCCCACATTATCAATATACTTTATCACCATTGAAGATGCTATTTTTTACAACAACATAATCAACGTTACGAATTGCTTCTAATTTCGTACCGCCAGCATAAGAGATGGAAGACTGAAGATCCTGTTCCATTTCTGTCAAGGTATCCTGAAGAGATCCTTTGTGCTCAACGAACATTTTCTTGCCTTCGACGTTGCGCTTTTCACCTTTTTGGAATTCAGATGCAGAACCGAAGTATTCTTTGTAAAGCTTGCCGTCTTTTTCAACCGTCTCACCAGGAGATTCCTCATGGCCGGCGAACAAGGAGCCGATCATGACCATAGATGCTCCGAACCGTACTGATTTTGCAATGTCACCGTGTGTACGGATACCGCCATCAGCGATGATTGGTTTGCTTGCTGCTTTCGCACACCAGCGCAATGCTGCCAGCTGCCAGCCGCCAGTTCCAAAGCCTGTTTTGATTTTTGTAATACAAACTTTACCTGGCCCGATTCCTACTTTTGTTGCGTCCGCACCAGCGTTCTCAAGCTCTCGAACGGCTTCTGGTGTACCGACGTTTCCAGCAATAACAAAGCTCTCAGGCAAATGCTTCTTAATATGTTGAATCATACGGATAACAGCATTGGAATGACCGTGTGCGATATCAATCGTAATAAATTCAGGTATCAAAGCTTTGCTTGCAAGTCCTTCAACGAAAGCATATTCTTCTTCTTTAACGCCGACACTAATGGAGGCAATCAGATTCTGTTCCTGCATCTTTTTGATGAATGCTTCTCTTGTCTCAGGTTCAAATCGATGCATTACATAGAAGTAATTATTTTCAGCCAAATAAGTGGCAATATTTTCGTCAATGATAGTCTGCATATTTGCCGGTACGACTGGCAGACGGAATGTATGGTTTCCAAGTGTAGCAGTCGTATCACATTCTGAACGGCTGTCTACTACGCATTTTGCGGGAATTAATTGAATATCTTCGTAATCAAATACATTTTCCATGTTTATACCCCTCTAAAGACGAATTATTTTTGGTGGTTACTTTTATTTCGTTCGCCCTTTGGTACTATACAATAATTCAGAAAACAAAGCAAAGGTTTTTATTCAAAAAATAAAAATATAAAGAAATGGGGTAGAATAGAAGAGAGGGGTGACAAAGTGAAACTACGTATGAAGATGACATATCGCACACCTAAAGGGACGGAAGCGGAATTCTTATCTGATTATTTGCCACCAGGTGCTGCGCTGTTACTGATGGAAGATATGCAGCAAAGCGGGAGAGTACCTCAAATAGAACTCTTAGATCAATATGAGACAGAATGGACTATAAAAGAATTACGCAGCTATATGAAAGAACTGGAAACGGAGCCGCATAATGTCCGCATGTATGTGGATGGCGGTTTTGATAAAGAAACGGGCAGAGGTGGTCTTGGCTGTGTTATTCATTACGAACAAAATCAGAAGAAGTACCGTTTGCGTCGCAATCAAGAGATGGAACAACTTATCTCAAATAACGAAGCAGAATATGCAGCACTGCATTTTGCTATAGGTGTTTTGTCGGAACTAGGAGTGAAAGCCCAGGATATCGAGGTATATACAGATTCCCGCACCGTCGTCAATCAGATGTCGGATGAGTGGCCTGTTTATGAAAAAGAACTAAAATATTGGGCAGACAAAGTGGACGATGTGGTGAAGAAAATTGGATTAACGGTGCAATATGTCCATGTGGATAGAAAGCAAAACAAGGAAGCGGATCAGCTCGCGAGCCAGGCTTTGAAAAGTATTCAAATAGACAGCACAATACAAAAATAACCGCCCAAGCAAAAGCTTGAGCGGTCATTTTTATTTGGAAGTCTGTTGATCTAGAGCTTCAATCAAACTAGTCTTGGTTGAACCAGATGCTGCTTCCACTAATGTCTGGAAACGTTCTGTCAGCAATTCTTTGTTTTTATACTCCTCAGGATGGTTCTGATTGTAATAGAAACGGAAGATAGCTTCCTCAGAGAAATGCTGTTTTCCGATCTTAATCATGAATCCTACAGGAAGCTTATCATAAGCATATGCTGCTTTTGTCTCGACTAGCGGCGTTTCCGCTACAGCTGTTTCGTTTTCAGTTGCCAGCTGTTGAATTGCCTGCTTGATGAATTTCTTACGAGCACGCTTCTTCTTAGAACGCATGTTCATCTCAGCAAGAACTTTATCCAGACTTTCGGTTTTCGTAAGTACTGTCACGACTAAAAACTCCTCTATTATTGTCTGCAACCTCTATCATATGATATTTTCGCAGATTTTAGAAGTCTAGCAGTAGAATTGTTAACATTCTGACAAGTTCTCAATAATAGTATGTGTCGGAATACGTTGGATCTGATTCAAATAGTGCAACACCGAGAATCATGAAAATCATGAAGACAATGAAATAAATTACGATAACTGCGGCCATTACGATAAATGTGGCAATGGCAAAGTTCCTTCTTGGATTGGCACGATCAGCTGCCCAGATGATCAGCATGATGATGTTGACAATCGGAATACCTGTCAATACTAATGTCCATACCCATTGCATGATTCTCATTTGACCATTGCTTTGATGGTCTCTTTGTTGTGGTTCCATTAAAAAATCGCTCCTGACTAAGGTAAAATAATGTCAGAAATAACTATAATGGATAGTTTCTGTTAATTCAACCAGTGTCAGTAAGTCCTTAAAAGCTGGTTTAGAGCCGTTTTAGGGACTTTTCTCCTGATTTATTGCTCGTTCCAGCCTTTGTTTGGTTTCCAGCATTTCTTGTCGTGACATCGGGTCAAAAAGACCTTCCGCAAGGACTTTATCAATATATTGAATAGCTTTGTCCAATTGGGAATCCATTTTGTCCACACTCCTTCTCCATAGGTTTTCTCTACTACCTTGTATTGTTAACACTTCCAGTATAATGGCACATAATCACATCCTTTATACTAGGTAAATTGCTGTCTGTTTTTCCGGAACTATTATCTTTCTAGAGGTTGTCCGCCAACTCCTCTTTCGATATGCTTAATTTATTAAAAAGATGAGGTGATAAGCATCCTATATGACATCATCATTCTCGGATCTGGTTCAATGGGGATGAGTGCAGGGTATCAGCTGGCAAAGCAAGGTCAGAAAGTATTGATGGTGGACAGCTATCATCCTCCTCATATCCACGGGAGCCACCATGGGGAAACAAGGATTATCCGTCATGCATATGGCGAAGGCGAGGCTTATGTGCCATTTGCTCTCCGATCTAGAGAATTATGGAAGGATTTAGAGCAAGAGCTCGGAAAGGACATATTTTTTGAAACAGGAGTTTTGAATTGCGGTCCGGAATCGAGCCCATTTATACAAAATGTTCTTAAGAGCGGGGAAAGATATGATCTTCACGTGGAAGAACTTAGTTCAGATTTAATGAAAAAACGTTGGTCAGGTTTGACTATACCTGCCGATTATATTGGGGCTTATGAAAAAAATGCTGGTTATTTGCGCACGTATCCAATTTTGGCTGGATACGCAGAGCTCGCTGCTTCATATGGAGCCGTTCTTGCAGGAGGTCAGCGAGTGGAAGAGGTACAAATAAAAGAAGGCAGTATTGAAGTAAAGACTAAGAATGAGATACATAGAGGAAAGAAGCTGATTGTAACAGCTGGAGCATGGGGAGGAGATGTATTGTCGCAGCTCGGCCTGCAGCTGCCGATTACAGTAACTCGGAAAACATTCGCTTGGCTGCATGCCGATGCTCCTTTTCAAGAAGACAAATTCCCTTGTTTTAGCTTTGATACGGATATGGGTACTTATTATGGATTTCCGGATATCAGCGGGACAGGATTAAAAATCGGTCGCCATGACACTGGCTTGGCGATACATCCAGATCAGAAGGGACCGGATTTCCATGATGGCGACGCAGAAGAACTGCTGGGCTTCCTGTCTCGATTTATGGGTGGCGGTTCATTTCAGCTGAGAGAAGGCAAAACATGCATGTACAGCATGACACCTGACGAAGATTTTATTATTGATTATCATCCGGACTACCCTGAAGTCATGTTCGCACTCGGTTTTTCCGGCCATGGATTCAAATTCGCCAGTGCAGTAGGTGAGGTTCTGAGTGAGATGGCAATGGAGAAAGAACTAACGGTGGATATGGGGCCTTTTCGTTTAAATAGATTCATATAGATATAAGTTAGAAGGAGTTATTCTTACTATTATAGGGTCACATTTGTTAAAGAATGGACATAAATCAAAGCAGTGTGCCTTTTTAGCATGTTATAATAAAGGAATATATTTTATTTTTTTGTAAGGAGATGCTGTATCATGCCACCAAGCGTGCGTTTGATTCTGATCTTGGCGGTGGCCTTGCTTACTGTCGGTCTCTTGATATATGGGGCTGTAAAGAGTAAGCAGATGAGGGTGCCTTTCTTGATTTTGGGGTTATTATTAGCATTCATTTATATCGTATCATTTATCGTATTATTTGTTTTATGACAGAGCATGCACAATTATCGTGCATGCTTTTTTACTTTCTGCAGGAAAGCGTACCATAGATTACAATTAGCGGTGAAAATTTGAAATAATATTGTAATGTTTTGTCACACTTTCGTATAGTATACTATTTCCGGAGATTACTTTATTTTCTATTTCATGACAGATTAATCATACTAGGCGATGTAAAACCAATAAATAGATTCACAGGGGGAACGGATTTGAAAAAAAAATGGCTGCATATCGGTTTGGCTGCAGTGATCGGAACTGCTGCACTAGTCTTGCCGGTATCTAGTAATGTTGCTTATGCCTATGAAGATTTAGATGAACAAAGAGATGAAGTCGAACGGAAAAAAACGGAGAATGAAGAGCAGCAATCAGAAAAGACAGAGAAGCAGGATGACCTGCAAGCAGCTGCTGAAAAACTCCGTACTGAGTTGGAAAAAATCGATGACAAAATCGGTGAAACGAATACAAAGCTAGCAGATACAGAGTCTGAGATTTCCAGTTTGGAAACAGATATCGATACATTGAAAAAAGAAATTGCTGACCTGGAGGTTCGGATTGAAGAGCGTCACGGTTTGCTGAAGGATCGGATTCATTCTTTGCAGAAAAGCGGCGGTCAGGTGAAATACTTGGATGTTATTATGGAATCCAAGAGTTTTTCAGATTTCCTTAACCGTGTCGATGCGGTAAGCACTATCATGGGAGCCGATCAGGAATTGATGGAAGCCCAGCAGCAGGATCTGAAAGATGTTGAATCTAAGAAATCAGAACGTCAAACAAAGCTTGTTCGTGTGGAGAAACAGGCGGATGTCTTAGAAGAGACAAAGCAAACTTTGACGGACCAGCAAGAAGAGAAGGACAAGCTTATAGCAGATGTTATGAAGGAATACGAGCTGACTTCTGAGGAGCTTGTAAGTCTTAGTGAGGAATCTGCATTGCTTGCAGCCCAGGAAGATGCTATTGCTGCAGAGGTTGCTTACCGTGATAAGCAGAAGGCAGAGGAAGAAGCACGTAAGGAAGAAGAGCGTCAGCGTGCTGAGCAAGCGAAACAGGAAGAAGCTGCTAGAGTAGCAGCTGCTGAGAAAGAAGCGGCTGCCAAAGCGGAACAAGAAAAAGCTTCTGCGTCTGCTGATAGCGAGCCGACAGTAAAACAAGAGCCAAAGAAAGAAATAGCTGAGAAAAAGCAAACAGTTGAAACGGAGTCAACGTCTTCTAAGTCTGCATCATCAGCTCCGCCGAAACAGCAGGTAAATCCTGCACCTAAACAGAAGCAGCAAACAACCAAAGCGCCTGCGTCCAGTGGTGATTTCATCACTCCAGCACCAGGCAGCATTACTTCTGGTTTTGGACCAAGATGGGGTACATTCCATTACGGAATCGATATTGCTAAACGCGGATCAAATGTGCCGATTTGGGCAGCAGCTTCTGGTACGGTGTCACAAGCCTACTATTCTTCTAGCTACGGAAATGTAATCTTTGTGAGCCATTCTATTGATGGAAAAACATACACGACTGTATATGCTCACTTGACGTCTATGCAAGTAAGTGCAGGTCAACGTGTGTCCCAAGGACAGCAGATCGGAACAATGGGGAATACAGGCATGTCTCAAGGACAGCATCTACACTTCGAGTTGCATACAGGTACATGGAATGGCAGTAAATCAAATGCAGTGAACCCAATACCATATTTGAACTAAAAGAAACTCCAACACTCCTAAAGGGTGTTGGAGTTTCTTTTAGTTTAGTGTAAAGTGGGAGGAATAAATGGTAAAAGGAGGGATCTGATGCACGAAGCAGCACTTAATAGACTAGTAGATATTCTTGCAAATCAAAAGGAAGTTAAAGCAGTATTTGTGAAGGGATCTTTTGGGAGAGGGGAACAGGACGCATATTCTGATATAGATTTATATTGTCTCGTAGAAGAGTATGATTTGGATAACTTCCTGAAAAAAAGATTGGCCTTGCTGTCCAAATACAAAGATGTTCTTTATAACGAAGATATATTTATTATCGCGCCACAGTTAATTGTTGTTTATGATGACTTCCTTCATGTGGATTTGTTCACCGTAACGGAAAAGACGTTCAAACAAAGCGATCATTTTAGAGTTCTTTATGATCCAGATCACTTGCTGGATCAATTCAAAGGAACACAAAAACTTACGATGTCAGATGAAGAATACGGAAACCAGGTAATAGATCTGATATGGTTCCTATTCCAGTATCGGAAAGCTGCTCTGAGAGAAAATGGTACATGGGCAGCAGCTATGCTTCAGCAAGTTACTGATCCACTGTCCAGGATGCTTTTGCATCATTATGCGCCTGATCGTGCACAACTTGGTCTTAAACGAGCAGAGCAGCTGCTGCCTTCCTCTATATTCAGCGAATTTAAAATAATCCTGGAAAATGTCACTCCAGCAAATCATCAGAAAGCAGCTGCAGCAATCCTTCAGCTGCTCGCAAAAGAACTATCCTTTATAAAAAATCATTTAAAAGGAAAAGAAAGGCAGATAATTGATCCTCTTTTTCAAAAAATAGTTGCAGAAGGATTTAGTGTAAATACATAAAAGAAAAAGCCATATCCACTTAGGATATGGCTTTTAATCTATACTAGCTTGAACCGACCACCGGACATCGCTATTTGTCTGTGAATTAAGCTTCAGCATCAGATCTTTTGCGTCCGTTTCACTGCGGAACAGCATTTCTGAAGTTGAACTGGAATGTTTTAGGTAGG
>NZ_NPBJ01000002.1 GCF_002272075.1 Terribacillus saccharophilus
CGGAACAGCATTTCTGAAGTTGAACTGGAATGTTTTAGGTAGGTTTTCGTTCCGTTCGCTTCTCGGACAATTTTGTAGAGCATCGAACCCACTTCCTAACCTAGCATATTTATATTTCTAAATATATTGTCTCATAGGAAATAGTGAAAGTATATGAATTAAATCGAATATACCATTAAAATTTTGTGACAATTTAGTATAATCTGCATTTTATTAACTGACATCTAAGGAAAATTAGGTAAAAAGTAGTTGCTTTAAGAACTCATTAAAATGAATGTCATTTTTATAACCTAACTTCAATTTGTGTATAAATTGTAAATTATTTACGTTTAACTTAGCGATGTACTCGATAAACGTTGTTCTGATAGAGATTAAGCCTTCCGAAACAATTTTCTATCTTTTACAACAATTAAACATATCTTCACAATACTTTAAACACTAGCTTCACAATCAGCTTGTACAGTTAACAATATAGGCACAAATGAAAGGAGTAATGCTGTGAAAGATATTTATTTTTCGTTAATGCTTTCCTGGAATGAACCTTTTAAAAAGGTTGTGCATGATACAGCTGACAGTTATTTGGTTGGCTATGGGGAAGTAAAGGAGGGAGTCACATGAAAATAATGGTTACCAATGACGATGGTATTTTCTCTCCTGGTGTAGAGGCAATGGTTGAGACACTGCAGCATTTTGGTGAGGTGTATGTTGTTTGTCCGGATCAGGAGTTCAACACTGTCAGTCAATCTATTACCTTGCGTCAGCCTGTTCGAGTCAAAGAGATGTACCATTTTCCAGGAGTTGCTGGCGCCTGGAGCCTGAACGGGACACCAGCTGATTGTGTGAAGCTTGGTGTGGAAGTGCTGCTGCCTGAAAAACCGGATTTCCTTTTTTCGGGGATTAATATCGGTCCTAATTTAGGGCGCGACATCTATTATTCAGGCACGATGGCAGCAGCGATTGAAGCTTCCCTCTATGATATACCGTCCGCTTCTGTCAGCTTGAACAGTAGTTCGCCTCGTCTTGTAAACTATTCTAAGGTCAAGACACTGTTTTATCAGGTTGCCGAAGTACTGCTTCAGCATAGATCGAAATCCGTCGGTTTACTGAATGTCAATCTGCCAAATATTGATAAGCGGGAATTCAAAGGGATACAAGTTATCCCTATGGACATGAGTGTATCGAGGTATCGCTTTGTTGGCCTGCATGATCCACATGGAGAAGTATATTATTGGCTGAAGGATCAGCTGCTAGAGCTTACGGATTTCCATCCGGCAAGCGATTATCTTTTGCTGAAAGAAGGATACATAACCGTCTCACCAATTGAATTGCGTACGCACTATAAACGAAAACAAGAGCAAGTAGAACGCTGGTTCAAATCTATGGAGACAAATACATCAGAGTAAAGGGAGAGATTGGGATGAAAAGAAAATGGATGGCAGGTATCGTAGGTACTGCATTGTTTGCACTTACAGCATGCGGACAAGAGGACACTGAAACCAGTGCAAGTGCTTCAGACGGAGAAATCGCCGGTACGCTCAGCTTCTATACATCCCAGCCGGATGCTGATGCTCAGAAATTGGTAGAGGACTTTGAAAAGCGCTACCCGGAAGTGGAAGTGGAAACCTACCGTTCCGGTACTGAAGAAGTAATATCCAAGCTGAATGCGGAGAAAATGGCGGGTGATGTGCAAGCAGACGTCCTGCTCGTGGCGGACAGTGTTACATTTGAGGATCTGAAAGAACAGGATATGCTGCAGGCCTATGAGTCGGGGGAATTGGATGCCGTCCCGGATGAATTTCAAGATACGGATCATTATTATACAGGTACGAAAATCATGGCGACAGGAATCGTTGCCAATAGCGATTCAGGTGATGTACCAACTAGTTGGAGTGCATTGACAGAAGCTGATGCAAAGGCTCAGACAGTCATGCCTAGTCCGCTGTACTCTGGTGCTGCAGCATATAATCTTGGGGTATTGACCAGACAAGATGATTTTGGGTGGGAATTCTATGAAAAGCTCAAGAATCAGGAAACTGCAGTCGTAAAAGGAAATGGTGATGTACTGAAATCTGTTGCTTCAGGTGACAAGCAGTATGGTGTAATTGTCGACTATCTTGCTGCCAGGGCAAAAGCGGATGGGTCTCCAGTTGAACTCGTTTATCCAGAGGAAGGTGTACCAGTCATCACTGAGCCGATAGGCATCACGAAGGATACCGATAATACGGCAGCTGCAGAAGCATTCGTAGATTATGTTTTATCTGACGAGGGACAAAAGCTTGCAGCAGAGCTGGGATATACTCCAATCCGAGATGGAATAGATGCGCCAGAAGGGCTTAAGACATACGATGAGATGAAGGTATTACAGGCCGATACAGAAGCATTGTATACATCTCGTAATAAAGACAAACAGCAGTTCGAGGACTTGTTCGGTAAATAAACAAAAGGAGGGCAACCCATGCAACTAACCATGAAATCAAGGCAGCTGAATAAAGGCAGACATACCGCCCTCCGTAAGCTTCCTATTTTAATCGGGATGCTGATCCTTTTCTTCTTTTTCTTATTGCCGATTGTCAGACTGATAGTAATGAGTTTCACCTCTGGAGAGAACATCTCTTTTGGCGCTTATTCAGAGGTGCTCAAGGAGTCGGTTACGTGGAAAACACTTTGGAATACAATTTATATTGTCCTCGGCAGTACTGTCTTGTCCATGATTCTTGGCATAACGATGGCTGCCATTATGGCTTATACGGATGTTCGCGGTAAGGCTGTAATGCAGCTGTTCATTTATTTGCCTTTTATCATCCCATCGTATATTACGACACTCGCTTGGGTGCAGTTCTTCAGCAGTTCAGGGCCGCTGGGAGGGTTGCCTGATTGGCTCATTCCTAATTTATATAGTGTTGGCGGTATTATATTCGTACTCGGTATCTCGCATTACCCGCTTGTTTATTTGATGTCAGTACAAGTATTCCGCAGGATTCCTCGTGATGCAGAACTTGCTGCTTTCGTTTCGGGAGCATCACGGTTCACCTGCTGGAGAAAAGTTACTCTGCCGATGGCTTTGCCGGGTATATGCAGCGGTGGTCTGCTTGCGTTCTTATCTAATCTGGATAATTTCGGTGTTCCAGCTTTTCTAGGGATACCGGCAAATATCCGTGTACTGAGTACATACATCTACGAACAAGTTATTGGATATGGGCCGAGTGCTTTCAGTCGGGCAGCAGTTCTTTCTGTATTGCTTGGTATCGTTGCTGTAGCCGCTACGCTGGTACAAGTATGGCTTTTAAGAAGAAGCAAGGTTACAGAAACGACTGTCCCAGATAATGAGCCACGCATCCAACTGCCATCAAGCAAGCGGAGAATTCTGCAGACAGTTCTTTGGATTTTTCTGCTTGGTACAAGTCTTGTGCCTTTCTTGGCAATGGGTACAGTCAGTCTCGTTCAGGCATATGGCATCGATTTAACATGGGAGAATTTTTCCCTTGGAAATTATCGCTATCTATTATTTGAGGATGAAAAAGTGATTAGATCCTTAGGCAACAGCCTGTTATTAGGGCTTATCACTGCGATTGTATGTCTTATATTCGGCACTTTATTTGCTTATTACCGTTCTCATAAGCAAGGAAAATTGCCGAAGGTATTGGAAGCGATAATTACAATGCCTTACGCACTTCCGGGAACAGTACTGGCTCTTTGCATCATTTTGATGTGGATGCAGCCATTACCGGGCTGGTATCCAGGTGTATACGGCACACCAGCTATTCTTTTAATTGCTTATATCACGCGGTTCTTTGTTCTGCAATTTCGGGGCAGTTATACTGCCTTCTCGCAGCTGGACGTTCGAATGGAGGAGGCTGCACGGACAAATGGTGCTAATTTGTTTACAAGATGGAGACAAATTCTCCTGCCGCTTATTCTGCCGGGAGTTCTAAGTGGTGCGTTACTTGTTTTTCTAACTTCGCTGACAGAGCTGACTGTCTCCAGTATGCTTTGGTCCAGCGGTGCTGAGACAGTCGGTGTAATCATTTTCAGTTTCGAACAAGCTGGTTACAGCACGTACTCGACAGCTTTCTCATCACTAATTGTCCTGGCAATTCTTTTCGGAGGTATTGCATATCTCATTGTGCAGCGTAAATGGAGACGAAGGGGGAGAAAAGCATGATCACGCTGCAGGGATTGAAAAAACATTATGGGAAAACTGCTGCATTGAGTCAGGTAGATTTAACGATCCAAGAAGGGGAATTCCTTGCTATTCTTGGTCCGTCTGGCTGTGGAAAAACAACATTGCTGCGTTTGATGGCTGGTTTCATGAAGCCTACGGCTGGAACAATACGATTTGGTGATACGGAAGTAGCCAATTCTAAACATAGCAACAAGCCGGAAAATCGAAATATAGGCATGGTTTTTCAATCTTTCGCCCTTTGGCCTCACATGACGGTAGAGGAACATATCCGCTTTGCATTGAAAAATCATCGTTTTTCACAAAAACGAACGGCTGAAGAACAAGCAGCAAGAGTAACGGAGGTGCTACAGCTTGTCGGAATGGAACCTTTCCGGAAGAGGTATCCCGCAGCACTATCAGGCGGGCAGCAGCAGCGTGTTGCATTAGCTAGGGCAATAGCTCCTGAACCCGATATTCTACTCATGGATGAACCTCTAAGTGCTTTAGATGCAGAATTACGTATCAGTATGCGAAAGGAAATCAAGCAGATCCACAAGAAGCTTGGTGCTACTATCATTTATGTCACACATGATCAAGGAGAGGCGCTGGCAATGGCTGATCGAGTGCTGGTCATGCAGCATGGTCAGATTGAACAAGTAGATACTCCAGAAACAATCTATCAGAGTCCGGAAACCCCTTTTGTGGCGACATTTGTCGGGAAGGCAAATTTAGTAGAAGGCACGTGGAATGGCAGTCATTTTACTCCTGCAGGCACTCAGTTAAGCTGGCTGGATAATGGTGTATCAGAACAGCTGAAACAAAAGCAGCTCTTCCCTGTAAGACCGGAGGAATGGCAGCTGTTACCGGCAGAGGCTGATGGGTTGAAAGGAGAAGTCATCATAAGCCAGTTCCAGGGGACAGAAAGGCATTATGTGATTCGGACGGACGGTCAAGATTATCAAGTGTCTCTTCCAATTGCTGATCCGGCATGGCATGAAGGGGAGTTAGTAAGATTGCAGGTAAGGAGAAGAAAGACACAATATGCAACTGAAGAAGTACTTTTAGAGCTAAGGTAATAGTGAAACTGGACTCCCGCGTAAAGGGAGTCTTTTTTTCTTGAAGGAAAATGGACTTAAAGACAGAAATAATGGTTAGAGGTGATGCGGTTGAAACGGGATATGTCTCTTATAAGAAGTCTCTTATTGGATATTGAAGCTGAATTCACAGAAGGAGGTTTCGCGCTGGAAGTAACGGAGGAAGATGAGTATTCCGAGGAAGAAATGAATTATCACCTGCAGCTGATGAAAGAAGCAAAGTTAATCAAACTGGACATTGTTCTGGATGAGGAAGAGGAAGAAGAGGAACTGCTCATTTATGGCCTGACATGGGAAGGACATGAACTGCTGGACAGTATCAGGGAAGAAGAAGTATGGCAGCAGTTACTCGTAAAACTGAAGAGGGAGAAAGGCAGTATGCCGTTTTCTGTATTACGTAAACAGGCAGCGAAAGCAGCAGAAGCATTTTATGCCTCTGAATAATTTACTCAAACAAGTGGGAGCCAAAGATAAAGTGAAAGCTAGCAGCTCTTCTGGCACAACGTTGAATTTGTAATAGCTATCATTGCAACAAGGCTGGCAAATAAAAAAACAGTCTTTATAAGAAATTTTTGTAAAAAAGAAGTTTTAAAGTGCAGCCAACTTGGCAAAACAGAAGTATCAAGAATATGGGAGGGTTGGGTATGCTCTGCATCTTTTCCGCTGCAAGGGACAAGTTCCGGGAAGACTACCAAAAACAGCAGCAGACGGCTAAGCAAGGCGCTAAGACTGATACTGTCGCTAAGAAATAAGAAAGAACTGCGCACTTATAAAAAGCGGATGCTAAGTAAAGACTATTGGTAAAAAGCAAAAGAGGTGCAGGCAGGTGCGCAGTCGGTCTACATTTATCAAAGGGTTCATGCTAGGGATTGTCATTGCTCTGGCAGTATGGTTCGTCGTGACTTATATAGCTTCCAAATTTATCTGATATAGAAAAACACAGCTTTTAAAGCTGTGTTTTCTTTTGCTTGTGGGCGTTGTTTTCATATTCTGTTTCCGGATGACCGTAATCACCATTCATTACTTGCTCATCTTGATCCAAACCAATCGCTTCTGCTGATTCATCACGCTGATTCGATTTATTCTGTTTCTGCTGCATCTATCCCACCTCCTGCCGATAGTGTGGCACTCCTGGCGGTTATTATGTAAGGACAGTCAAGCTGTCCCTCTATTTCAACGCTGTTGAGTGGAATAGTAATAGTTGTTGTAAGGATAAGGTGTCGGATATGGATAAGGAACAGGATAAGGCACCGGGTAAGGAGCGTTATATCCATATTTATAACCATAACCTGGTCCGCTTATTAAAGCACTGCCAAGAAGGCCTCCGGCAAGCCCGCCGATGAATGGTATAAAAGCGAAACCGAAGCGCTGATCCTCTTGGTTCGTTCTATAGTCTGTCGTATACGTTGTTTGTCCATATGGATGTGAATAGTGTGTGTAGCTCATAAACATTCCTCCTGTCCCTTTACTGTATGCACAGCAGTCTAGGGTAGGGTGGGCAAGTATCTTGGCGAAAGAGAAAAGATTTCCAAGCTAGAAACTCATTGGCAGGACTAGTTTGCAGACAGGAACATACACTAGTAGAGACATCTTCATGTTTGTTAAACAAGATGACTGGGTAATAAGCGTTATGGACTGATTATGCACATACATAACGAAGAAAAGGACTTGATTATGCAGAAACTTCTTACGCTTTTTTTATTGACTTTCTTTTTTGTCAGTAACCTATGTCTGGTTTTATACCTGCCATTAAAGGATCTGAAACAGAATGTCTATCCTGCAAGAGTTTATGCGGATGAAAGAACCCAGCCTATGTTATCAGATAAGGATACGCATTCCGTAAACGGACCAGCCGCCATAGTTTTAACCGATAGAGATGACCAAACAATAGAGTTGGCAGAAACAACGATCGAACAAAAACAATATACAACAAAAGAAATAGAGCTGCTCCAAAGATTGGTACAAGCTGAGACGAGCGGAGAAGACTATCTAGGCAAGGTGGCAGTGGCTACTGTTGTACTTAACCGTATCGAAAGTGATGAGTTCCCTGATTCTATCCATGATGTAATCATGCAGAAGGGCCAGTTTCAGCCAGTAGGCTCAGGTGTCATCTGGAAAAGTGAACCAACAGATGAAACGGTACAAGCAGTGGCGGATGCATTGGTTCAAAAAGACAATATGCAGAATATCGTATGGTTTATGAATCCGGAAACAGCTACTACAAACTGGATAGCGGAAACACAAGAGCAAGTGGAGCAGATTGGCAATCATGTATTTTACCGTTAATAGGGACAAATAGATTAATTAATACTGATAAATTTAATCGTGATTTTAACTGTGCGTGACCCGTGACCTAGCGTCTTTAAGCAATAAGCACTAATAGAAAATTTGAACCTGAAGATTATCAAAACCTACAATGGTGGCACTAAAAGTATGTTTTATCTCTCCTATGACCGGTAAAACAGTAGGGAAGCATACTTGAAGGAGTTGTTAGCATTGGGGAAATTAGATAATCGTATTGCAGTCGTAACTGGAGGCGCTACTGGTATTGGACGAGCGACTGCTTCTTTATTTGCAGAAGAAGGAGCTACAGTACTAGTAGCAGATATCAAAAAAAATGAGATGACAGATTTGATAGAATCCATTCAATCAGCTGGAGGAAAAGCAGAAGCTTATGAGATAGATGTTTCTGATGAAAATAGTGTGAAGCTATTTGCTGATCAGGTGAAGGATTCATATGGAAAATTAGATGTACTCTTTAATAACGCCGGAATCGATCAGGAAGGCGGTAAAGTACATGAGTATCCAATTGAATTGTTCGATAGCATTCAAAAGACGGATCTGCGGGGAACCTTCTTGATGAGCAAATTCCTCATTCCGCTTATGCTGGAAAATGGGAAAGGCTCTATCGTGAATAATGCTTCTATGAGCGGCAGTTTCGCAGATCTTGATAGATCCGGTTATAATGCAGCTAAAGGCGGTATCATTAACTTTACAAAAGCAACTGCCATTGATTATGGCAGACAAGGAATCCGGGCAAACTCTGTTTCGCCAGGTACAATAGAAACTCCCCTAATTGATGAGTTGTCAGGTTCGAAAGAGGAAGAACAGGGGAAAGCATTCCGTGAATCAAATAAATGGCTTGCTCCGCTGGGCAGACTTGGAGAGCCAGATGAAATTGCCAAGGCTGTTTTATTCCTCGTGTCAGATGATAGCTCCTATATCACTGGCCAGGACTTGATTGTTGATGGAGGACTAACAGCTTATACATGGCCGGGTAAAATGGTAATGGACGACAGCTGGAAACAAACGACGCAATAAGAGTGGGGCAAGCACCCGCTCTTTTTTTATTTGAGCAATAGGATTGACATAGATATTAGTTAGCGATATGATTGACCTATCAACTATTGATGTATCAACTATTTGGAAAGAGGTTATGCCGATGACTGCTTGTTCCGTCCGCCTGCAGATTTTCTTGCAGCTGCAAGCTGTAAATAAGGAGCTATGCTCAAAGTATGAGGCTTGCTTAGGAGCCAGCCCTTCACGTGTGGAAATTCTTCATTATTTGCTGCAGCACGAGGAAGTAACCCAATCAGCATTGCAAAGAGAAGTCAATATCGATGCCGCCGCTGTTACCAGGCATTTGAAGCAGCTTGAGGCTGCCGGCACTATCGTACGCTTCAAGAAAGCCGATGACCAGCGTGCTACATGGGTGAAGCTGGAGGAGGAAGCGAAGCGTCATATCGAGCAATCCTATCAGGAAAAGAGCCAGTTCGTGAATGAGACTCTGGCTGGCTTTTCCGAAGCAGAGCTAGAACAATTCCTGCAAATGCTGAGTAAAGTCAGTGAAAATGTTTCCCGTGTCACGAAGGATCAGCTAGGAGGAGAAAATAAATGAACGAAACACCAATATACAATAAAGAAGCTTTCCTGCAAATCGTGCAGGAGCGCCGTTCCATCCGTACGTACGATGAAAAAGTGAAAATCAGCAAGGAAGAAATGTCCGAAATCCTTACTGTTGCAACGAAGGCACCATCTTCCGTTAACCTGCAGCCTTGGCGTTTTGTAGTCATTGAGAGTCCGGAAGCAAAAGCGAAGCTTGCACCGCTTGCTAGATTCAATCAGCAGCAAGTGAAAACTTCATCTGCAGTAATCGCCGTTTTTGCTGATATGAATAATCTTGACTACTTGGAAGAAATCTATGGAAAAGCAGTAGAGAATGGTCTGATGCCCCTAGAAGTTAAAGATCAGCAAGTTGTTTCGATCCGTAATCTGCTTTCTGGTATTACGGAACAGCAAAATAGGGAAACAATCCTTATCGATAGCGGTTTAGTATCTATGCAGCTAATGTTGACTGCAAAGGCATATGGATACGATACAAATCCAATTGGCGGGTTTGAGAAAGATCAAATCGCTGAAGCATTCGATTTGGATAAGGATCGTTATGTTCCTGTCATGCTGCTTTCTATCGGGAAAGCAGCAGATGCAGGCTACAAATCCTACCGCATGCCGGTAGAACAAATTACAGAATGGAAATAAGGAGAGAGAAACTATGATAATCATCCACGCTAGAATGTCAGTTAAACCAGAGAAAAAAGAAGAATTCCTTCAAGAAATCGAAGCAGTTATGGAAGAAAGCCGTGCCGAAGCTGGCAATAACAGCTACGACCTATTCCAAGATCCAAAAGATGCTAACAGCTTTGTTATGGTGGAAAATTGGAAGGACATGGAGGCTGTTCAAGCACATAATACGAGCAGCCACTTCCAGAAATTCAGCGCAGCTGCCAAAGAAATGCTTAGTGCGCCATTGGCAGCAGATGTTTATCAAGGTGAGAAATTGAATTAATCGAAAGGGATGACCACGATGGTCATCCCTTTTCTTTTGTGTGCAGTTGTAGTGGAAGTACTCGTTCATAGAATTCAATTGGTCCTGCCTCGGAGATAAGAAGTTCACGGAAACCGTTTTCGGTTGCATCATGGAGGGCAGACAATAAGAGTGAGCGGCCATAACTGGAATCCCTGCTGTCCTTTCTCACTCCCATCGGACCGAATACTGCTCTTTTTGCATTTTGTTTCTGATAGCAGCAGAAACCTGCTAATCGACTTTCCTCTCGGACGATCAAGACAATTCCATTATCTTCAATAAGCAACCGCTGTACTTGCTCTGTCCAGCGCAAGCTAAAATGCTCTTTTACAAAATCAAGGATTTCTTTTTTATCTATTAAAGAAGCAGCTTTTATATCTGTGACGGGAGTCATTGGCACCCTTGATATAGGTAACGTGACGAGCAAGTCGTGCGTAGAACTAGTCAGCTGCAGTATATCCAGCCATTTATCTGTATCCGGCAGGAAAGAAAGGATACCTTCTAACACATGTGCGTCTGTCATAATCACCTGATTGAACTTTTCGGCACGTGCTGCTCCGAATTCAATCGCCTTATATAAGTTGTCAGATAGAAGATAGCTATTATATAGTGTGACATTTGATCTTTCATCTAATCTATTCAATGAATCCATTAGCGCAACCTCTGTATTTGTTTGAACCAAATAGTCATGTACTGCTTTTTGAATAATACCGCTGTCCTTCAAGTAGAAACCCAAAAAAGCAGAGCATGTAATAGGTGAAGCGGATTGATGGGCCTCATCAAGAATTCGAACCAAACGTTTGGAATCTTTCATAGACAGCCTCCTCTGCAAATTCAAACAGATACTGCAACAGTTTTAATTATGATCTTTGAATACGGAACATACCCTGGAGCAGTTCTACATATTCTTTCTCATCCAATGTACGTTTAACGGGTTCACCAGCAGAGAAGACAGTTAATGAAGCAGGTGTTAAAACGACATGCCCATCTGTAGTCCTTCTTGTAAGGAACGGTGACTTATTGAAAGGAGAAGCAGGATGTGTCTCGATAATCTGCTGCATTTGTTCCAGTTCGGTCATGTCAGTGATTCGGTTATCTTCTGAGAAATAATATCCTACACGCCAATCGTCGTCTCGACCTTCTAATTTTAAATCCAGTGTATAACCATCGCCAGTGGGCTTAATACGGAAGTGCCCATTAGCAGTTGTCATGACTTCTCCTGTTAAAGGTAGTGGGGTAAGTGGTATATTAGCTCCAAATCCGGCATCAACAATATATTGTTCCTCATTTTGCTTCAAAAGGATAGTAACATGGGTATTGCCAGTAGTACTCCAGTCATTCGATTTCTGGTCGTAAATACAGGCAGATACTAAGGTGACATCGAATCCAATTTCCTCTAAATAATAATAAAGGAGCGTATTTAATTCATAACAGACGCCGCCTTCTTTGCGGATTAGGATTTTTTTCTGCAGACCTTCTTTTGATAGAAGGCTTTTATTATTATTGATAATTCGCAAGTTCTCAAATGGAATGGCTTGAGCGAAATGTTGTAACAGCATTGGCAATGTCTCAAATGTCACTTCGCCATCCATGTTGATTCGCTGCTGAAATAGGGTTTTAAATGTTTGCATCGTGATTCCTCCTGACTTATTTAGTATAAATACTTCGTAACATAATTGCTTGCATCGTGCTTTTGTATCCCTTATAATGACCAGATGAATATGGCAGATAGTTTTCTAGGGTTCCGCAGCGAAAGCCTGGCCTGGTCCGAGAGAAAACGCACAGCTATGCTGTGACACGGAAGGATAAAAGCCTGGGAGATTTCTATCTCCCAGGCTTTTTTTGATTGGAGGAAATGAGTATGACAAAACAGTGGTTTAGCGTCATTCTGGCAGGAATAATCGAAGTTTTATGGGTTATCGGGCTAAAGCACGCAAATAATACACTTGAATGGGCAGGTACAATTATATGTATCTTACTTAGTTTTTATTTGATGCTGCAGGCGAGCAAGCATATGCCTGTCGGAACCGTCTATGCAGTCTTCGTCGGTATCGGATCAACGGGTACCGTTATTGTGGATATGTTATTTTTCGGTGAACCTTTCAAACTAGTGAAGGTTGCATTGATCGCCGTTCTTTTATTGGGGGTTATTGGTCTTAAGCTCGTAACTGGAGACAAACAGACGACAGAGGAGAATGCCTGATGGCTTGGATTGTGCTTATTATAGCAGGTATGTTTGAAGTGCTTGGTGTGACAATGATCAACAAACTCAATGAAAAGCCTAGCTTCAAGAACATTAGCATATTCATTCTTGGGTTCGCGGGAAGCTTTGGCTGCTTATCCTATAGCATGTCGTACCTGCCAATGGGGACTGCTTATGCTATTTGGACTGGCATAGGAACTGCCGGAGGAGCGATAGTCGGGATGCTTTTCTTCCAGGAATCGAAGGATTGGAAAAGACTTGTCTGTATTTCGATGATATTGGCTTCGGCTGTAGGATTGAAATTGATCGCTTAAAAGGAGGAGCATGTGGAGACATATGCTCTTTTTGCTATTTAATTTTAACAATTTGCACATGCAGAATCTGTGTTAAATAATTGTAAAAACTCTTTTTCAATACAATTCGTCCCAATTTTGCAAAAAACCTCAAATTACCAGTTTATAAGACTTTTATAATGGTACTAAATTATTTCTTTTCATAAACCGGGATATATGCCTAGTCGATTTCGGGACTTACCTCTTAATTTCTGGAAATCGTTTCATACTTCGTTGACTTTAATTTTTCCTTTCTTTAGGATTTATTTTAGAAGGTATTGGGTATACATTTATTGGAATCACTACAACCTTCTGTAAAATCAATTAAATGAGGAGCTGAGCAAATGTCGGGACAAATTCGCATGACCCCGGAGCAGTTACAAAGCCACGCAAAGAGATATCGTAATAGTTCTGAACAGATCGACTCAATTCTAAGCGATCTTAATGCTTTACAAGTACAACTTCGTTCAGAGTGGGAAGGTAGAGCTTTCGATCGCTTTGATGAACAATTCATACAGCTGCAACCTAAAGTTCAGGAATTCTCTCAGCTTATGCTTGATATCCAACTACAGCTCGAGAAAACAGCTCAAGCTGTACAAGATCAGGACCAAGCACTATCACAAAACTTCGGTTTCAGATAAGCATCCATCCGGCTGCTGTTTGACCGTCGCATGAAACGACAGGGTGGGCTGCATGACGCATGCGTTATGTAGCCCAATTACTGTAAAAATCTAAGTTTTTCTGTTCATGTACTTTTGTTTTAAACCCTACTTTATAAAATATACTTTGGAAACTGGAGACACCAGGAGTTGATAATACATTGAAGATGTTTGATAAAAGATGGATTTTATTTTTAGTACTTATCGTACTGTTAGCATCAGGTTTATCTTACTTAACCTTGCACCAGGAAACGACGAAGACAGCAGAACAGCCGCAAACACAAAATATGTCGGTTGCTCTTGTCAATGAAGACCAAGGTTCTACGTTTAATGGAACCGATCTAGCCTTCGGTGATGCCTTTGTAAGTTCGGTTAGTGAAAATGAGAACCACGAGTGGTTCGTCGTAAGTCGGGGAGTTGCGGAAAGCGGCTTGAAGAATAATACATACGATATGATGATCGTAATTCCTAACGACTTTTCAGAGAAATCACTCAACATAACTGCTGAAGCACCTGAACAAGTAGTGCTGCAGTATAAAATCAATGCATCAGAAAATCCGCGTTTGAAAGAAGAGGCGGAGAAAACAGCAAGTGATATCTTGAATGATTTTAACAGAAGAGTTATTGATGTGTATTTTGCCAGCATCATCGGAAATTTGCAGAATGCGCAGGATAGCATCGGTCAGATGGTCAACCGCCAAGCGGCATATACGAATTCTTATAACTCAAATGTATTCCAGCCATTATCTGGTTACACTGACCAATTCGGTATGGTAAGAGATAATACCGAAGTTTCAAAAGAAAGCTTTACAAGTTTCGGTGAGCTGTTGGCTTCTTATGAAGATCAGCTTGTTGAGGAATCTCAGCTTGGAGAGGACTTCGTTAGCAATCTGGACGAAGTAATGAACTTAAAAGAAACGAATAATACAGATCTAGTAAACTTCCAAGATCAAATGAATCAATTCAGTCAAGGATTGACTGCTGGGGAAGTGGACCAGCGACTGGATCAGCTAGTTGCTACGAATGAAGCAATCAACCGTCAATTCACAGCAAGTCAGCAAAGTGTTGTAGATACAGTTATGGTCCGTCCGGCAACATCTTTGAATACAACGAATATCTATAGCGGTTCTGTATCTTTACAGCAGCAGCTGCAGGATTCCTCTGAAAGAGTTGCAGCCCTTCAGCAGGATATTGACGCGTATCTTACGGAGAGCAATGAGCAATTCCGGAGTAAAATCGAAGGAAGAATCCGGAGTACGATTGAAAAAGAGCTTGATGAAGATCAGATGTTGAATATCAATATGCTGTTTGAAGACCCTAATCAAGTCGCTTTAAATAGAATCAACCGAGCTATTGGTAAGCTGCCTTCTTTGAACACTGAAGATTTTCAAGGTGTGGGCTTGCCGGATAGTACAGTAAATGAGATTACTAATGTCATTCGAATGACAGAAAAATATCGGGAAAATAAGAGTGTGAGTATTGATCGGAACCCTTCTACAATTTTGAAAGATGAGTTTGACAGATTGAATGAGAAGCTTCAAGAAGGTATTCAGGTAACAGATACTGTCAACATTCCTGAAAATAAAAAAGAAGGCCAGTTATTCCGACTGCAAGTTCCAGAAGGTTTCACTATTAAACATCTAGGGATTCAGCTACCAGGTGAAGCGGAACAAGGATTTACTGATGCAATAAAGAACGGGGAAGTAAAATTACCAGCTAACCGTGAGGGCGAATTTAAAGTGAACCTTACCCTGCGGAAAGACGAGGGAAGCTTCGATGTTTACAAGCCGATTAATTGGAGCTGGACTCTCGAGCAGAAGGACCTGGGAGATGTAGATAAACCAGATGATTTGGCTTATAAGGCTACAACTGGCAACCTTCTTGCAACGATACAAGTCAAAAATAACGGGAATCAGTCAGCTGAAGAAGGTGCTGTCACTGAAGAAGATACACCAGCAGTAGACATACCATCTGAAAATGGAGAGAATGATCAAACCTCTCCTGATGAAGGAAACGAGTCTAATGAAGATGAGACGGAAACTCCAGTAACCCCGCCAGAAAATGATCAGGAAGAAAACCCAGGTGATGGAGGAACAGACCAGCCAAGTGAACCTGGTGAAGACGAAGAACCAGGTGATTCCGATGAACAGCCAGGCACTGACAAACCAGATGAAGATGACGAAGAAAAAGATGAACCAGAGAAGTTGTATATCAAAGACAACATCATTCAGCATCGAATCAGTACGCCTATAGAGGATTTGGATAACACGACTGAGACTTTAATTCGTACAGTGACAAACTCAATCTCTGCTTATCAAGAACTTGGTTCACTATACGAGAGCTATTATGGTTTCGGATTGCATGGACTACCAGACAATTTCGGTTCTGCAAGCTTAAATGATTTGGCTACTAATAACTCACTATTTTACTTATTTAAGAAAAAGGACATCAAGGATCTTCTAGCAGATTACATGACAGGCCAAATCACCGGCAGCGTCACAGAACAGCTTCAAACACCGGCAGAAGCTTTCCGCCAGCAAGTCAGCAACTACCAGTCGCAGGTGCAGCAAGCTATTGCAGATGCGGATACATTAACAGGCCAAGTTGCTGCAACGACAGAGCAAGCAGCTGTCTTGAATGACAATGTGAATCAGACATTGGAGGATGTGACTGCATGGCGTGATCAAGTGCTGGCACTTCTCGAGGGTCAGACAGAAATCCAAACAAATGCACAGGGTGAACAGGAAGCTGTCCTGACATTGGGCAGTGAATTCCAGCCACTTCTAATGTCGAGTCAGTCATTAGCTGAGCAAGCACAAAGCAATACGAATACAGCTGACCAAGTATATGAAACATTTGACAACATTGATACGCAAGCGAGAGAGATTGAACAAAGCGGTACTGGACTCGTGAGCGATGCGGAGACGCTTGCTTCCAATCTGACAGACAAGCTGTCTGATGATCAGAACTTCACGGAGAACTTCACGGAAGTGCTGGCAAATAGCCGAGTCGGGGACAGACAGAACGAGAATCTTTATGATTTCCTTTCCAATCCTGTCCAAACAAGCAATGAAGGTACGATTGCAGCTCAAAGCGAGACAATCTTCACGCCATATTATCTTGTGTTGATTAGTTTCATTGTCGTTCTCTTTACGGCTTATGTCATCTCAACTTTGCATATGAGACGAAAACAGGATGACCAATTCGCATCTGATACATCACTGATGGTGCAGCATGCACCAATTACAATCATTACAGCTGGTATTGGGCTGCTGGAAGGTATCGTTATTGGTATCGTATCCAGTTACTATTTGCCAATTGACGATCTGAATAAGCTTCAATTGACAGCTGTCATGGCTCTGCTTATTACGGCAATGCTGTTGATAGCGACATATTTGTTAAGACAAATGAAAATGATTGGGATGTTCATCTTGCTGGCGATATTCAGTCTGTATCTATTCTTTACAGATGCCATCGGTACAGCAAGCACAGCATTCCCGACAATTGAGAAGTTTTCTCCTCTGCAGTACATGGAAACATTCATGCTTCGTATTGTAGAAGGCTCGGTTAACTACGTTGTTGCGATCTTTGCACTGGTCATTGCAGCAGCTATTGGTGCCCTTGCCAACCTATTGGTCATTAACCAATCGGATAAAGGAGTAGATAATGCCGATGACAACCAAACGGAAGCTGGTTGATTTGGCGTTCATATTCACCATTTTTCTGCTGATACTTCTACCTATAGAGGTATCAGCAGAAAGTCATTCTGAGGAAAATGAACGCGGAAGTCTCCAGATGCAAATCGACCGTATACAAAAGGATAAAGATGTTGGGGCAGATACCCGGGAAACAGAGAAGGAAAAAGTATTCCCCGGACTGTTCAATGACGAAACAACAGACGATATTCAGCAAAAAGCTGACGTTAAGAGGGAAGATGTAGAAGCATTGCGAGATAGTGTTTTTACACTCGATATCAACAAGCAAGCACCATTAGAGGAAGTGCAGGATACCTTGTTTACCGCAGATTATACCTCGGAAGCAGCCAGTGGTCAAAAGGCAGAAGATCAAACGGAGACGGATTCCGGAAACGGAGTACTTTACTTCCTGATCGGGATAGCGCTCGCGTTATGCATCGGCTTGTATATGATGATGCGAAAATTATTAGACTAGGAGAAAGACGATGGCAAACACGAAACATATTAACGTCACGATGGATCTACAATCTGTCAGCGGAGAAGGATCTGTATATGACTTACGTATTCCCACTCAATTGACGGTGAAGCAGCTGCTTCATCATGTGATGGATACATTGCATATCGAATCAAATAACATCCATTCCACGATCAAGATCGTGACCAAGCATCTTGTCCTGGCGGATGATGACTATCTAAGAGACTATCCAGTCACAGACGGCGATGTACTAGTAGTCTTGTAATATAAAGAGCCATCTGTGCTAATTGTGAAGGAGCCAGCAAAACATGAATGAGAGAAAAATAGAATTGGATAACGCTACATATACCCTGCAGCAGGATAAACAAGCAATCCGGATAACAATGCCCAAATCTCAAACCTCGGTAAATGATATTCGGCAGCTGCATTTGATGCACCAACCTTCCGATCAGTTTGTACCAATGGAGGTACAAGAAGAGGAAGATACTTTAGTTTTCATCTACAACACCAATCCCAATCATAAAAAGTGGTCTGACGTCCAAAAGCTGCGTCAGGATGATAAACTGCGCATTCTGAGTAATATTGGCAAACTTGAACGTTTCCTTACCAGTCGGATCACGATTTTCCTTCATCCTGACAATCTCGTCTTCGATGAGAATTTAATGCCGCAAGTGATCCACCGCGGTGTCCGTGATATCGTACCCCCATTCGATATGCAGTCAGAGACATTCCTTAAACAGTACAAATGCATGAGCATCGCAATGTTCTCTAAGAAATATTCATTCGATCAGCTTTATCATGGTTCCCTTGAGAATGCAAATGAATCAGATTTTGAGAAGAAGATCCAAAAGCTTGAAACAATCGAAGACATAAAACAATTCTTGCAAGAGAGCTATGCAAAAGAACAGAAAAAAACAGATAAGACGATGAGCTTCTTACCAACGAAACGTTTTAGATTATATAAACGTTTATCCATCATCATGATTATCCTTAGTGTTTTGCTGGCAGCGCCGCTTGTTTACTTTGCACTGATCAAGGACCCTTTCCAAGATAAGCAATTGGAAGCGCACGGTGAGTTCCTAGCGGACAATTACAATGACGTGATTTCAACTCTGGCAGATGAAGATCCGGAAAAGATGCCGAGCCAGACAAAATATACACTGGCGTATTCCTATATTCAGGTAGAAGCTTTATCTGACGAAGAAAAAGAATCGATTTTAAAGAATGTAACCTTGAACAGTGACCAAGATTATCTGCTTTATTGGATTTACAATGGCCGTGGTGAGTTGGATACTTCCTTGGAAAAGGCTAAATATATCGATGATCCGCAGCTGATCATCTACGGATTGATCAAGAAGATCGAACAAGTGAAAAACAACCCAGATCTATCTGGAACAGAACGAGATAGACAAGTTGAAGATCTCCAAAATCAGCTTGATAAATTGCTGGAAGAATATAATTTAGATCCTCTTGGTGAGGATTCTGGTAATGAAGCTGCATCAGAGGAACAGCAGAACGCACAAGAAGAAAATAATGATGAGAATAAGCAAGAAGAAGAGAAATGATGTCTATCAGCGATGGATGGAGTGCATAGAGAGGGAGAAGAATAGATGGCACATAAAACACTGCTCGTAGCATATAAAGATAAACTGCATAAATGCCATTTGCCGGAACAATCCGGTCAGACCGTAATCATCGGGAATAGACGCAAGAATCAGGTGACGATAGCCGGACTGGCAACTGAACTAGAACTGGAATGGGACGGACAGAAACTATTCTTTCAGCAGGAAGAGATTCGCGCTGCTAAACAAATAGGGGAACTGCAGCTCAATTTAATTGATGCAAAAAAGTACAACGTGTTTGATATTGCTGGTCAACAATCTGTCACATTTGGTGCAGCGGATTACAATGATATTAATAAACAGCATTGGCAAGCCGATTTTGTACTTTTGCGTGAAACAGGTGTGTCTGGCTTTCGTTTAGATTTGCGAAGCGGAAATGTCTACCATAATTACCGCTTGCTCAAAGATGATGCGCAGGTGAAAGATGGAGATATATTATTCGCAGATGGCGTCTTGCTGACAGTGTATGGCGACACTATTGAAATTCAGACAAATGGAGATCTCGAAGCCTCCTTGATAGAACTGATTGGTCAAGAAAAACCCTACGGCGGGGAGTACCCAGACTACCATCGTTCTCCGCGTATCATTTACCGGGAACCAGAAGAGAAAAGAACGATTGCCAAACCAGCCAGTAAGCCAAGTAAGCCGAGTGAGCAGCTAGCGAGGAATATTGTACCTCCGCTTGTTATGATAGCTGCTTTGATTGTTATATCACTGATTCAACCACGTGGTATATTCATAATCGTAATGGTAGTCGCTACTCTAGTTACGGTCATCTTCTCCATCATGTCTTATGTAAAAAATGTACGCAAATACAAAGCGGATATGAAACACAGGGAAGAAACATATAAGCGCTATCTGAAGCGAAAAACGAAGGAACTTTATCATGCAAGTGAAGAACAGAGACATGCACTGCATTACCACTATCCTGATGTGGAGAAGATATCTGAAATGGCAGCTGCAACCGAGGCTCGTATTTATGAGAAAACAGCTTACCATCATGATTTTTTGAACTTCCGTACAGGATTAGGAAGAGTGGATACAAGCTTCGAAATTTCTTACAACGAGGAAGAATTCACGCAGGAACAAGATGATTTGGTAGATGAAGCAAGACATTTACTCGACCAGTTCAAAGAATTGCATGATGTCCCAGTAATTACATCACTGACGAAAGGGCCGGTTGGTTATATCGGGCAGAGAAAGCTTGTACTGGAACAGCTTCAGCTGTTAGTGATGCAACTTTCCTTATTCCACAGCTATCATGATCTTCAATTCGTTACAATCTTTCCAGAAGAAGAAAAGAAAGAATGGGATTGGATGCGGTGGCTGCCGCATGCAAGTGTGCGAGACATTAACGTTCGCGGCTTTATCTACCATGATCGTTCCCGTGATCAGGTCCTGCACAGCTTGTATCAAGTACTGAAAGAGCGCAAGCTGCAAGTTGATGAAAAAAGCAATTCAAATGAGAAACTCTATTTCTCACCACATTATGTTGTGCTAATTACTGATGAGAAGCTGATACTGGATCATACGATTATGGAATTCTTTAATGAAGATCCAAGTCAATACGGTGTATCACTTGTCTTCGTTCAAGATGTGATGCGAGCATTGCCAGAGCATGTGAAAACAGTCATCGATATCCGTGATAGCAATGATGGCAAAATCATTCTGGAAGAAGCTGAGCTCGTCAACAAGACGTTCAAACCAGATCATTTTCCAAAGAATTTCAATAAAGAAGCTGTCTCACGAGCATTAGCTCCGTTAAACCATCTGCAAAACTTGAAGAATTCTATTCCAGAACAAGTAACCTTCTTGGAGATGTATGGTGTAGAAAAGGTAGAAGAATTAGCGATTCAAGCGCGCTGGCGTACGAATGAGACATACAAAACACTCGCTGTACCGCTTGGACTGCGAGGAAAAGAAGATATTGTCCAGTTGAACCTTCATGAGAAAGCACACGGTCCGCACGGATTGGTGGCGGGTACGACAGGATCTGGTAAATCAGAGATCATCCAGTCTTATATCCTTTCGCTAGCTGTAAACTTCCACCCTTATGAAGTCGCATTCCTTCTGATTGATTACAAAGGAGGAGGAATGGCGAATCTGTTCCGTAAACTGCCACATTTGATGGGAACGATCACCAACCTGGATCGTGCACAATCGATGCGTGCTTTGGCTTCGATTAAAGCAGAATTGCAGAAAAGACAGCGCCTCTTCGGAGAGTATAATGTGAATCATATTAACCAATATCAAAAGCTGTTTAAACAAGGAAAAGCAGCTGAACCGATGCCGCATTTATTCCTTATTTCGGATGAGTTCGCCGAATTGAAATCCGAACAGCCTGATTTCATGAAGGAACTCGTTTCTACAGCACGTATTGGACGTTCCTTAGGGATCCACTTGATTCTTGCAACACAGAAACCAAGTGGTGTAGTTGATGATCAAATTTGGTCCAACTCCAAGTTCAAGTTGGCATTGAAGGTACAGAATGCAAGCGATTCGAATGAAATTATCAAAACACCTGATGCAGCGGAAATTACACTGCCGGGTCGCTCTTATTTGCAGGTCGGTAACAATGAAATTTATGAACTGTTCCAAAGTGCATGGAGCGGTGCAGACTATATTCCAGATAAAAATGATGAAGACCATGTAGATCTTACAATTTATAGCATCAATGACCTTGGTCAATACGATATTCTGACGGAAGATTTAAGCGGACTGGAGCAGAAAGAGTCTATCGAAAAAATTCCATCAGAGCTCGATGCTGTCATTGATCATATTGCTGATTACACGGAGCAGCAGCAGATAGAGCCGTTAGCACGCCCATGGCTACCGCCTCTTCCAGAGAAAATTTTCGGACCGGAACTTCACCCGGTGGTATTCCGCGACGCATGGAAAGAACCAAAAAAACCTTTGGAGTTGGTGATTGGTTTACTCGATCAGCCGGAAATGCAGCAGCAGGTTCCTCTTACACTGAACTTATCGAAAGATGGGCATATCGCTGTATTTGCAAGTCCTGGATACGGGAAGTCAACATTCCTGCAGACAGTTGTCATGGATTTGGTTAGACAGCATAATCCGGAACATCTGCATGTGTACTTGCTTGACTTTGGTACGAATGGATTGCTGCCACTGAAGAATCTGCCGCATGTTGCGGATACGTTCCTCGTCGATCAAGTCGAGAAAGTAGGCAAATTAATCCGGATGCTTACTGGAGTAATGAAGCTGCGTAAACAAAAGCTGAGCCAGTACAGCGTGGCGAACATAGGCTTGTTTGAAAAGGCAAGCGGAGAGACTGTGCCGAATATCTGTATTGTGATCGATAACTATGAGTCTGTCAGAGACAGTGATTTTGGTGACGATTTCGAGAAAGTCATCACACAGATTGCCCGAGAAGGTGCCAGCATCGGTATTCATCTGATTATCAGTGCCGGCCGCCAAAGTGCTATGCGCATGCCTTTACTGTCGAATATCAAGACACAAATCGCTTTATACCTGATCGAGTCCAACGAAGCAAGATCAATCGTAGGTCGCACTGACATTGAAATTGAAGAAATCGCAGGTCGAGGACTTGTGAAAATGGAAGAACCAGCATTATTCCAGACCATGCTGCCTGAACACGGGGAAGAAGCATTGGAAATCCTTGATCGAATTCAAGATTTAGCCAAAGACATGAACGAAGTATGGGATGGAGATTATCCTGATGCTATTCCGATGATGCCAGAAGGTGTCGTCGACTTCCAGGAATTCAAAGAGCAGCGCCGTACCAAACGGATTGTGGATGAGAGGAAAGTGCCGCTTGGGCTTGATTTTGAAGAAGTATTGCCTGTTGCCTATAATCCAGCGCAATATGATCACATGACAGTTGTCAGCGACCGGAAAGATGGATTGGATCGTATGATCAGATCTGTCGCTAAGAACGTCACCTTACTGAAAGATGTTTATCAAACGATTCTAATAGATACAGCTGATAAGGATCTGGAAAACATCGGGAAAGATATGCAGGCTTATGTTTCCGAAAGTATTGGAATAGCCGCAATCAAAAATGAAATTATCAATGAAATCAAACAGCGAAATGCAGAAGGAATAGTGGAATCTAAATGGATTGTCGTAATTACAGACCTGCAGGACTTCACCGAACGCGCTGGATTAACGCTTGAAGAAGCGACCCTCATGATGGAACGAGGCGGCAAAACTGGCATTCACTTTATTATCTGCAGTGACTACAACTATCTTGGCATGAGCTATGAACAAGTACCAAAGTATCTTCGCAGCCAAGCTATCTTCGGTCTCGTTGGTATGCGCTTAGGCGATCAGGATATCTTCAAACAGCCTTTTATCCGCCAGGAGAAATACCCTGAACCGTACGAATGCTATGTAGCCATGGATCATCAGCATGTGAAAGTGAAAATCACGGAATGAGACTTAACTTCAACGTCCTTATGCTAAGAAAGGAGTAGAGACATGTCGTTTTTATGGTTTAAAACAGATACGGAAGCGAAAAGGGATGAGTACTTAAAGCTGTACCATAAGCTCGAGGATGCAAAGACGGAACATGACAAATTGGTCAGTGAAGCGGAGTCCTATTTTTCATCTTATAAAGGAAGCACACCATGTATGACGGAAGATGCTATTCCAAGTAGTGACTTCATTCCAGCACAAGAACGACTTAACAAAAAGCTGACAGATTACTTGGATGACGAAAAAGAACACCGCAGTAAGCTTGTTACGGCTAGTGACAGGGCATACGAACGGTATCTTCATTACAAACGAAAAGCAATGGACGAGGCGAAGGAGGACTAAAGCGTGGCGAAGGATGTGATTATTGATCAAGCTGAATTGGACACAGCCAAATCATCAGCAGCAAAGCTGAAAGAATCTCTGGATAATACCTATTCTCAAGGGGAAGCTCTGCTTTCCCTTGTACAGGGTTCAAAGTGGGAAGGGAAGTCGCGTGACAGCTTCCTTGCCTACTTGGAGCTGCTTCTTCAGTATCATGCTGATCTTAAGGATGCAGCTTCCCTGCAAAAGAAGGCACTAGACAATATCGCTGATTATCAGGCAGACTTCCAAAACGACAAATTGGTGAAGGAAGTGAAAAGTCTATGACCCAGACGGATAAGGATACTTTTGATGTTACCGAACTGTATTTGCTAGCTGCAGCGTTTGATGCAGAAGCTCTATTTGGCTTGCCCGATAAAAAACTTTATCAGCTTCAGGGAGAAGAACCGTGGAGTCAGGCATATGCAAAGCTTAAAAATAAAGGCGTTTTTGATAAGGAAGGTTCTCTTACAAAATCTGGCGGTGTCATTATTAAGACCTTGTATACATACTTTTTTAGCCAGAAATATGTCCGGATCAACAACCTGATGTTTGCTTTCAAGGAAAAAGAAGCGGAAGAAGTCATCATCCTTGCTGAAACAGCTGATAAGACCTACAAACTTTACGTCATGGACAAACCACTTGTCCTGAAACTGCTTGGAGAGAAAATACCACTGCTGAATCGTGAACCAGTTGAAGCGGAAAAGAATTTCCTGCAACGAGAGCTGTCGGCTGAGGATAGGGAAGCTATTAAAGAACTGGATGTGACGAACGATATCGTCAATATAGAGCTATTCCATCCTCGTGTGAAACCGCAAATCAGCACGAACCCAAATCATTATCAGCAATGGCTTGTGCTTTCAAAAGAGGACAGACTGATCATGATTGATACGACGCAGAAGCAGTATTACCAAGCGAGCCAATACTGGTTCTTGAAAGTCTTGTTCGATGCGCTGGACTTCCCGTATCGGCAGAAAGTGGGGTTAAGGTAAATGGCAGGCAGTGGAGCAATCACGGTCGATCCGATAGAGATCACTGATATTTATAAGCAGCTCATCGCTATTATGGAAGATTTACAGTCTAATGCTGTACCAGCGATTGAGAACATAAAAAATACAAAATTCTATCAAGAAGGAAAGGCAATGGAGGCTATCGAGGCTTATCCGGAAGCGAATGATAAGTTCTTGGAGCTACAGGATCATTATGCACGTATTTCCTCCTTGGTAATTGATACTCTGAACACGATGATCGAAACAGACGAAGCGATCGCTTTGAAAATCATTGATGCATTGGAGGTGTAAAGCTTGGACGTTAAATATCGGAGCAGTCAATGGGAAAAAACAAGGGACAGCCTGCGCAACCTGATCGGACTTGGTGCTTGGGGCAAGGGCATGATCGATACGATGAAGGATATTACGGACAACTTGGACGAAGCAAGCGAGAAGGTAGCGAAGTATGATTCTGACGGTGTTGTCTCGTTCTCTTATACAAGCGATAAAGATAAGTATCAGCGCTTGTTTGAGGACTTCAAAGTATTAGAAGATTATAGTGGAAGTGTTGGAGATATCGTGGAGGACAAAATAGATCAGCCTTTTTATGAAGACATAGATGAATTTGTCCAGAAAGTTCGTGATTCTTCCATATCCAACTATACGACCAAGAACCATATCGGTGCAACCGAAACAATTCCAATCTCTTATTACGGATCCTATCAGGAATACACGACAGAGAAAACAGAAATCACCATGGATGATATACTAAGCGGGGATAACTATTACGCTGAGCAGATCAAAGCATCATTTGAGGAATGGAAGGTACAGAATCCGGATGAAGATATAAGCTATGAGGATTACCGCACTGCTGCCGTTAATACGCGAGCCTTTGAATATGAATCAATCGAGGATGGACAGTTTACAAAAGAGTTTTGGGTAAACATAGCAGCCCTCGTCGTCATCGTTGGCGTAACAGTTGTATGTCCGCCTGCTGGTGCAGTATTAGGAGCAGCTTATGCGACGGTGGAAATGGGTAGTGCGATCTCAGGAAAAGACTGGGCTTCCGGCCGAGAGCTGGATACCACGGAACGCTGGACGCGAGGTATACTCGCACCTATTGACATACTGCCAGTTGGAAAAGCTGTCACAACCTTTACCGGGACTGCTCGTACGACCAGTAAGGTAATTGATGTGGGGCAATCTGCAAGCAAAATAAATAAAACGAACTCAGCGGTGAAACAAGTCGATAACGTAATCGAGTTGAAAATTCCAGCAGAAAGACTGCATGCGAAAACACCTAGTACGGGAAGTGCAGCAGGACAAGCAGATAATGTTGTCAGTCTGACAGAACATGCAAATAAGCAGACGGCTAATAGACTTCGTAATAGTCAATGGGCTGTGAAGGAACAGGATAAAGTGCAAGAGTTGCAGATGGTGGCTGGTGCTGAGCAATTAACAGCAGGGAATACAGAACCTATCTTAATGGGGAAAGGCACTTCAAATCCTGGGCTTAATAATTCAAGCTCAGGTGAAGTTATATCGAGCACAAGTGATTTTATATCATATCAAGGGAAAATCAATTCTAAAGTTAATAATGATATTAGTAATATTCCAGTTAGTTATAAAAGATATTTAGAAGAAAATATCGGTGATTACAGTTTAACATATAATGATTTCCAACAACTTAAGCTCAAACCTGTAGCAGAATTAACAGACGAAGAGTTGAAAACTATTAAGGCTATACGTGATGCGATTCCTCATCCAACATCTGATACTTATTTACAAAAGACAATCCCAATCTCTGACGTTGATAAATATTTGGATGGTAGTTACAAAGAAATCGGGGGCTATGTTGCCAAATTAGATGATGTAGATCATATCAAAGACTATGAGGATGTGGTTGAATCATTCAGGTTAGATTACACTACATGGGATGGATCAAGGCCATATCCTGAAGGCGGAAACGCTTATGGTAAAATTAAATTCAAATCAGATGATGTGGATGATATAGGAATACCATATGGAGAGAGATTAGGAGGTACTAATAATGACGGCCCTCCTTGTACACTAAATGGTTTCACAGGTTCGAGAAATAACGAGGTGATTCCTGAGTGGGTATTTAATCAACGGCGCTTACCCAAAGTTGGCGCAGAGTTATACGTAGTTGAAGATGGTGTCGAACGATTAGTGGGTATTTTTAATGGTAAATCTTTTGTATCCACCAAATGATGGAGGTATTACTATGGTGAAAAAAGGGTACTTTGGTAAATACAAAGGCATAGAGTATGAGGTAACTAGAGATATGCAAAATAGATTTCTGATAATGACAGATGATTTATCTAAAACTACAAGTGATTTTGTAGATCTTTATAACAGTGGTGTCTACACAAAAGAAATAAACCAGAATGAACTGAGTGAATACTATAAGATAGAGTCTTATGTAAATTATAAAGGACACAAATTTGGAGTAAGTACGTCAGAGTTAAATGGAAAAGTACTTATTGGTACAACAGACAGTATATTGGCTGAACAGCTCAATTTTGAAAGAACTGACAAATATTATTATGAAAAGTGGATTTCTAAGGATGATGTAACAATTATCGAGGAAAGAAAGGATATTACAACTTAACAATTAAAGAATAATAGAGTATGCCTAAGAAGGTATGCTCTTTTTGCTTAATAGGTTGAACAATGCTGCGGTTTTCCTTCTATTTAAGACAAAGGAAGACGAAAGAATGGAAATACCTCACTCAACTTCATTAAGTAATTCATCTTATGCTAGAGAAAATATTAGCTATCCACAAACGAGAAACGGGTTTACAACTGCAAGAGATGGTAGTTTAATACCAGAATACGAGGCAAGCGGCTTTATGAAACCGCAGAATGGAGCAGAATTATATTCCGTTATAGATGGAAAGGAAACTCTCGTAGGGGTTTACGGTGACAGATTAGAAAGATTCACAAAGGTGCAGAATTAGGAGGAATTATCATGATTAGAAGAGGTGTGTATTGCGAATACAATGGTTATGAATTTCGTTTAAACCATAGATCAGATGGAACCCATGAGATTGTTACAAAAGATAGAATGAAAATAGATGCTTCATTTATACTTTTATAAGAAAGTAAATTTGAAGGAGTTAGAAAGTGTATATACTATTGATACTTATGCAGTGTACAAAGGTGGTATTCTCTTAGTTACTCGTGTTATTGAAGACCACCAAATAGAATTGTATACGAATGATTCAGATTTAGCTAATTCTTACAGTATGAATCAAATCAATAAGAATGAATTTATAAAAGCCGTACCTAAGTCAGAAGTAGAAATCTATGAAGAAAAGAAAAAATTAAATTGACTAAACGTAGATTCACTTAACTTCTTAATTAGAAGGTGACTTTAGTATACTTTGACGCAACAATTAGTATAAGTAGTCAGTTTAGGATTTCTTTTCTTCTGCACTGATGGAAAATAAAGATATTTTCTCTGCTAAACAATAAAAACTGAATTGGTAAAAGGAGTATGTCAATTGCATGCTTCTATTGCAATTAGTTAGGAAGCAATTTGATTGAGATCAGTAAGGTGAAGGATAGCAATTTAAATTATTAATCTAGACCTTACTCCAGAACATAGTAGCCACTACATAAAGGAGTATAAAATATGGACTTAAGTGGTGTATATAATTTAATTAATAGTGAATTCAAAGTAATTCAAAGAGATAAAGATATTATTTGTGTTGCATCATTGAATGGAGAGAATTATCCTGAAACTACTATTAAGTTAACCTTAAATAAAGTAAGTAATTTTTATGAAATATTTGAAGTTGTTAGAGGAAATGAATACAAAGTAGATGAATTTACAGATGAATATAAATCAATATTGGCATTATATATCTTTTCAAAGAATAAGTTGGAAGTAAGAAAATATGATGTAAATGTTCATAATGAGATTGAGAATGCATCATCATTAAATTATATTCAAAAGATATTCAAAAACAATTTAGATGAGCAATATTATTCTTTTTTAGTACTAAAGCCAAATAGAATAATTTTAGAAAAAAGCTCAAATGATAGGTATAATGTATTGTTTCTTGGAAAGAGTGACTCAAAAGTTTATATAGATAAATCAAGAAAATTAAATAGTGCTGCGGGCGTTCAATTTAATTTTTCTTTAAAATTAAAGCTATTTTATGATCTTATAGATGTAATTGAGGTAAAAACGGATTCTGATTTTATAGAAACTCTAAAGACATTATATCTTTTAGGTTGAAGATTTCTTTGAAAAGAATTTAGGGACTTTAGAATTGAGTATGGGGTGAACATGAGAAATAATATCTTTGCATTATATAACGGAACAGAATATGCTGCAGGTATTAAAGCAGATGGACGGATTATTTTACGTTCAGAAAGATTCACGGATGAATTATTTGAATTTGATAAGAAAACGATTGCCGATAATACTATATATATAAGTATGTCCATCAAAATGAAATCGAACAAATTTATAAGAAACGGATAGAAGCTACTTATAAGGGTAATAAATTTGAAGTAGTTGAAACAAAAGGTGATATGATATCCATTGTTACTATGACTGGTGATTATAAGATTTGGGAAAAATTAAGCATGAATCTTATAGATAACGGTATCTATCAGAAGTGGATAAATAAAGATGATGCGATTATCAATGAAATAAAAAACATTATTTTAATGTAATTCTAAATGAGAAATAAACCTTGATTGTTCTTTAACTTTCAAGGTTTATTTTTATATTAACCAAGTACGATAATTTGTCGATGGACTTGGGTGATATTTTTCTTTGTTCCTTTATAGAAGGAAATCAAATAATGCTTTATACAAGGGATGTACCTCTTGGCCAAAAGTATATGATGAATTTGAGGGATAAGGATGAATTTTATCTTCGTGTATATCTGGAAGAGTAGATGAGATAATTCAAACTTGGAAGTCATTTTCTAATATCAGTTATAGTAATTTGTGAGGTTCACTTTCATTAGTTCATGTAAAACAAAAACTTTTAAGGTATCTGAATATCTTACATTCTTTATTTGGGATATCGGTGTAGATAATAGTTCTTGATTATTGTATGTAACTTTTTTAAAGACTTAAAACAAACTTATGAGGTGATTTATGATTAAGGCTGATTTTAAAAGGAAAATTCAAGATAACGATCTAAATTTAGGTGAGTATCAGATTGAGTTGGACTTTATTACAGATGCACCTTATGTGATGGGGTGTTGTTTTGATGGAGGAGTATGGAAAGTGTATAAAACTCGTGAACGGCTAGGACACTATATTATTAAGGAATATAAGAATGAGTCGGACGCTTTTCATTGTTTATATGAACTTGTGTTAGAACAGCATAGAAGAACAATTAGTATCGAAACATAAATGTAGGATGCATAAAATAATAGAATGAAAACGAAAAGGTGTTGTTATTGAAAAGGGGTTACTACGGGAAATTAAACTATACAGAGTACAAATTAACTAAAGATATGGATGGCAACTTAAAGATACTAACTCAGGATAAAAGTAAGATTGATGATACTTTTGTAGATAAGTATCAGAGTGGCGTTTACACAAAAGTAGTAGAACCAAATGAATTAAAAGATTGTGTAAAGATACAAGTCTACGGAGATATTCAAGGTAAAAAAGTTGAAGTTTTAAAGGAAAGAAATGATAAATACCAGGTTAGCACTGGTTCATTACTAATAGGAGAGGAATTGAAGCTGCCTAGAATAGATAGAGATACATGGCTTGGATGGGTACCTAAATCTGAAGTTAAACTAATTTTAGAGGAAACTCCATTTGATCCAAAAAGATTCTAGGCCAATATATTGAGTATGCAATTTACTGTAAAAAAAAGCATGCCCCCGGCATGCTCCTTTCACAATGGATTGATCAATTCCTCACTATTATTCCTCGGCGAATTCACCAGCGTCGAGACAGGGTAAGCAGTCAATTCCTCGGAATAAGGTTTCAGCAATGGCAGCAGTTTGTCAGGGTCTTGCAGTTCCCGATCAAGCCAGATGTCCTGAGAAGCAGCGGAGAGAATAACCGGCATACGGTTATGGATCTGCTGCATGAAGCTGTTTGCTTCGGTTGTGATGATGGTGCAGGTGAAGATGTTGCTGCCATCTTCATCCTGCCATTTCTCCCATAGCCCAGCGAATGTGAGAGGGGTTTTATCTTTGCGCTGGATGCGCATGGGCTGCTTTTTACCGTCTTTTGTTTTCCATTCGTAGAAGCTGTCGGCGGGAATAAGGCAGCGCTGTTTCTGAAATCCTTTCTTGAAGCTGCGTTTTTCCAGAAGAGTTTCGGCTCTGGCGTTGATCATTTTGCTGCCTATTTTTTTATCTGGTGCCCATGGCGGGATGAGACCCCAGCGCAGTGTTCCGAGCCGTCGTTTGTTACCGTCATGAATGACGGCTGCAATTTGCTGCGTTGGTGCGATATTGTAGCTTGGTTCTAATGCTTCCATCTCTGAGACAGCATCATAGGTTCGCAGGAGCTCTTCCCAGGGAGTGAGTAATGTAAATCTGCCGCACATCTTCATCTCTCCTTTTTTCTCCATTATAACCCTTCTGCCTGCTACTGAAACGATTTGGAAACAATGATACATAGCGCAATGGCGCCAAGCATGACGGCTGCAAATATCCAATCTGTCCAACTTGTATTATACGTACGGTAAAATGTGCGGTCTCTTTCTCCTGTGAAGCCTTTGGATTCCATGGCTATGGCAGTTCGTTCAGCTTTGCGGATCGCACTTGCCAGCAGGGGAATCGTGTATTGTTTATATCTGCTGAATCTGCTTGTTTTCGTTTTGGCTCCCCGAATAAGATGTGCAGAGCGGATCGTTGTTAACTCATCTTTTAATAAAGGCAAAAAGCGATAGCCAGCTAAAATACCGTACGCCAGCTTTGGTGAAACACGGCACTGTTGAATCAGACTTAAAATAAACGCCACTTTATCTGTCGTCAGGACAAATAGCAAGGACAGCGTGCTATAGCTGAATACACGGATAGCCAAGGCTAGTGCATCTTGCACGGTTTCTCTCGGTAGCTCCCAAAGGAGGAACTGCTGCGTGATGGAGGGATTCTCCGGTGTCTTTGCAAACAGCAGTGTTGACACAAGCATGCCGACTGCGAAAAGGGTGAAAGGGAGCAGATATAGAAGATACTTCTTGATTTGCACCTTTCCAAACAGCAATGTAACGGCAATCGTCCAGCCAATGTATAAAAGCAGTGCCAATGGATCAAAGAGGAAAGCAATGACGATCGCAGCTATCGTCACTGTCCCTGCTTTGATGCTAGGATTAATATGATGCATAGAGACTGTCCTCCTGTGTCCGCTTATTATAAGCTTCTTTTGCGGGAAGGGAGAGTCCATAGTCTGACAGATCTTTTCTCTTCCAAATTCCTGCAGGCTGGTCATCTGCTACTATACGCCCTTGATCCACAATCAACACGCGCGAAGCAAAACGATCGACCAGTTCCATATCATGTGTAATCATGACAATGGTGCACCCGCGTTGATGATGTCTCCAGATTAAATCCATCAGTACTTCAGTAGTATGGCTGTCTTGACCGAATGTTGGTTCATCAAGCACGAGCAGTTGAGGCTTTTGAACAAGCATGGTCGATACACTGAGCCGTCGTTTTTGACCTTGGCTCAAGGTGAATGGATGCTTATCGGCTTGTGCAGCTAACTGGATATCCTCCAAGACCCTCTGAATTTCATCCGCGTTTACTGCCTGTCCGAAGGCGATTTCATTCCAAACAGAGTCTGTAAGAAACTGATGCTCAGGATTTTGAAATACATAACCGATTTGCTGGTAGAGTTCATTTGTTTTCCAACGACGTAACTTCTTTCCGAGAACTTCGATATCTCCGGCTGTGGGCTTCAGCAATCCAGTAATTTGCCGGGAAAGAAGCGTCTTTCCGCTGCCGTTTTTCCCTGTAATAGCCAGGAATTCTCCGTGCTTAATAGTAAGAGCAGGGATATCCAGCAAGACCTTTTCTTTATTGCGAAAAACAGCATTCTCCACTTGAATGATTTGCTCTTTCTTCTGCAAAACCTCTGAAGTTTTCGTCTGAAACTGCAAATCAGGAGGGAGAAGGTCAATTGTAAGCGGCCAGGGCTTTGGAAGCTGTGCTTGCTTGGCAAGAAGAGCTGCTTCTGGCAGCCAAATGCCGCGCTGCTGTAGCTCCTCGTCATACATGTTTACTGCCTCACTCAAGTCTCCGTCAAAGAATAATGATCCATCTTGGTCCAGCAGCATCGTCCGGTTAATAATAGGCAGCCAGTAGTCAATGTTGTGCTCAATAATCAGAAGTGTGATCTCCTGCTCTTCTTTTAGGTGACGGATTGTTTCAACAAGGTCCTTGCTCGCAGCCGGATCCAGATTAGCTGTCGGTTCATCTAAAATGAGCAACCGAGGCTCCAGTGCCAGAACTGCTGCAAGTGCCAGCTTCTGTTTCTGCCCGCCGGAAAGGGTGTGGATTTGATCTTTTTTCCGATGCTGCAAACCGACAAGGGAGAGGACTCGATCGATTTCTGACTCCATCAAATCCGGAGATATTTTCTTATTTTCTAAGCCGAAGGCAATTTCATCCTCTACTGTCAGCATGCAGAATTGCGTTTCTGGATCCTGAAATACAGTTCCAACCTCTAAATTGATTTTTCCGCTTTTGAAGTCCTCGATCTTGGATCCTGCGAAGTAGATACTACCGCTCATCTTCCCATCCAGTTCTTTTGGATACAACCCGTTTAAACAGTATGTGAGTGTGCTCTTTCCAGACCCGCTTGGTCCCAGCAGGAGTATGCTTTCTCCTTCTTGGACCGTAAAACTCAAATCATCTAAGGTAGGCGTGCTCTCTTCCTCAAATGTGACGGTCAGTTGGTCAACTTCCAGTAGAGCCTGTGTCATCCTGCTTTTCGCTGGCGATATGTTTTACCGAGCGGGAAGCTCGTCAATGTGCCAGTTTTCGCCAGCGCCTCACTGATTGCTTTGCCGATCAAACCACTTATAACAGCTCCACTGATGATTCGTACAACAAGCATAAGCACAACGTAAGAAGGGTCAAGAGCTACAAAACCACCTCGGAAATAACCCCAGATGAAACTTGTAATGGCAGCCCCAATACCAGCACCCATTAATACAAGAACATGATAAGAACGATAGCGTGTCAGGGCAAATGCTGCTTCAGCTCCAAGACCTTGTACGACAGCAGAGAGAATAACGATAGGTCCGACACTGCTGCCAATCAGCACTTCGACAACTCCGGCAATCGTTTCCGAGACAAGAGCAACACCGGGTTTTTGGATGATATAAGCAGCTACGATCGAGACAAGGAACCATACCCCGAAGATTATATCAGTTCCGATCGGTCCGATTAGTCCCATCATGACGACGTTGACTGGCAGGAATAGGAGATAAACAATGCCGAACACGACAGCGAGCGCTGCCATGACGACTATATCTTTCATTCTCCAGTTTTTCATTTGATTCCACCCTTTGCAGATGGACTGTTGGCTGACATTGTCACTGTCATAACTGTATGGGATGAACCTGAGTTTTCAGTTTCAGTAAAGACATGCTCCAAACCTTCAAAAACATCAATACTATTACCATCAAGGCGAGTGGAATAATGAGACTTGGAAACAGTTATTCCGTGGGAACGCATGTTTCCAATTTGACTGTAGATGGTATCCATATAATTTCCGCCGCCCAAAGGATATAGCGAGAATTTGGAAGCTGTCTCAAGCTTTATATCTTTTACATTCGGAAGGTTTAGCTTTGTTTCGTCCTCGGCCATATAGACATCCCCAGTAGAATCACCGGGACATCCAATTGAATATGTACCATTGAACACAACATGATGACCATCTTTAGCTGCTGCTAAGAAAATAGCAGAGGTGACATCGAATACGTGCGGAATTCTCCCACGCACTAATGTTGTGACATCGTCGGTCTCAATCCAAACTTTTGACGTATCTACGGTTCTCAGCGCCTCTAGAATGATTTCTTTGAATCTGTCTGCCATCGGATAAACCGAAAAACTGCAGCCGGCAATCCGGCTAGTTCCGCAATAATTTTGTATTTCCATAATGATTCCTCCTATTTTTTTGCATATAAAAAGCGACGGCACCATAGGGCGCAGTCGCAGAATATACAAAAAGAATAGGACAATTCTGGCTGCACTTCCCCACGCTGGTATTATCCAGATCGAGTTCAAAGGGTCAGAATCACATGATTCCTCTCAGCCGTTACCAGCTCCCCCAGTGCGTCGCTTATGCAATTGATAGCTCTATAGTAAAAAAGATAGCTGGATTTGTAAAGGGTTTCTTACTGAAAGATTCTGATTTCTCCCTGAAGTAAGGTCTAAGATTCTCTAGAAAATAGAAAGAAGTGAGAGGGTTATCCCACCAACTGTAAGGGAAATAGAAAAGAAAAATGGAGGGGAGAATTATGGAGAAGCACGCTTTTTCGGATGCTGTTTGGGAGTGGGTGCAACTCGATTGGAAGAAGGATATGGAGAGAGAGAACGAGTTAAAACCGTACACTCAGAATATACAATGGTTAGAACATGTACAGGCTTCAGACACAAATAGTCTGCAAATGGAAACGACCGATGAAAATTCATTGGCTCTTTGGGGCTCTCTTATCTATGTGCAAGAAGCAGACAAGGAGGAGGAAAGCCATCTTTTTCACTTCTTCGTAAAAGAGAACACGCTCTTGACAACAGCACTTGATTTCAGTCTTTTATCAACGACAACCAAAGATGAGATCCTCGCGAAAATGCATATTGCGGACAATGCGGTTGAGGGATTCATGATACTCCTTGGTGAAATCATTTCAGCTTTCTTACATAAAATGGATCAATATGAAGTCAGATTGAACGATCTCCTTTGGCAGGTCAAGAAGAACAACGACACAAAACTACTTAATAAGATAGCAGAAAACAGACATGAAATATTAGTATGGAAAAACTTTTTGATTCCATTTGTAGAGGTTAAGACTGGCGTAGTGGAAGCATTTGGGGAGAAGTATACAGACAATATACATTATAAGCGGACAAATTACCGATTCGACCGCTGTCAGAACCTTGTGCGAGCTTATGAAGAAGAAATCAGAGGTTTGATTGACTTTGAAGATGTTGTCTCTTCCTTTAGAGGCAATGAAATAATGAAGACACTTACTGTCATAACAGTACTGTTTACGCCAGTTATGGCATTGGGTGCATTATGGGGTATGAATTTTGACAATATGCCAGAATTGAAATGGAAATTTGGTTATGCTGGAGCGCTGTTCCTGATCGTCTTTTCGACTATTCTCGTATATTGGTTCTTAAAAGCAAAGGGATGGACTGGCGATATGCTAAAGTCCAGAAAGAAACAGAAATATGTAGATTAACGAATGTCTATAAAAAAAGAGTGAGGAGAAGCGAGTGTTCTCTTCACTCCACAAATAATTCAGGATCTTATTTTGCTTTATTTTTTTCGTTGTTTGCAGCTTTTTCTATGCGTCTAAAGCGCCTCAAATCAGCCTTCCGCACAGGAAGTGGTTCATCCTTCAGCAATTTAACCATACTGATAATCAGCAGGAGCATAAGTATCGTAAACGGGAGTGCAGAAATGAGTGATGCGGTCTGCAATGCATCCAGCCCGCCAGCATAAAGAAGGACACCTGCAATGGCTGCCATTAAGAGCCCCCAAATCACTTTCATATACAATGGAGGATTCAGGTTTCCATAGCTTGTCATACTTGCCAAAATATAAGTGGCTGAATCTGCTGAAGTAACTAAAAAAGTAAATATGAGAAGGATTGCTAGTACAGAAATAATTTGGGTCAGTGGCAAGTATTCAAACACCTGAAACAAGGAGGAATTCAAATCATTATTAACAGCTTCTGCGATCGCAGTTCCATTATTCAAGTCGCTGTAAAGTGCTGTACCTCCAAATACGGCAATCCATAAGCATGCGATTGCTGGTGGTATGACCATTACACCGATAATGTATTCACGAATTGTCCTGCCTCGCGAAACACGTGCTACAAAAGCCCCTACAAATGGAGACCATGCAATTGCCCAAGCCCAGTAAAAGATGGTCCAGTCAAGTACCCATTCACCACCCTGATAGGGCTGTAAACGTAGGCTGTACGGAATAAACTGCGTAAAATAATCTCCAAGTGCCACCACAAATGTATCCAATATAAAAACAGTTGGTCCAGTGAAAAATACAAACACCAGTAATAACAAAGCAATTCCCAGGTTCAGATTACTTAAATAGGCTATTCCTTTGCTAATGCCGGTTGCAGATGAAATTAAATATGCAATGAGCATGGCAGCGATGATCAGGAATTGAATTCCAATAGAGTTGCTCGTTCCGAATACAGCATTCAATCCGCCGTTCATCTGCAAGACGCCTAATCCGACAGAGGTAGCAATCCCCATTACTGTTGCAATGACTGCCAGGGAATCAATGGTTTCTTTAACTGCTGTTTTTTTTCCGGTTACGGGTTCCAGTGCTGTAGATACTAGGCCGTCCTTCTTTTTTCTGAACTGCAAAAAACCGATGACAAGACCGACAATTGCAAAAACTGACCACTGACTGATTCCCCAGTGAAAGAAGGAATACCCCATTGCAACTCTGGCTGCTTCTTCAGTCTGTGCTTCTTGCCCGCGAAAAGGGGATGTGAAAAAGTGGCTCATTGGTTCTGCTACTCCCCAAAAAACCAAGCCTGCGCCAAAGCCAGCTGAAAATAGCATACCGATCCAAGTAAAGAATCGAAACTCAGGCCTTTCCTTTTCTCCGCCAAGACGAATTGTGCCGTATTTACTAATTGCCAGACCGACTAAGAATACAATTACGATGAATACAGCCAATAAATAAAGCCAACCGAAATTTACAGTAGTGAAACGAAATAGACGACCGGCTGCGGCCCCAAACGCTTTAGGTATAATAGCGCCTATTAAAACCAGAGCAAGAATGACGAGAGAAGAAACAATGAATACGGGATTTTTCCAAACTTGTTTATTCATGACTACCTCCTAATATGTATCTAGTAACGAATACCCAATGAAAAGATACGTAAACCGAAAATTTATTCACCTAAAAATAATGGTGAAAATGTAGTGATACTGAAATCTCTGCTATTCGTGTACTTTAAAAGAATCTACAAAGGATTATTTGAAAAAAGAAGTAACAATCAAAGAATTTTTTTGAAGCGTTTATCACAAAGTAAGACATACTTTAAAGTGAAAGATGGGTTTATATGGAGCAAAAAGTCATACAATCGATCAAAAAATATGCCGTTCCATTAACAGGTGAAGCAGATTTGAATATCATAAGGGGAAAAACCGATAAAGCAAGGTTTGTTTTGCTGGGAGAAGCATCCCATGGGACTTCTGAGTTTTATACGGTACGTGCTGAAATAACTAAAAAGCTGATCACCGAGAAAGGATTTACATTTGTAGCAGTAGAAGGAGACTGGCCGGCTTGTCAGGCAGTAAACCGCTATATTAAGGGCTATGATACTGTAAGCGAATCTGCTCGGGAAGTTCTCAGCAGTTTTAATCGTTGGCCGACATGGATGTGGGCGAATGAAGAAATTCTCGATTTAATTGAGTGGATGAAGGATTTTAACGAGAATCCTGATGTCCAGCCAAAGGTTGGCTTTTATGGAATAGATATGTACAGTCTCTGGGAATCGATGGAAGAAGTTATTTCCTACTTAACGAAGATTGACTCACCCGATGTAGAAATCGCAAAGAAAGCATTTACTTGTTTTGAACCATTTAACAGGGACAACCAGGAATATGCTGTATCTGCCGGTCTGTATTCCGAAGGCTGTATTGACGAAGTCGCCAAGCTTTTGGCAACGATACAAAAAAAGAAAGACCAATATCCATGTGAAGAAGAGCTAAGTCTTAATTTAGAAGTAAATGCACTCGTAGCTTATAATGCAGAGCATTATTATCGCGCAATGGTTGTTCGAGATGAAGAATCATGGAATATAAGAGATAAACATATGGTACATGCTCTGGACGAGGTAATGAAGTTTTATGGATCAAAAGGTAAGGCGATTGTATGGGAGCATAACACACATGTTGGAGACGCCCGGGCTACAGATATGGCGCATAACGGTATGGTCAATGTAGGAGAGCTAATACGGGAGCAAAATGCTCCTGAGGATGTATATGTAATAGGATTCGGTACGCACAAAGGAACTGTAATAGCAGCAGATGAATGGGGAGTCAATCATGATGTTAAGATTGTTCCAAAAGCGGTTAGAGGATCCTGGGAAGATCTTATGCATCGAGCTGGAGCATTCGATAAGATGCTCTTTTTCGATAAAGAAAATGAACATTTATTCCAACAGAAAATCGGACATCGAGCTATCGGAGTAGTGTATCGGCCAGAGTTTGAACAGTTTGGTAATTATGTGCCCTCTCATATGGCCCAGCGGTATGATGGGTTTATCTATATTGATGAAACGAATGCCTTAAGGCCTTTGGCAGTCGAGATGGTTTTGCTTTAAGGTAGTATATTTCAGAGGAGTCGATATAATTTCGACTCCTCTTTGAATATAATCAAGTTTCCTGCCTGAACTGCTTTATTAGTATAAGAGGAAAAACTCCAAATCAATGTACTCCAAGGTAATCTAAAGCATCCTTTACGGTAGACATTGTTGGTGAAGATAACAAGCTAAGATCCATTTCAACTGCTTCTATCGCAAGCTCTGGTCTTATACCAGTAAAGATAGACTTTATACCGAGCAAAGAGAGAACGTGATTAATCTTGAAGAGATAATCTGTTACAACTTTGTCCAATCGTAATATACCTGAGAAATCAATAATTAAACATTGCACATCCTGCTGCTTTGCCTTAAGAGGAACCAGTTGTAATAACTGTCTTGCTCGCTCTTCGTTAATTGAACCAACTAATGGTAAAATGGCTATCCCGTTTAAAAGGGGCACGAGGGTAGCTGAAAGTTCATTGATTTGGTTCATCATTTCCCTGTTTTTTCTCTCAGCTTCTTTTTTATCAGAGATATCTCTGACATATGTTTGAATTGCCTTCGTATCCTCAATGAAAACAGGATGACAGTATAATTCAACATCTGCTGTTGTACCGTCCAGTTTGAAGATAGATTCCTCAATCACTTCAGCGGGCTTGGCATATGCTGATTGAATTCTTTTATGTATCGTTGATTTTGAACTTTCATGAAAAATATCTAATGGACTTGCTCCGATGATATCTTCACGATTTCCTTTAAAAAAGACCTCAGCAGCATGGTTAATATAAATTATCTTTAGATCTGTATGTACAATTAAGGGATCCAATGAATATTCAATAACTTCGCGGTAATTAATTTTCGATATGTCTTCACTCATTTTTATCCCCTCCTAGTGAAAGTATAGTGAACTTTGGATACGTTAACAAGTCAAGTATCATATGCATCGAGTTTACAAAGGAAAAATATAGCTGCTAATCATTTCTACTTATAGAAAAAAATTGCAGAGAATCAAGAAGCTTCTCTGCAATCTTCTTTTATTTCTTTTTAATTGTAATAGTCCAGGCAGCTTCACCTAATTGCTCATATGCGGTCACTTCATGACCTGCTTCCGCTGCCCAGCGGGGGATGGATTCAGTTCCTTGCGTACAATCAAATTGTACTTCCAGCTCATCGCCTGTTTGGATTTCTTTAATCGCTTCTTTTGCTTCTACTAGCGGGAAGGGACAAACCATTCCCATTACTTCCAATGTTTTTTTCATTCTATACACTCCTTTTAAGCAGTTGCTGCTTGTGCCGTTTGGCTGGTTTTTTTTCGTGGCCGTACAAATACAAAGTATGACGCAGTCCATGTGCCTAACATCATGAACCCTAAAGAGATCCATCCTTGCCATGTCATCATGGCGGTCATAACTAGACCGTTTCCGATAGAGCAGCCACCAGCTAAACCAGCTCCGAATCCCATCATTAATCCACCACTAAAACTATTGATAGTCGTTTTGAGGTCAGGAAGTCGGAATCTGAATTCACCACTCATTTTTGCTGCAAATAGAGAACCTAAGAAAATTCCGAGTACGAGGAATACACCCCAATTGATGAAACTTAGTTCTCCTGTAACTAAGTATTGCAGAATATTAGCGGATGGTGTTGTGATGCCTAATCCAGCAATCCGACCGGTAGCGACACTTAAAGGCCACGCAAGGATGGCAATGAGTCCGATAAGAATTGCAGTTACAAATGGATGCCAGCGTTTTTCGAAAAGAATATGTGCAAGGCCGGTTTTTTTCGGTTTTAACCCGGGGATTTTAACCGTCGGTTTTCTTAAAGTGCGGAATACAATGAATCCGACAACGGCAACAAGAACAGCAATTAAAATCCAGTTATTCAATCCTAATGTTACAGCAATAGAGTTTGATTCAACTTGTATCTCTTTTACAGCTGTGTCAAATGGAAGCAATACACCTGACTTCATCATTGCAGCTACAAGCATATAGCCAGCCAATGCAATCCAGCTGCCGATCAATCCTTCTCCTGCGCGGTACCAAGTGCCTGTTGCGCAACCGCCAGCAAATATAATGCCGATACCGAATATAAAGGATCCAATGATTACAGCAACAATCGGCAACGAACCGGCACTAAATTCGAATACCCCTAAACTGATTAATGTATACACTCCAACACTTTGGATGGCTATTGCAATCAACAATGCATAAAACATGCGATTATCTTTCGCTAAATACATATCGCGAAAGCCCCCTGTTAAACAAAAACGTCCGCGCTGCATCACAAATCCAAGCAGCCCTCCGCATAGTAAACCTGTTAAAATCATTTGAAGCATGTAAGCACCTCTCTTATTCCGAGTATTCTTATAGGTTTTATAATAATGTTTAGCTACTTCGGAATCAACCCCTAATTTTTTATTCTGAATTTATTAGTAAGAGAAATGATACCAACAAGGATACAAGTAGAGCCGATCAGCTTTACAGCACCTGCCGACTGTTTGATAGGATGAGCTACTATCGTATCCAGGATTGGTTAGTTTAAATTGGGTATTTTTGTAAGGTTATAATTATGATAAAGTTTGTTTATAAAGGGGGAGTAAGTTGAAGAAAATCATTTTTCTATTGTTATTGGTCTTTATAGCAGGTTGTGAGACAGAGCTTGAGCCAAGTAAGTATGCAGATGAATTGAAGTCTGCAAAGGACATACTGCTCGAAATAGAAGATGACAGCTTAAAAACGGAAGATGGTTTTAAATTTCATATAAAAAACAATAGCGAATATCCCATTGCTATAGGTCGTGAATATGTACTTGAAATATATGATAAGAAGAAAGAAGAATGGTTACAGATACCGTTTAAAGACAATATGGGTTTTCAAGAGGATGGCATATTCATTGATTCTGGTACTGAAATAAGCTTTTTTGCATCGTTCGATATTTTCAATTACAACTTTCCAAAGGGTGATTACCGCATTATAAAGGTTCTGTCTTCAGAAGGAGATGGAATTTTATTGTATGATGATTTCAAAATTGATAAGTAAGAGAGGAGTCAGTATATGAAAAAAGTGGTTATAGCTGGAGGTACAGGTTTTATCGGGGAATTCTTTCAAAAGAGATTTCAGGAATTAGGATACGATGTCAGCATTATCTCAAGGCAAAAACAACATATCCATTGGAAAGATGGATTGTCCATTCAAAGAGCATTGGAAGGCGCCGAACTTCTCATCAACCTGGCAGGGAAATCTGTGAATTGCCGATACAATGAAACAAATAAGCAAGAAATTATGAATTCTCGGGTAGCAACAACGAAAATATTAGGGGAAGCTTTACAGTCCTGCAGCAATCCTCCTGAATTATGGGTTAATAGCAGTACAGCAACCATTTATCGTCACGCTGAAGATCGTCCGATGACAGAAGCAGATGGGGAAATAGGTGCGGGCTTTTCTGTCGATGTTGCTACGAAATGGGAGGATACATTCTTTTCATATAAACTGCCTCAAACAAGACAAATAGCTTTGCGCATAGCTATTGTGTTGGGTAAAGGCGGCGGAGTCATGACTCCGTACCGTAATTTAGTGCGTTTCGGTTTGGGTGGCATTCAGGGTTCAGGAAAGCAGATGTTTAGCTGGATACATATTGAAGACTTATTCCAAATTCTACTCTTCTTGAGAGATAAGAAAGAGCTGAGCGGTGTTTTCAATTGTTCTGCACCACAACCTGTTACAAACCGAGAATTGATGCATAAACTGAGAAATGAAATGAATGCTCCACTTGGTTTACCTGCACCGAAATGGATACTGGAGATAGGGTCTATATTCATTCGGACTGAAACAGAGTTGGTACTGAAAAGCCGTTGGGTCATTCCTGATCGATTAGAACGTGAAGGTTACAACTTCAGATTTAAAACACTTGAACATACGTTACAAGACATTTTGCATGCATGAACTGTCTGCAAGAATAAAACTTCGGGTTACGATGTATCTTCTTATGAAAAGATATTGTACTTGAACAGAATTCGCTAGAAATGAAATTCAGAGAAATGTAACCAATGTTTACTAACATCCTAAAAGAACTTCTACAGAGGTTCTTTTATCTTTTAAATGCTAAATAACTTAGTAAACAATTCAGGAGCTTGGTACCTACAAAATGTAAGCGCTTTATTTTATGATGAATAGTATAGTGAATGGCTTACCAATTGAAGGGAAGGATGTAGCCAATGCGTTTACTTAAGCGAATTTCGAAACCTTTTTTCATTGTTCTTATTGCTTTTCTTATTATGTCGATGAATCCTGGCTTAAAGCAGGCCAAAACTAAGCAAGAAGAAGTGAAGGTATGGTTTAGCTCAGAAAATGCTCCGGCTGACAGAAGCTGGTACGATGGACCAAAAGAAATAACATATAAGTTGGATCAGCAGCAATCTATCAACATAACGAAAGAAGAGGAAATCAACGGGACAACAATCTTTGTAGACCCAGACAATCAGTATCAGGAGATGCTTGGGGTTGGTACTTCTTTAGAGGAGTCATCTATTTATAACTTGTCTAAAATGGCTCCAGGTAAGCGAAAACAAGTGCTGAAAGAGCTGTTTGATCCCAAAAAAGGAATTGGAATGGATGTTATTCGGATCACGATTGGAACCTCGGATTTTACCGCACAAGATGCATTTTATACCTATAATGATATTCCTATCACAGAGACAGATTATGATTTAAGCGAGTTTTCGATTCAGCGTGATATTGACTTAAATATCGTTTCTACCCTAAAGGAAGCATTAAAGATAAATCCAGACATCAAAATATTTGCCTCACCTTGGAGTCCCCCAGCTTGGATGAAAACGAATAACAGCTTAATTGGCGGGCGGTTAGAAGAAAAGAATACAGAAGTACTTGCAGCTTATTATCGGAAATTCGTCCAATCATACGAAGCACAGGGAATTCCAATCTATGCGATGACAATGCAAAATGAACCGCTGCTGGAGATCGATTATCCGAGTATGTATATGCCACCGGAACAGCAAAGAGAACTGGCGACTTTACTTCGAAATGAACTCGATACCCATCATTTAGATACAAAACTATGGACATTTGATCATAACTTTACTGAAGCTTGGGATTACGTTACAACCGTTTTCGAAGACGAAGCAGCAGATGCATCGATAGATGGAATCGCATTTCACGATTATGCCGGTGACCCTAAATTAATGAGAGAAATTAGTCGTGCTTATTCGGATAAATCCATTCATCTTACTGAAAGGTCTGTCTGGGGGACTGCTGGAGCAGATCGGATTGCGCAATATTTTAGAAATGGTGCAGCAAGCTACAATGCATGGGTAACGATGCTTGATAGTAATATCAACACCCATCATTGGATCGGTACTCCTGATCCAACAATGTTGATTCAGAATGCAGAAAACGTAAATAAGTATTGGAAGATACCAATCTATTATATGACTGGTAATTACTCAAAGTTTGTTGATCGTGGTGCGAAGCGGATTGACAGTAACTACGGATCTCGTGATTCCGTTACAAATGTTTCTTTTTTAAATCCCGACAATTCCATCGTAACAGTGGTTATCAATCAGACAGGCAAAGCTCAAAAGTTCAGGGTTGTATCAGAAGGAAAGCAATTTGCTGCTACACTGCCAGCAGGAACAGTAGGGACCTATGAATGGCCGCGTCCTTCACAACAGGAAAACGATAATCTGATCGAAAACGGCAGCTTTGAAACAGGAACGTTAGATCAGTGGACGGAAAGAAATAATGGTGTTTCAGCACATAAAGCAGATGCAGATGAACCTTTTACTGGCATTTACAAACTTACACACTGGCACTCGGATGCTTATCAGCAGCAAAGCGCACAAAGGATTACAAACGTACCGGATGGCACCTATGAGGCAAGCGTTGGGTTCGCTCAGGCGGGGGTCAGAATAAACTGCACTTCTATGCAAATGATTACAGTGGAGGTAAAAAAATAACTGAAATAGGCTCAAGCCCAGTGACAAGTTATACAAAGTACAAAATCGATGATATTCAGATTACCAACGGACAGGTTGAAGTTGGAGTATGTTCTGACGCTAAAGCTGGTAATTGGGCTGCATTTGACAGATTTGAACTAAAACAACTGAAATAAACAAGTAATCCATTAAAGGACTGCTTTTAGAGTGGTCCTTTTTATCTTCAATAGATATGAGATGGCAGTTTAATTGCTTATTTGTATCCTGTTGTATTACTTTACCCTCTCATAGGGCAAATAAATTAAACAAGGAATTCAGCTAAGACATGCAGAAAAAGTAGTTAGGTAATGTTTGGTATTGCTCTAGTATTTTGTCACCGTTTAATTATCTCCAAACTGGGAGGGGCTTCTTTGCAATTATTTTTTAAATATAACTGGATGGTTAGAGATGAATGGTATCAATGGTGTGAAGACTTGAATGAAGAAGAACTGCTACTAGACCGTACGGGTGGAAAGGGAAGTATATTACATACACTTTTCCATATAGTTGATGTCGAATGGAGCTGGATTCGTCTCATACAAGACAAAACCGACTTCCAGGACAGCTTCGATGCTTATAAGAGCTTGAAAAAGGTTCGAGAATTGAACGCTAATTTTCATTTAGAAGTAGAAAGCTTTGTTAACAAATGGGATGCTAATATGGAGGGACGTATATTTTACGATACCTTATCCGATGGAAGCGTTGTGACGGATACTTGGGGTGAAGTCATGCGACATATTATTGCTCATGAAATTCATCATATCGGACAACTATCAATATGGGCAAGGGAAATCGGAAAAAGCCCAGTTTCTGCAAACTTCATAGGGCGGGGTCTTTCTTCGTACTCCAATAAATAACACTGCATGTAATGCCTTTTGGAACGTCATACGTAGACTTTAAATATTTTTAAAATGGACCTGCTGGTGAACTATTCTATTCACCAGCAGGTCCATTTTTTTGCCTAAACATTTATGTCCAGTTTCCTTTTTAGCTGCATCAAGAAATGGAATTATATGTTAAAGTTATTTGAGGGGGGAGTTATCTTAATGTATGAATTTAATCGTGCAGGATTTGGAATCAGGTTTTTCGCTAGTATCATCGACATGTTTATCCTTATATTCCTATCAGTATCCTGCTCTACTTTATACAGGGGGAATTTTCTACTGAATGGTCAGATGGCTACTTATGGGATATTGGATATGTTATATATTTGACAGTACTTCCTGTTCTATGGAAAGGATATGTCATTGGAAAGCGACTTATGGGAATTAAAATAAAACGAACAGACGGTGGAGATGTTACTTTTGCCAACATGATTCTTAGAGAGGTTATTGGCAATGGACTGCTGGTGTTTGTTACTTTAGGTATATCCTTACTGATTAGTGCTGTTATGGTGCTTGTGATGGAGGATAGGCGGGGTCTTCATGATTTGATAGGCGGTACTTATGTAGTTTACAGCCGATAATTAAGGAATGATTGATTTCTCAATTGCATAAGGGATAAAGTTAAGCTTATAACTGTCTGAGTATCTGTATTTGATTACAGATGAATAGGACCATGCGGTGAACTGTTATGTTCATCCGCTGGTCCTATTTTTGTTAGGAAACATCAGTCAAAGCAATATTGTATCTTTTGGTACGGTTTTCGGAATTCAATGACCTCTTTACGAATGTTTTCAGGTGATTTTTTATCCTCTAGTACAGCTAATATGAAGTCTGCTATTGTTTCCATGTCTTTTTCTTTCATTCCTAATCTCGTCACTTCTGTAGTCCCGATACGTAATCCGCTCGGATAATCCCAATCCTCTGGCTGGTCACTTGGAATGAGGTTTTTGTTCGTTATGATATTTGCTTGTCCAAGTTTTTTGGCGATGTCTAGTCCGTTACCATAAGCACGAACATCTGCAATGACCTGATGTGTACGTGTAAAGCCTTTATGTGCTCCGAGCATCGTTACCCCTCGCTCCTGCAAAGCATTTCCTAATGCTTGAGCATTTTTAACAATTTGAGCCATATAGTCTTCACCAAAAGCGAGGAATTCGGCAGCTGCTGCGGCTAAAGCGGCTACACGATTCACTTGGTGTGTTGCAGCAAGAGCAGGGAAGATCGCATCTGTTATAGGTTTGTTGATTTCTGGATCATTCCAAACGATGATCCCGCTTTGCGGTCCGCTGAATGTTTTACCGGCTGATCCAGTCATGATTACTGCGCCTTCGCGAAGCGGATCCTGGAATTGCCCGCCGCCGATTAGGCCAAGCTGGTGTGCACCATCAAAGAATATTTTTCCGCCCCATTCCGCTACAACGGCAGACATTTCTTTCAGAGGGAATGGAAATAAAGTCATCGATGCTCCGAGTGATACAAGTTTTGGTTTGATTTCACGCGCTCTTGCAGCGAAAGCATCTAAATCAACGGTTAGCTCGTTCGGATCCATTGGAACATCATAAACATTCAATCCGCGTATACCAGCAGGACCATCTTGACGGTTACTCGAATGACCTCCAGTTGGCTGCGGTATGGTCATGATATTATCGCCTGGCTTTGTTAATGCTGCATATACGGTAAGATTACCAAGCATACTTGCGACAAGACGGTGATCAGCGTAATTTGATTTGAATACCTTTTTTAGCAATTCTACGCAGAGGGATTCAATTTCATCGATATGTTTCGTCCCGGAAAACCAGCGCTGTGTAGAACCAATGTGACCTTCAGCTGCTCGGGTACCTACTTCTGACGATAAAAGGTTTCTGACTGTGGGACTAGTCGGTGCTTCAGGAGCGAGTAGGTTAAGACATTCCTCTCCGCGCCAAATGGCATTGCGCTCCACGGCATTGATTACTTCTTGCTGCATCAAGCGAGGGGATGAACATTTGTCGAGAATATCTCGCGCTTGTTGTAAAACGAATGGATCATGTACCTCAGACTGCAGAACTTGTTTATCACGAATAGTAACCATAAAAACTACCCCTTTCCCAAAACCAAAAACCAATATATCGGTTTGGTGATTTTGTGTAATCGTAGCATGGAACAGGAGACAGCACTATTATCTTGTAAGAAGAAATGCCAATAAAAATTAAAGCCGCTTAAAGAAAGCAGCTTTAATTTGAAATGTCACTTGTGAGCTGACTAGATAAGCTCAGCCAGTTTTGTTTCATTAATTCTGGTAGATCGGTTTTGTTATTTTTGATGGACTGGATAATGTCGTGATGCTGTTTCACTGAATTCATCCCATCAAGTTCATTGAACTTTAGGAGTTCCAACCGTCTGATTTTAGACATTAGCCGTTCGAGCGCAACCAAAATCTCTGGATTATTGGATGCAATGAGAATGACTTCATGAAATTGATCATCTAGCTGGATTGCCTCTAATCGCTTCGCATTTTTAATGGCCAACTCAAAATCGCCATTTATCTTTTCCATAATCACTGCATGTTCTTCGGTTAGATAAGGAATTGCCAGACGGGCAGCTAGCTCATGGAGTGAAGCTACAACAGTGAAGGCATCTCTTGATTGGCTATTGTCAACTAAGCTGACTTTCGTTTCAGAACCAGGAGAAGATACAATTAACCCCTCATCCTCTAATCGTTTTAATGCTTCTCTAACTGGAGTTCTGCTGACTCCGAATTCTTCTGCTAATACTTTGTCATTTACTCTTTCGCCAGGCTCAAGTTCTAAATTAATAATAGCGTTTCTTAATTGCTGATACACTTGATCACGTAATGATGTGCGATGGATTTGATTTATACTTTTCATAAAATCAATATATCACATTTGAAAAACTTCCATAATAATCAAATGGGACGAATCGGTAATTCTTGCTCAGCATCTCTTTTGCAGCTCTTATCATTAGCAGTCCTAAATACATGAAACATTTCTTTGCTTTATACCGTATAGTTAGTACGACAACAAAAGGAGGAACAGCATGATTTTTCTAATCGCTTTAGCCAGTTTGGCTGGCTTTTTCCTTATTGCTCTAGCTGATTTAGCAGCTGGAGGAGGAAAGGCAAAGCTTAAGCAGTACGTGGCAGCAGGTATTGCCGCTTATATCATACTAATCATTATCATCTACTTCGTATTACCAGCATTCATTATCCAAAATATCTTGTGGCTGAACACAATCGGTATCTTCTTTGCAGCTTTTCCGCTCTTTGGATCCAGAAAAATGGAGAAGAAAACGAAGAATACTGGTATTGCTTTGGCAGGGATTCTTTTAACAGTTGTTTTAGTCGGAGCAGTCGTTTGTGTAATTGCTAATTTTGCTGTCTACAAGTCTACTTATGATAATGTCGTCAAATCGACAGAGGAAGAAGCAAAACCACTCGATGAAGATAAGACACCAATTGCAATTGCACCTAGCTCGGTCCGGAACAAGATGAACAAAAAAATGAGCGTCGTACCGGATACACAGCTCTATCACCTCGGCAGTCTACAGACGCAGACAGTTGGCGGTACGAATGAATACATCGCACCTGTAGAATTTGACGGCTTCTTCAAATGGCTTAAAGGCGGGGAGACATCTGGGTACTTTGTTATTAATGCGACAGATCTAGGGGCGCAGCCTGAATTTGTAGAAAATAAATTGTCTTATGTACCATCTGCCTACTTCCACAAAGATTTACAGCGGATTATTTATTCCCGTTATCCTTCCTACATCCAAGAGGGTGAGGCACGCTTGGAAATTGATGAAGAAGGAAAAGCATGGTACGTTCAGACAGTCTACCAGCCAAAGCTTTTCACTAAAAAAGCGAATGGCGACGATATTAAGGTTGTCGTTGTGAACCCGTACAATGGAGAGTCGAAGATTTACGATGCTGATCAAGCACCTGATTTTATTGAGAATACGATTTCTCCAGAAATGGCTAGTAAGCTCAATACGTATTACGGGGAGTACAGCGGAGGATTTTGGAACCGTCACTTCGGCAAAGCTGGCGTGAAGATTCCGAACGATAATGGAACGGAACATGGTGTGACAGCAGTATTCGCCGAAGATGGCAGCATCCAGTACTTCACCGATTTCAAATCACCCAAAGAGAATATCGACTCTGCTCTTGGCTACTCGATGGTAGATGGCCGAACAGGGGAAGTGACATTTTTCGGTGGTGAGAAGAACAATGGTATCATGGATTCCTCTGGTGCAGTGCAAGTAGTCGAGAAGGAATATCCCGAGAAAAAGTGGGAAGGGAAAATGCCGGTACTATACAATATTGACGGCAATCCGACCTGGGTAGTCAGCGTGCTCGATTCCAATGGTATTTTCAAGCAGTATGCATACGTCCGAGCGGCTGATTCTGACTACGTCGTTTTTGGTGATAATGCGAAAAGTACATTGGAAGCGTATCGACTGCAGCTTAGCACAGATACGAGTACAGCAGAATCGACAGGTGATGCTCCTGTGCAGCAAGTGAGCGGAGAAGTGAATCGTCTCTTTATTTCCAGCGACAATGCCGGGGCGAAAACGATTCAATTCTTGCTGAAGGATCAGGATGTTATCTACAGCATTAACTCCACTGATGCGCCATATGCAATCTTTCTGAAAGAGGGAGACCAAGTCAGCTTCGAGGCTGCTATGCAGGATGGGGCAGCATCAGCAACGATAGAGCAGATTTCAATTGAAGGATTGAATTAAATTTAGCCAGCTTTCAAAGTGAAAGCTGGCTTTTTTAAAAGCAGATTGAAAGAGGGGTGCTGTTATGAGTAAAGAAAAAGAAACAGCTGAACTGCGAAGAGAAAGATTGAGACAAGAAGAAATAAAACGAAATACAACTGGAAATGTGAGCGATGCATTCAACAGAAGTGATAATGGAAACCTTGTAGATTTAGTAGGCGGTTTAAGCTGGAAGGTAACAGGGGGCATTTTGCTCGTTCTGATCGGCGTTATTACTGCATTTATATTCTTAAGATAAAAAGACCTCTTTTGGAGGTCTTTTCTAATGCAATTAACTTTCTACATAAGAAATGTGTCTGCATTACATATTCCTAAATCTTGCGAAAACTATTTTTCTGCAAGATTAATATACTGCTGAAAATAACAATACTTAAACTGGACACCAGCAGTATAGATACAATTGAAATATCCGCTATCAGCAGTAAGGATACGAGTCCGTAAGACAATGGAACCGAGCCGATGCTAACGAGCGTACTCACACTTAAAACCCTTCCAGTCAGGTGCTTCGGTACAACTCTCTGGATAAGACTGATGACGGGAACATTGATGGAAGAGACACAGATTCCGAGCAAGCATAGCAGGATACTAGAAAGAATGAAGCTTTTAGACTGGCTATACAAACCTAGGAGTATACCTTCTCCCAATAAAACTGCTGTTATCCAGCGCCCTTGCTTCTTTATTGTAAGCAGACCTAGCAGAATGCCGCCAATAATAATACCACCGGAAAAACTAATTTGAAGAAAACTTAATGTAAAAGCATCGCCGGTCAGTATGCTTTCGGCAAAGAGCGGAATACTCAGCATCAGCGGACCTATGTACAGTAAATTATCAATGACGAATGTCAGCATAAGCAAACGAAGGATGGGACTAGTCTTTATATATTGTAGTGCCTCCTGTATCTGTACAGAGATAGATACATCAGTTTGAATCACTTTACGAGGTTCCTTAATAGTCAATTGACAGAGACAGCTGAATAGTAGAAGGGTACAAATGATAGCGAATACTGTGGAGTAGGAAAAGTAAGATAATAACAAGGCTGCAGCTGGCGGACCAAGAACTACGCCGAGCTGGTTGATTGTCTGCATATATGCATTCGCTTTTGTTAAATACGCTTCTGGTATAAGCTGTGTGATGATAGCATCACGAGCGGGCCAGAAAAAAGCATCTGATATCCCAAATGTAACAGCAAAAAAGAGTAGTGGCAGAAGATGAAGCAAATTCTCCTCGGAAAGAAGCGCAGCGAGCAGCATCAAGATGCTCCGGCTCAAAAGGGAAAAGAAAATGATGCGGCTATTTCGTAGTCGATCAGCAAGCATCCCTCCGACAAACATAAAAATAACACGTGGCAGAGTCGTTGCCAGTAAAACTGCACCAACCAATTTTGGAACACCTAGTTCATTTACAACATACCACTGCTCGATTAGCAGATACATAGAAATAGAAAAGCTCGAAAAGATACTGGAAACTAGTAACATACGATAATTGTGATTCTGTAATAGCAGCATTTGTACCTCCTGATTTGATGAATATCTAATTAGTTTTGAAAAAGGAGGCTGCTCCTAAAAAGAAGCAGGCCACATTTCTTCCGGATTAAGCTGATATGTATTCCCATCACGGTAAATGAAATGATGCATGATCCATTCGCGACGAATGGTTGCATAATCCTCACAATATTTCTGGATGTAGGAATTCAGTTCTTGTTCTTCATATATATGATGTCGCTTTAGATGCTGGATCATATAAGCTAGAATTATCACGCGTTTTTTCTCCTGAGCTGGCAATTGCGTGAGCTTTCCATCTAAGGAAAAGAAGTTTTTAACTATCTTAAGTTTTTCTTCCGCTTCTAAATCTGCGCTCGGATGTTCACTTTCTTGACCAAGCTGCAGAATGCTGTTTGCAAGCTTTGTCAGTCGTGGTTCGTCCAAGTAAAAGTAGATTGTGTTGCCATCCCTGCGCTGATAGACAATCCCAACTTCTCTTAGCTTCGTCATATGATGTGTGATAGTAGGAGGCTTCAATCCTAGTTTATGCGCAATTGCCTGCCCATGAAGAGGACCCTTTTTCAAAACTGCAATAATGCGCATTCTTGTTGCATCCCCAACGGCTTTATGAAATCGGACTAACTTATCAAGCTGCATATTTTCATCTCCTTTAGATTAGGTTAACATCTAATTTGATAATTATCAAATTAATTTATTGTTTCATTATCTTCCTGTTAAGGGTATAAATTAGAAAAAAGAGAAAGAGGCGGAAGCTGTGCGGGCTATGCTGATTATCAATCCTTCATCAGGTAAGGAAAAAGCGATGCGATATGAGGAACAAGCGGTAGCGCTACTTGGCAAACGGCACGAACAAGTGGTGGTAAAGTACACTGAAAAAGAGGGGGATGCAACCGGATTTGCTGCGTCTGCTTGTGATGGTACATATAAAACGCTGCTGGCGATGGGCGGAGATGGGACGATCAATGAATGTATCAATGGGTTAGCCGAAAAGGAACAGCAGCCTAATTTTGCTTTTGTTCCGCTCGGCACAGTGAATGACTTCGCCCGTGCATTGCAAATACCGCGAAAACCAGAGCAAGCATTAGCTTTACTTGAGGACTATCATACAAAAGCAGTCGACATTGGTAAATTAGGTGATCGATATTTTATGAACGTGCTTGCTGTCGGTGTGATTGCAGAAGCAGTGTATGATGTAACACCAGAGGAGAAAAGCAAATATGGCCATTTTGCATATCTAATGGAGGGAGCGAAAGCATTCCGAGACAAGACACCTTTCCACATTAGTGTCCATACAGGTGAAAAGGAAGCGTATGATAACAAAGCATATATGATGCTAGTCGCATTGACAAACTCGGTAGCTGGATTCGAGAAGTTTGCCAAACAAGCTGAAGTAGATGATCATCTGTTTCATGTCTTTATTTTAAATGAATTGTCCATTCCAAAAGCAGCTAAGCTGATACCTGATATCTTCAAAGGTAACTTGGCATCCAATGAGCAAGTCACTTATTTCCAAGCTAAAGAACTCAGTGTTGCTTCTGATACGGAGCTTGTCGTCAATATAGATGGAGATGAAGGGGAGCCGCTGCCTTTTGAAGCCAAAGTTTTACCAGAAGAAATTCGTGTTGTCGTTCCAAAAGAAGTATAAAAAAACCTCGCCTTTTTAAGGCGAGGTTGTAGATGTAGTAGTTGTGTTATCAACAGCTGGCAATTCTAGCTGATCACGCATCGTCTGAGTAGCATTAGCCAATGATGTTGCATCAGGAAGGAAAGCGTATGCGTTATAGCCAGGGACAATTCCATTTCCGCCTTGGCCTTCGAGCTTCAGGCTTTCCACTGTTAGTTTGTTGTTCACACCGTAAGAGATAAAGCTCTTCATCTCGTCAAATGTCATGTTCGTCGTCATATTATCGCCAACAGCATCCAGTAGACTTGAATACTTAAGCACCGAACTCATGTCTGTCGCTTTATCCATCATCGCTTCGATGATCTGCTGCTGACGTTCACTGCGGGCAAAGTCACTATCTTGCTTACGTGTACGAGCAAGGGCTAGTGCTTCTTCTCCGTTCAAAGTTTGAACACCTGGCTGTAGGTGGATGGCACCTTTTTCATCCTTGGAGTTCATTTCATTCAGTTCATATGGTACGTCAACTGTAACACCATCTAATGCTTCGACAACGCTGATGAATGCCTCAAAGTTTACATCGATATAATAATCGACTGGAACCTGAGTCAGTTCTTCGACTGCTTCCACTGTTGCTGTAGGACCGCCGTTATACGAACCGTTTATTTTTGTGTTGCGTTCAAGATAAGGTACGTAGGTATACGTATCACGTGGAATGCTCAGCATTTTAATACTTTTATCATCTTTATTAAATGTAGCAAGAATCATCGTATCAGAACGTTTACCGATATTGTCTTGTTCACGTTTTTGGCTTGAATCAGATCCAATAAACAAGACGCTGACGCTATCTTCGGCAGGATCTACTGCACTGTCGCGAAGAGATGATTTGTCACGGCCATCATCTACGAAAGAATCATTGGCCAAATTACCTGCTTTTACATAAAGATAACCAGCATATGCTGCCGGGATGAGAATCAAAAGTAATACAATAATAAATATATTGCGGATAACGCGCTTCTTGCGGGATTTCTTCCGCTTTTTCTGTGAGCGGCGCAACTCCTGTTTATCGTCTTTTGCCATATATGTGTTTCTCCTTTAATCTGCTAATCTAGAATTTTGTCAAAATATGTTTGAATATCCCCAGAGTCTACTATATCATATCATTCGCCATCGAGGGGTATGATTCTATATGATGGAGGAAACAACCAATAAAGCAGGTGGATAGAATGAAATTGCATAGCATCGACAACGTGGAAAGTTTTATCAGTACGAATAGACTTGCTGTCTTATTCATCTCCTCACCAGGGTGCAGTGTCTGTCAGGCCTTGCTACCGCGAATAGAGGATATGCTGCAGACACATCCACAAGTCGAACTGGGATATGCAGATGCCAGTGAGGTGCCGGAAGTTACAGGGAAATTTCTTGCATTTGGAGCACCGACTATCCTGGTATTTGCAGAAGGGAAAGAACAGATCAGAGAAGGCCGGTTTATTCGATTGGAGGAGTTTGAGAATAGATTGGAAAAACTCATTGCGATGACAAATTATTAAGAATTTGTAAAGAAACGTACTTCTTGAAACTAACATGGTATCATTTGCGTAAATAGACAAGTTGCTTTTAGGGAGGGAAATCTATGTTCAAGAAATTCATCCGTAAAATAAAAGAATCCGCAGGTGGCAGCAGCCATCGCCGCGGCAGAAGATATGATTCCAGCGGCCATCGCGGTCGCCGCTACGACTCCAGTGGTTATCGAGGACGTCGAGGCTCTAGCGGCAGCAGCGGCTATGGCCGTAATCGTTATGGCGGGAGCAGCCGGTACAAGCGACGTGGGTATGGAAGCAGCAGTTAATCTGCTGCTTCTTTTGTTTTTCTTAAGGCATCAATTGTCTCGGATACAGAAGGGAAGGGTTCCTGGATGCCTAATAATCTCTCAAGCACATGCTTACATGCGGGTGATAAAGTGAGCTCTTCCGTCCAAGGGAGAGCTTTTTTAGTTGTTTTTTCAAAAGTGGTGTACAAAAGATAAAGCAGGATATCACCTAAATCGAACAGATCTTGTTCCAGACGACTTTGCTCCTCCAAACTCTTTGGACCGCTGAACTGCTTCGCAAGACCAAAGTCGATAAGGGAAGCATGTCCAGCTGCTAACATGACATTCGGAATGCGGATATCACCGTGGTAGATACGACGTGTATGCAGATAGTCTACAACTTGAGCAACATCGATAGTCAAAGCAAGTGCTTCTTTTTCGTAATATTGCTTTTTTGTATCAAAAATATGCTGCTCCAGATTTTCACCGGAAACAAAATCCATGACGAAGAAATAGCCGTCATCCGTGTGGAAGAAGGAGCTGGCAGACGGAATGGAAGGATGCTTGAGTTCACTGAGCAACTTATACTCCTGCTGAAACATTCGAAAATATTTCTTCCGCCCTTGCCGGCTGCGGCGGAGCTGTTTCACTGTACATGTTTTCTGCTGGATACTATCAACGCACAGATAAGTAGTACCATAGCTGCCGGAGCCGAGTTTACGGATGACGCGGTACCTCTCGGCAATATACGCCCCTTGAGGATATTTTTTATCTACAAGGAAGCGGTGCAATAATCGAAACGGTCTGAAGACCTGATATAACATGTGAATTCCCCGATCTTTTTTCTTTAAGTATATATGCTTGTCTGCGGGTTGCAAAGTGTGTTGTCAGAATATATAATAATATTAAAGTGATATCACTTTAATATTAAAATGTAGGAGTGACGTGTATGAAAGAAAAGCAAGCTGCTTCCTTAAATGGTTTCCTCGGGGTGCTGATCATCCTAGCTTGTGCAGGCGCTGGTATTTTCAGTTTGACACAGGAGGCTATCGTTTTGGCCGTCGTTCTCTTCCTTGTTGCTGTATTGCTGGTAACTGGAATCGTGATTGTACCTCCTAATCAAGCCTACGTCGTGACTTTCTTCGGTAAATATATCGGTACAATTCGTGCCAATGGTTTGTTCCTGACTATTCCTCTAACAACGAGACAGCGGATTACTCTGCGTATCCGTAACTTCAACTCTAAGACTCTAAAAGTAAATGACATAGAAGGGAACCCGATTGAAATAGCTGCAGTGATTGTGTATCGTGTAGTAGATACAGCAAAAGCGGCGTTCAATGTAGATGATTACGAGGAATTTGTCGCAATCCAAAGTGAAGCTGCAGTCCGTCATATCGCTTCAAATTATCCATATGATAATTTCAACGAATCTGGGTTTTCTCTGCGTGAGAATGGGGATGAAATTACTGGTAAACTGCAGGCTGAACTGGAAGCGCGGCTAAATGAAGCTGGAGTGGAAGTGATGGAGGCACGTTTTACGCATCTTGCTTACTCAACAGAAATAGCCCAAGCAATGCTACAGCGCCAGCAAGCAGCAGCAATCATTGCTGCCCGCAAGATGATTGTAGAAGGAGCAGTCGGAATGTCAATGGATGCTGTGGAAGCTTTGAACGAAGGAGATTTGGAACTAGATCCAGAGCGCAAGGCGCAGATGGTGAATAATTTGATGGTGGCCATTGTTTCCGATCGCGGGACACAGCCCGTCGTGAACAATGGATCACTATATTAAAGCAGGGGTCATATGGCAAAAAAGAAGAGTTTTCCGCTACGCATCAACCAGGATATCTATGACATGGTACAGAAATGGGCAGATGATGATTTTCGCAGTGTGAATGCTCAAATCGAATATTTGCTTCGGGAACAGCTGAAGCAAGCAGGCAGACTGAAGCCGGAAAAGGAAAAATAGAGCAGGAAGCAAAAGCTTCCTGCTCTTTCTTATGCCATGCTGTTGGCGGGGAGATGCATAGTTAGTGCATGCAGCTCAGACAGCTTCTGAAGATCGAAGTTCCCACCGCTGATGACGATGCCGCAATGATCGGAACGAATACTCTGATGATGGCGCATCAGTGCTGCAAAGCCAGCAGCGCCTGCACCTTCTGCGAGTGTCTTGTGCCTTTCAAGCAACTGCAGGACACTGGCAGCTATATCACGCTCTGAAACAGTGACGATATCATCCACATATTGCTGTATAAGTGGCAATGTCACTTTACCTGGCTCATTGACTGCAATACCTTCGGCAATTGTCGTACAAGCAAGGGATGGTATCAAATGTTTGTGGAACGCATGATAGGTAGCACACACTGCTTCCGTTTGCACACCGATGACTCGAATCGAAGGCTTGATTTGCTTGGCGGCAAAAGCGATACCGCTAATCAGACCGCCGCCTCCGATCGGAACGATGAGCGTGTCGAGCTCTGGTTGATCTGCCAGCATTTCTACGGCAATAGTGCCCTGTCCGGCGATGATATCTATGTCATCGAACGGATGGATAAAAGTACCACCAGAGTGTTGCTGCTCTTTTTGGGCAGCAAATAGCGCCTCCTGGAACGTTTCGCCTGCTAACTCAACCGTTGCGCCATAACTTTTAGTTGCTTCTACTTTCGGCTTCGGCGTATGAATCGGCATGTAGATCTTAGCGGGAATGCCGCGTTTGGCTGCTGCAAGAGCGACACCTTGGGCATGGTTGCCGGCAGACGCAGCAATAACACCGCGCTTCGCATCCTCTTCGTTCATGCTGCCAATTTTAAAGCTGGCTCCGCGTGCTTTGAAGGCACCGGTTTTTTGCTGGTTCTCCATCTTCAGATATACGTTCCTGCCCACCAATTTGTCCAGTGAAGTGGACGTCCTAATCGGCGTATGATGTACCAAACCCTTCAAATAAGCTGTAGCTGCTTCTATCTTTTTCTGACTTAAGCAATCCCCAATGCCTTCACACTCCTTTAATGTGTCTGTTCAAATTGTGTTATACGATCAGCATAACTTAAGGTTATGCCAATCTCGTCTAGTCCATTTAAAAGCATATGTTTATTATAGGCAGGAATGTCAAAGGCTGCCTCAAAACCTAGCTTATCATATACTTTCTGATTTTCCAGATCTATTGTTAGTGTATAAGAATTCTTTTCTGCCTGATTGAGCAAGTAGTCTATTTGCTCCTCGGAAAGTTTGATAGATAGAATCCCATTCTTTGTCGTATTATTATAGAAAATATCCGCAAAACTAGGTGCAATAATCACCTTGAAACCATAGTCTAAGAGGGCCCAAGGGGCATGTTCGCGAGATGAACCGCAGCCGAAATTGTCACCGCTGATCAAGACGGAAACACCTTCATATTTCGGCTGATTCAAGGTAAAGTCTGCGCGTGGCTTGTCATTTTCATCGAAACGCCAGTTATAAAAGAGAAATTGCCCGAAACCTGCCCGTTCAATACGCTTCAAAAATTGTTTTGGTATGATCTGGTCTGTGTCGACATTGCGTTTGGGCAATGGATAAACAAGTCCATTATGTGTTTTGATAGGTTCCATTTTCTTTCCTCCTTACACAGTTGGTGCAACTGCCTGTCGGATATCGACAAAGCGGCCTTCGATTGCTGCTGCCGCGGCCATTTCCGGACTGGCTAAATGGGTACGGGCTCCAGTACCTTGACGCCCCTCGAAATTACGATTCGAGGTAGAAGCACAGCGTTCGCCAGCTGGCACGACGTCTTCATTCATTGCCAGACACATACTACAGCCTGCATCTCGCCACTCAAATCCTGCATCTTGGAAAATCTGATCCAAACCTTCTTGTTCAGCTTGCATCTTGACAGTGAACGAGCCTGGTACGACCATGGCACGGACAGAAGGGTGGACCTTCCTTCCCTGAATGACACTTGCTGCCTTACGCAAATCTGTAATCCGTGAGTTCGTACAGGATCCGATGAAAACATGCTGGATTTCAATGGAAGTCAGCTGTTGGTTCGCCTCCAAACCCATATAGGCAAGTGCTTGCTCAACAGAAGCTCTTTCGTCCTTATCCTCAATAAGCGCTGGGTCCGGGACACTTGCAGATATAGGTAGACACATACCAGGATTCGTCCCCCAAGTAACTTGCGGTTCGATCTCTGATGCATCTAAATAAACGGTGTGGTCATAGACAGCTCCGTCATCTGTAGCAAGGTTCTTCCACTCGGAGACAGCTGCTTCGAAATCAGAACCTTCCGGCGCATATCTTCTGCCGCGCAAGTATTCGAACGTCGTCTCATCCGGGCTGATCAAGCCAGCTCTAGCACCTGCTTCAATAGACATGTTACACACGGTCATTCGTTCCTCCATGGATAAATCGCGGATGGCTTCGCCGGTATACTCGAGCACATAGCCGGTTCCAAATTTGACGCCGAATTTCCCGATTATTGCCAAGATCAAGTCTTTCGCTGTCACGCCAGTTCCTAAGGAACCTTCAATATGCACGTTCAGTGTTTTTGGTTTGTTTTGCCAAAGTGTCTGTGTAGCAAGAACATGTTCCACTTCGCTCGTACCGATACCGAATGCTAAAGCTCCGAATGCTCCATGGGTAGAGGTGTGGCTGTCGCCGCATACAATTGTTTTGCCGGGCTGCGTAAGTCCGAGCTGCGGGCCGATGACATGCACGATACCTTGATCCGGATGGTCGATATCGGCTAGGCGGATACCGAATTCAGCGCAATTGGACCGGAGTGTTTCCATTTGTTTTCGCGCGACCTCATCACGAATGATCGGACGATGGATCGTCGGTACGTTGTGATCGACAGTTGCATATGTGCGTTCCGGCTGCCGTACTTTCCGACCTGCCAGACGCAGCCCTTCAAAGGCCTGCGGAGATGTCACCTCATGCACAAGGTGCAAGTCGATATACAAGAGATCCGGCTTATCCGCCTCCTGTACAACAGTATGTTTTTCCCATATCTTTTCGATAATTGTCTTAGGTTGCTTCATTGTTCTCAGGTCCTTTCTTAAGAACTCACTTTTGCTGCCGTCAGCTGCTCGATGACGAGGGAGGTCATTTCTTGGGTACCGACGATTCTTTCAGGATTTACTTGCATATCTTGTGTTCCGTAACCGCTTTGCAGCACATCGTCAACAGCTGCTTCCACAGCAATGGCTTCTCTTTCCATTTCAAAGGAATAACGAAGCAGCATCGCGGCTGAAAGAATAGCTCCAAGCGGATTGGCAATATCCTTGCCGGCTATATCCGGAGCGGAGCCATGGACTGGCTCATACAAACCGAGCTGATCCTCACGCAAGCTGGCAGAAGGGAGGAGGCCGAGTGACCCGGTAAGCACGGATGCTTCATCGCTCAGGATATCTCCGAATAGGTTTTCGGTGACAATGACATCGAAGTAGGTTGGGTTCGTAATGAGTTTCATTGCTGTAGAATCTACGAGCATATGCTCAACCGAAACTTCTGGGTAGTCCTTGCTTTTTTCATCGACGATTTCACGCCATAGCTTGCTGGATTCGAGTACATTTGCTTTATCGACGGAAGCTAAACGTTTATCCCGGAGCATAGCACTCTGGAAACCTGTCTCGACAATCCGTTCGATTTCGCTTTTTTCATAGTGCAAGGTGTCGACAACGGTTTGACCATTATCTCGACGTTCACTTGGAAGGCCAAAGTAAAGCCCGCCGGTCAACTCCCTTACGATCAGTAGATCGCTTCCTGCTACAATTTCCTGCTTGAGCGGAGAACTAGCAAGCAGAGAAGGGAAGGTTTTTACCGGACGCAAGTTAGCAAATAGGCCTAGGCCCTTGCGCAGCTGGAGCAGTCCTTTTTCCGGCCGCAGTTGAGGAGGCTGCTGATCCCATTTTGGTCCTCCTACAGCACCAAGTAAAATAGCATCTGTATCCTTACAAGCTTGAAGGGTGTCTGCTGGCAGTGGTTCCCCTAATGTATCAATGGCAGCACCGCCAACCATCTTACTCGTGAAGATGAAGTTGTGGGAAAAGATGTCGGCCACTTGCTGCAGGACAGAAGCAGCGGCTTCTGTCACAGCAGGACCGATTCCATCTCCCGGAAGCAGTACGATATTTTTTTGCATAGTTAACACTCTCCAGGTCAGGTTTAGATTAATGCTTGAACCTTTTTCATTGTTGCAGCACGCAAAGCGCGGTTCACGCCGTTAACAAAAGCATGGCTCGAGGCTTTCAGTACATCATTCGCTGTGCCTCGGCCAGTGAAGGGATCGCCGTCGACTTGGAGCTGCACATGCACTTCAGCGAGAGCGTCTTCACCTTTACCGACAGAATGAATGCGGTAGTCGGTGAGTGTTACTTGTTCATCAATTAAAGCAGCCAATGTATTGTAGATAGCTTCGACTGTTCCGTGTCCGGTCCGAGCGGTTTCCTTGATACCATGATCTGGTGTCTGCAGGGCAATTGTTGCAGTCGGCAGATTTTGTGGACCCATGGTTACTTGAAGAGCTTTTACTTCATACGTTTTCACTGGGTCGTGTTTTGTCTGGACATCTAGTGCTATGGTAAAGAGATCATCATCGGTGATTTCTTTCTTTTTGTCTGTCAGGCGCTTGAAGCGTTCGAATGCTTCCTGCAGTTGTGTTTCAGAAAGACCAAAACCAAGTTCTGCAACCCTAGTATTGAAAGCATGCCGGCCGGAATGCTTTCCGAGTACTAGATTGGTAGCATTCATACCGACTAGTGCCGGCGTGATGATTTCATAGGTTTCCGCATGCTTTAGCATCCCGTCCTGGTGGATGCCAGATTCATGGGCGAAAGCATTATCGCCAACGATTGCTTTGTTGCCTGGGACAGTCATACCAGTCAATTTGCTGATCAAGCTGCTGGTCCGCTTAATTTCATGCAGAACCATGCGAGAGGAGTGCTGGTACGTATCTTTCCGGATATGAAGGGCGACAGCAATTTCCTCAAGTGCTGCATTCCCGGCCCGTTCTCCAATGCCGTTCACCGTACCCTCAATTTGGGTTGCGCCATTTTCAATTGCGGCAATGCTGTTAGCAACGGCCATTCCCAAATCATCATGACAGTGTGCTGATAGATCAGCTTTCTCGATATTCGGAACGTGTTCTTTCATATAGGCAAACATTCTGCCGTACTCGGCGGGTGTTGCATAACCAACAGTATCAGGCAAGTTTACAACTGTCGCACCAGCATCTATGACAGCTTCAACGACTTGGGCAAGGAAGGGAAGCTCAGATCTGGAAGCATCTTCTGCAGAAAATTGGACGATTGGGAACCGTTCCTTTGCATAAGTGACCATCTCGACAGCAGTTTGAAGTACTTCCTCCGGCGTCTTTTTCAGCTTATATTCCATATGAATAGGGGAGGTAGCCAAGAAGACGTGGATTCTCGGATGCTCTGCATCCTTCAATGCTTCCCAAGCGGTATCGATATCGCTTTGTTTAGCCCGGGCTAAGGCTGTGACAGCAGTTGTCTTAATGGTTCGGGCAATTTCTTGAACAGCGAGGAAATCACCCTCGGAAGAAGCGGGGAAGCCCGCTTCCAATACATCCATTCCGAGGCGCTCCAGCTGACGGGCGATTTCAAGCTTTTCCGGTTTGTTTAGATTGACTCCTGGTGTCTGTTCGCCGTCGCGCAGTGTTGTATCAAAAAATTTTATTTGAGCCATGGACGATCACTTCCTCAGCGGATTGATTTTTCTTGCCTTGTTTGACGAATGGCATCAATTCGCGGAGCTCGCGGCCGACTGTTTCGATCTGATGGTTTGTTTCTTTTGCATTGATTGCATTGAATTGCGGACGGTTCGCTTGGTTTTCCAAGATCCAGCCTTTCGCGAAAGCACCGTTTTGGATATCTTCCAATACTTCTTTCATGCGAGCCTTCGTTTCGTCATTAACAACTCGCGGACCGGAAACGAAATCGCCCCATTGAGCTGTATCAGAGATACTGTAACGCATGCCCTCGAGACCATCCTCATACATAAGGTCAACAATCAATTTCAATTCATGCATACATTCAAAGTAAGCAACTTCCGGCTGGTAACCTGCTTCTGTCAATGTTTCGAAGCCCGCCTTGACAAGGCTCGTTAGTCCGCCGCAAAGGACTGCCTGCTCACCGAACAAATCAGTCTCTGTTTCTTCCTGGAATGTTGTTTCCAAGATGCCTGCACGACCTGCTCCGATACCTTTGGCGTATGCCAGCGCAACTTCTTTTGCTGTTCCGCTCACATCCTGATAGATACCGAATAGGGCAGGTACACCAGCTCCTTCTGTAAAGGTACGGCGAACAAGATGACCAGGACCTTTTGGTGCTACAAGGAATACATCCACATTAGATGGAGGAGAGATTTGGTTGAAATGAACGTTGAAACCATGTGCAAAAACAAGGGCATTTCCTGTTTCCAGGTTCTTCTCAATGCTCTCTTTATATACAGCAGGCTGTAGTTCATCTGGAACGAGCATCATGATGATATCCGCTGCTTGAGCTGCTTCAAAAGCAGAACGCACATCATGGCCATCTTCGATTGCTTGATCCCACGATTTACCTTGCCTTACTCCGACAACAACATCAAATCCGCTTTCTTTCAGGTTTTGCGCGTGAGCATGGCCTTGAGAGCCATAACCGATAACTGCGATTTTTTTACCTTTCAATACCTCTTCTTGAATGTCATTGTGATAGATAACTTTTGCCATTGTTCAGTCATTCCTCTCCATTTTTAATTGGTTATAAGTGAATACGTGTTTCCATCCGCAGCTTGCGGCTGATGCCCACGTAGGAAGGCCGTTACACCAGTTCTAGTCAATTCCTTGATTCCATAAGGCCGGACCAGCTCGAGGAAGGCCTCGATTTTATCCGAATCACCAGTTACTTGAACAATCATGCTGTCTTTGCTGATATCAACTGCACTGGCTCGGAAAGGAGCAATGATACTTTGCAGCTCATTCCGGCTGGCAGGGGGGCAGACAACTTTTACGAGTGCCAGTTCCCTAGCGACTATAGCGTGATCGGTAATATCAGCGACTTTCAGTACATCAATCTGCTTATGAAGCTGTTTTGTGAGCTGTTCCAGCTTCTGCATGTCTTCCACTTCAACGACGAAAGTCATTCGGCTGATTTGCTCCACCTCGGTTTTGCCGACCGAAATACTATCGATATTGAATTGTCTTTTCTGCATCAGACCGGTTATTCGGTTCAGCACACCGCTCCGATTTTGAACGGTTGCCGTAATGATACGTTTCATCGACTCACTCCAATCATTTCGTGCAGCCCTTTTCCAGGTGCGATCATCGGGAATACATTCTCCTGACGCAACACACGGCAATCAATAACAACAGGTTCGTCGGATTGAAGTAGGGAAGGTAGCTCTGCTACTAGCTGCTCCTGTGTTTCCAGGCGTACACCTTTAATGTCGTAGCTATCTGCCAACTTGACGAAGTCTGGCTGGATATCGAGCAGTGATTCGGAATATCGTTCCTGATAAAAGAATTCCTGCCATTGTCTTACCATGCCAAGACTTTGGTTGTTGACAATCAATACCTTAACTGGCAGCTTTCGCTCCTGCAGGACGGAAAGCTCCTGCATCGTCATTTGAAAACCGCCATCTCCGACTACACTGATAACCCTACTGTCTGGACTTGCCAGCTGAGCTCCGATGGCCGCTGGAAAACCAAATCCCATTGTGCCGAGCCCGCCAGATGTAACCCAACGATTCGGCCGGTCAAAGCCATAATATTGTGCTGTCCACATCTGATGCTGTCCGACATCAGTTGTAATAATGGCATTACCTTCGGTTGCTTTGTGTACTGCCTTCATAACCCATTGCGGGATAAGATCCTGAGCTGGATTGTTATACCAAAGCGGATATTCTTCCTTGTAATCCTGCAGATGATTTCGCCAGGATTCGGTATCTGGCAGTTCTGCTTCTACTGTTAGCAGTTGTTTCAGTGCAGCTTTTGCATCTGCCACAACTGGAATACTAGTAGGAATGATCTTACCGATTTCAGCGGGATCGATATCAATATGTGCGATTGTTGCTTGTGGCGCGAAGTGCTCCAAATTTCCAGTAAGTCTATCATCGAATCGAGCTCCGACGTTGATCAGTAAATCGCATTCATATAGGCCGCGGTTGGCTGCATATGTTCCATGCATACCTGCCATGCCGAGAAATTGCGGTTCACTGGCAGGGAATGCTCCAAGTCCAAGCAGTGTGGAGGCGACAGGAAGCTGAAAACGCTTTGCGAATGCCTGGACTTCTTCAGATGCTTTTGCATGCAGAATACCTGCACCTGTTAGTAAAATTGGGCGTTTGGCCGTCGAAATCGCATGGATCAGCTTTTTGATCTGATTGTTATTTGGCTTCATAGTCGGCTGATAACCTGGAAGGTGAATCGGTTCCTCAGCAGCCGCTGTTTGGTAAACTTCTCCCGAAATGTCCTTAGGGATGTCGATTACCACAGGTCCTGGACGGCCAGTTGTTGCGATATAAAACGCTTCTTTAATAATGCGCGGCATATCTTCCTGCTTTTGAACTTGATAGTTGTGCTTCGTAATCGGAGTAGTGATTCCCATCACATCTGATTCCTGAAAAGCATCTGTTCCGATAACACTTCTTCCTACTTGGCCAGTGAATACAACAAGCGGCAGGGAGTCCATCATGGCATCGGCAATTCCGGTGATAAGGTTTGTTGCACCAGGTCCTGATGTTGCAATCACAACCCCTGGTTTTCCGGAAACACGAGCATATCCTTCAGCAGCGTGTATGGCTCCTTGTTCATGTCGTGTCAAGATGTGCTGGAATCGAGGTTCTGCTCTGTATAGGGCATCGTAAATCGGAAGTACGGCTCCTCCCGGATAGCCGAAAATTGTATCGACACCTGCTGCTTGCAGCGCTTCTACGAATAAATCAGCACCTGTCTTCGGAACTTCGGCAGCGGGCTTTCTTTCTTGTACGGCTTGTGCCTTCACCTTCATGGTTATATCCCTCCAATAGATTTTGTTATATAAAAAAAGCCTTTTTTCTCCATTCAAGCAATCTAGCAAGAAATGGGGAAAAAAGACTTTGCTTTTCTCGGTACCACCCAAGTTCACAGCTTCCTTACGGTAAACTGCCTTGTGGAGCTGAAAATACCAGCTCCGTTTTGGTAACAGGTGCCGTACACCTGGCTCAGCCTACTGTAATTCAGCTTCGCGCTCAGGGAAGAGAGATGACGGATTATATTGCCAGGCTTCCAGCGTCCCTGACTCTCTGTAAATATAATGCTTCCGTCTCTATGGTCCCGTCTTCGTTTTGGTTATATTTTCATCACTCCGCCAGTATTGGCTGAGGTTACAAGCTTTGCGTATTTTGCTAAATAACCTGTTTTGATTTTAGGTTCAGGCTGTTTCCAATTCTGTCGGCGTGTATCCAGAACATGTTCATCCACAAGCAATTCTATGCTGCGTGTTTCCAGATCAATCAAAATTGGATCACCGTTTTCAACAAATGCTATCGGTCCGCCTTCTGCAGCCTCTGGAGAAATATGTCCGGCAGAAATGCCGCGGGTTGCACCAGAGAAGCGACCATCTGTGATCAAAGCGACCTCTTTAGCTAACCCGCGTCCCGCAATAGCGGAAGTAGGGGAGAGCATCTCTGGCATCCCAGGTCCGCCTTTTGGACCTTCGTAACGAATGACAACGACATGTCCTGCCTGCACAGTTCCATTTGTGATTCCTTCCTGAGCCTCATCCTGTGAATCGAAGACAATCGCTTCACCGAGGAATTTCTTTATGGAAGGATCGACAGCTCCAACTTTGATTACACTGCCATCGGGCGCCAGGTTGCCGTACAGTATACTGAGACCGCCAACTGGGCTGTATGGATTATCCAATGGACGGATGACTTCTTTATTCAAAATCTCGTAATCTTCTACATTCTCTGCGATGGTTTTACCTGTTATGGTGATGCGTTCCTTATGAAGGAGACCATCAATCTTACACAACTCATTGATAATGGCGCTGACACCACCAGCAAGGTGAACGTCATGCATCGAATAATCCGATGCCGGGCTGATTTTAGAGAGGTAAGGAACCTTCTCTGCAATCTTATTGATATCAGCCAAATCGTAATCAATGCCAGCTTCATGGGCGATAGCAATAGTATGGAGTACTGTATTGGTTGATCCTCCCATAGCCATATCTAAAGCGAATGCATTATCGAATGTTTCCTTTGTCATAATGTCTCGTGGACGAATATCCTCTTTTACAAGCCGGATTAGATGTCTGGCGGCTTCATAAATCAACTCATGCCGTTCGTCGGATGTAGCGAGCAGTGTTCCATTTCCAGGAACGGTCATACCGAGCATCTCCATTAGGCTATTCATAGAGTTTGCCGTGAACATACCGGAACAGGATCCGCAAGTCGGACAAGCAAGCGTCTCGATTGTCGCTAATTCCTGTTCGGTCATTGTACCGTTTTGAACTGCGCCTACACCTTCGAACATGGATACTAGGTTAAGTGGTTTCCCATCTGGACTTACTCCAGCTTCCATTGGACCTCCGGAAACAAAGACAGAAGGGACATTCGTCCTTGCTGATGCCATCAGCATACCCGGTGTGATCTTATCACAATTTGGTATATAGAAGACGCCGTCGAACCAATGCGCCTGTATGACAGTCTCTGCGCTATCCGCAATAATCTCCCTGCTTGGCAAGCTGTAACGCATGCCGATATGACCCATTGCGATACCATCATCAACACCAATTGTATTGAATTCGAATGGGATACCGCCTGCTTGGCGGATTGCGTCTTTTACTACTTCAGCGAATTTGTTTAAATGCATGTGTCCTGGAATGATATCGATGTAGGAGTTACATACACCGATGAATGGTTTTCCTAAGTCAGACGTTTTTACACCGGTCGCATGCAGCAAGCTGCGGTGCGGAGCGCGGTCAATCCCTGTTTTGATCATGTCACTACGCATTGGATCAAAACACCTCCCAGTTGCAAAAGTTCTCTTTCTCTTTACATGATGAGTAAGAATTGAATAATTTGAAAATTCATTTATTTGATTGATTGTCAGTTATCATAACGCCTAACACAAGCTAGGTCAACAGCTTATTGGATAAATTTTCAGATTCTTTAAACCATTCAAATAACTTGTAAGCGCTACCAATACTTTAGCGCAGGGCATGATTGTTAGAAAATCTGGCAAAAAACTTTTTTATAGCCCTTGTTTTTGTAAATAAGACGACTTGTACATAAATGGAAAACTTATAGGAATATAGGTCAAACAAGGGTCCACGAAGCATTTCTTTTGAATAGTTATAGGAGAGAAATTATGAAAAGGAATGCGTAAATTATTTGAAGGAGGCAGAAGAATTCGATGCCCAACCAGAACATCGTAGAAAACGGAGGATTCGAATCTGGCAGTCTGGTACCTTGGGTCTCGTCCTTTGCATCAATCACGCAGCAATTTGTCCATAGTGGGAACTTTGCTGCAGAGCTTGATGGAGGACAGAACGTTGCTTATCTAGCACAATATGCTATACCGGCCATCCCGGGAAACAGTTACTCTTTATCACTATATCTAGCTAAGGACAGTGAATTGGCCGCACCGTCAGTACAGATTCAGATAATCTTTTTGAATGAGGCTTTTCAGACTACTGGAACGGGGCTATTTCAGGCTGTCTCGGCAGAAAATATTCCTTTTGCTGGACAAGGCAATTGGGCGACAGTAACAGCAACCACTGAAATTGCCCCTCCAGGCACAACGCAAATATATTTGTTAATTAATACACTGCCGGCCCCTGCTGCAGCTGACGTTTTAGTCGATGATGTGAGTGTAGTAGCTGAAGGAGGAGTACCAACAGGACCAACAGGGCCGACCGGCATCACTGGAGCAACAGGACCAACCGGAGCGACCGGAATAACTGGAGTAACAGGTGCAACCGGCTCAACGGGCATCACAGGAGCAACA
>NZ_NPBJ01000003.1 GCF_002272075.1 Terribacillus saccharophilus
GGATTAACGGGCCCGACCGGAGCAGCCGGAATCACGGGCCCGACTGGAGCAGCAGGAGCAACCGGTCCAACCGGAGCAGCCGGAATTACAGGCCCAACCGGAGCAGCCGGAATCACGGGACCAACCGGAGTAGCGGGAATCACCGGTCCAACCGGAGCAGCCGGAATCACCGGTCCAACCGGAGCAGCCGGAATCACGGGACCAACCGGAGTAGCGGGAATCACCGGTCCAACTGGAGCAGCCGGAATCACAGGACCGACTGGTTTAACAGGATCAACGGGAATCACCGGAGCAACTGGAAATACAGGTAGCGCTTTGCCTTCTGTTAGCGCTCTTGCGGCAAACCAAGTGACGGCAACTCTTCCTTTACCCCTTAGTACAGATACAACAATAAATACAATTACACCAACAGTAGTGGCAGGTAACAACGAAAAACTGGATTCAATTGCACAGATTTCTGTTGTGACAACTGCCAACTGGTCAGTCTCTATCACAACTACATTGCGAAGAGGTGCAACTATTCTTGAACAGGTTATAATTACCAGAACTGGTCAAGGAGCAGGGACGCAGCGAATTCTTGTATCGAACACATTTGTAGACGTGGTTCCAACCACTGGAACCGCTACCTATACAATAAGTGTAAACGTGGTCCCAGTAGCAAATATCACATCCGCCTCAGTGGAAACTCGTAATCTGAATGGTACACGTTTTGTATAACAGTGAAAGGCCATAGCTAAGGTGCTATGGCCTTTTCCTTTTGAGAGTATTGCTGAAAAATATCGAACACTAAAACTTTTCAGTTAATATACCAAAGCGTATAATAGAAAGGTAGTTTCAAGGAGGTATACATATGACAAATAAGTACGGACAAACATGGGATCTGGATGCAATTTTCCCTGGTGGCAGTGACTCTTCTGCACTTGCGGAATTCGCTGAGAAAGCAGATCAAGCTTTAAATGATTGGAAACAGGCTCTAGAAGATTTTCAAGTACCTGATCAAGCTGAAGATACTTCTGGCTTGGTACGTATCGTTGAGAAGTGGGAAACATCTGCTAAACATGTATTCGAGGTTGTTGCATTCGTTGAGTGTCTGGTAGCACAGGATGTTACAGACAAAAAAGCAAAGCAATGGTCTGGGAAGAAAGATGAACTCATGGCTGCTTACAGCGGAACGCTTACGGGTGTGGATCAAGTCATCACACAAGTGCCGCAGCAGACATGGGAGCAGTTGCTGGAGCAGCCGGAATTGATCAATTATGCATTCGTTCTTGATGAACGCAAAAAAGAGGCTGCTGAGAAGCTTTCACCGAAACAAGAAGTATTGCTGAATGATTTGGCGATTGATGGCTACCACGGTTGGGGAGGCATGTATGATACGATTGTCGGCAGCATCCAGGTACCGTTGAAAATCGATGGGGAGGAGAAATCCTATTCTGTTGGTCAAGCTGCCAACAAATTAGATGCACCTGATCGCAAGGTAAGGCAGCATGTGTTTGCTAGAATGCAAGAGGCTTGGACAGAAAAAGAAGATTTTTTTGCAGAAACAATTAATCATCTAGCTGGATTCCGTCTTCAGACATACAAGCATCGTAAATGGGACAGTGTGCTGAAAGAGCCGCTGGCTTATAACCGTATGTCCCAAGAGACGCTGGATGCTATGTGGGGAGCTATTTCGGATGAGAAGGATTCATTCGTAAAATACCTGCAGCGAAAAGCGGAGATCCTTGGTCTGGAAAAATTGAGCTGGTATGATATCGATGCGCCGCTCTCCTCTGCGACAAAACATGTATCATACGACGAAGCTGCTGACTTCATTGTGAAGAATTTCCGGACATACAGTAGCCAAATGGCTGATTTCTCACAGCAAGCATTTGAAAAGCGATGGATTGAAGCGGAAGATCGTAATAGCAAACGCCCTGGCGGCTTTTGTACCAGTTTTCCAGAAAAGAAAGAAAGTCGTATTTTCATGACTTTCAGTGGAACAGCTTCAAATGTGTCAACGCTTGCGCATGAATTAGGTCATGCGTATCATAGCTACGCAATGAATGATGTAGAGCAGCTGAATCAGCAATATGCTATGAACGTAGCGGAAACAGCTTCCACATTGGCAGAATTAATAGTCTCCGATGCTGCAGTCAGAGAAGCTGCGACGAAGGATGAGAAAATCGCGTTGATCGAGGAAAAAATCCAACGTAGCATTGCTTTCTTCATGAATATCCATGCGAGATTCTTGTTCGAGACAAGATTCTATGAAGAACGCAAAAATGGACTCGTATCTGCTGCACGCTTGCGTGAGTTGATGGTCGATGCTCAGAAAGAAGCATATAATGACCAGCTAGATGAGTACGATCCGACATTTTGGGCGTCCAAGCTGCATTTCTACGCAACTGATGTACCGTTCTATAATTTCCCGTATACATTCGGATATTTGTTCAGCACAGGTATTTACGCAAAAGCAGCAGAAAATCCGGAAGACTTTGAACGTTCCTATAATGCTTTACTTGAGGATACTGGCCGCATGACGGTTGAGGACTTAGCGATGAAGCATTTACAGGAGGATTTGACCGATAAGGCATTCTGGCTTAAAGCTATCGAAGTTTGCAAGCAGGACATCGAGGAATTCTTGAGATTGACTGCAGAATAATTAAGGGAGACCACTCAATAGAGTGGTCTTTTTTTATGACAATTGTCATTCTTTTTCATGACATTACTTCCTTACTCCTTGTAATCTATCTTGTTATTCTGATAGCAGGAGGTGGGGTTATGCTAAGGATAAATCACGTTAGCAAATCATTTAAAGGACAGCAGGTGCTGAGAGATATTACTTTCCAAATAGCTGAGGGTGAGAGCATTCTCCTGCTAGGTGCGAATGGGGCGGGTAAGTCTACTTTGCTAAAAATAGTTTTACAAATGCTGAAACAAGATCGAGGAAGTATGGAATGGAAAGGCAAAAAGCCTCATATTGGGTATGTACCACAAGCACCTTCTATGATTGGAAATTTAACAGTCTATCAGTTCGCTTCGTATGTGCTTTCTTTGCATGGCAAAAGAGTACAGGTCCTTACAGTTTTACAGGATGCAGGACTGGAACCGAAAAAAAAGGTACTGACAGGGAATTTAAGTACCGGTCAGATGAAACGTCTATTATTCCAGCTTGCTGTTGCAGTTAAGCCAAAGCTGCTAATCATGGATGAACCAACAGCCGGTATGGATTTGGAAGCTAAACGGCAATTTCGCAAGCGGTTGTTAGACGTACGTGCAGAAGGAATCAGTGTTTTAGTAACGACACATATTCTGTTAGAAGCAGAAGAGCTTGCCGATCGATTATTATATCTGGAGGATGGAGTTATAAAAGTCGACCGTCCAATTGAGGATATAATGCTGGATAGAAAGTCAATAAGCTTCCGAACCGATTTCAAGTATAAAGGTTTTTTACTCTCTATGGGATATACACAGCAGGAAGGCTTATACCAAAAGCTGACGGAAGACGCGGATAAAGAACTGCAGTTGCTAATCCAGCATAATATCAAATTTACGCAGCTTGAGATAAAAGGTGATACTCTTGAGCAGTATGTTGAGGGACTGGAAAGAGAGGAAGTTGGCACATGAAATCTATTGTTGTAACAGTGGGGATGGAACTCCAAAGAATGATAAAAGATAGATACTTTCTATGTTTCTCTTTACTAATGCCTTTCATTTTTTATATCCTATTTACTTACATTAATAGAGGTGCGGCTGTCGACGGAATTGAATTTGATTATTATTTTCTCATTTCCATGACCTGTTACAGTTTAGTAGTAACTTCTGTGCAAACATTTGGTATTCAAATAATGTATGATCGCATGCAAACTTGGATGGACTATTTGTTTACCCACCCTCTTACGCCATCACAGTATTTCATTTCTCGTATTATCACGCAGCTTTTGCTGAACACACTCATTGTTTCTTTGTTTTTCCTTGTTGTAAATGCATGGAAACAATTTGATCGCCCCTTGGAAGAATGGATAATGACTAGTTTATGGCTGCTTGCTGGATCGATTCTATTTCTAACAATCGGAATCTTGATTGCTCAGTCTAGAAAGGTTGAGACTGCATCTGTGACCGCCAATATAGTAGTGTTAGGACTAGCTATTTTAGGAGGTCTCTGGATGCCGCTGCAAACATTTCCGAACTGGGTGCAAATGATTGGTGAATGGCTGCCATCATACTTGTTTGCACGGGGTGCTTGGACTATAGCCTCAGGAGAGGGTATTGAAATTTTCAATATTATAATTCTTACCTGTTATTTTTTGGTATTATTTATAGGTGCAATGATTTTACAGTATAGGCAAAGGAGCTGACTACGTGAAGAAATTCCGCCTGTTTCCGGAAGAAGATGGCTATATACCTCATCTTTGGCTTGCCTATTACTACTTCACTTTACTGTATTTGATTGGAGAGCAAGGTTTTCGATTCTGGATCCCTCTCTTAGTAATGGTTGTCATCTTTTTCTGTTATAGGGAAATTTATTGGAGGCCAGAACGGACTTTTTCTTCAGCAATTGTCTTAACCATACTAGTAGCATATTTAATTTTTTTTATCGAACAGGATTTTTTCTATTTGCTCTTATATGCGATTAATATGCTTTATGCAGTGAAAAGTCCAGCTAAGTTCTGGACTGGTTATTTAATTGTTAATGCTGTTACAGGCATCATGCTGCTTACGGATATATATGGGATTCATGATTGGACATGGGGATATATTTCTCCCGGTATCCTGATCAGTCTCATTACACCAGCAGTTTGGAAAGTACAAGAAAAGTGGTACCGCAAATGGGAGGCAGTAAATGAGGAGCTTGCTGACACAAAAAAGCAAGTGGAGGAATTAATAAAAGAGCGAGAACGGGACAGAATTGCACGTGATCTGCATGATACAGTAGGACAGACGTTATCAACGATCTCAGTGAAAAGTGATATATCGAAGAAGCTTTTATACAAGAATCAAGAGCGGGCAGAACAGGAATTAGATGATATCCAGCAGTTATCTCGATCCCTGCTTCAAGAAATGCGGGAAATCGTGAGCGATTTGCGTTTTGTATCTTTGCAGGAGGAAGTGGAAGCAGCGCAGCTTAGATTAAAAGAAGCTGGTATTGCTCCTGAATTAGAACAGCAAATTTCTTCGATAGAAGACAGTTCAAAGGAAACAATGATTGCCTATATACTCAAAGAAGCTGTCACAAATGTCATTCGTCATAGTAACGCTACCGTTTGTAAAATCCGAGTTATACAATCTAATAACTATCTGCATTTACAGGTGGAGGACAATGGCGGCTATGATAATATGCTGTCACAAGACGGAAACGGCTTAGATGGAATTAGAAAAAGAGTCAGTCTAATGAAGGGGGAAGCCCATTTTCATAAGCGGATAAATGGCGGCTTGCACTTGATAGTAAAAGTTCCTATGCAAACCGAAGGAGGAAATAGTAATGATTCGTTTGCTGTTGGCGGATGATCAGAATATGCTTCGAGGTGCCATGGCGGCGATGCTCGATCTTGAAGAAGATTTCGTTGTCATCAAACAAGCTGCCAATGGTGAGGAAGTATTGCAAGCACTTCAAACGCAAACTTTCGATTTACTAATCCTCGATATTGAAATGCCTAAATATGATGGCTTGGAAGTGGTCAAGCAAATGCGGCAAAACAGCCGTAAAGAGAAGATGCTGCTGCTTACTACCTTTTCTACGGCTGCTTATGTTAAAGAAGCTATGAAAATGAAGGTTGAGGGTTATTTGCTAAAGGATACGCCAAGTGAGCAACTGGCTCATGCAGTGAGGGATATTGTGTATCACGGACGCACGGTAATTAGTCCAGAGATAACGTATCAATTTGTACAAGGCGTTGATAACCCGCTAAGTGAACGAGAAATGAAAATCCTTTCTCTTGCGGAAAAAGGCTTCTCAACAAAACAAATAGCAGCTGAACTGTTTTTGTCACCAGGCACCATCCGGAACTATTTTTCGGAACTTCTGGATAAGCTGGGAGCACAGAACCGTTCACAAGCAGTCTACATAGCGAAAGAGAAGGAATACATATAAAAAACACAGCTCCCGTAAGGAACTGTGCTTTTAGGTTTAGTCTCGTGCATCCAGCATGGATTGCAGTTTCTTGGAAACAGCTAGCAGGATTAGACCTACTACGATAGCGACTGCACCGATTATACTGAAAATCTCTACATAACCGAGTGATTCTGTCAATGCAGCAAGCTGTCCAGCGATAAGGCTGGCAATACCAGTTGCGGCCATCCAGACACCCATCAATAGAGAAGCAATTTTCACTGGTGCTACTCGGCTTACCATCGATAGACCAACAGGTGATAAACATAGTTCACCTAATGTGTGGAACAGGTAGGTGAAGACGATGAATAGAATATTAGCTCTATGAACAATATCTCCTTCGTCACTGCCTGTATATAGTACTGCTGGAACTAAGATCATAAATCCTAATCCTAATAGAATCATACCCATGGACATTTTTGTCGTTGTCCGAAAATCTCCGCGTTTTGATTTACTCAATTTCAGCCAAATAGCAGAAATGATTGGTGCAAGGATGACAATGAACAGTGGGTTCACTGATTGGAACCAGGAAACTGGTATAGTGTAACCGCCAATGTTTCGATCAATAAAATCTCTCGTATATAGTGTTAGGGAAGTACCTGCTTGTTCGAAGCCAGCCCAGAAGAAAATGATGAATACAGCTAAAATTAATACTGCACCTGTACGTTTCTTGTCAGCAGCAGTCATTTTGGCTGGAACGCCATCAGCAGAAATATTAGATCGCGCAGGTTTTGTTCCGATATCACCTAAATATTTCTTACCCAAAGTGCTGAAGATCAATTGGCCGATGACCATACCAATGGAAGATGCCAAGAAGGCCCATTTGAAGCCAAAGTGTTCGATACCGGCAGCATCAGTCGTATGGAAAAGATCCTCTGCAAGAAATCCTGCAATTAGAGGAGAGAAGAATGCACCGATGTTGATGCCCATGTAGAAGATGGTGAATGCAGCATCTTTACGTTTATCCATCGGGTGATACAACTCACCAACATGTGTTGAGATATTCGGTTTGAAGAACCCGTTACCAAGTATGAGGAACAACATACCGATGTATAATCCCCACTGATTGTTGAATAGGAATATTGTGAAATCTCCGATCGCCATCGTTACGCCACCAATAGTGATAGCAGTACGCAGGCCGATATACTTGTCAGTCAAGTAACCACCGATAATTGGTGTGAAGTAGATAATTCCTGTGTACAAACCATAAATTATTGCGGCTTGTTGCGTATTCATTCCTAATCCACCGCTAATAGCTGCAGCAGTTAAGTAAAGCATCAGTACAGCACGCATGCCATAGTAGCTATATCTTTCCCACATTTCTGTGAAGAAGAGAAGATACAATCCCTTTGGATGCTTCTTCCCTTGTGGGATTGTAGCTGGTGTATCCATTTTGAATCCTCCCTTTTTTAGAACATTGTCCATTATACGTCATAGTTTTTCTCGAATTCAAACAATTTCGTTAGATGAAGTAAAAGTAATAAAATTGCTAAAATTAGCACTTGGGTAATATTTCATCTAGTGGAAATATTAATATTTCTTGCTAGCGCTATCAATTTTCTATATAATGGATAGACAACAGAAAACAAAACGGTACAAATAAGCCTGCAGGGGGAGCCATTTTGGCTGAGATGGACATATGTCCAGACCCTTCGAACCTGTGAGTTAGCACTCGCGTAGGGATGTAGCTTCTTTGATGGGGAAACAATGCACTTTGGGCCATCGGAAGAGATCCCTCTGCAGCATTGTTTTTTTGTTGCATTCTTTTATTAGGGGAGAAAAAATATGCAATCAAGAAGCAAGGTTTTATTTTTAGTAGAGGTGGCAATATTTGCCGCACTCGCATTCGTACTGGACTTATTCTCATTCAAAGCATGGGCGCAGGGAGGCAGTATCTCCTTGCAAATGGTTCCGATATTCTTAATGGCATTTCGCTGGGGGTGGAAAGGCGGACTTACAACAGGGTTAGTTGTAGGATTGCTGCAGTTAGTCACCGGCCCTTATATAATACATGTTGTCCAAGGTTTTTTAGATTATCCTTTGGCCTTCACTTTAGTTGGACTGGCAGCTGTAACAGCTGGTCCAGCGCGTAAAGCGGCAAAAGAAAATAACCGAACTAAGCTTATTGGGTTCTTAATCATCGGAACATTGATTGGCAGTATCGGGCGGTTCGCTGCGCATTTTGTAGGAGGAATGGTCTTTTTCGGATCTGCAGCTGCTCCTGGACAAACGGTTTGGGCATACTCGCTTATATATAATGGCTCCTACTTGCTGCCAAGCTTTATAGCCAGCATTATTGTTATTCTGATTTTGGTTTTGGCTCAACCGAAACTTATCTTACCAAAGAAATAAAAAAAGGCACTGTCTCATTGGACAGTGCCTTTCCATTTAGATTAGCAAGCCTTCGACGTTGTCTGTTTCTGTGACAATCAAGAAGATTTTCCCTTCATCGAGATCCTCTTCAAAATCCTCAGCTTCTTCCTGAGAAAAACCGATTTCCTTCAATTTCGCACGTAGTTCATCACCTTGTTTACTGAACATGCTGCCTACAGCACTTTTAGCTCCCATCTCGGATAATCCAATCGTATTGGCATCCACTTTACTGGATACACGTTTCGTTCTGTCATCATCATGTGACAATACATAGATGTTATCTTTGTTTACGCCTTTTGTGCTTAAAAGTTGAATGTCTTCTTGCAGCTTTTCATCGTTTGTGTACTCTTTTAAATATGGTTTCATGTTGAATTCTCCTTTTTAAGCTAATTTGATGTACTAAATATCTACCCGCTGGCTAGAAAATAAAACCAACAATAATAGTTACAAAAATTCAATATAGTATGACTATTTATCTGAAAATCGGCATACAGACGCTGTGTGTTGTGATAAACTGAATGTAAATTGAGGTTTCCAGTCCGGGTGAGGAGGAAACAATATGGCAGATATTATTGATATGGATCAAGTTAAAACTAAGAAATGTTTATGTCAGGTCGCCAAAATGAAAGGCATCGAATACGAAATCTATCTTACTGTCGTTAAATATATAGATAAACATACGGAGAATGTACTTCCTGAATATGCTTTCAAAACGACAGCTTCTGATTTGTCTGAAATATATAATGGTAATCGCGAGCTATTTTTGAGAAGTTATTATGAATTGCTGCGTTATTGGGATATCCCGCTGGTTGATGCAGAGAATCCTGCTAATATGGAATTTGAACGCTTTCCGAAAATAGGAGATCTATGTTACTTTATTGACCGCAAAATTCAAACGGGCAAATATACGAGTTGAAAGGACAGCTGAATGGATCAGCTGTCCTTTTTAGATTCAGGATAGAAAATGTTAATGCGTGAGAGCATAGGGAAGATACGTTTAGCTTTCGCATTGGGAGGGCAATACAGAACTAATTGATTCAAAAGGAGAGAGTTGTATGGCGAATAAAACAACAGAAGTTTCCGCAGCAGAAGTGGTGGGGCTGTTGGAAATAGAAGGCGGAGAAAAAGTGATAGTCTTTGGTGCTGGAAATGGGGAACTGGTTATTCCTATCGCACATAAAACAAAAGATCGCGTCACAGCCCTGGAGAAAGACGAAACTTTATTAGAAGAATTAGCCCTTCGTGCAGAGGAGGAAACGCTGGCGAATATCGACCGGATGCCTAGCGGATTAGGCAGGCTGAATTTCCCCGACGCATCCTTCCAACGAGGTCTTGCAGCATTTGTGTTGGATAATACAGATGACCCCGAGCTTGCAGCACAGGAAATGTACAGAGTTACAATTGAAAAGGGTATTATGGTAGCTCTCGGCTACAGCAGAGATCACAGCGCGGATCTGCTTGCAGATAAATTGACTAAGGCTGGATTCGAAGTGACGCAAGGAGACTTTAATGAAGAAGTATATTATGTAAAAGCATATAAAGCATAAGAAAACCGCCAGATATGGCGGTTTTTTCTTGTTCACTGAAGCATGCTAGGAATATCGCTATCCGCTGTCGGATAAGCCCAAAGCAAAGACTGCAGTATTTTAACTGGTGCTTCCATTTCAATTGCCAATGTAAAGACATTAATTAAATGTTCAGCATGAGCTGCATACAAATGCGCACCGACAATAGTTTGTTTTTCTTTATTCAAAATGATTTTGCTGTATCCTTCTTCCAGTCTTGTCGTCTTATTTGTGAAGAAAGAGCTCAAATCTTGTTCGATGACAGAATACTTGTCCTGAGATTTTAGAGCTTCGTCTGCTGATACACCAACTGAAGCAATTCCAGGAATAGTATAAACAACGGAAGGCTGAATATGATTGAAATCATCCTGCTGTTTCCCTTCCAGCATGTGATTAATAACACGGCTTCCGGATTCTGTAGCCAGCGGTGTAAGGGGGAGCTTCCCATCATCAGCACAATCTCCTGCAGCGTAAATATGAGGTGCTGATATACTTTGCTGATTTTTATCTACCTTAATACCCTTCTTGCTATAAGAAATGGATGTCTGATCCAGACCCATATCTTGGACATTTGGTGCTCTGCCAGCACCGTGAATGACGATATCAGCAGATAGCTGTTCTATGTTGTTTTCAGAACGGATGGAAACGGTGAATGCATTCCCTTGCTGTTCTACAGCTTCCAGCTCCGTATTCGTTCTAATATCGATGCCAAGTTTTTTACTGTAGTCGACCAAATGATTGACGACATCCTCATCAAATCCTTCCAGAGGACGTTCTCCACGATGAATAATGGTTACTTTTCGATTAAAACGGACAGCAATATGTGCAAATTCAAAACTGATATATCCTCCACCGATTAGCACCAATTCCTGAGGTAAATCATCGAGCTCAAAAAAAGCATCACTTGAAATGAGATTTTCGTATCCATCTATCGGCAGTTTAGTGGGGGAAGCCCCTGAAGCGATTAGAATATACGCAGCTTGAAGTCTTTCTCCGTTAACCTCTATTGTATGATCATCAATAAATTGTGCGTGTCCTTGGTACACCTCGATGCCGTCATTTTCGAATTCTTCGACAGTCGATTCGGGAATAGGTTTCGTGAATGTCTCCTTATGTTCGCGTAGCTTGCTCCAATCTAGCTGTGCATCTCCAGTCAAACCAAAACCCTTCATCCGCTCAAAAGCATCCTGGATTTTAACTGTTTCAATCAGTACTTTCTTTGGATCACATCCCCATTGAGGGCATGTACCTCCAAATGGTTTATCATCAATAACGGCTACAGTCCAACCCTTTTTTCTAGCTGCTGAAGCCGTGCTGTGACCACTTACGCCAGAGCCTATTACGATTAAATCCAGTTTATGCATAAATATCATCCTTCCTGGCAATATCCTAACTCTGTACCCTGGCACTATGCACAGAAAACATCCTATACACAATACATACGGATCGGAAAAGTTCTGATAAGATAGAGAAAAAGACTTAATTGGACATGTTAAAAGGAGAGGTTATTTGTGAAAACATTTAAACTGGTAGAGCTGACTTTATATCCGACAGATCAAGTGTCATTAAATGAGAAAGAAATGAAACTGTCAGAGGGGTTAATCATCAATAAAGAAGAAGATAACGAATGGGTGCTGGAAGCGGTTCTCGGCAAAGCAGATTTGGAAAGCGTACAAGAAATATCTGAAGACCGAAAAGTACTGCTTGCCCAAGTGCGAATCACAAAACCAGAAAACCGTCCGGCAATGTTCCTTGTTCAAGTACAGGAAGTGAATGATTTAGGTGATGAAGGGAATGTAATCATGAAGGGCACGCTTGCAAGGGAAGAAAAATCGGAACTGTTCGCTTCAATAAAAAGAATGCGTCAAGAAGGAATGGAAGAGGAAGAGATTTTGACCAGCGGAGCCGGAACCACGGAGTGAGTGCGCTTGAAAAAGAGAGCTATTCTCCAATATGCCTGCTATAATAGACTACATTTGAAACGAAACGTACTTTTAAAGGAGCACTTGTATGCGTACCTATGACCCGCGTTGGCGATGGCTCAATAACATTTCGCCAACCAGATTGATCATCTTGTTTTATTTAGCTGCTGTGGTTATTTCTACGTGCTTATTGGCATTGCCAGTGGCACATAAAGAAGGAACTGATATATCCTTCGTAGATGTATTATTTACGGCTGTCAGCGCCATTAGCGTTACAGGACTTGCTTCTGTTCCGATTAATGAATATTTCAACACGACTGGCATCATTTTTATAGCCTTCACGATGCAGTTGGGCGGAATTGGCGTCATGACACTAGGGACGTTTGTGTGGCTGCTGTTTGGTAAGAAAATTGGTTTCAAGGAACGGAGACTGATCATGGTTGATCAGAATCAAGTATCGTTTCGCGGAGCAGTTTATCTTATGCGACAAATTCTGGTTGTTGTCTTGTCGATAGAACTGATTGGATTCCTTGTCCTAGGTACTTATTATCTGCAATATTTCCCTACAGCGGGTGAAGCTTATTTTCAAGGTTTATTTGCTTCAATTAGCGCGACGACCAACGGCGGCTTTGATATAACTGGACAGTCACTTATTCCTTTTCGACATGATTATTTCGTGCAATTCATACATATGCTGCTCATAGTTCTAGGAGCAATCGGTTTTCCGGTTCTGATTGAGGTGAAGCAGTATATCTTTGCTTCTAAGGATGAGCGCACTTTTATCCGATTTTCTTTATTCGCTAAGCTAACAACAATTACTTTTATGGTACTTATTTTTGCTGGTGCAATCATTATTGCATTGCTTGATTCCAGGAATTTCTTTGTAGGGAAATCCTGGCACGAGATACTATTTTACTCCCTTTTCCAATCGGTGACGACTCGAAGTGGGGGACTTGCAACAATGGACATTGCGCAGCTGACAGAACAAAACCAGCTGTTCATGTCTGCACTAATGTTTGTCGGAGCTTCTCCTAGCAGTGCCGGAGGAGGTATCCGTACTACCACCTTGGCATTGGTTGTTATTGCGCTTTACCACTTTGCCAGAGGGAACAAGCAAATTACTGTCCTGCGGCGGGAAATTCACCCGGAAGATCTTTTCAAGGCAATTAATGTGACGATCTTCGGCATGATTTTAGTATTCACCTCAGCTGTGATTCTTGCCTCCATTGAGCCATTTTCGCTGACTGAAATACTATTTGAAGTATGCAGTGCGTTCGGGACGGTCGGCCTAAGTCTCGGCATTACACCGGAGCTGAGTGATACAAGTAAGATTGTTTTGATGTTACTCATGTTTCTTGGGCGTGTCGGTATTCTGACGTTCTTGTATTCCTTGCAGCGAAATTCACAGACAGCTAACTTCCACTATCCTAAAGAGCGAATCATTATTGGTTAAAAAAAAGACGGCATCCGCTTAGGATGCCGTCTTTTTTTTGGTATTAGCAGTAGAACGCTGCACCAACAATAATCAACAAGATGAAAAGTACTACGATCAAAGCAAAGCCATTGCCGCAACCATTGCCGCCGCCGCCGTAGCCGCCTTTGTTGTCACAACCACACTCGTAACCTCCGCCTCCGCCGCCGAAACCGCCGAAGCCACCGTATCCGTAACCCATTCTGTTTCACCTCCTAAAGCTTACACCTTACTATATGGCGCAGAGCTAGAAGGGGTATAGTCGTTAGCCCATTTTCCAATACTATTTCCATCGCGTATTATTGTTCTGTAAAAAGGACGACTGTTGCCTTTATGAATAAAGTTCTAATTTCGTTCCGTCGTCTTTTGACGAATGATAGGAAAGAAGGAGGAAGCTTGTCAGTTACTTATGTAAAAAGTGTGAAAAGTGCTTGTTAAACTTTACTTTCATTCGATCTTTTGGCATGATAAGTTATGGAAAAGATTTGTAACTAATGAGGGATAATGGTGATCAAATGATATTGCCTGAACACGCCAGATATTGTCTGCAGCACTCAAACAAACTAATCAATCTTAATAGGCTGACGCAGCAGATCGAGGTACTGCGTGAGCAGATGGCAGAAGTAGCATTTGAGAAAGGTTTTACAAGCAGTGAATCCATTGCTAAAAGCCAGGAATTGGACAAGCTGCTAAATTTATATGAAGCAAAAAGAAAGATATAAAAAAGGACAGGTACCCCGACCTGTCCTTTTTCTTATAGCAACTTATTAGAAGTTAGGAAACGTTCCAGTCGATCCATGCCTTCTTGGAGCAGCTCCATATTGTACGCATATGAAAGCCGCATATACCCTTCTCCAAGATAAGAGAATGCGTCTCCTGGTACGATAGCAAGACCTGCTTTCTCCACTAGTGCCAAACCAAGTTCCAATGACGTCATTTCCTTGATCGGGAATTTCGGGAAAATATAGAAAGCCCCATTTGGTTTCTCAACAGTCAATCCCATGTTTTTCAATCGCTCCAAGCAGTAGTCCCTGCGTGCACGATATGCTTCGCGCATGTTGACTGGATCGTCCAAACCACTCGTCAGTGCTTCAATTGCAGCATACTGGCTGACAGAAGTTGCGCAAGTAGCGTTGTATTGATGAACTTTGAGCATATGCGTGCTCAGCCATGCGGGTGCCAAAGTAAATCCGATTCGCCAGCCGGTCATGGAATGGGATTTACTCAAGCCGTTAATAATGATCGTCTTATCTCTAACCTGTGGGAAACTGGCAATCGATATATGTGTCTCATCGTACGTCAACTCACTGTAGATCTCGTCTGATAATATGAATATTTCCTTGTCAGCTAAAAAGTCCGCAATCTCTTCCAAGTCATCATATGTAAGTGTTACTCCAGTCGGGTTGGATGGATACGGCAGGATGACACATTTCGTCTTTGGTGTAATGTATTGTTTCAATATGGAAGCCGTCAATTTAAATCCATTTCCGGTTGTATCTGCCAGAACAGGCTTTCCTCCCGCCAGCGAAATAAGCGGTTCATAACCAGGATAAACTGGACCGGGTAAAATTACTTCATCTTCTGGCTGCAGAATAGTCCGCAGCGTGATATCAATAGCTTGTGATGCTCCAACTGTGACGATGATTTCTTCTGCCGGACGGTATGGTGGAGCGTATTTTGTGTAAAATTCACTGATTGCCTGACGTAAAGGCATTAAACCAGCATTTGGTGTATACGTCGTCTTGTCAGAACGGATAGCATCGATTCCTGCTTCCTTGACATGAAGCGGAGTAGGGAAGTCAGGCTGTCCAATCGTCAGACTGATCATATCCTCTTTATCTGCAACAAGATTGTAAAAGCGGCGAATGCCGGAGATTTGTATGTTTGTAACGCGTGGATTGATAAGATGTTCCATCTGAGATCCTCCATTGTCATACTTTCTTAACATAATGTTCAAACAATTTTGATTATAACGTGATAGTATTGGGAATAGCTAAAGGAAAATATATAGGGAGGCTAATAATTATGAGACCCCGCAAGCTTTCTTTAGAAGAATTGATCACGCAAAACAAAAATGAGTTATTACAGGATGATCAGGCAATGCTTAAGATTGAAGAGTCGCTCGATGATAGATATGGCATTCCGGCTGATCATATGGAATAACGATTGATACATTATAACATAGTGTGAGAATACAAAGGAATCCCGGCCGCTAAAGGGATTCTTTTTTTGTTTAGGTGCTTTATTTTTAGTCGAAACTATTGAGAGGAGGTATGGCGTTGATGATTTTACCTATAATGAGTCTGTTGGGCATTCTATCTGTATTTGCAGTTATATTCTTCAGTATCAGATGGCTCGTAAGAAAGCAGTGGTACTATTTTTTATCTGTATTATGTGCGCATGTGGTATTGGATTATTTACATCGTATCGGTTGGCTGCAGTGGGAATCTTTAGAAGGAAATCTCCTCCTGGTAATGACCTTGGTTTGCAGTGTGCTTATCTTATTTAGATTATTTACTATTGTAGCGGAAAAGAAGAAAAAGTGTACAGCGTAGGGGTCAGTCCCTTAGCTGCGACGCTTTTTCTTTTCTGGCCAGGTGAACTGACCAAGTGAGGATGGAGTATAATATGCCGATCTGCTCACAGGTGTCTGCTGTTTTGGTTTGGTATCCTGCTGAGGTAAATCCAAATAGCTGGAAAGGATCCGCTTTGCTTGAGAAAGGGAGAGGTTTGGCCTCGGGTTCCGAAAGGTCTTGTCCAATTCTCCAAGATGCGGCAGTGTTTTGAAATCTTCCTTTGCAGCCGGGATATGAAAGTAATAGTCTGCTATTTGTACCAGCATGGTAGAGTGCTGCCTGCTGAGTTTAGGGTGTTCCGAGAAATGCAGGCCAATTTTCTTTGCTTTGTTCTGTTCCAGCAGTTTTGCTACTGTTTGTTTCTTTAATTGATATAAGTGGCTTGGATCAGAAGCTGTTTTTGCGTGCCGATTGACAACGAACAACGCTTTTGCTATATCCTCTAATGTCCAGTTCACTTTCATGCGATTAAACCTCCTATTGTAGGAATTGACCCTATCGGAGAATGGTACTATAGTACAGAAAAGCTGTACGCTTGGCAAGCTCTTTCTTATTTAAGCTCGACATGCTTTGGTCCATGCTGCAGGGTAAGTATTGATATTTCTGGCGGACATGCAAAACGAATTGGCATCCTGGTCGTGCCGACACCTCTTGAGACGAAGACATGCAAGGGTCGTGAACCGACTTCATAATGACTATCCACATATCGTCTGCCATATGGAGGTACAATCACTTCGCCGTAAAAAGGAATTCGCACCTGGCCGCCATGCGAGTGGCCGGATAATTGAACGTCAACAGGTAAATGTCTGACATTCTCAGCTAAATCCGGTTCATGTGCCAACAGGATGGTAAAGGAATCTTCATCGCTATGACGAGTCGCTGCATGCAGGTTCGGTGTACTTCGGATGACATCATCAATGCCAGCCAGAACGATATGTTCCTGTCCGCGTTTTAGGAATGTAGCTGTGTTGTGCAGGGCAGTGAATCCTCCAGCTTTCATATACTTCGCAACAATTGCTTCACTTTCGTCACGATAATCATGGTTGCCATATATCCAGTACTTTCCGAATGGAGCCTGAAGTGTCGTTAAGCAATCGACAATCTCTTGCTTCCATTTCAGTCGGATCGGACGATCGGCAAAATCGCCAGTAAATACAATGACGTCTGCTTGCTGTTCTTGAATATGACGTACTAAACGTTTAAGCTTCCTAATGGAATAATGATAACCTAAATGCAAATCACTGAACTGAACAATTTTCAGTCCATGGAAAGATTTCGGTAGCCTTTCACTAGTAAGTGTATATGACTTAGTCACCAGTTTTGCTGGTTCTATATGTCGTGCATACATATATCCAAGGCCAGCTGCGGCAACAATAGTTCCCGCAGCAGCTGAAATCCAATTCTTATTCATAACAATCATGCACCTTCTTTTATCCGTAATAAAGGCACTCTTCCCCAATACAATGGAGAGAATGCCTTTTTTAATTAGATGATGAACAGGATGGCGAAGAAATGGAACGCCGAGCCTGCCAGCACGAACAAATGCCATACAACGTGATGGTAGGGAATCTTTCGCCAAACATAGAACACAGCACCAATTGTATAGAAAAGGCCGCCAATAGCCAAATAAAGAATCGTCTGATGCGGCAGCGCCGCCAGCATTGGTTCCCATACTAGGACGATCATCCAGCCCATCAATAGATAGAAGACTGTAGACATGATCAAGAATTTCTTGACAAAGAAAATCTTAAAGATGATTCCTCCAAGTGCAATGCCCCAAACGATGCTAAAAATGGTCCAACCGAGTGAGCTTCTGAGGCCGATCAGCAGTAAGGGTGTATAGGTACCAGCGATGAAAAGATAGATAGCTGCGTGATCGATAATCTGGAAAATATCCTTCACTTTTCCCTCGGGCAAGGCGTGGACGATAGTCGAAGAGAGATACATGAGCAGCATCGTTGTTCCATAAATCGTAACAGAGACGATGATCCATGGATCCTTCGTAAAGCTGGCCAAGACTACCGCAACAACAAGCGCTGCGATACTCAGTAAAGCACCGAACCCATGCGTGATGGAGTGAGCTGCTTCTTCTTTTTTCGTGAAAATATAAGTTTCCAATTATTTACCTCATTTCTGCTTTGTTTCAGTATAATGCTTTTTCTAGCTTTTCACCATAAAAACAGAGTCAATCCTGGAAATATTTTATGGTGCAGATGCCCAAATGTGACACATTGCGGACGTTGTCGAAATTGGTAGCCTGCAGTGGGTTGTGGTAAACTGGTATAGGTGATTGACCTCCTTCTATTGCCGCTGACAAAAGGAGAGATCGAATGGCAAAATTAGAGTTGCAGGAACTCACTGGAATAACGGTAGAGGACTTGATGATCGAGTCTGAAAAAGTTGCTCATGTTCAATTGAATAACCCGTTGGAGCACGCTTTGCTCGTGCTTGTTAAATCAGGTTATTCGGTCATTCCCGTACTTGATCATACGTATAGACTGCAGGGCATGATATCGAAGACAGCAATCCTGAATGAAGTTCTCGGTATGGAGAGATTCGAGATGGAGAAGCTTTCTGAAATTAAAGTGTCGGAAACGATGCTGCCAGATGTACCCGTATTGAAAAAGTCGGATTCGTTTCTAACAGCATTGAAAGCTGTGGTGAACCACGCTTTTCTTTGTGTGCTTGATGAGGAAGGATACTTCGAGGGCATCCTGACTCGAAGGGCGATTCTCAAAAAAATGAACAGGTACTTGCATGAACAAGTGCATTACCATCCAACCGGCGATAAGACCAATGTCTGATGACGTGTTTCCGGCGAACAGCCAGATGGCCGAAAAAGCTTGTTGATTAGTAAAACTTTTGATAAAGTAATTCCATACGTTGTTACATAGGAGGCAAAAACCGTGAAAATGATGGACGCAAATGAAATCATCTCTTTCATTTCGAATAGTAAAAAATCTACACCAGTTAAAGTATATGTAAAAGGAAAAGGCCTGGACACGCTAGCTTACCCAGAAAGCGTAAAAGCTTTCCCTGAAGCGAACACAGCAGTTCTATTCGGCGAATGGAGCGAGTTGGAAGGTTTCTTGACAGATACAGAAGCAATTGAGGATTATGTCATCGAGAATGACCGCCGAAACTCTGCGATTCCTCTATTAGACTTGAAGGGAATCAATGCCCGCATCGAGCCAGGAGTTGTCATCCGTGACCAAGTGGAAATCGGCGATGGAGCTGTTATCATGATGGGGGCTTCCATCAACATTGGTTCTGTTATCGGTGAAGGTACAATGATCGATATGAACGTCGTGATGGGCGGACGAGCAACTGTTGGTAAAAACTGCCACATCGGAGCTGGTACTGTCTTGGCAGGTGTTATCGAACCACCTTCTGCAAAACCAGTTGTCATCGAAGATGATGTTGTCATCGGTGCTAACGTTGTTGTATTGGAAGGCGTTACAGTAGGTAAAGGAGCGGTTGTTGCTGCTGGCGCAATCGTGACAGAAGATGTAGCTCCAAATACACTTGTTGGCGGAACACCAGCACGTGTATTGAAAGAAATCGATGACCAGACGAAAGCAAAAACAGAGATTCGTCAGGAACTTCGTAAATTGAACTAACAAGGAAAAAGGAGCAGCTGCTGCTCCTTTTTTTATTATCAAATAAAGCAGGTGATTGCATGGAAGATACATTGATACAGATCAGACGGGATTTGCATCGTATACCCGAACTTGGATTCCAGGAAGAAAAGACACAGGCATATTTACTGGATTACATCGGCGAACTTCCTCAGGAATATTTAGAAATAAAAACTTGGCGGACTGGTATTGTCGTGAGAGTCACCGGATCTGTCGGATCAAAAACGATCGCATATCGTACTGATATCGATGGATTGCCGATTACGGAAGCCACCGGACTGCTATATCAATCTGAGCACAACGGCCGTATGCATGCCTGTGGGCACGATCTGCATATGACAATTGCTTTAGGAGCATTGACTGCTTGTGCTAAAGATCAGCCTGCACAAAACGTCGTATTTATTTTTCAGCCTGCAGAGGAAGGTCCGGGAGGAGCTCTGCCGCTTATACAAAGCGGCATTTTGAAAGAGTGGTGGCCGGATGAAATATTCGCTCTTCACATTGCTCCTGAGCTGCCAGTTGGTACTGTTTCCTCCAGAACGGGATTGTTATTCGCTAATACAAGTGAGCTTTTCCTTGACTTCAAAGGGAAAGGCGGACATGCTGCATATCCGCATTTGACGAAAGATATGGTTGTGGCGGCTAGTACTTTTGTAACGAATATGCAGGGGATAGTAGCGCGTAATTTGGATCCACTGCAAAGTGCCGTCATAACAATCGGGAAGATGGAAAGTGGATTTGTGCAGAACACAATCGCTGAGACTGCTCGCTTGGAAGGAACAATCAGAACGATGGATCCGGAAGCTATTGCCCTGGTGAAGCAGCATATCGAGCAGCAGGCAAGAGGACTGGAGATCAGCCATAATTGTCAGATTGAGATAGATTATGGTTCGAATTATTACCAGGTGTATAACGACGGAACCAAGGTGGAAGCATTCCGAGAAGTTATAGCAAAAACTTCCTTGACGTATAAGGAAGCTCCGCCGGCAATGACTGGGGAGGATTTTGGCTATATGTTGAAGGAAATTCCCGGATTTATGTTTTGGTTAGGAGTCGATTCACCTTATGGATTGCATCATAGTAAGTTGCAGCCTGATGAAAAGGCATTGGGACATGGAGTCGAAGCTGTTTTAGCTTATATAAATCATGCATAAGAAAAGCGCAAAGCTTATGGCTTTGCGCTTTCTTCTTTTCGCTGCATAAAAACTTGATGCGGATAAGGAATTTCAATACCTTCTCTATCGAAGGCTTCCTTGATTGCCTTTTTCATATCGCGTTCTGCTCCGTATTGTTCCATATTGGCTGTGTGACCAATGATTCGCAAGGTGATTTCAGATGCTCCCAGTTCCTGTACGCCAATCACATCTGGTCCTTCGCGGAAACGTTCATCCTGCTGGAAAGTATTACATATATCCTGCAGAACCTTGAGAGCATGATCAATATCATCCTCATAGCTGATGCCGATATCAACCATAGCGCGCATGTTTCCGCGAGAGTGGTTGCTTATTCCGTTGATATTACGGTTCGGAATGAAATTCAACGTACCATCGAAGCTTCTCACCTGTGTCGTCCGTAACCCTACTTCCTCTACAACACCATTGTAGCCAGATGTGGTAATCACATCACCAACTTCAATTTGACGCTCCAAAAGGATGAAGAATCCAGTCACGATATCACTCACCAAACCTTGGGCACCGAAACCGATGGCAAGTCCGATTATCCCAGCTCCTGCAATCAATGGGCCGATTTGAATGTCGAACACACCAAATATCATGACAATGAGGAGGAAAATCAAGGTATACCCATATGTATTGATAAGCAGTTTTTCTAATGTCATCATTCTGCTTGTAGAAATACGCTGTTTGGAACTTGCTTTGCTTAAGCTCGTAGAGATCAGTTTTTTTCCGACAGCTCGTAAAACGAAATAACCGATAATGATTAGCAGCAGCTGCAGACCGATTGACACGGATTTTTCGATTAAGCCATCGTAGTTGAATTGTAGTCCGTCTGTTAGAAAGTTCATACCATGTCTCCTTTTACAATTTTCTGCTCCTAGGTGAGTTCCCGGAATAGTCAAAGATGAAACGCTCTGTAACACATGCTGCTTCTATGCATATAGTGACACAGGTATAAATGAAGGGGGAGAGCCCATGATCGGAAGTGTTGCACCTCAGTTCGAGCTGCCAGCTGTCATGCCGGATGGTAAGACGGCAACCATCAGCTTGAAACAGTTTGATACGAAGAAATGGCTGGTGCTCTTTTTTTATCCTCGTGATTTCAGTACAGTTTGTCCTACTGAATTGAATGATTTAGCAGATCAAATTAATACAGTACGTGAATTGGATGCAGAAGTAGTTGCAATTTCTACAGATAGTCTCATGTCTCACGCTGCATGGCAAAAATTACCTCGGGAGCAGAATGGTATTCAGCATATCACCTATCCATTAGCTTCGGATTTTACAGGTGACGTGTCACAAGCTTACGGTGTGCTGGATGGGAAAAGCTATACTTCTGTACGAGCTACGATTATCGTCAATCCGGAAGGCCAGATTTGTTATTATTTAATGCATGCTGATTTGGTAGGGAGAGAGACATCAGAATTGCTGCGTGTATTGGAGGCTCTTCAAACAGGAGAAGCCTGTGGTGTGAATTGGCAGCCTGGTGATGAAGTACTTGAGAGGGAGGATGTTCCATTATGATGCCACAACTACCAGATGCAATTGACCAGCAGACATCAAATTGGCTTTATCCACCTCAGCAAATTGCCGGCGGTCGGCCAGTAATCATTTACTTTTGGTCTATTAGCTGTTCAGTCTGTAAAGATAAAATGCCTGTTTTTCTGGATTTTGCAAAACATGAAGGCCAGTTTTTTGACATTCTATTAGTTCATGTTCCTCGCTCAACATCGGATCTAGATATTGAAACGATACATGACTATTTGCTTCCAAAGAATATAGATCTGCCTGTCTATCTCGATCAAAGACATCAGATGAAGAATACATTCAGAGTACAAAAGCTGCCTTGCATTGTCTTGCTGGACAGAAAAGGCAGAGTTCGACATTTACAGTCTGGCGGTAATTTTACGACTATGCTGACAAATCAGCTAGATGCGCTAAGATACAGTTAAGCAGACTTTCTACTTATAAGTGATTCATGGTAAGCTTGCTCTATCAGAACATAAAGGATGATCGATATGAGCAAGCTACTATACAGAGAAGACGCATTTTGTGAGAAGTGGGAAACGGAAGTTGACAATACATATGAAAAAGATGGCCTCTATTATGTATCACTGAAAGAAACAGCTTTTTACCCTGGTGGAGGCGGGCAGCCAGCAGATCGAGGTACAATAGCCGATTTGGAAGTTAAAGCTATAGAAAGCAAGGATGCTGTACCATACTACGGTTTGGAGTCCCGCATCAAAGGAAAGGTCGAATGCCGGATAGAATGGGATTATCGCTTTGATTTAATGCAGCAGCATACTGGACAGCATCTACTTTCTGCTGCTTTTCGTCTCGTTTTAGATCGACCAACGATTGGATTTCATTTAGGACAGGAAGCTGTGACAATTGATGTATCTGGTGACAAACTGACAGAAGCTGAACTGCAATTGACAGAACAAAAGGTGAATGAACTAATCTATGATAACCGTCAGATTTCCAGCTACTATGTGACAGCTGCACAGCTAGCCGAACTGCCTGTTGTCAAGCAGCCGTCTGTAACAGAAGACGTTAGAATAGTTGAAATTGATGGAGTGGAATACAATCCTTGTGGTGGTACACATGTCTTATCTACTGGACAAATAGGATTGATCAAAATCCTTAAAACAGAAAAACAAAAGCAGGGACAGCGTGTTTATTTCCTATGCGGCAAGCGCGCTTTAGAAACTACTAGGAATATGTTTAGCATTGTGGAGAAAGCTGCAGACCAATTCCAAACAAATAGCCAGGAAGTTCTCGACAGAATTCAGAAGCAAGCAGCTGATTTGCAAGCCGCTGTCAAAAGAGCGGAAGAGTTGGAAGCAAGACTTGAAGAATTGGAATTGCAAGAGCTCATACAAACAGAAACCCCTATTGTAGCCCGTTCTTATGAAGGGAAAAACGTTAAAGCATTACAGCGTATGGCAGCAAAACTGCTCGAAGCAGGCAAGGAGTTTGTTATACTGTCAGATGCAGGGGAGCGGAAGCTGGTATTAACTCACCAACTTAATGAATTCCATAGCGGGAATCTATTCCGTACATCCCTATCCGAATTCGGAGGTAAGGGTGGCGGAAGTGCTCAGATGGCACAAGCTAGTTTTCAACAGACAGAGGATTTAGAACGATATGTACGATTCCTGCAAGAGCATTATCGAAGCATCGTGTAAACGATGCTTTTTTTATTTAACATAAATTCAAACTTTTTTAAATAATCGTTAATTTAAGCTGGTAAATTAGTTCGGAACCCGATATATTAGAACATGCGACTAATCTTGGAGGGGGAGAAGGGTTTGCATATATTCAGAAAATTGAAGGAGTTTTATTGGCCATACCGGCGCAACTTCTACTTATCGCTTCTATTCATCGCCATTGTGACAGCTATTACGGTTGTCTATCCAATCATATTGCAAATTACGATTGATGACGTAGTTCTGGGTAATCAGTACAATCTTATTCCGATTATCTCAGCTGGATTCGCCTTATTAATGATTATTAAAGGGATTGCCAATTTCCTGCAGCAGTATCTGGGAGATTTATTCGGAGTTCAAACTGTTTTCCGGATGCGGAACAGTCTATACCAGAAGCTGCAGAGACTGAGCTTTACGTATTATGATAATGCACGCACTGGAGATCTGATGTCCAGACTGACCGCAGATGTAGAGGGGATCCGTTTTTTTCTGTCGGCAGGAGTAGGACAATTCCTGCGCGTTGTTTTGTTGATCGTGATTAGCCTTGCTGTAATGTTCGCTTATTCCATTCCTCTTGCACTTGTTACGATGATTTCTATGCCGTTTTTAGCTGTAGTTGTCTATCGTTTCGACCGGCGTGTGCATCCTGCTTTCCGTAATATTAGAACTTCCCTTGGTGTGCTTAATACTCGGGTGCAGGAAAATATCAGCGGAATGAATACAGTCAAATCCTTATCACGTGAGGATTTTGAGATTGATCGATTCACAGATAATAATTCCACCTACCGTGATAACTATATTTTCACATCCAAGGTGTGGGCAAAGTTTTTCCCGCTCATGGAATTGATCGGCAATATTTGTATGGTAGTTCTCATCTCTTATGGAGGGTATCTTGTGATTTCTGGGCAGCTTGAATTAGGCGCTCTTGTCGCATTCTTCAGTCTTGTCTCCTATATCCTCGGACCGCTCGCGAATCTTGGCTTCATTATCAATATGTTCTCTCAAGCGAAGGCTTCAGGGGAAAGGCTGCTGGAAGTTCTAGAAGCAAGAGAGGATATTAAACAGCTGGAACAGCCGATCGGCACGAGTCAGATCAGCGGTCATGTAACGTTTGATAGCGTTTCACTTCAATATGCCAAGGATGATGATATGGCTCTGAAGGATATCAGCTTCGATGCACCGCCAGGAAAAATCATTGGTCTCGTGGGTGGAACTGGATCAGGAAAGACGAGTATAGCCCAGTTGATGACACGTTTTTATGAACCAACATCAGGCGAAATCTACATAGACGGTAAGCCTGTACAGGATTATGACCTAAGAACGCTTAGACAGCACATCGGCTTCGTCTTACAAGAGGCGTTCCTCTTCTCGACAACAATTAAGGAGAATATTGCATATGGGAATCCGGATAATGTCAGCTTTGAGCAGATAGTGGATGCAGCCAAACGTGCGCAAGCCCATAACTTTATCATGGAATTACCTGATCAGTACGACACACTGCTTGGTGAACGGGGAATGGGTCTATCTGGAGGTCAGAAGCAGCGAATCGCAATTGCACGGGCACTGCTCATTGATCCAAGCATCTTGATTTTAGATGATGCGACGAGTGCCGTTGATATGCAGACAGAAGTGCAGATACAAAAAGCACTGAAAGAAGTAATGAAAAATCGTACAACGTTCATTATTGCGCACCGTATATCATCTGTTAAGCATGCTGATGAGATTCTTGTTTTGGATGATGGAGAAATTGCTGAACGAGGGACACACGATTTCTTGCTGCGAAACGGCGGCTTATACCAGCGTATTTACGATATTCAGTATCAAGATCAAAAGGCAATTATGCGCTCAGCGCAGTAAGGAGGGGAGCCTATGGAAAACCTGCATTATAATAAGAAAAAGCATACAAACAGATTTCATTATTCGCAGGATCAGGCAATGGAGAAGCCGTTTGACTGGGCTCAAATCAGGCGGCTTCTTGGCTTTATGAAACCATATAGCAGAACATTACTGCCAGGATCGATTGTTACGATGCTGCTCTCCACACTTATACGTTTGCTCATTCCGATTCTTATCGGTAAAGTGGCGATTGATATGGCTATCTCATCAGGGGATACCCGCTTTCTTATCTATTTGGTAGTTGTTATCGGAGTGCTATATGTGCTCAACTATGTGGCGAATATACTGCGAATCAAATGGGTGAACATCCTCGGACAGCATGTAATTTATGATTTACGGAAAACACTGTTCAGTCATATCCAGCATCTGTCGCATCGTTTTTTCGATACCCGGTCCGCAGGTTCCATTCTTGTTCGTGTTCTTAATGATATTAACTCCTTACAGGAGCTTTTCACGAATGGAATTATCAACCTGTTAACCGATTCTGTCATGCTGATCGGTATCATAGCTATCTTGTTTTTCCTAAGTCCGAAACTGGCAATTGCAGTTCTTATTATTTTACCGCTCATGTTCTTGATCTCAACACGGCTTAGGAGAAGCATCAGACGTTCCTGGCAGCAAGTGAGAATGCAAAAATCACGCATGAATTCGCATTTAAATGAAGCGATACAAGGCATTCGTGTAACACAATCTTATGCCCAAGAGCCGGAAAACACAGATTATTTCGAAGCGCTTAACCGGGATAACTTTGAAAGTGAACGGATTGCCACGAAAAAGAGTGCGTATTTCGGTCCTTTCGTAGAACTGAGTAATGCCGTCGGTACAGTTATCCTGATCGCATATGGTGCCCATTTGATTCTGTCGGATCAGATTGAAATTGGAACGTTCGTTACTTTTGCTTTCTTCTTAGGAATGTTCTGGGAGCCAATTTCCCGCTTAGGACAAATTTATAACCAGCTGCTTGTCGCAATGGCATCATCGGAACGTATTTTTGAATTTCTCGACGAAGAACCGAATGTAGAGAATCGAAAGGATGCAAAGCCTTTCCCGAACATAAAAGGAGATATCCGGTTCGAGAAGGTTGTGTTTGCTTACAACTCTGATCGGATTGCACTTCAAGAAATCGATTTGCATATGGAAGCAGGGCAGACGGTTGCACTCGTCGGTCATACTGGTTCTGGGAAATCGACGATTGCTAATTTGATCAGCAGATTTTATGACCCCACTGCTGGGGCTGTAAAAATTGATGGTAAGGACCTACGAGATGTTAAACTACAAGACGTAAGGCAGCAAATCAGTGTTGTCTTGCAGGATACATTCGTTTTCTCTGGTACCATCATGGAGAATATCCGATTTGGTAATCCGAAAGCAACGGACGAACAAGTGAAGGAAGCCGCACGTATTGTCGGGGCGGATGATTTCATCCAGCGCTTGGCCGATGGTTATGAAACGGAAGTGGAAGAACGAGGCAACATCCTGTCAGCTGGAGAAAGGCAGCTGCTGTCTTTTGCTCGTACTATGCTCGCTGATCCTCGCATCATCATTCTTGATGAAGCAACAGCCAGTATTGATACAGAAACTGAGCTGAAAATTCAGCATGCATTGAAAACCTTACTGCAGGGGCGAACAGCTATTATGATTGCGCATCGTCTTTCCACAATCAGGGAAGCTGATAATATCATTGTACTGGAACAAGGCCGTATCTTGGAGCAGGGCAATCATTTGACGCTGATGGATGCTGGAGGCAAGTATTACGAACTGGTAAAAACCCAATTTCAATCAGACGAAAAATAGGAAAGAGCGTATCTCGCAAGAGATACGCTCTTTCTTTTGGGTAATTTTATTTTCTCTGGGCATAACAAGAGGAACGATTATCTTTACAGAAAGCAGGGATACACATTGTTTGCTTATGATAGTGTCATTTTAGCCCGTATGCTTACTTCGATGACGCTCGTCTTCCATATTATCTTCGCGACAATCGGTGTTGGTGTTCCATTGTTGATCAGTGCTGCCGAGTATGTCGGTATCAGGAAGCGAGATCCAAGTTATATTTTACTCGCTAGAAGATGGACACGAGGATTCGTCATTATTGTAGCTGTAGGAGTAGTAACTGGTACAGCAATTGGTCTGCAGCTGTTTCTTCTGTGGCCGACATTCATGCAGATTGCAGGTCATGTCATCAGTCTGCCCCTTTTTATGGAGACTTTTGCATTCTTCTTTGAAGCTATTTTTCTCGGTGCTTATATTTATACGTGGGACCGTTTTAAAGGACGATACACGCATTGGTATCTTTCTTTACCAGTTATCATCGGTGGGGGATTGAGTGCTGTTTTCATCACAAGTGTAAATGCCTTCATGAATACACCACAAGGTTTCACACTTGAAGGCAGAACAATCACGTCTGTCGAGCCGCTGACGGCGATACTCAATCCGGCCACACCATCGAAGGTCTTCCATGTACTCACTTCATCGTATATGACGTGTGGTGCCATTCTTGCCGCGCTAACAGCATTCTTCATTCTCAAATATGGCAATAACAAATACTACAAGAAAGCATTAAAGCTTACAATGATTGTGACATTGGTCTTTTCCATATTCACAGCTATTGCCGGAGATACATCCGCTAAATTCCTGGCCACATATCAGCCGGAGAAGCTAGCAGCGGCTGAATGGCATTTTGAAACGGAGAAAGGTGCTGATCTGATTCTCTTCGGGAAATTGACAGAGGATAATGAGATCAAGGGTGCAATCCATTTGCCGAAGCTGTTGAGTTTCTTGTCCTTCGGTGATTTCAATAGTGAGGTCATAGGCTTGGATAGGGTCGATGCTGATTTGATACCGCCTTTGTGGATTCATTATATGTTTGATTTAATGGTCACACTTGGAGCATATAGCATCATGATCAGTATGCTTTTCCTTGTGTTCATGTTTTGGAAAAAAAGAGACCAATATAATAAGTGGTTATTACGCGCAATTGTAGTGAATGCACCATTCGCTATGCTTGCTCTCGAATTCGGATGGATTTATGCAGAGGTAGGGCGACAGCCTTGGATCATGCGGGGATACTTGCGAGTCGCAGAAGGAGCAGTTTCTTCGCCTTATGTGCATTATGCCTTTGCTATGTTCCTGGTTTTATATGTGCTGCTTGGAACATTCGTCACTCTCATTCTTGTCAGGCTGTATAAGAAAAATCCGATTCAGAAAGAATGGGAACAGCGATTTCCAGATACATTGTTTGGAGGTGATCAGAGGTGAGCTACGAAGTATTAGGGCTGTCAGCATTGTGGTTTTTCCTTTTTGCTTATCTGATCATTGCATCAATTGATTTTGGTGCCGGTTTCTTTGCGTATTATGCCAAGCAGACGAAGAAGGATCATATCTTGAACCGCTTGATTGCCCGCTATCTATCTCCTGTTTGGGAGATCACGAATGTGTTCTTTATCTTCTTCTATTATGGACTGGCTGGTTTCTTTCCGGATGCTGGTTATTATTACGGATCTGCCATGCTTATACCAGGATCGATCATTCTCGTCCTGATAGGTATAAGGGGATCCTTTTACGCCTTCGAGAATTACGGATCACGCAGCAGCTTGCTGTACACATTCCTTTATGGTGCAAGTGGATTGCTTATTCCAGCCGCCATTTCAACAGGACTGACGATTTCAGAAGGAGGCTTTTTACGCGAGGAGGGTGGCAGTATACATTTACGTTATACAGAGCTGCTCACAAACCCGTTTTCCTGGGCTGTCGTATTTCTTGCAATCGTCTCTGTACTGTATATCAGTGCTAACTTCCTGACTTATTATGCTAATAAAGCAGGAGATGAACCTGCACGAAAAATATTGCGGTCGTACGCTCTTTTCTGGTCGGCCCCGCAAATCATTGCTAGCTTGACGGCGTTCATTGCAATCAGCAGACAAAATCCAGAGCACTATAACAATATGCTTGATCTATGGTGGATGTTCGGTCTGTCCGTTCTATTTTTCTTAGGCGCAGTCTATTTCATTTACAAAGAAAGAAACTATGGGCTTTCATTCATTTGTGTGATGCTGCAATTCTTCTTTGCACTCCTTGGTTATGGTATCGGTCATATGCCATATATACTATATGATCAGATCCAAGTGACAGCTGACGCAACACTTCCGGCAATGGGTACAGCTCTGCTTTTTGCCTTCGGTGGTGGCTTGCTCATGTTGATTCCTTCCTTGATACTCGTCATGCGGATGTTCCTATTCGATGCAGAGTATGTAAAAGGAAAGAAATAATACAACCTTGACTGTTTGTGATAGACTAAGATTAGTTTATGGAATAGTGGAGGAAGTACGATGAAAAGAGAATTTGCTGTAATCGGATTAGGCCGCTTCGGAGGCAGTATCTGTGTGGAATTAAGCCGGGAAGGATTCAACGTGCTTGCAATCGATATCGAAGAGGACAAAGTAAATGAATATCGTAATATCGCATCACATGCAGTTATCGCGGATACAACGGATGAACAGGTTTTGAAAGAACTGGGTATCCGAAATATCGAGCATGTAATTGTGGCAATCGGTGAAAATATCCAAGCGAGTATTCTGACGACACTAATGCTCAAGGAACTCGGAATCAAGAAAATAACAGTCAAAGCCCAGAATGATTACCATGAGAAGGTACTGAGCAAAATAGGAGCAGACCATGTTGTCCATCCGGAACGAGATATGGGAAGACGGATTGCCCATAAAATAATCAGCAACAATATTCTCGACTACTTAGAGCTTAGTGACGAACATAGTATCGTTGAAGTAAGAGCTGGTAAGAAGATGGCTGGAAAATCTCTTATCGAGCTTGATATACGGGCAGCATTTGGCTGTAACGTAGTCGCAATCAAGCAGGGTAATGAGATAAACGTCAGTCCGTCACCAGATGCCCTGCTCGATACCGAAGATGTATTGATTGTCATTGGTGCAGACCGTGACCTGGCTCGATTTGAACGTTCTCTAGCAGATGATTGAACCGTTAACCCAAACAGTTAAACTGTTTGGGTTTCTTTATGCTCAAAAAAGGATACATACATAAGGAGGAAAAAATTGAAACGGGAGATGTTATTATGTTTGAAAGAAGAACCGGAGCAGTCCTTGCTGATCAATTAGTCGATTGGGGTGTAGATCACATATACGGCATACCGGGAGATTCGGTTAATGAATTCATCAGTGATTTACATAAGAAAGAGGACGAACTGAAATTCATTCAAGTCCGTCACGAGGAAGCCGGGGCACTTGCAGCTGCTGCCTATGCCAAGCTTACTGGAAAACTTGGGGTCTGTTTGTCGATTGCGGGACCAGGGGCTGTCCACTTGCTGAATGGCTTATATGATGCGCGGGAAGACAAGGCGCCTGTTCTTGCTATTGTTGGACAAGTACCGAGTAATGAGTTGGGTACCGGTGCTTTCCAGGAAGTTAAACTCGAGCAAATGTTTGAAGACGTAGCTGTTTTCAACGAGAGGGCAGAGTCATTCGAGCAGTTGCCAGATCTTTTGAATCAAGCAATCCGAGAAGCATATGCTAACTCAGGCGTTAGTGTACTCGTAGTCTCTGATGACCTTTTCGCTGAGAAGCATCCCGAAAAACCCGGTAAAACATCAGCTAATTATGCAAAGCCAAGAATTGCGCCTGCTAAACAGGATCTTGAGGAAGCAGTCAAACTGATCAATCAAGCGAAAAAACCAATTATTCTAGCGGGAAAAGGGGCAAAGCATGCCCGTACAGAGCTTCTCACATTTGCAGAGCATATAAAATCTCCAATAATTTTAAGCCTTCTTGCTAAAGGAATCATTCCTGACCATCACAGTTATTGCTTGGGTCAGCATGGACAAATTGGGACAACGCCTTCTTATGAGGCAATAAATGAAGCGGATTTGCTGCTGCTTGTAGGAACCAGCTTCCCTTATCGTTCGTTCCTGCCGGATAACTTACCTGCTATCCAAATTGATAATAGGGCAAGCGCAATCGGTAGTATCTATCCTGTAGAGGTCGGTTTGCCAGGAGATGCTAAAGAAGTACTAGGGGAATTGACAAGAACGGCAGAGGAAAAGGTTGAGACGGATTATATCGAAAAATATCAAGCAAAAATGAAGGAATGGCATACGCAGCTTCAAATGCAAAAGAAAAGAGAGGAGTCACCAATACAGCCTCCTCAAATTATGTATGCTTTAGAAAAGAATATAGAGAAAGATGCCGTCGTTTCATCTGATGTAGGGAATGTAACTGTTTGGACTACACGATATCTGCCTTTGACACAACAGGAATTCATTGTATCGGGTCGACTTGCAACAATGGGCTGCGGACTGCCTGGTGCCATTGCAGCGAAGATGGCATATCCAGATAAGCAGGCAATAGCCATATGCGGGGACGGCGGTTTTAGTATGAATATGCAGGATTTTGTCACGGCGGTAAAATACGATCTGCCAGTGAAAGTGATTGTTCTTAATAACAGCCAGCTTGGCTTGATCAAATTTGAACAGGCGACGATTGGTTCTTCCAACTACGGTATTGATATGGGAGAAATGAATTTCGCTCAATTCGCTCAATCCTGCGGAGGGGAGGGCTACCGAGTTGAGAAGTTTGAAGACTTGGAAACGAGCATCAAGCAAGCATTCCTATCCGATAAACCGGCGATAATTGATGTGGTAATAGAGGATATGGCGCCGCTGCCAGGGAAGATTTCCTACCAGCAGGCTGTTAAATATACAGAATATCTGATCAAAGAATTCTTCTCTACCGGGAAAATAGAGCTACCGAACATGAAAGAGTCAGTAAAACGTCTCTTGAAATAAGAAAAGCCTGAGCGATAAGCTCAGGCTTTTTATTATACTTCCATGATGATCGGAAGTACCATTGGGCGGCGTTTCGTTTTTTCGAACAAGAACGGCGCGATTGTATCTGTAATTTCATTTTTGATTTCAGACCATTGAGTTGTTTTTCTTTCCATCACTTTATTTAGATGGGCAGAAACGATTTTTTGTGCCTCATTGATAAGGTCTTCTGATTCACGCATGTAAACGAAACCGCGGGAAATGATATCCGGACCAGAAGCAATACGGAATTCTTTCATATTGATGCTTACTACGACAATGACAAGTCCTTCTTCGGAAAGGATGCGGCGATCGCGTAATACGATATTACCGATATCACCAATACCGCTGCCGTCGACATAGATGGAACCAGATGGAATCTTACCTGCAATGGCAGCACTATCTTTGCCTAATGCCAATACATCTCCGTTATCCATGATGAAGGAATTTTCTTCGCTGATACCAGTAAGCTTACCAAGCTTCATATGCTCGACTAGCATACGGTATTCACCGTGGATCGGCATGAAGTATTTCGGATTCATCAAGCGAAGCATTAGCTTTTGTTCTTCCTGACTACCGTGACCGGAAGTATGGATGTTATTCAATGCGCCATGAATGACGTCTGCTCCTGCGCGATACAGCATGTTGATAATACGGCTTACACTAATCGCATTACCCGGAATCGGGGAAGACGAGAAGACAACCGAATCACCAGGCTGAATCTGAATCTGACGGTGTGTGCCGTTAGCAATTCGAGAAAGTGCAGCCATTGGTTCACCTTGAGAACCAGTACATAGAATAACGACTTCATTCGCAGGCAGACGATTAATCTGATGTGAATCGATGAATGTTTCCTTCGGTGCATTGATAAATCCAAGTTCGATACCGAGGTTGATATTTGTTTCCATACTTCTTCCGAAGATGGCAACTTTTCGCCCTGTTTTCACAGCTGAATCGATTACTTGCTGCAACCGGTGGATATTAGAAGCAAAAGTAGCGAATATCAAGCGGCCGTCAACACGTCTGAAAATATCGTTGATACTTTCACCAACAACACGTTCAGACATAGTGAATCCTGGTACTTCACTGTTTGTAGAGTCGGATAGTAAGCAAAGTACGCCTTCTTTGCCGATTTCAGCCATTTTTGCAATGTCAGCTGGCTGTCCGACCGGAGTGAAATCAAATTTGAAGTCACCGGTATGCACGATGTTGCCAGGAGGGGTCTTCACGACTACACCGAATGATTCCGGAATACTATGTGTTGTACGGAAAAAGCTGACAGATGTTTTTCTGAACTTGATGATGTCATCTTCTCCATAAATGTTAAGCTTTGCATTGCGCAAAAGGCCATGCTCATCTAATTTATTTTTGATCATTCCCATTGCAAGTTTTCCTGCATAAATCGGAATGTTCACTTCTTTTAAGAGGTAAGGTACGCCGCCGATGTGGTCCTCGTGACCGTGAGTAATGAACAAACCTTTAATTTTATCCTGGTTTTGCACGATGTAAGTGAAATCAGGAATAACATAGTCAATACCGAGAAGCTCGTCCTCAGGGAATTTGATTCCTGCATCGATTATGATGATTTCATCCTGGAATTGGACACCATACATGTTTTTGCCGATTTCTCCGAGTCCGCCAATGGCAAAAACAGCTGTTTGGTCATTTTTTACGAATTTCATTTCGCTTGCTCCAATTTGAAGTCTTCAGATTGCTTCTCATATGCAAGATGTGCTTCATCGAGCGGCTGGATGAACTCGATGTTGATATCACGATCTGCTAGTGTTTTACGTACCTGTCTTATACTTTCCGCTTCCATGTACAAGCTCTTAGAGCGTTCACGTACAGGAACTTCGGATGGGTTTTCCTGATAAAATACTTTAAATACCATATCTATCTCTCCTATTCTTATGGTTGACAATTGCTTTATATCCATAACGAACGGAGCAAGTCTGTGTAAAAACCGAATTGCTGACGTATTGCTATTCAGTTAGATCTTGTCCGCACGTAGTAGGCACTCGTCGTTTTTGGCCAAATAAATCTTTCCACCGTTTCTTTAACTTTTCCTTCAAACGCTTGAGCACACGAAGCAACTCCTTTCGTTTCGCAGAAAAGCAAGAAAAAACGTTTACCCGTCCAATCCCTCTTACTTACAGTATAGTATGAAAACGCTAAGATGAAAACAAAAACACAGCATACTTTCAAAAAAACTGCCGATAAAAGGAAGGGATGGTTGTTTTCTCTTGGGATTCATGTAAAGATATTTTTCGACGAACCTGCATAACTTATACTCGATTATAAGAAGTAGAGAAGAAAGATGCAAGGGCAGGAAAGACTAAGAGGAGGATGTACTATGGAGAAAAGAATCGTATTCCTGGATATCGATGGCACAATTCTGAACACAAAGGGTGAAATCCCTCAGGCAACTAAGGAAGCTGTTCAAGCACTGAAGGATAATGGTCATTATGTTGCAATAGCGACAGGGCGGGCCCCGTTCATGTTTGAGGATATCCGTAAAGAGCTTGATATTACTTCTTTTGTAAGCTATAACGGTCAGTACGTCGTCTTCGAAGGGGAAGTCATCTATCGCAATCCGATTAAACGGGAGCATTTACTTCATTTATATAATGAAGCGTCCGAGAAAGAGCATGCGATGGTGTTTATGGGAGATACGATCATGAAGGCATCTGAAACTGATAATGGATTTGTACGTGACAGTTTAGCATCTCTAGGGTTTACATATCCGGAAATTGATAAAGATTATTTTCATCATGAACCGATTTACCAAGCGCTCCTATTTTGTGAGGAGCATGAACTACAAGATTATGCGGATCATCATAAGCATGTACGGTTCATCCGATGGCATCCGCTCTCCTGTGATGTACTGCCCGGTGACGGTTCTAAGAAAATCGGAGTTATGAAGTTGCTGGAAGCAGCAGGTCTTTCTGTACAATCAACATATGCTTGTGGAGATGGACTGAATGATTTGGAGATGATTGAATTCGCAGGCACTGGTATTGTGATGGGTAATGCAGTACCTGAATTAAAGGAGCTGGCTGACATACAGACCGCTCATGTGGATGAAGACGGGCTTTCGCTTGGTCTGAAAAAGGCTGGGTTGATATAAAAAGAAGCGCACTCCTTGAGAGTGCGCTTCTTTTACAATTCAATCGGTTTAGAGTTGTCCGGCTGTGCGAAAGGATCTTCTTTATTGATACGATCATAGAACATTGTTCCGTTTAAATGATCGATTTCATGTTGGAAGACCACAGCTGCATAGCCTTTCAGGCGCAATTTGACTTCCTTGCCTTCCAAAGTGACGGCCTTGATTGTGATGCGGGAATAACGAGGTACGTACCCGGGTATTTCACGATCAACCGACAGGCAGCCCTCTCCGCTCATCAAATAAGTATGTTCGACAGAATGACTGACGATTTTCGGGTTAAAAAGACCATATTCATAAAAGGTGCCGTTAGGATCTTCGAAATAGACAGCTATCATTCGCTTTGAAATACCGATTTGAGGTGCAGCCAAACCTACGCCGGGGCGAAGATCATATTTTGCAGCCAGATCATCATCCTGGCTATTTCTCAAGTATTCAAGCATATCTGTCAACGTTTGTTTATCTTCTTCCGATGCAGGCAGCTCCACTTCTTTAGCAACTTGTTCAAGAATCGGATTGCCTTCTCGGATAATATCTTCCATGGTAATCATGCTGATCACTCCTTGCACTGTTACTTTTCCGTTCTATAGTGTATCACAAGAATGTCTGTATGACACCAGAATCAATTTACAGAATCGTTTATCGTATTTCTTTCGCGAATTTTGTGTTTAGTATACAATGTAGGTGAATACATAGAAGCTGTGGGTAACATGGCAGAGGAGGATACGTTTTGCGCAAGTTAGGATTAGGCATACTCCTGATGGGGAGCGCTGTGGGACTCACTGCATGTAACAATGCATCACCGGAGGAGCAGGTCTACAATCATTTAGAGGAGACTGTATCTCTGGAATCGGGATATGTCGAGCAGCAAGAGTCTTTGGCAGATTTAGAAAAGAAAGAACAGAACTTATACAACGAGATTTTGCAGCTGGGTACGGATGAATTGGATCAAATCAAAAGTAAATCCCAGGAAGCAATCGACTTGATCGGGCAGCGTAAAGATGCGCTTGCGAAAGAAAAAGAGAGCTTGGACGAAGCAGAAGCAGAGTTTAAGGAACTGGATTCTATCATCGATGAACTAGAAAGTGATGATGCAAAGCAGAAGGCTCAGACACTTTATGATACGATGGAGGCGCGATATAGTGCATATGACAAACTCCATGAAGCCTATACAAAAGCGTTGGATGAAGATAACACTTTGTATGATATGTTCCAGCAGGATGACATTACGCAGGATGAATTAACCAGCCAAATCGAAAAGATTAATGCAGGTTATGAAGAAATCAAAACGGCCAATGAGGAATTCAATACACAGACAGAAGCGTTTAATGAGCAAAAACAGCAGTTTTATGAATCTGCTGGTCTGAATGTAGAGAACGAATAAGGAAGAACCCTTTTCTCGAAATGAGAGGAGGGTTTTTTTATTGTACTGATACAGTGTTAAAATATTTTGTAGTACAGTTGGGAATCCGAGAATTGTGAAGATTTCTTTAATACCGTTTTCATAAATTATTAGCAATATCTAATCTAAGATGTTGACGTTTTCCGGCAAGATAAGCTAAACTATAACAGGACATGAATTGTATCACTATTTGTTATCGTGATTTATGTAACAGTTTTGTGTACTTCTGTTGTAACCGGTTAAACGGAGCACAGAGCGGGTACAGTAAACTATTGTGGTACTTCCTGTGTTTTTGGAAAGGCTATTACAGTAAATATAGTTCTAGGAAGGATAGGTGACTAGCTTTGAAACGTACGCTAGAAGGTATTGAAGAACAGTTTGAAATGCTTCAGATCCTTAACGAAAATGGCGAAGTTGTAAACGAAGAAGCTTTGCCGGATTTGTCAGATGAAGAATTGAAGGAATTAATGCACAGAATGGTGTATACGCGCATCCTTGATCAGCGCTCCATTGCATTGAATAGACAAGGTAGACTAGGATTCTACGCTCCTACAGCAGGTCAGGAAGCGTCCCAATTAGGTACGCATTTCGCTTTGGAGAAAGAAGACTTCATCTTGCCTGGATACCGTGATGTACCACAGCTTATCTGGCACGGTCTTCCACTTTATCAAGCATTCCTATTTTCCCGTGGTCACTTCCATGGAAACCAGTTCCCTGAAGGTGTGAACGCGCTAAGCCCGCAGATCATCATCGGTGCTCAGTACACACAAGCGGCTGGTGTTGCATTAGGAATGAAACGTCGCGGTAAGAAATCCGTTGCGATCACTTACACAGGTGACGGCGGTACATCACAAGGTGACTTCTACGAAGGCATGAACTTCGCAGGCGCTTATGATGCACCAGCTATCTTCATTGTACAGAATAACCAATTCGCTATCTCTGTACCTCGTGAAAAACAAACAAAAGCTAAAACACTTGCTCAAAAAGCTGTTGCAGTAGGTATCCCAGGTGTCGTAGTAGACGGTATGGACGTACTTGCAGTATATGCAGCTACAAAAGAAGCTCGTGAGCGCGCGATCAACGGCGAAGGCCCTACATTGATCGAAACACTTACTTACCGTTACGGTCCGCACACAATGGCAGGTGACGATCCTACTCGCTACCGTACAGAAGATATGAATTCCGAGTGGGAAAAACAAGATCCATTGGTACGTTTCCGCAAGTACTTGGAAGCTAAAGGCCTATGGTCTGAAGAAGAAGAAAACAAAGTGATCGATCAAGCGAAAGAAGAAATCAAAGCTGCGATCAAAGATGCGGATAACTATCCGAAAATGAAAGTATCCGACTTGATTAACAACATGTACGAAGTACTTCCTTCTAACCTTGAAGAACAATTGGAAGTGTACAAAGAAAAGGAGTCGAAGTAAGTCATGGCACAAATGACAATGATCCAAGCAATCACTGATGCTCTCCGTACGGAACTGAAGAATGACGAAAACGTTATGATCTTCGGGGAAGACGTTGGTAAAAACGGCGGCGTATTCCGTGCGACTGAAGGTCTGCAAGCTGAATTCGGCGAAGACCGCGTATTCGATACACCACTTGCAGAATCTGCAATCGGCGGTATGGCTGTAGGTCTTGCGATCGAAGGCTTCCGTCCGGTACCTGAAATCCAGTTCTTTGGCTTCGTATATGAAGTTATGGACGCAATTAGCGGACAATTGGCTCGTTTGCGCTACCGTTCCGGCGGCACGCAAAGCGCTCCAGTTACAATCCGTGCGCCATTCGGCGGCGGTGTGCACACTCCTGAGTTGCACGCAGATTCCCTTGAAGGACTTATGGCACAACAGCCTGGTCTTAAAGTGGTTATCCCATCTAACCCTTACGATGCAAAAGGTCTCTTGATCTCTGCGATTCGCGACAACGATCCGGTTATCTACCTTGAGCACATGAAACTTTATCGTTCATTCCGAGAAGAGGTTCCTGAAGAGGAATACACTGTTGAACTTGGTAAAGCAGCTGTTAAGCGTGAAGGTACTGATGTTACATTGATCGCTTATGGCGCAATGGTACAAGCTTCTTTGAAAGCTGCAGAAGAACTTGAGAAAAACAATGTATCTGCTGAAGTTATCGACTTGCGTACTGTAAGCCCGATCGATCTTGATACAGTTCTTGCATCTGTTAAGAAAACTGGCCGTGTGGTAGTTGTGCAGGAAGCACAGCGTCAAGCAGGTATCGCAGCTCACTTGATCTCTGAGATCCAAGAGCGTGCTATCCTTCATCTTGAAGCGCCAGTAATGCGTGTCGCGGCACCAGATACTGTATTTGCTTTCTCACAAGCAGAAGAAGTATGGCTTCCAAACCATAACGACATCGTGGAAAAAGCAAACGAAGTAATCAATTTCTAAAAGCAGAATCAGGAGGTAATTATTTTGGCTTTCGAATTCAAAATGCCGGATATCGGTGAAGGTATTCACGAAGGTGAAATCGTAAAATGGTTCGTCAAAGAAGGCGACACAGTAGCAGAGGACGACGTACTTTGCGAAGTCCAAAACGATAAAGCAGTAGTTGAGATTCCATCTCCTTACGAGGGTACAGTAAGCAAGATTTCTGTAGGCGAAGGTGAAGTAGCAATCGTTGGTGATACACTTATCACTTTCGACGGTGAAGCTGGCGATGCTGACGGCGGAAATGCTCCTGCTCCAGCTGAGCAAGAACAAACTTCCATCCAAGCTAATGGTACAGAATCCAACGAAACTGTTGAAAAAATCAAAGAAGAAGGTCCTAAAGCTGAAGCTGGCGAAGCTCCATCTGGCGATCTAATCATCGCAATGCCTTCTGTACGTAAATATGCTCGTGAGCAAGGCGTAGATATTAAACAAGTATCTGGTTCTGGTAAAGGCGGCCGTGTATTAGCTGAAGATATCGACAGCTTCAAGAACGGTGGCGCTGCTAAAGCTGCTCCACAAGCTGAAGCTTCTGAGCCAGCTGCAGAACAGAAAACAGCTGCTACTGTTGTTTCTGGTGATGAGTACCCTGAATCCAGAGAGAAAATGAGTGGAATCCGTCGCGCAATCGCTAAAGCGATGGTTAACTCTAAATCTAAAGCTCCTCACGTTACATTGATGGACGAAGTAGATGTAACTGAGCTAGTTGCACACCGTAAGAAATTCAAAGCGGTTGCTGCTGAAAAAGAAATCAAGCTTACGTATCTTCCATACGTTGCAAAAGCGCTTGTTTCAGTATTGAAAAACTTCCCGATCTTGAACTCTTCCATCGATGATGCGACAGACGAGATCATTACAAAACATTATTACAACATCGGTATTGCAGCTGACACTGAAAAAGGTCTTCTTGTACCAGTTGTGAAAAATGCGGATCGCAAATCTATCTTCACAATTTCCCAGGAAATTAACGAGCTTGCAGTTAAAGCGCGTGATGGTAAACTTGCTCCGGACGAAATGAAAGGTGCTTCAAGCACTATCTCAAACATCGGATCTGCAGGCGGTCAGTGGTTTACTCCGGTAATCAACTACCCTGAAGCAGCTATCCTAGGTGTAGGACGTATTGCTGAAAAAGCAATCGTTAAAGACGGCGAGATCGTTGCAGCTCCAGTGCTTGCACTTTCTCTAAGCTTCGACCATAGAATCGTTGATGGTGCAACTGCTCAAACAGCAATGAACCACTTGAAACGTCTATTGGCTGATCCACAACTAATCATGATGGAGGGATAACAAATGGTAGTAGGAGACTTCCCAATCGAATTAGATACTCTTGTGGTAGGTGCGGGACCTGGCGGCTATGTAGCTGCCATCCGCGCTGCACAAGAAGGGCAAAAAGTAACAGTAGTAGAAAAAGGAAACCTTGGCGGTGTTTGCTTAAACGTCGGCTGTATTCCTTCCAAAGCATTAATCCAAGCTGGCCACAAAGTGGAATATGCTCATGGTGATGCGGATCTTGGTATCTCTACTGAAGGTGCGAAAGTAGACTTCTCCAAAGTACAAGAATGGAAAGCTAGTGTTGTAAACAAGCTTACTTCTGGTGTTGGCGGTCTATTGAAAGGTAACAAAGTAGACGTTGTTAGTGGCGAAGTTTACTTCGTAGATAAAAACACTGTTAAAGTAATGGATGAGAAGAGCTCTCAGACTTATACTTTCAACAACTGTATTATCGCTACAGGTTCTACACCAATCGAGCTTCCTAGCTTCAAGTACACTGATCGTGTTCTAGATTCTACAGGTGCTCTTAATCTTAAAGAAATTCCTAAGAAACTAGTTGTTATCGGCGGCGGTTACGTAGGAATCGAGCTTGGTACTGCTTATGCAAACTTCGGTACTGAAGTTACTGTCCTTGAAGGATTGAAAGATATCCTTGGTGGTTTCGAGAAGCAAATGACATCACTTGTTTCCCGTAAACTGAAGAAAAAAGGCGTTAACATTGTGACTGAAGCTATGGCTAAAGGCGTTGAAGAAACTGCTGACGGCGTAAAAGTAACTTATGAAGCAAAAGGTAAAGAAGAAACTATCGATGCTGATTATGTACTTGTTACAGTTGGTCGTCGTCCTAACACTTCCGAACTTGGTTTGGAAGGAGTAGGAATCAAGATGACTGATCGCGGACTTATCGAAATCGATGAGCAATGCCGTACAAACGTTGAGAACATCTATGCAATCGGTGATATCGTAGAAGGCCCGCCACTTGCACACAAAGCTTCTTACGAAGGTAAGATCGCTGCGGAAGCAATCAGCGGTAAACCATCTGCTATCGATTACAATGGTATTCCGATGGTAGTCTTCTCTGAGCCTGAGCTTGCTTCTGTAGGTCATACAGAGCAGTCTGCAAAAGATGCTGGCTACAAAGTAAAAGCTGCTAAATTCCCGTTTGCTGCAAACGGTCGTGCACTATCTCTTAACGACAGTGATGGTTTCATGAAACTTATCACTCGTGAAGAAGACGGTGTTGTCCTTGGTGCTCAAATCGCTGGTCCAAACGCGAGCGATATGATTGCTGAGCTTGGCCTTGCTGTTGAATCCGGAATCACAGCTGAAGACATTGCACTTACAATCCATGCTCACCCATCTCTTGGTGAGATCACTATGGAAGCTGCTGAAGTTGCAATCGGCACACCTATCCATATCGTAAAATAATAAGAGAGAGCCTATCCTTCATGGATAGGCTCTTTTTTAATTTTTCCATACATTGCATTGATCCCCAAATCTCTACCTGAAAACCAATCCTCTATATCGAGTTCTAATTTATTTCCTCTTGGTAAAGCCGTCATCAATCGTTTCGTTTTAAAAGAATAAGCAAACGTGTGTAATGTACCGAACAGCTGATCATAGTCCTCAAAGAAGAGGGGGGAAGCTGAGTCAGAAAATAATGCAAACAATTCCTTCTGTGTCATACTCGCTGTATTCGTACTTAGAAGAAAATTATCTCGTTTAGCGGAACTCGTCATATCTTGTCGGTTATATGCTTCAAGTTCATCTTGCTTAAAGTGGTTGACACAGTTCAATCCGGCCTCAGAAGATCGGACAGAAGTCTTCTCTGGAGTGACTTCAATGACAGCATGTGCACCCTTAGCATCTCCAACTGAGAAGTTGTAGCAAGCTGCATGTGGCAGCTGTCTAAACAGATCAATGACTTGTTGTGTTGTTTCACACATATCAAGTGCAATCCTAATAACGGTCCAAGCTGACAAACCTTTTCGATAACCGAAATTACTGACGAAGTGCAGGCCTATTGCCAATCCTCTTTCATTTACTCCATCATGTCTGCCGATTAGCTGGAGGTTGTAGCCGATTGAACCATAAGCTTCTGTTGGCGCAATGAAGCTCAGGCAATGATCATAAAGCGAGGGACTAAAATCATAATTGCGTACATAATGGTGTTGATCGACATAAGCGGAGCAGCCAAGTGCTTCCGGTCTCGGCATGTTATAGCCGCTGTATAATACAGCCGCTTCGTGCTGCGTTATACCTAAACCATCTGCTAAGCCCTGGATTTCATCTAATAAATGAGGAGCATAACTAGTGAACAAAGCTTTAATCTCTTCGTATTCGGTTAGCGCGGAGGAGAGCTGGCTGAATTGCTGAAGTATAGGGTTTCCAGTATAAACAGCAGCCGTTTGCTTTCCTATTGTATAAGCACTTCCTCTGGCCTGAATAATGTCGGCTTGTATTTCTTCCATATAATCACCTCTTCTGCAGATTAATCTTCGATAAAATTTGAGAAAAATCCTGCAAAAAGAAAAGACAGGAGAATTACTCTCCTGTCTTGTTCACCTGCTTATCTGTTTTGCTACCTATATTTAGTCGTTTTGCTTCTTTTTTAAGGGTGATGATCAGCGATATCACCACAAGTACCAAGATGATGGCAAATGGGAAAGCAGCAATGATCGAGGCAGTTTGCAAAGCACCCAAACCGCCAACCCAGAGTAAGATGGCAGCAGTTGCTGATTGAATAAGTCCCCAGGTAAGTCTAACGGATTTACTTGGGTTGATATCTCCATTGGTTGTTTGCATACCTAGAACGAAGGTAGCGGAATCGGCTGACGTGATAAAGAATGTCCCAATGAGAACAAGTGCTATTAAGGATATAATTAGCCCGCCAGGAAGGTGGGATAACATAGCGAATAATCCAACTTCCTCACCTAAAGAAGTGATATCGCTCATTAAGTCAATTCCTTCAAAGTATTCCATATGGATTCCGGTTGCTCCGAAGACTGCAAACCACATAGTACCGAAGATGGTAGGAACCAAAAGAACACCTGTTACGAACTCACGGATTGTTCGTCCTCTTGAAACGCGGGCAATAAAAGTAGCTACAAATGGAGCCCAAGCAATCCACCATGCCCAGTAGAATAATGTCCAGTCACCAATCCACGCGTTATCACCATCATAAGGTGTTAGGCGGAGACTCCATTCGGGTAAGTTCTGTACGTACTGTCCTAAAGAAGTTGTAAAGGAACTGAAAATGAAGTTTGTTGGGCCTAAAATCAATACAGCGAGCATCAGTAGTATTGCTATGACGATATTTGCATTACTAAGTATTTTAATACCTCTATCAAGTCCGCTCAATGCCGATGTGATGAACAATACAGTTACTACAGCGATAATAATTAATTCGAGTGTAAATGTTGGTTCTATTCCATCAAACAGATAAGATAGTCCACCGCTGATTTGGATGGCACCCAATCCTAAAGAAGTAGCAACTCCGAAGATCGTTGCGAATACAGCGATGATATCAATCGTTTTCCCTAAAGGACCAAAAATGCGTTTTCCGAAGATCGGTTCCAAGATAGCGCTAATTACGCCCCCGTTGGAATCCTTCCGGAATGTAAAATACGCAATTGCCAGAGCCAGGATAGCATAGATTGCCCATGGATGCAGCCCCCAATGGAAGAAGCTGTAGGATAGAGCGGTTGTTCCTGCCTCAGCTGTTTGCGCGTCTTCTACGATTGTTGGGGGATTATTAAAATGGTTGAGTGGTTCTGAAGCCCCCCAGAATACTAAGCCAATACCCATTCCAGCACTGAACAGCATCGCGAACCAGGATATGTAGCTGTATTCCGGCCTGTCATCAGGTTTACCTAATCTGATTTTTCCATACTTGGAGAACATGAGGAAAAAAGCAAAGCCGAGGAAAATAGTAGCTGCAATCAAATAGAACCATCCAAATTGATCGATAAGGAAGCTCTGAATAATGTTTGTTACATTCGCGGTATTTCCATTAGGTAGTATGGACTCAGGAATACTCCCCCAAATAAGGAAAGCAACTACAATTCCAATTCCCCACCAAAATACACTTGTCGTTTTCTTCATAAACAATTCCTTTCTGCTTTAAAGCTCATATAATCTTGTACAAATGACCATTATAACAATCCCTACTTCATCTTCCTACCCATCCCGACAAATTAGTAAACCTTAACCGGTACATTTCTCCCAAACTCGACATGATATGACCTTCTTACATTACAAGTCCAAATCTTTCCTCTATAATGGCAGTATTATGTCAGTTTGGAGGTTTTTGTAGTGAAGAGATTCTTAGTATTTCCCATGCTCATCTGTTTATCCAGTATACTGATCAGCGGATGTGCCAGTTCAGAGCAGACAAACAGCGAGTCGGAACAGACTGAAAGTACGAAGAGTGCATCTTCCGGACAGGAACAAACGAAGGAGAATGCGCAAGAAGAGAATGATGACCAGCAGGAAGCAGAGGAAAAGCAGGAAGAGGAACAGCAAGAACCGCAATATAAGGTTTCTGAAGTCTCTTCCATCGTTCCAATTGACGATGCCAATTCGCAGGTTGCGCTACTAACTTTCGATGATGCTCCTGACAAGCATGCACTTGAAATAGCTGAATCGTTGAAGGAAGCTGATGCACCGGCAATCTTTTTTGTGAACGGTCACTTTTTGACAACAGATGAAGAGAAAGAAACATTGAAAAAAATTCATGACATGGGGTTTGCAATCGGAAACCATACATACAGTCATGCCAACCTGAATGATTTGACTGAAGAAGAAGCAAAAGAGGAAATTATCAAAGTGAATGAACAGGTTGAAGAGATCATTGGTGAGAAACCCGAATTCTTCAGAGCACCGTTTGGAGAGAATACCGATTACAGCAGGCAGCTGGCAGAAGATGAAGGTATGACAGTAATGAACTGGACTTACGGTTATGATTGGGAGAGTCAGTACCAGGATAGTGATGCTTTAGCGGATATTATGGTTAACACGGAACTGTTAGGGAATGGTGCAAATTTGCTCATGCATGATAGAGAATGGACAGCTGCAGCTGTGCCGGACATTGTGACAGGCTTGAGAGATAAAGGCTATGAGCTTGTCGACCCGGAAACAATTAAGCGACCTTCATAAAAAAACTCCCCATATGGGGAGTTTTTTTATCGGAAGGCACGGTGTTCTTTAATAACTCGGATGTATTCAATTGATTCATCCATTAAACCTTGCACCGGCAAACCTGCTTCCAGATTTCGTTTAATATAGCTGATATTTTCGGCGCTAATGATTTCACCTGGAATGAAAATCGGGATTCCTGGCGGATAGACCATGATGGATTCAGCGCTGATACGACCTTCTGCTTCTGCTAGAGGGATTGCTTCTGTATCTGCATAAAAAGCATCACGGGGACTTAAGGATAAGACAGGTATATCTGGTACAGATACCTCTATCTCGGTAGCTGAAATTTCTGCTTGATGAAGGTCTGCCAAATCTGTCAAAGCATCGATAAGCTGCTGGATTTCTTCAACTGTATCAGCCGGTGTAATCAGAAACAGCAAGTTATACAAGTCAGAAAGTTCAACCTCGATATTTTTTTCTTTTCGCAGCCAGCGTTCTGCTTCGCTACCCGATATACCGAGCTGTTTTACAGACACAAGAAGCTTAGTCGGATCCATAGCAAAAGCTGCCTCTGAACCAAGAATCTCCTTACCAGCACAATATAGGCCCTCTATGCTGTTAATGCCTTGCCGTGCATCATTTGCCAGCTGTATACTATGCGAGTTCATATCCTGGCCTTTGGTAGCAAGCTGGCGGCGCGCTGCATCCAATGATGCTAGCAGAATATAAGATGTACTCGTTGATGTGAGCATAGAAAGAACCGTCTGAACCTGTTCATGACGTACCAATCCCTCACGCAGATTCAAGATGGAGCTTTGTGTTAGTGAGCCTCCAAGCTTGTGGACACTGGTAGCGGCGAGGTCTGCTCCTGCAGCCATGGCTGAAACAGGCATTTCATCGTGAAAGTGAATGTGAACACCATGTGCTTCGTCAACAAGAACAGGGACTTCGTAACGGTGGGATATTTCTACGATATGTGCTAAATCGGCAGCCACACCAAAGTAAGTCGGATTGATGACGAGTACAGCTTTTGCATCCGGATTTGCTTCCAGTGCTTTTTCAACAGCTTCCGGAGTGATACCGTGTGATATACCAAGTGTGTGATCCAGCTGAGGATGCACGAAGACAGGTATCGCTCCAGAAAAGATTAGTGCGCTGGTTACAGATTTATGGACGTTCCGGGGTACGATAATCTTGTCCCCTGGTTTACATACACTCATGACCATTGCCATGATCGGAGTACTTGTTCCCTGGACGGAAAAGAATGTATAGTCTGCTCCAAAGGCTTTGGCCGCAAGCTGCTGTGCTTCTTGGATCATCCCGTGTGGGTGATGCAAGTCGTCCAGAGGTTCTATATTTATCAAATCGATGGAAAGGGCATTCTCACCTATATATTCCGAGAATTCCTTATCCATGCCTTTTCCGGTTTTATGTCCTGGTATATGAAACTGCAATGGTTTATTCGCCGCATGCTTACGCACACCCTCGAATAGTGGTGCTTGTTCTTGTGAAAACATCTTAGCTGACACCTCTTTATATGTTAAAAACAAAAGAATTATAGCAAAACTGTATGGCGATTACTAGCGATTTTTGTACTTAGGTATATATTAGCTAAGTAAAACTTGGTACTTTAATTTGGTTTTGATTCAGAAGTGTCAATTAATACTCTTTTTTTACAAGATAGGACTGTTTGATTGTGTATTGTGGCTATGTTTTTTATTTAATTTAAAGCGTATTTGGAAGTTAGAATCTATGTAACTCGTCTTTAGAACAAAATCTAATAAATATAAAGACAAGGTCTGGCTGATAACCTTGCATCCATTCTGGTTTGCAAACAGTTTGTTTTTGCCCTTCAATCGTTTATTGTCTCATATTTCTTGTCTTCCTTACCGCTTAACTTTTGACATATCCTGTGATTCTATATATACTTTCTTGAAATATGTTTAAAGATGCTATGCCAAACTCAAAAACAAATATTAATAGAATAGAATGTTAGAAAGTGGGTACAACGCGATAATGAAGACTAACTTATTACAAAATAAGTATTCTATATTTTTTTCAATCGCAGTAGTTTTATTGTGGATGAAAACCTATATTGTTCAATTAACACAATTTGAATTAGGAATAGAAAATAAGCTGCAAGAATTTCTATTATTCCTTAACCCTTTGGGATCGTCATTGTTATTTTTGGGATTAGCCTTGTTATTTAAAGGTCGCAAAAAATATATAATGCTTATGGTTATTTATTTTATAATGACGTTTCTTCTATATGCAAATGTGTTATATTACCGCTTCTTTAATGACTTTATTACGGCGCCAACTATGTTCCAGACTCAAAACTTCGGGGATGTCAGCGGTAGTGTAGGCTCATTGTTGAGAGGCTATGACTTCTTGATCTTTATCGATTTCCTGGTGTTGATTGGATTACTAGTTTTTAAGGTTATTAAAATTGAATATTACGATATGAAACGCCGCCAAGTAGCTGTTTTATTCTCTTTGGCATTAGGAGTTTCTTGTTTGAACCTTGCTTTAGCTGAAACAGATCGACCAGAATTATTAACTCGTGGGTTCGACCGTAACTATATTGTTAAGTATTTAGGGATGTACAACTATACTATTTATGATGCGGTTCAAAGTACAAAAGCATCTGCTCAAAGCGTTTTAGCGGAGAGCAACGATATGACGGAAGTGATAAATTTTACGCAAGCTAACTACGCGGAACCAAATCCAAATTACTTTGGCGCAGCTGAAGGGAAAAACGTCATTTACCTCCATCTTGAATCTATTCAGAATTTCTTAATTGATTACAAGTTACACGGAGAAGAAGTAACACCATTTTTAAACTCACTGACGCAAAACGAAAACACACTTTACTTTGATAATTTTTACCATCAAACAGCTCAAGGTAAAACGGCTGATGCTGAGTTTATGCTGGAAAATTCATTATATGGACTACCTCAGGGTTCAGCATTTACAACAAAGGGATTAAACACCTACCAGGCTGCGCCTGCTATTTTAGACCAGCAGGGGTATTCATCAGCTGTCTTCCACGGGAATACAGGAAGCTTTTGGAATCGAAACGAAATCTATAAATCCTTTGGGTTTAACAATTTCTTTGATTCTTCGTTTTACGATATGAATCCGGAAGACTTAGCGGATTATGGACTAATGGACAAACCTTTTTTTGAGCAGTCGGAACCGCTCTTAGAAACATTACCTCAACCATTTTACGCGAAGTTCATTACAGTAACACACCATTATCCGTATCCTATTGATGAAGAGGATGCCACGATTGCACCACATACGACTGGTGATAAATCAGTAGATAATTACTTCCAAACAGCACGTTATGCGGACGAAGCATTGGAGCAGTTCTTTGCATATTTGAAAGAATCAGGATTATATGAAGATTCTATAATCGTTATGTATGGTGATCATTACGGTATTTCAGAAAACCATAATAAAGCAATGGAAACAGTCCTAGATAAAGAAGAAATTACGCCAACTGATAATGCAACTTTACAAGAAGTACCGTTATTTATACATGCACCCGGTTTAGAAGGCGGTGTGAATCATACGTATGGCGGACAGATTGATTTGCTTCCAACACTGCTCCATTTATTAGGAGTTGAGACAAAGGATAAAATTCAATTAGGGACAGATTTATTGTCAGAACAGCACGATCAAGTTGTTCCTTTCCGTAACGGTGGATATGTAAGTCCTGATATCACCTATACAGATGGTAAATACTACGATACTGCTACAGGTTTATTACTGGAAGATGAAAACCAAATACAAAAAGCTGAGGAATATCAAGAATCTGTTGAACATGAGTTATATTTATCAGATAAGGTTGTAAATGGTGATTTATTACGTTTCTATACACCGGAAAATTTTACTCCTGTGGATCGTACGAAATATAACTATGATAATGAAGAATTAGATAAAAATGAAGAGTTAGATGAAAAGGAAGAATAATCAAGAAGGCTACTCAATGCTTTAAACAAAGCCCCTGGCAGATACTTTAAATAAGTGATCTGCCAGGGGCTTTTATCATTATGTAGTATTTCTTCCGATCGTTTGAATAATAAGATCAAGATAAGATAGTCGATATACCGATTCATTCACATACAGGTTCAAATCGCATGGAAAGTTATTTTCGTGTTACACTATTATCCAGAGAAAAGGAGGGGTAGAATGAGTTACAGCTATCCGATTGATGAAACTTGGACAAAAGAGGAAATCATTGATGTAGTGAATTTCTTCTCATTAGTAGAGCGGACATATGAGGATGGAATCTTGCGTGAAGACTTGCTGCTGGCCTATGATCGCTTTAAGCAGATCATACCTTCCAAGTCGGAAGAAAAGCAGATGGACGCTAAATTCCAGAAGGATTCCGGTTATTCCAGCTATAGAGCAGTAAAGAAAGCCAAGGCTGCTTCACCTGGAGAAAAAATTAGAATGTAAAAAAATCCCCATCCTGATTCAGGAAGGGGATTTTTTATATTAAGCAGGTTCAAAAGCTGCCTGTTCATAAAGAATGGCTGTATGTTTCAGTACATCCTGACATACTTTAAGGAATGCTTCTTTGGAAGCAAGTGCAGGGTCATCGGGCTGTAGATGGACACCGCAGACAAGTTCTGCTTTTTTGACATGCTGCAGCCGGTCTGCAATTTTGTCGTAAAGCTCATCAGTAATCGGAGAAGCATCCGGTTTCATATGATCCATTGACCACACGTAGCGGGACGGGATGGAATTTAGAATCTGTGTTTTTGCCTCTGCCATTTTATAGCCGACTGTTTCCTTCAATGGACTTTCATAAATAAGTGCAAATTGCACGAATACATGTGTACCCCAAAGTCCGATTTGGAAATGAGGCAGTTTCTTATATCCGCGTTTGCTGGAAGCAAGAGCGGACCATGTGTCGTTCGGTGCGTTCTTCGTGCGGCGAGCATGCTTGGCTACATGGACATACATATCATGATCGGTTACTTGCTCTGCATATGGAGCTAGTTCTGTTGCAAGCATCTCCAATTTTGGAGAAAGACGACTGCGCAGCACTTCCATTCTTTCATCTAAACCATCTATTGTAAAAACATCGAAATCTTCTTTTGTGAATAATGCGGTCATTCGTGTCACTCCTTGCTGAAATCTTCCTTCATCATACCCGTCCAATAGTTAAAATGCAAGCGAGGAAAGGTTTACAAACCGCATAGCAGTGGTAAAAAAGAAACAACTTGATAGATGGTATAAATAGAATAGGAGGAGATCAAGATGCGTGATGTAATGGAAGCCTTACGTAAAAGGGAAGCACAAGAGAAGGTGCCTGCTATACGTCTTGAGATCGATTATTTTCTAGTTACTTTGTCTGATGCTATGCAGGAGGAAGATGAGATTGCAGTGAAGGAAGCAAAAGCGAAGCTTCGTGTACTCAGCGAGCAATTGAATCGGTTCGAATCGTGAACTATTTGTGATAAGCTAGTGGAAAGAATGGGGGGCACATGATGGAGCAATCAATGAAACATACATTGCATAAGCAAGCGCAACAGTGGGTGCTGGAAGCAGGACAGCTTATCAAAGAGAAGATGGATGAACCATTGGAGATCATGACAAAGTCAAGCCCGAAAGATCTTGTAACAAAGATGGATAAAGCAGTTGAGTCTTTCTTTTTGGAAAGAATACGTGAAAACTACCCATCGCATAAAGTGTTAGGGGAGGAAGGTATCGGAGAAGCTGTTTCCGAAACGAAAGGTACAGTCTGGATAATCGATCCGATAGACGGTACGATGAATTTTGTCCATCAGAAGTCGAATTTCGCTATTTCAATAGGAATTATACATGACGGTATTGCGGAAATCGGGGTAATTTATAATGTAATGGAGGATACGCTTTATCATGCAATGCGTGGCGAAGGGGCGTTCAAGGGTGACTTTCAGCTGCCAAAGCTTCCCGAAAAGACGCTTGATCAATCGATCATCGAGCTGAATCATTTCTGGCTCTGCCCAAACCGTCGGGTGAATGAAGAAAAGCTGCAGCAGCTCGTCTATCGCGCAATGGGAACTCGAGCATATGGATCAGCAGCGTTGGAGCTTGCTTTTCTGGCTGAGGGGATTACGGATGCTTACTTAACCTTCAGTCTGCAGCCATGGGATTATGCTGGGGGCTTTGTAATACTGCAGGAAGTAGGAGGAAAACTGACTGATGCAACAGGCGAGTCCGTCGATTTCCTGAATAAGACGACAGTAGTCGCAGCAAATAGCAGCATTCACGAAGAATTAATCAAGGATTATATCGAATTGAAATAAAAAAGACGGGTTAGCCCGTCTTTTTCACTGTCCTTTTCGTTTAGCGAAGATACCGGCACCCATAATGAAGAAACCGGCGATGATCGCGACTGTCATTAAGCCATAGTTTTGGTAGCTGATCGTCACGCCTGCTGCTACGAAGCAAGCAATAACTAATATTGCTGTCAGTAAAGCTAATCCCTTTGACATCGTTTCACCTCATTTATTAAATTAAAGGTTCATCTGTCTTCTTTTCCCGGTATAAATTAAAATTCCCGGTCGCTTTTCGTTCCTTTGTCCGCAATGAGATACGGTCTGAGCAATCGTTGCATATATGCATGCTATTGCGCCGATTCCGCAGTTTCTTCGCATGCGGACTTCCATCATCTATTTCTTCGACTTTATCGCAAAGTACACATTTTACACGCATGCTATCACCTCAGGAGAGTATAATACTTTTTCAGTTTACCATACGATAAGCCATTATGTGTATCTTACAGAAAGTCTCTATCATTCATATCCGATCATAGTAGATTCTAAACAGGAACCTCAGCAGATCTTTATCTGACGAATTGCTTTGATCGGATCTTCCTTCCTGCTGGGCAAATAGCAGTGAGCAGGTCCGGAATCTTTGATGCTGCGGCCATCTACTGCGAATAGGAACATGCTTGCTTTAAGCTCGTCCAAAGGTACGATTTCTTCACCAGAGTCTGTCATAAATACCGCATGCGTGGCATCTTCTTGTATACTGGCTGTTTTGAGAAAATCGGAAATGGGCATTACATAACTGTTCTCGAGTGCCAGTTTTCTTTCAGCCTTTGTAAGACTCTTATTAATAGGCGGCTTCATCTTTTGCTGATAAATAGAGCGATCCCAGTGCTTTTCTTCCGCAGCAGGAATTGTCTCAACCTCTTTAAAAGCGTTTTCAAAAAGGATTTTGCGATCGTCAAAAATCCAGACGGATGGATCAAGTGTGAGTGGAAAATCCACTCTGCCTGTCAGGGTGATTACCATAAAGCGACACTTCCTTTTCCAGAGTATCTATAGATATAGCTTAACATAAAGATTGTGACAATTGACAACGATTCGACAAAAATATTACCAGGACGTGTCTTGCAATTTAGCAGGACTACCGCTAGAATTGTATAGAAGAAGTCTGTTTAACGGAGGGATAATATTGATATCTGAGATCACCGTTAGTAATCAAGAGAAAGCATATGCCCTTCTTTTGGCGGATGCTGATAAAATACTTAAACTAATTAAAGTACAGATGGACAATTTGACGATGCCGCAATGTCCGCTTTATGAAGAAGTACTCGATACACAAATGTTTGGTTTGTCACGTGAGATAGATTTTGCAATTCGATTGAATCTCGTGAAAGAAGAAGATGGAAAAGAGCTTCTTGAAAACTTGGAAAGGCAGTTGAATGTGCTGCATGAGGCAGCACAGCGGTCTATGCGTCCTTAACAGCTGAAGGCCGCCTGCAATTGCTTGTACGGGCATCCCATACGAAAGATGAAACCCCATTGCCCTTTAATTTGGCGGGGTTTTTTTATTATTCTATGAATCTGGCGATTTGTAACGATTGTAAAATACATACTATGGGAGCTTTAAGATGAAAAAAAGATTGCGTAATTTCGATTTTACTTTGCTATTTACTCCGCTGCTGCTGACTGCATTTGGCGCAGTAATGGTTTATAGTGCAAGCTATACGGTAGCGGTTGTCAAGTTTGATCAGCCAGCCACTTCCTTCTTTATCAGAACGTTGATTTGGATCGCTTTAGCGATGCCAGTCTTTGCGTTTTTCTGTTTTGTTCCATATCAGAAGTTCCAGAAATGGATTAAACCGATCATGCTGGTTATCATTGTTATGCTCGTATTGGTTTTGTTCACTGGTAAAGTGAACGGATCCAGATCTTGGTTTAATCTTGGTTTCTTCAGCCTGCAGCCGGCAGAGCTGGCTAAAGTGGGTATGATCATCTATCTATCTGCAGTTTATGCGAAGAAACAGAAATACCTGGATAGTTTCTCAAAAGGTGTTTTACCGCCTCTTATTGCATTAGGGCTTATACTTGGCTTGATCGTTATTCAGCCGGATGTTGGTTCAGCTTCTATCGTATTCCTGATTTCCTGCTCGATCATAGTCAGTGCAGGTATACGTTTGAGGCATTTGAGCCTTCTGATTGCTGCAGGTGTCGGACTTATACTCGCTGTAATGCCGCACATGATCAATGAAGAACGTATCTCGCGATTCACCGGAGCTTATCAGCCATTCAGTGAAGACAACGTTCAAGACGGAGGTTTCCAGCTTGTACAATCCTATCTAGCTATCGGAAATGGTGGTATATTAGGAGATGGATTGGGACAAGGCATCCAAAAGTTAGGTTATCTGCCGGAACCGCACACAGACTTCATTATGGCTGTCATAGCGGAGGAACTCGGATTTATCGGAGTCGCTGCCGTATTGGCGATGCTTGCGATCATTGTGCTGCGCGGTTTTTATATCGCCAGACAATGTCGAGACAGTTTCGGTTCTTTATTGGCAATAGGCATTTCGTCGATGGTGGGGATCCAGACCTTCATCAACCTGGGCGCAATCACCGGTCTATTGCCAATCACAGGTGTTACACTGCCATTTGTCAGTTACGGTGGTACATCCTTGATGATTCTATTCGCTTCTATGGGTATATTGAATAACATTGCCAAGCATGTACGTTCGCAAGAGCTGATCGTGTCAGAAAGCACCTTCACGCAGGATAAGCGGGGAAGACGTCCCTCCAATCGACAGAGGATCCGCACCACTAGTACTACTACACAAACTAGGGAAAAGACTAGAGGAGGAGAACGATGGACGAACTAAGGGGAATCAACAAAGTTCTAGTAGCAAATAGAGGTGAAATTGCGATACGTGTATTCCGGGCTTGTGTCGAGCTTGGAATACATACAGTCGCAATCTATTCAAAAGAGGACAAATCCTCCAGTCACCGCTTCAAAGCGGATGAGGCATATTTAGTCGGCGAAGGGAAAAAGCCGATTGATGCCTATCTTGACATCGAAAATATTCTTGAAATTGCAAAAACTTCCGGTGCAGGCGCTATTCACCCAGGCTATGGATTTCTTTCTGAGAACATCCACTTTGCAAGACGCTGTGAAGAAGAAGGAATCATCTTTATCGGCCCGCGCAGCGAACAGTTGGACATGTTTGGGGATAAAGTGAAGGCGAGACAGCAGGCGTTGCTTGCAGAAATACCAGTTATCCCAGGAAGTGATGGACCAGTCCAAGAGCTGGACGAAGTGAGAGCTTTCGTCGATACTCATAACTATCCAATCATCATCAAAGCTTCTTTAGGCGGCGGCGGGCGAGGCATGCGTGTCGTACGCTCGGCGGATGAACTTGCCGAGGCTTATGAGCGAGCAAAATCAGAGGCTAAAGCTGCATTCGGCAGTGATGAAGTGTACGTTGAGAAGCTGATTGAAAATCCAAAACATATTGAAGTACAGATCCTTGGGGATAGTGCCGGAAACATTATACATTTATACGAACGTGACTGTTCCATACAGAGAAGGCATCAAAAAGTTATTGAAGTAGCTCCAAGTGTCGGCCTGCCGGAAACACTTCGAATTGCTATTTGTGATGCGGCTGTTAAATTAATGAAAAATGTTTCTTATTTGAATGCCGGAACAGTTGAATTTCTTGTGGCGGATAACAACTTCTATTTCATCGAGGTTAATCCTCGTGTTCAAGTAGAGCATACGATTACCGAGCTAGTTACAGGAGTGGATATCGTCCAAACACAGCTTTTGCTTGCTCAAGGGTACAGCCTTTCAGATGAACGCCTTCATATCCCTGCACAGTCAGAGATAAGAACAAACGGCTATGCGATTCAAGCACGTGTGACAACCGAGGATCCGCTTAATAACTTTATGCCAGATACCGGGAAAATTATGGCTTATCGTTCCAGTGGTGGATTTGGTGTTCGTTTGGATGGTGGGAATGCGTTCCAAGGTTCCGTCATCAGCTCTTACTATGATTCCTTGCTTGTAAAAGTATCGACGTGGGCAGCGGATTACAAACAAGCTGCTTATAAGATGGAAAGGAACCTTCGAGAGTTCCGTATTCGAGGCATCAAGACAAACATCCCATTCTTGGAAAACGTCATCCTGCATGACAAGTTTTTGTCTGCTGACTATACGACTGGCTTTATCGATGAAACACCGGAATTGTTTACCTTCCCGAAACGTCAGGATAGAGGAACAAAAATGCTCCAATATATCGGCTATACAACTGTTAATGGATTTGATGGCAGTGGAAAGGTCGAAAAACCTGAGTTTCCGTATCCAAGAATTCCGAAGCTTTCAAAAGGGCTTGATTATCAAAACGGAACAAAGCAAATTCTGGACGCGCATGGTCCTGAAGGGCTTTCCGACTGGCTGAGAGAGCAGGAAGAAGTCTTGCTAACGGATACAACCTTCCGTGATGCTCACCAATCACTTCTTGCTACACGTGTTAGAACGAAGGATCTATTAACAATCGCTGAGCCAACTGCCAAACTATTGCCTAACCTATTTTCAGTCGAGATGTGGGGCGGTGCTACCTTCGACGTAGCTTATCGGTTCCTAAAGGAAGATCCTTGGGAGCGCTTGACTAAACTACGGGAGAAAATGCCGAATGTGTTATTCCAGATGCTGCTTCGTGCAAGCAATGCTGTCGGTTACAAAAACTATCCGGACAATGTAGTTGAAAAATTCGTCAAAGAGAGTGCTGAAGCTGGCATTGATGTATACCGTATCTTCGATAGCTTAAACTGGATTGAAAATATGAAGCCCGCTATTGAGGCTGTACGACTGCAAAATAAGGTGGCAGAAGCTGCGCTTTGTTACAGCGGGGATATCCTGGATCCGAGCCGGACGAAATACGATCTAGCATATTATACGAAGATGGCAAAAGAACTTGAATCAGCAGGTGCTCACATTATTGGTATCAAGGATATGGCAGGACTGTTAAAACCGCAGGCTGCATATGATCTGGTCAGCGCTTTGAAGGATACTGTATCACTTCCAATTCATTTGCATACGCATGATACGAGTGGCAACGGTGTTCTAACATACATGAAGGCTGTTGAAGCTGGTGTCGATGTCGTCGATGTTGCTGCAGGTTCTATGGCTGGTCTTACCTCTCAGCCTAGCGCCAGCTCTTTTTATCACGCGATGCAAGGGATGGAACGCAGACCATCCATTAATGTCGAAAATTATGACGAGCTCGGTTCTTATTGGGAAGATGTCCGCAACCGCTACAGTGACTTCGAGAGCGGTATGAAAGCTCCGCACGCAGAAGTGTATCTGCACGAAATGCCGGGCGGACAATACAGCAACCTGCTGCAGCAGGCTAATGCAGTTGGATTAGGCGATCGCTGGGATGAAGTGAAGGTTATGTACAGAAGGGTAAACGACCTTTTCGGAGATGTCATTAAGGTAACGCCTTCTTCTAAGGTTGTAGGTGACATGGCGTTATTCATGGTTCAAAACGACTTGGATGAAACTAGTGTCATTGAAAGAGGTGCAGCTCTTGACTTCCCGGATTCTGTAATAGAATTCGCACAAGGCTACCTCGGACAGCCATATGGCGGCTTCCCGAAAGAATTGCAGAAGGTGATTGTGAAGGATCGTGAAATAATTACGAATCGACCTGGCGAATTGTTGCCTCCTGTCGATTTTGATCAGCTGCGAAGTGAATTGGACGAGAAAGTGGAAGCTGACATTACGGAACAGGATGTTGTTGCTTACTCACTGTATCCGAAAGTATTTGAAACATACGCAGCCTTCAAAGAAGCTTATGGTGACTTGTCTGTACTGACAACACCAACATTCTTCTATGGTATGAAGCTGGATGAAGAAATCGAAGTAGAAATCGAACCAGGAAAAACCTTGATCGTAAAGCTTGTCGCAATTGGCGAAGCGGGTTCAGATGCAATGCGGACGATTTACTTCGAATTTAATGGACAGCCTCGCGAGGTTCTAGTGCGTGATGAACAAGTTCAGGCCACAGTAAAGACGACACCAAAAGCTGATAAACAGAACAAGAAGCATATTGGTGCAACAATGCCTGGAACAGTTATTAGATCATTAGTTGCTGGCGGTGCGCAAGTACAAAAGGGTCAGCAGCTCCTAATTACAGAAGCGATGAAGATGGAGACAACAGTACAAGCGCCATTTGATGGTACGATCAAAGAAGTATACGTTAAAGATGGAGAACCAATCCAGGTTGGAGATCTGCTTGTAGAATTTGAATAAAAAAAATCCACTGCCGCTAAGATGGCAGTGGATTTTTTTATAGTTCTTTTTCGTATTTCGCGCTTCGGAAGGACAGCATGATATAGTAAGTCATGATGCCGAAATAGACGCTGATAATCAACGAATGCATGAGAGCCACGAATAGATTCATTCCAGTGAAAATGACAAGCATACCGACGACTGCTTGTGCGGCTAGGAGACAAAAGCTGATGATCCAGCCTTTAGTCATCACGGCGTGCCCTTTGTAACGACGAAGCACCTGAATCATGATGATGAAGGACCAGACAAGCGCTAGCATAGCTGCACCGCGGTGAAGCATCTGTACCATTTGCGCTGTGCTCAATCCGAAAAGACCTGGATCTGCATTCGAGCATAGAGGGAAATCTCCGCAAACAAGGCTTGCATTCATATGACGTACAAGCGCTCCGGTATAAACAACCAAATAAATGAAAATTGTATGCAGATAAAATTGAATTCGCATACCTTTTCTGATAACAAGTGCGCGGGCATCGAACTTCTTGTCCACTTCAAATACTATGAGAGTAAGCAGAAGCACAGAAGCGAAGGAAATAAGTGAGATTCCGAAATGCAGCGCCAATACAGTATCGGATTGCTGCCAAACAACAGCAGCTGCTCCAATTAATGCTTGTATTACAAGAAAGGCTACTGCCACGATGGACAAGAACTTAACTTCTCGAATATGACCGATTTTGCGCCAAGCGAGGATTGCCAGTAACAGAATGACGATCCCCATTGTTGAAGAAACAAATCGGTGGGCGACTTCTATAATAAGCTCGGGCGTAATGTTGGTTAAAGCCCCTTCGCACAACGGCCAGCTTTGTCCGCAGCCATCAGCTGAGCCCGTCTTGGTAACAAGGGCACCGCCAAGCAAGATGAACAGCATACCTATGGTGCTGATCACAGATAAGGTTTTCAATAATTTCACGTATAAACACCTCTTATATACAAACTTATAGCTAGGATAAAAACATTAAGCCTATCGTAACATGAAATCTATTTATAGAAGGACACATTTCTTGTCAATTTTATGACCTGTGCTTTTCCGTGCTTCAATGAATGGAGTGAGAAGATAAAGTATTAGTTCAGCAAATTGTCAAAAACACGTTTCAATTGACGCAGCTGGACGTGTTACAATGTTAAAAGTGTGATAGAATACAAGAATTATGTTTAACCAAGCAGAAAGGATGTGCTGGTGTGGAAAAGATCGAAACAACTTCTTCACAAGTATTGAACGGTGCTGAACAAGCCGATTCTACTACTAGTCTGTGGACAGACTTCAAGGCGCTTATAAAAACTGGTATTATAAATTCAAATCTGTTGACTGCTTTCGGCGGTTTCTGGCTCGCACTTTATATGACGAACCAACAATTCGTCGACCATATCCCGACATTCATTTACATGATGCTCGGAAGCGGATTGGTCATAGCTGGCGGATGTGTGATCAATAATTATTACGATCGTGATATCGACCACGTGATGAAACGGACGAAAAAACGTCCGACGGTAACAGGTACGATTCCGCTTTCTGTCGTTCTTACAATGGGAATCGGATTCACAGTCCTCGGCGTCGGATTTCTATTCCTGACCACTTGGCAAGCTGCAGCAATTGGTATTTTCGGCTGGTTTGCTTATGTTGTACTTTATACGATGTGGTCTAAGCGTCGTTATACAATCAATACAGCAATTGGAAGTTTCTCTGGTGCGGTTCCTCCGCTAATCGGGTACGCTGCTATTGATGGCGGTTTAAGCACAGAGGCTTGGATCGTTTTCGCTATCATGTTTATCTGGCAGACACCGCATTTCTTAGCATTGGCTATGAAAAAAGCAGATGATTATAAAGCTGCTAATATCCCGATGCTGCCTTCTGTATACGGCTTTGGAATTACGAAGCGCCAGATTGTCGTTTATACAGCATGTTTGCTTCCGCTTCCATTCTACCTAACTTCTCTGGGAACTGTATTTGTTGTCATCGCCAGTGTATTAAACGTTGGCTGGCTTGCAATCGGTATCGCTGGGTTCTTTATGAAAAATGATTTGAAGTGGGCGACATGGATGTTCGTCTTTAGCCTGAATTACTTGATGATTTTCTTTATCGCACTTGTGGTTTTCACAACTCCTGCGATCTTCTAATAAAAAACACCTCCATATGGAGGTGTTTTTTTGTGTTTATGCAGTAGGAAGTATCGGGAATAAGAACCATAAATGTGCACCGGAGAGAGGGAAAGTAAATGGATATGGAAACACCGCGTTTAATTATGAAAGCTATAACAATGGAGATGGGAAAGCAGCTCGTTCGATTTCCTGTTACCTTCTTTTATGAACAGGAAATTTCGTATGTGACGGATTGGCCGACAAATGCCCTGAAGGCAGAGTTGCCTCTTTATCTGGAGGAATTTGAAACTGGACAGACAAGCTACGGTTTTGGACCATGGATCTTACATACAAAATATCAAAAGGATATGGTCGGAGATATTTTTATTAAACAGCCTTCTCAAGATGCTGCTCAAGCTGAGTTATATTTTGATATTCGCGAGGAGATGCAGGGAAAAAGATACGAAGATGAAGCAATAATCAGCATTTGCGATTGGCTGCTGAAGCATGGCATCGAGACAATACATGCATTCTGTAAGCCAGAGGAGGAAGAAAAGCAAGAAGTCCTGACAAGATGCGGCTTCAAAAAGCTTGGTCAGATAGAAGGATTGATTCAGTTCCGAACTTATCGACAGCTGCTTCCTGCAGATGGTATGTGAAGCTTGTCGAAGGAGTCGACTATCTCCGAAATGGATTTTGTATTATAATAGGTGCAACTTATGGAAAGGGGGCAGGATGCATGAAGAGCTTACGAATCGTATTATTGTTACTCGTAGTGGGAGCAGGCGTGTTGTTCTTTTGGAACAAGGATGAATATCTGGCTCCTGCCCAGGATGCAAAGTCGGGGGATACAGAGCAAACACCAAAGGCGGAAGCTGCCCAGAAGCCGAATGGGGATATAGAGCGGTGGATCAATCAAGCGCCTGAAACATTAGAAGAGGATCAAGGTGAACCAAATCGAATTGATCAGTCTTCTTATGGTTATGAGTGGTATATATATGATAAAGGTGATGCTTATGCACAGTATGGTGTAAAAGATGGTCGTGTTATCACTGCCTTTGCTGTCGGTGAAGCATCCCTTGCAAAAGCAAAGCTTGGTGAGAGCCGGGAGGAAGTAGAACAGGATTACCCGCTTCAAGAAGAAGTTTCATTTCGATATGATAGCGATCGATATACGTTCAAGCTGAAGGAAAAGGATCAGCAGATACAGCCCCTTGCCCAGATTGGTGATGGTTTGTTCGCTCAGTTCTATTTCGATACATTTGAGGATGAACTGACTGCTGTACGAGTGCTGACTGATGAACAGCTCGTAATGGAGCGTCCTTATGACGTAACATATACTGGTCAGCTGCCTGAGCAGCCTCAGCTATCGAATGAAGAATGGCAGCAGGTACAGGGAGGAATGGAACAGCAAGTCATTGAAATAACGAATGTTATGCGTTCACATTTTGATGTTCCGCCGCTCGAATGGAATGATCAGGTAGCCGCTGTTGCGCTTGGTCATAGTGAAGACATGCAGAAGCAGCAGTATTTCTCTCATGTGACGCCAAGTGGTGAGGAACTTGGAGATCGGCTGGCAGACGGTCAGGTCAGATTCCAAAGTGCAGGAGAGAATATCGCTGCTGGGTATACAGATGCTCCTGCAGCAATGATTGGTTGGCTGAATAGTGAAGGGCATCGTAAGACAATGCTTGACGCATCATATGAAGAGCTTGGTGTGGGCGTGTATCGTTACTACTATACCCAGAATTTTCTTTTACAATAACGGGGTTTCCACTGAGGAATCCCGTTTTTTTTTTGTGTCATTTACCGGAGTCTTTCATACATTGGTCAGAGAGGGTATTTATCTGGTTAGGAGATGAATGTAATGTCCGATACGAATTTGCATCCTTCTATTCAGGAATTTAGACAATTCGTTCAGCAGCATCCTAAGCTGATTCAAGAAGTTAGGCAGAATCAGGCAGGGTGGCAGCCATACTATGAAAAGTGGGTGCTGCTGGGTGAAGAGGATCCGAGCTGGCAAGCATATAAAAATGAAGAGAATGCAAAAGCAGAAACAGAGGAAAAAGCAGAGGCAGAGCAAACAGAAAAGGAATCAGAAGAGACAGGAAAAGAAATGTTTAACAAGGTGATGGGAATGGCAAATCAGTTAGATTTGCAAAAACTGCAGGGCCATATCCATCATTTGAATGGAGCGCTTGAAAATATAAAGCAATTAATTGGACAATATCAAGGTGTGAAACAACAGTTTCCTTCAAAGAAGAAGACGCCAACATTCTTTCATAAGGACTAAAAGGAGGTAGGGTGATGCGGCAAGAAATCTATCAAAGGTTGCAGCACCGGGAAGAACTGCTCCGTTTTGTCAGACTTCACCCGGTATGGTACCGCACACTCGCGCGTGACCCGAGCACATTCACTGATTTGGAAAAGCAGGCGAATTATTTTTACGGTAAAACTGTTCCGCAGCGTATTGGTCAGTTTGGGGATCAGCTGAGCATGGTGAACATGCTGATACAGATGGCAAGAGCAATGCGGGATTAAACACTTTTCATTTCCCTATTATTTGGTATGATAATAGGGGAGGTGGTTCTATGTTTGCAACTATGGAATTCGTTGAGCTTCTGGAGAAGTCCGAGCAATTGGGTGTAATGATCCGTGACTCGGAAGTGATGGCGGCGTATAGCTCCGCGCAATCCGCACTCTACCAGAATAGCGAAACGAAAGCGAAAATCGACGCATTCACAGCTATAAAGGAACAGTATGAAGAAGTGCAGCGATTCGGCAGATACCACCCTGATTACAGCTTCATCATGAAGGAAATCCGCAGCAAGAAGCGTGAGATGGATATGGATGCCAACGTTGCGGCATTTAAAATAGCAGAGCGTAATCTGCAAAAACTGCTTGATGATATAAGTGCCAAACTCGCCTCAACTGTGAGCGAGAATGTCAAAGCTCCGCGCTCTGGTGCAGCTTTGAAAGACTCTGGCTGCGGCTGTGGAAGTGGCGGCGCCTGCGGGTGTGCTTCCTGACAATATTCCGGTAAGCTTAGGCTTGCCGGTTTTTTTGTGTTGCCCCAAGGGGTCAGGCTTTGCTACACTAAGAAAAAAGCTGTAAAGCGAGGAACATCAATTATGTTGACAAAACGGCAAGGAATCGTCGTATGGTTCCAGCATATGAAGAATATCAAGCAGCTGAAGCGGCACGGACACCTGGTTTTCGTATCCAAGAAGCTTAAATATGCGATGATATACGTGAACCTGGAAGAAGCAGAAGAGAGGGAAGCAGTATTGAATAAGCTGCCATTCGTCTCTAAGACGGCGTTATCTTATCGTCCCTTCATCCGTACCGATTTCGAGAATGCGAAACAGGATAAAGCGAAAGAATACGATTATAAGATTGGGATATAAAAAAAGCCTGCAGGAAGAGCCCTGCAGGCGCCTTTTGTTTCCAATGAAAACAAACAGGCAAAGGGAGAGGAGAAACCGGAGGAAGAACTTATGGGGAAACGTAAGTCTTCTCCGTGTTCATGAAGCAGCTATTAGCGTGATAGCCGCTTCAATAGTACAGTATGGACCGGCTTAGGCGGGAATATACATCGTTTTTTTGAAGGAGTGGAATGAAATGCGAGTGATTGCTGGAGAGCATAAAGGCAGGGCGTTAAAGGCTGTCCCGAACCAATTGACAAGACCAACGACGGATAAAGTGAAGGAGAGCTTGTTCTCGGTGCTAGGACCTTTTTTTGAAGGCGGAGAATGCCTGGATTTGTTCGCAGGAAGCGGCGGACTTGGGATAGAAGCTTTGAGTAGAGGAATGACACACTGTATCTTTGTAGATAAGCAAGGGAAAGCTGTCGAGACAATCAAACAGAACCTGACAACCTTGAGGCTGACAGATTATTCGGAAGTATACCGGAATGATGCGCTGCGTGCGCTGAAGGCAGTCGTAAAAAGGGAGAAACAGTTTGATCTTATTTTTCTGGATCCGCCGTATCATAAGATGTCATACGAAGGTCTTCTGGAGCAAATTAGTGAAGCAGGTATTTTGAGAGCGAACGGACGAATTGTTTGCGAGCACGATGCGAAGAAGGAACTACCAGAGTTCATCGCTGGACTGCAAGCTGTAAAACAAGACGTTTATGGAAATACTACCGCTATTACCATCTATCAAGCTGCTCGGGAGGATGAGTGATGACGATTGCTATGTATCCAGGTTCGTTCGATCCAGTCACAAATGGCCATGTAGACATTATCCAGAGAGCCGCAGCAATATTTGATAAAGTAATTGTGGCTGTTGCAGTGAACAGTAAGAAAAAGCCGCTGTTCAACGAAGAAGAGCGAATGGAGCTTTTGCGGCAATCGGTAAGACATATTTCAAACGTATCAGTTGTTAAATCGGAAGGTCTCACCGTTGATTTTGCCAGAAAACATGATGCGAAAGTTCTGGTCCGCGGACTGCGGGCTGTGAGTGATTTTGAAAATGAGATGCAGATTAGCGGTATTAATAGGCATCTAGAGCCAGGAATAGAAACTATCTTCATAACAGCAGATTCAGCTTATAATTTCTTGAGCTCCAGTATCGTGAAGGAGGCAGCAAGTTTTAGAGCTGACATAAGTAAGCTCGTGCCTCCCCCGGTACAAGAAGCCATCAAGCAAAAATTCTAATTTAATCGGCGTTTTAGCAGGATTAGTGTGCCGACTGCAAGCATGATGAGCGTGACTGCAGGACCGAAAGACGAAAGAAAACGAAGCAGCTCCAAGGAAGTATCGGGAGCTGTTTTTTCTTGTAAGAAGGTAAGAATGCTTGTTTCCTGATGCTTGGCGTAAAGCGGTCCATAAAGAATAGCTGCTAAGCCAGCAGCAATGAACCCATGCAGCAGGCGGGCGAAAAAGTACGGAGCAAATCGAATATCTGTTTCAGCGAGAATACTTGCTACTTGGGCTTGGACAGAAAAACCATTGAATGCAAGAATGAAGCTGACGATAATGATAGGGAAGAAAAAGTTAGATCCTGATGCTTGAGCGATCATTTGACCACCCATTGTTATTTCGAATAATCCAGAGAACATTGGGACAACTAATTCAGCAGGAATACCAAAAATACTAGTTAGCAGCTTTAAACCATATGCCAGGGAATCCGTTATGCCTAAGATGAATAATAGCTTATTAAAAACGGAAAACATGATAATGAATCCGCCAATCATAAGTAATGTCTGAATAGAATTTACGACGGCATCTCCAAAAATCTTTCCGAATGGTCTTTTATCAGCCATACGTGTTTCATGCAATTCCCTAAAGGCGCGTTTGACCAGTCCTTTTTCCCTAACGTAAGACGAGCGAGGTTGGGATCGGCCGTAGAAACGCATGCAGATACCTACAAGTATATTACCTCCATAATGCGCTGCGGCTAATAGAATGCCAAGCTCTGCTTCCCCAAAAAAGCTTACGGCAATCACTCCAACTATAAAAAGAGGGTTGCTAGCATTCGTAAAAGAAACAAGACGCTCGGCTTCAATCTTTGTCAGCTGTTTTTCTTGACGCAGCCGGCTTGTCAATTTAGCGCCTGATGGATATCCGCTGGCCATGCCCATTGCTAGCACAAAACTTCCGACACCCGGAACATTGAACAAAGGCCGCATGATCGGCTCACAGAAAACTCCTATAAAACGGACCATTCCAAACGCAATTAGCAGTTCTGCAGTGATAAAGAAAGGCAGGAGGGATGGAAAAACAACTTCCCACCACATATTCAATCCACGTATACTGGCCTGTAATGATGGGTCTGGATACATTATTAAACTTACGGCCAGTAGCAGTGCAGACCCAGCCAGCAGAACTGATTTCATTTTTTGCACAGAAAATCCCTCCGATTTGTGACAGCTGTACTTCTTGAATTCGAAGTAGTAAACTTAAATTCAGCCAGTTTGTACAGGCTATCTTAACTATACGCGTGCTCAAAAGGTAAATATGCTTCTTCTTCTGAATAAGTAGAGAAAGCGGGCACAGAAGGGGAACTTGTAGATGAAACAGAATGCACGTTATATCTTGTTCGTTATTCTGCTGCTGATCATCGTCTTCTGTTTTTCCGGAATTTACAGAATGCCATATTATGTATACAAGCCGGGTGCAGCAGATGCTCTTGATCCAATAGTCTCTGTAGATGGCAGTGAGAAGAGCGAAGGTGATATGCACCTCGTCACCGTACGGGGCGGACAAGCAACGCCATTCCAATATGTGATGGCTAAAATACTGCCATATCATCAAATCGAAAAACTTGAAGATGTTATACCAGAGGGTATTTCTGAGAAAGAATACACCCAAGCGCAGCTGATGCAGATGGAGAGCTCCCAAGAAGCTTCTACCGTCGTTGCCTATGAGGCGGCGGGTGCTGAACTGCAAATTGATTACAAAGGTGTATATGTTGTGTCAGTCGTTAAAGATTTGCCAGCTGATGGCCAGCTCAAGCAAGGTGATCACATCACGGCTGTAGATGACCAGCAAGTAAAGGAAGCAACAGATCTGACAAGTTATGTCACGCCCAAACATGTGGGTGATACCATTACCCTGAGAATAGAACGAGATGACAAACAGCTGGAGAAGAAATTAAAGCTTCAAGCACTGCCAGATACCCAGATACCTGGTATTGGTATTACGCTCGTAACCGATCGTGATGTCACGGAAGATCCTGAAGTGACCTTCTCAAGCGGACAAATCGGCGGACCGAGTGCGGGACTTATGTTCAGCTTGGAAATTTATGATCAGCTGGAAGAGGAAGATATGACGAAGGGCTTTCAGATTTGCGGAACGGGCGAAGTAGATTATGAAGGAAATGTCGGCCGTATCGGTGGAATCGACAAGAAGGTTGTAGCGGCGGATAAAGAAGGCTGTGATGTCTTCTTTGCTCCAAATGAACAAGATGCCGAAGATTCAAATTATCAGGTTGCGAAACAAACAGCAGAAGATATCGATACAGATATGAAGGTTGTACCAGTCAATACCTTTGATGATGCGAAAAAATACTTAGAAGAAATGCCTGCAAAATAATAAAAAGGATGCATCGCGTTGATGCATCCTTTTTATTATTCGAATATAGGCGGAGATATCTCTTGTCTGCGTGAAGCGGCAGCAATTTCGGGAGATAAAATACTGTAATAGGCATCTGCTGCTTGCAGTTCTAAATCAGCAACTGGATGCATACCGTCCTTCAATTGAGTATATAGGGGAACGTCAAGCTGCTTTTTCCTTGAAGAGAGATATGCCTGTCCAGTTTTAGTCATGCCGAGAATACGTATATAAGGGCATGCTGCTCCATTTAGATGTTCGTTAATTATGTGCTTTTGAGTATTAGATAATATGTGAACACAAACGCGCTGCAGCCTTGTCCATGTATAGCGTTTTGTTTTAATCAGAGATAAAAACTGCTGGAAATTCAACGACTGGTGTATATATTTTTTGAAGCGGTATTCCAATCCCTCATCCATCCCATGAATTTGGCGCAGTGTTTCAGCAGGTCGAGTTAAAATAAGATAGCGTAAAAGCGGGAAATAGGCTTCCCAGCTGTGAAGTTCTTCCGTTTCCAATAATTCAAATGTCTTTATTGGCACTGCTGCTTTCACTTCTTGTGTCTTCTCGTCCTGCCAAGCAGAGCGGATTGATGTGGCACTTGCAATCGGGCCGGTAATAGACTGTTCATGATAATCTGCTTGTATACGGCGGATTGTATCTACCTGCATTGGTGTATAAAGCGACTCTGCTGCCTGAAGATATGCAAATCCTAAAATATTATTGGGGCTGCTAAGATCAAGTGTTGAGCTGATTCCGGCTAATTCATACGCTGTACGATTTGCTTCCGGATATGATAAGCCTTTATCCAGTTGTTGTTTCAAGATACTCTCAAATGCTGCCTGATTCTTTATCCGTTCTTTTAGTGCCTGATGGAACGATTCGATAGTTCCGTTTTCAGAACCGAATACAAGATGCTCTACTTTCAGTGCATCAAGGATGGAAACTGCTCCTTTAGCAAACAAATCAGCATGCTGCACCGCATAAAGGAAGGGCAATTCGACAACCAAATCGACACCAGAAGAAAGTGCCGCTCTTGTTCGACTGAACTTATCCAAAATGGCCGGTTCACCCCGCTGTGTGAAATTACCACTCATTACGGCAATTGTGCAATCGCTCCCGGTTAATTTTTGTGCCTGCTGTATATGATAAACATGACCGTTATGTAAAGGGTTGTATTCGACGATGAGGCCGTTTGCCTTCATAAGAAGACTCCTTTCTGTATTTTTTAGGTCTGTCACGGGCTTACTCACTTATTCCTACGTTTCTAAACGGTTTCTTTCGCTTTTCTTAGGGTGTCTAGCTGCGAAAACCAGGAGCTGCGCCGGAATCGATAAATCCCTACAGAAGGAAGGACGCCTCCTTCCGGGCTTTCTCGTTTCCTTCTCCGCTCCTAAACGGTTTTCTCCGCTTTTCTTACGTGTTATAATAGAAATAATGTTCTTTAGTAAGAATATAGGCTAATTATTGCCTTGGTGTAAAGAAAATATATTGACAAAGCTCCTGTTTTTTTTTACAATTACTTTTGTTGCCATGAGGTGAATTAACGTGAAAATTCCGGTTCAAAAGCTTAAAGCTAAAGGTCTTGAACCTTTCGAATTTACAGAGCAAGTGGATGTGTCAGACATCCAGGGCAAAAATGATATTCGTCGGATTGATCCAGTGAAGGTCAGCGGTCAGGCGACATCGTATGGAAACGATATAACTGTCAAGTTCGCAATAGATGGTAAGATGATTCTTCCGTGTGCGCGTACTCTGGTAGATGTACCGTATGAATTCCATGTTGAAACGACTGAACTGTTTACTTTGTCTCCATATGCAAGCGCGGATGACGAGTCAGAGATTCATCCTGTTGAGGGAGAACTGCTTGACTTGAAACCGTATATAGAGGAAAATATCCTATTGGATGTTCCTTTCCGTGTTTTCTCCGACGATCCGCAGGCATTGGATAATGCTGCGAAAGAAGGAGAAGGCTGGCAGCTTGCCAGTGAGAAAGCACAGCAGGACAAGATCGACCCGAGGCTCGAGAAACTGCAAGCTCTCTTGAAAAAGGACGACGAATAAGCATTGTAACGATTGAAGGAGGTGTAGGACCGTGGCAGTACCTAAAAGAAGAACTTCTAAAAAAGTAAAAAACCAACGCCGTACACACAAAAAATTGCATGTACCTGGAATGGTAGAATGCTCTAACTGTGGAGAACTTGCAAAACCACACCACGTTTGCAGATCTTGCGGACATTACGATGGAAAAGCAGTGGTTGAAGCGTAAGAAAGAAAGACGACATCTGTCGGCAATATTGCCGATAGGTGTTTTTTTTATATTCTATCGTCCGTTTTCTAGTCTAGCATTTTTCCCTCTCGCATACATTGATAGCAGAATAGAAGAGGGGGGAAGCGTTTTGAAGAGTACGAGACAAGATGCATGGTCGGATAAAGAGGATGTTTTACTGGCAAATACTGTACTGGATTTTATACAGGAGGGGAAGACGCAGCTGGATGCCTTTCGTGATGTCGCAGTTAAGCTCAACCGTACAGCGGCAGCTTGTGGGTTTCGTTGGAATGCGTCGCTCCGACAATATTATCAAACGGATATCGAAATCGCGAAGCAACAGCGGAAACAGCAGCTTCCAGTGTCAATTAAAGAAACTGCTCCGGTGAAGGATGACAAAGAATCCATCAGTTTGGAAGCAGCAATTGATTTGCTTGAGAAAGTAAAACAGAATTTTCAAGTGCCGAGAAAAGAACCACAGGAAGAACTTCGGACACTGAAAGAAGAGAATGCAAAGCTGAAGGATCAGCTTAAACGGTATCAGGATGCATGCATAGAAATGGAGAAGCTATGCCGTTGGGTAATTGAGGAGGCTGAAACAAAATAAAAAAGCCCAGTTGGGCTTTTTTTTATTTTGTCGGCTGCCATGTCATAACAGACAAGCTATCTTCCTTTTTACTGCTGTCCTTAAAATTCAGTCTGGTCCAGAAAGTTTCCGAATTTACCCTTGCTTTTGTTCGAACTGGTTTGGCGAAGGACTGCACAAATTCAACAAGAGATGACCCAAGTCTATTTCCTTGGTATGCAGGCAGCACTTCCAGTTTGGAGATTTCCACATATCCTTTTGGCGGATAGAATGTATTGTCGCGTTGTTCGTTCACAAAGGTGAGCGCCATTCTCGCTGCAAGCTCTTTATCCATGTAAATTCCGTAGAAAAGCGTATCGTCGTCACTTTCGATGAGACTGAGCTGGAACTCATCCAACATCGAAAGCTCTGCGTTCCCCTGTGCGGCAAAGCGTTCGAAATCCTCAGCTGTTTTATAATTCACTGGCAATTTTTCCACTTTAGCAAATGTCATACAGATTCCCCTCTCCGTATTAAAAAATTTCACTGTGTGCCTTATGCTTCCAATATATATGAAAACGTTTACAAATTCAAGCGTTATATTTCTTATATCCATACTGTCTGTTCTTTTGCTAAAATAAACAATTAGGTATAGTACGAATGGGGGAACGGACATGAAAATCAATGTGATCGGCGGAGGAGCGATCGGGTTACTTACAGCCGCCAAACTCGGCAGGATTCATGATGTGCGGCTTTTGGCAAGAACGCGAGAACAGTCCGAAGAGATTGCAGTGAAAGGTCTTCATATCGGGGATGAAGTGATAGTGGTGGAGACATTGCCTTCTACGGATTGGCGGGCTTTAGGACAAGCGGATGTATGGATTGTCTGTGTAAAACAATACGATTTGCCGCCAATTTGGGAAAAGTTGAAGCTGCATGCTAAAGCTGCAGTCGTTTTCCTCCAAAATGGTATGAATCATACTGACTTTTTACAGGAAGAAGATTTCGATTATCCGATTATCGTCGGGTCTGTTGAACATGGAGCTATAAGGATAGACTCTCATACCGTAGAGCATACAGGAGAAGCGGCAATTCGCCTTGCAGATCTGACTGGCAATTACGCTGAAGTACTTGTGAATCAACTGCATAAACCAGATTTCCCGATTTTATTTGAGCAGGATTGGCGTTTGATGTTAGGCACAAAACTGATTGCGAATGCTGTGATCAATCCGTTGACTGCAATTTATCAGGTGAAGAATGGTGAGCTGCTGGAACACTCTGCCTTTGAGAAGATAGCGGAGGTCTTATGCAAAGAAGCAGCAGATGCGCTAGGTTTAGAGGAAGAACAGCAATGGGCAAATGTTCGCCGAATCATATATGCTACGAAAGCTAATCTGTCCTCTATGCACAGAGATATACAAGCTGGCAGACTAACGGAGATCGAATCTATATCCGGATACGTCCGGAATCATGCAAAACAAGCCGTTCCTTATACGGATTTTGTCTACTATAGTATACTTGGTCTTACCAAACAGCAGGAGAGGACTAATCAATGACCCACTTATTTGCTTACCTTTTAGCGGCAGCGATTACCGTACCGCCGCTTGCTACTTGGATTTATTATTTAATCGTCAGACGGATCATCCATAAAAGACGGAATGCTTTTCTCCATAGCGTGCAAACTACTGCCGTATTCTACATCTTTTCTGTTATGATTATGTTGCAAATCATTTTACAGCATACAGTGTTCGGTTATATGATAGGATTCCTTGCGGTATTGTTCATTATGGTAGTGCTTATGCATTACAAGTACCGCGGTGAGATCGTCTTTAAGCATGTGTGGCGCATCTTTCTGCGTATCTGCTTCCTCTTGTTCGGTCCGCTTTACATCCTGCTGCTTGTGGCAGGTGTTATCGTTACATTTATCAGACAGTAATACATATCAGACGTTATATAAAGGAGTACTTAATATGGTAATACAACCAATGAGACTGGAAAGTCCGAACAAATTGGTGACCGATTATCGGGCAGAGCTTCCTTCTATTATGGGGAAATTCAATTTTTCTCCATTCCGCCAAGAAAGCTATGCGACTAGACTGGAGGAGCTGGAAGCTCGTAAATTCCCGAGAGAGGCGCTAGTTGAACTTCTTCACAAATGTAATAGAGAGTGGGGAGCGGATCAAGCAACAATCCATAATATCGATAAATTAGCTGATTCTAAAACAGTGGCTGTTGTCGGCGGTCAGCAGGCAGGCCTTTTCACGGGTCCTTTATTGACATTGCATAAGATCACCTCCATCATTTCCCTTGCTTCAGAGCAAAGTAAAAAACTGGGCACAACGGTCATACCAGTTTTCTGGATAGCAGGTGAGGATCATGATGTCGACGAGATTAATCATATCTTCCTTCCAAATCGCAACAAACTGAAGAAATTCAAGTGGAAACAGCATCAGGCTGAAAAGATAGCAGCTTCTGATATAGTGCTAGACAACGGATTGATGCACGATTTCTTGCAGGACGTAATAGCTGCTCTGCCAGAGACAGCATACACAAAGGATATTCACTCCACGGTCAGTAATATAATGGACCAATCAGAGACTTTCGTCGATTTCTTCGCGAAATTCATACATTTTCTATACAAGAATACAGGTTTGGTTCTTTTGGATTCGGGTGATCCTGAACTGCGGAAAATAGAACGCCCATTTTTCCGGGAGCTGATCAGCAAGCAACAGGAGATAAGTCAAGGCGTTTATGGAGCGTCTCAGGAACTTCAGCAGATGGGCTACGCAGATGTTTTAGGTGCAGAATCTGAAGATGCTAACCTGTTCTGTTATATTGACGGTGAAAGAACACTGCTTATGCGTGACAGCGAAGGCAAGTGGCGAGGCAAGGCTGATGAAGCAGTCTTTACAGAAGAAGAGCTATTGCTTATAGCGGAAACAGCGCCGGAAAGACTCAGCAATAATGTCGTTACGCGTCCGCTCATGCAGGACTATCTCCTGCCGGTGCTTGGTTTCATTGCCGGCCCTGGAGAAATCGCCTATTGGGCGAATCTTAAACCAGGCTTTCAAGCGGTTGGCTTTACCATGCCGCCAGTTATGCCGCGTCTGTCCTTCACGATGCTGGACAGCAAGACAGAGAAACTGCTCGAGCGTTATCGTCTTAACCCTGAAAAAGCTATTGCTTTCGGTGTTGAAACAGAAAAGATCCATTATCTTGCTGCACAGCAGCAGCCTCCAATTGCAGTTGTATCCGAGCAAGTGAAACGAGCCATGGCTGATTTGCACGCCCCATTGCGGCATAGTGCCGCATCTATAGCTGATGATCTTGGCAGCTTAGCAGAAAAGAATCTTCGTCATTTAGAGGAGGATATTGATTTTCTGGTCAAGCGAATGGAAGCTAGAATAAAAGAACAGCATGGTGTGGCCTTATCCCACTTTGATCACATCCAGTGTACGCTCCACCCAGAAAATGGACTGCAGGAGCGGACATGGAGTATATTTTCAATATGGAATACGCATGGAGTGGAGATTTGGCACGAATTAGCGCAGAAAAGCTATGATTTCACCACCCCCCACCATATCATAACGTTATAATGAAACAGAAAGCGTGTCTGGTCGACGACCATGCACGTTTTTTTGTGCACAAAACTCCGAAAAAGCGCTAGGCAAGGGAGAAAATGCTATTAAAAAGTGTGAATATTGAGGTGGTGAAATGTGGGGCGATGTGGTACTATGAAAATGGAAAGTGGGGGCGGAGTCTATGTTCATGGGGGAATTTCAGCATACGGTCGATACAAAAGGACGTATTATCGTACCTGCCAAGTTCCGAGAAGACTTGGGGGAACGTTTTGTACTGACCCGTGGATTGGACCAATGTCTGTTTGGATACCCTATGGAGGAATGGAGACTCCTAGAAGAAAAACTAAAAAAGCTGCCATTGACCAAGAAGGATGCCCGTGCATTCACTCGCTTCTTCTTTTCAGGAGCAGTCGAATGTGAGCTTGATAAGCAAGGGAGAATCAATATCCCTGCACCGCTCCGGAAATATGCGAAGCTGGAAAAAGACGTTGCCATTATTGGTGTGTCTGGCCGGATCGAATTCTGGGCGGAGAGCGAATGGAATTCCTATTTTGATGAATCTGAGGAATCTTTTGCTGAAATCGCTGAAAATATGCTTGATTTCGATATTTGATGGCAGTCGAAAGGATGTAAGAGCTTGTTTGAACATTATAGTGTGCTGAACAGAGAGACGATTGAAGGACTCGCTGTGAAGCCAGAAGGTACATATGTGGATTGCACCCTAGGTGGAGGCGGTCACTCCGAAGTGATTTTGAAGCAGTTATCTGATAAAGGTAAACTGTATGCGTTTGATCAGGACAAGCAAGCGATCGAGGCAACAGCGGCAAGATTAGCGGAGTATGGCGATCGAATCGAATACATCCAGGCAAATTTCCGAGATCTGAAAAGCGAATTAGAGGAAAGAGGCGTCACGGAAGTCGATGGAGTTGTATTCGACCTTGGTGTATCCTCACCGCAGCTCGATCAGGCAGAACGAGGATTCAGCTATCAGCACGATGCGCCGCTTGATATGCGCATGAACCAGCACCAGGCGCTTTCTGCCTACGAGGTGGTTAATACGTGGTCTTACGAGCAGCTTGTACGGATTTTCTTCCAATATGGAGAAGAGAATTTTTCCAAGCAAGTTGCAAGAAAAATAGAGAAAAGACGAGAAATGAAACCGATTGAAACAACATTTGAACTTGTGGAAGTGATCAAGGAAGCGATTCCTGCACCAGCAAGAAGAAAAGGCGGCCATCCGGCCAAACGGATTTTCCAGGCAATCCGGATTGCGGTGAATGATGAATTACAAGCTTTCCGGGACGCCCTGCAGCAGACAGCAGAGATAGTTGCAGTCGGAGGAAGAGTTTCAGTCATTACCTTCCACTCGCTGGAAGACAGAATGTGTAAGCAGGCATTCAAATCATGGAGCACACCGCTGCCGGTTCCGCGCAATATCCCGATTTTGCCGGAAGATAGTAAGGCACCGTTTGCTCTTGTTACGAGAAAGCCGATATTGGCTAGTGTTGAGGAACTGGAAGATAACAGAAGATCCCGTTCCGCAAAACTCCGCGTAGCAGAGAAAATAAAACCGTGGAGTCCTAAATTCGAATTCTAATACAGGGGAGGAATAAGCTTGAGCGCAGAACGTGCAAGAAGCTGGCAGCAGAGCAGTCCGGCACAAAGACCGCAGCAGCAGCCTAAACGACAGGTAAAAGTAAAAGTTAATAAGAAAACGTGGATTACGCCGGGAGAAAAGGTTCTATATGCCGTATTCAGCTTAGTTATCTTGGCAGCAGCAGCTTATTTCGTCACCTTCGCAGCTTCCACGTATAACGTCAATCGTGACTTGGAAGCACTGGATTCCGAGATCAGCCACCAGCAGGTTGCAAATAAAGATCTGACTTATGAAGTGAAAGAATTAAGCAAACCCGAGCGAATCATCGATATCGCGCGAGATGCAGGTTTGAAGGTACAAAGTGCTAAAGTAAAAGAAGCAAACAAAGTCTCTGAATAAGAAAGGTACTGTCAATATGAAAAAGAACAAGACGACACAAAGAATGGCGATGTTTCTGTTATCTGCCTTTGCCTTGCTCTTTCTTGTCTTAGCTGGACGTTTCTTGTTCATCCAGGCATCCGGTGAAGTTGCCGGGGTCAATTTAAAAGAATTCGCGGAAAGTAAGCGGACCGACTCGTATACGCTCGAAGCGACGAGAGGGAAGATACTGGATCGCAATGGAATGGAGTTGGCGTATGATCAGCCAACTTATTCTATTTATGCGATTGTTAGTGAAAAGTACTCCGCGGATAAGGACCATCCGATCCATGTGACAGATGTGGACAAGACTTCGGAAGAAATAGCGGATATCATTGACGCTGATCCAGCTGACTTAAAGGAACGTTTGCAAAAAGGTATCGATGAAGGTCTATGGCAAGTGGAGTTCGGCTCTGCAGGAAAAGGTCTTACACAGGATCAAAAGAAAAAAATTGAAGAGCTCGATTTGCCCGGCATCCAGTTCACAGAAGAAGCTGAGCGCTTTTATCCAAATGGAACTTTTGCCTCTCAGATCATCGGTCTTGCCCAGCGAAAAGATGGAGTCATTACGGGGATGACAGGTATTGAGCAGCAGCTTAATGATCAACTTGCTGGTAAAAACGGTAATATATCCTATGAAAGAGATGGATATGGATACAAGCTATTGAATCCGAGTGAAGAAGTTCAGGCAGCACAAGATGGGGATAATGTCTATCTGACTATTGATCAGAAGATCCAGACTTTGCTGGAGGATACGCTCACTCAAGTGGATGATAAATGGAATCCAAAGAAAATTAGTGCAGTCGTCATGAATCCGAAAACAGGTGAGATTGTAGCGATGAGCAACCGGCCGAGCTATGATCCGAATGATCCGGAGAACGTGGAGAACTGGTATAATGATGCCATTTCCAATCCGATGGAACCAGGATCGACTATGAAGATGTTCACAGTCGCTTCTGCTATTGAAGAGGGAAAATGGAATCCGGATGAGGAATATAAATCCGGATCCTTTAAAGTGGATAAGGAAACGACAATCTATGATTGGAAGAAGGATGGCTGGGGATCGATTACCAACCTCGAAGGTATACAACGTTCATCCAATGTCATGGTTGCAAATTTGGTTGCAAATAAAATTGGTGAGGACAAGTTTCTTAATTACTTAAAGAAATTCCACTTTGACCAAAAGGCCGGAATCGACCTTCCTGGTGAGATACCTGGTACCATTCTTTATAACTATCAATCCGAGAAAATAAGTGCATCTTATGGCCAAGGAACGACAGCAACACCGATCCAAATGATTACCGCTGCGAGTGCCATTGCAAATGATGGTAAAATGGTGACGCCTCATATCATTGATAAAATCGTCAATCCTGACACGAAAAAAGTAGTAGAACAGAATGAGACTAAAGTCCAAGCAGAACCAATATCGAAAGAAACAGCAGATGAGACTTTGAAAATCCTTGAGTCGGTTGTGACCTCTGAACATGGTACTGGTAAACCGTATAAATTGGATGATTATAGCGTTTCTGGCAAAACAGGTACGGCACAAATTCCTAATCCAAACGGTGGCGGCTATATGGAGGGCAAGAACAATTATCTATTCTCCTTCCTTGGCATGGCGCCTGCTGATGATCCAGAATTGATCATGTATGTTTCCGTGTTACAGCCTGAATTGAAAGAAACGGAGACTGGCAGTGAGCCATCTGCCTTCATCTTCAAAAATGTAATGGAGAACGCGCTGCATTACATGGATATTAGTCCGGACCAAGCCGACGATAAAAATGAAGTCTCTGAAAAACGAGTGCCTGATATTGAAGGTATGTCTTCTAACGCAACAAAGAAAGCCCTAGAAGATACTGGCATGGATGTAGTGGTTGTCGGTGAAGGTAATAAAGTTGCTACAACGAGTGTTGAAAGCGGTCAAACCGTTCTTGAGGGTGAACGCGCCATCATCGTCACGGATGAACCGACGATGCCTGATATTAAAGGGTGGTCCATGCGTGAAGTGCTTGAATTGGGAGAACTGCTGCAGCTGGATGTTGAAACAATCAACAGCGGCTATGCCAAGACACAAAGTATCAAAAAAGGAACGAAACTGAATAAGAACGACTATCTTGCTGTCGAATTCTCGACATAAGAAAACAGGACAGTGGTCTATCCGCTTGCCAACCGTCATAACATGGATACAAGCCTACCTTTGTACACGAGGGAGAGATTTGTTTGAAGAGAGTATCCAATGTTACGATGCGCAAGCGGTTAGTCACTGTTTTTGTTTTGGCTTTTATCGTGTTTCTGGTTATCGGAATCCGATTAGCATACGTCCAGTTCGTCTTAGGTAAGGACTTGGTGGACAAGGCTGAGGATTCCTGGAGCAGAAATATCACGTTTGAGCCCGAAAGAGGGAAGATACTCGACCGTAATGGGGATGTGCTGGCAGAAAATGTGTCTGCACCGACTGTCATGGTCGTCCCACGTCAGATCAAGGATCCTGACAATACAGCAGAGAAGTTAGCTGAAATTCTAGGGATGGAAAAGGACAAGGCATTACAGCATGTTACGAAGAAAGCATCTATCGAAAGGATTCACCCTGAAGGACGAAAAATTTCCGAGGAGCAGGCAGAAGCAATTCAGGCGCTGAACATGGAAGGCGTCTATATTGCCAAAGATTCGAAACGGCACTATCCAAATGGGGATTATCTGTCTCATGTACTTGGTTTCAGTGGTATAGACAACCAGGGATTAATGGGTCTGGAGGCATACTATGATGAAGAATTGAGCGGAGAATCGGGCAGCCTGTCGTTTTTCTCTGATGCAAAAGGACATCGTTTGGAAGATATGGCTGATGTCTATTCGCCGCCGACGGATGGTCTGGACCTTCAGTTGACGATCGATTCTGATATCCAGACAATTATAGAGCGGGAACTGGATAATGCAGAAGCAAAATACAATCCGGACGGTGCGATGGCACTGGCTGTAGATCCAGATACAGGTGAAATTCTGGGAATGTCCTCGAGACCGTCATTTGAACCGGAAAATTATAATGAAGCTGACCCTGATACGTATAATAGGAACTTGCCGATTTGGAGTTCCTATGAGCCAGGTAGTACTTTCAAGATTATTACACTCGCTGCTGCATTGGAAGAGAAGGTAGTTGATCTTGAGAACGATCATTTTCATGATAGCGGTGCAATAAAAGTGGACGGTGCCACACTGCATTGTTGGAAACGCGGCGGGCATGGTGATCAAACATATTTAGAAGTTGTACAGAATTCCTGTAACCCGGGTTTTGTGTCACTGGGACAGAAACTCGGAACGGAACGTCTATTCTCATATATTAAGGATTTTGGGTTCGGTGAGAAAACTGGTATCGATTTGCAAGGAGAAGGGAAAGGGATTCTTTTCGACCCAACGAAAATCGGGCAGGTGGAGACAGCGACTACTGCTTTCGGACAAGGTGTTTCCGTGACGCCGATTCAGCAAGTGATGGGTGTGTCAGCTGCCATCAACGGAGGATACCTGTATCAGCCCCATATCGCAAAGTCGTGGAAGGATTCAGTTACCGGTGACACGGAGACAGCCACCGAGACAGTCATGAAACGACGAGTAGTGTCGGAGGATACATCAGAACAAGTCCGTTATGCACTAGAAAATGTTGTAGCAAAAGGTACAGGTCGAGGGGCCTATCGCGAAGGATTTCGAATTGGCGGCAAAACGGGAACAGCCCAGAAAGTGGGGGCCAACGGAACGTATATGGAAAATAACTATATTCTTTCCTTTGTCGGATTTGCACCTGCAAATGACCCGGAAATCGTCGTCTATGTTGCAATTGATAATCCTAAAAACACGATTCAGTTCGGTGGTAAAGTTGTTGCACCAATCGTAGGTACTATTCTCGAGGACAGTCTTCGTTCGATGGGAGTAGAACCGCAGACGGACGGTTTAGAGAAATCATACAGCTGGCCGGAAGAGCCGCCTACAGAAGCACCTGATTTCGTCGGTATGAAAAAGCGAGAACTGACAGAATACTATACAACGCTGAATCTGGAATTGAGCGGAAATGGCGAGTATATTATTGATCAGGAACCAAAAGCTGGAACAAAGGTGGAGGCAGGATCGACTATCCGGCTGTATTTATCCGAAAACCCGACTGAATAAATCGGATGAACCATTCCTGCGGACATAAATTCTGGTATAATGGGGAAAGGTTTTTACGCCTCAATCAATCAAAATAATATTACTTTGCATTTTGTAAGGATAAATGAAGGACGTGGCAACTTTGAAACTAGCAGTACTTTTATCCGCACTGCCTTTCTATGAACAGCAGGCGGCTCATAAAGAAATCGACATTACCGGATTAACAATCGATTCCCGGGAAATTAAATCTGGCAATCTATTCATATGCATAGACGGAGCCGTAGTCGACGGACATACGTTTGCCAGACAGGCCGAGGAGCAAGGGGCAGCGGCTATTTTAGCCGAACGTCCACTGGATGTTTCTATTCCAGTCATTCTAGTAAAAGACACACTTCGCGCTTTGGCTCCATTAGCAAATGCTTTTTATGCTTACCCATCGAAAGATATGCGGGTAATCGGTATCACTGGTACCAATGGCAAGACGAGCATGACGTATTTGCTGGAAAGTATATTCCGTGCTAACGAGGAAGCTACTGGTGTGATTGGTACGATTCAAATGAAGATCAAGGACGATACGTTTCCAGTGAAAAATACAACACCGGATGCGCTGTTCCTGCAAAAAGGATTCCGCAAGATGGTCGATCAAGGTGTCGATACAGCTGTCATTGAAGTATCTTCTCACGCTTTGGACATGGGTAGAGTGCATGGCACTGATTTTGATATCGCTGTATTCACGAATCTCTCTCAGGATCATCTTGATTATCATGAAAGCTTTGAGGATTATTTCCATGCAAAAAGTCTTTTATTCTCGCAGCTAGGTAATACCTTTGACCCAGAGCATCCAAAATACGCAGTAATCAATTCAGATGATCGTTATGCAGAAGCATTGACTAAATCAACTGCACAACCAATTTGCACATACGGGATTGAAAAGGAAGCAGACATTATGGCCAAGGATATACAGCTGGCTTCCAATGGTACGACTTTCTTACTTCAAACACCAAAGGGTGAAGCAAGAATTACGAGTAAGCTGATGGGTAAATTTAATGTATATAATATGCTTGCTGCTGTAGGAGCGGCTATGTGCAGCGGTATTCCGTTTGAGACCATTTGCAGCACATTACAAGAGACGACTGGCGTAGCGGGTCGATTTGAGCCTGTCATGGCTGGACAGTCATTTGGGGTAATTGTTGACTATGCACATACACCGGATTCGTTGGAGAATGTCCTAACGACGATAAAATCAATCGTGAAGGGCAGTATAATAACTGTAGTAGGTTGTGGCGGTGACCGCGATAAGACAAAACGCCCGCTTATGGCAGGAAAAGCTGTCCAGTATTCTGATACATCTATCTTCACTGCAGATAATCCGCGTTCTGAGGATCCGCAAGATATCCTTGAGGATATGGTCCAAGGATTGGAATCCAATCAGTATGTAATTGTCCCAGACCGGACGGAAGCAATTCGGCATGCCATCGAAATCGCCGGAGATGGTGATATCGTCTTGATAGCGGGGAAAGGGCATGAGACATATCAAATCGTAGGAAATCAAGTACTTGATTTCGATGATCGTCTTGTCGCAGCAGAAGCCATCAAAAGATTGGGATTAGGAGAATGACCATGCTATTTTCAAGTGATTTCCTATATGAAGTGTTCCCAGATGCGACGAAGCAGCAGGAATTCATCATTGCAGAAGTGAATACCGATAGCAGAAAAGAAGCCACAGACAGTTTATTTGTCCCAATCAGGGGAGAACGATTCGATGCACATGCTTTCATTGAACAGGCAGTAGCACAGGGGGCAGTTGCTTCCTTGTGGGACAGAACATTACCGATTCCAGAAGCTGCTTCGAGTATTGTGCTGTTCTTGGTAGATGATACGCTGGAAGCATTACAAAGACTAGCTAAAGCCCATCGCGAAGCAATTGATCCAATTGTTGTCGGCATCACCGGTTCGAACGGAAAAACGACTACAAAAGATCTAGTTACTAGCGTTTTGAAAGAAAAATATGAAGTGCTGGCGACCAAAGGTAATCTTAATAATCATATCGGTTTGCCACTCACTGTATTATCTATGCAGCCTTCCTGTGAAGTGCTTGTTTTAGAAATGGGTATGAGTAACTTCGGTGAAATCGAGCTATTGTCGCAAATTGCGCAGCCGGACTATGCAATCATTACAAATATCGGGGAGTCGCATATCGAATTTCTCGGTTCAAGAGAAGGCATTGCCAAAGCAAAGAGTGAGATTACAGCTGGCTTAGCTGAAGATGGCGTGTTGATTATTGATGGAGATGAGCCTCTGCTTGCGTTCCATCACGATAAAGAGACAACAATCACGTGCGGCTTTGAAGAGCATAATAAACAGCAGCTCAAGATTGAGCAGACACTTGATGCAGCGACTGCTTTTTCAGTGAACGGTGAAAATTACACATTTTCTTTGCTTGGTGCGCATAATGTACGGAATGCGGGCTATGCAATCGTGCTCGGAAAAGAGCTGGGTGTCGATCAGCAGCTAATCCAGCATGCATTGCTTACTCCGTCAATGACAGGAATGCGTATGGAACAGCTTGCGGGTAAGAATGGAAGTAAAATTATCAATGATGCATATAACGCTTCTCCAACTTCGATGAAAGCAGCCATTGGGACAGTACAGGGTCTGCCGTTTGCCAGACGTATTCTCGTGCTTGGGGATATCTATGAAATAGGTACCGAATCCAAACGCTATCATCGGGACATTGCAGAAGCTATCACCGCGGATACTACGCATGTATTTACGATTGGTGAGGATGCGGATGAAATTACCGATGCATTAAAAGATACACCAATTACAGCCGTTCACTTCGGCGACAAGGAATCCTTGGCTAAGGCAGTGTTGCCATTGCTGCAGCAGGATACAATCGTTCTGCTGAAAGCATCACGCGGCATGAAGCTTGAATCCATACTTGACACAATCGCTGTTATGGAAGAGAATTAATAGCTGGTAATTAGAAACATGGCGCCACTGGCGCCAGTAATACACTGGACGGGTGCTTTTTAAAGGAGGAAAACATCAATGAACGTGGCATTATTACTTGTGACAATTGCAGTAGCATTCATCGTCACCGTCCTTATTTCTCCAATAATCATACCATTTCTGCGCAGGTTGAAATTCGGTCAGAGTATTCGTGAGGAAGGACCAAAATCCCATATGAAAAAGTCGGGTACACCGACGATGGGCGGCGTGATGATCATGATCAGCATTGTCGTATCTACATGGATCATGCATGCAATAGGCAATATCCATATTAGCTTGGAAACGTGGCTGCTATTATTCGTATTAATCGGATACGGTTTGCTAGGATTCCTGGATGACTATATCAAAGTGGCAATGAAACGTAATCTTGGATTAACGTCCAAGCAAAAAATGATCGGCCAGATCATTATTGCGATCGTTTTTTATGCACTGCTTCGATACAATGATTTCGGTACTTACATACAGATTCCGGGAACATCGATTCAGTGGGACCTCGGATGGGGTTATTTCTTCTTGATTCTTGTTATGCTTGTCGGCGCATCCAATGCTGTCAATTTGACAGATGGACTGGACGGTCTCTTGGCAGGTACTGCTGCGATTGCATTCGGAGCTTTCGCTGTAGTAGCGTACTATGATGTACAGCAGACACAAATTACTGTATTCTCATTGGCGGTAGTCGGAGCTTTGCTTGGATTCCTTGTATTCAATGCGCATCCTGCAAAGGTATTTATGGGAGACACCGGATCACTGGGACTCGGCGGCGCCATTGCAGCAGTGGCTATCCTCACTAAAATGGAAATCCTGCTGATTGTCATCGGCGGTGTTTTCGTTATCGAGACACTTTCAGTAATGATACAGGTCATTTCCTTCAAAACGACCGGAAAACGGGTCTTCAAAATGAGCCCGCTTCACCATCACTATGAACTGTCCGGTTGGTCAGAATGGCGTGTTGTAACGACATTCTGGGCTGTAGGACTATTATTCGCTGTCATCGGTGTTTACATGAAGGTGGGATTATGATGAGTGATTTTGAAACCAAATTCCCATATCAGAACGTGCTTGTACTAGGTTTGGCCAAGAGTGGATTTGCTGCTGCCAGCACATTGCTTGCCCACGGACGCAATGTTCGGGTTAGTGACCTGAATGCATCCAATCAAGAAGAACTGGTCCAAATTTTAGAGCAAAAAGGTGCTCAAGTGAAACTTGGTGTGCAAGAAGTAGAACTCCTGGAAGATATTGATGTCTTGATCAAGAACCCAGGTATTCGTTATGAAAATGTGATCGTTCAAACAGCAATGGAAAGAAATATTCCAGTGCTGACAGAAGTTGAACTTGCTGGATTGCTTCATAAGGGCACTTTGATCGGTATTACCGGATCAAATGGTAAGACTACGACGACAACGCTTGCTTATGAGATGCTTAAAGAAAGTCAAGTAAGTACGTACGTAGCTGGGAATATCGGTACAGCCGCATCCGAAGTTGCCGACAGGACAACAGAAGATGACCGGCTTGTTTTGGAGCTTTCATCTTTCCAGCTCCAAGGTATTGATCAGTTCCGTCCGAACATAAGCGTTATGCTTAACATTTTTGAAGCACATTTGGATTATCACCATTCTCTTGAAAACTATCAACAAGCGAAAGCGAATATTTTCCGTAATCAAGATGCAGGCGACTATCTTGTTTATAATGCGGAAGATGAGCGCCTTCGTGACATTGTCAAAGCAGCAAAAGCAACACTTGTTCCTTTTTCTGGTTCAAGAAAGCTGGAAGATGGTGCATGGTATGATGATACACATGTGTATTTCAAAGATGAACCGATAGCTGAAATGAAAGATATCTTGCTTGTCGGTGGCCACCAGCTGGAGAATATACTCGCTGCCTTAGCTGCTGCTAAGCTAGCAGGAGCAACTAATGAAGGTATTCAGCAAGTATTGAAGACTTTTTCAGGCGTTGAGCATCGGCTGCAGTATATCAAGCACATCAATGGTCGGGCATTCTATAACGATTCAAAAGCTACTAATATATTAGCAACTTCCAAGGCATTATCATCGTTCGATCAGCCGATCATTCTGCTTGCAGGCGGTTTGGATCGCGGTAATACGTTTGAGACACTTGTTCCGTTCATGGAACATGTGAAAGCATTGATCGTCTTTGGTGAAACAGCTGAAAAATTGCGAGAGACTGCTTATATGGCTGGGATCGAGCTTATCGAACATGCGAAGGATGTCAAAGAGGCAGCTGAAATTGCTTATCGCATCTCTGAAAGCGGCGATGTAATTATGCTGTCTCCAGCTTGTGCAAGCTGGGATCAGTACCGTACATTTGAAGAAAGAGGAGACATGTTTGTTGAAGCGGTGCATACCTTAGAGTAGGGGCTTGTCCTGCTCAGCCGCTTCGCTGCATGCGGACCCCCAATTCCAATCCAAGGAAATGGGGTTTTTCTTTGCGTAAATCTAATCTTCCGAAGACGGACTGGCTATTGCTCTTCTCTATCGGAGGCCTACTGACAATCGGTATCATCATGGTGTATAGTGCTTCTGCTGTATGGGCGGAATATAAATTTGACGATAGCTTCTTTTTTGCCAAGCGGCAGCTATTGTTCGCCGGTGTTGGTTTAGGAGCTATGCTGGTCATTTCCAGGTTGCATTATGAGATTTGGCGGAAATATGCGAAGGTTTTACTTTTGATTTGCTTTGTTTTGCTCATTGCTGTCTTGATTCCAGGAGTCGGATTGGTCCGTGGTGGTGCAAGGAGCTGGATAGGGGTAGGGGCCTTCAGTATCCAGCCTTCTGAATTTACGAAGCTGGGCTTGATCATCTATTTAGCTGTCTATCTTTCGGCTAAGCAGAAATATATAACTTCCTTGAGACAAGGATTCCTGCCCTCGCTCTTACTCGTTTTTACAGCTTTCGGTATGATCATGCTCCAGCCGGATCTGGGAACTGGTGTAGTACTTGTACTTACCTGTATGGTGATGATTTTAGTGAGCGGAGCCAGAATCTCACACTTCGTTGGTCTAGGTATTTTAGGGCTAGGTGCTTTCGCGGCGCTCATCTTGTCTGCGCCATATCGAATTCAGCGTATCACAGCTTTTCTGGATCCGTGGGAAGATCCGTTAGGGGAAGGATTCCAGATCATCCAATCCCTATATGCGATTGGACCTGGCGGGTTAATGGGGCTGGGGTTAGGCAATAGTCTGCAAAAATTCTTCTACTTGCCAGAGCCGCAGACGGATTTCATCTTTGCCATTCTAGCAGAGGAGCTAGGGTTTATTGGCGGCGCAGGTGTTATGCTTCTCTTCCTGCTGTTTCTGTGGCGAGGCATACAAGTTGCGCTTCGGGCGCCTGATGGCTTCAGTAGTCTGCTGGCATTAGGTATCACTGGTATGATTGCTATCCAATGCATGATCAATATCAGTGTTGTAATAGGCTTGATTCCAGTTACTGGTATTACGCTGCCGTTTTTAAGCTACGGTGGATCTTCACTTACGCTTACGCTTAGCTCTGTCGGCATCCTATTGAATGTCAGCAGGTATAGTAAACTCTGAAAACATATGCTACGTGAATGCTGAAATCTTGAATAAAGTTAACTTCCGACAGAGCTTTGGAGAGGTTCACCTAGATATGTAGCTAAAACAGAATGAAATGTATGCCATGCAGGGACTATGATCACATGAGAAGCAAACGGAACAGTTTAAGTATAAATAATCTGCAAGAAAAAAGTACTATATTAAAAATTTTTAGAAAATTACCGTTGACATTTATTAGTAACGCACGTATCATTGTAAACAATTTCATATAGTTCTTATCAAGAGAAGCCGAGGGACTGGCCCGATGAAGCTTCAGCAACCTCTGATTATGTCAGAAAGGTGCTAAATCCAGCAAGATTAATTTCTTGGAAGATAAGAGTGCGGGCGATTATCTCAAGCTCTCTTTTCTTCGGAAAAGAGAGCTTTTTTTCGTTTAGTCACTCTACTACAAAAAAAGGAGAATTGACAAATGACAGACATTATCATTCTAACAGGCAGTCCATCCAAACATTCAAGATCGCAGCTGGCAGCAAATTATGCAGGGAAACTGGCGGAAGCCCAAGGCTATTCTGTGAAGGAGATCAGCGTTACCGATTTTGCTGCGGAGGATCTGATTTATGCAAGATTCGACAGTCCGGCTATTGTGGAAGCAGGTCAAACCGTCAGCAGTGCCAAAGGATTAATTATTGCTTCACCTGTATACAAAGCAGCTTATACCGGCGTATTAAAAGCTTTACTTGATCTACTGCCTCAGGACGCGTTTAAGAATAAGCCGGTACTTCCGATCATGACAGGCGGCAGCCCGGCACATTTGCTTGCGATAGATTATGCATTAAAGCCGCTAATCGCGAATCTAAAAGGAGAGCCTTTACAGGGAGTATATTTATGCGATCACCATATCAATAAAGAGAACCCAAATCAGCCAGTGGCGGACGAAGAAACCGGTGTAAGAATTAACAGGCAGGCGAATCAGCTTGTTGAATCTATTCGCCGTAATCATGCTGCCAGTGCCGTGAAGTAAAGGAGGAAAGTGATGGGAGCAAAGAAAACATTATTTGGTATTCCGATTCAAGTCATTGGCGGGCTGCTGGCAATTTTGTTGTTCATGACTGGGGACGGCATTGAACAGGCATTTCTGTCTAAGTATGTGGTCGACATAGGATTCACTACCAATCAGTCAGCAATTATGTTCAGTGCTTACGGAATCGTACTCACACTGGCTTCTTGGCTTGCTGGTGTGCTTGGGGAAGTCATAGGACCGCGAAGGACGATGCTGATCGGGCTGGTGACATGGGTTGTTTTTGAAATCGGCTTTCTTTATCTGGGTCTTTACTTGGAAAGCTTTTCTATGATGGTGATCATGTATGGTCTGCGCGGTTTTGGCTACCCGTTGTTTGCTTTTGCTTTTATTGTTTGGATCGCCTACCGTACAGAAAAGCATAAGCTTGCAACAGCAATGGGTTGGTTCTTCTTTATGTTTGCTGGCGGTATCGGTTTTCTTGGCTCGTATTATCCGAGTATTCTGCTTCCGTTCATCGGAGAAATGGCTACGCTTTGGAGCTCTCTTATCTGGATTATCCTTGGAGGGATTCTAGGTGTTGCGTTAGTGGATGACAAAGATCGCAATGGAGTCAGGATTCAGGATCAGAATTCGGATAATAAGTGGGCAGAAGCGCTAAAAGGAATTACGATTCTTTGGGTAAGTCCACGTGTTGCTGCCGGTGGCTTGCTTCGAACGATAAACACAGCAGGATGGTATGGCTATGTTGTTGTAATGCCGGGATTTTTCACTAGTTTCTTAGATATATCTACAAGTCAATGGCTTCAGCTTTGGGCGATTCAGTCCGTCAGCAATATGGCAGCTGGTGTGTTATTTGGGATGATAGGTGACCGAATTGGCTGGGTTAAGGTAGTCCGTTGGTTTGGCTGTGTGGGAGCAGCTGTTTGTTCTTTGCTTTACTACTACATTCCGGCAGCATTCGGAGCAAACATTCCGCTGCTTGTACTGAACGCAATTCTTTTCGGTGCCGCAATTGCAGCTTTTGTTCCGCTGTCTGCTATATTACCGACGCTTGCTCCTGCCAACCGCGGGGCAGCGATCTCTGTACTTAATTTAGGTGCAGGAGCCAGTCAGTTTCTTGGTCCGGTGCTTGTCGGGGTACTGAACAATTACTTAGGAATTGTTGGTGTGGTCTGGGGATTTGCCATTTTGTATGCACTTAGTTTTCTGTTAACGCCATTTCTTGCCCCTGCTTCGAAAGCACAAGTACATGCTACAGAAGAACTTGCTGTTAGATAACTAAAGGAGGATTTTCAAATGACGAATAAACGGATCTATTTGAATGCTTTTGATATGAATTGCGTTGGACATCAATCACCGGGGTTATGGACACATCCTGACGATCAGGCACATCGCTACAAAGATTTGGAGTATTGGACGGATCTTGCGCAAATATTGGAGCGTGGCCAGTTTGATGCATTATTTTTGGCGGACGTACTTGGAACATACGACGTTTATCAGAACTCCCGGGAGGGAGCAGTCCGTCAGGCAGCCCAGGTGCCGGTAAATGATCCGCTGCTCGTTGTGCCGGCGATGGCTCAAGTCACAAAGCATCTAGGTTTTGGTGTTACAGCGTCTGTTACGTATGAGCATCCATACAGCTTTGCGCGTCGCGTCTCTACGTTGGATCATTTAACGAAAGGCCGTGTAGGCTGGAATATTGTTACATCCTATTTAGAAAGTGCAGCTAGAAACCTAGGTTTGGATACGCAAATTAAACATGACGAGCGCTATACTATTGCTGAGGAATACTTAGAAGTATGCTATAAGCTTTGGGAAGGCAGTTGGGAAGACGATGCAGTAGTTCGAGATACAGATAGGAAAGTGTACACTAATCCAGAAAAGGTGCATGATATTCACCACAATGGCACGTATTACACTGTTCCAGGAGCGCATCTGTCTGAACCTTCTCCGCAACGGACACCAGTGCTATTTCAGGCGGGATCATCTTCAAAAGGCAGGGCATTTGCCGCCAAGCATGCGGAGTGTGTCTTTATAAGTACGCCGACGGTTACTGTTACAAAGAGCTATGTAGACAAGCTGCGCGAGGAGACAAAACGTCAAGGGCGTGATCCAGAAGAGATAAAAGTGATGAGTCTATTTACTCCAATTGTGGCTGAGACAGAGGAGTCTGCACAGGAAAAACTGGCAGAGTATCGCAGTCATGCAAGCTATGAAGGAGGTCTGGTATTACTCGGTGGCTGGACCGGCATTGATTTTTCCGAATATGACCCAGACGAAGAGCTTCGTTTTGTTGAGAATGAGGCAATTCATTCAGCGGTGGAGACGTTCACGAAGATTGATCCGAATAAGAAATGGACTGTCCGCGAAGTGGCTGAATTTGTAGGTATAGGAGGAATTGGTCCTGTAGTCGCTGGCACACCGGTACAAGTTGCTGATGCAATGGAGGATTGGGTTGAAAAGACTGGCGTTGATGGGTTTAATATAGCGTACGCGGTGACTCCTGGAACGTTTAAAGATCTAGCTGATTATGTAGTGCCGATTTTACAGAGGCGTGGCAGAATCAGAAAGAATTATGAAGGTGCTACATTCCGCGAAAATTTGAGCGGAAATAAGAGACTGCCAGATTATCATCCAGCGCGTCAGATCGGAAAAACAGTCCAGGAACAAGGAAAGCAAACGGTGTAATGACGTGATAAATAAAACAGAATCGAAATTAGAAACCATTTATGCATTGCTAGATGAAATAGTTGACCAGACAATTGCCCCCTCTGCAGATCGGCTCGACCGGGAGAAAATATTTCCTAAAGCAAACATGCAGGAGCTGGCGGTAAAAGGATTAAACGGTATTTTGCTGCCTGAACATTTAGGCGGTCTTCATGCAGGATTTAAAGCATTTTCAATAGTAGCAGAAAAAATCGCGAGCCATTGTCCCTCCACTGGTCTTGTTTACACGATGCATGTGGAAGCTGCCGATGCGATTTACCGGTTCGGAACAAAGGAGCAGCAGGATAAGTGGCTGAAACCGGTACAAGAGGGGTACTTTGGGACAACCTCGACAAGTGAAAGAACTTCTGGAGGCAGATACTGGATTAACACGAGCCGAGCAAAACGCACGCCGGATGGATATGAGCTGAATCTAGAAAAATCTTTTACGACAAGCAGCGGTTTTGCCGATTTCTATATTGTCCAAACTGGTTCACCAGATGCTTCTACAACTGATGATATAAGTTATTTTATCATTGAAGGAACGAACCCTGGTTTAAGCTATGGGAGCTGGGATGCACTCGGGGTGAGAGGGAACCATAGCTCTTCGCTCACGCTCAACAGCGTGCAAGTGCCGAAAGAAAATCTGCTCGGGAGTGAAGGGTCTGGTCGTGCAATCGTGGAAACAAGTATTGCATATTTGCTTGGCCTGGGCTCTGTCTGGACAGGACTGGCTGGTGGAATTATTGATATAGTTACAGAATACGTAAAGCGGAATCATCACCATGATGTTGGAAAAAGCCTTGGAGACTATCAGGTTATCCGCAGTCTGCTTGCTAAAGCAGTAATTAAACACAAAGGGCTCACTGCCTGGTTAAATCAGCTTCGAGACAAAATTGATCAACAGTTTAAAAATGGATCTGGAAAGTTAAGTATCGCTACACAGCAGGATTTACTGTCATTTAAAATATATGCTTCAGATACGGTAAATGAGATTGCACAGATTGCCATGGACATTACCGGAGGTTATGGGTATAAAATCGGTAAGCTGGAGAGGTTTTACCGTGATGCCAGAGCGGGTATTGTAATGGGGCCTTCCAACAATCTCGCTCGTGAAATTCTTGCAAACCAGCTTATTGGTATTTCAGATGATTTGTGGGGAGAAACCTCTTAATAAGAGGTTTCTTTTTTCTGCAACACGATTATTTACATAGCTAAACTCCTTTTAAATATGAAATGGATAGTTTTTCCGCATGAAAAAAACGAGGCTTGACCGACAAAACAACATACGTTGGAACGAATGTAATGGTAGAATGGGAAAGAATAATAGTAGTGGAGACGAAATTAAAGAGTAAAAGAATGGATAGAAGTTTTCATTTCTTTGCCCCATTGAAGAAGGAGATTGGCGGCTTCTTATGTAATTAGGTAAAGAAACCTTTTTAAAAGGCGGATTATTTACAATTTGTTGGTTACTGACTCTTTCCGCTATATGAATGTGTTATAATTTTATAATTACAATACAAGCAGTTTTTCGACTGTACAGCATAGGAAGAAGAGGAAATGAGCGAAAAAAAGAAAATTGTTTCCATCGAAGACCGTATCCCGAAATTAAAACAAGCGAGAAAGAAAAAGGCGAATAGACGACTTATATTCTACTTGTCTATTTTCTTCGTACTAATCTTCATCATTGTGTATCTGCAATCGCCATTAAGCAATATTCACCGTCTTGAAGTGGAAGGGAATGAATTTCTGCCTAAAGAAACTATTATTCAAAGCAGCGGACTGACTACTTCAGATAATATGTGGCGTATTGATAAGGATGAAGCAATCAAACGGATAGAAGAAAATGAAGAAGTCGAAAAGGTATCAATAAGCCGAGGCTTTCCTGCCACTGTCACGATCAAAGTGACGGAACTTGGGAGGGTAGGGTATCTGCAGCAGGATAACAGTTATCGCGCGCTGCTTACCAATGGCAGTATCTCCGAGAAGAAATGGGATCAGCCAAATTCGGATGCCCCGACACTCTATGGTTTTTCTGATGATAAGTATCTTAAAGAGCTGGCAGAAGAGCTTGGCCAGCTACCAGCTTCTATAACCGGTCTCATATCTGAGATACATTACAAGCCGACAGAAGACAATCAATTCGTCATTCAGCTATTCATGAACGACGGCAGGGAAGTGCAAGGAACAATCCGCACTTTCGCCACGAACATGGAGGCGTATCCTAGTATTGCGGCACAGCTTGATCCAGACGTCGATGGTGTACTCCATATGGGAGTGGGCACCTATTTCGAGCCTGCCGAGAAGGAAAAAGAAGATAGCGAGCAAGAAGAAGGCCAATAAACAGAAATTCATGGTATTTTGTCAGTTTATGTAGAATAAACGGGCTATATGCGGTATAGTCGAATCAAATACGAGTATATTAGGCTAAATTCTTACAGAATGTCGCTTTTTAGGCAAAATTTCTCGTGAAATTTGTTATAATTATGCGTGTCTCAATACAAATGTTAATTTATGAAACAAAATTGTAAAAACAATGCTGGGCGACATGTCTCTAGGATTAGGAGGTGCCTTACGTGAACAACAGTGAAATTTTAGTCAGCTTAGATGTAGGAACATCAAATATTAAAGTGATTATCGGGGAAGTATTTCAGGATTCCCTTAACATAATCGGTGTCGGTACGGCAAAATCTAAAGGCCTGAAAAAAGGCGCCATCGTCGATATCGATCAAACAGTCCAATCGATTCGTACTGCTGTTGAACAAGCAGAGCGGATGGTCGGTATGCAAATCGAACGTGTAGTCGTCGGTGTCAATGGTAATCAGATTCAACTGCATCCATGTCATGGTGTGGTGGCTGTATCCAGTGAAACCAGAGAGATAGACGATGAGGATATTGCACGTGTACTTGACGCAGCGCAGGTTGTGTCCATTCCGCCAGAACGTGAGATAGTCGATGTGATTCCTAAACAGTTCATCGTAGATGGATTGGACGGTATCAATGACCCGCGTGGCATGATCGGTGTACGATTAGAAATGGAAGGTACAATTATTACCTGTTCCCGCACAGTCTTACATAATCTATTGAAATGCGTCGAGAAAGCCAACTTAGAAGTGATGGATATATGTCTGCAGCCATTGGCTGCAGGGGCTGTCGCCCTTTCAGAGGATGAAAAGAACCTTGGTGTCGGATTAATCGACATCGGCGGAGGCAATACAACTGTCTCTGTGTTCGGCAATGACCAGCTTATGGCGACTAGCGTCGTTCCTCTTGGCGGCGAGAATATTAGCAAGGATATATCTATCGGGCTGAAGACTTCCTCTGAACAAGCGGAAGAAATCAAAATTGGATATGGACATGCTTTCTACGATGATGCCAGGGAGGAAGAGACATTCGAAGCTTCGATTATCGGCAGCAATAAGAAACAAAACTTCTCCCAGCTTGATGTCGCGGATATCGTAGAAGCCCGCGTTGAGGAGATATTTGCATACGCTGATAGTGAAATTAAGCGTATGGGCTTCCCGGAACTCCCGGGTGGCTATGTCCTCACCGGAGGAACATCCATGATGCCAGGTATGCTTGAACTGGCACAGGATTGCTTCCAAGCGAATGTAAGACTTGCGATCCCGGATTATCTAGGAGTGCGGGAACCGCAGTTTACAAGCGCCGTCGGAATCTTGCAATTTGCCTATCGGAATGCGAGAATACAAGGGAAGGAAATCTTCTCTGCTGTAACAGAGGGAGACTTCGATGAGCCGGAAAGAAGACCGGCGAAACCTGCTAAATCAGAAAAGAAAAAAGGCGAAGAAAAAAAGAAAGAATCAGGTATTGCCAACCTGTTCAAGTACTTTTTCGATTAAGACAGACACGTCAGACCAATTGATGGAGACGGCGGTTTGTAAATAGGAGGACGTTAAGATGTTAGAGTTTGACACAAATATGGAAACATTAGCGACAATAAAAGTCATCGGCGTCGGCGGAGGCGGAAGCAACGCCGTCAACCGAATGATCGAACATGGCGTCCAAGGTGTGGATTTTATTGCAGTGAACACTGATTCACAGGCATTGAATCTATCTAAAGCAGATGTCAAAATGCAAATTGGTGCGAAACTGACTCGTGGTCTTGGTGCTGGTGCCAACCCGGAAGTAGGTCGCAAAGCAGCAGAAGAAAGCAAAGAACAGATCCAGGAAGTTCTTCAAGGAGCTGACATGGTATTTGTTACAGCTGGTATGGGAGGCGGAACTGGTACAGGTGCTGCACCAGTTATCGCACAGATTGCTAAAGAGCTTGGCGCTCTAACAGTCGGAATCGTTACACGTCCTTTCTCATTTGAAGGACGTAAACGTCAGACACAGGCTTTAGCTGGAACAGATGCACTAAAGGGCAGCGTAGATACACTTATCGTTATCCCGAATGACCGCTTGCTTGAAATCGTTGATAAAAACACACCGATGCTTGAGGCATTCCGTGAAGCGGATAATGTCCTTCGTCAGGGTGTACAAGGTATTTCTGAATTAATTGCCGTTCCAGGTCTGATCAACGTCGACTTTGCTGACGTGAAGACGATCATGGCAGATAAAGGATCAGCACTTATGGGTATCGGTATTGCAACTGGTGAAAACCGCGCGACTGAGGCTGCGAAGAAAGCTATCAGCTCTCCGTTGCTAGAGACTTCAATTGACGGAGCACACGGTGTTCTTATGAATATCTCAGGCGGCACGAACCTAAGCCTGTATGAAGTGCAGGAAGCAGCTGATATCGTAACGAGTGCAGCTGACCAGGAAGTGAACGTAATCTTCGGTTCCGTTATCAATGAAGATTTGAAAGATGAAATCGTTGTGACTGTTATTGCGACAGGCTTTGATGAAGCTCAAATCCAGCAAGCTATGAATGCTCCTCGTCCGAAAGCGCGTCCGGTAGAGAAAGAAACACAAAGCACGCAACAGCCGGCAACTTCGGAAAGAAGAAGAGAGCGGGAAGAACTGCGTCGAGAAACACCATCTCCACAGCAGCAGCAACCGCGCAAGCAGGAAGAGGATACATTGGATATCCCGACATTCCTTCGCAACCGCAACCGCAGAAAATAAGTTCAAAGGATAGCATCCTATGATGCTATCCTTTTTTTTATGCCAAGAAATGTTAGACAAAAAGCAAGGAAAATACATAAAAATAGTGCGGTGCTGAGTGCATAAACTGACAGCATTTGAATCGGCTCTCCGTTATACTAGCTTCATCTATTAAAGGAGAAGGGGATAGCTGACGTGACAATCTATCTGGATGCAGTCTGGACACTCAATCTTTTTTTGGACTGGCTGCTGCTATTATGCACGCAAGCAATTGCAAGGTTGCAAGTACCAAAGCTTCGTATATTTGCCGGCGCCGTTGTTGCTTCACTTATTGTTCCAGTAACAGTCTATTTTCCGGATAGCTTTCTGGCCCACCCAGTGGGAAAGTTACTTTTCTCCATGCTAATCATCTGGACTGCTTTCGGCTTCCGGTCTGTCACCCGTTTTCTTAAAATGCTGCTGCTTTTTTATTTTATTACGTTTGCAGCAGGCGGCAGCCTATTCGCCATCCATTATATGCTGCAGACTCAAGCTGCATTCACTCCTGCTTCCTTTTTGACTGTAAGCACAGGATACGGAGATCACGTCAGCTGGCTTTTCGTAGCCATTATGTTTCCGATTGCTTTGTACTTTACTAAAAGCAGAATGGACAAGCAGCGCTTTGAACAATTCCGTTACGATCAGCTTTACACCGTTCAAGTTAGCATCAATGGCATTGCACATAAAACAGAAGGCTTCATCGATAGCGGAAATCATCTGTCTGATCCGTTGACGAAGCGGCCTGTCGTAATCTGTGATCAGCTTTTTTTACGAAACTGGTTCAATGAAGAAGATTGGCAGCTGTTAGCTCAAGCAAACGACAATTTGGATTTGGGTTTGCTGCCGGAGGATTGGCCATATGAATTTTCTGTCGTTCCGTATCAGGGTGTGAATGGAGAAGGCGCTCTTATGTTGGTTTTAAAGCCGGATAGCATTCTGATTGAAATGGATCAAAGCCCAATCGAAACAGACCGGGTCTGGATTGGAATTCAATTCGGCAATCTTACCGCAGATCGCCGTTATCATTGTCTGCTTCATCCGTCACTTGTACACGATGCCAGCACGCAAGCGGGCTAAGGAGAAGGGAGATAAACATGGGAATGAAAGCATGGAAGCTAAAAATATGGTGGTACAAGATTCTCGTCAAGCTTAAAATCAAGCAAAAGGAAATCTACTATATCGGCGGTAGCGAGGCCCTGCCTCCCCCATTATCGAAAGAAGAGGAGTTCAAATTGCTCCAGCTTCTGCCTACAGGCGATAAATCTGCAAGGGCGATGCTCATCGAGCGCAATCTTCGTCTAGTGGTGTATATCGCGAGGAAGTTCGAAAACACTGGTATCAATATCGAAGATTTGATTAGTATTGGGACAATCGGTTTGATCAAAGCAGTGAATACTTTCAATCCAGAGAAAAAAATCAAGCTTGCAACTTACGCTTCCCGCTGTATCGAAAATGAAATCCTTATGTATTTACGCCGTAATAGCAAACTAAAATCAGAAATTAGTTTTGATGAACCGCTCAATATTGATTGGGATGGCAATGAACTGCTTTTATCAGATGTTCTAGGAACAGATGATGATATCATTACGAAGGATATCGAGAAAAATGTAGATAAGAATTTATTAAAAAGAGCATTGGAACAGCTTAATGACAGAGAAAAGCAAATCATGGAACTTCGCTTTGGACTTATCGGTCAGGAAGAGAAAACGCAAAAAGATGTGGCTGACATGCTTGGTATCTCTCAATCCTACATTTCGCGTCTGGAGAAAAAAATTATCCGCCGACTGCAAAAAGAATTTAATAAAATGATCTAAGCCCTACTGGTGCCTGTATTTGTCCTAAGTCGGACAATGTCAGGTACTTTTTGTCTTTGCATAAAAAAATTCCCGCGGGGAGATACTGTGCTTGCATCGTATCTTCATTCGGGAGGTCAAGTAACATGTCGAGACAGAAAGTAGAAATATGTGGAGTAGATACTTCAAAACTGCCAGTACTCAAAAATGAGGAAATGAAAAAGCTATTCATCCGCATGCAGCAAAAAGACGACATTTCAGCCCGTGAAGAACTCGTCAATGGAAATCTCCGCCTCGTGCTCAGTGTTATTCAGCGCTTCAATAACCGAGGAGAATATGTCGACGATCTTTTTCAAGTAGGCTGTATTGGACTAATGAAATCCATTGATAATTTCGATTTGAAGCATAATGTGCGTTTTTCTACATACGCAGTGCCGATGATCATTGGAGAAATTCGCCGCTACTTAAGAGATAACAATCCGATTCGTGTGTCACGTTCCTTGCGTGATACAGCATACAAAGCTTTGCAAGTACGTGAGCAGCTAATCGCGAAAACTTCTAAAGATCCAACAACAGCAGAGATCGCTGCAGAGCTTGGCGTGCAGCCTTCTGATATAACATTTGCAATGGATGCCATCCAAGATCCGGTTTCCTTGTTCGAACCGATATATAACGATGGTGGTGACCCGATATTCGTTTTGGATCAGCTTCGCAGTGAGTCAGAAAATGATGCTAACTGGCTTGATAACCTTTCGTTAAAAGAGGGAATGCATCGTCTGAATGAAAGGGAGAAAATGATATTGAATAAGCGTTTCTTCCAAGGCAAGACACAGATGGAAGTCGCAGATGAAATCGGTATATCTCAAGCACAAGTATCGCGTTTGGAAAAAGCAGCAATCGAAGAGATGAATAAACAAATGTTCGAGTGAGTCTGGGAAATAACTAATTAGTTAAATAATGCTTTAAGAGTAACGTGATTGGAAGTTCAAATCGCCGCTCCGGAAATACATTGCGCTTTCCGTGGCGGCTGGTGAGCCTCCCCGTGCTGGCGCACTTCGGGGTCTCACCTAGGACCGCGGAAAGCGAAGTATTGTGCTGGAGCGGGACTAATAATCTAATCTGAATAAAATCCGAACGGTGCAAATTCATTGAGAGATTTGCACCGTTCGGATTTTTGTTTTGCCATAATTCTTTTTACTCAATCTCTTTTATATTTGAATGCTATTTCTGGGGCTTGGCCGCATAGACTAGAGAAAAAAGAAAAGGGGCTAAGTATTGATGACTCTAACCGAATTGCAAATGAAGGATATTGTTCTGATGGAGAATGGGAAAAAAGTAGGGAATGTGTCTGATTTAGAGATTAATGAACAAAATGGTCATATATCAGCAATTATCGTGACACTTCGCGGGAAGATGATGGGGCTCTTCGGAAAGGAAGAAGAATTAGTCGTTCCATGGAATCAGATCATCACGATCGGGACAGATGTCATCCTAATCAAAAGTCCTGAGCAAGCTCCTGTTACGGAAGTGGCGAGCAAGTAATCTTGTACAGAATACAGCAGAAATATGGTACTATAAAAGCAATCAGAGGAGTGAGTACCATATGAAAGAAACAGCTTCCAACCTAAAGGGGATGTATATGGAGCTTGGCGGATGGTCAGTTCCCACTAACATCGTTAGCGGTATTACAACAAAATATAATGGTGTTAGCAAAGCACCTTTTGATAGTCTGAATATGGGGCTGCATGTTGGAGACGCGCCAGAAGATGTTGTCCGCAACCGTCAGCTTCTCGCCGAAGCTATTCAGTTTCCTTTGGATACGTGGGTATTAGGTGAGCAAGTCCATGGGACGGAAATTGCAGTCGTCACCAAAAATGAAGCTGGTCGTGGAAGTCGGGAATTAACTGATAGCCTCCCATCAGTGGATGGCCTTATCACTAATGAAAAAGGTATGCTTCTAGCTGCTTTCTTTGCTGACTGCGTACCTCTTTATTTTTTCGATAGCACAAGTGAGTGGATTGGAATGGCACACGCTGGCTGGCGCGGAACTGTCGCTAATATGGCAGGGAAAATGGTTCAAGCTCTTTGTGCAAATGGAGCAAACAAGGAAAGTATACAAGCGATGATCGGACCATGTATATCGAAGAACAGATATGAAGTGGACGATCATATTGTACAGCAGATACCCGAGGAATTCCGGGCTAAAGTGCTAGCACCAAGCGGAACTAACCGATACTATCTGGATCTGCAGATGCTTAATCGGCTGTACCTGCTGCAAGCAGGCATTCTGGATGAAAACATACTTACAGCAGCATATTGTACATACGATTCCCCAGAATTTTATTCGCATCGGGAAGACCAAGGAAAAACCGGCAGGATGATCGGTTTTATCGGGATGAAAGAGGAGCAGGCATGAATACAGTACAAGAGAACTTGAAACAGATCCAGCAGGATATTAATGCAGCAGCGGCTAAAACCGGCCGAAATTCCGAGGATATAACACTCCTTGCCGTTACGAAATATGTTACAATTGAACGAACAGAAGAAGCTGTCGATGCCGGTATTGTCGATTTGGGTGAGAATCGGATCGAGGGTTTTCTTGAGAAGCAGGCAGTTATCGGAGAAAAAGCTGTATGGCATTTCATCGGCAGCCTGCAAACAAGGAAAGTAAAAGATGTCATCAATCAGGTGGACTATCTGCATGCATTAGACAGATTGTCACTTGCGAAGGAAATTCAAAAGCGGGCAGCAAAGAAAATCAAATGTTTTGTACAAATCAATGTGAGCGGAGAAGTTACCAAATCAGGCGTGTCACCTGATGAAACGCTAGCTTTCATCCAGCAGCTTGCAGAATTTCCGGCAATTGAAGTTGTCGGTTTGATGACAATGGCACCGAATACAGAGAAGGAAGATGTACTTCGCAGTGTGTTCAGCGGCTTGAGGCAGCTTCGAGATGAAGTGAAAGCTGCAGGTATGCTGCATGCACCTTGTACATTCTTATCCATGGGAATGAGTAATGATTACACAATCGCGATAGAAGAAGGAGCGACTCATATCCGGGTCGGTTCTGCTCTTGTAGGTCCATATAAATAAGCGAGGTGAAGAAAATGAGTTTCAAAAATAAGATGAGAAATTTCTTTACTGTAGATGATGAAGAATATGAATACGTCGAAGAACAGTCGAACGAACAAGAGGAAATCGAGCCGTATCCACAGAGCGGGCGAGAGCGTAATCAGAATCAGAACGTTGTCAGCCTGAAAAGTGTACAATCGTCCTCTAAAGTCGTTCTTTGTGAGCCGAGGACATATAACGAAGCGCAGGAAATCGCTGATCATGTTGTGAACAGGAGAGCTGTCGTGCTCAATTTGCAGCGTGTTGACCATCATCAGGCAAAACGAATCGTCGATTTTCTTAGCGGTACAGTCTACGCCCTTAATGGAGATATCCAGAAACTGGGCAGTCAAACCTTCCTGTGTGCTCCGGACAATATTGAACTTGCCGGCAGCATATCCGATATGATAGAGGAGCAGGATGATTATAATAAGAGGTGGTAGAAGCAAATGCTTTTGAGCATAATTAGTACGGCTTTCACAGTATATTCCTTTGCATTGATCATTTATATCCTCATGTCATGGTTCCCGGGAGCCAGGCAATCAGCGTTTGGCGAAATGCTAGGTCGGATCTGTGAACCATATCTGGATGTATTTCGACGGTTCATTCCGCCGCTAGGAATGATTGATTTGTCCCCAATCGTTGGGATCATTGTTTTGCGCTTAGCGGAGAGTGGAGTAAGAACTATTTACTTTATGATTTTTTAATGATGAGGAGTACAACGTAACGTGAGTATCTATCAGCATTACCGGGAAGAGGAACGTCCTTTTATCGACCAGATTCTTTCCTGGATGGAACAAGTGGAACGTCAATATCAGCCCCGGATGACTGATTTCCTGGATCCCCGGGAACAGCTTATCTTCCGACAGCTGTTAGGCGGCCAAACTGAGCTGCAGTGGGCTTTGTCAGGCGGAACGGAGAAAGCGGAAAGAAATCGGGGAATCATTGCACCGCTTTATGATTCAATTACACCAGAGGATTTTAGTATCGAGCTGCTTGAGGCTACTTATCCCGATAAGTTTGTCACACTTGAACACCGTGATGTATTGGGATCCTTCCTTTCCCTTGGAATTGATCGTAAAAAATTGGGCGATATCAGTGTGGGTGAAGGTGTAATCCAACTTTTCACTACATCAGACATTGCTCCCTACATACGTGCGAATTTAGTTGAAGTCAAAAGAGCCAAGGTAACATGGGAATCAGTGGATCCAAATCGGTTCAGGCCAGAAGAGGTGGAATGGGTTACTAGCGAAACAACTGTTTCCTCTCTTAGGCTGGATGCTATCATAAAGGAGCTATATCGCATGTCTCGCCAGCAGGCAGCTGAGCGTATCCAGAAAGGACTTGTCAAAGTCAATTTCAAGACGGTCGAGGATGTCAGCTTTCAGCTGGCTGAGGGAGATCTCTTGTCCCTGCGAGGCATGGGCAGAGGCAAGCTTGCAGAAGTGAAAGGTACAACAAAGAAAGACAAGCAGCGCATTACATTGGAAAAATTAAAGTAGCCGTAACGGTTAATTTATGCTATCTTTGTCGAATAACAGCTATTAAAGATTCTTTAACAGGAGGTGGCCGTCGTGCCATTAACACCTTTGGATATTCACAATAAGGAGTTCGCCCGCGGATTCCGCGGTTATGATGAAGATGATGTAAACGACTTCCTCGATAGGGTAATCAAGGATTATGAGATTATCATTCGTGAGAAGAAGGATTTGGAAGAGCGCATGCAGCAGCTCGAAGAACGACTTGGTCATTTCAACAATATTGAAACGACACTAAATAAGTCAATCCTTGTGGCGCAGGAAACTGCTGAAGAAGTGAAAGGCAATGCAATGAAAGAGTCCAAGCTGATCATCAAGGAAGCTGAAAAGAATGCAGACCGTATCATCAATGAGTCCCTCACGAAGTCACGCCAGATTGCATTGGAAGTCGAGGATCTTAAAAAACAAGCAAAAGTATTCCGTACACGATTGAAAATGCTTGTAGAAGCGCAGCTCGAGATGATTGAAACGGACGATTGGGATGGTTTATTCGCAACAGAGGTAGCGTATGAGCCAGAGGAAGAGACGGCGGAATAAAGTCCGCTTGACGTTTTTCGCAAACTTACATATAATTTTACTATTAATTAGTTAACAACATGACCATGATATAAAGACTGTGATCGGGACAGTAGGAAGTCCATACCGCTTTCAAAGCGAGCCAGGGAAGGTGAGAGCCTGGTACGGTATTTCTTTCGAACATCACCCGCTAGTTTCCATTCGAACCGCAAGCAGTAGAAATGGACGTCTCATTCACGTTACGAATTCGAGTGGATAGATGATACTAGTCTGTCTATAAGGGTGGTACCGCGAGTCTCTCTCGTCCCTTCTGGGATGATGAGGGACTCCTTTTTTTGCCCAAAAATATCGGTCATCATAAGGAGGAAAATACATTGGATTACAAAGAAACATTGCTGATGCCGGAAACGGCTTTCCCGATGCGCGGCAACCTGCCGAACAAAGAACCGAAAATGCAGCAGGAATGGGAAGAACAAAACATCTACAAAAAAGTGCAGGAAAGAACGGAAGGGCGTCCGCTCTTCGTCTTGCATGACGGACCTCCATATGCCAATGGTGACCTTCATATGGGCCATGCACTTAACAAAGTACTGAAGGACTTTATCGTTCGCTATAAATCAATGTCCGGCTTCCATGCACCCTATGTTCCAGGCTGGGATACACACGGACTACCAATTGAACAAGCGCTTACGAAGAAAAAGGTTGACCGCAAGAAAATGACGGTTGCAGAATTCCGCCGACTTTGCGCGGAATATGCAATGCAGCAAATCGACAACCAGCGTACCCAGTTCAAGCAGCTAGGTGTTCGTGGTGATTGGGATAATCCTTATATTACGTTGACAAAGGATTATGAAGCAGCACAGATTAAAGTGTTCGGTGAAATGGCAGAACGCGGCTACATCTACAAAGGTATGAAGCCGGTATACTGGTCTCCATCTTCTGAATCTGCTTTGGCAGAAGCGGAAATCGAGTACCAAGACAAACGTTCTGCATCCATTTATGTAGCGTTCCAAGTGAAAGACGGTAAAAACTTGTTCCAAGGTGACGAGAAATTCATCATCTGGACGACAACTCCTTGGACATTGCCTGCGAACGTCGCAATCTCGCTTCATCCAGAAGTGACATATGTGGTAGCACAAGTTGGCAGCGAGAAATATGTCGTAGCAGAAGATTTGCTTGGCAACGTTACAGAAACACTTGAATGGAGCAGTCCTGAGATACTGAAAACATTCAAAGGAAAAGAAGCGGAGTATGTAACAACACAGCATCCTTTCTATGATCGCGAATCTTTGATTATCCTTGGTGAACACGTTACAACAGACAGCGGTACAGGCTGTGTACACACAGCACCTGGACACGGGGAAGAAGATTTCTTTGCCAGCCAGAAATACAAATTGCCGATCATCAGTCCTTTGGATGACAAAGGTGTCTTCACTAGTGAAGCTCCTGGTTTTGAAGGTGTATTCTATGATAAGGCGAATAAAGAGATCACAGAACTGCTTGAAGAAAAAGGTGCATTACTAAAACTTGAATTCTTCACGCATTCTTACCCGCATGACTGGCGTACAAAGAAGCCAGTTATCTATCGTGCAACGGCGCAATGGTTTGCTTCCATCAAAGCATTCCGCGAGCAAATCATCGAACAAATCAAAGAAGTGGAATGGTTCCCGAAATGGGGCGAAACACGTCTTTATAACATGTTCCGTGATCGCGAGGACTGGTGTATTTCCCGTCAGCGTGCATGGGGTGTTCCGATTCCTGTATTTTATGGGGAAAATGGAGAACCAATCATTACAGAAGAAACGATCCAGCATGTTTCTGACCTGTTCCTTGAGCATGGCTCAAATATCTGGTTCGAAAGAGAAGCGAAAGATCTATTACCGGAAGGCTTCACTTCCGAGCATAGCCCGAACGGCATCTTCACGAAAGAAACAGATATCATGGACGTATGGTTCGATTCTGGTTCTTCTCACCAAGGTGTGTTAGTAAACCGACCGGAATTGCAGCGTCCAGCTGACCTTTACTTGGAAGGCTCTGACCAGTATCGCGGCTGGTTCAACTCTTCTTTGACAACTGCTGTCGCTGTAACAGGCAAAGCACCGTACAAAGCAGTCCTCAGCCACGGATTCGCATTAGACGGTAAAGGTAAAAAGATGAGTAAATCGCTTGGCAACATCGTTGTTCCAGCGAAAATCATGAAGCAGTATGGTGCGGATATTCTTCGTCTATGGGTTGCTTCTGTTGATTATCAATCCGATGTTCGCATCTCCGATGAGATCATCAAACAGACATCCGAAGGCTACCGCAAAATCCGAAATACTTTCCGCTTCTTGCTAGCTAACTTGCATGATTTCGATCCTGCTAAGGACAGCGTAGCGCATGCTGACATGGTCGAAGTAGATCGTTATATGCTTGCGAAGCTTTCTGATTTGACTAAGCACGTACGCGAGAGCTATGACAATTACGAATTTGCGGATGTATATTCTGCAATCCTAAGCTTCTGTTCTGTAGAACTTAGTGCGTTCTACCTTGATTTCGGTAAAGATATCCTTTATATCGAGGCTGCTGATCATCCAGCACGCCGCAGCATTCAGACTGCGTATTACGAAATTGTAAAATCGCTTCTGCAAATGCTTGCACCGATTCTTGCTCATACAACGGAGGAAGCATGGAGTTACGTCCCTGGTGAGAAAGCAGAGAGCATCCAGCTGTCAGACTTCCCAGAAGCTGTAGCAATTTCAGATCATGAGGAACTGCTAACAAAATGGGATCATTTCATCAAAGTACGTGATGATGTTCTGAAAGCATTGGAAATTGCCCGCAGTGAGAAAGTCATTGGTAAGTCATTAGAATCCAAACTTACGATTGTTGCCAAAGATGATGAAACGAAACAGCTTCTTCAAGGAATTGATAATTTGCATCAATTGCTTATTGTATCTGAAGCTAACGTGGTGGATTCAGATGCTGATGCTGCTGATTATGAGCATGTGGCTGTCCGTGTCGAAAAACATCCGGCAGACCGATGCGAACGCTGCTGGGTTGCTTCCGACACAGTAGGGCAGGATGAGTTGCATCCTGAACTATGTTCACGCTGCGCAAGCATCGTAGAAGCACACTATCACGCGTAAGAAGAGAAAGCTTCGCTTTTAAGCGGAGCTTTCTTTTTATCTGGACAATCTTTTTCATCGTATCTATGGTAAAATGCAAGATAGATTGTATTGAACGGAGGAAATGGAGTCCATGTATTTTGTGATCGCGATCATTCTGATCATCATTGATCAGCTAACGAAATTGGCAGTAGTGAAAAATATGACAGAAGGAGAATCAATTCCGGTCATCGATAATTTCCTGTACCTGTCTTCCCATCGGAACAGAGGAGCAGCGTGGGGGATATTGGAAGGTCATTTTTGGTTCTTTTATCTTGTAACAGCGATTGTTATTGTCATAGTCAGCTATTATATTGTGAAATATAGCAAGGAAAGCAAATTGATGGGTACCGGACTTTCGCTTGTACTTGGAGGAGCTATTGGTAACTTTATTGATAGGCTGTTTCGCAAGGAAGTTGTCGACTTTGTCGATACACGATTCGGTGACTATCATTATCCAATCTTCAACGTGGCGGATTCCTGTCTAGTTGTAGGTGTAATCCTCATCATTATTGCTATGCTGCTTGATGAACGAAAGAAAGGAAGAAAAGAAGCATGAGTAAGTTGGAACATACAGTCGCAGCCGAGCAGGCGGGCTTGCGCATCGATAAGCTGTTATCTGATATCCAGGAGGATGTTTCCCGGAGTCAGGCTCAGAGCTGGATCAAAGAAGATCTAGTTACTGTGAACGGCACCAAGGTTAAGAATAAGTATACTGTGCAAGAGGGGGACGTGATCGAGTGGTCGATTCCGGAACCTGAGGAAATGAAAATTGAAGCGGAGAATATCCCGCTTGAGATCATCTATGAAGATGCTGATATCGCAGTTGTGAACAAGCCGCGCGGAATGGTCGTACATCCATCCAACGGTCATCAGTCTGGTACAATGGTTCACGCGCTGCTTTACCATCTAAAAGATCTTTCTGGTATCAATGGTACAATGCGTCCTGGGATTGTACACCGTATCGATAAGGATACAAGCGGCCTTTTAGTAGTCGCTAAGCATGATAAGGCGCATCAAAAATTGACTGATATGCTGAAGGAACATGATATTGAACGGAAGTACCGAGCAATTGTCCATGGTGTAATTGACCATGAATTTGGTACAATTGAAGCACCAATTGGACGTGATACGAATGACCGTCAGAAAATGGCAGTCGTTGAAAACGGAAAGCCTGCTGTGACGCATTTCGAAGTGCTGGAGCGCTTTGAAGAATTCACGTATATAGAATGTAAGCTTGAGACAGGCAGAACACACCAGATTCGTGTGCATATGCAATATATTGGCTATCCACTTGCTGGAGATCCGAAATACGGTCCGCGCAGAACGTTGGATATCGATGGTCAAGCGCTGCATGCTGCAGTTCTTGGCTTCAATCATCCAATTTCAGGTGAATGGATGCAATTCGAAGCACCAGTTCCAGACGTGTTTCAAGAGGAATTGGACAAGTTGAAGTTCAATGCTTGACAGTCATTCCCTGACATGCGATACTGAATGAAGTTGAATAAGAACCTTTAAGACAGTCCAGAGAGGCTGATAAGGAAGCGGAGATGAACGGGATACGTATGTATCCAAGCCCCTTATTACCTCATGGTGATAAGGGGTTTTTTTCATAGCTTCAAAGGAAGGTGGGAAGAAAATGAATAAGAAAGCAACCCTGCTGGATCAGGCTGCAATTGGACGTGCGCTCACACGGATTGCACATGAAATCCTAGAACGCAATAAAGGACCGGAAGATTTGGTTCTTGTCGGTATCCAGACCAGAGGTGTTCCCATCGCGAAACGCCTGCAGCAGAAGATAGAAGGAATCGAACAAGTGACTATACCGCTTGAAGAAGTGGATATCACGTTATACCGAGACGATTTGGCACATGCCTCTGATAATCAGGAGCCGATGGTGCAGCCAGTAAAGCTCGGAACTGATTTAACGAATAAGAATGTCATCTTGATTGATGATGTATTATACACAGGAAGAACGGTGAGAGCTGCAATGGATGCGATCATGGACGCGGGACGTCCAGCGCAGATCCAACTAGCAGTTTTGATCGACAGAGGACATCGGGAACTACCGATTCGGGCCGATTATATCGGGAAGAACATCCCGACCTCGCAATCGGAAGTCATTGTCGTCGAGTTGGAAGAGACAGATGATTACGAGAGCGTCGATATTTACGAAAATGAATAAGGACCTTTAATGGAAGTCCAGAGAGGCTTACAAGGTCGCAAGCTACAACGTCGTCACGGAAGTGGCAGACGTGTGCCTCTTTGCGACCATAATCGCGAAGAGGCTTTTTTTATAAGGAAAAAGAGGAGAGAAACAGATGAAGCCAGCACTAAACATACATGACATCCCAAAATGGAATCAATGGATCATATTCAGCTTACAGCATTTATTCGCAATGTTCGGTGCCACTATCCTGGTGCCGGCGCTAACCGGACTTGATCCAGCTGTAGCGCTTGTTTCAAGCGGCGTCGGCACACTCGCATTCATCTTGATAACAAGAGGGTCAGTACCAGCTTATCTAGGCTCGAGTTTCGCCTTCATCTATCCGATAACGCAATCGATTGAAGCTGCTGGAATCGGAGGCGCCATGATTGGCAGCTTTTTCGCAGGTCTTGCCTACGGCGTAGTAGCAATCGCCATCCGTCTCGGCGGAATGAAAAGTATCATCAAACTGCTTCCGCCGATTGTTGTTGGGCCAGTCATCATCGTCATCGGTCTGGCACTGGCACCGACTGCGGTGGATATGGCAATGAATGCACCTGATACTGGGGAATACAGTACAAAATACTTCACAATCGCACTGGTCACATTAGCAATAACAGTAGTGGCGTCCATCTTTCTCAAAGGGTTCCTTGGATTGATTCCGGTCTTGATCGGAATCATCGGTGGGTACGTCTTCGCCCTCACACAAGGAATTGTTGACACAAGCGGCGTACAGGCAGCTTGGAACCAGATCGTTACAGCAGATAGCATCGGTGCTTTCTTTAGCGGAATCTTCACTGTACCGAACTTTACCATACCGTTTGTCGATTATAACGTCGCCGATGTATTCAGCTGGCAGCTATTCTTCACGATGGTGCCTATCGCTGTCGTAACAGTATCCGAACATATCGGACACCAACTGGCACTATCCAAAATTGTCGATCAAAACATGCTCGTCAAGCCAGGGCTGCATACTTCCTTGGCAGGTGATGGAGTCGCGACAATAATCGCATCCATGCTTGGAGGACCGCCAAACACGACTTACGGGGAAAACATCGGGGTGTTGGCGATCACAAGAGTGTTCAGTGTATTCGTCATCGGAGGTACGGCAGTACTTGCTATTCTGTTCGGGTTTACCGGGTTGATCACGGCCTTGATCAGCTCAGTACCATCCGCAGTCATGGGTGGGGTGAGCATCATGCTCTTTGGGATAATCGCTGCAAGCGGTCTTCGAACGATGATAGACAGCCAGCTTGATCTTGGGGACAAACGTAACTTAATCATCAGCTCGATTATCTTGGTCATCGGAATTGGCGGAGCTTTCCTTCGCTTCCAGATCGCCGATTTAGACTTGGAGATCAACAGCATGGCATTAGCAGCGCTAGTTGGTGTCGTCTTGAACCTTGTATTGCCGGGTAAAGAATCCGGCCTTGGAAATGGCAGTCTGTTCACAGCCGAGGATCAGAAACAAACAGCATCCAAATAAGGAGGAGAAGGACATGAAGCATTTCGTATCGATGAAGCATCTCACCGCAGGGGAACTGCTACAGCTCGTACAGCTCGCTACAGACATACAGGTACAGGGGGTATCAGGATACAGGGAGCAGCTGTTCGCAGCCAATCTTTTCTTCGAGCCGAGCACACGGACGAAGATGAGCTTTACCGTAGCAGAACGAAAACTCGGCCTGGAAGTACTGGACTTCGCCGCAGAGGCATCCAGTGTGACAAAAGGCGAGACCGTCTATGACACCGCAAAGACCCTTCAATCGATCGGCGCTTCGGTCCTTGTCATCCGTCATCCAGAGGAACATACAGCTGCAAGGCTTGCTGAGAGGCTGGATATTCCGGTTATTAATGCCGGTGACGGAAAAGGAGAGCACCCGACGCAATGCTTGCTTGATTTAATGACGATTTACCAGGAGTATGGACGTTTCGAAGGACTGAAAATCGTTATTGCCGGTGATATACGTCACAGCCGGGTTGCCAGAAGCAATGCAATGGCACTGCGCAAATTGGGGGCGCAAGTCTTTGCAGCGGGCAAGCCGGAATGGATGGATGAGACACTTGGTATCCCGGTGTTGAGTATGGATGATGCAGTGGAACAATGTGATGTCATGATGCTGCTTCGCATCCAGTTTGAGCGTCATGAAACAAAAGAGGAAGAAGCAGGTTACTTGGAACAATACGGTCTGACCAAAGCAAGGGAACAAAGAATGCAGCAGCATGCGATCATTATGCACCCGGCACCGGTCAATAGAGGCATCGAAATCGACGACAGTCTCGTTGAAGCACCACGCTCGAGGATCTTTCGTCAGATGGAAAACGGCGTAGCAGCACGAATGGCAGTTATCATTACACTATTGGAAGGATGGGGAATCAAGCATGGCTACAATCTTAACAAACGCGAAACAGTTAACAGCTGATCAGAAACTAGAAGAAGTAATGGTGAAAATCGAGGATGGCATTATCACAGATATTGCTAATCAAATCGAAATTACAGCAGAAGACCATGTGGAAGATTTGGAAGGTCAGCTTGTCACAGCTGGTTTTGTGGATGTGCATGTGCATTTGCGTGAACCGGGAGCAGAAAAGAAGGAAACGATTGAAACAGGTACAAAAGCAGCTGCTCGAGGCGGGTTCACGACAGTAGCTGCTATGCCAAATCTCCGACCTGCACCAGACTGTCCAGAAACGCTCCAATCTATCATGGCTCGCAACGAAGAAAGCGGCGTAATCCGCGTACTGCAGTATGCTGCTATCACTAAAAAGCAATTAGGCCGTGAAATAGTGGACATGGAAAACATGCAAGAAGCTTTTGCCTTCACCGATGATGGTCTTGGCATCCAGTCAGCCGGAATGATGCTGGAAACGATGCAGCGAGCAGCTAAGCTCGGAATTCCTGTTGTGGCACACTGCGAAGATGACAGCCTTGTTCCAGGAGGAGTCATGCACGAAGGTACAGCTAGTGAGCGGCTAGGTCTGCCAGGCATCAATAGTGTTTCCGAGTCGGTACATATAGCGCGCGATATTCTGCTGGCCGAAGCTGCTGGCTGTCATTATCATATCTGCCATGTGAGCACAAAGGAATCAGTCCGGGTAATCCGAGATGCAAAACGCGCCGGTATTCGTGTGACTGCAGAAGTAACACCGCATCACTTGCTTCTTGTTGATGAAGATATCAAAACAGATGATGGAAACTTCAAGATGAATCCGCCGCTCAGATCTGAAGCTGATCGTCAGGCGCTAATTGAAGGACTGCTTGATGGAACGATAGATGTGATAGCGACGGATCATGCACCACATACAGCAGAAGAGAAGAACGTCAGCATGCTGGATGCTTCATTCGGTATCGTCGGATCAGAAACTGCTTTCAGCCTGCTTTATACACACTTTGTTGAGACAGATATCTTTACGCTCAATCAGTTGATTGATTGGCTTACGATCAAGCCATCACAGGCATTTGGACTTCCATTTGGCCGCTTCGAAATCGGTGCAGCAGCAGACATAGCTGTATTGGACCTCGATGCTGATGGAGAAGTAAATCCAGCTCAGTTCCAATCAAAAGGAACAAACACACCATTTATCGGCTGGCGCTATAAAGGAGAGCCGACGATGACAATTTTTGGCGGAGAAATCGTCTACAGAAAGGAAGCGGTAAAATGAAGAAACGACAACTTATCCTAGAAGACGGTACAGTATTTACTGGCACAGCGTTTGGCAGCGATGCTGCAACAACTGGAGAGATCGTCTTCAACACAGGAATGACAGGCTATCAAGAGATTATATCTGACCCTTCCTACTGCGGTCAGATCGTTACACTGACGTATCCGCTGATCGGCAACTATGGTATTAACAGCGATGACTTCGAAAGCATCCAGCCATCCATTCAAGCGCTAGTTGTGAAAGAAGCTGCTGCAGCACCTTCTAACTTCCGGAAACAGTATACAATTGATGCTTTCCTTAAGTTCCATCAGATTCCTGGCATTGAAGGTATCGATACTCGTAAACTGACAAAAATCATCCGGAAACAAGGAGCAATGAAAGCTAGATTAACAGAAGCAGTCGATACACTTGAAAAACATGCTTCTTGGGAATCTATCACACTTCCGAACGATCAAGTACAACGTATGAGTACAGCCAAACCTTATGTCGTACCGGGACGCGGCAAACGTATCGTCGTCATGGATTTTGGCATGAAGCACGGCATCCTTCGTGAATTGGCAGCCCGCGACTGTCATATCACAGTTGTACCATGGCATTACACAGCCGAACAAATCCTCCATTTAAACCCGGATGGTATCATGCTGACGAATGGACCTGGAGATCCGAAAGACGTGGACCCAGCCATACAGACCATTCGTGAGCTTATAAGCCAAGTACCTATTTTCGGTATCTGTCTCGGTCATCAGCTGATTGCACTGGCAGCAGGTGCAAATACAGAAAAACTGAAATTCGGACATCGGGGCTCCAATCACCCTGTCAAAGACTTGGAGACGGGAAAAACCTACCTAACTTCACAAAATCATGGCTATACGGTCACCAAGGAATCATTGGCTGCAACAGATCTCATTCTGACGCAGGTAGCCTTAAATGACGGAACTGTTGAAGGGCTTAAACACCGTCAATATCCGGTCATGTGTGTCCAATACCATCCGGAAGCAGCACCTGGTCCGGAAGATACCCGTCATCTATTCGATAACTTCTTAAACATGACAGCACAAAGCAAGCATTCATCCAAGGGGGAAGCAACTTATGCCTAAACGCACTGATATCCAAAAAATACTTGTCATCGGCTCCGGACCGATTGTAATCGGCCAAGCGGCAGAATTCGATTATTCCGGCACACAGGCATGCCAGGCTTTGCGTGAAGAAGGATTCACCGTCATTCTTGCCAACTCAAATCCTGCTACAATCATGACGGATCACACCGTTGCGGATACTGTTTACATGGAGCCGCTCACGGTGGAATTCCTGAGCAAGATTATCCGTAAAGAACAGCCGGATGCCTTGCTGCCGACACTTGGCGGTCAGACTGGTTTAAACTTGGCTGTGGCGCTAGACAACTCAGGTATTTTAAAGGAATTCGGTGTTGAGCTGCTTGGCACATCCCTTGAAGCAATCCAGCAGGCAGAGGACCGAGAGCAGTTCCGAGATTTGATGCATCGTCTTGGAGAACCCGTTCCAGAGAGTCAGATTGTCACAACAGTAGAAGGAGCAGTAGCTTTTTCAGAAGAGATCGGTTTCCCCCTTATCGTACGTCCAGCTTACACGCTTGGCGGAACGGGCGGTGGAATGTGCTATAACTTGGAGGAGCTAAAACAAATCACAAAGAATGGATTAGCGCTCTCCCCAGTAACACAATGTCTAATTGAACGGAATATTGCCGGATTCAAAGAAATCGAATATGAAGTAATGCGAGATAAAAATGATCAGGCAATCGTCGTCTGTAATATGGAAAACGTCGATCCAGTCGGCATCCATACAGGTGACAGCATTGTCGTAGCACCGTCCCAGACACTTAGTGACCGGGAATACCAGTTGCTGCGCAACGCTTCAATAAAAATCATCAAAGCACTGCAGATCGAAGGAGGCTGTAATGTACAGCTCGCTTTGGATGCGCACAGCTTCAACTATTACATCATTGAGGTGAACCCTCGTGTCAGCCGATCAAGCGCTCTTGCTTCCAAGGCAACAGGTTATCCAATCGCCAAGATGGCAGCTAAAATTGCAGTAGGTTTGACACTGGATGAAATTAAAAATCCTGTAACAGGTACAACATATGCTTACTTTGAACCAGCACTAGACTACGTTGTTGCCAAGCTACCACGATTCCCGTTTGATAAGTTTGTCAGCGGCAACCGTAAACTAGGTACGCAAATGAAAGCGACTGGCGAAGTAATGGCGATCGGCCGCAATGTGGAGGAAGCTTTACTGAAAGGTGTCCGCTCCCTTGATAATAAAGCGAACGGTCTTGCATCCATCAGTCTTGATGCAATGAGCGATGAGGAGATGGAACATCGACTTATCAAAGCAGATGATGAACGTCTGTTTGTCCTGGCTGAGGCTTTTCGCCGCGGGTACACTATTGAACAGCTGCATGAACTAACTATGATCGATCGGTTCTTCCTTTGGAAAATTGAAGCTTTGATCAAAATGGAAACAGCTTTGCAAGAACAGCCTTGGGAACTGGAATTGTTAGAGGAAGTGAAACAAAAAGGATTCTCTGACCGGGAAATAGCTCATTGGTGGAACACAACTGAGGATAAAGTATACGAGTTCCGTACAGAAAACAACCTCGTACCTGTATATAAGATGGTAGATACATGCGCAGCAGAATTCGAATCGCAAACACCTTATTTCTACAGCACCTATGAAGAAGAAAATGAATCAATAGCGTCTGATAAAGAAAAAGTGATTGTGCTCGGTTCCGGACCGATCCGTATCGGACAGGGAATTGAATTCGACTATGCAACAGTCCATAGCGTTCTAGCTATACGGGAAGCAGGCTATGAAGCAATCATCATCAACAGCAATCCAGAAACAGTTTCGACGGATTTCAGTGTATCCGATAAGCTTTATTTCGAACCGCTAACACTTGAAGATGTCATGCATGTCGTCAACCTGGAAAATCCGCTAGGTGTGATCGTACAATTTGGCGGTCAGACTGCTATCAACCTGGCAGAAGGATTGGAACGCCGCGGTGTGAAGGTGCTCGGAACCTCTTTGCAGGCAATTGATGCAGCTGAAGACCGGGATAAATTCGAAAGGCTGCTTGATGAATTGAAGATTGCTAAACCAGACGGGGCTTCCATCACGAAACTTGCGGATGCAGCAGCAACAGCAGAAAAGATAGGTTATCCTGTACTAGTCCGTCCTTCCTATGTGATTGGCGGAAGTAATATGGAGATCGTCTACAATGACGAGGAATTAGAGACTTACATGGAAAAACGGGTGCATGTCAGACATGATCATCCAGTTTTGATCGATCAATACTTGACTGGTATCGAGGTGGAAGTGGATGCCATTAGTGATGGAGAAACAACAATCATCCCGGGAATCATGGAGCATATCGAACGCGCCGGCGTCCATTCCGGAGATTCAATTGCAGTGTATCCGACACAGACGATAACCGAGGAATGCCGCCAACAATGCATCGATGCGACAATGCAAATCGCGAAGGCTCTTGGAGTTAAAGGCTTGATCAACATCCAATTCGTCATCCACCAAAACAAAGCTTATGTGTTGGAAGTGAACCCGCGTGCCAGCCGTACCATTCCGTTCCTGTCCAAAATCACACATGTAACGATGGCAAATATCGCTACAAAAGCAATATTAGGTGAAAAGCTTGCTGACATGGGGTATGTTTCCGGACTCCTGCCGGAACCAGAAGACGTGTATGTCAAAGTACCGGTATTTAGCTTTGAGAAGCTGCGCAGTGTCGATACGTTGCTCGGACCAGAAATGAAATCGACAGGCGAAGCAATCGGACATGATCGCACACTTGAAAAAGCACTGTACAAAGGACTGATTGCTTCAGGTCTATCTGTACCGCAGGAAGGCGCGATTCTGCTCACAGTAGCTGATAAGGATAAAGAAGAAGCGATGGAGATCGCTAAACTGTTTTATGCGCTTGGCTTCCAGCTATACGCTACCGAAGGAACGAGTGCAGCAGTAGAGGAAGCAGGACTTCCGGTTACAACAGTAGGAAAAGTCGGTGCTTCTGAACAGAATGTGATCAGCATCATTGAAAATGGTGAAGTACAATTCGTTGTGAACACATTAACTTCCGGCAAACAGCCTAGATCAGACGGCTTCCTTATCCGTCGTGAAGCAGTGGAGCATGGTATCGCCTGCCTGACTAGTCTAGATACAGCCAAAGCGATTGCAACCATCATTGAATCTATGACATTCACTGCCAAGCCTGTAGTCGCAGGGGGTATGCCGTCTTGATTCATGAACATCTCGAGATTATCAGCAGGGAAACAATTGCTAAGGATACAGTGGAAATGACCTTCAAGGGAAAGATGGCGCAGGAGAACATCCTGCCCGGTCAATTCCTCCATTTACTTGTAGGAGAAGGCAGCAATCATATGCTGCGCCGTCCTATCAGTATCGCTGGTGTGGATAAACAGAAGTCCACGATCACGATCATCTTCAAGCTGCTTGGAGAAGGAACAAACACACTGGCCAAAGCAGAGCCAGGAGATCAGCTTGATGCACTTGGACCGTGCGGACAAGGTTATCCAGTCGATGAACTCCAAATGAATCATGCACTGCTAGTAGGCGGCGGAATCGGCGTACCTCCACTTTATTATCTGGCACAGCGACTGCATGAAAAAGGCATCCAGGTAACGATGGTAGCAGGATTCCAAAACAAAGAGCAAGTTTTCTATGAAGGAGCATTTCGCAGCCTGGGAGACTATTATCTGGCAACAGATGATGGAAGCGCAGGAGAAAAAGGGTTTGTGACGGATATTATCAAAAAGGAAGGTTTCGATTTTGATCAGTTTTTCACCTGCGGTCCTACTGGCATGCTCAAAGCCGTATCCACCCAGCTTGAAGATGAGGAAGGTTTTATTTCAATAGAACAGCGAATGGGCTGCGGCATTGGTGCCTGCTTCGCATGTGTCGTACCAGCGCCCGACAGTGAAAGCGGCTATAAGAAAATATGCAAAGACGGACCTGTCTTTCGAGCGAAGGAGGTTGTATTGGCATGAACTTAAACATCAAACTTCCAGGCTTGGATATGAAGAATCCTATTTTACCAGCTTCCGGCTGTTTCGGATTCGGCAAGGAATATGCAGAGCTCTATGACTTGAACCTTCTCGGAGCGATTACGATCAAAGCGGCAACTGGTTCCGCACGCTATGGCAATGCTACGCCGCGCGTTGCCGAAACCTCTGCGGGTATGCTCAATGCAATCGGCTTACAAAACCCAGGTGTTGATCAGATAATAGAGAATGAGCTCCCGTTTTTAGCGGGTTATGACACGCCGATTATCGCCAATGTAGCAGGCAGCACTGTCGAAGAGTATGTAGAAGTAGCACGGAAAATAAGCAAGCACCCAGTAATAAAAGCGATAGAGCTGAACATCTCTTGTCCGAATGTGAAAGAAGGCGGTGTCCAATTTGGCACCGATCCGGAACTTGCTAAAATGGTTACAGCTGCCGTGAAAGAAGTAAGCGATGTACCAGTCTATGTAAAACTCTCGCCGAACGTCACCGATATCACAGTCATCGCCCGCGCAGTCGAAGAAGGCGGGGCAGATGGTTTGTCTTTAATCAATACACTAACAGGTATGCAAATTAACTTAGCGGGAAGAAAACCGTTGCTTGCCAACAAAATAGGCGGCTTATCTGGTCCTGCTGTAAAACCGGTAGCGATTCGCATGGTTTACCAAATACGCCAGATGACTAACTTGCCAATCATCGGCATGGGAGGCGTAACAACAGCTGAGGATGTGCTGGAATTCCTTCTGGCCGGTGCATCAGCTGTAGCGGTAGGTACCGCTAATTTCCAGCATCCATTCGTCTGCTCTGAAATCATACAGAATCTACCTGATGTTCTGAGTAAATATGGTTTCTCCAGTGTCGAGGACGCAATCGGAAAGGGGCATGAACATGCAGACACCAATCTATCTCGCGCTTGATTTCCCGACCGGGGAAGAAGCGCTGCATTTCCTCGATCAGCATGAGCTTACCGAGATTCCAGTAAAAGTCGGAATGGAGCTATTTTACCGAGAAGGACCGTCAATCATCCACCAGCTGAAAGAGAATAACCATCCAATATTCCTCGACCTTAAGCTGCATGACATTCCGAATACAGTCAAAAGCGCTATGCGTAATCTAGCTGGGCTTGATGTAGATATATTGAATGTTCACGCACTAGGCGGAGCAAAAATGATCGAAGCTGCAAAAGAAGGTCTGTTGCAGGGAGCTAGTAATGCTGTTCCTAAACTGATAGCTGTTACCATGCTGACATCAATGGATGAAGATACGGTTCAGACCGATCTCAAACAGCCGATGGAGCTTGCTGCATATGCCTTGCATCTGGCAGAATTGTCCAAAACAGCAGGTGCTGATGGGGTAGTTTGTTCTCCTCATGAGGCATCTAGTATCAAAGCAGCTTGCGGATCAGACTTTCTTACTGTCACACCAGGAATACGGCTGGCAGGATCCGACCGAAATGACCAGCACCGTATCGCAACGCCTGCTGGAGCTAGAAGAATGCAGGCGGACTATCTTGTGATTGGCAGAAGCGCTACAGCAGCATCCAATCCAAAACAAGCATACGAACAAGTAATCGAGGAGTGGAAAAACTATGACAACTACAACTAATATAGCCGAAGCATTGCTTTCAATCGATGCGATACAGATTGATCCAGCCAAATCTTTTGTATGGGCTTCTGGCATCCACTCGCCGATTTACTGTGATAATCGCCTGACTCTTGGTCATCCCGAAGTGCGTACAGCTATAGCACGGCAGTTTCAGAAGAAGTTAGCCGAGTTGCCGGAAACGGACATCATCGCAGGCTGTGCTACCGGAGGCATCCCACATGCAGCATGGCTCGCCGATAAAGCAGATCTGCCTATGATCTATGTCAGATCCAGCAAAAAAGGACACGGAAAAGGCAACCAAATCGAAGGAGCCGACGTATCTGGTAAACATGTGGTTGTCATCGAAGATCTCATTTCAACTGGCGGATCGGTTATTAACACAATCCAAGCACTGCAGGAAGCAGGAGCGATTGTGACAAAGGTACTGGCAATCTTCAGCTACAATCTGAAAAAAGCGGATGATAACTTTGCAGCTATTGATGTTCCATTTGAGACGCTGACAAATTTTGATTCTTTAGTTGATATTCTTGTAGAGAAAGAGACGATAACTTCTCAGGAGAAACAAGAACTATTGGACTGGCGTAATACATTGTAAAAGGATGTTGAGATGCGTTTTTTTAGGTGTAGAGGCCGAATCGTATCATAAATTATAATCTTAATCATTTAAGAGCCCATCAGAGTAACCTCTGATGGGCTCTTATTACGCAAAAAGATAGAACAGTCCTTATTATAGTTAAAAAATACCCGATAAAATAAGAAAGGCTAGTTTCTTGTGAAATGTAAGTAGAAGCACAAGGTAACTGTCATAAGCAAGGAGGTTTGCGAAGGGAGGATTATGAAGTTCTAAACAAAAGTCAGCAGTATTCTGGTATTTATATGCCTGATTTCACATGAGATGAGACTTTTAATATGTATGTTGAATAATACTAAATGGAGGTTAATATGAAACAAAAAACTAAATTTGTACAATACTTCTTTGTTTTAGTTTTAATTACAACTTTAGCAGTCACACCTACAAATCTAAAAGCTGATGCAGCGTCCTCAGAAACTATTACTATGATTGATGACTTTGAAAACTATACCTCAGATGATCAAATAAAAAGTGCATATGAGCTTTGGTCATCTGATGGGAATGGTGCCGATTGGTCCTTAAGTCAGGAGCACACTAATGACGGTGATAATTCTATGCAGATCGTTCCGAATGAGCCCCTAGATTCTTGGGTATCCGTATCTCACAATTCTTCTTTTCGTGACTGGACAAATTCTGCTGGCATTTCATTTTGGATACATAACGATGCAGATGAACCGTTTGAATTTAACTTTGATATTAAATCTGAATCAAAAGCGTTTGGCCAAGAAGGAACTTTTACGGCATCATTGAAAGAGGATGGCAGTTCTTTATGGGAAGAGAAATCTTTTGAAAGCATGCTGACTGTTCCAGCGGATTTTACTGGCCATATCCGTATTGCTTGGAACCAATTTACAGAGAAGGCATGGCAATGTCCGCAAGGCTGTGACAATGATCTTGATCTAACCTTAGTAGAAGGGTTCGAATTTGGCTATAATCCCCAAGAAAATTCGACGAATGAAATTTTTATAGATTCTATCAGTCTATGGGGTGTTTCGGAAGACACTGAGTTAGGAACTTTGGCTCCTGAGTGGGCAACTCCTTCTAACACATTTAATCTTAATTATACAGCAGCACCAATCGATAATCCGTTAAAAGGATTTTTACCCTTCAGTGAATCGGCAGAATGGCGTATAGATAATCAGATGCCATATAGTATGGAGTACTTCTATATCCCTCTAAATGAAATTATGACAAATTTTAACGAATTTGACTGGAGCAAGCTGGAATCTAATATAGATGATGTAGCTTCAAGAGGGAATCAGGCCATTTTTAGAGTGTATCTCGATTATCCAAATAGGTCATCCGGAATTCCGCAGTTTCTGCTGGATCTGGGATTGGAAACGAAAGATTACTCCTATAATAGCAACGGGGGACCTGAAGGAACGAGTGTTTCACCCGACTATGATGATGAAAATCTAAATACAGCATTACATCAATTTATTGAAGCTCTTGGAGATAGGTACGACGGCGACCCAAGAATTGGTTTTATTCAAGCTGGATTAGTAGGATTTTGGGGTGAATGGCATACTTATCCGCAGGATGGATCGACTCCAGCTGGAGATTGGGATGGTGAATTGGCGGAACAAGAAGACGGTCGTGCAACAGATTGGATGCCAAACTTGGCCAACCAAGCAGCTATTGTTCAAGAATTCGACGATTCGTTTGATGAAACAAAAATACTTGCACGCTATCCGTCCGAATTTAATCGTGATTTGAATATCGGTTATCACGATGATTCTTTTGCTTTTCAGACTTTGCCTGCTAGTTTGGGCGGAGAGGACTGGCATTTTGTCGGCCGTCTGCAAGACAACCAAGTGATGGATAAATGGAAAGTTGAACCGATTGGAGGAGAAATGCGTCCCGAAATTCAAATAGATATGTGGGATAACGATCCGCCCCAGTATATAGGAGAACCAATAGAAGGAGCGCAAGGCGAAGACTACTACAAGAGCCTGGAATTAACTCACGCATCTTGGCTGAAAATACAAGAAGTCTTCCAAACGTCTCTTGAAGGAGAGGCCTTGGAACGAGCACGTGAAGGTTCACGCAGTTTAGGGTATGAGTATTTTGTACCGACTGGCTATGTGCATGCTGCCAACGGCCGTTTACAAGCGGCGATTGAAATTCAGAATACAAGTGTGGCTCCTTTTTACTATGATTGGAAAGTCGAAATCGCAGCAAGAGATAAGAACGGCAACATAAAAGAATGGGCAACCGATTGGGATGTATCAAACGTCTTACCAGATGACGAAGAAACAGAAGATAATAAAGGGGCTCTTTTGGAATGGTCCACTGACACTTCTGAACTAAGTGAAGGCAGTTATGATATGTTAGTCAGAGTTGTTAATCCTCTATCGGAAATAAACTCTAACGCCAAGAAATTCCATTTCGCTAATGAGGAGCAGGAAGACAACAGATGGCTGAAGATTGGTGAGATAGAGTTATAGTTTCCGGATGAGAATGGCGGGGCTTCATTGTAAGTGAATCAAAAATTCGCCTTGCGTGTTCTTTTTCTTTACTGCTTTAATTAAACGACAATAAAAAACCAAGACACTCGTGCTTTAGCACAGGTGTCTTGGTTTTTCTTATTGATTTGTGTTTTCGTCTTCAAGTTGTTTAATAGAGTCATTCACTCTGATTTGCTGAGGACCTGATTTTTCGGTATCTGCTTCCGCATCATTAGTTGTTTTTGCTATGCTGATATTTTGCAAGAAACCTTCCAAATCGAAACCTGTCATTTGGCCAAGACTTTCTTGCAAGTTTGCCATTGTGTTTGTCACGGTGTTGGGAAGGGAATTGATTCCACCGCCTGAGCCATTATCCAAAATACGGATGGACTCGACATTGCTGAATGACTGACTGATGGCTCTTGCATAATCCGGCATGATGTCGATTAGTTTCTCTCTTAGGATGACATCTTGGTGCTTCGCCATTGCTTGCGCGCGTTTCTCGATCGCTTCGATCTCTGCCATGCTCTTTTGTCTGATAACCGCTGCTTCCGCTTCACCTTCGACTCTTCTTGCTTCGGCACGGGCTTGTGCTTCTTTTGTTTTGGTGAGATATTCCGCTTCGGCTTTTTGTTTTTGTACTTCTACTTGCTGCTGTTCCAGTTTAACGTCGTTTTCGCGTTCTTTCTGGCGCAGTCGTAATTCACTTTCTTGTTCCTGTTCTTTGATTTCAAGACGCTGCTTTTCGATACCTAAGCGTTTTTCTTCTTTTTCCAGTTCGTATGCTGCTTCGGCGATGGCTCTTTCACGCTCTGTTTCCGCTTTGATTTGTGCATCTTTGATGTCTTTTGTTTTACGGACTTCTGCGATGTTCATTTCACGCTGATATTTCTCGCGGGATACTTCTTCGTTTACTTCAGCCTGTTTGAGTTCTGTTTCCCGCTTGTTGTTCGCTTCTGCTATTTCAGCCTGTTTTTCGATTTCGGCGATTTGCGGACGACCTAAGTTTTCCAAGTATCCGTCGTCATCGCTGATGTCTGTGAGTCCAAGTGATGTGATACGGAATCCCATGTCATTTAGTTCTTTTTGTGCGATTTTACGCACGTCTTCATTGAAACGTTCCCGGTCGCCGTTGATTTGCTCAACGGTCATACTCGACAAAATTGCCCGCAAACTGGAATTTAATACCTCACCAATTTCCTGCTCGATCTCATCTTGTGCTTTCCCCAAGAACTGCTCGGCATATCGCACGATACCTTCTAATGTATCTGCTACTTTGACAGTTGCGACAGCTTCACCATATACACCAACGTGTTGTGCTGTATAAACTTTTGGTGTCTTGATTTGTAATTGGAATGATTTCAGGGATACCTTAGTACCGGTTTGGAACATTCTTAGTCTGTGACCGCCGCCGCGGATAACTTTCATATAGCGTCCTTGATCATCTTTATAGATATTTTTTTCTTTTTCTTCATCCCCGAGTTTCGGCCCGGTAACGATGAGTGCTTCATTGGATGGGACGGTGCGGAATCTGATTTTCATGTAAATGAACCATGCAGTTCCTCCGATCGCTGCTAGTACAACAAGCGTAATTATGATAGCGATAATACTTAGTCCTTCTAACATATGTGCATTCTCCTTTGATTGTATTTGCCAATGTATGATGACGCTTCTTTGTAGAAGCGAGAGGCAGATAAAAAAAGTTGTGTTTGGCAAGCGTCAATGTGTGTTCAATGGCTCTGGAAAGAGTCTAAAAACGAAGGCAGCTAAAACTATAAAGAAAAAACAAGCGGTAAGAATTTAGCAGAGCCTTTCTTCTATAGATTTGGGAAATTAATAAATAATGCACAGGTTTGGAAAACAAAAGGGGAGCAGTCTGTTTCAATCATAATCCTATTGAAGAAGCTTGAAATAGTTATCAAAGGGTTTCGGCTTCTGGACTACACATTCCATTAAGTATTCAGGACCTCTAAATAAAACTTTTACTTCGTATGAGATACGCAAACTTCCTTATAATATATTTTCAGTTCATCAGCGCCTTGCCTATATATACGCAGAAGCTTTGCGATGGTTTCAAAATATTACTAATACAAGGAATCTAATCCAATCTGTGCTCTTCTGGCACTAGCATTCACAACTTTCGATGCTGGTGATTTCATCACAGACGCTTCTAGCAACACTGGATAAACACTCAAGTAAGCTAGTATATAGCTGCATTACAATTATCAGGCTTTTTACAGGTATAAGATCAAACCTTAATCGCTGCGCTCAAGCAGTCGGGCAAGGGCTAACGCCTTCGTTCGGCTATTTAGGTTTTATAAATCTACTCCTTTAATTTAAGGAGTGGATTTATTCTGATATGAGAACTTTATATACATAAACTACCGAACCTATATTCTATTAAATGCGGGATTGGCTTGAGCTGCTAAAATGATTTAACTATCTTATTCGTTTTAGAAGAATGATTACCTAACTTACTTTTATATCATTCAGTTATTTGTTATCCTTGCATAAGTATATTTAAACTAAACAATAGTGTGGGGGGGATATGAATGTTCTTTGCACCTTTATTTGAGAATGATGTACCAATGAATTCCTTCCGTCCTTAAGTGAAGAAGGAATCTTGGATAACTTTCCTTCTTATTTAAGGACATATGTAAATTATGACCTTAAATAGCGGAGGGATAAAATTGAATAAAACATTATTAGGTTCTTTGTATTTAGTTTTGGCTTCCAGCATCTGGGGAGGCATGTACGTTGTAGTAAAAGTAGTTGTTGCGGTAGTACCGCCATTGGAGCTTGTATGGATCAGATATCTGATTGCAATTGTTGCATTAGTTTCTATAGGGCTGATAACACGTCAAAAGTGGGGCATTAATAGAAAACATATCTGGATCCTCGTACTGATAGGTGTAATTGGATATGCAATTTCTATCGTTACGCAGGAAACTGGTACATTGCTTTCTACTGCGCAAATGGGTGCTATGATTACTTCTTCAACTCCAGCGTTCATGGTAATCTTCGCTCGTTTGATTCTCAAAGAACAACTGACTAAAAAGCAAGGAATTTCAGTAATATTAGCAACAATAGGTGTTCTCCTGATTATAGGTGTAGGAAACTTGGATTTTAATAGTAAACTAGGCGGCATCTCACTTTTGATTGCAGCTTTAACATGGGCACTTATGTCTGTGCTTATAAAACTATTGCCAGACAGCTATTCTCAAATAGCAGTGACAACGTACGCTAGTGTAATAGCTGTTATTATCTTAACCCCTTTCGTTCTCCCTAGATTGAATGAGTTAAATATTGCGGAACTCTCACATCCTACAATATGGGGAGGATTGTTATATTTAGGGATTATCTCAACTGCAGGGGCTTTCTACCTTTGGAGTAGAGGGCTGCAGCTTCTCAATGCATCTGGGGGAGGGTTATTCTTTTTCTTTCAACCAATGGTAGGTGCTTTTCTGGGATGGCTATTACTTGGTGAACGTATAGGAGTAACATTTTGGATTGGATCAGCACTAATTCTAGCTGGAGTTTTGTTGGTCATTACTGAAAAAAGGTAACTTCGCATTAATTTGACTGATATCGATCATGATATCAGTCTTTTTTAGTTTGACCGTCCTCAATTCTAATTTATATTGTTACTATAATTGGAAAAAGGTGTTGGAAGAATTTCTGACTTCATGAAATAAGCTATATGTTATATACCTTGTTATTACGTTCATTTAAGTACACTTTTGTAGATAGTACTTAGGCACATCAGAACTTCTCAGCAAGAAAGTTAACCGAACACTTCTCTAACGCTGAAGTATCCAAGAATTGAAAGCATAGATGTCATTTGTTATGAAGGAATATAATACTTCCAGAAAAAAAATATACTGAATATTAAAACTTTAATTGCAAAGAGATAAACGATGTAATCATAAGAAAATAAACGGATTTAGAAGATAACATACAATTTAATCATGTTTTTTAGATTGTTTGGCCGATTTTGCTATGAAAATAGTGCATATTCAGTTTTTTAGTTGTTTTACTATCTGTGATAACGAGCGTAGAATAAGGTTCATCTTCCAAGTGTAACCAAACAAAATAGCATATAATTCGTAATCGCTTAATTCCTGATTCAGGAAGCGGGGGAACCAACCGTAACTATTGTTACATGGGGTGAATCTCTGAAAAGAGTAGGGCTACTCTCTGGCCCGAATCCGTCAGCTAACTTCGTAAGCGTTCGAGAGGAAGCCAAAAAATGTGATAGGCGCACGTTTATTTCGTTATGCCCAGAAGCCACAGAAGAGGGCCCTCTTCTGTGGCTTCTTTTTTATGCACTTTTTTAGGGTGTAAATAAAGTTAAGAAGAAGGGGTAAAGACATGGAATTTATTTACATTGGATTGATTCTTATATTGTTTGGCGGTTCTGCAGCCGTACTGTCTGCTGTAACTGGGATGGTTGAGAAGGAGGAAACACGATGATAATGCAGGTTCTTTTACTTTTACTAGGTACGGGCATCATTGGCTATCTTGTCTACGCCTTATTTAATCCGGAAAAATTTTAAGGAAAGAGGGTTCTCAGGATGTTGATTTCACTTATTGCCATGGTTCTGATTCTTGTTTTAATTGGGTTATCTTTAAAGCCGATGGGCTTATACATGGCCGCTGTATTTTCAGAATCACGTTTGGATCGTGCATTCTTTCCAATTGAAAATATAGTATATCGTTTGGCTGGAATTAAGAGACAGCAACAAACTTGGAAGCAATTTTTAATTTCTATGCTGCTTTTCAATATGGTTATCTTGCTCTTTGTGTACTTGATTTTTCGTCTGCAAGGTGTTCTGCCGCTGAATCCTTTACATATAACGGGAATGGATCCAGCTCTGGCTTGACACTGTTCTCGCAGACGGCTGCAATTTTATTCATGATGTTTGTAGCCCCTGGTACTGCACTGGCAGCTGCGATTGGATTCATTCGGTTGCTAGGCAGCAAACCAATAGGTAATTTCTTTGAAACATTTGTTCGTTCCATTGTACGCATCTTACTTCCTGTTTCATTGGTAATGGCAATTGTATTCATTGCCCTTGGTGTACCGCAAACATTTTCAGCTGTAGCACATGTGACAACGTTATCAGGTTTGGAGCAAACTATTCTGCGAGGTCCAGTTGGATCGTTCTTGGCAATAAAGGAGCTAGGTAATAACGGGGGAGGATTCTTTGGGGTCAACTCTGCCCATCCTTTTGAAAATCCGAACGCTTATACGAATGTGTTACAACTATGGCTTATGTTTTTACTTCCAGCATCCTTACCGTTTGCGTACGGAAAAATAATAGGGAAACCAAAACAGGGTCTTATGCTTTTCGGTGCAATGGTTGTTGTATTCCTTGTCATGCTTGTGGCTGGTGTTGCTGCGGAAGTACAAGGTAATCCAGTACTGCAAGGTGCCATGATGGAAGGAAAGGAAACCCGCTTTGGTGTCATCGGTAGTGTTTTCTATGCCATTGTGACAACCGCCACAGAAACTGGAGCGGTCAATACTATGCACGATACACTCAGTCCGCTAACAGGAATGCTAGCACTTGGAAATATGCTGCTGAATACCGTTTTCGGTGGTGTAGGGGCTGGATTCATGAACGTGATGCTTTACGTAATGATTGCTGTCTTTATAGCTGGCTTGATGGTTGGAAGAACACCAGCATTCCTTGGTAAAAAGCTCGAGGGGACAGAAATGAAGCTACTGGCAATCACACTGCTCGTTCAGCCAATTCTCATCCTAGTTGGCACAGCTATTGCCATGTATATTCCTGCAGGCAATGGAGCGATATCAAATCCAGGCTACCATGGTTTGACTCAAGTATTATACGAAATCACTTCATCGGCAGCTAATAATGGATCAGGGTTTGAGGGGCTTGGGGATGCGACAGTCTTTTGGAATATCCTGACTGGTATCATCATGTTTCTAGGACGCTATATTTCTATTATCACATTGATTGCTGTGGCAGCTTCATTGGCAAGGAAAACGGCAGTTCAGGAGAGTAAAGGAAGCCTCCGGATAGATAGTCCGTTATTTGCAAGTTTATTAGTAGGTACATTCTTCCTGGTAGGGGCATTGACCTTCTTGCCTGCCTTAGTATTAGGCCCGATTGCAGAATATGTAACTTTATAGGAGAGTGATTTGTTATGGTGACACATTCCGTAGGGAAAGAAGAAGTTTCATCCACTAGATTATTCACAAAAAAGATCTTAAAAGATGCTTGTGTGAATGCAGTTGTAAAACTACATCCGGTGTATATGGTCCGGAATCCGATTCTATTCATTGTTGAACTCGGATTTTTGGTCACATTTTTGCTCGCGGTTTTTCCTGGCGCCCATTCCCGGACAATGGGGAGCGGATTTTACTGGAGCGTTTCAGTGATACTGCTGCTGACAGTTCTGTGCGCGAATATGGCGGAGGCGGTGGCCGAAGGAAGAGGGAAGGCCCAGGCGAATACGCTGAAACAAACCAAGCAGGATACCGCTGCCAGACGTCTCCTCCGGGGAAAAGAAGAAAAAATATCCTCGGCTGAATTGCGTAAAGGTGACATTATCCTCGTTAAGGAAGGAGAAGTCATCCCTGGTGACGGAACGATCATTTCTGGTATGGCAAGTGTGGATGAATCAGCAATCACTGGGGAATCAGCTCCTGTGTTAAAGGAAGCAGGAGGAGATTTTAGCTCGGTAACGGGCGGTACAACTGTTGTTAGTGATGAGCTTACCATTGAAATTACCAGTCAACCAGGAGAAAGCTTCCTAGATCGAATGATTGCGCTCGTAGAAGGTGCAGACCGCAAGAAAACACCGAATGAAATAGCACTGAACACTATGCTTATTAGTTTAACGATTATTTTTATGCTTGTAGTGATCACATTACCTTTTTTTACAAATTATATCGGCTTCTCGCTCGATACAGGAATGCTTGTTGCACTGCTTGTCTGTCTGATTCCTACTACGATTGGCGGTCTGCTCAGTGCAATCGGTATCGCTGGCATGGACCGGGTTACACGATTCAATGTTTTGGCAATGTCTGGTCGGGCCGTTGAGGCAGCAGGTGACATTGATACAATCATCTTGGATAAAACCGGGACCATTACTTTCGGAAATCGGATGGCCGCCGATTTCATACCAGTTGAAACTGCCTCTAAGACTACTTTGATGCAGGCCGCGCTCATTACATCCTGGAAGGACGAGACGCCAGAAGGACGTTCTGTCCTCAGCTTGGCTAAGGATCAAGGTATTGTAATGGAACAGGACAGATGGGAAGAAGCAACATTTGTACCATTTCAGGCACAGACAAGAATGAGCGGCATGGACTTGGCAGACGGCGGCAGCTATCGGAAAGGTGCAGTGGAAGCAGTTAAAGCCTGGGTGCTGGAACGTGGCGGGAAGGTCCCGGCTGATATCCAGGAAAAAGCTGAGGAAATTGCGAAGATGGGGGGCACACCTCTAGCTGTCTCGGTAGATAAGGAATTACTCGGGTTGATTTATTTAAAAGATACTGTCAAACCAGGTATGCGGGAACGTTTTGACGAGTTGCGGAAGATGGGGATAAAAACGATTATGTGTACTGGTGATAACCCTCTTACAGCCGCGACCATTGCGAAAGAAGCCGGTGTTGATGATTTTATTGCAGAAAGTACACCGGAGGATAAGATTGAAGTTATCAAACGGGAGCAAGCGCAAGGTAAACTCGTGGCGATGACAGGTGATGGGACAAACGACGCCCCTGCACTGGCACAAGCAGACGTCGGGCTTGCGATGAATAGCGGCACAACGGCAGCCAAGGAAGCTGCCAATATGATCGACTTGGATTCTGATCCAACGAAGATCATTGAGGTTGTAGCAATCGGTAAACAACTGCTAATGACAAGAGGCGCACTGACGACTTTCAGCATTGCCAATGATGTAGCCAAATACTTTGCGATTATCCCGGCATTGTTCATGCTTGGTATCCCGGAGATGAATGTCCTGAACATTATGGGACTGGAGTCACCAACAACTGCAATCCTGTCAGCACTTCTATTCAATGGGTTAATCATCCCTGCACTAGTACCACTGGCAGTGAAGGGTGTTACGTATAAGCCTGTTTCAGCTGATAAACTGTTGCGGAAAAATCTATTCGTCTATGGGCTGGGCGGAGTTATCGTCCCGTTTATCGGAATAAAAATCATCGATATGCTGCTAAGTCTGTTTCTATAGGAGGGAAAATAGCATGAATAAGCAAGAATCTAATTTAATTCCGGCGCTTCGACTGGGACTAGTATGCTTGGTTTTATGCAGTGTGATGTATCCATTGGCTGTAACAGGGATTGGTCAATTATTTTTCTCTTATCAGGCTAATGGAAGCCTAACAGAAGATGAGAACGATAATGTGATTGGTTCAGAGCTGATAGGACAGACATTTACTGATCCAGCGCTCTTCCAGGGCAGGGTTTCAAGTATAGAAAACGATGCAGCTGGTTCCGGAACACCAAACTATGCGCCTTCCAATCCTGAATTGATTTCAAGGACAAGAGATGCAATAGAAGCCCAGCAATTGGCTAACCCGGATGGAGGTCGTGTTCCCCAGGATTTAGTGACGAATTCCGGTTCCGGTCTTGATCCACACATTTCGGTCGAAGCAGCAGAATTTCAGGTACCAAGAATAGCTGAAGTCAGAGGCATACCGGAAGAGGAGCTATATAATCTAATTGAAAGACATCGAACTTCTCAGCTTGAAGAAATGCTCGAGGCCCCTGCGGTAAATGTTTTAAAGATGAACGTTGATTTGCAGGCGTTGAGGTAATGGAAACAAACGATAAAGCAGCTGCATTTTTAGCAGCTGCAGCTTCAAACGGAAGAGGGCGTCTGAAGCTATATATTGGCGCTGCTCCTGGTGTCGGTAAAACTTATAAGATGCTGACGGATGCACAACAGATGAAAAAAGAAGATATAGACGTTGTTATCGGTGTGATTGAAACGCATGGGAGGTCGGAAACAGCGGCGCAGATCGGAAACTTGGAACAAGTTCCTCTGCTGAAAATCAACTATAAAGATCGTCCATTTCGCGAGCTCAATGTAGAAGGAATTTTGCAGCGGGCACCGAAAGTGGTTGTAGTGGATGAATTGGCGCATACAAATATACCTGGCTCCAAGCACGTAAAACGGTACCAAGACGTCATGGAACTGCTGGATGCAGGGATTGATGTGCTTGCGGCCGTCAATATTCAACATTTAGAAAGTGTACATGATATCGTCCAGACGATTACGGGAGTTCGAGTAAATGAGCGTGTGCCAGATCTGTTTGTTCAGCAGGCAGATGAAATCCAGCTAATTGATGCAACACCCGAAACATTGCAAAAGCGATTAAGGGAAGGGAGAATCTATCCCTCTCAGAGGATCCAGAAAAGCTTGCAGAACTATTTTCAGCTGACCAACCTTGCAGCCCTTCGAGAATTAGCACTTCGGGAAATTGCGGATGAGGTGGATGAAAAACTTGAACGCCAAAATGGAGCAGATTATCGAGGACCTTTGGGTGTACATGAAAAGATACTCATTTGTGTGCAGCATGTTGATACGGCAGAAAGGCTGATACGCCGAGGTTATCGCATGGCAAATCGCCTGAATGCGGAGCTTTATATTTTGCATGTGAGTCGTGACGAAATTGCTGACAAGGAAAAGGTAGATTACATTCGGCAGCTTTGCACGACATTCGATGCCCATTTCCTGTTGCATAAATCGAAAAAGCGAGTGGCAAATGCCATCGTATTAGAAGCAAAGAAGCACTTTATCACCCAAATCTTACTAGGGCAGTCAGCCAGGACACGTTGGGAAGAGGTTTGGAAAGGATCTATAGTAAATACGATTATGCGGCAGACGTACAATATTGATATTCATATTGTTGCCGATCAGCAGTCCGTTCATTAGTAATTAGTTTGATTTCCTTGATATTGTTATTGATTTGGATACAATTTTATCCTTACTCAATAAAGAAAGTCTTAACCATATCTCATAGATGCTAATAAAGAATATTCAGTAAGGTTCCTAGCCTTTGACACCCCAGCGTGTACAAAAGAAAGGCAGAAATACGGAAAAGACGCAGGGGACTTTGTAGCAGCTGCTCTGAGTGTTAACCAGGTTCTATTAAAGTTAGATCCGGCCATTCTTACGATAAGTATGGCCTATTTTTAGCTCATATATATATACACCCGAACGCTAGAGCGTCCAGGAGGTAGTTCGCTTGAGACAAGAACTTAATCAACTCTTAAATAAATTAGATAACATATATAACCCTTAATATAGATATAAAAGTGTTGTACCAATGGGTGCAACCTTTTCACGTTCATTACTAACTCTAGTAATATTCTAATCAGGAGCTCCAATTTATCTTTTCTAATTACTGTAAAATAAACCTCTTCTAATCGATAATTTATCACTTTTAACCTGTTTGGAGATCTTGTGCTGGCTAATATACAGAATCAAACTACTTCAAGACAATTCCTTCAAGCGCTTAGTGAACTTTCTTGTATCACAAACTGAGCATAAAACTAATTCTTTACCAATCGTTCTCAAAATGATACTATGAATGTGTAAGGCGAATATGTATTACTTTGATTAAATTAGAATGATCATTCTAAAAGTTACTTTGCAATTATAAATGGAGGTGAAGCTAATAACTAAATGATTCATGTTCATCTCTCCAAACCTAACTTTACTGTTCATTCTCAAAATGATATTATTGGCGAGAGGACGAGAAAGTCAAATGTTATTTATTTTCTGGTTACTCTAAGATTAACTCAAAGGAAATGATAGTATGGCTAGAAATAAAGAGTTTGATGAAAATGAAGTATTACGAAAAGCTATGGAACTTTTTTGGATACAGGGCTATGAAAAAACCTCCATGCAAGATTTAGTGAAGAATATGGGTATCCATCGTCGCAGCTTATATGATACGTTTGGGGACAAACATACTTTATTTATAAAAGCGTTAGAGCATTATAATGAAACAATAAGAAGTAGAACAGAGAATAAAGTAAACCAACTGGAATCGGTAAAGGAAGCAATCAGGCAATTATTTGAAATGGTAATTGTCAGAGATAAACAACAAATTATTGGTTGCTTGACGGTAAACACAGCAGTTGAGTTGTCTTTACATGATGATCAAGCAGCAGAAAAGGTACTGGAGAGCTTTTCTGAGACCGAATTACTGCTAAACAAGCTAGTGCTAAGAGGTCAACAATCTGGAGAAATATCTAACCATCTTGATGCAAAAAAAACATCGGAATTTCTTCATAATTCCTTAGTAGGGCTACGCGTTATGACCAAAACTACCGATGACATAGATAAATTAAATAACGTAATTGATATTACGCTCTCGGTATTAGATTAATTTTTTTTTGCTCTTTCGAGAACGTTCATTCCCAAAAGGTTTTGATGATCAATCTAGCTGAACATAACTTGTTCAAGCAAAAGTTTGCCTTGATATCTTTTTAATAAACAAATAATGAATAAATGATGATTTAAATTATTTAAATTTAAGGAGAGTTAATATGAAATACACAGTTATTACAGGAGCAAGCTCAGGTATAGGGTATGAGACAGCGTTAGAATTTGCTGTTCGGGGGAAAAATTTAATTATAGTTGCAAGAAGATTAGATAAATTAGAAGAACTAAAAACCGCAATTCATAATATAAATCCTCAATTAGATGTTATCATTCGCACAGCTGACTTGTCTGTCACAGAACAGGCATATAACCTGTATAACAATTTAAAAGGGTATGAAATTGAGACTTGGATTAATAATGCTGGTCTTGGTGACTCCTCATTTGTAGCGGAACATAACTTAAATAAAGTTGAAACGATGTTACGGCTTAACATAGAATCTTTAACAATCCTTTCGACATTATTTGTTCGAGATTATGCAGAGAAAGAGGGAACGCAGTTAATTAACGTATCATCAGCACTTGGATATGCAATTGCTGTTGGAACTGTCACTTATTCTGCGTCTAAATATTATGTTAGTGCCTTCACTGAGGGTCTTGCAAAAGAACTAGAATTAAAAGGTGCAAAATTAAAAGCCAAAGTGTTAGCACCTGCAATGACGGAAACAGAATTCGCTAAAAATGCAACTGATTTGGATAGTTTCAATTATAAAGAAAATTTACCTATGTACCACACAGCTAAGCAAGTAGCTGGATTTATGATGGAAATATACGATAGTAATGAGGCCGTGGGTATTGTAGATCAAAATTATGAATTCAAGATAAGAAATCAAATTTATCCAATAATAGAAGGTTAATTTATGTAGTTTTTTATTTGAAAGGTGAAAGAATGAATCGACACGGTTGGAATGCAGAGATTGCTTTGGAGAACTTCGTGTTTTTCTTCTACCGTTCAACTGAAACAAATAAATCTGCGGAAATGGCATCTTTACAAAGGAGTATCAATCAATAAAGCAAATTCCTTTTTTCTTAGCCAATTCTTGTGCAATCATTCCACTAATATCAATATACCTATGAACAAGGAGGAAGTTATATGAGCAAGTTATTTGAATCAGTCAAAATTGGAAACATAGAACTAAAAAACCGTTTGGGTATGGCACCAATGACAAGGAGTAGAGCACTTCCAGATGGCACACCAAGTGATTTGGCAGCAGAGTATTACGGCCAACGTGCATCTGTTGGTTTAATAATAAGTGAAGGCACTCAACCCTCAGATGATGGTCAGGGATATTCTAATACACCTGGTATTTATACAGAATCACACATTGAGGGATGGAAAAAGGTAACATCAAAAGTGCACAACGAAGGAGGACGAATCTTTATTCAACTTATGCATGTAGGCCGTGTATCACATCCCGACAATACGCCTCATCACCGTCAAGCTGTGGCGCCTTCTGCTATTGCGCCTAATACAGAAATATTTACAGCACAAGGGATGAAGGAGATTCCTGCACCTAGAGCGTTGAGTGAAGAAGAAATAAAGGATGTTATAAATGAGTTTCGCTTAGCAGCACGAGCAGCGGTAGAAGCTGGTGCAGATGGGGTTGAGATCCACGGAGCAAATGGTTACATTATTCAGCAGTTCTTAAGTGAAAATGCAAATCACCGTCAGGATGCGTATGGTGGAACGATTGAAAATCGCTCGCGATTTGCCATTGAAGTAGCAAAAGCAGTTGTGGATGAGATTGGTCCAGAGCGAACGGGCATACGCTTCTCTCCTCAAGGAACACTAAATGGTATAGAAGAGGGCGAAACAAGTAGTGAGATGTATCGTTATTTAATCAGCGAGTTAGATAAGCTCAACCTTGCATATCTACACATCATGCACTTCGGAAACGAATCATTAATACAAGATATACGTCAACTTTGGTCACAAGCACTTCTTGTTAACCGAGCAGGACGTACTTTAGACCAACTTACAGTAGACTTGGATAATGAACTTGCAGACGTTATAACTGTAGGGACTTGGATGATAGCCAACCCGGACTTTGTCGAGCGATTAAAATTGGATGCCCCCCTAAATACGCCTGATAGAAATACCATTTATGCAGGAGGAGCGGAAGGGTATACAGATTATCCGTTTTTAAAAGAATAAAACAGACATGCTATGAATGATTGATAAACGAAAGAAAAACCATCAATGTAAGAGTTGATGGTTTTTTAAAAGGAGATTAAGAATATGAAAGCTGCTCAAATCACAAAATACTCAAAAAACATTGAAGCACAAATTGTTGATATCCCTATACCAAGTATTAAAGATAACGAAGTACTGATAAAGGTAAAAGTTGCTGCGGTAAATCCACTTGAAATCTTAAATATCACAGGAAGTGTAAAGTTAATACAAGACTATAATATGCCTCTTATATTAGGAAATGAACTTACAGGGATAGTTGAAAAAGTGGGTAAACATGACTATGGGTTTAAGGTTGGAGATCCTATTTATACAAGACTCCCTATTGAAAAAATTGGGGCATTTGCAGAATATGTTGCAGTTGATGCTAAATCCATATGGCATTTGCCGAAAAATTTAGATTTCGCTACTGGAGCTGGTGCACCTTTAACTGGTTTGACGGCATATCAAGGCTTAGTTGAAGAGTTAGGAGCAAAGAAGGGACAAACAGTGTTTATACCAGGGGGATCCGGAAGTTTTGGACAAATGGCTGTTCCTATAGCTAAAGCAATGGGATTAAAGGTTATTGTTTCTGGTAGTCCTTCCGCTAAAGAGAGAACGTTGAATGCTGGTGCAGATCAATATATTGATTATACAAAAGAAAATTACTGGGAAATATTAGACGAAGTTGATTTTGTAATCGATACTCTAGGTGCTGATGAATTCGAACGCGAGTTATCCATTATCAAACCAGGTGGTCGGTTACTAAGTCTTCGTACTGCACCAAATAAACAATTTGCAATAGATAAAGGTCTGCCTAAATGGAAACAACTTATTTTTGGATTAGTAGGCTCGAAATTTGATAAGAAAGCACGGAAAAAAGGTGTTCAATATCGCTTCATTTTCGTAAGAGCTGACGGAACACAATTGGAAAAAATCACAAAAATCATTGAAGAAAACAATATTGTTCCAGCCATTGACCCTGCCAATTTTACAATTGATGACATTAATGATGCATTACATTTAGTAGCAAAAGGAAAGACAAAAGGAAAAGTAGTTATTAAATTTTGAAGGTGAGTAGGAGTAGAAGTAGCAATGTCGATTCATTATTCTTATATTGACGCACCTAACTTATTTATTCAGCACCAGAATGGTAAACGGTATGCTTATAGAGAATTAGGCATTCCATTTGGAAAGGTTAATCGTATACCATCTTATTTTAATTCACTTAGATACTCGATATGAAAACGTTTCATCTGATTAGGTAATAACATCGATGTACATATACAAAACCCAGATTATATTCCGACTCTTATCCGACTACGTATGGAATGGGTATAATCACTGGCTTAACGGAACAAGAGTAGTGTGAAGCACTTTTTAAATAAGGAGCTGTCATTTAGTGAAGCAAGGTTTATTTATTAAGAGCGATTGAGGATAAAACGCGTTGAGATGATTAAACACGGATTAGAACAGGGTTTAACATACGATAATACAATTCGCTTAAGTCAACTTTTGAAAAATTAGATAAACCTGTTCATTCTTAATATAGAAAGGCTGTACACTACATCGGTGTACAGCCTTTTTTCTAGATCCTTTTCTGTCATATCTTAAAGAAAATTCGAGAAATATTCTCTTAATCTTTTTCAACCATTGTTTTGTTAACATATATTAAGATAATTAAATTTAAGATTAGCATAATTTCGAGTGCAGTTGCACTCCATGACCACGAAAGAGTGAAAGGCACAATGATTAAAACAGCACCAGTAATTAAATAAAAAGAACTTACGAGATTAATAAATTTTTGCCTTTTTTTGCGTATACGCTGCTGATTATATCCTCTTAGAAGATGTAATTTTTTTTTGACTGCAACTAGATAAGCTACAACAATAAATGCAATACCGAGTAATCCAGATATTATTTGAATTTGCATATAATCACCTCATGTATTATACGTTTAAGTATATGCAAGGATTCTAAAAAAAATTAGGAGAATACTTGCTTTTCTCTTTAATAAAACGTAACCAATTAACAGTCGCCTAATGGGTTTGCTACGGCTTTAAAATCAAGCTACACGGAAGCTGCTATATGTTAGAAGAGAGATGATGTATATACATCAATTAACTATTCTTGATCTCTATCTTGTAGCGTTCTTAGCCTTTCCTTTGGAATTTCCTAAAAGCTCTCCTGTTCCTTATGTTCAGTGATTATATTGTAACTGAGTAAATCTTCGACCATATCCATTTGGAGTTTTTCAGTGACATCGCTTCAGTGCATGCCTTTTTGTTCAACTTATTTTTTTTCCATTTATTTATCTTTTTATCTAGCAAGTCATACAGCTATTCCACTCGATCAGAAAGCTTATAAAAAAACGATAATGCAACTCACTTTTGTCTTAGGATAATGAGTAATATCTGCTTTTCTTTGAGTGTTATCTAATACATAAAAGATTATCATTAATATTATTGATATTTTGTTTTTTGTGTATTGATAATGTCAAATAATTCTTTCAGTATTTGTTGATAAGCTAACTGTGAGGAGGATAGTATCTGTAATTGACGAATAGCTCCTTCACAGACACCCCATCTTATATATGAACTTTGAGTTTCTTCAAATATAAAACTCATTAATTCTTTTTCCTCTTGTGAAAATTCATCACAATTTATCATGTTGTCGAGTAATCTTCTTATTTCTCTAATAGCTGATTCTTGATCGTCCAGTGAATTAGGCGATTTATACGGAAATAGAATTTGATTAGTTTGCTTTGTAATTTCAATGTTATTTTCTAAACGTAATATATTGTAATCTAAGATATCAGAGCTACTTATATTCAGCTTTATTTGGTCGGAATATCTAAACTGATAACCCAAACCCCCAATAAAATGAGTGGATAAATCCATTGCACTTTTCTCGATTTCTTTTCCATAAACGTCTATTAGGCGTTTTGCAAGCCAATTTAGTTCTTTATAATGGCTTTCTTTCATGTAACTTTGTAATTCCTCATCATTTTCACCTAAAGAGATATTATATAACTCTGAGATTTTCTCAGTCCCATAAACTGAGTGCTTCACGCGAAGCTGAGAATAAAATAGCTGCTTATCATATAGACTTCCGTCGAGTAGCAACATATTTTGTTGTTCATCAACTTTTTCGTCAACTTTTTGAATAATATAAAGAATTAATTGTGATTTCGTAGAGAAGTAATTATAAAATGTTCCTTTGGAAACTTTGGCTTGTTCCAAGATATCCTGGATTGCAGTATCGTGATAGCCTTTTGTTCGAAATAACTGTTTGGCCACTTCAATAATTTTTTCTTTTTTACCCATAAATTCTAACTCCTTAAAATATTATTGACATCATCATAATACCAAATTATCATAAAAATAAACCGAAGTATAGAAAAATACACTTACGTTCAATCGGTGCGAAAGGATCGAACCAACATACCAGAGGTTTAATACCTTTCCCAAGAATTATGAAGAGACCCCAAATAAGAATCCTGTCTATAAAACAAAGAGGTGATAAAATGAGTGTTATAATTGAACAATTTACAATGGCTACCAACTCTCATTATGAATTGCTATTAGATGCTGATCCATCGAGGAAGATCGTCGACTCCTATCTCTCTAAAAGCCATCGTATAGAAGCTAGGTGGGGGCTCCAAATAATCGGAGTTATTATTCTTATGCCAACACGACCTGAGACACTGGAAATAGTTAACATAGCAGTGAACAACGACTTTCAAAATCAAGGAATCGGAAGATTATTAATTGAATACGCTCTTGAATATGCCAGAGAACATAAATTTAAGACAGTGGAAATTGGTACTGGAAGTACAAGTCTTGGATCACTATATTTATATCAAAAATGTGGTTTTAGAATGACTCATATAGATAGAGATTACTTCTCAAGGCATTATGATGAAGAAATAATAGAAAATAAAATTGTATTAAGAGATATGGTGAGAATGTCACAAGATGTATGTTATTGATGCAGAAAGCCCTCATGAATAACGATGAGGGCTTTTATCTTTTAATTATTTGAGAAACTTAGAACTCTTTTATTAACTTGCACAGGCTTTTCCATCGACAACAGATGACCAACTCCTTTTATTATTTCTACTGTAATATGAGGAGATGAGTTCTTAGCACGATTATAAGCTTCCAGAGGATCATACATTACTTCTTTTTCTCCCAATAACAGTAGAAGTTGAGTTTGAATTTCAGCTAATTCGTCATCCATGAATATATAAGGAAATGCTTGTTTTGCTTGAGTTGCTTTTTGTGTAGGGGCCTCAGTCTTCCACTGCATTCCAGCTATTAATTGTTGTTCTATATGAGAATTAACAGTATGACGGTCATTAAAAATCCATTTTAGAAAGTTTTTAACCCCTACTTCGTTACTAACCAGCCCCATGGCGTAAGTATAGAATTCCCGATTGAAAGGAATGTAAGTAGCAGCTGGACTCATAATAACAGCTTTGTTTACCTTATGAGGGAAAAAGGTCAAGAAATTAACCGTATGTAAAGCTCCATAGGATATACCTACAATATTTGTCTTATCGATCTGCAGAGATTCTAGCAATTCGTTTAACCAAGTAGCGTAACTTAATCGATCTAAAAATTGTTTTTCTAAAATGCTTTTATTCTTATCTCCTACGATATCAACACAAATGACTCTATATTGCTTACTCCATTCTGCCACATTTGGATACCACATTGTCGAACTCATTTTAGCTCCATGCAAGAGGATTAGGGGTGGAGACAACAGATCTCCACTCTCAATTATATATGTTTTTCCATAAGTAGTTTCTAAAAAATACGAGGAAAATTTTGTTGGCCATAGCGCGTTTAATACTCTATCGTAAGATTGAAAATACATACTTTTGGGATCGTCTGACTTTAAATGATTCATTAGAATTCCTCCATTTGCATAATACTCTTACTCAATTATTAATTCTTGAAATCTTTTTAGGTTATATTCTGGTATTTTACAAGCCAGTTTTAAAAAACTTTCCAAATCTCCATATTGATTAAAAATATTGTTACATGCTTCTTCTAAATATTCTTCCCTAGCCTCTAAAATAGGTTTTATATGTTCTGGTGGAACACGAAATAAGCTTGCCCACTGAATGAACTTTTCTTTCTTTTTCATAGGAACAGCGATTAACTGGTTAGAAAGAAGATAGTCGTCCATTACTATTTTGTATGGAACTCCCGCAAACAATTGGATAACAGCCGATATAAAGCCAGTACGGTCTTTTCCTCCCGTACAATGGATGAGTGCCGGCAAGTTTCTTTGATCTGAAAGAAAAATAATAATCTGTTTTATTTCTTCGGATATTTCACTAGCCATGTGTTTATACATATCTTTCATAATGTCTTCAAAATTAATAGAATTCGACTTTGTAACTAGAAATTTAAAGAATTCAAGAAGTGTAAATTCTCTACTTTTATCGTGAATAGATATATTTAATACTTGGACCTTCGTATTACTTTGGAGGCGGCTGATTTTAGACTTCTGTTCATTCAGGGTTCTTAAGTCACAGATAGATTTTATATTCAATTGATTGAACTTTTTTAAATCGTTTTTAGATAGTCGCGACAATTCTCCTGATCGGAATAATATACCGGTTTTCATCATACGCCCATCTTTGGTTGGAAGTCCGCCAATATCTCTGAAATTATATAGCTTTTCAAATTTATAGATGTCTTTTCTATCTGGCATAACATTTCTCCCTAAATACTTAAAAGAGAGTTTTAAATAAGGAGGATCACTCTTTTAATAAGATATTGTTTATTTAGCTTCTTTTGATGGAGAAGCTATAAAAAGACACAATGTAAATGCAATGGTTATTAGAATGAAACCGGACATAAAGGCCTTATTAAGTCCATTCAGCAACGGAGTCATTGTAGTGCCACCATAAGAGTTTGAATATTTAGTCACCGCAGCAGACATAATCCCCACCATTACTGCGGATCCTAGAGAAGCAAACACTTGTCGAACAGTATTCGTAATTGCAGAGCCGTGACTTATCAAACTATTAGACAGTGCATTTATTCCCGCTGTGGCCAAAGGCATCATAACAAATCCCATACCTAGCATTCTTAATGAATAAAGACAAACAATCCACCAAGTAGCTGTATCCTCCGTAAGGAAAAAGAATGGAAAAGTTGCTACAGCTAGAATGAACATGCCAATCATTGATATTTTTTTAACACCATACTTATCGAATAGCTTACCTGATATTGGTGAGATAATTCCCAGCACAATCGCGCCAGGAAGTAATATCAGACCTGATTGAAGTGCCGATAAGTTTTTTAAAGTTTGTGTATAAATAGGTAAGAGAATCTCAAATCCAATCATTGTCATAAAAATAATAGCGACGATAATTGTAGACAATGTAAAAGTTTTACTTTTAAATACTCGTAACTCTAAAAAGGGTTGTGTTAGTTTAGATTGTCGATGAGAAAATAAACTTATAAAAATAATGCCCGCTACGCAAGAGAGCCATGTGATTTTATTTTGCCACCCTATATTACCGGCAACACTAATCCCATATAGAAGTAACCCTAAACCTAAGCTACTAAGCATAATAGAAAGTACATCAATCTTCGGTTTATTTAAATTTATGACATTTCTCATATAGAAACATGCAAGCAATATATTAACCATGGTAATTGGAAGAATTATATAAAATAAGTATCGCCAATTAAAATAATCAACAATCCATCCAGATAAAGTGGGCGCAATAGCGGGTGCAAACGCTATAACAACTCCTACTAACCCCATAGCTTCTCCTCGCCGTTCAACAGGATATACCAAAAACATCAGCGTCTGCATTAAAGGAATCATTAATCCTGACCCAATGGCTTGAATGATGCGTCCTATAAGTAGCATGTTATACGTAGTACTGATTGCACAAATTACAGTTCCTATTGCAAAGCTAAACATTGCTACCATAAATAATTTTTTATTATTTATGGTATTTAACAAGAATGCTGAAGTGGGAATCATTATGCCACTGATCAACATAAATGCAGTGATAAGCCATTGTGCATTAACTGCACTAATGTCTAAATCATCCATTATCTTTGGTAGAGCCGTGACTAATAACGTCTGATTTATAATGGTTAGAAAAGTACCAACCATTATAACGAGTACAAATCCTGTTCGATTAAATTGATTTCCGTAAATGTCGATTGGGTGCGTTCTAATTTTTGTCACTTCTTTTGTCTTCCTCTCACACTAAATTAAACTGTAGTATATTTTTATGAACTCTAGTTCAATACCATGATAGAATTGAATAATAAAGATGTCAATACCATTTTTTGGGACAATCAGTTGATGAAACGTCCTTCATTATAATGAATTATCTTCATATTTTAATTAGGCCTGTGTGATTTATATGATGCTTTTTTAATCGACTTTTAAGGAGATCTGATGTCTGAAACAGGGGCGGAAGGAGACCAAATTCTATACATGGGAAGGCGCAGGTGATTTCGGCGTGAATGCCAACATTACCTTCCAAGGAAACCCTGCTGTCGTACAATCAAAGGCAGAGCTAGGATTAGATGATGAAGCATCAGAAGAGGACAAAAAAGAGACTTAAACAGCTGAAGCTGGAAGGAGCTCTAAAATGTCTAAGGATGAGTTTGGTCAAATTAAGAAGGGCATGACAATTAAGAAGTGACAAATATTGTTAGTGGGGAAGGAAAACCTGCTGTCGTACAATCAAAAGCACAGTTGGGATTAGAATAAAAGAGCTGCCTTTAGGCAGCTCTAAAAAGACCCTTTTACACAGAAAAGGGTCTTTTCAAATTACTTATCCTTTGTTAAATCATAGCTTGTACTAATTAATTCATGGATTTCTTTCTAGGGAACAGTTCCGTCTAATATTATGGAGTTCCAATGCTCTTTATTTAAGTGATAAGCAGGTACAATAGAATCGTATTCATTTCTGAGTTGTTCATTCATACCAGGTTCGTTTTTTACATTAATCCAGATTCTGTTCTCTCTCTCGAATATCCATGCAAATGTTTTATCATTATCCTTATGTCTGATAAGTGTCCAATTATCATCTCGAAAGGGTTCATCTTCATAAACATCTTTATACTTTTTGCAATAGTTTATAGCTTCTTGTCTGTTCTTCATAATTAATCAACTCCTCAGTGTGTATATCCAATTCCTTTTATAAAGACCTTCCAAGAAGAAAGAATTCGCTCTGAGAGTCGCTAAGATTTTCCACTGAATAGCATCTCAACAAAAAAACCATCCAAGAAATAGGTCATCACAACGGCCTCATTTTGACCTTTACTACTTATACGTATATACCCAAACTTCCTAACTTCCATACTATTACTCACGGATTATCAGAAAGCAGATATTATCGTACTTGATATGCTCGTATTAGATACTACGCAATACAAGGACAATATGGCAACTCTTTAGATTGGCACTATATGATTTATGTTCTAACTATTAACGCCAAGTATTCATACCGCCTCTGACATTAGTTATACTATTGAACCCCATTTTTTTAAGCACTTTTGCAGCTTGCGAACCTCGCATCCCGCTTTGGCAGATGACAACTACTTCTTTATTTTGATTTAAGCTCGAAGCCTTACTTTTCAATTCGTGAAGTGGAATATTCTTGAATTGCTTAATATGCTTTGCTTTGTATTCACCAGAGGTACGGACATCGATAAACTGTTTATTCTTATCTTTTAAAATACCTTTCAGTACAGCGGCACTGATTTGTTTAGCTGCTTTGTTAGAGAAGCGATTTCTTATAACAAAATAGATTATTAGAGCTACAAGAATGTATAGGATATATTCCAAAGTTCTCTCTCCAATCAATATTAGATAAATAGATTTACATTGCCGTCTTCAGCATCACCAAGATATGCAGCCACACCTGCATACTCAATTTCATCTATCAATTCTTCTTTTTGTAGCCCCAGTAAATCCATTGTCATCGTACAAGCAACGAGTTTGACGTCTTGCTCTTGCGCCATTTCTATGAGCTGCGGAAGGGTCATTGCATTGTGTTTTTTCATTACTTTTTTAATCATTTTAGGACCCATTCCAGCCATGTTCATCTTAGAGAGACCCATTTTATCTGCACCTTTAGGCATCATCTTTGCAAACATCTTCTCCAGAAATCCTTTGTTGACCGTTACATCTTCCGCTTTGCGAAGAGCATTTAATCCCCAAAATGTGTGGAATATTGTAACCTCATGGTCATATGCAGCAGCACCATTGGCTATTATATATGCTGCCATTGCTTTATCATAATCACCGCTAAATAAAACGATAGTCGTACGTTTCGTTTCTGACATTTTCATTTCTCCTATTCTTTGATACCTGTATAGGTATAATTTTGTTATGCTTTTTTAATCCAAAACTTCAATACGCCATCTTCTTCTGTATCTTGTAGTGACGCATGGCCGCCGGATTTCGCCCATGCGCTGACATCAGCTTTTGCCCCTTTGTCAGTCGCATGTACTTCCAACACATCTCCTACATTCAGTTCATTAATTGCTTTCTTCGTTTTAACGATTGGCATTGGACAAGCTAGTCCTTTGGCATCTAACACTTTATTACTTTGCATAGATTAATTCCTCCAACATTTCAATTTACCCATAGGGGTATTATTTTCTGTAAAAAAATATCTAAATTACCCATAGGGGTATATTAAAGGGCGTGAGGATGAAAGTCAACCCCACTACTATTTACTTATCGGCTTTTAACTAACAAATTTACTGCTTCCTTCACCAATTCGTCAGCTTCTGTCCCGTTCTCGTTAGCTTCTCGAACACATTCCACTAGGTTAGAGCTCACAATTACACCAATAGTGCGGTCAATCGCAGTTCTTGTAGCGCTCAGCTGTGTAATAACGTCCTTGCAGTCTTTATCTTCTTCCATCATTTTTAATATACCGCGTAACTGTCCCTCGATACGTTTTATTCTATTTTTACTTTGGTTATCATATTTCATAAGGTTTCCTCCTTAAAGAAGTTTTAGTATATTGCAATTACAATCGCATTCCGTTAATTTAAAGCCGATTACATTGTAGCCTTTATTTTGCAATATTCTTATTCCGATATTTTTTTCTACTTTATTAGAAGCGATGACGAAAACTTGATCACCCTGTATTTCGTGCATATGCCGTTTAAGATACGCAACTGGAATTTGAATTGTATCGTCTACATAACTTCCATAAGATTTATTATAATCGCGTAAGTCTATTTTAACCACTTGATTAATTTGTGAATACAATCTATCGCTACAAGGAACATTTAATACAGGAAAGTATCTTCTGTAAAGGCTGAAAGAGACAAGAAGCGCGAAGATTAGAAGCGTAGAGATCATTATCACCAATCCTCTAATAGTAATTAAAAAACAGAATGTTACTCAACTCAATATATACCCTTAAGGGTATCAAGTCAATGTTTTATAATCTCAGCTTATATTAGGTAAAGATAGAAGATATCATTAATAATTAGGTATGAAAATAATTACAGATTTCCGTTGTTGACATTATTTTTTTTGTTTGCTAATATACCCTCATGGGTATTCGAGATCTTAACGAAGCTCATTCTTAAGTTATTTTTTTTACTTTATAAAATACCCATACTGGTATATAGATGAGGATGATAAGTTCTTACCACACTAACAATAAAGGAGGAGCAAAATGAGTATAAAACCAGAAATCGAAGCAATTTTGCCATCAAAAGTGGTGGAGAGTCTAGCAAAGAAAGAGAAGCTTCACATTATTGATGTAAGAGAACACAACGAAGTGGCTCTGGGTAAAATTCCAGGTGCTAAACACATTTCATTAGGAGAGGTTCTGACACGCTTAGACGAATTGGATAAAGATAAGGAATACATCATGGTATGCAGATCCGGAAAACGTAGTGGACTGGCTTCAGAGTGGTTAACAGATAAAGGGTTCAAAGTGAAGAATATGACCGGTGGCATGAATGACTGGAAAAGTGAAACAGAATAAACCTAAATGGGGGATGAAAAATGAGTATTAAAACAGATCATGTATTGGATGCGAAAGGACTAGCTTGTCCGATGCCAATCGTCAAAACAAAGAAAGCAATGAAAGAGGTCATGCCAGGACAGGTTATCGAGGTTCAGGCCACTGACAAAGGTTCTCTAGCAGATATTCAAGCTTGGGCAAAAAGCAGCGGTCACCAGTATCTCGGTTCAACAGAAGAAGGAGAGGTATTGAAACACTACCTTCGCAAATCAGGTGATGCAGAAGCGAAAGAAGATAAAAACTTCCCGCATACCGTTCAAAACGAAGAAATTATTCAGAAACTGGATTCAGGTGAAGACGTCGTAATTCTGGATGTTCGGGAGCCAGCTGAATATACATTTGGCCATATACCAGGAGCAGTTTCTATTCCATTAGGAGAACTGGAAAATCGTATGGACGAGATCAGCAAAGATAAAGAAATATACGTTGTCTGCCGAACAGGCAGTCGCAGTGATTTGGCTTCTAAGCAAATGGAGGAAAAAGGATTCGAAAATATCAAGAATGCTGTCCAGGGTATGGTGGAATGGTCTGGCCCATTAGAAAAGAATCAATAATAACTCAAATAGGAGGAATTGAAAATAACAACTAAAGTAGCAATCATCGCAAGTAACGGAAGTTTGTTTGATGCATATAAAGTGTTCAACACAGCAACTGCTGCAGCAAGCGACGCAGAAGTAGGGATATTCTTCACTTTTGAGAGACTAAATTTGATTCATAAAGAAGCTCACAAGCAGCTTCCAATTCCAGCAGGAAATGAACATTTTGAAGAAGGTTTTAAGTGGGAAAATGTACCTTCCATTCCTGAACTAGTGGAAATGGCTCAAGAGTTAGGTGTGAAAATCATTGCATGCCAAATGACAATGGATGTAATGAGTTTAGATAAAGATCAGTTTATAGAAGGCATTGAAGTCGGGGGAGCAGCGAGCTTCATCCATTATGCATCCGATGCCAACATCAGTTTGACATTCTAAGGAGGAAAGGGAATATGAAATTAATTACTGCAAAAGAAGCAGCAGAAAAGGTATTAAGTAAAGAACCTTTATTTATTCTGGATGTAAGGAACCAAGATGCATTTGGTGATTGGAAAATTGAAGGCTTTCATATTGAACATTTGAACGTGCCGTACTTCGATTTAATAGAAGGTGTCGAAGAACTCGTTGATAAAATTCCAAAAGATAAAGACTTGCTTGTCGTATGTGCTAAACAAGGATCATCCGAAATGGTAGCAGAAATGTTGGATGAAGCTGGTTTTGAAGATGTGCTCGTCTTGCAGGGTGGAATGAGAGCTTGGAGCGAGTATCTTAAACCCGTTAAGATTGGGGACCTTAGCAATGGTGGATCCATCTATCAGTTTGTCCGCGTTGGTAAAGGCTGTCTCTCGTACTTCATCGAATCTGATGGCGAGGCACTCATCGTTGACAGCAGCCGATCTGTAGATAGTTATATTGATTTCGCCAAAGAGAAAAACATCACAATCAAGCATGTTGTAGATACTCATCTTCATGCTGACCATATTTCCGGAGGACGCCTGTTGCGTGAAAAGACTGAAGCAGTTTATCATTTGCCTCCAAAAGATGCGGAGGAAGTTCAGTTTTCCTATGAGCCGTTAGAAGAAGGGAAAGATTTGCAAGTAGGTGGAGCGACTGTACGAGTTCAGTCTGTCTACTCTCCAGGCCATACAATCGGAAGTACCAGCTTGATTGTGGATGATAAGTACTTGCTGACCGGAGATATCTTGTTTGTGGAATCAATTGGACGTCCGGATCTTGCTGGAAAAGCAGGTGACTGGGCAGATGATTTACGTAATACGCTTTATAACACGTATGAACGACTAAATGATGAGCTTATCGTCCTTCCTGCACACTTCAGCAATACAAGTGAGCTAGGAGATAATGGAGCAGTTCAGGCAAAACTGGGTGATTTATTTGAAAAGAATGATGGTTTAAATATGGACGAAGAAACATTCCGTAAAGCAGTATCAGAAAATCTACCACCTCAGCCGAATGCTTATCAAGAAATTCGTCAAACAAATATGGGTAAGATCAACCCAGAAGCTAACGAACAAAGTGAAATGGAAATTGGACCGAACCGCTGTGCCATTCATGGTTAAATCAAGAAATAAAGGAGCTTATAAAAATGAACAGTGATAAAGTGTTAGACGCGAAAGGACTAGCTTGTCCAATGCCGATCGTCAAAACAAAGAAAGCGATAAATGAGTTAAATGCAGGAGATGTGTTGGAAGTACATGCGACTGACAAAGGGGCAAAAGCCGACCTTAGTGCATGGGCAAAATCTGGCGGTCATGACTTACTGCAAGATACAGAAGAAGATGGCGTATTGAAATTTTGGATAAAAAAGGTTAATCCAGAGGAGGGAGAGTTACTCCCTCTTTTTTAGTAAGAGAGGAGCAGCAGAATGGATATCACTTTCATTTTGATTCTATTCGTCATAGGTCTGATTGGTTCGCTGCTGTCCGGTATGCTCGGAGTCGGCGGGGCAATCATAAACTACCCCTTGTTATTATATGTACCTGTTTTATTGGGTTTCACAGGTTTTAACGCTTACCAAGTATCCGGTATTGTGGCTGTTCAGGTATTCTTTTCGACACTTTCCGGGGTATTTGCTTACCGTAAGGGGAATTACTTGAATAAACATCTCATACTGACCATGGGGATTGCTGTCTTGGTTGGAAGTTTTATTGGGAGCTTTGGTTCACGTCTTTTAGCCGAAGAAGACATCAACCTTGTATATGGAATATTAGCTATCATTGCATCAATAATGATGTTTGTACCTAAGAAGGGGAAGGATGATATAGAGCTGTCCGACGTTACATTTTCTATAGGGTTGGCAGCAGGTTTATCATTCTTAGTGGGGATAGGAGCAGGGATTGTAGGAGCTGGAGGAGCATTTCTTCTCGTGCCAATCATGCTAGTTGTGCTGAAAATACCTACTCGTATGACAATCGCCACATCCTTGGCTGTTACATTCATTTCTTCTATAGGGGCTGTTGCGGGAAAGCTCTCAACAGGTCAGGTTCCGTTGATTCCTTCCATTGTTATTGTTGTCGCAAGTCTCATTGCTTCGCCGATAGGGGCTGCATTAGGAAAGAGGATGAATGTTAAACTGCTTCAGGTAATACTTGCTGTACTGATTATTGCTACAACAATCAAAATATGGATGGATATCCTTAGCTAACTTGCACTAGAACTAATGAGAAGGAGATGGATGAATATATTTCATTATGCTGTGGAGACTTCCCATACTGTAGAAGAAGCTATTGAATCTTTGGAAGAGAATCTGAAAGAAGAACAATTTTGACATCTAGGAAAAGGTTAGACAAAGGCTTGAAGTTCAATTAATCGTTTTGCGTACTTGAAGTATGTAATTTTTTTGATGCCCAACGAGTTATACAGCATAATAAGTTAACGGGTTATATCCTTCCATGTAAGATAGTTGTCTATGAAAGTGATGATGATACCAAAATAGACATGCCAATACCACCGCATTAGTGGGGTTAACTGAAGATGATGGTGTTAAAGGCTATGCAAAGGAAATTGAAGATCGATTAATTGAATGTATAAATCAATCGAAGTAAGAAAGATTTTTAGCATTACAAATACCCCCACCTGGTTAGGTGGGGGTATTTGTAATGCTAAAAGAAGAGTTACATTCTTATAGTTCCCTATAATCCTCTTTTCTATTGTATATAGAGCATTTCCTATCGAGTCACATTCACTCTGCCATCATCTTAAAAGTATTAAAACGTATATTACATGCTTTTATACCTTGCTAAACATTATATAATACACTGTTTGTATATTTCGTTCATCTATAATTCCATATTCATTCAGCTGGTGATAATTCATCATCTATTAACCATTTGTGGTTTTTAACTTCTTCTCCTCCAGTAGTTGGAGTGAAGTCAACCATATAAACAGTTGTTTTTTTTGCTGATTCTATAGTTGCCTTCGCACCATCCATGCCTTCCATGTGATCAGCATTAAGAATAACCTCAGTACCAGACTCTATTGTATCAGTTTCTGCACCTTCTAATTCCTCTTGAATGACCCATTTGTGGTTAGCAACCTTTTCTCCCCCGGTAGTTGGATTGTATGAAATTACATATGCAGTAGTATCATAAGCCCCCGATATTGTGGCTTCTGCACCTTTCATGCCTTCCATGTGATCTGCCTCAATTATTACTTTGTTTCCCACTGGGTATGTAGGATTCTCTTTTTCCTGTAAACCTTCGGGTAAATCACCTGAGCTAGAGTGGTTCATACTGGAGTGATTCATCTCAGAATCACTATCACCCTCATTTGAACTAGACATATCGTTATTCTCTCCGTTGGAACAAGCAGCAAAACCTAATACCAAGATTACCAAGAGTAATGAGAGTATAATCTTTTTGAATTTCATATCTATCTCCTCCTTCAATTAAAAATACCCATATAGGGTATTTTTAAAACACGACTTATTATTCATTTTTTTGCCACTTATTATAAAGATTTTCAGTAGATAGCAGAATCAAGATACTACATTTATGTACAATGTTTGTTTATTTTCAGAAGCGATAATATAAACATGTTGATGGAAGTATAGACATCTGACTTGAATAAGTTGAGTTCAAAAAAGTACACTTTTACGAACGGTCTCATTTCAATTGAATAATAAATAAATTAACGTTCAAAGACATATAAAAATAGTTTTAGAACGTTGTTTGTATTACACATACTTTTACGAACGCTTTTGATAGAATTAAGGTAGAATAAGTCGGTGAGGTGTAATAATATGGAAGTGAGGAGGTTTGGATACATACGTATAAGCAGCAAAGTTCAAAATGAAGGCCGGCAGATGGAGTTTATGAAGAATCTGGGGCTAGATGAACCTCAGAATAACTACCAGACCAAACACTTTTGGGAGAAAGACACAAAATACAATTATTACAGCAGATGATATAATGACCTACTATGAAAAAAGTGTCCCTAGCATAGGGAATTTCAATATTGAATTTAATCCTAGCGATAGACCAGTTTGCAGGGTTTTTAATGATTTCTTCATTAAGAAAAAACCAAGTTTGAAGGAGTTTGTACAACAGCACATTTTTAACATTTCTAGGTTTGTCTTAACAACCATCACTTTTACTTACCCTTGTTGGATGGTTGATATTTCCCGTCAAGGACATATTATGAAACAGTGCTTTAATAAAGGAGTTGTATAAAATGGATGAAAAAAAAGATGCAGAAATAAAACGCTCTTCAAAAGCAGAAAACATTCTACCTCAGATCAATAGTAAAACTAAGCTAGGCGACTTACGAAAAATCGCGAAGGATATTAAAAAAGATCACGAACTAGCTATGGAACTTTGGTCAACCGAAGAGTTTTTGCCCAGACTATTAGCAATCTTAATTATGGACAAAAAACTTCTTTCACAAGATGTGCTAAATAAGCTTGATAGAGATATGCAGACCCATACTTTTGATGAGCGAAATAACTTAATGGATTGGTTAATGGCTAATCAGCTCACCAAAGACAAGCAGAAAATTGCATTGATGGAGTCATGGGGAAATAGTCCTTCTGCTCTTCAAAGGCGAGCTTTCTGGTATTATCAAGCGCGATTGAGATGGACTGGACAAACACCGCCTGATAACACCGCAGACCTGCTATCTGCATTAGAAGCTAATATTACGAAGGAAGAACCGGAAGTTCAATGGGCTATGAATTTCACCGCAGGCTGGATAGGCATTTATGATGAAAAGAATCGTGCGCGTTGTATTAAACTTGGTGAGAAAACGGGTCTTTACAAAGATGAAATAGTATCAAGAGGATGTACTCCCAGCTATTTGCCGGAGTTCATTACGATTGAAGTTAACAAACGACATAATAATTAGTTATCTCTGAAAAATTTATAGAGTTTAAAGAAAGGAATTCAAAGCCTCAAAATAGAAGAAACTCGTCTCAATAATTATTAAAGAGATTCCTTGAGTAAAAGTAAAGACGATTACTTCGGAGCTAATCGTCTTTACGCGATTAAATAGCTAGTATTGAATTAAGAAAGTTATCACTCGACATTCCCTACAACTTATATAATATTTATTTAATTGTTTGTGCGAAGCGTCAACAAACGCTTTAGTTTATTATCAATAAATTTATTATCGGTACTGTTAATTCCTCGACCGGCGAAATGTCCCCATACTGAATTAATAGGATGATATTCAACATTAGATATAAACTTAGCCTCATATTCGTTAGTTTCTGCGGTGCAGAAGAGATCAGTACTACCTGGCATGATGTAGGTAATCGCTTCAATACTTTTAAGTGCCTCCTTAAACTCTCCATTATAATCGGAGTTTGCACTAATATCTGCATGTTGTCCTGTCCATAACATGGCTAGAACATTGTGAGGATCCATACTCATAAAACTGTTTTCCCAAACTCCCACCGTAAAATCTTCTAAAAAGTTAAAGCCCATCTCACGAAAGAGTTCTTCTTTATAGAAAGTCTGTGATAATCCCCATCCTGCATAGACACGGCCAACTGCTCGCATGTCTTGAGAAGTTAATTGATTTAAATTATTAGAATCCGAGCCAACTGAGGCCATGAGCGCAGCCTTAAGTCCATCGAGGACCACGTAAGTTTGCGGCCAAGTCTTTGCATTTCCGCAGAAAGAGGCAATTCGATTCACCATGTTAGGATAACTTGCTGCCCATTGGAATGATTGAAGACCTCCCATTGACCACCCAACAACAAGATCAATCTTCTGAATGCCGAATTTTTCAGTCACCAGTCTATACTGTAATTGAACGTTGTCATAGATGGTTATCTGCGGAAAATTAGCTTTGTCGAATGGTGCAGGCGTATTACTTGGAGATGAAGATAATCCATTCCCTAGCAAATTAGGAACGATAATGAAATATTTCTGTGGATCTAGCGCCATTCCGTTTCCAATTAACCATTCATTATTAACATGTTGGTCGCCAAAAGCCGTTGGATAAACGATAACATTATCTTTCTTTTCATTCAATTTCCCGTAAGTTTTATAAGCAAGAAAAGCGTCTGGTAATGTCACTCCGGATTGGAAGGTTACATCACCTAAATTAAAAATCTCATACTCTTTCATTGTTTTCACTCCTATCTAAATGAAACACAAACGTTTAGAATGTATTTCTTGTTATTGAGTATATAACCGTGTTACTTTCAATAAAAGTGAACAAAATTCAATGTAGTATTCAATAATATTGAAAGTTAAAGGGGGATTTATCATGGAATTGCGCCAATTGAATACGTTTCAAACAGTTGCAACAACTTTAAATTTCAGTAGAGCTGCTGAAGCACTAAATTACGTACCCTCCAACGTCACGATGCAAATAAAAGCATTAGAGGAAGAGCTAGATGTTCGTCTCTTTGATCGCTTAGGAAAGCAGCTGGTTCTTACAACTGCGGGTAAACGTTTTTTAACTCATGTCCAGGACGTTTTAAACAAATTGGACGAAGCTCGCAGTAGCGTTCTTCATGACAATGAAGTTCTAAGCGGTACCCTAACAATTAGTGCCAACGAAGTAGTTTGCGCTTATCGACTTCCAGATGTCTTTAAACTCTTTCGTTCGCGATATCCAAGAGTTCGTCTTATCTTTCGATCTGTTCCAAATCTACAACTCAAACAAACACTTTTTGAGGGAACCTCGGATGTCGTTTTTGTACTTGACGAACACATTCAATCAACGGGACTTGCAGTAGAACCATTGACGAAAGAAACTTTTCGCCTTTTCGCCGCTCCAGATCATCCACTTGTGAGACAAAATGAATTACTGCTTGAAGATTTTCACGAAGAAGTGTTTCTAATTAATGAAAAGGGTTGTCCCTATAGAACCATGTTTGATCGAACATTTAATAAAGGTGACATTGACAGTATGTCATCTTTAGAGTTTCAAAGTGCCGAAGCTATTAAACAATGTGCAATTTCAGGAATCGGTATTGCCTTTCTTCCTGAAATAGTAGCTGAAGTCGAAGTTAACCGTGGCGAACTTATGCCTCTTTTATGGCCAATTCCAGACTTGGATGTATATACACAGATCTCATGGCATAAAGATAAGTGGCTTTCACCGATCATATTAGCTTTTATAGAGACAGCAAGGGAAGTTATGACTCTAGAGGAATTCTGTTGAATTAATTACCAGGACAGAGCAATATACGCTATACATTTCACAATATTGGGATAAGCCCTTAAACTAGCGATTTCATTATCTGGAACGCTAATTTAGGTTTTTTTTGCGGGGAATAATAAATTTGAAGCATACATTACTATTTATATTTGTAATAATTCTATGTGGCTGTACTGAAATCAAAAAGCAACAATCAAATCCGCGGTTATCGAAGAGGATAATCTAAACGGCGTGGATATGTAGTTGCTGATGTAGTAGGTGTCATAGCTGGAGTGTCAATGGCGAGGAATCTTACTGTGTATTCTTTATTGGGCTCTGCAGATGGAATCAATGAAGAGCCAAGGCTTGGATGAACGAGATATCTTCATCGATAAACAAATTGGGAAGGATTTTAACCGAGTTAACTACCAATTGCTAAAACGGATCATCAGAAAAGGCGATATTTTGTATATCCATTCCCGGGACTAGTTTGGAAGAAATGAGGAAAAAATTCTACAAGAGTGGAATGACATCACAAAAAATATTCAAGCAGATATCGTTGTACTTGATATGCCCTTATTAGACACCACACAATACAAAGACAGTATAGGAACCTTCATTGCAGATTTGGTATTAATACTTTCCTGGATGGCCCAAGAGGAACGTGATCGAATAAGAAAAAGGCAGTGTGAAGGAGTAGACGTTGCACTACAAAACTGTGTAAAGTTTGGAAGATCAAGAATAGAAACGACAGAAGAATTTAGGCACGTATATAAACGTTGGAAGTCTGGAGAGATAACTGCCGTTAATGCAATGAGGGAACTAGACTTAAAGAAAACTACCTTCTTACACCCGAATTATTGGGACTAGACGATGCACACTTCAACTTTGCATTAAGTAAGCTTTATGATGCAGAATTAATTTCTAATATTAAAGTTCACCGAACTAAAACTACTACATACCCTCTAGTTGTTTACCATACCGTTAGCCTAACTCCACCAGGAATAAGGTATATAGAGAAGAAGTTAGATATTAATCCGTATTAAGACAGTGAAGAAAAAAGTAAATCAGTTGCAAAGAAAATGAAAGATGCGGGACTGGATCGATTAGAAAATATTGCTGCAAAGGTAGTAGCTGAATTAATAAAAGGTGGAGGCATCCAATAAGATGGGTGCTTTTTATTTTTGGGATTTATTGTTCTTACTGTCTATATTATTTATTTACAATATCTCAAATTCGAATTGCATTACCAGATTAATTAAATTTTCGAGCAACATATCACTCCATATATATGAAAGTAGTCTCAATTTTCTTATTTCCAATTGCTTGTATGATTCTAATAACATGTTCACCTTTGTTCTGCACACACAAATCGATGTCACAAAGTATGAGCTCTCACAGCTAGATAGTGCATGTGAAAAGAGAGGATTAGGCAAGAATGAGCCACGATTAGGTACTCACGGTTGGTGGATATAAGGGATAATATGTAGTATGAAAGAAATATCTGATTGAACAGAACAAAATATTACACAGATGAGGTGGGAAGTATGACTGAAATGAATTTCTTATTCGGGCATAATTTAGGGTTAGCTCGTTTTGCTACAGTTTTAGTAAGTAATGCAGCTCAATTATCCTCGAGTGTAGTTTTGAAATATCACGGGCAAGCAATACATGTAACAAATCATCCTGACTCTATAATGGAAATTGTTAATCTAGATATAAAACCTTACGATCAGTATCAAATTCTTGTAGAAGGATCTGATGAAGCTGATGCACAATTTGTATATAAACTTAGATTACGTGAATTTGAATTATAGTTCCTGTTTGCAAATATTCGGCCGGTTCAGATTATGCGAAACGTGCGGATAATAATGCTATAAGGTAGACCATCTTTTTTACGTGGATAATTAAGCATAAGTTCCTGATATCTCCTGTCTCTATTAATTGCATAAATGTACTTCCTTTAAGATGTGGCATTGAATTCAGGTGAAGAGCTTCAATATTTTCTGTTTTGATATCCGATGAGGGGGATACAAATGAAAAAGACTTTATATCTTATGAGACACGGACAAACGTTATTTAATCATAGAAGGAAGATCCAAGGCTGGTGTGATTCACCACTAACGGAAATAGGAATAAAGCAAGCAGAGATAGCAGCTAGTTATTTTAAAAAGCAAAATATTATCTTTGACCATGCCTACAGTTCTACATCCGAAAGAGCAAGTGATACCTTAGAGATTGTAACTGATATGTCTTATACAAGATTAAAAGGATTAAAAGAATGGAACTTTGGAACTTTTGAAGGGGAAAGTGAAGATTTAAATCCACCACTTCCTTATGGGGATTTCTTTGTAAAATATGGCGGGGAAGATCAAAAGGATGTCCAAAAAAGGGTTGCTACAACATGTCAAGAAATAATGGAAGGAGATAATGAGGTTGTTTTAGCTGTATCTCATGGAGCCACTTGTAGGAACTTTATGAGATATTGGGAACATACAAGTTCGGTTATGCAACACGAAAGAATTGGCAATTGTTGTATTTTAAAGTTCGAGTATGAAAATAAAGAATTTAAATTAGTAGAGATAATAAATCACGATTTTAGTGGCTTATTAGACGAATCGAAATTTCTTCTAGTCCCTAATTTAAAGAAGTAAATCAAAAAAGACACTCTTCATGAGTGTCTTTCGTTTACTATCGTAATTAAGAGAATAATAATTAAAATGGCATTGAATAATGCTTGAAACTTAGACTGATGATTAGGTTAAGGATAAATACCTTGAAAGTATCTATCCATCTTGATTGGTCGATGGCGTTTTTGGCTAGTTTATTGTCATTTTATGATAGTTACTGTAGGACATATTTCAGCTATTCTTATAAAACAATGAAAAAAATACTTCAGATAAAGGAGTTCCTAAAGTGGCAGCCCAATCTAATGATCGTATAAAAATACCAACTTCTTTTTGGAGAGATTTACCTAAGATAGGGATTAAAGAACATGAGCTAATTCATAGAGCAAAACTGCCAGTCAATATTCTATCTGAACCGGTTATAGTAACTACTGACCAGTATTTTGCAATCTGGCAAGCAGTTTTAGATCTGATCGAGGATCCTGCTACTGGTATCCTCTCAATAGCTACAGACGTTAAAACTACTCAATTACCACCTTCTATTTTAGCTGCATACCATGCTCGTAGTTATCGAGAAGCATTAAATAGAATGGCAAGGTACAAACAATTATGCTCACCTGAACGTATAATTATTTCCGAAGAAGGCGAGATATGTACGATTGAGCTTGAATGGTTATATTCGGAGTTTAGTGAACCCCCAATGCTTGCTGGTGTAATAATGGCAACCTTACTTGAAATCGGAAGACTAGGTACAGGTCAGCCTTTGACGGCTCACTATGTAGAGTTTTCAGACTCCATGGGTAAGAAACACATCCTTGAAGATTACTTTGGTTGTGAAGTTAGATATGGATCACAACAAAATAAAATGACATTAAAATTAAGTGACTTAGACCGACTATTTGACTCCTATAATGCTGAGCTGCTAGAAATTCTAACTCCAGCCCTTGATCTATCCTTAGATGAGCAGCAGCGACGAAATTCAATAACTGAGACAGTCAAATCGATATTGAAACATAACCTATCCAGCGGTCGTCCTGACATTAATAAGGTTGCGGGTGAATTATCTATAAGTGAACGTACCTTGCAACGTCGACTTACCGGGGCTGGAACAAATTTTAAAGATTTACTAGCAGAAACTCGGCATGAGATGGCTCGAGATTATTTGGTAGATCCTTCACTGGATATTAAAGAAGTAGCATTTTTACTTGGATATGAAGAATTAAATTCGTTTTATCGTGCTTTTCGCCATTGGGAAGGTGAAACACCCTCTAATTGGAGAACAGAACATTTAAGTTCTAACTCTATGGTACCGCCATTTCACTAAATTAAAAAAAGTGGCGTTTTGAGATAGATTTATGGCGCCTTAAGATGATTACCGCATTAATAATAATAGGTAAGATAATATTAACCATCTGATGTAGCTATAAATGAAATACTTATTCGACCTACCAGTCAAGCGAAGCAGTCAGATATTAATACTATAACTTTTAAAAGGAGATGAGGGAAAATAGAAAAAGTATTAGAAGTATCTAATAGAATTTGGGATGCCTTTCAAAAAGAAAACGTAGATGTATTAGTTGATTTAGTTCATCAACATGCTAGGTTTGTTCATATGGGAGTTACACTATCACGTGATGAGGAAATAAACATTATAAATGAAAGAGGCATTGTTTATAAAGAGATTGATTTTCAGAAAAGTACAATTCATGAGATGGAATCAACGGTGGTTTTGTTAAATAAAATAAAACTGATAGCTATTGTTGACGGTAAAGAAGTAACCAATCCTTTTGTAGTTACCGAGGTATATACTAAAAAAAGAGATATATTTAAATTAGCATCGATGTCTTATACAAAAATAAATTATTAATAACAAATATGCTTTAAACTAGTGAAGAGATTATTATTATTTCCTGCAAAAAGACCTCGTTTAACAGCATATTGGTAGACCATTTAGAGAAAAATGAAAGATAAATAATTATATTCCCACGAAGCTCAAAGTTTATAGTGACTTAATCATATAATTAACCAGTAGGAGGAAGAAAAAATGAAAACAGTACAAGTTAATAATGGTGTTGAAATTCCAATCTTAGGTTTTGGGGTATTCCAAATTCCTCCAGAAAAAACAGAACAAGTTGTGATTGATGCTATTAAAGCTGGATACCGTCATATTGATACTGCACAAGCTTACATGAATGAAACAGAAGTCGGATTAGGTATCAAGAAATCAAGTGTTGCTCGAGAAGAGCTTTTTATTACAACGAAGATATGGATAGAAAATGTATCGTATGATGGCGTAATGAATTCTTTTCAAGGTTCACTTAATCGCCTTGGCTTAGACTATGTTGACTTATTACTTATCCACCAGCCTTATAATGATATTTATGGTGCATGGAGTGCGATGGAAGAACTCCAAAAAGAAGGAAAAATACGAGCCATTGGCATTTCAAATTTTGCAGTTGACCGTGCAGTGGATTTATCCTTATTCAACAAAGTAACTCCAGCTATCAACCAAATTGAGATTAACCCATTCAACCAACAAACAGAAGCTATTGAAGCATTAAAAGCACAAGGAATTCGTCCTGAAGCATGGGCTCCTTTCGCAGAAGGTAAAAATGAGATCTTTCAAAATGAAATTCTTAGTGAAATAGGTAAGAAATATAATAAGTCAGTTGCGCAAGTCATTTTACGTTGGCTCGTTGAACAAGAAGTTGTAGTCCTAGCAAAAACGACAAATCCAGAACGCATGGCAGAAAATATTGATGTGTTTGACTTCAGATTAACGGATGAAGACAAAGCAGCTATTGCGACCTTAAATATTGGAGAAAGCCAGTTCTTCTCACACGCTGACCCAAACATGATTAAAATGCTTGCCGAAACTAAATTAGGTTTATAAGAGAAATTCATATATTTTAGAATATTAATCGCATGAATTTGTTCATTTAGAACATTAATTTCATGCGATTGATTTTTTTCTTCTTAAGAAAATCAATTCTTTAATAAAATCACTTATATACCTGCTCTTTTAGGATTTATAACAAGCCAATTAAATTAAATTCAATTAATAGGAGGAAATGTATATGAAAGTAATGATTTTAGGGGCCGCTGGGCAAATCGGCAGAATGGTAACTGCTGATTTATTAACTCAAACTAATTTTGATTTAGTATTATATGGGCGAAATGTCACTTCGCGTTTGGCAGATACAGTCAGTGATCGTGTATCATTAGTTGATGGTGAATTTGAAGAATTTGACAAGATCACAAATTACCTTGTTGATGTGGATGCAGTATATCTTAGCTTTGTTGCTAAAGACGACCTTATCAGTCCATTAGTTAAGATATTGGAAGAAAGCGGTATTAAACGCTTTATTGCAGCTAGTGTTCCTGACTTGTATCAAGAGATTACTGGTAATTTTCAGGATTGGTATCGAGCCAATACTGGAATTATGTGGACATCTCCATATCGTAAAGCTGCTGACATTATTGAAGCAAGCAATCTTGATTATATAATTCTTCGAATAACTTGGCTTTATAATGAAGAAGGTAACACGCGTGTTCATATCACCCATAAAGGAGAACCTTTTGTCGAGGCTCAAATTACTCGTCAAGCTGTTTCTCAATTCATCACTGATTTATTCAATAATCGTGCAGAATACCATCGAGCCAGTTTAGGGTTGGGTGAACCTGGAACAGAATATACAAAACCAAGCTTTTATTAAACTAGTTTAAGAGATAGCGAAGCTTTATTTTTACTAATTGCTATCTATTAGTTCTCAGTTCCTTTTGAGGAACATGATATTAATATATATTAATGACAGTAATTTTAGCTCATGATAGAAAAATGTGCAAAGACCTTACTTAAGCCGATAGTATTAATTTGAAGTGTCGGATGTAGTTTACTTCATTAATTAATAAAACAAGAATAGCTAATCTTTTGAGTAGCTATTCTTGTTTTAAATAGAAGAGCTTGTACGACGATTAATTAATATCTAGCTGTTCAGTTTAGCAACAAATAATATTGTACTTATACCATAAGAGAATTAGGCAATCATTTGAGATGATTTGGATAACTCACTTTAATAATAACGGGCATAATAAGATTATAACAATATTTTTCAGTTGTTTAGAGAAAAGGAGTAGACAAATCATCATGAATAATACTTGGAAAATATATATGCTGATGATAATCAGTTTTTTCATTGGAACATCACAATTTGGAATAGTTGGTATGCTTGATAAAATTTCTGATTCAGTAGGTGTTTCTGTTGCTACAGCGGGACAGTTAATTACTGTTTTTGCCCTTGGTAACGCAATAGGAACACCTATAGTAATGATAGCTATTTCAAAGCTCAATCAACAGAAACAATTACTGCTTGCCCTTTCTGTAGTAGTTATTGGAATCATTTTTACACTTGTACTTCCCGGATTTGCTCTATTAATGGTAGCACGAGTAATACTGGGAATAGGAACTGGAATGTTTATTGTTACAGCATATGACATTGCCGCAAAGTTAGCATCACCAGGAAAGCAAGGTGCTGCAATGGCGAATATAGCTATGGGGTTTAGCTCCTCTCTTGTTTTCGGTGTACCAATTGGTCGTATTATTTCAGCATCTTACGACTGGAAAGCAATCTTTTGGATAATCGGTGTGTTTAGTGTTATTGCACTTATAGTTGTTGCAAAAACAATTCCGGCATTCGAGGGAGGAAGTTCGATATCTTTAAGTAAACGGTTGTCTCTCTTGAAAAATCCACGAGTAGCACTAACATTATCCATAACTTTCTTTGTCTTCCTTGGCTTTTCGGTTGTTGATACGTATATAACTCCTTATTTGAACGCTATCACATCGACTGGCACAAGTATAAGTGCAATCCTTTTCGCAATGGGGATTGCCAGTGTAATTGGATCGAAATCAGGGGGCTTACTCGCAGACCGTATCGGTGTTAACCGTACACTTATCGGTTCTATGGTTATCCAAGCTGTGGCACTGGCATTACTTTCAGTCGGATCTGAATGGGTAGTTTCTGCAGTAGTACTATTAATGTTGTGGGAAGTAGCTTGTTGGATGTTTGGATCAACTCAAAATTTCAATTTAGTTTCCTTAGTCCCTGAGGCATCTAGTATTGTACTAAGTTTAAATAGCTCATCTGTACAGCTTGGCTTTGCAGCAGGTGCTGCGGTGGGTGGAATCATTGTTGGTGGGACGTCCATTATGTCAATTACTTGGATCAGTGCTACTTCAGCACTTTTGGCTGCTATAATTGCGATCTCTCTTAGTCGTTTGAAGAAAAATTAAAACACAATAATAAAAGAGACAATTTGCCTTTCTTCAATTTCATAAATAGAGGTGGGACATTAGTGATGTATTCAGAGAATAGTTCAATCCAATCTGGAAATAGTAGTCGATTCACATTTAAAGCTATTGGAACTCACTGGGAGATCGAGACTTCTAATCCATTAAAAAATCGACTAAAGAACAAGATTCTTAATAGAATCGAACTATATGACCAAACATATTCCCGATTTCGCCATGATTCACTTGTTTCACAGATCGCTCAATCTCAAGAAGGAGGAAGGTTTGATTTTCCAAATGATTCCGTCAAACTTTTTAAATTCTATGAGGAACTCTGTACACTGACTGATGGGGCAGTTGATCCACTAGTGGGTCGGGATTTAGAATTATTGGGATATGATAAGGAATATACCTTCCTTCCTAAAAAAGCAACTGTTCTTAATCAGGAAAAACCTTCATGGTTGACTGACATTGATCGGGAGGCTACATCAATTGTCACGAAAAAACCGTTAGTTATTGATGTAGGAGCTGCCGGAAAAGGATATCTGGTGGATATAGTATCAGAAATTCTTTTAGAGGAGGGATTTATAGATTTCATTGTTGATGGAAGCGGTGATATTCGTCATGTAGGAAAGGATAATGTAGCAATTGGCCTTGAACATCCCCTTCATCCAAATAAAGTAGTAGGTGTTATACGTTTAAGCAACCAAGCCATTTGTGCGTCTGCTATTAATAGACGTGCCTGGGGAGATGGCTTACATCACATTCTTCATGCAAGGACAGGTACCCCTGTTAAGAATGTGATAGCAACATGGGTTGTAGCTAACAATTGTATGATTGCTGATGGGTTAGCAACAGCATTATTCTTTGAGACAGGTTATAAACTGGCAAAGGATTTCACCTTATCTTATGTTCGTATGTTTGCAGATGGTACGGTGGAGATTTCAGATAACTTTGAAGGTGACATTTTCACTGAATAATAAGTATGGAGGTTCATAGCATGACAAATCTAAGTCCCATTCTAAGAGCAATATCTATCACAGGTCTCTCATTATCTCTTCTTATTACCTCTGCTTGCCGGGCATCTAATTTGGAACCGGATCGTTCTGATTCTTCTTCAGATTCTAATGTTAGAACTTCAGAAAGAACAAGAGAAAACGAGTCTGAACTCGAATATAAAGACGGAAGTTATTCAGCAACAGGTGAATACGGAGGCCTTCCTTCCTCCATCACAGTAGATGTATCTCTTGAAAGAAATATCATTACAGAGGTTGAAGTGACACCGCATGCTACTAATGAGACTTCTCTTGAACTCCAGCAACGCTTTGCAGAAGCAGTACCTGCAGTTGTTATTGGTAAAGATATAGGAGAGGTGGAGGTCGGACGTTTAGCTGGATCCAGTGGAACTCCAGATGGTTTTAATGATGCGATAAGACAAATAAGGGAACAAGCTAAAAATGAATAATTGCTTTTCCAATCATAATTTCTATATGTACTAGCGCTAGTGATTAATTTAGCTTCATTAGCAAATGGACCTTATCTGTAAATCACCTTAGCAGTCTGCCTAAAACAAAACTGGTAGGCTGCTTATTTCATATAAGAGAATATTGCATATAAAAAAACATAGTAATTCTTGATCAGTGTCTACATCTTTATTATTCCCCTCAATCTCAAAGTATTTCTACGGTATTATTGATATATATAAATTAATGTCTATTTTATTTAACACCCAGCTTGGTAAGACACCATTTCTTTTTAGGTTATGTTTGTTAGCTCTACATATTCGGACAGAGTTTATTTAGTTTCTTTTGTTTGTATGTATTTCATTTTAAACGGCTGAGCTTTACAGCCGTAAACCTTCGTGGTATTCGTAGAAAAGGCCTTAATGCAATGGGACTTACTCGACAGACTTTAGCATTTGTTTAGGTTATCCCCTTTAGAAGTTTACAATTTACTGCTAATATTAGCTTTAGATTAATTAGAGGGTGCTGATATGAAACTGGAAAAGCGAATATTTATTTCTAATACATTGATGGTACTGCTGTCATTAGTAGTATTGCTTGCCATTGGGAGTGGCATGATTAATATGTACCATGAAACAGTCAACAAAAATAATCAACTTGACTCTAACATTTTAAAGGTTGAAACTATTTTGAAGAAAAATCAAGGAGACGTTCTGGATTGGTCGGCGCTTAGTCTTTCTCTGGCAGAATATAACTATCGACTGTGTGTCTCAGAAGGCGATTCATTGATTTACTGTAATATACGACACCCTGAAGATGATATAAAATCCTTTCTGAAAACGCTCAAATTGAGTGCTGATCAGCAAAACGTGTTCTTTGGAGATGGCGTGACAACGATTGGACAACTCATCCCAGTCGGAAATGAAACCTATGCTGTAGTTGCAGTTAATTACAGCATTCATAACAAATTATTTGGCGTAGATCGGAGCTATTTTGAAAAATTCCTGATCATCTTCCTGCTTGTGGGACTTGCCTCCATTGCTGTCCTTATTCTCATTAGTCAGCTGCTTACCAAGCGTCTTGTCAAGCACATCATGACACCGATTCATCAATTGACCGAAAGTGCAAAACGCATTGAAGAAGGTGATTTATCAACTCCAATCATCTATACAGGTAACGACGAATTTGAAATTGTATGTGCCTCCTTCAACCAGATGCAGTTCCATCTTAAAGAAGAACAGGATAAAAACGCTACCTATGAAAAGGCACGTACCGACATGATTACCGGAATTTCCCACGATTTGAGAACGCCGCTCACTTCTGTAAAAGGATATATTAAAGGATTGCAGGACGGCATTGCCAACACGGCGGAAAAACAAGCACAATATCTCTCCATTGCCTACAAAAAAGCCTCTGATATGGACGTGCTGCTGCAAAGATTATTCTATTTTTCTAAGCTAGAAACTGGTAATCTGCCGTTCTTTCCAGTAGAAACAGACCTCGGCAAATTCGCGCAGAAATTTGTTCTCGATATTCAGGATGATTTGAAGCATAAGAATGCTTCCATCCGCGTCGAGATATCTGACGGTATTCATCCGGTCAGGATTGACAAGGAGCAAATAAGGCAGGTTCTGGCCAATCTAGTGGAGAATGCACTGAAATATGCAAGAGTAGAGCCGTTAGAGCTCTCCTTGAAGGTTTCGCGGGAAAACGAATATCAAGTGCTTAACTTTGCGGATAACGGAAACGGCGTATCGCCGGAGAAGCTTCCGCACCTTTTCGAACAATTTTACCGCGGTGATGAATCAAGAAACAGCAAAAACAGCGATGGAAACGGTCTCGGATTGTATATCGTGAAATATATTATTGAGGCACAAGGTGGAACTGTTATCGCTGAAAACAATCAGGGGTTGAAATTTACTATGACTTTACCCTCAGCGAAAGGAGGTAGTGTATGACGAAAATATTGATTGCTGAGGACGATGCAGAAATCGCGATGCTGGAAAAGGATTACCTGGAGATCAGTGGATTTGAAACGAAAATTGTGGCAGATGGCAGCAAGGTAGTGAAAAAAGTCTTGGATGGCAGCTATGACCTTTTGATTCTAGATCTTATGCTTCCTGGTTGCAGCGGATATGATATTTGTCGTGAAATTCGCGATCAGACTGAAATTCCAATTCTGATGGTGACCGCCAAAACGGAATCCATTGATAAAATCCGCGGCCTTGGCTTGGGAGCAGATGACTATATTGCAAAGCCTTTCGATCCTGCGGAACTGGTAGCCAGGGTCAAATCTCATTTGAGCCGCTATAATCGTCTTACCAATAAATCCTCTCGAACTGCAGAAGAAAGCGCAATCCAAATTGGCAACTTGAAAATATTGACCCGCAGTTGGAAGGTATACCGTGACGGACAAGAAATAAAATTTCCTAACCGGGAGTTTGAACTGCTAAAATTCCTTGCCATGAATCCGAATATTGTTTTCTCCAAAGAAGAGCTTTTTGTTAAGATATGGGGACATGATTATATCGGTGACAGTGCTACCGTTACAGTTCATATCAATCGTATCCGGGAAAAAATTGAGGAAGATCCCTCCAAATCGAGGATGATTGAAACTGTCTGGGGGGCCGGTTATCGATTAAACCTGTAACCCAGAATGTGTGGAAGACGTTTAGAGAATCAAGAAATCCCATGTTTCGTGGTCATAACCCTGTCAAGTAGACTCGATTTAAACGACATCCCTATACTACGACCGATTCTCGGTATTTTACCGGGGAACGGTCGCTTAGTTTTTTCTGAAAGCGTGAATGGATGTCTGAACGAAATATATTCGTAAGTGGCCCGCTTCAGTTCAGAGACCGTTTACAGATTGGTTAGTAAGATCTTTTCTGTTAAAAAAAATCGATTCGATATAGGTATTTTCAAAGCAGTTTCCGCGTCTGGAATGGATGACAAGAATACCAAGCTTTTTAATGAACCGGTCCACACGTTTATGGTTGATATGCATCCCTTCACATCTCAAGGACTACTGTCATAAATAAGTAGCCGAAGTAGGGGTTATATGGTGTATGGTCCTAAATGGCCCTTCAGTAGCTGTTCTTCTAAGACTCGATGTTGACTTTTGACGCCACTTGAAATAGCCTGCTTGTGATATCTCCGCCAATTTTAGAAGGCATTTAAGTGGATACTTCAATTTTATTCCTCAATGAATTTCACATCAGTTGCTTTACCCACTACCACCTGAGTTTTCTTCCGAACTCCAAGCAACCTGGTCACCTCTTGTTAAGACATATTCCTTATTCACAAGTGTAACAGCGTGCATTTTAAATTCTCGGTATACCTGTTGTATGTATGCCCTGTTTTCCCCATAAAAGTCCCATGCAACAGGGAATGTATAAGTCCACTTTTAAAGCGTCGGTAATCGTAAAGGGGGTAATCACGTTTTATTTGCCAAAAAGTTTTTCTTTATTTAGAAATTGTTTATATTTTGTCATCAGATAGTTTAAATATATTTTTTATCATAGATAACACCTGATGGACAAATAGTTATGAAAATTGGACGGTACGGATGGCATAGGAAACATTATAGGAGACAGTGAGACAATTCGTTTTTATCTCTTTTTTCGCCTTATGTTTTTACATCATCGGATTCCCTCTCCCTATGTTATTCCGAGCTCAGAGCCGGCACAGGATCCGTTACCGTTTCACTCACGACCCGAACGTCTGGGTACAAAGCTTTTTTTATTCGAAAAAGAATGGACATTGTGCAACATGCTTGAGGAACAATATCCGGACTATTACTGCTTTGCGGATGCGTTCAGCTTGATGCAATAATATAAAGTCAGGGCGTAATGCCGAAAAAAAGAGGGGAAGGGCTAATGACTACGGCACTTGATTAAATATGATCTAAACTTTCGGGAATCTGGCCTGTTTTTCGCACTATGGCTTGGAATAGTTGGCACTCTTATCCCTTGAAGCTCACATGAGGACTGTTCTGAAGATGGAGTTAGCAATACAAATACGAAAAATTTTAGGAGGAAAACAATATGAAAAAAATATTATTTCCGTCCCTTGCATTGGCAATGTCCCTCACTCTTACTGCTTGTAACAGCAACAATGACACAAATGAAGTGTCCCAACAGTCGCCATCTGAGTACGATCGTGAACTTGTCAAGTTCCCTGAGAACTACAAAGAAGGTGTGCTCTACACTACTGTGAATCGTGGGAGTATGAGAGGGGAAATCTACACGAGCCGAGAAGTGATTGAAGCGGTCCAAGATGGCCAGCAGGTACCGAGTGGCGCCGTTATCACTTACGAGATTTATAATGATGACGAGCTTTCTGAAATCTTCGTGATGGAAAAGCGCACTGGCTGGGGCGACCAGAACCCTCCTGATACCCCACAAAACGGCGATTGGCTATACCAGGAATTCAATGGCGACAGGTCGTTGGATTACGAGGAAGACATCGGTCGCTGCTTTAGCTGCCACGCTAATCGAGAACGGGATGATTACATGCAAACGTTTGATGAGATGCAGAGTTTTGATCTAGAAGATGTTACAGGATCTAAGGACAGAAACACAGAATCTAGGCTTGCAGGCATCTCTACGGAGGGCTGGGAGATCAATGCAATAGGTGATAATCATGAAATGATTGATGATGAGAAAAAAGGAGAGATGATTCAGAATACCCTTTTAGCATTTTATTTACATCAGGATTAAGTGAGTGCTTTCCTGAATCTCAGCGTACAGCTTAACATGTTTACTGGTAATACAATCCATGAACTAGTTGTAGTTGTCCTGTTGTGTTGTTTATTGTCCACAATATATTAAATCGACGGTGGTATAAGACGATTATTAAGGGAAGTAACATGTACGACGTGTTCTTTAAATTGTGGTCAATCTGCTTTTTCTTGTACTCATAGTTGTAGTGATGATAAGCTCCGTGCCGAACTCTCGAGACATGTTCCCTATTTGCCTATAGGCAATGACGTGATTGTACGGCAGATACATGTACTGACTGCATATTTGATGGTTATTTTCATGGCTGTACATATGGGATTGTGTTTGGGAACGATTATCAATGCAGTAATGCAGTGAGAAAGAGATTGGGGTTACAAGCTAATTATAAATGATCCTCATTATCTCTTAGATAACTCAGCCATAGGATTTTTATTGGATTACCTATCAATTATGGGAACCAATTTCTGTGGGACTCATTATGCGATGAAATTTGTTCAGAAGAAAAAGTGCATTAATTACGGGATAGAATTAATGTACTTTTTTATAATATTTAAAGTGTGGCTACCACTAAAATGGAGGAAAACAATGAAAAAATTTTTTATATTGCTTTTAATGATTGGAGTAGTGACTGCACTTGCAGCTTGCAGCCCAAATACATCTGATACGCAAGGAGATGAAGGTGAAGAGCTTACAATAGAAAAACAAGGTAGTTTTTCGGCGGGAGGAGTTGTGGTCGAAACTCCCGGTACGTATGAAAGCCAAAAATTTGATAATTGGAAGCCATATCCCGAAGGTCAGACATATCATGGAGATCACGCATCCGTTTTTTATCAGATTCCAGAAAAAGCTCGTGATTTTCCGATGGTTTTTTTACATGGTGCTGGTCAGTCGGCACGCACTTGGCAAACCACACCTGATGGAAGAGATGGATTCCAGAACATTTTTCTGAAACGTGGATTTAGCACCTATCTAATCGATCAACCAAGACGAGGACAAGCAGGACGGAGCACTGTCGAATCACAAATTACGCCTGTTGCAGACGAGCAGATGTGGTTTGAAATATGGCGTATGGGACGTTGGCCAGAGTATTCAAAAAATGTGCAATTTCCTCAAGATGAAAAAAGTTTAGAACAGTTTTTTCAATGGATGACACCTGATACGGGAAGCTTTGATGCAAACCTTGTATCGGATGCAACTGCCAAAGTTTTTGATGAATCAGGGAAAGGAATACTGGTAACTCACTCACAAGGTGGTCTACCTGGGTGGATGGCAGCAGCGCAAACAGATAAAGTAGCAGCGGTAGCTTCTTATGAGCCGGGCAATTACCTGTTTCCCGAGAATGAGGTTCCTGAATCATTACCGAGCAGGACAGGCGCTTTACAAGGAATCAGTGTACCTATGGATGAATTCAAAAAATTAACTGAAATTCCGATTGTAATCTATTTTGGCGATTACATTCCGGAAGCAAATGAAATATCAGACGATTTAGGTGCTGAAAACTGGCGTGTCAGGCTGGAACTTGGACGCCAATTCGTTGAAACTGTGAACAAATATGGCGGCGATGCAACTTTAGTGGAACTTCCCAAAATCGGAGTTCATGGCAATACCCATTTTATGTTTGCCGAGCAAAATAATGTTGAATTGGCTGACCTTTTATCCGATTGGATGAAGGAAAAAGGACTTGATAAGCGTGGCCAATAACTAGTAAATAAAAGAAGATGAACTATTTCCCGATTTATGGGAACGTTATACCTATAAACAAAGGCGAATGAGGTGCCGCCTTTAATGTCTAGTTCTTCTGGTGAGCTTAGGGCCGATGCAGTGCCCCTGTCAGATTTTATGAAGCTCACAAAATTCCGATTGTCCTCTATTACGCCGACAACATTCCGGAGAAACCTCCGCAAATCTGGAAATATGATGGATGGCGTGGACGTCTGGCAATGGTAAGGTTTTGCCATCACATTCATCTATTGACCTAGAAAGTAACAGGTGACGGACTTCTTGCAGGCTCAGTTGCTTTTGGAACTGAATGGGCTTATTGCTGTCACCTCCTAAAAGTGCCAATGAAGTGAAGAAACACCCATATTCACTATGTCGTCAAGCTCCTCAATCCGAAAAGGCTGCTCATAGTTATGCATGATATGTTCAATCACGTTACTGATTCGATAGGTATAGCTTCCTTCTATTTCTATTTGTCCTAGCCTACTTACATGTGGTCGTTGCAGAACCCTCTAGAGAATCTCCTTCATGGAGAAGGGGCGCAAGTACGGAAATCGTTCGGGACTATCGGAACTCAATGGGTGATTAAGACCCAAAATCCATTGAGCTATCGGTTGCAACAACGATTTTATAGGGAATTGAACAATTTGATACCATATACTCTCGCTTTCGTCCAGACTCTCTTGTGTCTCGAATTGCGGCAGCCCCCGAGGTGGATAATTCAACTTCCTATATGACTCGATAGCCCTCATTGATCACTATGACCGGTACGTACGGATGTTTGCCGATGGTTGTGCTGTGATCTCTTAGAACTTTGATGGCAAGATTTTCTCGTAAGAGCACCATCCGGAGGCAGAAGTCATGTTTCTAGAACACAATTGATTGAGTCTTGCTTGAATAAACCAAATAACCTATAAGGAAAGGATATATTTGTATGATCACCTTGAGCAAAAGGGTTATAGTCACGATGATGACCGGGATATCTATATCCATTGTCATGACTTCATGTCAGGCGAAGGAAGATACGGCAGTTGAACGTTCAAGGTCGACTTCCAATGCTGGTGTCAGCAATTCGAGATCAACAATAAGTAAAGACTCCGTTTATGCAGACGGCACTTATAAGGCGACTGGTCAATATGGTAGCCTCCCATCGTCTATCACTGTGACAGCCACCCTGGTTGACAATGCCATTAATGAGGTCAAAGTCACGCCTCATGCAACGAACCCAACCTCCCTTGACTTACAGCGACGATTTGCTAATGCAGTCCCGGCAGTTGTAGTCGGGAAGCGAATCGACGAGGTGAAAGTAGGTCGTCTCGCAGGATCCAGTCATACCCCTGACGGATTCAACGATGCAATCCAACAGATTAAGGAGCAGGCCCGGATAGAGGATTCTACCTCGAAATGACCTTTCACAGCCTCGATTCTGGATAGGGGGAATGACTCAAATTCATATCAATGGGTCATACCTTAGGAGGAACAAAGTGCAAAGACGTATATTTCTAAACAGTAGTATGAACATTAACGGTAATACGGCTAAATTAGCAAATGAGGTATTTGGTGAACTTGAATATACCCCCGTAAATTTATCTCAGTTTCATATTCTTCAATTCGGACAGGAGTCTGAACAGCAGAGAGACGATTTTCAAAAAGTCATGAATCAACTAATAATGGCAGATATCATTGTAATCGGTACTCCAGTTTACTGGTCAAGCATGAGTGGTTATTTAAAGACGTTTATCGATCGTTTTGCTGACGCTCTCGATGCTCCATTAGCAGGAAAACGCGTTTATCTGTTGGTTCAAGGTACTGAACCAGAAGATGCCATTCCTTATATTACAAATGTAATATGCCATATCTGTCGTCGTTTCCATATGAAATATATGGGGTTAGCAACTAATTCTAGTGAAGCCTCAATTTTGTATCATCTAATAAAGAGCCTTACTACGTAAAAACGTAGTAAGGCTCTTTAAAATGGTTTAAGTCTCTCAGTTAAAGCTCTGATGAATGCAGGATTCAAGCGTTTATTCTTTGATTATCTTTCTCTCTCAAGCGTAGTAACTGGTAAGTCAACAGACGCAATAAAATAATCGGCAGGACTGTAAGTAAAGCGTTCCTGTGCCAGAAATATTTCATTCCCTGAACGATAATACATAAGGAGGTATTATAACGATCCTACTTTCTCTTTGCTAGTACCATTAAAATTCATATCTCCCCGTTATGTAACATTATGAAAGTATCAGTGAGAGGATTAGGCAATGATTCGAGATGAATGGGATACCGGTTGCTTTCTCATCTATTGCATAATAAGGATACGGTTAAATCATATAATTGTTTAAAGCAAGTTATGATTCGCCTTCAGAGTATGGCAGATGACCGGATGCCTATACTCGGCTTTGGAATTCTTCAAACAAAAAAATATTATATGAGGAGTAGATATTATGAAGATTTTGATTTTAGGTGCAGCCGGTCGAATAGGCCAAATGCTAACCAATGAATTGCTTAATAAAACGGACCATTCTATCGTTCTTTATGCAAGAAACGGACATAAGCGTTTAACGATAACGGATGATAGCCGAGAGGTGATTTTTGAGGGTGATTTTAAAGACAAAAATAGTCTAATTGAAGCGATGAAAAATGTCGATCTAGTTTATGTTAATGATATGGGCAATGAGCATTCTACAAAAACGATTATTGATGCCATGAAGGATGCTGGAGTAAGAAGGGTCATTTCTGCCTCTATTTTGGGAATTTATAATGAAGTACCTGGAGCTTTCGGTGTTTGGAATAATAAAATGATTGGATTAGACAGTAGTGTGGGTAGTAGAATGAAATCCCAGATTGAATCTGCGAGGTTAATTGAAAATTCAAATCTAAATTATACACTGTTACGAATATCATGGCTTTACAACCAAGAGGGCAATACCAGATATATGCTTACTAAGAAAGGAGAACCATTCAAGGGTACCCAAGTTACGCGTCAGGCAGTAGTTCAATTAATCATGGATATCATTGAAGAAAAGAGTGATCAATATCTGAAGGTTAGCATTGGTGTTAGCGAGCCCGATACCGATTGGGAAAAGCCATCATTTTATTAAGATCTAAAAAAGAAGAAGGATATTTTGGAGACGTATATTTCTAAAGGGCAGTATGAACATAGAGGATAATTCAATCATAGATAGGTCATTATAATACAGAATTGTGTATTAAGTGAAGTTGGCAACCAGTTGAGAAGAAATGGATACCGGTTGCTTTCTCATTTGTTGCATAACAAGAATCCAGCCAAAGATAAACCAATCCTTCCTACCTATAATAGTATTAGATTTGGCGTAAGAAAGATCAATTTTTGCATAATAATCAAAATGGAGGAATTAACATGAAAAAAGTAACTCTAAACAACGGAATTGAAATTCCAATTTTAGGCTTCGGAGTTTACCAAATTCCAAAGGAAGAAACAGAACAAGCTGTAATTGACGCTATTAAAGCAGGATATCGTCACATCGATACAGCTCAATCTTATTTGAATGAAGCTGAAGTAGGACAAGGTATAAAAAACTCAAGTGTTGCTCGTGAAGAATTATTCATTACAACGAAAATATGGGTTGAAAATGCTTCTTATGATGGAGTGATGGAATCATTTCAAGGGTCACTTAATCGTCTAGGATTAGAATATGTGGATTTACTCCTAATTCATCAACCTTACAATGATGTTTATGGTGCTTGGCGAGCAATGGAAGAATTACAAAAGGCGGGGAAGATTCGTGCTATCGGCATTTCGAATTTTGCTGTTGATCGTGCAATTGATTTAGCAGAGTTTAATGAAATCACTCCTACGGTGAACCAAATTGAAATAAATCCTTTCCAACAACAAACTGAGGCAATAGAGGCTTTAAAAGCTGAAGGTATCCAACCAGAAGCCTGGGCACCTTTTGCTGAAGGGAAAAATGGTATTTTCACGAATGAAGTGTTAACTTCAATCGGTAAAAAATATAACAAGTCAGTTGCACAAGTGATTGTTCGCTGGTTAGTCGAAAATAATATCGTAGTTCTTGCAAAATCAACCAAACCTGAACGAATGGCTGAAAATATTGATGTATTTGATTTTCAACTCTCTGAAGAAGATAAGAAAGCTATTGCAACACTTAATGTTGGCGAAAGTCAGTTTTTCTCTCATGCTGATCCAGCTATGATTAAATGGATGGCTAGTAGAAGAATTGAACTCTAATCTGAATTAGGAGAGAAATAATGGCTCGAAAGACAAAAGTAAAATTTGGAATGATCCTTCCGATTGTTCTAATAACTTACTTTTTGATATTACTCGATAATTCAATTATTTTTACAGGAACTGTAAAGATTGCACAAGATTTAAGTCTAGATGCGCGGAGTATATCCTGGGTAAGCAATGCCTATGCTTTGACTTTTGGTGGATTATTACTGGCAATGGGACGCGCCGGTGACATATTTGGACGCAAGAAAATTTTCATTATTGGCTTGGTTCTATTTGGGCTTGGGTCATTGGCTGTCGGCCTCTCACAAGACAGTACGAGTATCATTCTTGCTAGAGCCTTTCAAGGGATTGGCTCGTCCATCCTTGCGCCATCGACATTGGCTTTAATTATGGATGCTTATGAAGGGAAAATGCGGACAAGAGCGATTATTTATTACGGAGCAACTGCAGGCATTGGGTCAAGTTTTGGGTTGATTATTGGCGGAGTAATTGCCAGTCAACTTTCATGGCGAGACGGGTTTCTGATTAACGTTCCCCTAGCGCTTATCCTGGCACTTCTAAGTATTCGTTTTGTTCCAAAGTCTGTACAGCAATCAGGGAAAATCGATGTACTCGGCGGGGTACTTTCTATTCTAGCGATGACAAGCTTAGTATATGGTATTGTAGGTGAAAGTTATCATCAACTTTCCTTAATTGCTGCACTCATCCTCTTTGTCTTTTTCATTTCGTATGAAGCAAAGGTTAAGACACCACTTATGTCTTTAAAAATCTTTGCAGATAAAGAACGCTCAGGTGCTTATCTTGCACGCTTCTTGTTCATGGGCGCCATGCTAAGTTATTGGTTTCTCACACCACAGGCCATGCAAAACGGCTTACATTTCACGCCACTCCTTGCTGGTTTTGCCTTTTTACCAATGACCATTCCTCAATTCTTATTCGGGGTCAATGTAGCGAAACTTACTGAAAAATTTGGGAATGCCACCGTACTTATTGTAGGTATCTTTATTACCTTACTTGGAATTTCACTTGGTATCTTCACAAACCTTGAACAGGGCTATATTTTATCAATGGCTCTACCGATGTTACTACTTGGTATCGGTCAGGGGCTAGCGTTAAGCCCCTTAACAGTTGCAGGGGTGGCTCATACAAGTAAAGATATTTCGGGAGCCGCGTCAGGTGTAGTAAATACAGTGCATCAATTGGGTGGAACGGTAGGCTTATCACTGGTTGTGGTAGCCATTAGTTCCTTATCAGAACCTGATGCTATTTACCATTTAGCTAAAATCTTGATTGGCATCTTTGTTTTACTGTCATTAGTTGTGGCCATGAGTTTCATTTTGCCTGGTGAAAAAAGGACAAAAGCCTAAGTATTATAAAAGACTTTTATGAATCTTTAGAAAACGAAACTGAAAACAGGCTATTATCTAAACTGCTTTTGTTAATTATAAAAATGTACGTGAAATAATGTACTTAAACTAATGGGGCGATTTTTCAATTAGAAAAATCGCTTTTCTTCTTCAAGTAACTGGTAGGTTAATGCATTAAGCACTGCTTAACAATTATATACAAATAAAAAAATCTATACAGTTTTCTGTTTATTAATCCTTCGATTATTAATAAATATACTCCCAGAACCTACATCATTTGTTAAAGGACCGGCAAAGGATGCCTGGAGGCATCCTTTCATTTTTAGATGTAAAGAGAGCACCTACAAATTTAAGCATTTTCAGTCATAAAATATTCCTCAGATTTTGCGTTTGCGGGGTTTAAATCAGGTGAATTGACCTCTGGCAGCTTTGATTTCTGGATATTTTGTCATTCCTCCATCAGCAAATAGGGTAATTCCAGTTACATAAGCCAGTATTCTCTAACGGAATGGTTTTTCTTTATTTAGAAATTGTTTAGATTTTGCTATCAGATAGTTTAAGTTTATTTATTATCATAATACTTGTTATTCTCTCTATTATTATAATTAAAAATTTTTCTTTAAATAGATATAAAGCATGAATTAAATTATCTATAAAGTCACAACACTATTTATTCTATTGCTAAATCATAAATATTCATCAAAAGTAATTATTTTCAAAGGAGCATTTAACAGTGGAACCTATAATTTGTGAATGTGGCCATTTTAACCCAAACGGTACTGTTCTTTGCGAATCATGCGGGAAACAGATTGATAAAAGCGATAACCAAAAATCTTTTGATATGCGTTATGAAGGTAGTTCTAGGCGTTCAAAAACTTATAAAAAAACACTGATTGACAAGATTTGGAACTTTTTCTCCTCAGTAAAAGTAGGAATCTGGATTATTGGTTTAATTCTAGTAGCATCGATCATAGGTACAATACTACCTCAGCAAATGTATATTCCTTCAAGTGTTAGTCCTTCAGTCTACTATAGTGAGCAATATGGATTTTTTGGCCAGCTTTACTATCAGTTGGGTTTCCATAATTTATATGGGTCTTGGTGGTATTTTCTGCTGCTAGCAGCGTTGGGAGTATCACTTGTTGTTGCTAGTCTCGACCGCTTTATCCCTCTGTATCGAGCATTGAAGAATCAAGGAGTTACCAAGAACGAAAGGTTTTTACAAAGTCAGCGTCTTTTTAGTAAAACTAACAGACTTGAAAACAATGCTGAGCAGCGAGAAACATTAATTAAAAAAATAAAAGAAAAACATTATAGAATTAGAGAAGAGAATGGAAATCTTCTAGCGGAGAAATACCGATTTTCAAGATGGGGGCCCTATGTTAATCACGTAGGTCTTATTATCGTTCTTATTGGCGGAATGCTGCGGTTTGTGCCAGGGATGTACTTGGACGAAACCCTATGGATCCGGGATGGAGAAACAAGTGTGATTCCCGGAACGAATGGTGAGTATTATTTGAACAGTGAAGGGTTTTTTTTAGAAACCTACGATAATAATCAAGAAGATCAAAAAATATCTGAATCTCTCTCAGGTGCTGGTAATGAAGCGACTATAAGGAATTATCAAACGAATACTACCTTGTATAAGATTGAAGGTCAGGCAATGCCTGGCGTAAACCCCGAACTAAAAAAAGTAAAAGAGAGGCAAATCAGAGTAAACCATCCTTTACGGTTTGATTCCTATTCTATATATCAATCTTCGTATAAATTAAATGAACTTAACAAGATGACGTTTAATTTGGTTGATAAGCAAACAAAAGAACAATTAGGGCAGATAGAAATTGATTTATTGGAACCACAGAAGACATATGATATGGGTAACGGCTACCGAGTAGAAATTTCAGAATATTTTCCAGATTTCTATTTTAACAGCGATGGTCAGCCTGCTACGCAAACGCAATCCCCAGATAATCCGGCTTTCTTATTTAGATTAATTTCACCTGAACATCCAGAAGGTGAAACCAGCTTTACTGCAATTCAGAACACCCTAGAAATGAGTTCAGATAATACATTAAGAATGGATTTTGAGAACGCTGAAACCAAAAATCTATCGGCCCTTAGAGTCCGTAAAGATAACACACTTTGGATTCTCTTGTTTGGCGGAGCTGTTTTTATGATAGGCATTATTCAGGGTATGTACTGGAATCATCGCAGAATATGGATTAGAACAACTAATGATGAAATTATTATCGCAGCTCATACAAACAAAAATTGGTATGGTATCACAAAGGAAATAAACAAAATTCTAAAAGATGCGCATATTGAAGAACTAGCCGATCCTAACACAAAAAGAAAATAAGATAGATGGGGGAACTATAATGGTACTTATTAGCGGTAACTTACTGTACGCGGCATTTCTTCTATATTTAATTGCCACTTTTCTATTTAGTGGGGCTATTCGAGATAAAAGAAAGCTTTATAAGAATCCAAGTAAATGGGCTTCAGCTGGCATAAGTGCAACTTTTATTGGTTTTGCGGCACATCTGGGATATTTTCTCACAAGATGGGTTGCTGCCGGACATGCACCTGTAAGTAATATGTTTGAATTTGTTACAGCTTTCTCAATGATGTTTGTAGTAGGATTCATCATACTCTACTTTATTTATAAAGTAGCAGTATTAGGATTATTCACCTTACCAATCACAATGTTAATTATTGCTTATGGCAGCATGTTCCCTAAAGATATAACTCCGTTAATCCCAGCTTTGCAATCTGATTGGCTAGCAATTCATGTTATAACAACCGCATTGGGTTCAGCTATCTTATCAATCAGTTTTATAGCGGGAGTAATATATTTACTACAATCTGTAAATCAAGAAAAACAGTCAAAAAAAACCTTATGGCTCGAATTTATTATTTTTATGATTGTAACCGCAGCAGCTTTTGTTTTGGTTACAAGTGCTTTTAGAGTATTAGATTACAAAGCAGTCTATAGCTGGGTGGATAGAGAAAATCGAGAAGCAGAAGTAATTTATAATCTTCCTGCGCTTATCGGACCTAATCAAGGTGAACTACTCACAGAAGATGCTATGACGGCTTTTGTTGAAGTACCAGCAGTGATTGACAGCGTTAGACTGAATACAGTTATCTGGTCTCTTGTTGTTGGTTTATTGTTCTATGTGATTATCAGATTGGTTTTAAAAAAACGAATTTCTGCAGCACTTCAACCATTAACCCAAAATTTAAGTCTAAGTTTAGTAGATGAAATAGGATACCGGTCGGTTACGATAGGCTTTCCTATATTCACCTTAGGAGCACTCATTTTCGCGATGATTTGGGCTCAAATTGCCTGGTCACGTTTTTGGGGTTGGGATCCCAAGGAGGTGTGGGCTCTTATTACCTGGTTATTTTATGCTGCGTATTTACATTTGCGGTTTTCCAAGGGCTGGCAAGGAGAAAAATCAGCATGGCTTGGAGTAATTGGTTTTGGGATTATCATTTTTAATCTGATTTTTGTAAATATGATCATTGCCGGTCTTCATTCCTACGCTTAACTTCTTCTCTAGAAATTTAGATCACAATAAACAATTATTTTCTATAAACAAGGAGGGTAAGATGAGAAACAAAAAAATAAGATTGGTGATTCGTTTTATTATATTACTACTAATGATTTCAGCTATTACCTACACAGTTTACCAAAATTTTTTTACTGAAAAAGTTCGTGTCCAGGTTGGTGATCAAGCAGTTGATTTTGCTCTTGAAGATATGGAGGGAAATATAGTTCAGCTGTCTGATTATGAAGGAAGAGGAGTTTTTTTGAACTTCTGGGGAACATGGTGTGAACCATGTAAGACAGAGATGCCATTAATGGAGAATCAGTATCTGAATTATAAAGATCAGGGAGTTGAACTATTAGCTGTGAATATTACAGAAAGTGATGTTGCAATACAATCATTTATTGAAAAACATGAACTGACTTTTCCAGTATTAAAAGATAAAGACCGATCAGTTACAGAGACCTATGATATTACTCCAATCCCAACAACCTTTTTAATTGATAAAAATGGACAGGTTCAAAGAGTCATAACAGGTTCAATGACAGAAAGAGACATTAGAAATTATATGGAAATAATAAAACCTTAAACGAACGAAAGGGGGAAATATGGAAAATATAGGAATTTTCCTTGCCTTTATGGCTGGCATTTTGTCTTTTTTGTCTCCTTGTTCACTTCCTCTATACCCGGCTTTTATATCTTACATAGCGGGCGTATCAATCAATGATTTGAAAACAAATGATGTGGTGTTAAGAAGAAACGTTTTTACCCATAGCCTTCTTTTTTTAATAGGTTTTTCTATAATTTTTTTAGCATTAGGATTATCGACATCACTTATTGGAAGGTTTTTTACAGATTACAAGGACCTTTTAAGAGAATTAGGCGCTATCTTAATGGTCTTCTTTGGTTTAGTCCTAACAGGAATCCTGCAATTTGATGCCCTACTTACAGAAAAGAGAGTCAATTTTAAAAAGAAAACAACAGGCTATCTAGGATCAGTTTTATTAGGAATTGGCACCGCTGCGGGATGGACTCCTTGCACAGGACCAATTCTTGCGGGTGTTTTTGCTTTAGGTCTGTCAGACCCTGGTAAGGGACTTGTTTATATGTTGATCTACTGTTTAGGGTTTTCTATTCCTTTTATAATCTTGAGTTTTTTCATTGAAAGAATGGGTTTTTTAAAAAGAAACAGTAGGATTTTTATGATAACTGGCGGACTAATTATGATTGGAGTTGGTGTTCTATTATACTTTGATGCATTGGTAAATATTGTATCATGGCTCACATTCCTTACTTAAGAAGGATACTAGAAAGAGAAATTCATAGTTTCTTAACAATAACCAATAAGGGCCTGAACGGGCTTTCATATAAGAAATTAGACGGAGGTAAATATGAAGAAAATATTTCTAATGTTTGTTGTAATGTCAGTTGTAATTATAATTACCGCTTGTAATACCAGTAATGACAGTAATGACACAATAAATCGTTCACAAAGTAGTTTTCAGCAGGGAGAGTCTTCTGAAAACAATAGTGATCTTGTTCAATTTCCTGAAATCTATAAGGAGGAAGAGCTTTATACAACAGTGGATCGAGGAAGTACCCATGAAGAGATATATACAAGCAGAGAAGTAATTGAATCTGTGCAGAATGGAGATCCAATTCCGAGCGGTGCTGTAATAACTCTTGAAATTTACAGAGAAGGAGATCTTGCGCAAATTTTCGTGATGGAAAAGCGTGAAGGTTGGGCTGAGCAGAATACTTCTGAAATGCGAAACGGAGATTGGCAATATCAAGAATTCAGACCCGACGGGTCAGTTAATGAGGAATCGGATATCGGCCGCTGTTTTTCCTGTCATGCAAATGTAGAAAGGGAAGACTTTGTGAACACTCTTCAAGAAATGGAAAGTTACGAACTTTCTGCAGATGAATCAAGTACAACTTCACGCCTTGCAGGTGCTCATACGGAGGGTTGGAAGGTAAAAAAATTGTCTAATCAATCATCCATTCATGGTCAAGAAAGTAGTGTATCTGATTATGAATCAACAGAGCGAATTAACAATGAAGAGAAACAGAAAGCAATAGAGAAAGCTCTTACGATGGTTTATTTCCAAGAGAAGGAATAATTAAATGTGAAAGAGGAGAAATCTTTGAATGTCAAAATGTTACTCAAGCTAACGAATGACCTTGCTATGACGATACTTCTGTTATTAGCAATGGCTTATCAGATTACAGGCAATACCATGCATGAGCTGGTTGGAGCTTCACTGTTTGTGTTGTTCGTCTTGCATAATATCTTAAATCGGCGATGGTACAAGACAATTATTAAGGGAAGATATAATCTGTTACGTTTTCTTAAAGTTTCTATTAATTTGCTTTTTTTATTCACAATGACAGCCGTATTATTTAGTGCTTTGCCTATTTCACAGGATGTCTTCCCATTTATTACTGTAAATAACGATATGCTTTTCCGCCAGATTCATGTAATAACGGCATATTGGGGATTAATCTTAATGAGCATACACATTGGGTTGTCATGGGGAATGATTGTTAATGCAGTGCGTAAGATGACAGGAATAACAGGTACAAATCGTATCAGAACATTATGCCTACGATTATTGGCTGTATTAATTGTTGTATACGGTATTAGAAATTCCTTTGAAAGAAATCTTGGCTCAAAGCTTACTGTTTATGACCCATTCGGATTTTGGGTCTCAAATGATTCATCATTGAGATTCTTAATTGAATATCTATCAGTTGTAGGTATATATATCTTCGGAACACACTATACCTTGAAGTTTATTCAGAAACATAGCAAGTATAAAAGAAGTATGCGTGGACAATAGTTTTCAGAAAACTAATTGGTACTCAGAAAGAATGAGAATATATAGTATGACATGATAAGGCAATTATAAGCAACAATATGGCAAAGATTCTTTTAAAAACAAGGGTATTAGTGTAAATGAATAAGGTAATGTTTAATCTAAAGTAGGAGGGAACCAGTGAAAATGGAGACGCGTGAATTAGGACGTAGTGGTATAGAGGTTTCTGCAATTGGTCTGGGTTGTATGGGAATGGATCATGCATACGGAAAACAAGCGGATCGCGATGAAATGGTAATATTAATTCGAAAAGCTGTTGAATTAGGGTGCAATTTCTTTGATACTGCTGTTATTTATGGAGAATCCAACGAAGAGTTGTTAGGAAGAGCACTCGAACCATTTAGAGATGAGGTAGTTATTGCTACTAAATTCGGTATCGTTGGACAAAAGATTGTAGATGGAAGCCCGCAAAATATCTTGGATAGCACACCAAAATCTATAAGGGAACAGTTAGAAGGATCCTTAAAAAGGTTAAAGGTAAATTACATTGATTTGTATTACCAACATCGTATCGATCCTAATATAGAACCAGAAGTAGTAGCGGAAACTATGAAGGAATTAATTGATGAAGGAAAAATTAGAGAATGGGGATTATCAAATGCTCCAATAGATTATATTAAACGAGCGCACACTGTATGCCCAATTTCTGCGATTCAAAATCAATACTCTATGATGTGGCGTGAACCTGAAAAAGAATTATTCAGCATTTGTGAAGAGCTAGGCATTTCTTTTGTAGCATATAGCCCTTTAGGCAATGGTTTTTTGAGTGGAAAGTACACTAAGGATACACAATACGAAGAAGGTGACTTCAGAAGTTTTATGGGTAGATTTAAATCCGAGGTTGTAGATCATAATAAAGCATTATTAGATCTTATTGCTGATGTAGCTGAAAAGAAGAAAGCAACTTCAGCTCAAATTGTACTAGCATGGGAGTTGGCGCAAAAACCCTTTATTATTCCAATTCCCGGTACCACTAAGTTACACCGCTTAGAAGAAAATTTAGGTGGTTCTAAGATAGTATTAACCCATAAAGAATTGGATGAGTTAAATGATGCTTTGGCCAAAGTTGATATTGACGAAACTCATTTTTAATCCACTTTATGTACATTAAATACCCTTTAGAAAGAGAAAGTACGAAAAATGCATGATCCCTTCATATTTGGGTTCATGCATTTTTTGTATCATCATAATTTTCTTTTAACTGCTTAATATCCTGGATTGGAGGTAACCCGAATATACGAGAATACTCTCTACTGAATTGAGATGGACTTTCGTAACCAACCTGGAAAGCGACATCCGTTGCGTCAGTTGTTTCTGTTAACAACAAACGACGTGCTTCTTGCAGCCTTAGTTGTTTTTGGAACTGTATGGGACTCATCGCGGTCACTTCTTTAAAGTTCCGATGTAAAGATGAAACACTCATATTAGCTAATTTGGCGAGTTCCTCCATAAGAAGCCGGCGATCGAAATTGTTCATTATATATTCTATAGCATCATTAATACGAGAAGTATTACTTCCTCTAATAGCGATTTGTTTCAGCACTTCTCCATGCGGCTCTAAAAGAACTCTATAGAGAATTTCTTTTGTCATTAAAGGAGCAAGTACAGGGATATCATTAGGACTTTCAACTAAACGGACTAGTCGCGTTACAGAGTCTAATAATGGTAAGCTCAAACTGCTGACAAACATTCCTCTATTAAGATTCTTTTTTGCTTTGAAGTCTAAATCTGATTCTTGTAAGATTTCTAAAATTTGACTAGGTGTGAATTCGAGCTTTAGAGAAAGATACGGATTCTGAGAAGTTGCAGTTGTAACCTGACCAGTGATAGGTAAATCAACGGATGCAACGAAGTAATTTGCCGGACCATAAAAGAATCTTTCTTGGGCAAGAAGTACCTGCTTATCTCCTTGAACCACGATACAAAGGGAGGGATTTTGTATACCATATCTTGGCTCGGTTACACCGGAGTACCGTGAAAAATATAAAGACGGAATTAGAGTAGGGATAGTCCCATTCTTACTTGTGTGCCGGCCAATCAATTGAATAAGCTCATTCTGCTGTTTTAACATAAAAACCTCCTGCTTCAGCGCTACTTTAAGATTAATTATATTACAAACTACATTGTTACGTAAGTGCAGTAAGAGGATTAGGCAAACATTAGCTATTATTAGGTAAACACAGTCCATATATATAGGGGATAAAATGAATGAATTATGAAATAGAAAAACCTTATAAGGGTATATTATCTTGAACTAGGAGGGAATTTCAGAATGTAGGAGAATTAGGCAAACGTATGCAAGAATGTGATACCAGCTTATTAGTCTGCCGAGTTATAATAGAGAGGTTGGAGCACTAAGTATGTATTAATTAGAATTTGAAATAACTACAAATACAAATACATTGGAGGATGATTTTATATGCAAAACGTAACTTTGAATAATGGATTAGAAATGCCAATCCTAGGATTTGGTGTCTACCAAATTCCAAAGGAGGAAACAGAACAAGCTGTAATTAATGCAATTAAAGCAGGATATCGTCACATCGATACTGCTCAATCCTATTTGAATGAAGCAGAAGTAGGCAAAGGTATAAAAAATTCAGATTTTCCTCGTGAAGAATTATTCATTACAACGAAAATTTGGGTTGAAAATGCATCCTATGACGGGGTGATGAATTCTTTTAAAGGGTCACTTGATCGATTAGGATTAGAATATGTGGATTTACTCCTAATTCATCAACCTTACAATGATGTTTATGGTGCTTGGCGCGCTATGGAAGAATTGCAAAACGCTGGGAAGATCCGCGCTATTGGGATATCGAACTTTGCTGTTGATCGAGCAGTTGATCTAGCAGAATTCAACAAAGTCACTCCAGCTGTAAATCAGATTGAAATCAATCCTTTCCAGCAACAAGTTGAAGTAATAGAGGCTCTAAAAGCTGAAGGCATTCAACCAGAAGCCTGGGCACCTTTTGCAGAAGGGAAAAATGGTATCTTCACGAATGAAGTGTTAACTAAAATCGGTAAAAAATATAACAAGTCAGTTGCACAAGTGATTGTTCGTTGGTTAGTCGAAAATGATATCGTAGTTCTGGCTAAATCAACTAAACCTGAAAGAATGGCTGAAAATATTGATGTCTTTGATTTCCAACTTACTGAAGATGATAAAAAAAGCTATCGCAACTCTCAATGTAGGCGAAAGTCAATTTTTCTCTCATGCTGATCCAGCTATGATTAAATGGATGGCTAGTAGAAGAATTGAACTCTAATCTGAATTAGGGGATAAGATAATTCATGAGAACAAGCAGTGAAGGGCAATACAAAGAGAGAAATAAAGTTATTGAGCCTATAGATTTATGGTAGATAATTTAGTTAATTTAATAATTCTCTAAAATAGTGTTCATTTAAGAACAGCCAGTTTAATAATTGGCTGTTCTTTTTAATCTTCCATTGAATAGCTCAGGCTATTTTTTTTGCAATCGAACAACCCTCTATGTAGCTATTAATGAAATGGTTATTCGACCAACAAGTTAAAAGCATTGATACCTTGGAAAGCAAAGTAAAAGATACTATTAAACAATTTATGGAAAAAACGATATAATAGACAGTGTAGAAGCACTTTTTAAATAAGAAGCTGTCATTATTGAAGCACTGCTTATTAAGAGCTATTGAAGATAAGCGACATGAAATGATGGAGCACGGATAAAGTACGGTTTAAACGATGACAGAAGCTGCTGGTAAAGAAATTAAGTGTAACTATATAGATAAACAACAACAAGTGGCTATGTTCGACCAAATTACTTCAGCCCCAATACGTTCCTATATGGAAAGTGCTACCATCACTATGGAACTTACAAGGACAGAAAAATTTGCAGCTCAAAATGTGCTGCGTGACGATGTTATGACAGTTGTGGGACGTCCAGGTACTACAATGAAAGAATGGGCAGAAAATTATTTCAATTCTATTAAATAATATATAAAGAATTTAGCGAGAATCACAAATTTTAGTTTTGGTAGAATATTGTAATTTTTTTCATCTTCAGATTTTAACGCATTGAACAAGTCCAATCCCTAATATGATTGGACTTGTTCAATGCGTTTTCGGAAAAATTAGAATTTTTTCACAATCAATACAACAACCAGCTTGTGCGAAGTACTAGCTTGTGCCAAGAAGGTGCCAAAAGCAGAGTTATAGTGAAGGCTTACCCTGGCAAAGTGAAAGTTGATATAGTTATAGAGGCCGAAGGTGACGTACCTAGCTTTGTTCTGAAATTGGAAAGTATAGACACAATTGAAGTTGATGCTTCAGTTGATTTAATACCTTTAGAGATAACTGAATAGGTGATAGTACTCGTTATTTGAAAAGTTTTATGTGTATAGATACAAAGAAAGAAAAGATAAAATCCCCTCCTTCATCTTGTAGGAGGGGATTTTCTATAAAAATATTACTTAATCGCCTTGCTAACTTTCAGCTTCTTACTCTTAACAATTGTCTTCTCCATAGCCTGCAATTCAATGGAGATATTTCCATTCAAAATATTAACATATGACATGTTATCCTGAATAGTTATAATACCGATATCTTCTGCAGTAACTCTAGGTATAAGGTTCCTAAAAAGTTAACAGCACGAATTTTCTTCTTTTTACCACCTTTGAAATGAAGCCTCATAATATCTTGATTGATCCGGGCTTTTTTATAATTTCTTACAACGTGTTTGCGGTTCAGTTTTTCTTTAAAAGCATCTTTTCCAGCTGCTACTTCTTGTTAAGAAATGTTCGATAGTATCGACAGTTACTCCAGTTCACGCAATCTCTATTTGAGTAGGATTCTTCAAAATCTATAACATAGATTTTCTTTCAGCGTCTTTAGGCAGAGTAGCGGAGAAATATAGTGTGTTAGTATATATAACATTTCATTCGTTTTCATAAGGCGTATACGTTATCTTTAAAAGGATAGAAGCTCAAATATAGTAACGCTCATAAAATCTAAACAACTTGTATGGTATGGGGGAGTAACTATGGAAATTAAGGAAGTTACAGTTATTGAAGCGTATAAAGAAGAACTAGCAAGTTTATTTCAAACGGTAGTCGCTGATGGCGCATCGATGAACTATTTGCATCCGATGAGCGATGAGACTGCAATAAGCTACTGGAATTCTGTACTCTCTGAACATGTTCGGCTTTTCATTGGGCTGATTGATGGTCAAATTGCTGGGACTGTTCAGCTGCACTACAGCGACAAGGAAAACGGGCAGCATCGTGCAGAAATCGCTAAATTGATGACCTGTACGAAAGCCAGAAGGCAGGGCGTCGCTAGAAAGCTGCTGCAGCATGCAGAGCAAGCAGCGAAGCAAGACGGCAAAACATTACTTTTGCTTGATACCGAAAAAGAAGGACCTGCCAATCGGCTTTATCAGTCCGAAGGTTATCTGCTATTCGGAGAAGTGCCGGATTTCGCCCAGGATGCATTTGGTACATATCTTGCAGGTAACTTTTATTATAAGACAATAAAATAAGGAAGTGCGCTGCTACAGCGCACTTCCTTATTTATTTTTCAAACGTTTTGCAAAGGACTCATCTGGCGTAACATACAGCGTCTTTTGCTGATCGTATGTTACAAAACCAGGTTTTGCACCGTTTGGCTTTTTCACGTGACGAATCTTTGTATAATCGACGGGTACCGAAGAAGAAAGTTTGGATTTACTGAACCAAGCAGCCAGTTTTGCTGCTTCTTCCAATGTTTCCTCGGAAGGTTCAGTCGCGCGAATAACGACGTGGGATCCCGGGATATCTTTCGTATGAAGCCAAGTATCCTGCTTGTGGGCAAGCTTCATCGTCAAATATTCGTTCTGCTTGTTATTATGTCCAACGAGGATCGTTGTGCCATCTGTCGCGGTATAAGTTTCCGGCTGTGGCAGGTTCGGTTTTTTGTTCTTTTTCTGCTGTGCTTTTGCCTTTAGATAACCTTGCTCGCGCAATTCCTCACGGATCTCTTCGACATCCTGCTCCCGAGCACCTTCTACTTGCTGGATGAGCTGATCAAGATAATCAATTTCTGCATTCGTTTTCTCAAGCTCCAATTCCACCATCGTGCGCGATTTCTTTAACTTGTTGTATTGCTTGAAATAGCTTTGCGCATTTTCACTTGGTGTTTTATGCGGGTTGAGTGTAATGGTGAGTTGCTGCTGATCTGGATCATAGTAATCTGTGACGACAGCTTCTGTATCACCTTGTTTGATTTGATGCATATGAGCAGTTAGCAGCTCTCCGCGACGCTGATAACTGTCGGCTTTTTCTGCTTTTTTTAAAGTATTTTCATGGATAGAAAGCTTTCGGATATTCTTATCTCGTTCATTTTTCAGGAAACGAATCAAGTCGCCAGCCTGCTGTTTAACACGATCGCGTTCTGCTTTTCCAGAGTAAAAAGCATCAATCAATTCACTCATCGAATTGTACTGTTCTCGCACACCCTCGATGCCTGCAAGATCCATAACGTAGAAGTCTTCTTTCTTTCCTTTAAAGTAAGTAGGCTCATAGTCGTCTTGCTTCAGCTTATCAATGAAATGTGTGTAAACCTGAGCGTATTTCTCTTTATCACCCATATAGGCCTGCTCAGCCATTTCATTGGCCAAAACAGGAGATACACCTTGCAGCATAGTCAAAATCTGTTTGTTCATCTGGCCGGTATTGAAGTCAAGCTTCCGGGCAAACTCGGCTGGTTCCAAGGTGAACGGGTTCAGCTTCTCCTGACTAGGAGGAAGCTTGTACGTCTGACCGGGAAGAATGGTCCGGTGCCGGTTCACACTAGATGAAATATGTTTGATGCTGTCGATGATCATATCCGTTTCATTATCGACCAGCATGATATTGCTGTGTTTTCCCATCACTTCCATGATGATTCGTTTTGATGTCTGGTCACCAAGCTCATCTTTGCTTACGAAACTAAGCTGGATGATTCGTTCATTTTCGAATTGCTCTACTTTTTCCAGGAACCCGCCTGCAAGATGCTTACGAAGAAGCATACAAAACATAGGAGGATTCTGGGGATTCTGATAGCTATCGTTTGTAATATGCACTCGTGCATAGCTTGGATGCGCCGACAAAACAAGCGCGTGATTCTTCCCTTTGCTGCGGAAGGTAAGCACGATCTCCGTATCAGTCGGCTGGTATATTTTTGACAGACGGCCAGTTGCCAATGTGTCATCGAGCTCTTTGGCCATCGCTCTAGTTACTATTCCGTCAAATGCCATATGTTTCACCTCATTCTCTGCTAGTATAGCATTTTATCGGACAAGCACGCATACATTTACTTTAGAAATAAGGGTGGAGGTATGCAATGTGCGATGGTATCAGATTTCAGCAGAGGAAACAGCTAAACAGACAAATTCCGACACACATAAAGGACTTAGCACAAAGGAAGTACAGCAGAGGCTGAAGCGGGATGGAAGAAATGAATGGAAAGAAGAAAAAGGAGTTTCCCAGCTTGCACTATTTTTCGGACAATTTAAAGACTTTATGGTTCTGGTGCTTCTCGCAGCGACGGTCGTCTCTGGACTATTAGGCGAGTATATCGATAGCATTGCCATCCTGCTGATCGTTCTGTTAAATGCGCTAATCGGTTTCTTTCAGGAAAGGAATGCCGAAAAATCTCTCAGCAAACTGAAGGAATTAAATGCTCCGATGGCGCGTGTGCTGCGGGATGGGCAATGGTCGAGGATATCATCGGCAGAACTGGTCGTTGGCGATGTCGTATCGTTGACCGCAGGTGATCGGGTGCCTGCTGATCTGCGCTTAGTTAGTGTGACAAGTCTGGAAACGGAGGAATCTGCACTTACCGGAGAATCGTTGCCAGTTGCCAAGGTGACGGAGAAATTGCAAGCAGATCAGCTAGGGCCTCAGGATCAGCTTAATATCGCATTTATGAGCTCACTTGTGACACGGGGCGGTGGAACCGGAATTGTCATTGGAACCGGTTCAAATACGGCAGTTGGGCAAATTGCTGAGCTGCTTGTTGATACAAAACGAAAGCAGACTCCGCTTGAACGAAGGCTGGAGAAGCTCGGAAAGGTACTTATTGTCATTGCCTTGCTTCTCACTGCATTAACAGTTCTTGCGGGAGTTTATCGGGGTAATCCGTTATACGAGATGCTTATTGCAGGTGTCTCACTTGCAGTAGCTGTAATCCCAGAAGGTCTTCCGGCAATTGTGACGGTTGCTCTTTCACTTGGTGTGCAGCGTATGATCAAACAAAAAGCTATCGTCAGACGGCTGTCTGCTGTGGAGACGCTTGGTTCAGCTACAGTCATCTGCTCAGATAAAACGGGAACACTTACAGAAAATCAAATGACAGTCAAAGAGATTTTCCTTGATGGAAACACCTATACGGTAACAGGGGATGGCTACGATCCATCCGGTGGATTTTACCGGGGCGGAAAAGAGACGAAGGAAGAAGCACTTTATCAGCTTCTTCGCTATGGCGTCCTGTCGAGTCATGCAAAGGCATTCCGAAAAAAGAAGCGCTGGATGATTGATGGTGATCCGACTGAGGGAGCACTTGTAGTCGCAGGGAAGAAAGCGGGAATTGAAGCGGATGACTTGTCCAGTTATAGCATTGTGCATGAAATACCCTTTGACAGCAAACGGAAACGGATGACTGTTTTGGTCAAAACACCAGAAGGAAAACTGATTGCGATTACGAAGGGAGCACCAGATGTTTTAATAGAAAAAGCTGCGTATCATGGAGCAGAGAAAAAACTGCTTGCTGGCAAGGATAAGAAAGCATTGTATGAAGCGGTTGATCATATGGCAGCTAAAGCGCTGCGGACGATTGCTATTTGTGTCCGGCACTTCCCGGCTGGATATCAGCCGAAAGAAGAAGAACTGGAAAAAGAAATGGTATTTGTCGGTCTGAACGGATTGATCGACCCGCCTCGCAAAGAAGCAAAAGATGCAATCATCGATTGCCGTAAAGCTGGCATCAAGACAATCATGATAACAGGTGATCATGTGAAGACAGCAGCCGCGATTGCCAATATGCTGCATATATTGCCTCCAGCCGGCAGAGTCGTAGAAGGCAAGGATCTGGATCACATGTCAGATGAAGAACTACAGGCAGAAGTGGATAGTATGTACGTGTTTGCACGTGTGACTCCAGAACATAAGCTCAGAATTGTCCAAGCTCTGCAGAATGTCGGTCATATTGTTGCCATGACTGGTGATGGCGTCAATGATGCACCTGCGATTAAAGCAAGTGATATAGGCATCAGTATGGGAGTTACAGGAACCGATGTTGCCAAAGAAGCAAGTGCGCTTGTTTTAATGGACGATAACTTCGCCACAATCAAAGCAGCTATCAAGGAAGGGCGGACGATTTACTCCAACATAAGAAAGTTCGTGCGCTACTTGCTCGCATCCAATGTTGGTGAAATCCTGGTGATGTTATTTGCCATGATTCTGGCATTGCCAATGCCGCTCGTACCTATCCAAATATTATGGGTGAACTTAGTGACGGACGGTTTGCCAGCCATTGCCCTCGGGATGGACAAGGCAGAGGATGAAGTGATGAAGCAGAAACCGCGTCATCCGAATGAAGGAATCTTTGCTAGAGGACTTGGTACGAAAATCGTAACACGCGGTATTCTGATTGGATCCGTAACAATTATTGCTTTCATGCTGATGTACCAAGGAGATCCGGAAAGACTCGTTTATGCGCAGACAACAGCGTTTGCTACATTAGTTATGGCACAGCTGATTCACGTATTTGACTGCCGCAGTGAAAAATCGGTATTTGCTCGCAATCCTTTTGGAAATGGCTGGCTTATCGGGGCTGTCGTCTCATCTATCGTTTTATTGCTTGCTGTTATCTATGTCGGTCCGCTGCAGCCGATCTTCCACACGACGGATTTGATTATGCGAGACTGGTTATTGATTTTGGCACTTAGTGCTGCTCCTACTGTGCTCTTCGGTTTTATAAAGAAATAAATAAAAGCATGCTGACTAGCAACACAGGCAGCATGCTTTTATTTTTCCAGCGTTCTTGATACAGGACAAACAGCCTTGATTCTGATACACTGTGACTACTAAAAAGCCGGAGGGATTAGCTTGACGAAAAGCATGACAGGGTATGGCAGGAGTGTGGCATCCGGAAACAGCCTCACGGTCACAGCGGAATTGAAGGGTGTCAACTCCAGGTACTTGGATATCAAATGCAAGCTGTCGAAAGCGGCTGCTTTTCTTGAAACGTCTGTAAAGGACCAGCTGCAGCAGTCCGTCAGCAGGGGCAAGCTGGAACTGACAGTTGATATTGATGGCGGGGCTTTGCGAAAACGCGAATTATCCATTGATTGGGAATTAGCTGAGGAATATATGGTTAAGCTGAGAGCTATAAGATCCGCTTTTGATCTTCGTGGAGACATTACGATTGATACACTGCTGTCTCAATCTGCTGACATTCTTTTGGAAGAAGCACAGCCTGAGCTGACAGAATTACCGGACCTGGTGGAAAAAGCGTTGCAAGGCGCTTTAGAAGCCTTCATTCAAATGCGTACAGCAGAAGGCAGTGCTTTAGCAAAGGATATCCAAAACAGGATGACTGACATTCAGACGATGCTGAAGCAGCTGGCAGAGCTGCGGCCGCAGGTGATGGAAGCATACAAGCGGCGCATCGAAGATAGGATAACTAGCTACGTTGATGGAGGATTGCCGGAAAACAGCCGTCTGTATCAGGAAATAGCTCTGCTGGCCGAAAAGGGTGATATAACGGAAGAGCTTATCCGTTTGGAAAGTCATTTAGATCAGCTTGCTTTAAATTTGGAGAAGACAGGGCCTGTCGGCCGGACATGTGATTTTATCCTGCAGGAGATGCAGCGTGAAGTGAATACAATCGGCTCCAAATCGACAGCTTCTTCTATCAGTATAATCGTAGTAAGCATGAAAACGGAGCTGGAGAAAATAAAAGAGCAAGTGCAAAATATAGAATAGTGTTGAGTTTGGTTTAAGATATAATTATAATGAATAAGATATGGTTTAATTGATGATAAAGGTATAATGATAAGAAGATGCTTCTATTAATTAAAGCTGTAGAGCGGATTCTCATGACATTATAAGACGTTTGAAACGCCAGTCAAAAGAGCAGTACAGCAAGAAGGGAGAAGCAAGATGAGTTTAAGATTGATTAATATCGGGTTCGGAAATGTTGTTTCCGCAACCAGAATAATCTCGATAGTTTCTCCTGAATCGGCTCCCATCAAGCGAATTATCACGGTTGCCCGTGATGCGAATAAGCTGGTGGATGCTACATATGGTCGGCGAACAAGAGCTGTCATCATCACAGATAGTGATCACGTCATCCTTTCGGCTGTACAGCCCGAAACGGTGGGGCAGCGTGTCCTGCGTGACGATGAACTATCTGAGGAATAGCTAGGAGGAAGCACATGATTGAACAGAAAGGGATCCTTTTCATCCTGTCCGGACCATCCGGTGTTGGAAAAGGAACGGTAAGGAAGGCATTATTCGAACAGGACACACATTTGCGTTACTCAATCAGCATGACAACTAGAAACATGCGGCCTGGAGAACAAGATGGTGTGGACTATTTCTATAAATCGAAGGAAGAATTCGAGCGTTTGATTGGTCAGAATAAGCTCTTGGAATATGCGAGCTATGTGGACAATTATTATGGTACTCCCCGGGATTACGTAGAAGAGACTTTGGAAGCAGGTCATGATGTCTTTCTGGAAATCGAGGTACAAGGTGCTCTTCAAGTGAAGGAGAACTTCCCGCAAGGTGTCTTCATCTTCCTGATTCCGCCTAGCCTGGAGGAATTGAAGAATCGCATCGTCGGACGCGGTACAGAGACGCCGGAACTTGTGAAGAACCGTCTGAATGCTGCCCGGGACGAAATCGAAATGATGGATGCTTATGACTATGTGGTCGTCAATGATCAGCTGAATCATGCCGTCTCGAAGATTCAGTCTATTGTACAAAGTGAGCATTGCAAACGCGAACGCGTCGCAAAAGAATACAAGAAAGCATTGGAGGTTAATTGATATGATGTTAGAACCGTCTATTGATAAACTACAGGAAAAAATTTATTCGAAATACACACTGGTTACTTTGTCATCGCAACGTGCGCGTCAGCTGCAGGAAACGAAGACGTCTAAAATTGCTAACCCGAAATCGTATAAATACGTTGGTATCGCGCTGGAAGAAATTCAAGCAGACAAATTGGAATATACAGAAGAATAAACGGTGAGGATGCCAGGTGCATCCGATGGAGATGCCCTCGCGATGGTGAACACCAAGCGGGGGTTTCTTTCTTATTGTGCATGAGGAGGGGGAAGTGAAATGAATGTAGCTGGAAAGACAATTTGTCTGGGAGTTTCCGGGGGCATCGCTGCATATAAGGCATGCGCATTGACGAGCAAACTGACACAGAAGGGTGCAGATGTTCATGTCATCATGACAAAACATGCAGCAGAATTCGTGACACCGCTCACGTTCCAGGCGTTATCCCGCAACCCAGTATATACCGATACCTTTGATGAAAAACACCCGGAGAAAATTGCTCATATAGATTTAGCAGATAAAGCAGACTTATTCCTGCTTGCACCAGCAACAGCTAACGTGATAGGAAAGCTTGCTGCTGGTATAGCAGACGATATGCTGACGACTACATTGCTTGCAACAGAGGCACCTGTCTACATCGCGCCTGCTATGAACGTTCATATGTACGCACATCCTGCTGTAATCCGTAATATGCAGCAGCTGGATGACTGGGGCTACCACTTTATCGAACCAGAAGCTGGTTATCTTGCTTGTGGATATGTTGGTAAAGGCAGGCTGGAGGAGCCGGAATCCATTATCCGAATCCTGGAAGAAAGAACAGAGCCTAAGCGCGATTTAGAAGGTAAAAAAGTGTTAGTAACGGCTGGACCGACTCAGGAAACAATTGATCCCGTCCGTTTCTTCACGAACCATTCCTCGGGCAAAATGGGCTATGCTGTGGCAGAAGCCGCCGCTAAACGCGGAGCAGATGTAACACTTGTGAGCGGACCATCCCAGTTAACTACACCTTTTGGGGTAAAACGGATAGATGTTACAAGTGCCCAGGATATGCTGGATCAGGTACTAATAGTTTACGGTGAGCAGGATATCGTCATCAAAGCTGCAGCTGTTGCTGATTATCGGCCAGTTCAAACATTTGATTCTAAGGTAAAAAAACAGGATGGAAACTTGTCCATTGAAATGGAACGGACTACCGATATACTTCTGACACTCGGACAGCGGAAGCAGCATCAGTTCCTTGTCGGTTTTGCTGCGGAAACAAATGATGCCGTAGCTTATGGCAAAGGAAAGCTCGAGCGGAAGCATTTAGATGCCATTTGTGTGAATACAGTCGGGAAGACAGGTGCAGGCTTTCAATCTGACACCAATGAAGTGATTTACTTGAATAGAGAAGGTAAGGAACAGCACCTGCCGTCTGATACGAAGAAACAGATTGCCCACCGGATTCTTGATGAGATTGTGGAAGATATGGAGGCTGACAGAAAATGAACATCGCGAAGGTTGTTGTTGACGTCCCGGCCAGTCAGACCGACCGCGTGTATGATTATTTGATTCCTGAAGAACTGATCAACGTACTCCAGCCGGGGATGCGTGTCATCGTACCATTCGGTAATCGCCGCATCATGGGTTTCGTCCTGGAGATCAGCAGTTCTGCTGAAGTGGACAAGCTAAAGGAAATTCAGGAAACAATGGATTTGCTTCCGGCACTAACACCTGAATTGCTTGATCTAGGAGTATGGATGGGGGAGCGGACATTAAGCTTTCATATCACCGCCCTCCAGGCGATGCTGCCGCAAGCGATGAAGGCCACATATCAGAAAGTACTTGTTCGGACTGGGAATATACCTGATGCATTGCTGCCGTTATTTCAGGAAGAAGATACGAGCATGTACGAGCAATTCGAGCATAGTGGTGTTCCTTTAGCGGTTTTGCAGCAGGCAATCAAAGCAGGTCAAATAGAACTGCGCTACCAAGTCAACTCAAAGGAAACGAAGAAAACAATCCGTATGATTGATGCAGACAAGTCTGTTGAAGAACTGCAAGAGGCTTTAAGCAATGTGAACGCCCGCGCTATGAAACAAAGAGCGCTCCTTGAGCATTTCATTGAAGAGCCAGGGCAGATTGCGCAAAAGCATCTGCTTGAAATGTACGAGACGACAGGCTCTACACTTAAACCCTTGCTGGATGCTGGATTACTTCGGTCATATGATAAAGAAGTACTCCGGGATCCATACAAGGATAAGCAAATTGAACGTACGAGACCCTTGCAGCTTTCGGATTCACAGGCGAAGGCTCTTGAACCGATACTTGAAAGCATCCAGTCAGAAGCGCATGAAGTCTTTCTTTTGCATGGCGTTACCGGAAGTGGGAAGACGGAAGTTTATTTGCAGGCAATCCAGCAGGTGCTGGAAAAAGGGCAGGAAGCGATTGTCCTAGTCCCTGAAATCGCACTTACTCCCCAGACAGTAAACCGATTCAAAGGAAGATTCGGCTCTGAAGTTGCCGTGCTGCACAGTGCTTTATCAGCCGGTGAGAAGTACGATGAATGGCGAAAGATCCAGCGCAAGCAAGTTAAGGTAGCCGTCGGCGCCAGATCCGCCATTTTTGCTCCCTTTGAAAATTTGGGAATCATCATTATAGATGAAGAACATGAAACGAGTTACAAGCAGGAAGATCACCCGAAATATCATGCCCGGGATATTGCTGTTTTCCGAGGGGAATATCATCATGCCCCGGTTGTTCTTGGCAGTGCGACACCTTCGCTCGAATCATATGCTAGAGCTGAAAAAGGCGTCTACCATATGCTGGAGCTTCCAGAGCGAGTGAATCATGCGTCGATGCCTGATTATCAGATTATCGATATGCGGGATGAACTGCATGCAGGCAACCGATCGATCTTCGCCCGAGAATTGCTGGAACAGATGAAAGAACGTATCCGTAGAAAGGAACAGATAGTTCTCTTCCTAAACCGTCGTGGCTACAGCACATTTGTCATGTGCCGCGACTGCGGTCATACAGTCGAATGCCCACATTGCGATATAACACTCACCTACCATAGAAGCAGTGAGCAGCTCAAATGCCATTATTGCGGTTACGAAGAGCAGATGCCTTCTATCTGCCCAGCTTGTGAAAGTGATACGATACGTTATTTTGGTACAGGTACACAAAAAGTAGAAGAATCACTAACACAGCTGCTGCCGGAAGCCCGTGTCATTCGAATGGATGTTGACACGACAAGGCGGAAGGGTGCGCATGAAAAGCTGCTTGGAGCATTTGGCAGAGGCGAAGCGGATATACTGCTTGGTACCCAGATGATTGCAAAAGGGTTGGATTTCGAAAGAGTGACGCTTGTAGGTGTCCTGGCAGCAGACTCTATGCTGCATTTGCCTGATTTCCGTGCCGCAGAAAAGACGTTCCAGTTGCTGACACAGGTGAGCGGACGAGCTGGTCGACACAGTCTGCCTGGGGAAGTCATCATCCAGACATATTCTCCGGAACATTACAGTGTTGAACTTGCTGCAGCAGGGGATTATCGTCCATTTTTCCAGACGGAAATGCAAACACGCAGAGCCTTTCAATATCCGCCTTATTATTATCTAGCTCTATTGACGGTCAGTCACCAGAACCAGGTAAAAGCAATGCAGACGACACAGACGATTGTTCAGCTGCTCCAGAAGCACCTGTCCGATCAGGTCCGAATACTTGGACCTACGCCATCGCCACTGGCGCGGATCAAAGATAGATATCGCTTCCAGTGCATGGTAAAATACAAAAACGAACCGAACCTTCGGGATGTGATCAGGAGAATCCTTCATCACTACGAAGATGCGCGGAAAAAAGAAGATTTGCAAATACACGTTGATTTACAGCCGTATTCGCTCATGTAGGAAAGGAGCTTTTTTGAATGAAACGAATTGTATTCATGGGTACACCAGATTTTGCAGTACCCGTACTTAAACAGCTGACAGAGGAAGATTGCGAGGTGGTGCTCGTTGTCACCCAGCCTGATCGCCCGAAAGGCCGCAAGCGAATCCTCACCAGCTCACCTGTGAAGGAGGAAGCTCTCAAGCATGGAATACCGGTTTATCAGCCGGAAAAAATCAAGCAGAGTTATGAAGAAATCTTTTCCTATGAGCCGGATTTGATCGTAACGGCTGCTTTTGGGCAAATATTGCCGAAGGAGCTGCTTGATTATCCGCAATTCGGATCTATCAATGTTCATGCTAGTTTGCTGCCAGAACTTCGCGGCGGTGCTCCGATCCATTATGCTATTCAGCAAGGGAAAGCTGAGACTGGCGTTACTATCATGTATATGGTAGAGAAACTGGATGCCGGTGATATGCTGCTGCAGCGTTCGGTACCTATTACAATGCAGGATCATGTAGGAACGATGCATGATAAATTAGCAACGCTTGGAGCGGAAATGGTTCATGATATTCTTCCAGATATCTTTTCTCGCAGCGTGAATCCAATCAAACAGGACGAAGAGAAGGTTACATTTGCTCCAACAATCAAACGCGAGCAAGAGGTAATTGATTGGAACCGTTCAAACTGGGAAGTTTTCAATCATATCAGAGGTATGCATCCATGGCCGGTGGCTTTTACAACGTACATGGACAAGCCTTTTAAGATATGGTGGAGTGAACTTCTGGATCGTGAATATGATGGAGTACCAGGTGAGATTGCTAGCATTGAAGCCGATGGCATTATCGTAGTTTGCGGAAACAATACAGCAGTCAAATTAACACAGGTACAGCCAGCAGGTAAAAAGCAAATGACTGCAGCAGATTATCTGCGCGGTGTCGGTAAAGAAATGCAAGCTGGAGAAAGGTTGGGCGAGCATGAAGAAGTATGAACTCCGTGATACAGCTGTCACATTGCTATCTCGTATTGGAGATCAGGGCGGCTACAGTCATTTGCTGTTGGATCAGACGATCCGGAATAAGGGTTTTGACAGCAGAGATACAGGCTTGCTAACCGAAATCGTCTATGGAACATTATCTTATAAACTGACATTAGAGTATTTTCTTCGTAACTTTGTATCAAAAAAATTGGAATCATGGGCGAAATGGCTTTTATTATCCGCTTTCTATCAAATGTACGCATTGGACAGAGTGCCTGATCATGCTGTCATCCACGAATCCGTTGAAATTGCGAAGCAGCGGGGCCATAAAGGTATCGCGTCGCTTGTGAATGCTGTACTGCGTAATGCACAACGAAAAGGTTTCCCTAAATTGGATGACATCCAAGACCCAGCCGAGCGTATCTCGCTGGAAACGAGTCACCCGAAATGGCTTGTCGAGCGCTGGATTTCGCAATATGGAGAGAAGACAGCCCGCGAAATGTGTGCCGTAAACCAAGTGGAGAAACCAATAAGTGTGCGCGTACAGCCAATGCTGATTACACGAGATGAAGCGATGGAAGAACTGGAGTCCCAAGGGTTTACTGTCCGTCCTTCCAGCATCAATCCGCAAGGAATCATCGTAGAAGATGGGAACATCCTGAAAAGTGATTTGTTCCTTTCCAATCAAGTGACTGTCCAAGATCAGACGAGTATGTTAGCAGGTCAGATGGTTGATGCAACAGCCGGTATGACTGTGCTGGATGCATGCAGTGCACCGGGAGGAAAGACGACACATATTGCAGAAACGATGGAGAATGAGGGCAAGCTTTATGCGTATGATCTGCATGCCAAGAAAGCGAAACAGGTACAGCAGAATGCTGAGAAGCTGAAGCTGACAATCATTGAAGCCGATCAGGCAGATGCACGAAACTTGCATGAGCGGCATAAACCAGAGAGTTTCGATCGTATTTTACTTGATGCACCTTGCTCTGGATTGGGCGTACTCAGAGGAAAACCAGATATCAAGTACCATAAATCGGAACAAGACGTTTTATCACTTGCTTCCATTCAGGCTGATCTGCTTGAACAGGTAGCGCCGCTTTTGAAAAAAGACGGAAAGCTAGTCTACAGTACTTGTACAGTGGATCAAGCAGAAAATGAACAAGTTGTCCGTGCTTTTCTTGAGCAGCATTCGGATTTTGAAGTAGATCCAGCATTCCAGGCTGATTTGCCGCAAGCAGTTAAGAAAGCCCCAGGTCTTACCGATGCTGGTTTGCAAGTATTCCCGCAGGATTTTGATACCGATGGCTTTTTCCTTGTCCGACTTGTTAGAAAAGGGTAAGAAATGTGGTAGGATAAATTTGGAGCAGCAAAACAGACTGCATATAGATGAGGTGAGAAGCGTGAGAGGTTTTTTCATTACCGATCGTGGTCAGATCAGAAGTCATAACGAAGATGCAGGCGGGGTATTTTCCAATTCTAATGAACAATATCTTGCTGTCATTGCCGATGGTATGGGTGGACATAAAGCAGGTGATGTCGCCAGTCAGCTAGCTATTTCCCATCTACGCAATTGGTGGGAAACTGCTGATTCCTTCGATTCTCCGCAAAGGACAGAAGAAGCTATCAAGCAAGCAATCAAAGATGTTAATTTGCGAGTATATGAAGAATCACGACAAAGTGAAGAATTGGCAGGTATGGGGACGACGATTGTCGCCGCAGTATGTACAAATGATTTTGTAACAATTGCCCATATTGGGGATAGCCGCTGCTACTTGCTTAATGAAGAAGGATTCAAGCAAGTGACAGAGGATCATTCTCTTGTAAATGAACTGGTCCGATCTGGTGAAATCACAGAACAAGATGCCGAGCACCATCCCCGGAAAAATGTCCTGCTGCGCGCACTCGGAACGGATCAAGATGTGGAAATGGATCTTGTGTCAATCACTTGGGAAGCTGGAGATCGTCTGCTATTGTGTTCAGATGGGCTATCAAATAAATTCGATAAACAGGAGCTTTTGCAGTACCTCACATCTGGAGAAGAGATTGAACATATCGCTTCGCAGCTCGTGACGGTTGCCAATGAGCGAGGCGGGGAAGATAATATCTCCTTAATCATTGCCGATTTGGCTGATACACCTGTCCGGGAGGGTGCATAGCATGCTCGAAGGACGTACGCTGAATGAACGGTACGAAATTCACCGTCTGATCGGCGGAGGCGGTATGGCAAATGTCTATCTTGGCCAGGATATCATCCTCGATCGCGAAGTCGCCATTAAAGTCCTGAAGCTGGAATATGCAAACGATGATGAATTCATTGCAAGGTTCCATCGGGAAGCCCATGCGGCAACCAGTCTTTCACATCCGAATATCGTCACGATCTATGATGTGGGAGATGAGGATGGCATCTACTATATGATCATGGAATATGTCAGCGGAATGACATTGAAGCAATACATACAGACTCATGGTTCCATCGTGGTGCCTGATACAGTCGATATTATGAAACAAGTCACTTCCGCGATCTCACACGCACACGCAAACGGAATCGTTCATCGTGACATCAAACCGCAGAATATCCTGATTGATGATTACGGAAAAGTGAAAGTGACTGACTTCGGTATAGCTACTGCGTTGAGTGCAACGTCATTGACCCAGACGAATGCTATGCTAGGCTCTGTGCACTATCTGTCACCAGAACAGGCAAGGGGAGGTATAGCTACCAAGAAGTCCGATGTCTATTCCCTCGGTATTGTCATGTTCGAATTGCTTACCGGTCGTCTTCCATTCTCAGGTGAGTCTGCAGTCAGTATTGCTTTAAAGCATTTACAAACTGACACGCCATCTGTCAGACGCTGGGCTGGCGATATTCCGCAAAGTGTCGAGAATATCGTTTTGAAATCCACGACGAAGGACCCTTTTTACCGTTACATGAGCACATATGATATGGAGACAGATTTGGAAACATGTCTGGATCCCTCCAGGGCAAACGAAGAGCGTTATGCTCCGCCTAAGGAAGATGGCGATACTACAAAAGCGATCCCGATTATTTCAGAGAAGGATCTGAACAAAGCATCGTTAGCTGATACGATCGTACATAACGGTCATACGAATCCACCGAACCAAGAAGAGCAGAAAAAGCCGAAAAAGAAGAAGAAACGGTGGAAAGTGCTTATATGGATAACGGTCATTCTCGTATTGCTTGCAGGTGCAGGAATAGGAATTGTACTTGCAACCACGCCGAAAGAAGTGACAATGGTCGACGTTAGAGGTGACTCCTATGCAGATGCTGTCGATAAGCTGTCCGACCTTGATTTGCACGTAAAACGGGAAGCAACCGCCTCTGATACGGTAGAAGAGGGGAGCGTCGTCAAGACAGATCCTTCAGCAGGCAGTAAGATTAAGGAAGGCTCCAGTGTGACGGTTTATACAAGTATCGGCAAAGAAAAAGAAGAATTTGATGATTACGAGGGCAAGACATTCTCCCAAGTGGAAAAACTATTGGATGATAAGGGATATAAGAATGTACGATCTTACGAGGAATTCTCTGATGAACCTGTTGGTACAATCATCTCCCAAATCCAGCCTCAAGCAGGAACAAAAGTGGTTCCGGAGGATACAACGGTCATATTTGAAGTGAGCAAAGGGCCAGAAGCGGTGACATTGACAGATTTGACAGGTATGACGGAAGAGGAAGCACAATCTTATTTAGATAAAAATGATTTGGATGGCAATTTCATTGAACAGCCGTCAGATGAAGTCGAAGAGGGTGTTGTAATTCGGCATGATCCGGGTTCAGGACAATCGATTGAAGAAAATGGCAGTGTCGATCTGTACGTATCAACTGGCCCGGAGAATTTGCCTCCTGCGACGCACACGGTTACATTTACTGTTCCTTACGAGCCTGCTGATGCACAGACAGGCGAAGACGAACAGACCGAAGAAACACAGGAAGATCCTATCCCTCAGATAGTTCAGATTTATGTGGGTGACGCAGACCATGATGTGACAGAGCTCTATGATGAACGTGCTATCACAGAAGATGAGGAAATTACGCTTACACTCAGTATACCTGCTGGCGGAGAAGCTGAATATCGTGTATTGCGTGATGATGAAATTGTTTTAGAAAAAACGGTTCCGTATGAAGACAGGGAAGGTGAATAAATGCCATCAGGTAAGATTATGAAAGCACTGAGTGGATTCTATTATGTGCTTACAGAAGACGGAGAAACCTATCAATGCCGTGGCAGAGGTGTATTCCGCAAACAGAAAATAACACCGCTGGTTGGTGATCAAGTGGAATTCGAAGCGGAGACAAAGCAAGAAGGTTATGTGCTGGATGTTCGTCCACGGAAGAATGAGCTAGTCAGGCCCCCGATTGCCAATATAGATCAGGCGATCATCGTAACATCAGCAGCTCAGCCAGATTTCAGTACAGCATTGCTTGACCGCTTTCTTGTATTAGTAGAGTCAAAAGCTATCGAGCCAGTTATTTTCATTACGAAAATGGACATGCTGTCAGCGGATCAAATGTCCAGAATCGAAGCTTTCAAAAAGGATTATCAACAGATCGGCTATTCCGTTGAGATGTTATCCTCTAAAGAAGAAACGAATTTAGAACAAGTGCAGCTGCACATGAAAGATAAGATCTCAGTTATCGCAGGTCAGTCAGGTGTGGGTAAGTCTTCGATGCTGAATGCTATTGATCCGCGCCTGGACCTGGAAACAAATGAGATATCCGAAAGTCTAGGACGCGGACGCCATACAACAAGACATGTAGAGCTTATACCAATCGGTGGGGGTCTTGTTGCGGATACGCCTGGATTCAGCTCATTGGAGTTTACCGAATTGGAAGCTGAAGAGCTGCCATCTTGTTTCCCTGAATTCAGGGAACGTCAAGACGACTGTAAATTCAGAGGCTGTATGCATCACAAGGAACCTAAATGTGCGGTTAAACTAGCGGTCGAAGCAGGAGATATTCCTGAATATCGTTATACACATTATCTGCAGTTCCTAGATGAAATTAAATCGAGAAAGCCGAGGTATTAATGATGACGAAAATCGCACCATCTATTCTTTCAGCTGACTTCGCCAATTTGGCAAATGAAATTCGAGATGTAGAAAAAGGCGGAGCTGACTACATTCATGTCGATGTCATGGACGGTCATTTTGTCCCAAATATCACAATCGGTCCTCTTATCGTGGAGGCGATTCGTCCTGTGACAAAGCTGCCCCTCGATGTACATTTGATGATCGAAAACCCGGATCAGTACATTGAAGCATTCATCAAGGCTGGAGCGGATATTATTACAGTTCACCAAGAGGCTTGCGTTCATTTGCACCGTACAATCATGATGATTAAGGAGCAAGGAGTAAAAGCTGGTGTTGTATTGAATCCTGCCACTCCAGTAAGCTTGATTGAAGAGATTTTGCCAGAGGTGGATATGGTGTTATTGATGACGGTGAACCCAGGCTTTGGCGGCCAGCGATTTATTCCTTCCGTGTTGAAAAAAGTAGAAGAGCTATCCAGGCTTCGAGAAGCACTCGAACTCGACTTTGAAATTGAGATTGATGGCGGTGTGAATATCGAAACAGCAGGACTATGTACAGATGCCGGTGCGGATGTGCTAGTTGCCGGAAGTGCTGTCTATAATCAGGAAGATCGGGCTGCTGCAATCGCGGCAATCCGGGAAGCAGCTGAATGACGCATGAATACCAAGCTTAGTATCGGGCTTGTCGGCGGTGCGGGAAGACTGCCGGATTTACATTCTGAACATCATCATATATGGATTGGAGCAGATGCGGGAGCACTAGCGCTGGCATCTGCTGGTATCCGAATGAAAGTAGCAGTTGGTGATTTTGATTCTGTGTCGGAAGAAGAATTGATTACGATTCGTCGATACGCAGATCAGGTACTGGTATATCCGCCTGAAAAAGATGAAACGGATTTCGAACTTGCCATCCGGCAAGCAGAAGAAATGGGCGCCGCTGATGTGGCGGTGTATGGGGTAACTGGCGGAAGACTTGATCATGAACTAATCAACATTCAGATGCTTTATCGGCTGCTTGACAGTTTCGAGCAGGCCGTCATCATCGACTGGCAGAATAATATCCGTTTGCATCGACCTGGTACATACCGGATAGAACAAGATGATACATACCGTTATATATCATTTCTTTCCTTCTCTGAGCAAGTTACTGGTCTAACCTTGACTGGCTTTAAATATCCTTTAACAGATGCTTCAATCCATTGGGGAGAAACATTGTCCATCTCTAATGAGCTTGTTGCACAATATGGTACTTATTCATTTGCTTCAGGCATAGTAATAATGATAAAGAGCAAGGATGTTTAAAAGCTACAGCGTTAGGCTGCTTAGGAAAAAGGAGGAAGGGGATCTTATGAAATTTTATACCTTTAAACTCCCGAGGTTCATCGGTGGCTTCGTCCGCGTCATTATCGGAACGTTTAAAAAAGATTAGCACAAAAAAAGCACTCCTTTCGAGAAAGGGTGCTTTTTTTGTCGCATGCGAATGCTACCATAAAAGTATTTTAGAAATGCTATTTATACGCGTTCGATGTTACCTTTTTTAAGTGCACGAGCTGAAACGTAAACTTTTTTCGGTTTACCGTCAACAAGAATGCGAACTTTTTGAACGTTTGCTTTCCAAGTACGTTTATTAGCGTTCATGGCATGAGAACGAGCATTACCAGAACGAGTAGTACGTCCTGTGATTACACATTTGCGTCCCATGTTATCCCTCCTAATATTACGAGTTAGTTTGTAACACTAAACAAATTTATCACAACTCGGCACGTAATGCAATAATCTAACAAAAATATATCAAGAAAAATTACTTGACAGTAAACTGTTTAGCTGGCATTGTAAAAAGGGCTATTTTTAATCCGCTTTCAAATAGCGCTACCATATAGTATAGTAGGAATATATTTGATAAGCGTTAGGAGGAGCCGTATGAGCCTTCATCTGACTTCAGAAGATGGAAACATCACGATCTCAACGGATGTGATCGCAACATTGGCTGGAAGTGCCGCGGAAAAATGCTATGGCATCGTTGGTATGGCTTCCAGACATCAATTACGTGACGGCATAGCAGAAATTCTTCGCAGGGAGAACTACTCGAAAGGGATAGTTGTAACCCAGGCGGACAACAAAGTCCAGATCGACTTACATATTATTGTAAGTTATGGAACGAAGATATCCGAGGTTGCACATAATGTGCAGTCCCAAGTGAAATATACATTGGATCGGGCATTGGGCGTACTGACGAGCTCTGTGAACATTTATATACAAGGCGTCAGTGTTTCTGCAGACTAAGATAGCCGGCAGATTTAAGGAGGAAACAGTTTGAGTGTTGGAAATGTGGATGGAAAGACATTTGCGGGGATGCTTCTGACAGGTGCACATCATCTAGCGAATAACGCTAAGACGATTGATGCGCTGAATGTATTTCCCGTGCCGGATGGCGATACAGGTACAAACATGAATTTGACAATAACGTCTGGGGCAAAAGCTGTACAAGATACCGACAGCGAAGAAGTCGGTGTGCTTGCTGCGGCCTTTGCCAAAGGTCTGCTGATGGGAGCTAGGGGAAACTCTGGTGTCATTCTCTCTCAGCTTTTCCGTGGCTTTGCCAAAGCATTGGAAGGGCAAAAGGATCTGACAGCGGGCAAGCTTGCTAATGCGTTGGATGCTGGTGTCAAATCGGCTTATAAAGCCGTCATGAAGCCAGTGGAAGGGACGATTCTTACTGTAGCGAAGGATGCTGCAGCCGCTGCGGTAGAAAAATCAAAAACTGAAGCTGATCCAATAGAGTTATTCAGATATGTAGTGAAAGCTGCCAAGGAAAGCCTCAGTCGCACGCCTGACCTCCTTCCTGTTTTGAAGGAAGTCGGTGTTGTAGATAGCGGTGGTCAAGGCTTAGTTACTGTTTATGAAGGTTTTCTTGCAGCATTGACAGGAGAAGAGCTGCCTGTAGAGGTGCAGCATGGCAAGATGGAGAATCTCGTGAGTGCAGAGCATCACAAGCAAGCGCAGGATTTCTTGGATACAGCTGATATCACATATGGCTATTGCACGGAATTTATGGTTAAATTAGAAGCAGACAAGCTTCAGGAGAACCCTTTTGATGAGCAGGCTTATCGAGAGGAATTGGACGGACGCGGGGATTCCTTGCTTGTAGTAGCTGATGAAGATGTCGTAAAGGTGCATATTCATACCGAGTATCCTGGTGAAGTGATGACATACAGTCAAGCATTCGGCAGTCTGATCAATATGAAAATAGAAAACATGCGTGAACAGCATGCAGCTATTGTTGGTAATAAAGAAAAGAAGGAACGCAATCAGCACGCCATTGTGACAGTTGCAATGGGTGAAGGTGTGAAAGCATTGTTTGAGAACCTTGGAGCAAATGTCGTCATCTCAGGCGGACAGACTATGAATCCAAGCACCCAGGACATTGCTGACGCCATTAAAACAGCTAACGCAGATTCCGTCTATATCTTGCCTAATAATAAGAATATCATCATGGCTGCTGAGCAGGCAGCTAAAATGGCAGAGGTGCAGTCGTTTGTAGTTCCAACAAAGACGATACCGCAGGGTATGCGATCATTGCTTGCTTTTGATGCTACCCAGTCACCAGATAGCAACGCTGAAGCTATGAAAGATGCAATCTCGCAAGTGAAATCCGGACAAGTGACACATGCTGTTCGTGATACGACAATCGAAGGCGTATCAATAAAAGAAGGTCAATTCATTGCTATTCATGAAAGCAAAATCATAGCAGCTGCTTCTGACGCAGAAGAAGCGTTGGAGCTGCTGCTTGAGCAAATGGTCAGTGAAGAAGATGAATTGATAACAGTTATTCGCGGTGAAGACGCGGAAGAAACTGATGATCGCTTGGAGGATTTTGTTGAAGGAACATTCCCTGAAGCAGAATTGGAGATTCATGAAGGAAATCAGCCTGTCTACACGTACTTGGTAGCAGTTGAATAATGATGGAGAAAGCTCCTTGACGGGAGCTTTTTTCATTGGTTGCAGTAGGAACATATGTGTGATACATGCTAAAATAGAAGAAGAAGGAGTGAGCCTATGAAATATCAATCCGTATTCGATATTATCGGACCGGTCATGGTCGGTCCATCCAGTTCACATACTGCCGGGGCCGCCCGTATTGGCCGCGCCGCAAGACTCATTTTTGGAATAGAGCCGACTTGGGCTACGGTCCATCTGTATGGATCATTCGCGAAAACGTATCGCGGTCATGGTACGGACCTAGCTATTGCTGGTGGTCTGCTTGGCTATGATACAGATGATGATCGAATCAGGTTCGCATTGGAAACAGCCGAAAAACATAATATGAAAATCGAATTCATTGAAGATACAGCTGCTACGGAACATCCAAATACAGCAAGAATTAAGCTGGGAACAAAAGACAGCAGCATGGAGCTGGTCGGTATTTCTATCGGCGGCGGAAAAGTAGAGATCACAGAGCTAAACGGCTTTGAACTGCGTATGTCAGGTAATAAGCCCGCTATTTTGATCATGCATAATGATCGTTTTGGCGCGATAGCTTCCGTGACTCAAATTTTAGCGCAGCACGAGATAAATATAGCGCATATGGAAGTTTCCCGGAAGGATGTCGGGAAGGATGCGCTTATGGTAATCGAGACGGATCAAAACGTGGATGATGATGTGATGCAGGTTTTAGAAAAAGCTTCGCACATCAACCGTGTATCCCGCTTGATGAATTAAACAGGAGGAATGAATATGTTTCGCAATGTAGCGGAATTGCTTGAACAAGCGAATGCAGACAGTATATCTATTTCAGAAGTGATGATCCGCCAGGAAATGGATATACATCAGCGTTCCCGTGAGGAAGTCATGGGCCAGATGGAACGGAACCTGCAAATCATGGAAGAAGCAGTAGAACGCGGATTAAAGGGGGTTACATCCCATTCTGGTTTGACAGGAAATGATGCTGTATTACTTCAGCAATATATGGCGAAGGGCAACACGCTTTCTGGTCATCTGCTTTTAGATGCTGTCAGTAAAGCGGTGGCGACGAACGAAGTCAATGCTGCAATGGGGATGATTTGTGCTACTCCGACTGCAGGCAGTGCCGGATGTGTACCAGGAGCTCTCTTCGCGGTTAAAGAAAGATTGAATCCTACCCGGGAACAAATGGTGCATTTCTTATTTACAGCTGGAGCTTTCGGATTCGTTGTGGCTAACAATGCATCTATCAGCGGTGCTGAAGGTGGTTGTCAGGCGGAAGTAGGTTCTGCAGCGGCGATGGCTAGTGCAGCTGTCGTGGAAATGGCTGGCGGTACACCAGAACAAAGTGCCGAAGCATTTGCAATTACGTTAAAAAACATGCTCGGACTTGTATGTGATCCAGTTGCTGGACTGGTAGAAGTGCCGTGTATCAAACGAAACGCTGCTGGAGCATCTAATGCAATCGTATCAGCTGATATGGCACTTGCTGGAATTACAAGCAGAATACCTTGCGATGAGGTAATTGGGGCTATGTACCGGATCGGTAAGAGTATGCCATCAGCCCTTCGAGAAACTGCAGAGGGTGGTCTGGCTGCCACGCCGACAGGGCGCAGATTGGCCGATATGATTTATGGGATAACGAAAGGGAAAGAGTGAGGAATGTGTTAAAGCAACCGGTTGATCAAGTCAAGGGAATCGGTGCAAAGCTTGCGGAAGGATTGGCGAATATGGGGATCTTCACAGTCGAAGATCTCCTTTTTCATCTGCCGTATCGGTATGATGTCTTCGATGTCCAGCCGTTAGCTGAACTGATTCATGATGATAAAGTGACGATTGAAGGTGAAATAGCCTCACCGGCTCAAGTGCAATATTACGGACGGAAAAAGAACAAACTAACTGTAACGCTCTTGGTTGAGAACGTTGCAGTGAAGGCGATCATGTTCAATCGTGCATTTGCCCAGAAACAGCTTATGCCGGGCAAAAAGGTAACGATGACAGGTAAATGGGATCAGCATCGTCTGCAGCTTACTGTCAGTAACTTCAAGGTTGGCGGAGCAGATGAGCTGACTCCTGTGCAGCCAGTCTATGGTGTGAAAGGTACAGTAACGGTTCGACAACTGCAAAAAAGCGTGAAGCAGGCGCTGGAACAGTATGATGAAGACATCGAGGAAATTCTGCCAGCGTCATTTTTAACATCATATAAAATGCCAGATCGAAAAACAGCATTGCATTATATGCACTTTCCGCCTGACAGACAGGCGCTGGCTCATGGTCGTAGACGATTCACATATGAAGAATTTTTATTGTTCCAGCTGAAAATGCAATTTATCCGAAAACAAAAACGAGAAGCATCTGCTGGAGGAAGCTTAGCTTATGATCACGAGCAGGTACAAGCTTTTGTAGCCACTCTTCCTTTTACGTTGACGAACGCCCAGCAGCGTGTGCTGAAGGATATTATGCGGGACTTACATTCTTCCTACCGAATGAACCGTCTCTTACAAGGAGATGTTGGATCTGGTAAAACAGCTGTCGCAGCTGTTGCCCTTTATGCGGCAGTTACAGCAGGTAAACAGGGTGCGATTATGGTTCCGACAGAGATTTTAGCAGAACAGCACGCCCAGTCATTAACTAGTATGCTGGATGGTTTTGCCACAGTAGCACTGCTCACTGGTAGTGTCAAAGGCAAGCGCCGGAAAGCAGTCCTCGAACAGATTGTAAATGGAGAAGTAGACATTGTTGTCGGGACACACGCACTGATTCAGGATGAAGTACATTTTAAAGATCTTGCTCTAGCTATTGTTGACGAACAGCATCGATTCGGTGTTGCACAGCGCCGGACACTTCGAGATAAAGGCCTTCATCCGGATGTTCTGTTCATGACTGCTACGCCGATTCCGCGGACCCTGGCCATCACTGCATTCGGAGATATGGATGTATCAGCTATAGATGAGATGCCAGCAGGGCGTAAAGAAATAGAAACGTATTGGGTTAAGGAAAATACGATAGATCGGGTGCTGGATTTCATCCGGAAAGAAGTCGCGGCCGGTCATCAGGCGTATGTCATAAGCCCACTGATTGAGGAATCGGACAAGCTGGACATCCAGAATGCCGTCGATCTTCATCAGATGCTTGCTGCTGTTTTTGAGCCGGATATTCGAGTCGGGCTCATGCATGGACGCTTGCCATCTGATGAAAAAGACGCGGTTATGAAGGAATTCGCCGACAATGAAACCCAAGTTCTTGTGTCTACCACAGTAGTAGAAGTTGGCGTGAACGTTCCGAATGCCACGCTGATGATCATCTATGATGCAGAACGATTCGGGCTATCTCAGCTGCATCAGCTACGGGGGCGTGTAGGTCGCGGAGATGCACAAAGTTACTGTATATTAATTGCCGAACCAAAAGGGGAAATTGGGAAAGAACGCATGCGCATCATGACAGAAACAACGAATGGATTTGAGCTGTCTGAGCAAGATTTACAGCTACGAGGTCCTGGTGATTTCTTCGGGAAAAAGCAGAGCGGGATACCGGAATTCAAGGTTGGTGATATGGTGCACGATTATCGAGCGCTGGAAACAGCGCGTAAAGATGCAGAGCAAATCATTGCAGAAGAAAGAATGGAAAATGACCCCGCATATCGCAATTTATTGCAAGCGTTGGATACAGAGTTTGCACTGAACGGGAACGTGCTCGACTGAAAACGGCTGTTGCAAATTCTGGTCTGCTATTATATATTACTTTTAGTACCTAGTCTTAATTTTGGCGGTGGAGAAATGAGAAGAAGCAAAAAAGACAGACAGGACTTACTGCGGGAAACGATTGAAAAAACACCGTTCATTACAGACGAGGAATTGGCGAAGAAATTTGCTGTCAGTATTCAGACAATCCGATTGGACCGAATGGAACTGACAATTCCGGAGCTGCGGGAACGGATTAAGCACGTCGCTCATTCCCAATGGGATGAAACCGTGAAATCCATTAACATTGATGAAGTGATCGGAGAAATCATTGACTTAGAACTGGATGAACGGGCGATCAGTATATTGGATATTAAACCAGAGCATGTTTTCACACGGAACCAGATTGCCAGAGGGCATCATCTGTTTGCGCAGGCCAATTCCTTAGCGGTCGCGCTGATCGATGATCCGTTCGCACTCACCTTCCACTCGGAAATCACCTTTACCAGACAGGTGAAACTCCATGAGCGGGTAGTAGCCAAAGCGAAAGTCATTCGTCAGGACAGGAAGCGGACGGTCATCCAAGTGGATAGTGCTGTTGATCAAGAAGAAGTATTTAAAGGTACGTTCGAGATGTTCCGCTCGAGCGTTAAGGAAGGGAAATAAGATATGCGAATTGCAATCGACGCAATGGGTGGCGACAACGCACCAGAAGAGATAGTAAAAGGTGCCGTGCTAGCAGCTACAGAGGATGCATCCCTGGAGCTGACACTGGTTGGAGATCAAAGTATGATCGAACCGCATCTTGGCGAGGTCCGTCCAGCTAACATCCGGATCATACATACAGAGGAGTACATTACAGCAGATGATGAACCTGTCCGGGCAATCCGGCGAAAGAAGCAGTCGTCTCTTGTATTGACTGCGCAGGAAGTAAAAGAAGGTCGAGCTGATGCTTGTATTTCAGCGGGAAATACAGGTGCCATTATGACAGCAGGGCTGATGATTGTTGGCCGTATTAAAGGCATCGAACGGCCGGCATTGTCGCCAACTCTTCCGACGGTGGATGGAAAAGGATTTGTCCTGCTTGATGTCGGCGCCAATATTGACGCCAAAGCAAACCATCTATTACAATACGGCGTAATGGGCTCCATCTATGCGGAGAAAGTTCGCGGAATAAAAAATCCTCGTGTAGGATTGCTCAATGTAGGCACGGAAGACGGTAAGGGCAATGATCTTACGAAGAAAGCTTTCGAGCTTCTCAGTGATGCACCAATAAACTTTATTGGTAATGTAGAAGGCCGTGATTTCCTTTCCGGAGATTTTGATGTTGTTGTGACAGACGGCTTTAGCGGTAATATAGCCCTGAAAACAATAGAAGGAGCAGCGTCGATGTTCTTCTCGACAATCAAGAAGGCCTTCTTGAAAAACACGAAGACAAAGCTTGCAGCAGCTATGATGAAACCACAGCTGAAGGAAATTAAAGCAAGCACAGAATATGCAGAATATGGCGGTGCTGCTTTGTTTGGCCTTGCTGCACCTTTTGTAAAGGCGCACGGTTCCTCCAATGCGCGCGCTATCCAAGTTGCTATTTTGCAAACAAAACAAATGGCAGAAAATAATGTAACAGGAATTATCAAAGATACAATCCAGAGCATAAAGAAAGACGAGGAGGACGTTAAGTGAAACGAGTAGCTTTTGTGTTTCCTGGACAAGGCTCACAAGCAGTGGGCATGGGACAGGAAATGTACAACGAATATGATGAAGTGAAAAGTCTTTTCCAAGCGGCAGACGAATTATTGCCGCAGCCAATTACACCCTTAATGTTTGAGGGACCGGCAGAAGAACTGACGAAGACAGAAAATGCACAGCCGGCATTGCTTCTGACAAGTGCTGCTATCTACCAGGTATTGCAGAATGAAGGTGTTAGACCAGTCGTTACAGCCGGACACAGTTTAGGAGAATACAGTGCACTTGTTGCGGCTGGTGTTTTCCGTGCAGAAGAAGCTGCTGTACTCGTTAACAAGCGTGGTCAGCTGATGGAAAAGGCTTATCCATCAGGACAAGGTTCTATGGCTGCAGTGCTAGGCCTGAGTTTGGAAGATATCAAGACTGCTCTTCAAACAGTTGATACAGAGCATGGTGAAATTGTCGATGCTGCGAATATCAACTGCCCTGGTCAGATTGTCATTTCCGGTACGAAAAAAGGAATCGAACTTGCAGAGCCGCTTTTGAAAGAAGCTGGAGCTAAACGTGTGCTTCCGCTGAATGTCAGCGGTCCATTCCACTCTCGTTTAATGAAACAAGCTGCGGAAGAGTTCGCATCTGTACTTGCAGACGTCGAGAAAGCTGATGCATCGATTCCAGTTTATGCAAACGTAACAGCAGAAAAAGTGCTAGATCAGAAAGAGATCGAGCAGTTACTCGTGCAGCAGTTGTACTCACCGGTCCGTTTCGAAGAGACTGTTGTCAATATGCTTAAAAATGACGAACTTGATGCTATTGTCGAAGTGGGACCTGGTAAAGTGCTAAGCGGATTAGTGAAGAAAATCAACCGCCGTACGACAACGTTCAATGTACAAGATCCCGAATCACTGCAAGCGTTCTTGACGTGGTACAAGGAGGAAGAATAAATGCTATCAGGTAAAGCTGCACTAGTTACAGGTGCATCACGAGGAATTGGCAGAGAAATCGCGCTAGAACTTGCGCGTAATGGAGTGAACGTAGCGGTAAACTACTCTGGAAGCAAAGAAAAGGCAGAGGCAGTTGCAGAGGAAATCCGTGCCCTTGGGCAGGAATCGGTTGTAATCCAGGCGAATGTAGCAGAAGAAGAAAGCGTAAAAGATATGGTCAAGCAGACTATAGAAGCATTCGGAAGTTTGGACATACTAGTGAATAATGCTGGTATTACGCGAGATAACTTGCTTATGCGTATGAAGGAAGAGGATTTCGATGCAGTCATCCAGACGAATTTGAAAGGTGTATTCCTTTGCACGAAAGCAGTAACGCGTCAAATGATGAAACAAAAAGCTGGCCGTATTATCAATGTAGCGAGCATTGTTGGTGTCAGCGGTAATCCTGGCCAAGCTAACTATGTTGCTGCAAAAGCAGGAGTCATTGGGTTAACGAAAACTGCAGCCAAAGAGTTGGCTGCGCGAAACGTTCTTGTGAATGCTGTTGCTCCAGGATTCATCACAACTGATATGACGGATGAAATGACAGATGAGCAGAAACAAGCGATGCAAAGCATGATTCCGCTAGGTAAACCTGGAAAGCCGGAAGACGTTGCACGTGTCGTTCGTTTTCTTGCGTCAGAAGATAGCAATTACATTACTGGTCAAACGATTCATATCGATGGCGGCATGGTAATGTAATACAATGAAAAAACTGTAGTTTTCCGGGACGAAATGTCCTATAATAACGAAGGGAGGTGAATTTCCTATGGCAGATGTATTCGAGCAAGTAAAGCAAATCGTTATTGATCGTCTTGATGTAGACGAATCCAAAGTAACACTAGAGGCTTCTTTCAAAGAAGATCTAGATGCAGATTCCCTTGATGTTGTGGAATTGGTTATGGAATTGGAAGATCAATTCGACATGGAAATTTCTGATGAAGATGCTGAAAAAATCGCTACTGTTGGCGACGCTGTAAACTACATAAACAGCAAACAGTAAGATTTAAATATGATGCATAGGAGAAAGTCCCGTCACTTTGTAGGCGGGACTTTCTCCGCATCATCACAACAATTGGAAAGTGGGGACAGCAGAATGAGCCTATTTAAACTGCAGGAGAAGCTTGGAATCCATTTCCACGATGAAGCTTTGTTGCAGAATGCCTTGACCCATTCATCTTATGTGAATGAACATCGTCACCTGAAGAAGACGGATAACGAACGATTGGAATTCCTCGGCGATGCTGTATTGGAGCTTGGTGTATCACAATTTCTGTACAAGCATTATCCTGATATGCCGGAAGGGAATATGACGAAGCTTCGTGCTGCTATAGTTAGAGAGGAATCCCTCGTACTCTTTGCTAAAGAAATGGATCTTGGTACATATGTGCTGCTCGGAAAAGGAGAAGAGCGCACGGGGGGCAGAACACGTCCTGCATTGTTAGCTGATGTGTTCGAGGCATTTGTCGGTGCATTGTATCTCGACCAGGATTTCGATGTGGTACTCGGATTTTTCGAAAAAATCGTCTTTCCAAAAATCAGCCAAGGTGCTTTTTCACATGCGATGGATTACAAGAGCAGACTGCAGGAGGTTATTCAGCAGGATAAAGATAAAGTGATTACGTATACAATTGTTGATGAAAGAGGTCCTGCTCATAGCCGTGAATTCGTTGCAGAGCTGAAGGTTCAGGGAGAACTTGTCGGTACAGGAGTAGGCCGGACCAAAAAGGAAGCAGAACAGCAGGCTGCCCGTATTGCTTTGGAAGCTTTAACTGAATAGAAAAAACGGCGGAGAGCAAGTTAGCCTCCGCCGTTTTTTATTTTCGGTAGTTCGCCAGCTCCTGGATAAATGCTTCTGTCTCAGATACACTGAGCTGTCCTTTTGATTCAATATGATCATATAAAAACTTAATATCATCATACTTCTCAATCTGGTAGTCTTCTGGCTGCATGATAGAACGGTTGACGACGACAAGCCGGTCGGCGATGCCATTAATGAGGATGGACAAATTCTCCTCAGATGCCTGTTCGAGCTTCATGGGCGAGCCTCCTTTGACGTAATTGATACCTATTATGTACCTTTAGTTTATGATAAAATAAATAAGTTAAAAACAAAAGAGAAACCATTAATAATGCAGAAATAAGCGATAAGCTTTCAATATAGGAGAATGAGTATGTTCCTGAAACGATTAGAAACCGTCGGATTCAAATCATTTGCCGAAAAAGTGACACTTGATTTTGTACCAGGTGTAACGGCAGTGGTAGGTCCGAATGGAAGCGGGAAAAGTAATATAACCGATGCCATCCGTTGGGTATTAGGCGAGCAGTCGGCAAAAAGTCTGCGAGGATCCAAAATGGAAGATATTATCTTCCAGGGCAGTGATACGAGAAAAGCGCTTAATGTAGCGGAAGTGACACTTGTATTGGACAATGCCGATCAGACGTTACCGCTGGAGTATCAGGAAGTGAGTGTGACCAGACGGGTATTCCGTTCTGGAGAAAGCCAGTTTTTGATCAATAACCAAAGCTGCCGTCTGAAAGATATCATTGACTTGTTCATGGATTCTGGATTAGGAAGAGAAGCCTTCTCCATTATTAGTCAAGGGAAGGTAGAGGAAATCCTAAGCTCCAAACCAGAAGAAAGGCGGTCTATCTTCGAAGAAGCTGCAGGCGTTTTAAAATACAAGCAGCGAAAGAAGAAGGCAGAATATAAGTTAGCAGAAACGCAGGAGAATTTAAACCGAGTAGAAGATATTACGTATGAAATTGAAGGACAGCTTGAACCATTGCGTGAACAAGCTGCTATCGCAAAAGATTTTCTGGAGAAAAAAGCCCAGTTGAAAGATGTCGAAATCGGATTGCTAGTTGCGGAGATTGAGCAATTACATAAGGAGTGGCAAGCGGTTCTCCAAGAGCTTGAAGTAAATAAACGTGAGCTTGAAGTACAGAAGCAGTCAATTGGAGAAAAAGAACAGCTGCTTGAGTCGGAGAAGACAGAATTACATGCGCTGGATGCCTCTATTGACGAACTGCAAGCCTCCTTGTTAATCGTGACACAAGAGCTTGAGAATTTGGAAGGCAAGAAACAGCTTTTGAATGAGCGTTCCAAGCATCTTGCAGAAAACAAAGAAAAGCTGGAAAAAGATACTGAACAGCTTGGAATCACATTAGAGCAGCAGTTGAAACAACTGGACCAGGAGCAAGCAGCTCTGGTTACGTTGGATACAGAGAACAAAGCAATTAAATCAGACTTGCGATCTTTGGACAAACAGCTATCCCGTACGCAGGAAGATTTGAGTGAACAAATCGAAGAAAAGAAAAGCGATTATATCGATTTACTGAATGAACAAGCTGCTAAGCGGAATGAGACTAACTCACTCAAACAGCAGCTCACTGGTATTGATGCGAAAAAAGAACGTCAGCGTACAAAATACAAAGACGTCGTTTTGAATCGTGATGAAATTAGTGAAAAAAGAGAGCAATTGTCTGAGAGTCTCAAAGATGCTACCGAAAGCCGCGAGCGTGCTGAGGAGAAAGCAGATTCACTTCGGATGGAAGCAGCTCAAAAACGGGAGCAGTATCAAGAAGCACAGAACAAGCTGTACACCGGGTACCAGCATATTGAGAAGCTTCGTTCCAAGCAGGAAATGCTGCAAGAGATGAAAGAGGAGTTCCAAGGATTTTTCCAAGGGGTAAAAGCAGTCCTCAAAGCGCGCCAAGATCAAAAGCTCGAGGGAATTGAGGGTGCTGTCATCGAATTAATTGATGTACCATCTGCGTATGTCACTGCGATGGAGACAGCTCTTGGAGGTCAAGCCCAGCATATCGTGGTCGATACGGAAGCAAGTGCCCGTCAGGCAATCAATTGGCTGAAACAGACACATAACGGCCGTGCGACATTCTTGCCGCTTTCATCGATTCAGCCAAAACAGATCCCTGTGAATGTACTGGGCAATGCTTCCACTCGGGAAGGATTCATCGGTATTGCAGCAGATCTCATTCAGGTTGATCCCCAGTACAAGCGGGCAGTTGATTTCCTGTTAGGTAATGTGGTCATCGCAGAAGACCTTCAGCATGCCAATGACATTGCTGCTGCTCTTGGCAGACGTTACCGCGTTGTTACGCTGACAGGTGATGTTGTAAACCCTGGAGGATCTATGACTGGCGGAGCGCAAAAGCGCAACAGTCAATCTTTGTTTACAAGAGAAAAGGAAATGCAGGAAGTCACGGAGAAACTGTCTGATTTCCAGGCACGTACGGAGGTATTCGAACGTAAAGTCGCGCAGCTGAAAGAAGAACTTCAGCAATTGGAAACTTCAGCAGAGGAAACCCGACATAGCTTGAAGCAGCTGCAGGAAGCGGAACAGGAGCTCCAGGCAGCATTCACCGAAACGAGCATCCGCTTTATGCATGCCAATGATAATCTCACTATGTATGACCAGGATAATGCGCAGTATGACACAGAACGAGAAGAAGTGGAAAAACGCATCGAGCAGCTCCAGGCAGAACTTGCCGGTTTGGACCAGCAGCTCCAGGATATTCAACGGGAGATTAGTGAACTGACAGAAGCTCACCAGGCATGGCAGCAGACTAAGGAAATTAAACGGGAAGAACATCAGGCACTCCAGATACGGTCTGCAGAAAGCCTTGCTAAGCTTGAAAACCAGCAGCAGCGGCTCAGTGAGTTTACAGAACAGCTAGAGCTGACGAAGCAGAAGTATGAAGAACAGCAGCGGGTGCTGCAGCAAATGGCTGAAGTTGGTGAGAAAGGACAGACAGAGGAAGAGATTGCAGAGCTGATCACAGTGAAGCAACAGCACAAGCAGCAGACAACAACACTGATCGAGGAACGTAAAGCAGAACGGCAGGAGCGCTATGACTGGGTGCAGCAAGAAGAGCTGTCTGTTAAAGAAGCAAATCGTCTTCATCAGAATCTGGTGCAGCAAGTACAAGATCAGGAAGTCCGCTCGAACCGTTTGGATGTAGAGCTGGAAAACCGTCTGATGAATTTGCAGCAAAGCTATTCCCTGACCTTTGAAAAAGCATTGGCGACGTTTGGTAGAGCAGAAGATATCGAAACTGCCCAAACTGAAGTTAAGCTGATTAAGCGTGCTATTTCGGAACTCGGCAGCGTCAATGTAGGTGCAATAGAGGAATTTGACCGGATTAATGAAAGATACAGCTTCCTTACTGAACAAAAGGACGACCTTTATCAGGCGAAATCAACTTTGCTTGCCGTTATTGACGAAATGGATGAAGAAATGAAACGTCTGTTCGAAGATGTGTTCAATAAAATAAAAACAGAATTCACGGAAGTGTTCCGTTCGCTCTTTGGCGGAGGACACGCGGAGCTGAAGCTGACCGATTCTGATAATCTGCTTGATACTGGAGTTGATATTATCGCGCAGCCGCCAGGTAAGAAACTGCAGAATCTAGGTTTGCTTTCGGGCGGAGAGCGTGCTTTGACAGCAATTGCCTTGCTGTTTGCCATTTTGCGTGTAAGGCCTGTACCATTCTGTATCCTGGACGAAGTGGAAGCAGCTCTGGATGACGCAAACGTCAGCCGCTTTGCTCAATACATGAAGCAATTCAGCGAAAAGACCCAGTTCATTGCCATAACACACAGAAAAGGTACAATGGAGGAAGCAGACGTTCTCTATGGTGTGACGATGCAGGAATCCGGCGTTTCTAGATTGGTTTCTGTCCGTCTGGAAGACGCGCCTGCACTAGTGAAGGTATAAGAAAGGAAGAACAAAATGAGCTTTTTTCAGAAACTGAAAAACAAATTCTCTAATACAAGCAACGAAACAGATCAGCAAACACCTGAAAAGTACAAAGAAGGTCTGAAAAAGACCCGTACTTCCTTCTCTGATCGGATGAATAATTTGATGGCACGTTATCGAAAAGTGGATGAGGACTTCTTTGAGGAATTGGAAGAAGTACTTATCGCTTCCGATGTAGGTGTGAACACAGTGATGGATCTCGTGGATGAGCTCCGTATGGAAGCAAAACGCCAGAACATCAAGGATAGTATTCAGCTGAAGGATGTCATCTCTGAGAAACTGGTTGAAATATACCAAGGTGATGAAGATGAACAGCCGCAGAAGCTAAAAATGAATGATGATGGACTTACGATTTATTTGTTTGTCGGCGTCAACGGTGTCGGCAAGACAACTAGTATCGGTAAGCTGGCGTATAAGCTGAAGCAGGAAGGCAAGAAAGTCGTCATGGCCGCAGGAGATACTTTCCGGGCAGGAGCGATCGAACAACTGCAAGTATGGGGAGAGCGGACTGGTGTAGAAGTGATTCGCCACAATGCTGGCAGTGATCCTGCAGCTGTTATCTATGATGGTATTAAAGCGGCACAGGCTCGTGGTGCAGATGTACTTCTTTGTGATACAGCCGGCCGTTTGCAAAATAAAGTGAATCTGATGAATGAACTGAACAAAGTACATCGTGTTATCGAACGTGAAGTACCAGGAGCACCGCATGAAGTGCTACTCGTACTGGATGCAACAACAGGGCAGAATGCTCTTGCACAGGCGAAGACATTCCAAGAAACAGCCAATGTCTCTGGTATCGTTTTATCCAAGCTGGATGGAACAGCTAAAGGTGGTATTGTCTTGGCGATCCGGAACGAGATGAAAATCCCGGTCAAGTTTGTCGGTCTAGGCGAACAAATGGAGGATTTGCAGGAATTTGATCCAAATGCCTTTGTATATGGTCTATTCGCTGATTTAATGCAGGATGAGGAACAGGCGGAATAGCAGTTTCTTGACAGCTGCGCACTAGGTTGGCTACAATTTTGTAAAGGCATTTCACTTAACAAGGGGTGCGGCTCATGTTAGAGAAAACAACTCGGATGAACTATTTGTTCGATTTTTATCAGGCACTGCTTACACCAAAGCAGCGCAGTTATATGGAAATGTATTATCTGGAAGATTTGTCACTTGGAGAAATTGCGGAAACATTTGAAGTTTCCCGTCAGGCAGTCTATGATAATATCCGGCGTACAGAAGCGATGATAGAAAGCTATGAGAAAAAGCTGCATCTTTATGATCGCTTCAAGGAGAGGAGCACGCTGCTGGATGAGCTGGAAGAAATAATGGACTCCAGCCAGTCCGGAGCAAAAGACTTGATCCAAAAGATAAAAGAATTAGATTAGGAGGTCGATTCCATGGCATTTGAAGGATTAGCCGACCGACTGCAGAGTACGATACAGAAAATTCGCGGGCGCGGTAAAGTTACAGAACAAGACGTAAAAGAAATGACACGTGAAGTACGACTGGCGCTTTTGGAAGCAGACGTTAACTTCAAAGTTGTGAAGCAGCTGATCAACAAGATCAAAGAGCGAGCTATCGGTCAGGAAGTAATGGAGAGCCTTACACCTGGTCAGCAGGTTATCAAGGTTGTTCAGGAAGAACTGACACAGCTTATGGGCGGCGAGCAGAGCAAGATTGCTGTCGCAGACAGACCGCCGACTGTCATCATGATGGTTGGTTTGCAAGGTGCGGGTAAGACGACAACAACAGGCAAGCTAGCAAACCTTTTGCGCAAGAAACATAACCGTAATCCGTTGCTCGTAGCAGCTGACGTATATCGACCGGCTGCTATCGATCAGCTAGAGACACTTGGCAAGCAGCTTAGCCTGCCGGTATTTTCGATGGGGACAGAAGCAAACCCAGTCGATATTGCTAATGAGGCGATCAAGAAAGCGAAAGAAGAGCATCATGATTATGTCATCATTGATACGGCTGGCCGTTTGCATGTAGATGAGAAGCTGATGGATGAGCTGACACAAATCAAAACGAACGTCAAACCTGCAGAAATCTTCCTTGTGGTAGATGCAATGACAGGTCAAGACGCTGTAAATGTAGCGGAGAGCTTTGATAGCCAGCTTGATATTTCTGGTGTTGTATTAACGAAGCTTGATGGTGATACACGAGGCGGGGCTGCACTATCCATTCGTGCTGTAACCGGGAAACCTATTAAATTCGTCGGTATGGGAGAGCGCACAGACCAGCTGGAAGCCTTCCATCCGGAACGAATGGCTTCTCGTATCCTTGGCATGGGAGATGTGCTTTCACTAATCGAGAAAGCACAAGAAAACGTCGATGAGAAGCAAGCGCGCGACTTGGAAGAGAAAATGCGCAGTATGAGCTTCACTTTCGACGATTTCCTCGAGCAGATGAGTCAGGTGAAGAAAATGGGGCCGCTTGGTGACCTTCTGGATATGCTTCCTGGCGCAGGCAAGATGAAGAACATGAAGAACGTCCAGCTGGATGAGAAGCAGCTTGTGTACGTCGAAGCGATTATCCAATCGATGACACGCAAGGAACGGCAGGAGCCGTCTTTAATCAATGCCAGCCGCAAGAAACGGATCGCAAAAGGCTCTGGCCGCAGTGTATCCGAAGTCAATCGTTTGCTGAAACAATTCGAAGATATGAAGAAGATGATGAAGCAAATGACGAACATGCAAAAGGGTAAAAAAGGGCGCGGAATGAAATTTCCTTTTATGTAATGTAAAAACCCTTTACAGTGGTTATTTAATCTGATACAATCATATCTTGTGAGAAACATTATTTTGGAGGTGCAACAACATGGCAGTTAAAATTCGTCTAAAACGTATGGGTTCTAAAAGAAACCCTTTCTATCGTGTCGTAGTTGCTGATTCTCGTTCTCCTCGTGACGGACGTATTATCGAGCAAATCGGAACATATAACCCAACAGTTAACCCAGCTGAGGTTAAATTGGATGAAGTAAAAGCGATGGACTGGATGGCTAAAGGCGCTAAGCCAAGCGACACAGTTCGTAACCTTTTCTCTAACGAAGGAATCTTGAAAAAGTTCCACGACTCAAAAAACCAGAAGTAAAGGGCTGATCGATTCTGAAAGCACTCATTGAAGCGATGGTTGCTCCGCTTGTTGATTTTCCTGAGCAGATCGTCGTGCATCAAAGGGAAGAACAGCATAAGGTCATCTATCAGCTTCAGGTGCATGAATCTGATATTGGCAAAGTGATCGGCAAGGACGGCCGTAATGCTCGTGCCTTTCGCGCAGTGCTGCGTGCTGCATCCGCTGATCACAAAAAACGCATTTATCTGGACATAGTGTAAAAGGGAGAGGGAAACCTTTCCCTTTTTTACAATGTAAAAAAAGTTTTTCCAGCAGAAAGCCAGGTGTCCGATGAAGATAATCCGAAGCTTGCGCGTCGATGAAGTGATCACTGAATCCAGCAAAACAGCACTCAGAGAACGTCTTCAAAAGACAGCGCGTCAACTTGACCAAGAGTGTCAACAGCTGTTGTTCGAGAAACGAAAACTCGAAAAGAAACAAGGTGTATCCAAACAGGATGTGCACAAACGTTTCCAGGCAGAAATCCGGAAACGAGAGGAAAAAGCGGCTACGATCGCATTCCAGCTTTCGCAGCTGGACGTGCTGCCGATTGGCAGTGAGATCATGATTCAAGAGGTTGAAGCTCTTGTTGAAGTTGAAGTAGGCATGAAATGGGACGAGCTTGCATCGAAAAAAATCGTCATCCAAGATGGCATTGTCATCCGGATAGAATAATGAAGGTGATAAACTATGGATATAAAAATGTATAATGTAGGAAAAGTCGTCAATACACATGGAATAGCTGGAGAAGTCCGGGTCGTACGAATCACGGATTTCGATGAACGCTTTGAGCCGGGAGAAGAATTGTATTGGTACCAGGACGAAAACAGTAAGCCCCAAAAGCTGATTGTAAACACACATCGCAAGCATAAGACTTTCGATTTGCTTACTTTCCAAGGGTATACAACGATTAATCAAGTGGAAGAATTGAAGGGTGGTATCCTGAAAGTTCGCGAGGATCAGCTCAGCGATTTGGAAGAGGATGAGTTCTATTACCACGAGATTATCGGCTGTACAGTTGAGACAGTTGAAGGAGAGGCGCTCGGCAAGGTGAAAGAGATCCTGTCCCCTGGCGCAAACGATGTTTGGGTTGTACAACGTACGAAGCAGAAGGATCTGCTAGTGCCTTATATAGAACAAGTCGTTAAACAGATTGATATTGAAAGCAAACGCATCGTTATTGAACCGATGGAAGGATTGCTGGATCTATGAGAATTGACATTCTGACGCTATTTCCGGAAATGTTTGAAGGCGTGCTGCAGCATTCCATTCTAAAAAGAGCCCAAGAGCTTGGAGCCTTTCAGCCGAATCTGGTGAACTTTCGGGAATTCACGACAAACAAGCATAAAAAAGTAGATGACTATCCGTATGGCGGCGGAGCAGGTATGGTATTGGCGCCGCAGCCAATCTTTGATGCGATTGAACATGTGACAGAGGGCTCTGCCAAGCCTCGTGTCATTCTCATGTGTCCGCAGGGTGAGCCGTATAACCAGAAGAAAGCGGAAGAATTGGCGAAAGAGGAGCATCTGATTTTCATTTGCGGTCATTATGAAGGATACGATGAACGTATCCGTGAAAACATTGTGACAGATGAGATCTCTATCGGTGACTATGTACTGACCGGAGGAGAAATCGGTGCGATGGCGGTTATGGACAGTGTTGTCCGTCTTCTGCCTGATGTTTTGGGCAATGCTTCTTCTGCACCTGAGGATTCGTTCTCGACAGGACTGCTGGAACACCCCCATTATACGCGCCCTGCCGACTTCCGAGGCATGCAGGTGCCGGAAGTTCTTACCTCTGGTGATCATGGTAAAATAGAAGCTTGGCGCCGGGAGCAATCGCTTTACCGAACAGCTACAAGAAGGCCTGATCTTCTATCGGATGCAGAGCTTTCTGACAAAGAACGTGATCAAGTGAAAAAGTGGCAAAAAGATTGAATAATACTTTGAATTCATAAGCCAAGTATGGTATATTAAATGCTGTGCTTACAACGGTAAGCGCCATATTACAATGTTCCGCTGTCGTATTTTTACGAGAATGAGCATTGGTGAGAAGGAGTTGAACAGAATGCAGGAATTAATTCATGACATTACAAAAGAACAGCTTCGCGCTGATCATCCTGAATTCCGTCCCGGAGATACGGTTAAAGTTCACGTTAAAGTAGTAGAGGGAACACGTGAGCGTATCCAGTTATTCGAAGGTGTCGTTATCAAACGTCAAAACGGCGGAATTTCAGAAACTTTCACAGTACGTAAGATTTCTTCAGGCGTTGGTGTAGAACGTACTTTCCCAGTACACAGCCCACGTTTGGAAAAAATCGAAGTTAGCCGTCGTGGTAAAGTACGTCGTGCGAAACTTTATTACCTACGTAAACTTCGCGGAAAAGCTGCTCGTATCAAAGAAATCCGCTAAGTACCAGAAAAGAGAGCTTGCTTCGTCAAGCTCTTTTTTTGCTATATAGACCAAATAGATCTAGTAGACAATTGGAGGCTTATAGATGGCCAAACAGAAAAATGAATGGCTAGATTGGCTGAAGGCTTTAATCATCGCTGTCATTATTGCGGTGGTAGTTCGGATGTTCCTGTTTGCTCCGATTGTAGTTGACGGACCTTCCATGCAGCCAACCTTGCATGATAATGATTTTATGATAGTGAATAAGATAAGCTACCGTTTCGGTGAGCCTGAACAGAAAGATATTATAGTCTTTCACGCTACTGAATCGAAGGATTACATCAAACGGGTGATTGGTGTGCCGGGAGATCATGTCGAAATGATCGATGATACATTGTATATAAATGGTGAAATCGTGGATGAGCCTTATCTGGACAGTGAGAAAGAGGCGCTTGCAGATGGCGGTAACCTGACGAATGATTTCACTCTTGAAGATCTGCCGGGCAATTACGAGGAGATTCCAGAGGGCTATGTGCTCGTACTCGGGGATAATCGCAGAAATTCAACCGATAGCAGATACATCGGCTTAATACCGGAAGATCAGATCGTCGGTAAAGTACAGCTAACGTTCTGGCCGCTTGATCGCATCGGTCTGACAAAATAGGAGGAACATATTCTCGTGACGATTCAATGGTTTCCCGGCCATATGGCCAAAGCTAGAAGAGAAGTAGAAGAAAAACTAAAGCTCGTAGACTTTGTCATCGAGTTGGTGGATGCAAGGGCACCAGAAGCATCACAGAATCCGATGCTTCGCAAAGTGCTGGGCGACAAACCGAAAATGGTCGTACTTATGAAGAAAGACTTGGCTGATAAATCGGTTACTGATGCATGGATCCGGTATTATGAGGAAAAAGGTACACCAGCTCTTTCTGTCAATGCTGATGAGAAAAACGACATACAGCGTGTTGTCCAGCGCGCACATGATATGCATGCTGCGAAACGGGAAAAATGGAAGCGCAGAGGCGTGCAGAATCCACCGCCTGGTCGTGCGATGATTATCGGCATACCTAACGTTGGAAAATCAACACTCATCAATCGGCTAGCAAGTAAAAAAATTGCAAAGACAGGCGATCGTCCAGGTGTTACCACGCAGCAGCAGTGGATCAAAGTGAAGAAGGATTTCGAGTTGCTGGATACACCAGGGATTCTTTGGCCGAAATTCGAAGACCCGCAGGTTGGTTTAGTGCTTGCTGCCATTGGTACGATCAAAGATCAGATTTTGCCAATGGAGGAAGTAGCAACGTTTATTCTTAACTATCTGAAAGAGCACTATCCGAAGCAGGTTGCACAAAGATATGCGATAGAGGATATTTCCATGGACACAGTCGAAATGTTCACCCATATCGGACGATTCCGAGGTGCGCTTGAAGCTGGCGGTGAAATTAATTATGAAAAAACGTACGAGATCATTATTCGGGATCTCCGCAGTAAGCGGATTACGAATGTGACATTCGAAAAACCAACAGTGTAAGAAACGGACATACATATTTCTTTTATGTATGTCTTTATTTTTTGTCTACATAACCGATAAACAGAGAAAAGGGAGATTGTTTATGAAAGATGTATTGACGATCCAGCAGATACGAGCTCACTTACAGGAAGGAACATATTCGGAGGAGATGCTTTCATCCTGGCAAGAGGATCATCGTACAGGTGTTCAGAAGCTTATGGACGCCCATAAAAGGAAACAAGTGAAAGAACAGGAGCTTCGCGAGCAATACGATCATATGTGCAGCTTTGAAAACGCCTATTACGAGAAAGGGAAGCAGTATATCGCGGGTATAGATGAAGCGGGCAGAGGTCCGCTCGCGGGTCCGGTTGTTGCAGCAGCAGTAATCTTGCCAAGAGATGCCTACATAGCAGGCTTGAATGATTCGAAACAGTTGAGCGAGGCGAAAAGGGAAGCTTTATATGAGCAAATTATCGACACTTGTATTGCCTATGGAGTAGGTATCGTAACCAGCCAAAGAATTGATGAAATCAATATCTATCAAGCTGCCAAACAAGCAATGCTGGAGGCTGTCGATGAGTTGGAATGTCAGCCGGACCATGTGCTGGTAGATGCTATGCCTCTCTCAGAATTGTCTTGTACATATGAATCCTTGATCAAGGGAGATCAGCGCAGTGTTTCGATTGCAGCAGCAAGTATCATTGCGAAAGTGACAAGAGATCGGATGATGCAAGAGGCGGATACAGCCTATCCAGGTTATGGCTTCAAAGATCATATGGGCTATGGAACCAAGCAGCATCTGGAAGCATTGCGTAAGCAAGGGATTACCCCATTACATCGACTGAGCTTTGCTCCTGTCAAAGATCTTTCCCGCGTTTAAGAAGGAAGTGACATCATGCATCACCTTAGTATCCAAAGCTCTCAAGGTATTAAGCAAGCTCAGCAGCCGCAAGAGGAAAGAAACTTTAGGCCAGGGGAGGTCGTAACCGGAAAGATTACGAAGTTTTTTCCTGATAACAAAGCATTGCTGCAAATCGGTGCCAAGCAAGTTATTGCAGAATTGCAGGCATCACTGACTGCAGGAGGTACTTATTGGTTTGAAGTAAAAGAAGGAGGAGAGCGTCCTTTATTGCAGGTTTTGCCCCAAACCGCTGGGAACCAAGCTGATGTTTCTCAGTTAATTGAGCTTGCTGGTATGAAACCGAATAAAATGAATACAAGCTTAGTGGAAGGCTTGATGAAACAGCAGACTGCATTTACGATGCCTCAGCTGAAACAAGCACTAAATCTTTTGCAGCAGAAAGAATTGCAGCCTGTGGAAGTAAGGAAACAAGCGCTGCAGCTTATGCTTCAGCGGCAGCTGCCCTTAACAGAAAGTGTCCTCCAAGCTATCACGGCGCGACAGACACAAGATATGACAGCTTCCCTTCGTGAACTCACCAATACTGTACCAGTCGGTAGTGATAAAGCAACGCCACTTCAACAGATGCTCGGGAAACTGGCGCCTGCTGGTCCAGCAGTGCATGAACAGCAGCTTGTAAAGCAGATTATCCAAGAGGCACAAGCAGGAAAACAGGATATGTATCAAGCTATCCGCCCGTCTTTACCTGCTGCTGTGCCATCCTTTACTGTCTGGCAAAGAGAATGGCTGGCATATGATAAGCAAATGGATGTAGGCAGAAGTGTTCCGCAGCAGTTAATTCAGGAATCTGGGAGTTCATCTAACAGAACAACAGGTATACTGCCGTTTTCTCAAGCACTTGATAGTTTCATATCCGAGATGCAACTTGTCGGTAAGCAATCTCCGGCTGCCCAAGAGAGCCTCCAGACTACGCTGTCGACGGTCCGGCAGCTCCTTAGTATGTTTCCGGATCGGTCGCTGCCTCATGAAATAATCACCGGTCTGCGTACAGCTTTGGAACCCTTTCAGTCAGCACCAATGGCTCAAGACATATACAGCCAGCTGGCAAAAGGGAATGTAGATAACCAGCAGCTGCAAGCGAAGAGTACAGAATTACTCCAGCTTCTCCAGGTGACACAAACGAATGAGCAAAGCAAAGATGGAGATTTTTTCAAAAATCTGCTCCAAGATATTGTAAGGCAGACTGGATTTTCATATGAACACGATTTAAACGATGCCGATGCTACGGATCTGCCTTTAAAAGGTTTGCTCCTGCAGCACGCAGCACAAGGTAGTGAAAGAGCAGAGCTCTCCTCTCAGCTTCTTCAGCAAATTACCGGAAGCCAGCTGCTTCAGGTTCAGGATGATAAACAAATGGCTTACATCCAGCTTCAGCTTTCAGGCGCTCCGTTTGGATTCGATAAAGATATTTTGATGGAGCTGGAGGGCAGAAAAGAAGCTGACGGACAGTTATCTTCTGATCACTGCCGTATTTTGTTTTATTTGTATTTACCTTTTCTCGATGACATGGTAGTAGATATGTACGTACAGAAAAAGGCTGTCAGTCTGCATATTTATACAGAAGAAGGGAAAGCAGAACAAGTCATGCGTCCGCTTCAGCAAAAGCTAAAATCAGCACTCAATACATTCGGCTATCATCTTTCTTCTGTAAAATATACGATCAGCAACAATGCAAAAGAAGCAAGCTATGTTGATACAAGCTTGCATGCTGTACATACCGAACAGAAAGGTGTCGACTATCGCATATGACAGAGAAAAGGTACGTTCGGCAAGCAGCGGCCCTGAAATATGACGCTGCCAAAAAGCAGGCGCCGGTCCTTGCGGCAAGCGGGAAGGGCCTGACTGCCGAGGCAATCATAAAACGTGCTCAGGATAATGGTGTGCCGATCCAGCAAGATCCGGCTTTAGTAGGTCTATTGGCGGAGTTGGAAGTAAACGAGATGATTCCAGCGGATCTCTATGAGGCAGTGGCAGAGGTCTTTGCATTCATTTACCAGGCAGACAAGCAGGCAGGGAAATAAGCGTCTCTTTGATGGGATGCTTTTTCCATAAATTCTCTTATGAAAGCATTTTCATAAATTTTCAGCAAAAAGGCATCCTCTTCTTTATTCGTCCTTATAAGTTTTATGTAGATTCTGTCTTTTCCATAGTTTTTGGTAGACTTTTGCAGAAGAAATCGTTTACAATAGTCTTGCACGGAATCTGACGGGGAGGGTACAGAATGAATATTCATGAGTATCAAGGCAAAGAGGTTTTGCGTGAATTTGGTGTGTCTGTTCCTGCTGGTAGAGTGGCATTCAGTGTCGAGGAAGCTGTGGAAGCGGCGCAAGGCCTGGGCACAAATGTATGCGTTGTCAAAGCGCAGATCCACGCTGGCGGACGCGGGAAAGCAGGCGGTGTGAAAGTAGCGAAAAGCTTGGATGAAGTTCGTACATACGCCGAGGAAATCTTAGGCAAGACGCTTGTAACGCATCAGACAGGCCCAGAAGGAAAAGAAGTGAAACGACTTCTAATCGAAGAGGGCTGTGATATCCAGAAAGAGTATTATATCGGTCTTGTTCTTGATCGCAGCACATCCCGAATCGTAATGATGGCGTCTGAAGAAGGCGGTACAGAGATCGAGGAAGTTGCAGCAGAGACACCGGAGAAAATCTTCCGGGAAGCGATCGACCCTGTTGTCGGTTTGACTGGCTACCAAGCTAGAAGATTGGCATTTGCTATTAATATTCCGCCAGAATCGCTGAACAAAGCTGTCGGGTTCATGATGAGCTTGTATCAGGCTTTCGTAGAGAAGGATTGCTCCATTGCTGAGATTAATCCGCTTGTTACGACTGGCGATGGTCAAGTATTGGCGCTTGATGCCAAACTGAATTTTGACGAAAACGCACTATACAGACATAAAGATATCGTCGCGCTTCGCGACTTGGATGAAGAAGATGAAAAAGAAATCGAAGCTTCTAAGCATGATTTGAGCTATATTTCCCTTGATGGGAATATCGGCTGCATGGTAAACGGTGCGGGTCTCGCAATGGCTACGATGGATATTATCAAGCATTACGGCGGAGATCCCGCTAACTTCCTCGATGTTGGGGGCGGTGCTACGACTGAAAAAGTTACCGAGGCCTTCAAAATCATTCTGGCTGATCAAAATGTCAAAGGTATCTTAGTCAATATTTTCGGAGGCATTATGAAATGTGACGTTATTGCTGAAGGTGTAATTGGTGCATCCCGTCAAGTCGGATTGGAAATTCCGCTTGTCGTGCGTTTGGAAGGAACGAACGTGGAGCAGGGCAAGAAGCTGCTCGAGGAGTCCGGATTGAACATCACATCGGCAGCGTCCATGGCAGATGCAGCAGAGAAAATCGTCGCACTTGTAAACTAACGGGGGAGGTACAAATTCATGAGTGTTTTTATTAATAAGGAAACAAGAGTACTCGTACAAGGTATTACTGGATCTACGGCGCTTTTCCATACAAAGCAGATGATTGAATACGGTACCCGGATTGTTGCCGGTGTTACGCCAAAAAAAGGCGGTACCGAAGTGGAAGGCGTACCTGTTTATAATACAGTGAAAGAGGCAGTACACGAAACTGGCGCAACTGCTTCAGTAATCTATGTTCCGGCAGCTTTTGCAGCTGATGCGATTTTAGAAGCTGTGGACGCGGAGCTTGATCTGGTCATCTGTATTACAGAGCATATTCCAGTTATGGACATGGTTCGTGTGAAGCGAGCGATGGAAGGTAAGAAGACAAGATTGATCGGTCCGAACTGTCCTGGTGTCATCACACCGGAAGAGTGCAAAATTGGTATCATGCCTGGATATATTCATAAAAAAGGACATATCGGCGTTGTATCACGGTCTGGTACCTTGACGTATGAAGCAGTGCATCAGCTCACACAAGCTGGCATTGGCCAATCCACTGCGGTTGGTATCGGTGGGGACCCAGTTAACGGAACGGATTTTATCGATGTTTTGAAAGCATTCAATGAAGACAGAGAGACGAAAGCGGTCATCATGATCGGAGAAATCGGCGGTACAGCGGAAGAAGAAGCTGCCGAATGGATCCGTCAAAATATGAACAAACCTGTCGTCGGTTTCATCGGCGGTGCAACGGCACCTCCAGGTAAACGTATGGGCCATGCTGGTGCCATCATCTCTGGTGGAAAAGGCACAGCTGACGAAAAAATCAAAGTCTTGGAAGCTTGTGGTGTAAAAGTAGCGAATACGCCAGCAGTTATGGGAGAAACTTTGATTGAAGTGCTGAAAGAAAAGGGACTGTACGAAATCTGTCAAACGCATTAAGATGAAAGTGGGCCGATTATTCGGTCCGCTTTCTTATCTTTTTCAGAGACAGGAGTGGTAAATTGGAGAAACGTAAAAGATTATTGTTGCTGCACCGAGTGCTGCGGGGACGGCGTAAGGTCATGCAGCGTATCCTCACACTCGATCCTCGATTGGACAACCTTCTACATTCATCCTTCCATGAACTGATGAGTTATTATCAGCTCCCCGAATCTTTTGCACTTACATTGTTCCACGAACTGCAGGACGAAACACATCTTACCTCTTTGGAGCAGGACATGCAGACCTTTTGCACTTTAACTTGCTTTGATGAAGCTTTTCCAGCTGCTCTAAGGCACATACCTGATCCTCCGCTTGTACTTTATGCTGCTGGCAATATCGAGCTCCTTGGCAGTCTGCCTGCAATCAGCGTAGTCGGCACTCGTCAGCCAACGAAGGCTGCTGCCGATAAGGTGGCTTATTTTTTAGCTCCGCTAGCTGCTGCCGGGTGGACAATTATCAGCGGTATGGCAAAGGGAATCGACAGTATGGCGCATCAAGCAGCGATTCGCAGTAATGGCAATACAATAGCTGTATTAGGAGGCGGTTTACGTCAAATATACCCTCGTTCGAATCAGGAGTTATTTGACAAATTAGCAGTGACACAGCTTGTTCTCAGTGAGTATTATCCCGATCAGCATCCGCAGCAGCATCATTTTCCGGAACGGAATCGAATCATCAGTGGACTCGGTTTCTGTACCCTAGTAGTCGAAGCCAAAAAACATAGCGGTACAATGCATACCGTCATGCATGCATTGGAACAGGGAAGAGATGTATTTGCTATACCCGGAGACCCTCTGGAGGACCGGACAGCAGGCTGTCATCAGATGATTTCAGAAGGAGCCGGAATCATCTTTGAACCGGGTCAGCTGATTGACGAATGGGAACGTAATAAGTCGAAATGGATACACTTTATATAGTAGAAACTTGCTTTTTTCTGTATGCTTTATTACAAAATATAGCAAGTTATGTTTGACAAACGGAATATAAGTATTTAATAATAGGGAAGATTTATCGGACAATATATAAAAAATAAACAGAAAAAGAAAACCTCTTGGGAGGAAACAATATGGCAGATTATCTTGTAATCGTGGAATCTCCAGCTAAAGCGAAAACAATCGAACGTTATCTAGGTAAAAAATATAAAGTAAAAGCAAGCATGGGACATATCCGTGACTTGCCGAAAAGTCAGATGGGTATCAATGTAGAAGAAGACTTTGAACCTCGCTACATCACTATCCGAGGAAAAGGACCTGTGCTCAAAGAATTGAAAAGTGCAGCCAAGAAAGTAAAGAAAGTATATCTCGCAGCCGATCCCGATCGTGAGGGTGAAGCGATTGCATGGCACTTGGCGCATAGCTTAAACATCGATGAGACTTCTGAGTGTCGTGTGGTCTTCAATGAGATTACGAAGGATGCGATCAAGGAGTCCTTCAAGCATCCGCGCAGTATCGATATGGATTTGGTTGATGCTCAACAGGCTCGGCGTATCCTAGACCGACTTGTCGGATATAATATTAGCCCGCTGCTATGGAAGAAAGTGAAGAAAGGCCTGAGTGCCGGACGTGTCCAATCTGTAGCCGTGAAGATGATTATGGATCGTGAAAACGAGATCAAGAAATTCATTCCAGAAGAATACTGGTCAATAGATACAGCTTTCCAATCCGGAAAAAGCAGTTTTGAAGGATCATTTTACGGAGTAGATGGTGAGAAAGTAGGCCTCGCGTCCGAAGAAGAAGTCAATGAGATTCTCGAAAAATTGAACGGAAATGATTTCCAAGTCGATAGAGTGAACAAAAGGGAACGTAAACGAAACCCAGCAGCTCCATTCACGACGTCTTCCCTGCAGCAGGAAGCAGCGCGCAAACTCAATTTCCGAGCTCGTAAGACAATGATGGTGGCGCAGCAGCTTTATGAGGGAATTGATTTAGGTAAAAAAGAAGGCGGAATCACTGGTCTGATCACCTATATGCGTACCGACTCCACTCGTATATCTAACACAGCCAAAGAAGAATCAGCCAATTACATCAAAGAAACGTATGGCGAAGAGTTCCTTGGTTCAGGTGCAAAAACGAAACAAACCGAAGGTGCTCAGGATGCCCATGAAGGTATTCGCCCAACGTCTGCGTACCGGCACCCAGATAGTGTAAAAGCAATCTTGTCACGTGATCAGTTCAGATTGTACAAACTCATCTGGGAACGTTTCACTGCAAGTCAGATGGCACAGGCTGTCCTGGATACAATGACCGTTCACCTTGTAAATGAGGGTGTAGAGTTCCGGGCAACAGGATCCAAGGTTAAATTCAAGGGATTCATGAAGGTTTATGTGGAAGGTAATGATGATAACAAGAGTGAAAAAGACAGGCTGCTTCCGAATCTGGAAGAAGGCATGACAGTGAAGGCGGAGGAAATCACACCGAACCAGCACTTCACACAGCCACCTCCGCGCTATACGGAAGCTCGGCTTGTCCGTACGATGGAAGAACAGGGAATCGGCCGTCCATCTACCTTTGCACCGACACTGGATACAATTCAGCGCCGCGGCTATGTAACGCTCGACAACAAGCGTTTCGTACCGACAGAACTAGGAGAAATTGTAATTGATATTCTGGAGGAATTTTTCCCGGAGATCATTGATTTGGAGTTCACAGTGAAGATGGAAGAAGATCTTGACCACGTTGAGGAAGGTAAGACACAATGGGTCACTATCATCGATGAATTCTATAAAGGCTTCGACACAAGATTGGAAAAAGCGGAGCAGGAAATGGAAAAAATCGAGATACGGGATGAACCTGCTGGTATCGATTGTGAGGAATGCGGGCATGAGATGGTATACAAAATGGGGCGCTACGGTAAGTTCCTCGCTTGCTCCAATTTCCCGGATTGCCGTAATACGAAGCCGATTCTGAAAAAGATCGGAGTAACTTGTCCGAAATGTAAGGAAGGCGAAGTTGTCGAACGTAAGTCGAAGAAAAACCGCGTATTCTACGGCTGCGATCAGTACCCAGACTGTGATTTTCTCAGCTGGGATAAACCGATCTCGAGACCATGTCCGAAATGTGACTCCATGCTTGTCGAGAAGAAAGCGAAAAAGGGAACGCAGATTACATGTTCCAGCTGTGATTATAAAGAAGAAGTTCAGCAGTAGTACGAAAAGACTCCGGCTTAATGATAGCCGGAGTCTTTTGTTTGAATTGTTAAGACTTTGTGAAAACAAGAGCAGGAACCGGAAATGATTTGACACAGTTTTATACGAGGTCTATAATAACGGATTGGAAAGGAATTTTGCTTGACACACTTGAGGGGAAATACCGTATGACAAATGGATTCGTCATTTCTATGATGTAACTGCTCCGATCATTGAAAAGGCCAGCATCAATATGTACAGAGTATACCTAAAATCACGCAATGACAAAGGTGAAGCTGCTTATTTGAACTGTCGATGACGAAAAAGAAAAGAGAATCTATCATTTCTAGCAAGCGCTTGTTTAAGCTGAAACGGTACCTTTGAAAGAATTCGAGAAAGAGATCTACATCTCAGGATGCCATGCTGATTGAAGCGGTGACAGAATGTGGTGAAATGATGTACTCTTCGGTTCGCTGAAGCCGGCAGGATTGAAGGATTCGTAAAATGGGGAAAACCATATGCAGACGTTCGGTCTCGTTAGGATGACACCGAAGAACACTTTACAACCTTGTCGAATTCCATACTTACTTTAATCGGAAGTTATTGCACATTATATAAAGCATGCAAACAGTGAGGATCTAGCTAATAAACGCTAACTTCGGTTTGATCCATGAACTGAATAAGATGATTAAAATATAAGCAAAATTGTAATTAAACTTATGCTAACCGTACATTGACTTCAATTCAGAATTTTTCTACAATTTAATTTCTAACGTTTGCTTCTCTGCTTGAAGTTATGATAAGCTTTATACGCTTGAAGTGAGGCGATTAAATTGAAAAATGCAGAACAGTTCGTTCAAGAGTTCAAATCTTATTTGCAAGTGGAGAAGCATGCTTCCCCGCATACGGTTTACTATTATCTGAATGATGTGAATTTTTTCCTTGAATTCCTTCATTCGGAATCTATTTCGTTTGAACAAGTAGATCCGGGAGTAGTACGCGTTTTTCTTACACGATTATATGAGAAGAAGCTATCAAGACGGACGGTATCTCGGAAGATATCCAGTCTCCGTTCTTTTTACAAGTACCTGGAGCGGGAAGATATTGTCACGTCAAACCCATTTTTGCGGCTTGTTCAGCCAAAGGCACCTGCTTATGTACCCAGCTTCCTTTACGAACAAGAGCTTGAGAAACTGTTCGAAGCTTCTGATTTGGAAACTCCGCTGGGACAGCGGGATCAAGCTATCCTTGAGTGTTTGTATGGTACTGGTATGCGTGTCAGTGAGTGTGCAGGTATAACATCAGGCGACATAGATTTCTCTATCGGGACAGTCCTTGTCCGCGGTAAGGGACGTAAGGAGAGGTATGTTCCGTTTGGCAGTTTCATGGAAAAAGCAACTCAGAGATATTTGCAGGATGGCCGCAATCGTCTTTTAGAAAAGGCGCAGGAAGATACCGACAAACTGTTCTTAAACAGCAGAGGAAAACCGATTACGGAACGGGGGATTCGTCTCATCCTGAATAAACTAGTTGAGCAGTCCGCTGTACATATGCACCTGCATCCGCACAAGCTGCGCCACACATTTGCCACGCACATGCTGAATGAAGGTGCTGATTTGCGTGCTGTGCAGGAATTGCTTGGTCATGAGCATCTGTCCTCTACACAGATTTATACGCATGTGACGAAAGATCGGCTGCGTACGATATATATGAATACCCATCCGAGAGCGAATCGGGATTAAAGGAGATGGATAGCCATGAGTTCTGAATTTCATGCCACCACTATTTTCGCCGTACGTCATAAAGGTGAGTGCGCAATGTCTGGAGATGGACAGGTGACACTCGGCAACCAAGTTGTCATGAAACATAAAGCAAAAAAAGTCAGAAGATTATTCAAAGGTCAGGTGCTGGCGGGCTTTGCTGGTTCGGTAGCTGACGCGTTTACGCTTTTTGAGAAATTCGAAGGTAAGCTGGAAGCATATAACGGCAACCTTGCCAGAGCTGCAGTGGAATTAGCGAAGGAATGGCGCAGTGATCAAGTCCTTCGGAAGCTGGAAGCGATGCTGATCGTGATGAACAAAGAGCAAATGTTTCTTGTTTCAGGAACTGGGGAAGTCATTGAACCGGATGATGATATTCTGGCTATCGGCTCAGGCGGCAATTTTGCCTTAAGCGCAGGACGCGCTCTGAAAAGATACTCCGAAGAGAAGTCGGCAGCTGAAATTGCTCAGGCTGCGCTTGAGATTGCTGGAGAAATTTGTGTATTCACGAACGATCAAATCACGTTGGAGACATTGGAGGCGTAATGATGGAGGCTAACTTAACCCCGAAACAAATCGTAGCGCAGCTGGATCGATATATTATCGGTCAGCAAAATGCCAAGAGATCAGTAGCGGTGGCATTAAGGAACCGTTATCGCCGCATGCAGCTTGATAGTGATTTACGCGATGAGATAACGCCGAAAAATATTCTGATGATCGGACCGACAGGTGTTGGTAAAACAGAGATCGCCAGAAGGCTGGCGAAACTCGTTGGGGCACCATTCATTAAAGTGGAAGCAACGAAATTCACTGAAGTCGGCTATGTCGGCCGTGATGTAGAATCGATGGTAAGGGATTTGGCTGAAGCTTCCGTAAGGCTTGTGCGGGAAAACAAGATGGAAGCTGTACAGGATAAAGCCGAAGAACAAGCCAAGAAGCGACTCGTTAAACTGCTTGTTCCTGAGACGAAAAAGCAGGCGAATAATTTCAAAAATCCATTCGAGATGCTCTTTAACCAGCAGCAGAGTGAAGAGCCAGAAGAAAAACCTTCTGATGAAATCGAATCCAAACGAGCTCGTACAGAACGGATGCTCGATATGGGCGAGTTAGAAGACACTATGGTAACAATTGAGATTGAGGAGCAGCAATCCTCCATGTACGATATGCTTCAAGGATCCGGTATGGAGCAGATGGGGATGAATATGCAGGATGCTTTGGGGCAATTCATGCCGAAGAAAAAGAAAAAGCGTCGTTTGCCTGTATCTGAAGCACGACCGCTACTTGTTCAGCAGGAAGCGCAAAAGCTGATCGACATGGACGAAGTATCGCAGGAAGCAGTACAACTGGTAGAACAAGCCGGAATCATCTTCATCGATGAAATAGATAAAGTTGCTGCTAAAGGCGAACAAGGTGCTAATGTATCCCGAGAAGGTGTCCAGCGAGATATTCTTCCAATCGTAGAAGGTTCTACTGTGACAACAAAATACGGACCTGTTAAGACAGATCATATTTTGTTCGTAGCAGCAGGGGCCTTTCATATGGCAAAGCCGTCTGATTTAATACCGGAGCTGCAGGGGCGTTTTCCGATCCGTGTTGAATTGGAGAAGCTATCTGTCGAGGATTTCAAGAAGATTCTTATCGAGCCATCAAACGCATTGCTGAAGCAATATAAGGCATTATTGGAGACAGAAGGTATAAATGTGGAGTTTACGGACGAAGCTGTTACCAGATTAGCGGAAGTGGCTTTTGAAGTGAATCAGGAAACAGATAATATCGGTGCTCGTCGTCTTCATACCATCTTGGAGAAGCTGCTGGAAGACTTAAGCTTCGAAGCAGCTGATATCAACATGGGGACAATTCAGATTACCCCTAGCTACGTAGATGACAAACTAGCATCAATCGCAAAAAATAAAGATCTGAGCCAATATATTTTATAACATTACAGGAGGAAATCATGAAATTATTAGATAAAGCAAGAGATATAAACTTTATGCTGCAAAAGACAGCAGGAAAGGCTGTCAACTTCAACAATATGTCAGAGACATTGCAACAGGTTATTGAGAGTAATACCTTTATCGTAAGTCGCCGTGGTAAATTGCTTGGTGTTTCGATTAACCAGGCAATCGAGAATGACAGAATGAAGCAAATGCTTGAAGAAAAACAATTTCCGAAAGAGTATACAGAAGGACTTTTCCAAGTTCAGCAAACAACTGCAAACATCGGTATCGATAGCCCTTATACAGCATTCCCTGTCGAGAACAAAGATCTTTTCCAGGGTGGTTTAACTACAATTGTACCAATCATCGGTGGTGGTGAACGTCTTGGTACATTGATTCTCAGCCGTCTTGCAGAAAACTTCAGTGATGATGATTTGCTGCTAGCTGAATATGGTGCAACAGTTGTAGGGATGGAAATCCTTCATCAGAAAACAGCAGAAATCGAAACAGAAGCGCGCAGCAAAGCTGTTGTGCAAATGGCGATTAGCTCCCTTTCTTATAGTGAATTGGAAGCAATCGAGCATATCTTTGAGGAATTGGACGGCAGCGAAGGTCTCCTAGTAGCAAGTAAAGTGGCAGATCGTGTGGGTATTACACGTTCCGTTATCGTTAACGCGTTGCGAAAGCTCGAAAGCGCAGGAGTTATAGAGTCCCGTTCTTTAGGGATGAAAGGTACTTACATTAAAGTTCTTAATAACAAATTCCTAGTTGAATTACAAAAGCACACAAGCTGATATAAAAGGAAGCAGGCCAAAAAGCCTGCTTCCTTTTTTTGTTTATAACCGTGACTCTTATACCATAAGTAACTGCCTGCTTAGACATAAAAAAGAAAACCCTTTCAAAAACTTAACGTCTTCTATGTTCTACTGTAGTAAAATGTGTTTAGTTTTTTTGGTGAAGAAAGGTAAAAACTCGGGATATAAAATCGGGATGATGGACTTTAATCATGTCATAAGAAAAGTTAACATCAAAAAGCGGGCGAAATATGTAAGTTAATGGCTTTTAGGTAGGTTTAAAGACTTAGTAGGCTTAGACCATTTTCGCATATATAAGAAAATTATCACAGAACATATAGACACGACTTCCTCCTTTCAATACAATAATCGTGTACATTAGAGCTAATTCGACGGCAGGCATAGCACTCTGGGAGGAACTACAATGGACCTATATGGCAAAACAATTCAATCTTTAGATCGTTCACTGGATTATGCCAATCTCAAGAATCAAACTATTGCTAACAATATAGCAAATGCCGATACACCTGGATATAAGACAGAAACAGTTTCATTTAAAGATACTTTGCAGGAGACAATGGATGCTTCATTTACTGCTAAACGTACAAATCCAAAGCATCTCGCTTTCGGCAGTACAGGAGATACATCCGAATTTCAAGTAACAAAGAAGGATAATACGACCTATACCAACAGTGGAAACAATGTTGATATTGATAAGGAAATGTCTGAGCTAGCAGATAACCAGCTATACTATCAGGCACTTGTAGACAGGATGAGCGGTAAATTCAACAGCTTGTCCAAAGTGATCAAAGGAGGTAATTGATTGTGACTATTTTTTCTTCCTTGAATACAAGCGCTAGTGCGCTTACAGCCCAGCGATTGCGGATGGATGTTGTATCATCCAATATTGCGAATGCAGAAACGACACGGGCAACTATTGATGAAGATGGGAACTATGTCCCTTACAGACGTAAAATGGTTTCCTTGGAGACGCAGGAAACAAAAAGCTTCTCTTCTTTCTTAGAAAGGGCACAAGGCAGCTCGACTAGTTCAAATGGTGTGAGAGTATCTGAAGTCACTGAAGATGAATCCGAATTTCAGATGGTTTATAACCCATCTTCACCTGATGCGAACGAGGAAGGTTATGTAGCAATGCCTAATGTCGATCCTTTAAAGGAAATGACAGATTTAATGAGTGCTACGCGATCCTATGAAGCTAACGTTACAGCAATGAACGCAACAAAAGGAATGCTTCAAAAAGCTTTGGAAATCGGAAAATAAAGGGGGGTAACAAATGGCAGTTGAAGGAATCAGCGGAATGGTCGGAACGAGTGGCCTAACTTCCGTAAAGCAGGCAACGCCTGCTCAGGCACAATCAAGCTTTACAGAAAGCTTAAAATCCGCAATAGAAAGCTTAAATGAAACACAGCAGGCATCGGATAAGATGACACAAGACCTCGCTGCAGGAAAGGTTGATAACCTGCATGATGTTATGATTGCGTCTCAAAAAGCAAGTGTAGCACTGGATGCAGCTGTACAAGTACAGAAGAAAGCAATCGATGCTTATACAGAAATGATGCGCATGTCTATGTAAGTAGGATATATAACGTATCCTCATTCAAAGTAGATATGCTTTTATTATGAATTTGACCTATGCTTTGGGGGAACAAGATGAATCAGCGAATTGCAAGCTACAAAGAAAAGATAACGAGTTTCTGGCAGACAAGACCTGGATGGCAAAAAGCACTAATAATATGTACCCCGATTGTTCTTATTCTAATCATCGGTATCACTTCTTTTTTTGCGACAAAAGAAACGATGGTTCCGTTGTATAAAGATCTTTCTGCCCAAGAAACTGGCAAGATAAAGGAAGAATTGGATGCGCAAGGTGTCAAGTATGAACTTCAAGGTAACGGATCAACTATCCTTGTGCCAGATACACAGGCAGAAGGGCTGCTCGTTGATTTAGCGGCAGAAGGTTTGCCGGAAACCGGCAGTATTGATTATTCTTTCTTCAGCAACAACGCTTCATGGGGTATGACAGATAACGAGTTTGATGTTATTAAACTCGATGCCTTACAGACTGAGTTGTCTACGCTTTTGACCAATATTGATGGTATCAAGAGTGCTAATGTATTGATTAATAAACCTACTGATCCTGTATTTGTTACTGACGAACAAGAAGAAGCATCTGCATCAATCGTTTTGAATACAGAAACAGGCTATGATTTTCAGCCAGATCAAGTAGAAGCGATGTATCGATTGGTATCGAAAACCGTGCCGAATCTTCCTGAAGAAAATATTGTTATAACTAACCAGGACTTTGAGTACATCAACATGGATACTGCCAAAGCAGGCGGAGATGCTTATACAAATCAGATGGGCATCAAGCAGGAAGTTGAGCAAGGAATTCAGCAGCGTGTGCAGCAAATGCTAGCTGCCATGGTCGGTGCTGAGAATGTTCGTGTATCTGTAACAACGGATATCGATTTTGATCAGGAAACACGCACTGAGGAACTTGTGGAGCCTGTTGATGAAGAAAATAACGAAGGGCTGCCGGTAAGTGTTGAGACAATTACAGAAACGTATGAAGGCGAACCAACGGCAGAAGGCGGCGTTGCTGGAACTGGAGAAGAAGAAGTTCCGAACATAGCTGCCGAGGATGAGACTACCGGAGACGGTGCTTATAACAATGTGAAAGAATCAGTAAACTATGAATTCAATAAGATAAAAAAAGAAATCACCGAGAGTCCATATAGTATCCGTGATATCGGCATTCAAGTTGCGGTTGATAGCAACAAGAACACCGCAGCACAGAACGGAGAGGCTCAACAGCTTACACAACAAGAACAAACACAAGTAGAAGAAAGCATCACCTCGATTCTAAATTCGATCGTGTCGACTTCTGTAGACGCAGAAGTAGCACAGACAATAAATCCTGAAAACAGTGTCTCAGTAGTCTTCCAGCCATTCGCTGCAAGTCAGGCTGCACAATCAGATGACACCGCTGGTTCAGGAATCCCAGTATGGGCATATATTGCTGGCGGAGTTCTTTTAGCTGCTGTAGCAGTACTCATATTCATGCTCATCCGCTCCAGAAGGAATCAAGAGGAAGAGGAAGATGATTTGCTGGAAAAAGAAGTGACAGCAGTACCAGTGGTAGTCGAAGAAATAGATGATACTCCAGAAACGGAATCAACACTGAAACAAAAGCAATTGGAAAAATTAGCACAAGAGTCACCAGAAGACTTCGCTAAACTACTGCGAAGCTGGATGGCTGAAGATTAAAGGAGCAATGAAGGAATGGCAGCTGTGAAAGGACGTTTGACAGGAAAACAGAAAGCGGCGGTCTTGATGATCTCTCTTGGAGCTGATACGGCTGCGAACGTGTACAAGCATTTGACTGAAGAAGAGATAGAACGCATGTCTCTCGAGATTTCTTCGGTCAAGAAAGTGGACAGTACAGAGAAGGAATCCATCATTGATCAATTCCACCAGATTGCCATTGCTCAGGATTATATATCCCAAGGCGGGATTGCCTATGCAAAGTCAATCTTGGAGAAGGCTCTAGGAGTGGATGAAGCTGCTGCAATCATGAACAGGCTGACATCCACCTTGCAAGTAAGACCATTTGATTTTGCAAGGAAAGCAGACCCAACACAGATTCTCAACTTTATTCAAAACGAGCATCCTCAGACAATTGCACTGGTTCTTTCTTATCTGGATCCGGAGCAATCCGGTCAGATATTGTCTGAGTTGCCGCAGGACATGCAGGCAGATGTTGCGAAGCGTATCGCTACAATGAGCAGTACATCGCCAGAGATCATAAGTCAAGTAGAACAGATACTTGAGAGGAACTTATCAGCGACTGCGACACAGGATTATACGCAGACCGGCGGTATACAGGCAGTTGTAGAAGTACTCAATGGAGTTGACCGCAGTACGGAAAGGACCATCCTTGATGAACTGGAAGTGCAAGACCCTGAGCTTGCCGAGGAAATCAAAAAGCGTATGTTTATCTTTGAAGATATTGTCACCTTGGATAATCGCGCGATACAGCGTGTCATCCGCGAAGTGGAAAATGATGATTTGAAACTCTCACTAAAAGTGGCAAGCGACGAAGTGAAAGATATTGTGTTCCAAAATATGTCTGACCGAATGGCGCAGACATTCAAGGAAGAGATGGAATTCATGGGTCCTGTTCGCTTGAAGGATGTGGAAGAAGCGCAAAGCCGAATTGTTTCTGTTATTCGACGATTGGAGGAAGTTGGCGAGATAATCATATCCCGTGGCGGAGGAGATGACATCATTGTCTAATATCTGGCAATCGGTTGCAGTGCAAGAGTCAAAAGTAATTGGTATAAAACCGATCAAGCTGTCGCTTGAGACTGCTGATGGTGCTGAACAAGAAGTATCTTTCCAAGTTGAGAAGCAGCGTTCAGAGCAATATGTCCAGGATGCGAAGAAAGAAGCTGACCAAATAATGGCAGCTGCCAACAAGGCAGTGGAAGAGCAAAGAGTCCAGTGGGAAGCAGAGCGGCAGGAATTAATGGAGCAAGCACAGTTGGAAGGATATCAAAAAGGCTTTGCAGCTGGACAGCAGGAAGGTCTGCAGTCGTATCAAGCGAAGATTGAAGAAGCACAAAATATGATTCAGCTGGCTCAGCAAGACTACAAAGCAACAGTAGAAGGCAGTGAGGATGCGTTGCTTGATCTAGGATTGAGACTTGCAGAAAAGATTCTTCATGAAAAACTGAAAGATGAACCAGAAAGCTATCTATCGCTTGTAAAGGGTGCTATTGCTGACTGGAAGGAACGATCCGATCTGCGACTTTACGTCCATACAGACAGTTATGAACTTGTCCTGCAGCAAAAAGAGGAATTAGCTTTGCTGACTGGAAATGATTTCGATCTTATGATTATGCCGCAGCATGATTTACCTGCTGGCGGCTGTATCCTTGAAACCAAGCATGGAAGAATTGATGCGAGCATTGATTCGCAGCTAACTGTTCTCCGAGAAAAATTGTTTGAAATCAGACGAGAGGAAACTCTTTGATGTTAGGGCGATATATTGATGAACTGGATAATTTGGATACCTACAAACGATATGGAAGAATTCATAGGGTCGTCGGATTGCTGATTGAATCACACGGTCCAGTCACAAGTGTCGGCGAAGTCTGTTATATTCATCCTTCTTCAAGTTCAGGAGAAAGGTTCCTGGCAGAAGTAGTCGGATTTGATGATGAAAAAGTGCTGCTTATGCCTTTTGCTCCTTTGAAAGACGTTGGACCTGGCTGTTTAGTCGAAGCGACTAGTTCGCCATTGTCAGTCAAGATAGGTCATGGGCTGATCGGCAGCATTATTGATCCGTTAGGACAGCCCTTAGATGGCAGTATGCTCCCTAAAGGCTTGAAGTCGTTTACAACGGATCGTAATCCTCCGAACCCAATGACTAGGCCTCGAATTTTAGAACCGCTGGAGACGGGGGTACGTGTAATCGACAGTCTATTGACAGTCGGTCAGGGACAACGAGTTGGAATTTTTGCCGGAAGCGGCGTCGGTAAGAGTACCCTTCTAGGGATGATAGCCCGCAAATCGAGTGCCGATGTCAATGTTATCGCTCTGATAGGAGAACGAGGGCGTGAAGTTCGAGAGTTCATCGAAAAGGACTTGGGCGAAGAAGGGATCAAAAGGTCAATAATTGTCGTTGCCACATCTGATCAGCCGGCTCTCATGCGGATTAAAGGTGCTTACACTGCGACTGCTATTTGTGAGTATTTCCGTGATCAAGGAATGCATGTGAACTTGATGATGGATTCGGTCACTCGGGTCGCAATGGCACAGCGTGAGATCGGTCTTGCCTCAGGCGAGCCGCCTACGACGAAAGGATATACACCGTCTGTTTTTGCCGCTTTGCCAAAGCTGCTTGAGCGAACAGGAACAAATGAACTTGGAGCCATTACAGCATTCTACACCGTGCTTGTAGATGGGGACGACATGAATGAACCGATTGCCGATACAGTGCGTGGTATTTTGGACGGACACTTCGTTTTAGATCGGAAACTAGCTGAACAAGGCCAATTTCCTGCTTTGAATGTCCTCAAGTCAATAAGTCGGGTGATGCCGCAAATCACCGACGAAGAAGTTTATCAGCTTGCACAGCGTTTACGGACGATGCTGGCTTTATATGAGGAAAACCGTGAACTGATTCAAATTGGTGCTTACAAAAGAGGTACGAATAATGAAATAGATGAAGCAATCGGCTATCAAAAACAAATCTTGGATTTCCTTAAGCAAGGAATGCATGAATTTACCAGTCGCCCGGATGCAATTCAGCTCATGAAGCAGCTGCTAGGAAAGGGATGATCTAATGGCTGAAGCAAAGGTGTTCGAAAAGATATTACGTATGAAAGAGCGGGAACGTAAAACCGCACAGCAAGCTTTTGCAGAAAAACAGCAACAGTTCGAAGCAGCAGCAACAACTTTGTATGAACTGCTAAAGAAGAAAGAAGACGCAGAAGAGCAGCTGTCTAATGGCTTAGCGGCTTCTGTTCCTATCCAGCGGCTATCCGAACACCATGATTTCCTGGAAACAATCAACCGGCGCATCGACCGGGCTCAAATAGCTGTACAGTTCGCTCGTAACGCAATGCTGGAAAAACAGGAACTGCTATCGGAAGCGTACATCGAAGTGAAAAAGATCGAAAAGCTTTTGGAGAAGAAAAGGCAGGAAGCATGGCGCAAGCTGCAGGAGGAAGAAAATAAGCAGATGGATGACATATCGATCCGCCAATTCTTAGCAAATGGAGCACGATAGTATATGGTAAAACAAAAAAAAGACCAACAAAAGAAAAAAGGCAAAGGAAAAGGGTTTATCCTCTACTTCTTATTGCCTGTCGTACTGGCAGCAGCGCTCGTGATTGCTATTTTAGAGTTCTCAGGCGTATCTGTTGCAAAGCTCGCCTCTGGCATTCCGGTCATAGGAAACATGGTTAATGATGAAACTACAGCAACAACGGGCAGTACAGCCGATGCAGAAAAGCTGAAACAGCAGCTTAAGGACCAGCAAGCAACCATCGACATGATGAAAGAAACAGAGGATGCTAAAAATACAGAGATTGATGATTTAAATCAGCAAATCGTCAAACTGGAAAATCAGATTAATGGTACTGAACCAGAAACTAATACTGCTGCAATGCAAGCAACTTCTGCTGATGGTGAGACAGCTGCAGGAGAAGAAGCGGTGACTCCATTTAAAGAGGCAGCATCATCTTTCAGCAAAATGGATGATACAAAAGCAGCAGCCATCATCAGTAAGCTGGATAATGAGAAGGCTTTAGGAGTTCTTCAAGAGCTTTCCGGCAAAAAACGAGGAACCATTCTCGCTGCAATGGATCCCGAGGCAGCCGCTTCTTATACAAGTGCAATGGTAGACGATGCAGAAAAGGAGGGTGAGGCAGTTGAATAATGTCATTATGTCCCTACTCCCGACCAGTACCGCTACCAATGTGCAACGTAACACATCAGCACCTTCGGATGTGTTCCAAAGTTTATTCCAGCAAGTAAGTTCCAAAACAGGTGAACCGACTGTGAACGATCAAGCTGGCAGTGAAACTTTGCTGTCAGATGTTCAAAATCAGCAGGATATGCAAGTTATCCTGGAAGCATTATTCGACAAAGTCCCTTCCGATGGCTCTCTTGAACTAGAAGAGCAGCCTGAAGATGCTTGGGAACTGATGGAACAAGTGCTTGGAGAAGATCAGCTAGCTGCGTATCTGCCGAAGCAATTTAAGGAAATGGCAGAGAACGTTTTACAGACTATTAAACCGAAGGATAAGGAATCGGCTGTGAGTGACCTTTTAGCGCAGCTTGGACAGTTGCAGGAGCAGTTGAAGACTGGAAGTCTTCCTGTGACAGGTAGTACAAAAGAGATGGTTTCTCTGCAAGCTTTGCCAAGTTCAAACTTTTCTATTATGTCTTTGCCAAACAAGAAGGAAACTGAAGTTACCAAGTCTGCTGCAGATAATACTTCTGCCCAGAAGGCAGCAAAAAACGAAGTAGTTTCAGAGACCTTGGCAGCCAAATTGGATAGGCGCGACACGCTATCTGTTCTATCAAATCGGTCAGTAACAGGCTCCGGCTTGCTGGAAGCGCATGCTGTTAGAAATCAAGCAGCTCTTACGCAGCAGTCAGAGACAAAACGAACCGAGACTGCTAACGCGGTTCGGCAACTTGTGAATGCAGCAGCTAATGGTGGAGAAGAAAAATTACCGACTAGCACAGCAGCGGCACAGCAGCGTGATTCTCAAGCTTTGGATCAAAAGCAAGTTAGCTTGTTTCAGGTTCCGAAGCAGGAGCAGCTTGTCTTCCATTTGAAACAAGCTGATCAGACGCCGGAGCAAGCTAGTGAGGAACTTATCCAAAAACTTGAACAGGCAGTGAAGTTCAGCGGTATTTTATCTGACAGAAACGGCTTGAAGGAATTGTCGATTCAGCTTAAGCCTGGTAATTTAGGTGATTTACAAGTGAAATTAGTCCGTGAGAATGGAGATATAACCGTTCAGATTCTTGCTACATCAAAGCAGGCTAAAGATTTGCTTGAATCCAACATTTCAAGTCTCAAGCATATGTTCTCTCCTCATCAGGTAACAATTTCTGAGAGAGCAGATCAATTCCAGACAACGTCCGCTGAAAGTAACGATCAGCAAACGTTCCAGGAAAAAGATGAGGAACAGTCAGATCGGCAACAAAGACAGCAAGAAAATGTAATGCTTGAAGAAAACCAATCCACCTTTGCGGACATTTTGCATGAACAAAAGGAGATTAAGGTATGACGACTACAGGAGCAATTGACTCCAGCTATTATCTGGACTCACAAAACAAACGAACGCCCAGTGCAACACTTGATAAAGATGATTTTCTCCAGATTCTTATGGTTCAGCTGCAAAACCAGGATCCTACAAGTCCAATGGACGATTCGAAGTTTGTTGATCAGATGACCTCCTTCACGACCTTGGAACAGGTAATGAATATGTCTGAGGCTGTTGAATATATGGCCGGAAATTCATCGATCATGTCGCCGGTTCTCGAGTACAGTCATATGATTGATAAAAATGTCACTTATAACGAATATGACTTGGATACAGGGGAGATCACAGACACCATTACAAGTAAGGTGACAGCTGTGACACAGCAAGGTGGATATGCCGTCTTGGAATTGGAAAACGGGAAATCGATTTTCGCAGATGCAGTAACTAAAGTAAGCAATGAATAATAAAAGAAAAGGATGATGAAGCATGTTACGTTCACTTTACTCTGGTATTTCTGGTATGAAAGGTTTTCAAACAAACTTAGACGTAGTAGGAAACAATATCGCTAACGTTAATACTTCTGGATATAAGAAAAGCAGAATTACTTTCCAGGATTTGATGAACCAGCAGGTCAAAGCATCTAATGATCCTACAGCAACAACTGGGGGTACGAATGCCAGCCAAGTCGGATTAGGATCCAAAGTCGGTTCTATTGATAACGTACATACACAAGGGAACCGTCAAACTACTGACCGAACTTTGGATCTCGCTTTAGAAGGAGATGGAATGTTTGTGCTATCTTCAGCACCTACAGGAAATAACGATTTGAACGCAAATACTGTCAGTTTTACTAGAGCCGGTAACTTCTATCTTGACGGAGAAGGCAGAGTTGTTAACAGCAGCGGACTTTTCCTTCTAGGTACTGATGGTGAAGCTATAACGATTGACAAAGAAGCTACTAATATTAGTATCAACAGTCAAGGTCAGGTTCAATATAACTCGGCTGATGGGGAATTAACGACAGCTGGAACTATCGGAGTAGCAAAATTCTCCAATCCAGATGGTCTTGTGAAAAATGGAAACAGCACGTATCGTAACTCTGCGAATGCAGGTCTGTCAGAAGCAGGTATTTCTGCGCCGGGTGAAAATGGTACAGCTGACATCGTCTCAGGGGCTCTGGAAATGTCCAACGTCGACCTTTCCGAAGAGTTCACGAACATGATTATCGCGCAACGTGGATTCCAGGCCAATACTAGAATCATCACTACATCCGATCAGATACTGGAAGAGCTTGTTAACCTGAAACGTTAAGAAGGGGGTGAAGGGAGCTTTAAGCTCCCTTTCAAATCATGATTCAGCTAACAAGATTGAATGGAGAATCATTTACATTGAATGCACTATTCATCGAACAGATACAATCCTTTCCTGACACAACGATCACACTGACATCAAATAAGAAGATCATTGTTCGGGATTCGGAGATAGAAGTGGCAAGAAAGATACGCGAATTCTATCAATCTATCGGTTTGATCGGTGTGAAGGAGAAACAAGAGAGAAATGAACGCTAAAGTTATCATTATTATTTTATCGGTTGTCATCATTTTAGGGGCTGGCGGATTTGTAGCATGGAATTTCTTCACGAGCCCTACGTCAGAGGCTAAAGAACCTTCGGCAACTGAGCTTGCGGAGTATTCAGTAGCAACAGATGAGATTACGACTGATTTGGAGGATGGCAGTATCGTCCGTATCCAATTCCAGCTCATCACAGATGGCGAGAAAGCGAAAGAAGAAGTGACTGCAAGACAATTTCAGCTAAAAAATATCGTTATCAAGGAAATGACTACGATTAATAAAGAGGATTTCCAGGCTGGTTTAACAGACTTAGAAGAAAACCTTAAGAAAAAAATGAATGAAGAAATGCAAGAAGGCAAGATCGATGATGTGTATACGATCAGTAAAGTACTACAATAAACCACTGAAAAGCAGGAACGGAGGTGACGTGCATGGCAGAAGAGGTCTTATCGCAGAATGAGATCGATGCACTGTTATCCGCTATATCTTCCGGTGAGATGGATGCAGATGAGCTGAAGCAGGATGAGAAAGCCAAAAAAGTAAAAACGTACGATTTCAAACGGGCACTCCGTTTTTCGAAGGATCAGATCCGCAGTCTTACACGTATTCATGAGAATTTCGCCAGATTGCTGACAACGTTCTATTCCGCGAGACTGCGTACATTTGTTCAAATATCGGTTGCATCTGTAGATCAAGTGCCTTACGAGGAGTTCATAAGATCTATTCCAACGATGACTATTTTAAACACATACAGTTTGGCTCCGCTCGAGGGTAAAATTCTGATTGAGTATGATCCGACCATCGCTTTTGCGATGCTGGATAGGACACTTGGCGGTAGCGGCGGCAGTGTGAATAAGATCAACAACCTTACAGAAATTGAAACGACTTTGATGACTCAGTTTTTAGAGTCCGGTATGGAGAATCTTAAAGCTGCCTGGCAGTCAGTGGAAGACGTTGATCCAGTGATGGAAGAATTTGAGGTGAATCCACAATTTATTCAGATGGTCTCTCCAAATGAAACTGTAGTCGTTGTCACTCTGAATTCAACCATTGGAGAAACGTCCGGCATGATCAATATCTGTATACCTCATGTTGTGCTGGAGCCGATTGTATCGAAGCTTTCCATTCATTATTGGATGCAGGCTCCCGTAGACAAACAAGGCAATGAATCAGAATGGCGAGATTTATCCTCGAGTATTCAGAAAGCTTCTATCGATTTAAAGGCGATCCTTGGAGAGACAACGATTCAAGTAGAAGAGTTGATGAACCTCAGGGAAGGTGACGTCCTGATGCTAAATCAGCAGATTGACCGTCCTCTTGACGTGAAAGTAGATAATCAAGTGAAGTTCAAAGCACAGCCAGGTAAACAGAAAAATAGAATGGCGATACAAGTAATGGAAGAGATTGAAACAGGGGGGGAAGAAAATGAGTGACAATATGTTGTCTCAAGAAGAAATAGATGCATTATTAAATGGAACATCCGACAATTCTAGCAGCATAGATGATGAGCAGCTCCTCCCTGAGGAAGATTTGAATTCTATGGAAGTGGATGCACTAGGTGAGATTGGTAATATTTCGTTTGGCAGTTCAGCAACAACACTATCGACACTTTTAAATCAAAAAGTCGATATCACGACGCCAAAAACTGCTGTAATAAATAGATCGGATTTATATGATAAGTTCCCGCAGCCAAATGTGGCGATTGAGGTCAGTTATACAGAAGGATTCGCGGGGGCCAACCTTTTTGTTATTAAACAGAGTGATGCAGCTATAATTGCAGACTTGATGCTCGGCGGTGACGGAAATGCTCCTGCTGAAGAATTCAATGAAATTCATCAGAGTGCTGTACAAGAAGCAATGAATCAAATGATGGGCGCAGCTGCAACGAGTATGAGTACTGTATTCAGCAAAAAAATTGATATTTCTCCGCCATCAATTGCACTGATGGATCTTTCTGCTGGTACTGGGGCCGATAAACTTCCTGAGGATGAACAACTAGTAAGTGTCTCCTTTGATCTGAAGATTGGTAACTTGATAGATTCTTCTATCATGCAGCTTTTGTCGACAGAGTTTGCCAAGGATATGGTGAACGAGCTGCTTCAGCCAGCTCCCGAAGAACCAGAAGCAGCAGCTGTACCACAGCAGCCAGCTCCAAGCCAGCCCGAGCCAACTATTCAGGAAGCACCAATGCAAACGATGCAGCAAACTGCACCGCAGCAGCGGCCCGCTCAGCCTGCGCCGAATGTGCAGCAAGCAGCATTTACAAGCTTTGATACACCAGCAGCTCCGCCTGCTGAACAGCCGCGCAACCTTGACTTGCTGATGGATATACCGCTAAAAGTATCGGTTGAACTCGGTAGAACAAAACGTACCATCAAGGAAATTCTTGAGCTGTCTGTCGGTTCCGTTGTGGAATTGGACAAGCTTGCTGGAGAACCGGTGGATATACATGTAAATGATAAATTGATAGCTAAAGGCGAAGTAGTCGTTATCGAAGAGAACTTCGGTGTGCGTGTTACAGACATCTTAAGCCAAACAGACAGATTGAAATCAATTAACTAATTTGACCATTGAGAGGAAGAGAAAATATGGGGAACAGAATTTTAATCGTAGACGACGCTGCATTCATGCGCATGATGATCAAGGATATTTTGACTAAGAACGGCTTTGAAGTAGTGGGAGAAGCACAAGATGGTCAGCAGGCAGTAGAAAAATACAAGGAACTAACTCCGGATCTTGTGACGATGGATATCACAATGCCTGAGATGGATGGAATTGCTGCAATGAAAGAAATCAGAAGTCAGTATCCTGATGCAAAAGTTATCATGTGTTCTGCTATGGGCCAACAAGCGATGGTTATTGATGCTATTCAAGCAGGTGCGAAGGACTTTATCGTCAAACCATTCCAAGCAGATCGCGTTGTAGAGGCAATTCAAAAAGCATTAAGCTAAAAAAGGTGAGTAGGAAATGATGAAAAGAACAGTCTGGGCATGCATGCTCGTCGTATTACTGCATCTTATCGTTTCTCCTGTTTCTGCCGAAGCGGCAGCAAGCGTGGAGGATTGTTTAAAAGAAGGTGCAGCCCAATCAGATGACTGCAAAGATATGAATGAAGCCGGAAACCAACAAGAAAATACACCAACAGTAGATTCGGCTGATTCAGCAGCTGGAGGCACATCGACCTTCCTGAATCTGGTCAAGCTTGCATTGGCACTAGTCGTCGTGCTCGGACTGATCTATGTCCTACTGAAATTTTTAAATAAGCGGAATCGGCTGTTTCAGCAGGTACGGGCTATGGAGAACATAGGTGGTATTGCACTAGGTAACAACAAATCCGTCCAGATTGTCCGAGTCGGTGAAAAAGTATTTATGCTGGGTGTGGGCGACAATGTCGATTTGCTTACGGAAATTAAAGATGAGCAGACGATTAAGGAACTGACAGAACAGGATCAGCAGGAAATGAAGGCATCTGCCCTGCTGGCGAACATTCTGCCGAACAGAAAACAGCAAGAAGAGAAGCAGCAAGAAGACAGACCGAAACAAAATGAATCTTCAAGCAATTTCCAGGATCTTTTTAAAGAGGAAATAGGGAAGCTGAAGCAGTCAAGAAATAGGTTGAAACAGCAGCAAAGGAAGGATACAGACGATGAATGATTTTATCAATATATTTTCTGGAACCGACCCCGAGAATGTATCTACCTCGGTCAAATTGCTGTTATTATTGACTGTTTTTTCCCTGGCACCAGGAATACTGATTCTGATGACCTGCTTTACACGAATTGTGGTAGTTCTATCGTTTGTACGAATGAGTTTAGGTACACAGCAGACACCACCGACGCAAGTATTGATCGGAATTGCATTATTCATGACTTTCTTTATTATGGCGCCGACTTTCAATGAGATTAATGATCAAGCTATTACGCCATTGATGAATGATGAAATATCACTAGATGAGGCTTATACAGAAGCGAGCGGTCCGATCAAGATGTTCATGGCGGAAGAAACACGGCAAAAGGATTTATCTTTATTTATGAATTATGCTGGTATCGAAAGACCGGAATCAGTCGAAGATATTCCGCTAACAACGCTTGTACCGGCCTTTGCAATCAGTGAGTTGAAGACGGCCTTCCAAATGGGTTTCATGATCTTCATCCCATTCCTTGTTATTGATATGGCAGTAGCAAGTATCCTTATGTCGATGGGTATGATGATGCTGCCGCCAGTAATCATTTCATTACCATTTAAAATTTTGTTATTCATCCTGGTGGATGGCTGGTATCTGGTCACATCCTCGTTACTGCGAGGGTTTTAGCAAATGAAGGAGCGTAACGTTTATGAGCAGTGAATTTGTTATTTCCATCGCAGAACGCGGAATTTATACAGTGCTGATTGTCAGCGGACCTTTGCTTATTCTGGCGCTTGCTGTCGGGTTGATTGTCAGTATATTTCAAGCAACAACACAGATACAGGAACAGACGCTAGCGTTTATTCCTAAAATAGTTGCTGTATTAGTAGGTTTGGTTTTCTTTGGTCCCTGGATGCTGACAAGAATGGTTGAATTCACAGCAGGTATCCTTGAGAATCTGGATCGGTTTGTGGGCTGAGTAGATGCTGTCGCAAATTGATTACACCGTTGTACCAGCATTTGCATTAATTTTAGTTCGTCTTATTGCTTTTTTTGTTACGGTACCTCTGTTTTCTTACAGAAACGTACCAACAACATTCAAGATTGGCTTCAGCTTCTTCCTTGCCATGATTATTTTCTTTACGATCGATCGGCCGACAGTTCCGGTTGACCAGACGTATTTTCTGTTACTTTTTAAGGAAGCAATGGTAGGTCTGTCAATCGGACTGCTCGCTTTTATCGTCATCCAAGCAATCAATGTTGCTGGAGGATTAATCGATTTTCAGATGGGCTTTGCAATCGCCAATGTCATTGATCCTGTTACAAGAGCTCAAAGTCCTCTGACGGGGCAATTTCTTTATACGATTGCTACGCTGTTCCTGCTGTCTGTCAATGGTCATTTACTCTTGATTGATGGTATTTTTTACAGTTATCAGCTTATTCCATTGGATGAGATGGTACCATTCGGTGATCAGTCGATTGTAGAACTGGTGCTCCGTTCCTTCAGCCAAATGTTCCTTATTGCATTCCAGATGAGCATCCCTCTTGTCGGATGTTTGTTTCTGGTCGATGTAGCTATTGGGATAGTTGCTAGAACAGTACCGCAGCTGAACGTATTTGTCGTAGGGCCTCCGATCAAGATATTAATAGCTTTTGTGCTGCTGTTCCTATCAATGGGTATCTATATGACAGTTGTTCGGCAGCTGTTCGACTATATGCTTGTAACAATGCGCGATCTGATGGTGCTGTTTGGAGGGGCTTAAATGAAATACCGTTTGGACCTGCAGTTTTTCGCTGGTGAAAAGACAGAGAAAGCAACTCCGAAGAAACAGCAGGATACTAGGAAAAAAGGACAAGTGGCCAAGAGTCAGGATGTCAATACTGCCATATTACTTTTATTCTCTTTAGGACTCTTGGCGTTGATGGGCGGTTATTTTAAAGATCAGTTCCTACAGCTTTTCACGCATGTATTCAATAACTATCTCGCCGAGGATATTACCGCAAATACTGTGCAGACACTGCTTGTTGAGATGAGCATATCTCTTGCGAAAATAGTAGGTCCTGTGATGGGAATTGCTATTCTGGCTGGACTGGTCTCTAATTTCGCGCAATTCGGTTTGCTTTTCAGCGGGGAAGCAATAAAGTTTGACTTGAAGAAAATCGATCCAATCCAAGGGGCAAAACGGATATTTTCAGTCCGGGCTTTGGTCGAACTATTAAAATCATTGCTCAAGATTGGACTGGTAGGGGCAGTAACATTTTATGTTCTTTGGCAGAACATGGATACGGTTATGACTATGTTCACGAAGTCTCCTGAAAATGCCATGCAGTTTTTCGGAAAGATAACGTTATACATGGGTTTTGCAGCAACGCTTGCCTTGCTGTTTATAGCAGTTCTGGATTATGCATATCAGCGATTTGATTTTGCAAAGAACATTCGGATGTCCAAGCAAGACATCAAGGATGAGTATAAAAACATGGAAGGTAATCCTTTGATTCGTTCCAAAATAAAAGAAAAGCAGCGCCAAATGTCCATGATGCGGATGATGAGCGAGGTTCCAAAAGCAGATGTAGTTATTACGAACCCAACACACTTCGCAATTGCTATTAAATATGACGACACGAAGTCGGATACACCCATCGTTATAGCGAAAGGTATGGAGCACGTAGCGCTGAAAATTAAGGAAATAGCTAAAGCGAACGATGTGACAATGGTAGAAAACAGACCGCTGGCACGCGGATTATATAAGAATGTGGAGCTGAACCATCCGATACAGGAAGAATTCTTCCAAGCGGTTGCGGAAGTGCTCGCCTTTGTTTACCGCACGGAGCGTAAAACGTAAGAGAAGAGGAAGGAATTACAACATGAAACTTAAGGATATGTCAGTACTTATAGCAGTAATATTAGTGATCGTCATGCTGATTATTCCGTTGCCGGATTGGCTTCTCAGCATTCTGATCCTGACGAATATCTCGCTTGCTTTAATCGTCATTCTGGTGGCGATGAATACGGAGGAAGCGCTGCAATTCTCAATCTTCCCTACTCTCTTACTTTTGCTTACCCTGTTCAGGCTGGCATTGAATATATCGACGACAAGAGCAATTCTTTCAGATGGTCATGCTGGCGGTGTGGTAGAGACTTTCGGCAGCTTTGTAATCGGTGGTAATCCGCTTGTCGGGTTTGTCGTATTTATCATCTTGGTTATTATTCAATTTTTAGTTATCACGAAGGGTTCGGAGCGAGTATCTGAAGTGGCGGCCCGATTCACACTTGATGCGATGCCAGGGAAGCAGATGAGTATCGATGCCGATTTGAATGCTGGCATGATATCAGATGTAGAAGCCAAAGAGCGCCGAGAAAAAGTGGGAAATGAAGCAGATTTCTACGGAGCAATGGATGGAGCGAGTAAATTCGTAAAAGGTGATGCCATTGCCGGTATCATTATCGTATTGATCAATATCGTATTTGGATTGATTATCGGGATGATGCAAATGGGCATGAGCTTCCAGGAAGCCATCAATACATTTATGCGACTCACTATCGGTGATGGACTAGTTACACAAATCCCGGCTATTTTGATTTCTACTGCAACAGGTATTGTGGTGACACGAGTAGCTTCAGAAGGAAACCTGAGCAGTGATGTAACGAAACAGCTATTCCGATACCCGAGTTTGTTATATATAGCTGCAGGGGCAATCTTCATGCTCGGTTTGACACCGATCAACTTCTTCCTGACAACTACGATTGCCGCTGTACTTGCTGGAATTGGTTATTTCTTGTCCAGAGTTCAAAAAAAGCAGGAGACTGTCGCAGAAGTGACCGAGGAAGTGCAAGAAGAAACATCTATGAAGTCTTCGGACAATGTTGTGAATCTGTTAAGCATGGATCCTATCGAATTCGAATTCGGTTATGCCCTTATACCGCTTGCTGATACGAATCAAGGCGGGGACTTGCTCGATCGGATTGTCATGATCCGTAAACAGCTTGCCATCGAACTTGGTATTGTAATTCCGGTTGTAAGGATACGCGATAATATTCAGCTCGGTCCCAATGAATATCGTCTGAAGATAAAGGGCAACGAAGTCGCAGCTGGAGAGGTGCTGCTGGACCACTACTTAGCGATGAGTCCGGGTGTGGAAGATGATGGACTGGATGGAATTGAAACACTTGAACCCGCTTTCGGGCTGCCTGCTAAGTGGATTAGTGAGGAGACGAAGGACGATGCCGAGCTATCTGGCTATACGGTCGTTGATCCTCCGTCTGTCGTATCGACCCACCTCACGGAAACGATTAAGCGCCATGCGCATGAATTACTTGGCAGACAAGAAACAAAACAGCTTATCGATCATCTGAAAGAATCATACCCAATATTGGCAGAAGAAGTGACACCGGAACCGCTGTCGGTTGGGGATGTGCAAAAGGTGCTGGCAAAACTGCTGCGTGAGCATGTATCAGTTAGAAATTTGCCGGTTATCTTCGAGACGCTGGCTGATTTTGGCAGGATGACGACAGATACAGATTTGCTGGCAGAATATGCACGACAAGCACTTGCACCGCAAATCACGAAGCAATATGTTCAAAATAGTCAGCCGCTGCAGGTTATAACCGTCTCTGGAGCTGTTGAAAAGGTCATAGCAGATCATATCCAGCAAACAGAACATGGAAATTATTTATCTCTGGATCCGGAATCACAGCAGAAAATCGTACAGTCAGTTATGGAACAAGCAGAACGTCTGTCGTTGAGAGAAGAAACAGTCATTGTTCTATGCTCTCCTACAATCCGGATGTATGTTCGTCAATTGCTTGATCGGAATTTACCGCATGCAGTGGTTCTATCTTACAACGAATTGGATAATACAACAGAAATCAGGAGTGTCGGGATGGTGAATGTCGCATGAAAATGAAGAAATATACAGCGGACACAATGCCCGAAGCAATGATTCAGATTAGACGTGAACTAGGTCAAGATGCAGTCATCCTTCGAACAAAAGAACTGACAAGCGGCGGTTTTTTCGGACTATTCAAGAAGAAGCGTATTGAAGTCATTGCGGCATTGGATCATCAAGATCTTAATAGCAGAAGTCGTAACGAGGGAAAGCCAGCTATTTCATCCACAATGTCTCTTGAAAAGAAAGAGACAAAACAAGCTGAAACGGATATTTCAGCAGAAATTGCGGCTCTCAAGAAGGAGTTAAGTTCTGCGCTTTCCAACCAGACCCGGCATTATGCATTGCCAGTACAAGGTCTATATGATCGACTTCTGCACAATGAGGTCCATCCCCAGATCGCTTCCGGACTTATGGAACGGCTCTTGGAAGAAGCTTCTAGTAAAGATGTCGAACAAGTGCTGCTTAATACGTTGGTGAAACGTTTTGAAAAGGTCCAGCAGCCCGCACAGTTTGATAAGAAATTTATACATCTTGTGGGTCCAACTGGGGTAGGAAAGACGACAACGATAGCTAAGCTTGCTGCAAAGAGTGCGTTAGTAGATAAAAAAAGAGTTGCTTTTATTACGACTGACACGTATAGAATTGCGGCAATCGATCAGTTACGCACATACGCCAAAATATTGGAAGTTCCGCTTGAAGTTGCTTATTCGCTTGAAGATTATCAAGCTGCAAGAGAGAAGCTTGCAGATTATGATTTAGTATTCATCGATACAGCCGGAAGAAACTTCAAAGATTCCACTTATGTAAAAGAGCTGGAACGCACGCTTGACTTGCAACATGAAGCGGAGACGTATTTGACTTTGTCCATTACGACAAGAGCTAGTGATCTGTCTGAGATTTATGACCAGTTCGCACATTTGCCGATTAAGCAGTTTATTTTCACGAAATTAGATGAGGCGAGCCGCTATGGAGGTATCCTGAATCTGATTCAGCAAGCACATATCGGTGTAGCGTATCTAACCCATGGCCAGGATGTACCGGATGATATTATTGCTCCATCTGCTTCTTACTTGGCAAAACGTGTGATGGAGGCGACTGCGCGTGCATGATCAAGCAGCTAAACTCCGGGAGAGTGTGCAGCACATGCCAATTGGACGCACTATAGCTGTTGCCAGTGGGAAAGGCGGAGTTGGCAAATCGAATTTCGCTCTAAACTTTTCGTTAGCTTTAAGCAAGCTTGGTAAGTCAGTCCTGCTTATTGACTTGGATTTAGGAATGGGAAACATTGAAATATTGCTAGGTTCTTCGGCCAAGCATTCCTTTGTGGAAATGATTCAGAACCGTTTAAAACTTGAACAGATTGTGGAAGCGGGACCTGATGGTCTCGACTTCATTGCTGCGGGAGCAGCGATGAATGAACTCTTTCATATGGACGGTCCCGGATTCACACATTTCCAAAAAGAGTTTGAAAGAGCACAGCAAGTCTATGACTTTGTATTCCTTGATATGGGAGCTGGATTAACGGAAGAAAGTGCATCGTTCATCTTAGCAGCAGATGAAAGTATTGTGGTAACCACGACTGAACCTACCAGCATGATGGACGCATATGCCCTGATCAAACATATCAAGCAGCGGAATGCTGATTTGCCAATGTATCTGCTTGTAAATCGGGCAATAGACAAGCGTGAGGGACAGGATACAGCAGCTCGAATGAAGGAAGTAATACGGACATTTCTTCATACTGAGATAATGCTCTTAGGAATCTTGCCTGAGGACAAGCAGGTTCCTAAATCGGTGAAAATGCAGGAGCCATTCATAAATCAAAAGGATTCAAAAGCGGGAACTAGCATAAAGCAGCTCGCAGCCACCTATCTGAAGCCTGCAGCAGAAACAACAGCTAAAGAAAGAACATCATTTATAGGCAGATTAAGAGATATTTGGACGGGAGGAACTCGCAATGGGAAAGATCCGCGTTTTAGTCGTTGATGATTCCGCTTTTATGCGGAAAATTATTTCGGATTTACTGAACAGTGATGATCGACTGGAAGTTATCGGAACAGCCCGCAACGGCAAAGATGGTCTGGAGCAAATCAGTCAGCTGAAACCAGATGTAGTGACGATGGATGTAGAAATGCCGATCATGAACGGACTGGATGCGCTGAAGCAAGCCATGCAGAAGCATCCGCTCCCAGTAGTCATGCTCTCCAGCTTAACGAAGCAAGGTGCAGATATGACCATTCATGCCATGTCACTCGGTGCGGTTGATTTTATTGCAAAACCGTCTGGTTCCATATCCTTGGATTTGGATAAGGTGCGGGATGAGTTGGTCGTCAAAGTTGTGGCAGCAGCATCCTCTCGTCTCTCAACTAGAGAGCAAGTAAAAGCAGCAGAGGTAAAGGTTTTTGCGAAGGCTCCTGCGAAAAAATCTGCTGATCGCAATTTGGTAGCTATCGGCACTTCCACAGGAGGACCAAGAGCTTTGCAGGAAGTTATCGGGAAACTGCCTTCTGCACTTGCTGCTCCCGTAGTTGTCGTCCAGCATATGCCAGTAGGTTTCACGAAGTCTCTGGCAGAAAGGCTGGACAGTTTAAGTGCAATTAAAGTCAAGGAAGCAGAACAAAATGAAACCTTAAAAAATGGCGTGGTTTATATCGCGCCGGGAGGATATCATCTGACGATAGTACAGGCAGACAGCAGGCTTATCGCCAAACTGACTTTGGAAGACCCTGTGAAGGGGCATCGGCCTTCTGTAGACAGAATGTTCGAATCAATCAGCAGTTTGGTAAATGTGGATGTATGTACAGTCATCATGACAGGCATGGGAGCAGATGGAACCGAGGGTCTGAGAAAAATGAAGGTCAAGCTGCCATCTGTATACAGCATCGGTGAATCAGCAGAATCATGTGTTGTTTATGGAATGCCTAGGGCTGCTGCAGAAGCCGGACTGCTGCATCATGTTTGTCCGGTCCAGACAATCGCTTCGGCAATCCAGCAGAGAATCAATCTATTAGAGGGGGTCAACAAATGGAAATAGATCAGTATTTAGGTGTATTTATCGAAGAAAGCAAAGAACATCTTCAAGCTTTGAACCAGAATTTACTAGTACTTGAAAAGCAGCCGGAAGATATCGGTGTAGTCAATGAAATTTTCCGTTCTGCTCATACGCTAAAAGGCATGTCTGCTACGATGGGTTATCAAGATTTAGCTAATTTGACACATCAAATGGAAAACGTACTTGATGCAATTCGTAACCATCAGATTAAAATTAACCCAGAAATCCTGGATATTGTTTTTGATGCTGTGGATAGTCTGGAAGAAATGGTCCTCGATATTGAATCTGGAGGAGCAGGAACTAAAGAGGTTAGTGAATTGGTCAGTCAGCTTGCTGCAATTGAGTCTGGTGAAGCGCCGCTTCAGTCTGCCGCAGCAGTTGCAGAGGAACCAATCAGTGATACATCAGGTCTTATTCTGGATGAATTTGAGCTGGCGGTACTGCGAGAAAGCGAAGAAAAAGGATTCCAAAACTTCTACACCAAAGTGACGTTACGAGAGGATTGTATGCTGAAGGCTGCTCGAGTTTACATGGTATTCGAAGTACTTGAGTCCTTGGGTGAGGTCGTTAAAAGTAATCCGGATGTTTCCCAGCTTGAGGATGAAGCATTCGATCTGACATTTGAAGTATTACTTGTGACTCAAGAGCCGAAAGAACTTATCGAGGAAAAGGTCCTGAAAGTGTCGGAAATTGATGCTGTTTCCATCCAAAACTTCTTCATCGATACATATAAGCACGTACAAGATGAAGGGCAAGAAGAAGTAACTGCTTCTGTGGATAAAGAAAAGGTTGAAGAAACAACAATCGAGAAAAAAGCCCAGCAAAGCAACAAGACGATTCGTGTCAATATTGAACGCCTTGATATTCTGATGAATTTGTTTGAGGAGCTAGTTATAGATCGCGGCAGACTCGAGCAGATTGCTGATGATGTAAAACATCCAGAACTACATGAGACAGTCGAACGGATGGCGAGAATTTCCGGAGATCTTCAGAGTATTGTTCTGACTATGCGAATGGTATCAATTGATCAAGTATTCAATCGCTTCCCACGCATGGTGCGACAGCTTGCAAAAGATCTTGGCAAGAAAATAGATCTGCAAATTGAAGGCGCTGAAACAGAGCTTGACCGTACAGTCATCGATGAAATTGGTGACCCGCTTGTACATTTGATTCGCAATAGTCTGGATCATGGTGTGGAAACTCCGGAAGTAAGACGAGAGTTAGGTAAGCCGGAAACGGGTACGATCAAACTGAAAGCCTACCATTCTGGTAATCATGTATTTATCGATATTACTGACGATGGTGCCGGGATTAACCGGAAGAAAGTTACTGAAAAAGCAATTAAAAATGGTCTTATTACAAAAGAACAAGCAGCAATAATGAATGACAACCAGGTATTCAGCTTGATTATGCAAAGCGGATTCTCAACAGCTGACACCATTTCAGATATTTCAGGTCGTGGAGTTGGGTTGGATGTTGTCAGAAATACAATCGAATCACTTGGTGGAACAATTACAATAAATTCCGAAGAAGGAAAGGGATCTATATTCAGTATTGAATTGCCGCTGACATTATCAATCATCAGTGTCCTACTTGTAGAGATCCAAAATGAGAAATATGCAGTTCCGCTATCTTCGATCATTGAGACAGCAATTATTCCAAAAGCGGATATCATGCATGTTCATAATCAAGCAGTAATCGATTTCCGGGGCAGAGTCGTTCCGCTTGTTTCCTTGAAGGAAGTTTTCCAAGTACCTGAAGTAAAAGAAGAAACGGATTATTACTCTGTGGTCATTATTAAAAAAGGTGACAAATCAGCTGGACTAATTGTGGACGGCTTTATTGGACAGCAAGAAATCGTCCTTAAATCACTTGGAAATTACTTAACTGAAATATTCGCTATCTCTGGAGCTACTATTTTAGGAGATGGCCAAGTAGCACTTATTATCGACAGCAATGCGTTAATTAAATAAGGAGGGTTCATCATGGCAGAAGAAATCGTACAAGATGTGAAAGTAATTGTTTTTCAGTTAAAAAACGAAGAATACGCAGTACCGGTAACACAAGTAGGGTCTATCGAGAAGATGGAGCACATTACGAGAGTTCCAAATACAGAGAGCTTTATCAAAGGTGTTATCAATATGCGCGGTGTTGTTACGCCAATCGTTGATTTGCGAAGCCGTCTTGGACTTGAAGAGACTCCGGTCGATGAAAATACAAGAATCATCATTGTGGATCTGGATGATACATCAATGGGTTTGATTGTGGATGCAGCGAATGATGTCGTGGATATTCCAGTAGATAAGATCGAAGAGGCGCCGCAAGTTATTGGGGCAATCAATGTCGATTACATCGATGGAGTAGTGAAACTTGAAGACAGACTTGTGATTTTACTTGATCTAAGAAAAGTCTTGAAATTCCATGAAATCGAAGCAATCAAGTCCATCGAAAGCTAATGTATGATCTACGCTATATAACGGAAGATCAGCTGGATGCATTGAAAGAAGCAGGAAACATCGGGGCAGGCAATGCAGCTACGGCGCTTTCCACTTTGCTCCGCCAAGATATCGATATGAAAGTGCCGGCAGTTCGAATCTGTCACTTTAATGAATTGATTGAATCTATCGGCGGGGCTGAGCAGCCGCTGGCAGCTATCTATCTTACGGTTCAGGGAGATGCGCCAGGGAATATGTTCTTTTTGCTCCAACCTGCTGAAGCGGAGTTATTCGTACATTATATAACTGGAGATGAGAGTTTTTCATGGTCCAACACGTCCAATGATGATATCAATCTTTCTGCTTTGCATGAAATGGGAAACATCCTGGCAGGAAGTTACTTATCTGCAATAAGCGACTTCGCCAAAGTGAATATGCAGCCATCGGTTCCGCAAATCAGTGTCGATATGGGGGGCGCCATCTTAGCTAACGGTTTAATCGAGATAGCCGAGGAAAGCGATTTTACCGTCGTCATCGATACGGTCATCTCACTGAGCGATCCGAATCAGCAACAGCATATGGTTGAAGGGAAATTTCTGCTGCTGCTTCATCCAGATGCATTCGGTCATTTATTTCGTGCTTTAGGAGTCGAGGAAGATGATTGAAGCTGAAATCTTGCATGTCGGGATTGCCGATGCAAAAATCGTCGCCTATCCACAGCATCTTCGGACAGCAGGTCTTGGGTCTTGTGTCGGGGTTGTCGTATACGATAAGCAAAAGAGAATTGCTGGTATGGCACATGTCATGCTGCCCGACTCTAGTCTGGCTAAACAGACACAGATGAACCGAAATAAATATGCAGATACAGCTATGGATGACTTGATTGCCAATCTGCTGCGTCATGGTGCAAGCAGGAGTCGTTTCAAAGCGAAGCTTGCAGGCGGAGCGCAGATGTTCTCCTTCATGTCCAGTGACGAGAAAATGCGAATTGGTCCGCGTAATATTGAAGCAGTGGAGCAGAAGCTTCGAGAATATCGCATCCCCATCGAGAGCAAGGATGTCGGGGGGAGCAATGGACGTACGATTGAATTCAATACAGATACTTGTGGTTTGAAGATTAAAACAGTAAGTAAAGAGGAAGCGATCATATAATGGAGCAGCTTCATTCTTATGACGTAACAGCAAACAAAGGAGGGAGTTTCATGATCAATTATGGATCAGAAACAGAACAGCAGTATTGGAACAGCTGGTTTTATAAAAAAGATAGCGAAGCTGCCAATGAATTGATGCGGATGTATATGCATGTAGTAGATTATCATACGCAGCGCATCGCTGCGCACCTTCCCTCCAGTGTGAGCAGAGATGATGTCAGAAGCTTCGGTTACACAGGATTGTATGATGCTTTACAAAAGTTTGAGCCAAGCCGGGATTTTAAATTTGAAACATATGCTTCCTTCCGAGTCAGAGGTGCCATCATGGACGGTCTGCGGAAGGAAGACTGGCTTCCCCGAACGGTACGTGATAAAGTGAAGAAAATAGAAGCAGCTGCGAGCAATCTCGAACAATCACTGGAACGGAAACCGACCAGCGTAGAGATTGCAAAGCAGACCGGCTTGAGCCGGGAGGAAGTAGAAGAAGCGGTGCGAGATGCACTATTCTCCAATGTTCTTTCCATGGATGACAAGCCTGCCCGCCCAAAGCAAGACAAACAGGATACTAGTTATGTTCTTCCTGATCTCAAGACACCGCAGCCGGAAGATGCAGTGCTGCAGAAGGAACTTGTTCTTCAGCTGACAGACAGCATCAAGCATCTAAATCAACATGAACAGCTTGTTATCAGCCTTTTCTATAAGGAAGAATTAACGTTTACCGAAATCGGACACATACTGGAATTGACAACATCACGAATTTCACAAATTCACAAACGTGCCATCTTCAAATTACGGGAATCTCTAGCCAAGCTTTCAGCAACTAGCTGAAAGCTATTTCCAATTTTATATAGAAAGAAGGTTCTCCATGCTCACACTACTAGTCTGTGCCAGTCTGCTCCTTCATGTACTGACCTTCATCGCTATCCGCGCATTGCAATCAAACGTACAGCAGCTGGAAAGCCGGCATCAGAAGGATAAACAAGCGTACGAAGCGATGCTCAGTTCTATACTCAATGAATTGAAAGAAGAGAATGATCGACTTCTACATGCAGAACCTCAGCCAGGCAAAGCCTACTCGCAAAAAAACGTGGAGGAGAAAAACAGCCAACCTGCTCCCGCAACAGAAGACGACACACATCCGGCTTCTGATTACACACCGCCGCAACCGGTGGAGGAAGAAGATCAAGTATCCATGTCCAACCTCAGTCGAGTTCTGCAGCTTCATGATCAAGGAATGGCTTCTGTTGAGATTGCGAAGCAGCTCGGAATGGGGAAGACGGAAGTAGAATTGATTCTTTTAATGAAGAAAAATGGTGAAAATAACAGAAAAAGCTGAGAAAGTACAAAAACATGTCTAAGATGCTTGATTGATGGTTATAGCTGTGCTATATTTATTTTTGGTGTTAATACACACGTCTGCCGATTTTTACGGGAGGTGCTGACAGTTTGTCAGTTCCCGATAAAAGATGAAGCAGTCGGAGGAGAAAAAACCATTAGGAGGAAACACTATGTCAGTCATTTCAATGAAACAATTGCTTGAAGCTGGTGTTCATTTCGGTCACCAGACTCGCCGTTGGAACCCAAAAATGAAGAAATATATCTTCACTGAGCGTAACGGCATCTACATCATCGACCTTCAGAAAACAGTTAAGAAAGTCGACGAAGCTTACAACTACGTGAAAGAACTTGCTGCTGATGGCGGTACTATTCTTTTCGTAGGTACGAAGAAACAAGCACAGGAATCTGTGAAAGAAGAAGCGATCCGTTCTGGTCAGTACTTTGTTAACCAACGTTGGTTGGGTGGTACGCTTACTAACTTCCAGACAATCCGCAAACGTATCAACCGTTTGAAATCCATCGAGCGCATGGAAGAAGACGGTACTTTCGAAGTACTTCCTAAAAAAGAAGTAGTAGGTTTGAATAAAGAAAAAGAACGTCTTGTTAAATTCCTAGGCGGTATCAAAGACATGGAAAGAATCCCTGACGCTCTATTCGTTATCGACCCACGCAAAGAAAGAATCGCTATTGCAGAAGCTCATAAATTGAATATTCCAATCATCGGTATCGTTGATACTAACTGTGATCCGGACGAAATCGATTACGTGATCCCTGCAAATGATGACGCAATCCGCGCTGTCAAATTGCTTACTTCCAAAATGGCTGATGCTATCTTGGAATCCAAGCAAGGTGAAGAATTGGAAGACCAAGAAGCTACAGCTGCTGAAGAAGCTACAGAAGCTGTAAGCGAGTAATGGATGAAGGGTGATAAGGGGGGACCTTTTATCACCCTTTTTTCAAGAATTAAATTGTCCAAACCCTAAGGAGGCATTTACGATGGCAATCACGGCACAAATGGTAAAAGAATTGCGCGAAAAAACTGGCGCAGGTATGATGGATTGTAAAAAAGCTTTGACACAAACAGATGGTGACATGGAGAAAGCGATCGATTACCTTCGCGAGAACGGTATTGCGAAAGCTGCTAAGAAAGCGGATCGTATCGCTGCAGAAGGTTTAACTTTCATTGCTACAGAAGGCGACCTTGCTGTATTGCTTGAAGTGAACTGTGAAACTGACTTCGTTACAAAGAACGATCAGTTCAAAACACTATTGAATGATCTTGCTCAGCATATCCTTACTAACAAACCAGCTAACGTAGAAGAAGCATTGGAACAAAAAATCAACGGTGACCAAACTGTTGAGGAATACATCAATGCTGCTATCGCGAAAATCGGAGAAAAGATTTCTCTTCGCCGCTTCGCACTTGCAAGCAAAGAAGGCAACCAAGCATTCGGCGCTTATACACATGGCGGCGGACGTATCGGCGTATTGGCATTGCTTGACGGTACAACTGATGCAGAGCTTGGTAAAGATGTTGCAATGCACATCGCTGCGGTTAACCCTCGTTACGTTTCTCGTGATGCAGTTGCTGCTGACGAAGTAGAACGTGAGCGCGAAGTATTGAAAACACAAGCTCTAAACGAAGGTAAGCCAGAAAACATCGTTGAGAAGATGGTAGAAGGCCGTCTTGGTAAATTCTTCGAAGAGATCTGCTTGCTTGAACAAAGCTTCATCAAAGATCCAGATCAAAAAGTGAAGAAATACGTATCCGACAAAGGTGCTTCTGTAGTTAACTTTGTTCGTTATGAAGTGGGCGAAGGTATGGAAAAACGTGAAGATAACTTCGTTGACGAAGTAATGAGCCAAGTTAAAAAATAAGTACGACAAAAGAGGGGACACTTTGTGTTCCCTTTTTTACAAAATACATACCTTTGGAGGCAATGATGACTACAACACCTTATAAACGAATCGTATTAAAACTAAGTGGAGAAGCATTAAGCGGCCAAGTCGGCTATGGTATTGAACCTTCCGTCATTCGTTCGATTGCGGAACAAGTAAAAGAAGTAGCTGAAATGGGAGTAGAAGTTGCAGTTGTCGTAGGCGGCGGTAACATCTGGCGCGGAAAAGTCGGCAGCGAGATGGGAATGGACCGTGCAAATGCTGACTATATGGGTATGCTGGCAACAGTGATGAATTCTCTTGCATTACAGGACAGCTTGGAGAACCTTGATGTTCCGACAAGAGTTCAGACATCTATTGAAATGCGCCAAGTAGCTGAGCCGTATATCCGTCGTAAGGCGATTCGTCACCTTGAGAAAAAACGTGTCGTCATCTTTGCAGCAGGAACAGGAAACCCGTACTTCTCGACTGATACAACAGCAGCCTTAAGAGCAGCTGAAATCGAAGCTGAAGTAATCCTGATGGCAAAGAATAATGTCGATGGCGTGTACAATGCTGATCCTAAATTGGTAGCAGATGCTGTGAAGTATGACACTCTAACTTATTTGGATATCCTGAATGAAGGACTGGGAGTCATGGATGCGACAGCCTCCACTTTATGTATGGACAATGATATTCCACTACTTGTGTTCTCTATTAGTGAAAAAGGAAACATCAAAAAAGCAGTTTCCGGTGAGAGTATCGGAACGATTATTAGGGGGAATAAATAATGTCAACAGCAATCATTTCTGATGCGAAAAGCAAAATGACACATGCAGTACAGGCTTTCTCCAGACAGCTGGCGACTGTACGTGCAGGACGTGCGAATCCATCACTTTTGGATAGTGTTTATGCAGATTATTATGGTGCTTCCACACCGTTAAACCAATTAGCAAGTATTACAGCTCCAGAAGCGCGTATGCTTGTAATCACACCTTATGACAAAACAGCAATCTCCGATATCGAAAAAGCTATCCAAAAGGCTGACCTTGGCCTATCTCCTTCCAGTGATGGTAATTTAATTCGTCTTAGCATCCCTGCACTGACAGAGGAGCGACGGAAGGATTTAGTGAAAGTCGTTTCTAAATATTTAGAAGAGGCGAAAGTGCAAATCCGAAATATACGCCGCGACAGCAACGATCAATTGAAGAAAGCTGAGAAGAATAAAGAACTTACAACTGATGAATTAAAAGGCTTCCAGGATGATGTGCAAACGGAAACGGACAAGCACATCACCCAGCTAGAAGGTCTTGCAAAAGACAAAGAAAAAGAAATATTGGAAGTTTGACCCTTAACCATGTAAAATAAGTAGTACAAGACCCTCTTGCTAAAGGGGGTTTTTGCTCTTTTTGAGAGAAGCAAAGAGCAGTACTGCACAGGGCGCCTCTGGCTCTTTTCAGTCAGCAGAGAAAAAAGCCCAATGGAGGATTCAAAATGATTAAACTTCCTTTTTTCAATAGGAAAAGAAGAATAGAATTACAGCCATCGACTCTAAATCTTGAAAACATTCCAGGACACGTGGCCATTATCATGGATGGAAATGGTCGCTGGGCGAAAAAGCGCGGCCTTCCTCGAATTGCGGGACACAAAGAGGGGATGACAACTGTTCGCCGGATTGTAAAAGCTGCAAATCGGATCGATGTGAAAGTACTTACACTGTATGCTTTTTCCAAAGAAAACTGGAAACGGCCTCAGGCGGAGGTAGACTTTTTGATGAAGCTGCCAAAGGAGTTTCTTACGACTTACTTGCCTGAGCTCATCGAAGAGAACGTTAAGGTACAGACGATCGGAGATTTTGAAGGGTTGCCTTCCTTCACTAAGGAAGCGATCAAAGAAGCGATGGAGCAGACGAAACATAACGATGGCCTCATTCTCAACTTCGCACTGAATTATGGCGGACGGTACGAGCTCGTTCATGCTGTGCAAAGTATGATGCAGGATATCTCCGATAAGAAACTGCAAATGGAAGATATCGATGAGTCATGTATTTCCAGCTACTTATATACTGAAAAATTGTCAGACCCGGATTTAATCATCCGTACAAGCGGCGAGCATCGGTTAAGCAACTTTCTGCTTTGGCAGAGTGCTTATTCAGAGCTTTGGTTCACGGAAGTATTGTGGCCTGATTTCGATGAACTGCTTTTCGAGCAGGCAGTCAGTGATTTCCAGAACAGAAAACGGCGCTATGGCGGTATTTGAGGTGACTATTTAACAATGAAGCAACGATTGATCACAGCGGTTATTGCAGGCATATTCTTCATGATTTTTGTGTTGCTTGGCGGAGCATGGTTTGAGGCGTTTATTTATTTGATCGCGACCATTGCCTTCATCGAGCTGCTGCGTATGCGCAAAATCGCGAAATATAAAGTACCATCCATCGTGAGTGTCCTGTTGCTATGGGGGCTATTGGCCCCGGACCTGGGCATGATCAACACAATGTTCGATTTACATATCAATAAAACGGATATCCTTTTATTTTCCGTTATTCTACTCTTGAGCTACACAGTACTGGCAAAGAACCGGTTCACTTTCGAAGATGCAGGATTCCTGCTAATCACAGTTGTGTACATCGGTTTTGGCTTCCTCTATTTCATCATTACGAGGAACGCTCCGAATGAGATAATCGGAGATCATATTGTAACAGGATTGTCCAAGTTCATTTTTGTCCTGGTTGTCATTTGGGCAACTGACTCGGGAGCTTATTTCTTTGGAAAAGCTTTCGGTAAACGTAAGCTCTGGCCTACAATCAGTCCGAACAAGACAATCGAAGGTGGCATAGGCGGCCTCGTTCTTGGCTGTATAGCAGGAATTGTATTCCAGTTTATTTCCCCTGTAAGCAGCTCCATTTTAATTGTTGCCGGAGTATGTATCTTGATAGCTCTCTTTGGTCAGCTTGGGGATATGGTTGAATCTGCTTTTAAACGTCATTACCTAGTAAAAGATTCTGGGAAAATCCTGCCGGGACATGGCGGAATTTTGGATCGTTTCGACAGTATGATTTTTGTTTTCCCGATCTTGCATTTAATCCAATTCATTTAATAGAGTATATATAGAGGAGCGTGTCCGATGAAAACAATCGCATTATTAGGTGCAACCGGTTCAATCGGTTTGCAGACATTGGATGTCATCCGCACTCATCCGGAAGCATTTCGACTTCACAGTATGGCATTCGGACGAAACATTGAAAAAGCATTGCCGCTTATCAAGGAGTTCGAACCGGCTGTAGTAGTTGTACAGGATGAACAGACAAAAGAGAAACTTCATCAGGCACATCCGCATACAGAAATCCTGGTCGGTTCCACTGGAATGGTAGCAATCTCTTCAGCAGGTGAGGTCGATGTTGTCGTAAATGCTGTTCTCGGCAGTATCGGACTGGAAGCGACGCTGGAAGCAATCCGTGCTAAGAAGCAGGTAGCATTCGCCAATAAGGAAACGCTGGTTTCAGCCGGTCATCTTGTCATGGCTGAAGCGAAGAAGCATGGTGTTAATCTGCTTCCGGTAGATAGTGAACACGCAGCTATATTCCAATGTTTGAACGGGGAAAAGCTTGAGGACGTGAACAAGCTGATCATTACCGCTTCTGGCGGAAGTTTCCGAGATAAGACGAGGGATGAGCTTAAACATGTAACACTGGAGGATGCCCTTCGCCATCCCAATTGGAGTATGGGACAAAAAATCACCATCGATTCTGCAACGATGATGAACAAGGGCTTGGAAGTTATTGAAGCACATTGGTTATTTGGGATCGATTATGATGATATCGAGGTTGTCCAGCACAGGGAGAGTATCATCCATAGCATGGTAGAGTATAAGGATTACAGTGTCCTTGCCCAGCTTGGTACACCAGATATGCGGGTTCCGATCCAGTATGCACTCACCTACCCTGAAAGACTTGATTTAGCCGTTTCAAAAAGGTTAAACTTAGTGGAAATAGGCAAACTCCACTTTGAGGAAATGAGTATGGAACGATTTCCTTGTTTGCGGATGGCATACGAAGCGGGCAGAGCCGGCGGCACTGCCACTACCGTATTAAATGCTGCGAATGAGGAGGCTGTAGCGTTGTTTCTTGCAGGGAAGATATCTTTCCTGACAATAGAGGATTATGTAGCGCGCGCATTAGATGCACATGCCTATGAATCTTTCCCTTCTTTGGAAACAATCATGGAAACAGATCGTCTCACGCGGAGTCAAGTGAGGTCCTATATCCAATAAAGGCAGGTGCCCATTGTGACAACTATTATTGCGTTTATCCTAGTGTTCGGGCTGCTCGTTTTCGTGCACGAACTCGGACATTTGATTTTTGCGAAGCGGGCTGGCATGCTAGCGCGTGAATTCGCCATCGGTTTTGGACCCAAGATCTTTTCCTGGATGAAAAATGAGACACTTTATACGATCAGACTACTCCCAATTGGGGGATATGTTCGCGTTGCCGGTGAAGATCCGGAAATCGTGGAATTGAAGCCTGGTCATCATATCGGTCTCGAATTCAATGACAAACAGGAAGTAACGAAGATTATCGTCAATAATAAATCCAAGCATCCGTATGCACGTGTCATTGAAGTTGAAAGTGCAGATTTGGATCATAGCCTGATGATATATGGTTATGAGATAGGTGAGGAAGAACGACTTTCCTTCCCTGTCCATGAGAAAGCTATGTACGTGATGGACGAGACAGAAACTCAAATCGCTCCATATAACCGACAATTCGCTTCCAAGAACAAGCGGCAGCGAGCGATGCAATTGTTTGCAGGTCCGATGATGAATTTCCTGCTTGCTCTTGTGCTGTTTTTCATCCTTGCTCTTATACAGGGAGTACCAGCTGACAACGCAGCCGTAGGAACTGTACAAGATGGATCAGCTGCACAAGAAGCTGGAATTCAATCAGGCGATGAAATTACAGCAATTGATGGAACGCCTGTGCAAACTTGGGATGAGTTCACGTCTATCGTTCGTGAGAACCCCGATAAAGAACTTGAGGCAACAATTGTTCGAGATGGTCAGGAGCAGCAGTTGATGATGACTCCTGCACTTGTGGAAAACGGCGATCAGAAAATTGGTCAAATTGGTGTAACGCTCGCAATGGAGAAAAGTTTCTTAGGTGCGATTCCTTACACTTTCAAGCAAACTTGGGAATTCGGAACAATGATCATAACCAATTTAGGACAGCTGATTACTGGTCAGCTTAGTATCGATGCGCTTTCTGGTCCAGTAGGTATATATGATGCAACAGATCAAGTAGTAAAAACAGGATTTATCAATCTGATCCAATGGACAGCACTTCTAAGTGTCAATCTTGGGATCGTTAACCTCGTTCCGCTGCCCGCACTTGATGGTGGACGATTGTTATTCATCGGTGTGGAAGCATTGAGAGGTAGACCAGTTGAACCACAAAAAGAAGCAGTGGTCCATTTCATTGGATTCGCTTTGCTCATGCTTTTGATGATTGTGGTCACTTGGAATGATATACAGCGGCTATTTTTATGATGCAGAGGTGGAAGAATGCGACAAAGTAAAACATTTATACCAACACTAAGAGAAGTTCCAGCTGATGCAGAAGCAATCAGCCATCAGCTGTTAGTCAAAGGCGGATATATCCGCCAGACAGCTTCTGGAATCTACAGCTACTTGCCGCTTGGTACGAAAGTGCTGCGAAAAGTAGAAACGATCATCCGTGAGGAGTTGGATCGTACAGGTGCGAGCGAGATGCTTATGCCAGCACTACAGCCTGCAGAATTATGGAAAGAAACAGGCCGATGGAAGGTATACGGACCTGAACTGATGCGTATGCATGACCGGAACAACCGGGAATTCGCACTTGGTCCTACTCACGAGGAAGTAACAACAAGTTTAGTACGTGATGAATTGAACAGTTATAAAAAATTACCGCTTACGGTGTATCAAATTCAAACGAAGTACCGTGATGAACAGCGTCCTCGTTTTGGACTATTGCGCGGCCGAGAATTTATCATGAAAGATGCATATAGTTTCCACGCTGATTACGAGAGTTTAGATGAAGCTTATGAGACTATCTCTGACGCTTACCATCGCATCTTTAAACGAGTAGGGTTGAATTTCCGTGCAGTAGTGGCCGATTCCGGAGCAATGGGCGGAAAGGATACCCACGAATTCATGGCTCTTGCATCTGTTGGGGAAGATACAATTGCATTCAGCGATGTATCAGATTATGCTGCCAATATTGAAATGGCTGAAGTAATCGATCAAGGTAAAAAGTCTGATACAGAAGCTCTTACTCTTGAGAAGATCGAGACTCCTGACGTGAAGACAATGCAGCAAGTAGCTGATTATCTTGGGCACTCACTTGAAGAGGGCTTAAAAGCAGTCGTATTCAAAGTAGATGATCGTCTTGTTATGGTCATCTCACGTGGAGATCATGAAATCAATGACATTAAGGTAAAAAACCTTTATCAAGCAAAAATAGTTGAACTTGCTGCTGAAGCAGAAGTGAAAGAACTGCTTGGTGCTGGTTTTGGATCTCTTGGTCCAATCAACGTACATGAAGATATAGACGTTATAGCAGATAATGCTGTTAAGTATGTGGCTAATGTAACTTGCGGAGCGAATGAAGATGGCTTCCATTATAAAAATGTGAACCCAGAACGCGACTTCCAAGTGAAGCAATATGCTGACCTAAGATTCATCAAAGCTGGCGATCCATCTCCAGACGGTAACGGTACAATCCAATTTGCTGAAGGTATCGAAGTTGGACAGGTATTTAAGCTTGGTGAATTCTATGCAGAAAAAATGCAGGCTAAATTCCTTGATGAACAAGGAAAAGCTCAGAACCTGATTATGGGATGTTATGGAATTGGTGTATCGCGTACACTTGCGGCCGCTGTCGAACAGCACAGCAAGGAAGGCGCGATTGTGTGGCCTAAATCCATCAGTCCATTCCAAGTACATCTGATCAGCCTTAACCCGAAAAAAGACGAACAGCGCGAACTGGCTGATCGTCTATATGAAAGATTACTTGAAGCGGGCGTCGATGTGTTGTACGATGATCGTAAGGAACGTGCCGGTGTCAAATTCGCAGATAGTGATTTGATTGGTATTCCAGTTTGCGTCACAGTAGGTAAACTTGCCGCTGATGGCGAAGTGGAAGTGAAGTTCCGTGATACAGAACAAGAAGCAGTTTCACATGAGAATGATTTGCTTGATCAGATAGCTGCTTATTTATAAAAATGTACAAGCCCTTGTCAATCCTTTGACAGGGGCTTTCGCAAGACCGCAGTACCACTAGCGGGGGAGGAGAAGTCACAATGAGTTTAAGCCGCAATGAGAAAATGGACATGCTCCTTGAGCAGATCCAGCTAGATGAAGAAACTATCGAAGCTCATTTCAAAGAGAGTCAACTGGAGAGATTGGAAGTTGACCCGAAAGAAAAGTCCTGGCACTTTCATTTTCAATTGGCCAATCTGCTGCCTCCAACCATATATAAAATCTTTACTGCTAAGCTGACAGAAGCTTTCGCACATATTGCTGCTGTGAATTGGTCAATCCGATGTGTTACGAACACAGTGGAAGGTGACCACATCCAGGATTATTGGAAGGATTTCGTCCTAACTTATCCCAAACTGTCACCTGCTTATAAGGATCTTGTCCAAACCCAATCACCAACAGTTAACGGTAATAAGATTATGTTAACTGCCAGAAATGAAGCAGAAGCAAGTGCTTTAAAGAAAAGACTTGAACCCGCTTTTCAAACTTATTGCGAGAGAATCGGTGCTGGTCTTTATATGCTTACTGTTACCGTGCAAGAACAAAGCATGGAAGAAATGACTAAATTCCGTGAGCAAAAGGCACTAGAGGATAGTTTGCTCGTTCAGAAGGCTATCAAGGATTCTGAAGAACGTGCGAAGAAACAGGATGAGGCTCCTCAAGGTCCTGTTATGATTGGTTATGCTATTAATGACGAAATTACACTCATGCAGGATATTCAGGATGAAGAACGTCGTATGGCAGTTCAAGGATATGTTTTTGATGTGGATATTCGTGAATTGCGCTCTGGCCGCCACTTGCTCATCGCGAAAGTGACGGACTACACAGACAGTTTCCAAATCAAAATGTTCTCTAAAGGTAATGAAGATGCCGATAAATTCAAGCAGCTCAAAAAAGGCATGTGGATAAAAGCACGTGGAAGCATCCAGACAGACAACTTCACAAATGAACTGACCATGATGGCAAATGACATCAATCAGATCACTGTCACCCTTCGCCGGGATGAAGCTGAAGAAGGGGAGAAGCGTGTAGAACTGCATGCGCATACGCTTATGAGTCAGATGGATGCTGTTACATCAGCCAGCCGTTTAATTGAGACAGCAGCCAGATTCGGACATGAAAGTATCGCAATTACAGATCATGCTGTCGTACAGAGTTATCCGGAAGCCTTTGCTGCGGGTAAGAAAAATAATGTAAAAGTTATCTATGGATTGGAAGCCAACCTTGTTGACGATGGAGTTCCGATTGCATACAACAGTAAAGATATCAATTTGGAAAAAGCGACTTATATCGTATTTGACGTAGAGACGACAGGACTGTCTGCTTCCTATGATAAGATAATCGAACTGGCTGCAGTGAGGTTCCATGATGGTGAAATTGTCGACCGCTTCGAACGGTTTGCCAATCCGCATCAAAAGCTGAGTCAAACAATTATTGACTTGACTGGCATCACGGACGATATGCTCGTAGATGCACCTGAAATCGAGGATGTTTTAAATGATTTTAAAGCCTGGATGGGCGACGATGTTTTAGTTGCCCATAACGCAAGCTTCGACATGGGCTTTTTAAATCAAGGTTTCAAGCGAATTGGTTTGGAGAAGGCAGCGAATGCAGTCATTGATACATTGGAGCTTGCAAGGTTCCTGTTTCCGCAGCTGAAGAATCACCGCTTGAATACGCTATGTAAATTCCTGGATATCGAATTGACACAGCATCACCGCGCAATCTACGATACGGAAGCTACTAGTTACTTGCTTTGGCGTTTATTGAAGGAAGCTTTCAATAAAGAAATCTTGAATCATAATCAGCTAAATAACTACATGGGGGAAGGAAATGCTTATCAACGCTCCCGCCCCTATCACTGTACAATCTATGTCCAGAATGAAGCTGGCTTAAAGAATATGTACAAGTTAGTCAGCATGTCACATGTTGACTACTTTTATCGTGTACCGAGGATTCCTCGTTCCAAGCTGGAACAGCATCGAGAAGGCTTAATCATAAGCTCCGGCTGTGATAAAGGTGAAGTGTTCGAGGCAATGATGCAGAAATCGAAGGAAGATGCAGCAGAAGCCGCAGCATTTTATGATGTGATTGAAGTACAGCCTCCAGCTAACTATTATCATTTGATCGAGAAAGAGCTTGTCCAGAATGAAGCTCATCTGTTTGACATCCTTCGCAACCTCGTCGAACTTGGCGAAGATTTGGATAAGCCAGTGGTTGCGACTGGTAATGTACATTATATTGAAGAACACGAAAAGCAGTACCGAAACATCTTGATCAAGTCACAAAATGGTAACCCGCTCAGCAGACAGACATTGCCAGATGTCCATTTCCGTACGACAGCTGAGATGCTTGCTTGCTTTGATTTCCTTCCTCCTGAGAAAGCGAAAGAGATCGTTGTGACGAATTCTAAGAAGGTTTCTGACTTGATGGAAGATGTGAAACCGGTCAAAGAAGATCTGTACACGCCTAATATTGATGGTGCAGAGGACGAAATGCGCCAGATGAGTTATGATCGTGCCCGAAGCATTTATGGTGATACATTACCGGATATAGTCGAGAAACGAATTGAAAAGGAATTGAAAAGTATAATCGGTCATGGCTTTGCTGTTATTTATCTAATTTCGCATAAGCTAGTGAAGAAATCTCTGGAAGATGGATATTTGGTTGGGTCAAGGGGGTCGGTCGGTTCGTCCTTGATTGCGACGCTAACCGATATTACTGAGGTAAACCCGCTTCCGCCCCATTATGTTTGCCCTGGCTGTAAGCATCACGAGTTCTTTAATGATGGATCGGTTGCCAGTGGCTACGACCTGCCTGAGAAAAATTGTCCGTCATGCGGTGAACCATTGAAGAGGGATGGGCAAGATATCCCGTTTGAAACTTTCCTAGGATTCAAAGGAGATAAAGTTCCCGATATCGATTTGAACTTCTCCGGAGCTTATCAGCCGCAAGCCCATAACTACACAAAAGTGCTGTTTGGAGAAGACAAAGTATATCGTGCGGGTACAATCGGAACAGTAGCAGAAAAAACAGCCTACGGTTATGTAAAAGGCTATGCCAGTGATAATCAGCTTCACATTCGCAATGCGGAAGTGGATCGTCTTGTGCAAGGAACGACCGGTGTTAAGAGAACGACCGGTCAGCACCCAGGTGGTATAATTGTTGTACCTGATGACCAAGATATATATGACTTCACACCTATCCAGTTCCCAGCAGATGACCGCAATTCAGAATGGAAAACGACCCACTTTGACTTCCACTCCATTCATGACAATCTGCTGAAGCTGGATATTCTCGGACACGATGATCCGACCGTTATCCGAATGCTTCAGGATTTGTCTGGTATCGATCCGAAGACGATACCGACGAATGACCCGGAAGTGATGAAGATCTTTTCCGGACCAGATGCATTAGGTGTGACGGCAGAACAAATAATGTGTAAAACAGGTACACTTGGTGTACCAGAGTTTGGAACGCGTTTCGTCCGCCAGATGCTGGAGGATACGAACCCGTCGACTTTTGCCGAGCTTGTCCAGATTTCCGGTCTTTCCCATGGTACAGATGTATGGCTTGGAAATGCTCAGGAATTAATCAACAGCGGTATTTGCACATTGCCTGAAGTAATCGGATGTCGTGATGACATCATGGTATATTTAATGCACAGAGGTCTTGATTCATCGCTTGCGTTCAAGATCATGGAGTCTGTCCGAAAAGGAAAAGGCCTCCAAGAAGAATGGATAGAAGATATGAAGAAGAACAATGTACCGGATTGGTATATCGATTCCTGTCTAAAAATCAAGTACATGTTCCCGAAAGCCCACGCAGCTGCATATGTTCTCATGGCTGTACGGATTGCCTACTTTAAGGTGCATCATCCAATTCTCTTCTATGCAGCGTACTTCAGTGTACGAGCTAGTGATTTCGAGCTTGATACGATGATCAAAGGGCCGGATGCAATCCGCCAGCGTATTAACGAAATCAACCAAAAGGGACATGATGCTTCTCCAAAAGAGAAGAACCTTGTGACTGTACTGGAGCTTTCCCTTGAAATGTGTGAGCGAGGCTTCCATTTCCAGCGGGTAGATTTGTATAAATCCAGTGCGACTGACTTTCTTGTTGATGGAGACAGCTTGATTCCGCCGTTCAATGCAATTGATGGACTAGGTACCAATGCTGCGCTTAATATCGTGAAAGTCCGGGAAGATGGCGAGTTCCTTTCAAAAGAGGACTTGCGTGAACGAAGCAGGATCAGTAAAACGGTATTGGAGTATATGGATCAGCATGGCTGTCTGGAAGGAATGGCTGACCAGAACCAGCTTTCGCTATTCTAACAGGATTCTTGCCTAAATAAGAAACTTGTGGTATATTATCCAATAGCGGTATTGATACGAACCAGATCAAGAGTGGGATTCCCCACTCTTTTTCATACCATGGATTCGGCATCAAGTTTGTAAGGGGAGCGCCTCTTCGTTTTTTTGTAGCAAAAAGCACATGATAAACATTGTTCCCTTGCTTCCATTTCGGGCAAGGGTTTTCTATTGAGAGGCACGCCCCAACCCATTTTTAAAGTAATATTCGCCTGAAAGCGTGCAGTAAAGGAGGAAGCATTTTGGCAGCCAATATAACGGAAGTTACGGAAAGCTATCTACAGCCGATCGTGGAAGAGCTGCAGCTTGAGTTGGTTGACGTAGAATTCGTCAAGGAAGGCAAGAACTGGTTCCTACGTGTTTATGTCGACAAAACGGAAGGCATTGATATCGAGGAGTGCGCCATCGTCTCTGAGAAGTTGAGTGCAATTCTAGATGAGAATGATCCGGTTGATCTTCCATACTTCCTGGAGGTTTCTTCGCCAGGAGCGGAAAGACCGCTTAAAACGAAACAAGCAATTACAAAAAGCATCGGTAAGACAGTACATATAAAGCTGTATGAGCCGATCGATAACGAGAAAGAGTATCAAGGTACATTGAAGGCGTTCGAAGACGATGTATTGACATTGGAAGTCATGATCAAAGCGAGGAAAAAGGAAGTGTCCCTTCCATATGAGAAAATCGCGAAGGCACGTCTGGCTGTAACGTTTAACTAAAGGGGGATATACGAGTGAGCAGCGAGCTTTTTGATGCCATTACTTATTTGGAGAAAGAGAAAGGGATTAATAAGGACGTCCTGATCGAAGCGCTGGAAGCAGCCTTGATCTCTGCTTATAAAAAGAACTTCAAGTCTGCAACGAATGTGCGTGTTGATTTGAATGAAACAACAGGGTCCATGAAAGTTTTCGCACGTAAAGATGTTGTCGAGGAAGTCGAGGACAGTCAGCAACAGATGACACTAGATGAAGCTCGTGCTGTTTCAGGTACGTACGATATCGGTGATGTTGTTGAAATTGAAGTGACACCGAAGGACTTTGGCCGTATTGCAGCGCAGGCAGCGAAGCAAGTCGTTACACAGCGTGTACGTGAGGCAGAGCGTGGTGTCATCTTCAGCGAATATGCGGATCGGGAAGAAGATGTTATGACAGGTATCGTCTCCCGCAATGATCCAAGATTCATCTACGTTGATCTTGGCAAAATCGAAGCGAAATTACCGGAAAGCGAACAGATGTCTTCTGAGAAATATGAAATACATGATCGCTTGAAGGTATATGTAACGAAAGTGGAGAACACGAACAAAGGACCAAGCATTTTCGTTTCTCGGACTCACCCAGGTCTTTTGAAGCGATTGTTTGAAATGGAAGTGCCAGAAATTTATGATGGTACTGTAGAGATTCGTTCTGTGGCACGTGAGGCTGGAGATCGTTCGAAGATTTCTGTATACGCATCTCAAGCAGAAGTCGATCCGGTCGGTTCCTGCGTTGGTCAGCGAGGTCAGCGTGTCCAAGCAATCGTGAATGAACTGAAAGGTGAAAAAATTGATATCGTTGAGTGGTCGGAAGATCCGGTTGAATACGTATCAAATGCGCTTAGTCCTTCCAAGGTCATCTCTGTTCTAGTCAATGAGGATGAAAAAGCAACAACGGTCATCGTACCTGATTACCAGCTGAGCCTTGCAATCGGGAAACGTGGTCAGAACGCCCGCTTGGCAGCTAAATTAACAGGCTGGAAAATCGATATTAAATCTGAGACTGAAGCACTTGAGCTTGGCATATTGACTAAGCAGGATGCAGAAGCAGACGACTTCGACGATTTTGACGACGAAGACACATATTGATAAGGGGCGCTGTATATGAAACAAAAGAAAGTTCCGCTTCGAAAATGTGTGGTTTCCAACGAAATGAAGCCAAAACAGGAATTGATCCGGGTTGTCCGCAGCAAGGAAGGCGAAGTCTTTGTGGATGAGACCGGCAAGAAGAACGGTCGCGGTGCGTATGTCTCCAAGGATACGGCTATCATAGAAAAAGCGAAGAAACAAGATACGCTGGCGCGCCACTTGAATACACAGATCGATGATTCTATTTATGAAGAACTTGAGCGATTAGCGAAAGGTCAGCAATCATGAGTAAAAATTATTTGAATTTGTTAGGCTTAGCTGTACGTGCCGGACAGTGCACCTTCGGAGAAGATGCCATTGTCCGGGATGTCCAGCGGCAGAAAGCAAAGCTAGTAATAGCTGCCAGTGATGTCGGTCCCCAAACCTTAAAGAAACTTCGCAACAAGACTGATTTCTACAACATCGACTTCCTGCAGGTAGAGGAGGACCGGGATCAATTATCACAAGCGATTGGTAAATCCGGCAGAGTCGCAATTGCCATTTTAGATCAAGGCTTTGCAGACAAATTGAAATCTTTGCTCACTGAATCCACTCGGAGGTGAACGTATGTCAAAGATTCGTGTTTATGAATACGCAAAAGAAAAAAACGTTTCCAGTAAGGAAATCATCACTAAATTAAAAGATATGAATATCGAAGTATCCAATCATATGTCCACAATTAATGAAACGGCAAAGGACAGACTGGATAAAAGCTTCACAGCAAAAAGCGCGGGTAGCGAGAAAGTAGCGATTAAAACGGGGAACTCAGCAAACACAACTAACTCAGCAAATAATAGCGGTCAAAACAATAAGCCTAAAAGCAAGAGTGGCGGCGGTGGACCGAACCGCAACCAACAGCAGCGTAATGGTGCTAAAAAACCAGGCAAAGGCGGACAGAACAACAACAGACGCGGCGGCCGGAACAATAACCGGAATAAAGCACCGCAGCAGAAGCGTCCTGAAATGCCGACTCCAGATAAAATTACCTTCAAAGGTTCTTTGACTGTCAGTGAATTGGCAGCAAAACTTCACAGGGAGTCCACTGAAATCATTAAGAAGCTCTTCCTTCAAGGTGTCATGGCAACGAAGAACCAGGAACTGGATAAAGATGCTCTTGAAATGATTTGTGCAGAATACGACGTCGAAGTTGAAGAAGAAGTAGATGTTGATGTAACGGATCTAGATAACTACAAAATCGAAGATAAAACAGAAGACATGCAGGAACGTCCTGCTGTTGTTACAATCATGGGACACGTTGACCATGGTAAAACAACACTACTTGATTCCATTCGTGATACGAAAGTGACGGAAGGCGAAGCTGGCGGAATCACGCAGCATATTGGCGCGTATCAAGTCGAAGAAAACGGTAAGAAAATCACATTCCTTGATACACCTGGTCACGCGGCTTTCACTAGCATGCGTTCCCGCGGTGCGCAAGTTACAGATATCGCAATCCTTGTCGTAGCTGCTGATGATGGCGTTATGCCTCAAACAGTCGAAGCGATCAACCATGCGAAAGCTGCTGAGGTTCCAATCATCATAGCAGTAAACAAAATCGACTTGGAAGGTGCGAATCCAGACCGAGTAATGCAGGAGCTTACTGAGCATGGTCTAATTCCTGAAGATTGGGGCGGCGACACAATTTTCGTCCAACTATCTGCGAAAAAACGCGAAGGTATAGATGATCTGCTTGAAATGATCTTGCTCGTAACTGAGGTTGAAGAACTGAAAGCGAACCCGAACCGTTTGGCTGAAGGTACTGTAATCGAAGCGCAGTTGGATAAAGGTCGCGGTCCTGTTGCGACATTGCTTGTTCAGAATGGTACGCTTAATATCGGTGACAGTATTGTTGTCGGTAATGCATTTGGCCGTGTACGTGCAATGGTGAATGATATGGGACGCCGTGTGAAAACAGCTCCTCCATCTACGCCAGTTGAGATTACAGGATTGAACGTCGTACCAAATGCGGGTGAACAATTCATGGTGTTTGAAGACGAGAAACAAGCTCGCCAAGTCGGTGAAGCAAGACAGCAGAAGCAAGTTGAACAAAACCGTTCCACTGGCGCACGTGTCAGCCTTGAGGATCTGTTTAATCAGATCAAACAAGGTGAAGTGAAAGACATCAACTTAATCGTGAAAGCGGACGTACATGGTTCCGTAGAAGCGATGGCAGCGTCCTTAGAGAAGATCGAAGTTGAAGGCGTAAAAGTCCGCATCATTCACACTGGTGTAGGTGCAATTACAGAATCTGATGTAATCTTGGCATCTGCTTCAAACGCGATCATCATCGGTTTTAACGTTCGTCCGGATGTTAATGCGAAAAAAGCAGCGGAATCTGAAAACGTCGATATCCGTCAGCATCGTATCATCTACAAAGTAATCGAAGAAATCGAATCCGCAATGAAAGGGATGCTTGATCCTGAGTTCGAAGAGAAAGTCATCGGACAAGCGGAGGTTCGTCAAATTATCAAAGTATCCCGTATCGGTACGATTGCCGGAAGTTATGTGACGGAAGGTAAAATCACACGTGATGCTTCCATCCGTGTCATTCGTGATGGTGTGGTTATCGTGGAGGACGAAATCGATTCCCTGAAACGATTTAAGGATGATGTACGTGAAGTTGCTACAAACTATGAGTGTGGAATCACTTTGAATAACTTCCATGATCTTAAAGAGGGCGACGTCTTTGAAGCATATGTAATGGAAGAAATCGAAAGAAAATGATTCTGGCTGCCGTTGTAGAATGTATGATCTATGACGCGCATTCTCTCAAGGATAAGCGTTCAGTTGTCAAGCGGATCACGACGCGAATTGGAGGGTCTTTCAATATCAGCATCAGCGAAGCTGACTACCATGATTTATGGCAGCGCACTTGCTTTGAGCTGGTGACGACTTCTCCTGATCGTGTTCGTGCTGAACGTGTGATGGACCAGGCGCTTGCTTTGATTGATTCTTTTCCGGAGATCGAGAGAACAGTTACTGATAAACAGTGGCTTTAGCATCCCTCCGAATGATGATGAGGTGATTATATGAGTGAACTACGTGCAAATCGTGTTGCAGAGCAAATGAAAAAAGAGCTTGGTGACATTATTTCTAGAAAAATTAAAGATCCGCGAGTCGGCTTCGTAACAGTGACGGATGTTGAAGTGACTGGAGACCTGCAGCAGGCGAAAATCTACATTTCCGTCCTTGGCGAAGAGAAGCAGAAGCATAACACACTTCTTGGCCTTGCGAAGGCAAAAGGATTCATCCGTTCCGAAATCGGCAAACGCATCCGTTTGCGTAAAACACCGGAGCTTGCATTTGAATTCGACGAAGCGGTTGAACAAGGTAATCGGATCGAGCATCTTCTTAAAGAGCTTAACGATTCCGATAGATAAGAATCAACGGAGAATCCCTTCGCCCTTCATGGGAGGAAGGGATTCTTTTTTTACATAAAAAAAGGGGTGCTGGCATTGAATGGGATCCTAGCATTATGGAAACCGAAGGGGATGACTTCCCACGATTGTGTGTTCAAAGCACGCAAGATTTTACAAACGAAAAAAATCGGGCATACAGGTACGCTGGATCCAGACGTAGAGGGTGTATTGCCGCTCTGTATCGGTCAGGCAACGAAGGTCGTGCCGTATTTGACAGATACATCAAAAACTTATGTGGCTGAGATAACACTAGGCACTGCAACTGAGACGGAAGACAAAAGTGGTGAGGTTATCGAAGAAAAGCCGGTCACTGAACCGATTTCTATGCAAGCTATTGAAGAGGTACTGCAAGCGTTCACCGGAGAAATCGAACAGATACCGCCAATGTATTCTGCTGTTAAGGTAAACGGCCGTAAACTGTATGAATACGCCCGGAAAGGGGAGCACGTGGAGCGTCCAGTGCGACATGTGACAATTCACGAAAATGGTCTGGATAAAGCATCTGTAAGCGAAGATGGAAGTGTGTTCCGATTTACGGTCAGCTGTTCAAAAGGTACTTATATCAGGACCTTATGTGTGGATATAGGCAAGGCTCTTGGCTACCCGGCTCATATGAGCAGTCTGGAACGGACTCAGGCTGGAGCATTTCGTACACAGGATACGATCACTTTTGCTAAAATGGAAGAGGCAATGGAAGCAGGAAATATGGAACAATTGCTGCAGCCGGTCACGAAAGCGATTGAATTCATGCCGCTGATCGAGGCAGATGAAGCAATTGAACTAAAGGTCAGGTACGGCCAGCGACTCTCGCGGCCGGCGGAAGCAGATCTCTACCGTGTGCAAAAAGCCGATCAGCTTCTCGGTATTTATGAGACACACCCTGCCTATCCACATTTACTGAAGCCAAAACGAGTATTCGTATCAGGGAAAGCAGGTGGCACAGATGCAAACGATTAAATTAAATTATTCAGAAACAATGAAACTGGATGACATGCCGGCTGTAAGTGCAGCGATTGGCTTTTTCGATGGCATTCACCGCGGACATCAAGAGGTCATCAAGCATGCAATAAATGCTGCCCAGGAAAATCAGCTGAAAAGTGCTGTTATTACCTTTCATCCGCATCCATCCGTTGTGTTGGGAAAAGCGGACACTAGAGAGGATTATCTGACACCGCTCCATGAAAAGGAAGCAATTCTGGAAAGTATGGGCATCGATTATCTTTATTTGATAGGTTTCACGAAAGAATTAGCCGGTCTTAGTCCGGAGAACTTTATCGAACGCTTTATCAATGGATTGGCAGTTCGTCATTTAGTATCGGGATTTGATTTCACATACGGAACAAAAGGTGCGGGTAATGCGGATACCCTTCAGAAAGCTGCTGAGCAGCATACCTTTACGTATGAGGCGGTAGCGAAAGTGGAAAGTGCGGAAGAAAAAATTAGTTCGACAAAAATTCGTCAGCTAGTAGCAAACGGTGATATCGCAGATGCCGTGGATTTGCTTGGTCATCCACTTACGTTGACTGGAGAAGTCATCACCGGTGATCAGCGCGGCCGCACAATCGGCTATCCGACGGCGAATATCCGTATCGCTGAGGAGTATTTCCTGCCAAAGGTAGGTGTTTATGCGGTAGAGGTACTGGTAAAAGGGAAAACATATGCCGGCATGGCGAACCTAGGCTTCAAGCCGACCTTCCAGCAGGATGCAGTCGTACCGAATTTGGAAGTACACATCCTTGACTTCGATGAGCAAATCTATGGAGAAGATGTGACGGTCTCCTGGCGGAAATTCATTCGGGAAGAAGTCAAATTTAATGGAATTGATGCGCTTGTTGCGCAGCTGGATCGAGATAAAGAGCAAATTAGCACATATTTTGCATAGAATAATGTCCCAGAGACTTGCAATCTGTCTGTAAAAAGTGTAATCTGGACTATGGAAAACCTTCGCTTGGCAATTTGCTGCTCCGGCGATTGCTCGGGGAATGGGGTTTACAAATAGAATTTTCAGGAGGAATAACAAATGGCAATTACAAAAGAACGTAAGAATCAACTTATCGCAGAATACAAAACACATGACACTGACACTGGTTCACCAGAAGTGCAGATCGCTGTTTTAACGGAGGAAATCACTACACTTAACGAACACCTTCGTACACACAAAAAAGATCACCATTCACGTCGTGGACTATTGAAAATGGTTGGTCGTCGCCGTAACTTGCTAAACTATCTTCGCGATAAAGATGTTACTCGTTACCGTGATCTAATCCAAAAACTTGGCCTACGCCGATAAGATTGACTAAGAAGCGGGAATTTTTCCCGCTTTTTCTATAGGAGAAAACCTATTCTACATAGTGTTATAAACGGTGCCTTGTCTGGAGCATAATACAAACAAGACATGATGCAAGATAAATGAGAGGGGCTTTATTCATGGCAGATCAAAAACAAGTGTTCTCCACTGAAATTTCCGGACAGACATTCACTGTCGAAATTGGAGAACTTGCCAAGCAAGCGAACGGCGCTTGTCTCATCCAGTACGGCGATACGTCCGTGCTATCTACTGTCACTGGTTCGAAGGAACCGAAGGACTTACCGTTCTTCCCATTGACAGTAAACTACGAAGAAAGACTTTATGCAGTAGGTAAAATACCAGGCGGTTTCATTAAACGCGAAGGACGTCCGAGTGAGAAAGCAGTACTTGCTTCCCGTCTTATCGACCGTCCGATTCGTCCATTATTCCCAGACGGATTCCGTAATGATGTACAAGTAATCAGCATGGTCATGAGCGTGGATCAGGATTATTCTTCTGAAATTGCTGCAATGATCGGTTCTTCCATTGCGCTGAGCATTTCCGATATTCCATTCCATGGTCCGATCGCTGGTGTAGTAGTCGGCCGTGTCGATGGCGAATTCGTCATCAACCCTACGAAAGCGCAGCAAGAGAAAAGTGACATTGACCTGACTGTTGCTGGAACAAAAGATGCAATCAACATGGTAGAAGCAGGCGCACAGGAAGTGCCGGAAGACATCATGCTGGAAGCAATCATGTTCGGACACGAAGAGATCAAGCGACTTGTTGCTTTTCAGGAAGAAATCGCAGCTGCTGTCGGTAAAGAGAAGATGGAAGTTAAACTCTTCGATTTGGACAAGGAATTGACAGAAGATGTCAAGAACCGCTGCTACGATCAGCTGAAAGCAGCAATCGAGGTGCATGAGAAAAAAGCACGCGAAGCGGCAATCAGTGAAGTGAAAAACGAAATAGTAACGTTCTATGAAGAACAAGAAACCGATGAAGCTACGATCAAGCAAGTGAAGGGTATCCTTGATAAACTTGTGAAGGAAGAAGTTCGTCGTGCTATCACGAAGGACAAAATCCGTCCTGATGGACGCGGAGTGGACGAAATCCGTCCATTGTCTTCCCGTATCGGTGTACTTCCTCGTACGCACGGATCTGCTTTATTCACACGTGGTCAGACACAGGCACTTAGTGTTTGTACACTGGGCGCACTTGGTGATGTACAGATTCTTGATGGTTTGGATACAGAAGAAACAAAACGTTTCATGCATCATTACAACTTCCCGCATTTCAGTGTTGGAGAAACTGGACCAATCAGAGGACCGGGACGTCGTGAAATCGGACATGGTGCACTTGGTGAGCGTGCTTTGGAAAAAGTTATACCGGATGAGAAGGATTTCCCTTATACAATTCGACTTGTATCTGAAATCCTAGAATCGAACGGCTCAACTTCACAGGCTAGTATTTGCGCCAGCACAATGGCCATGATGGCTGCAGGCGTACCAATCAAAGCACCAGTTGCTGGAATCGCAATGGGTCTTGTAGCATCTGGTGATGATTATACAATCCTTACTGATATCCAAGGTATGGAAGATGCATTAGGCGATATGGACTTTAAAGTTGCCGGTACTGAAAAAGGTGTAACAGCCCTGCAAATGGATATTAAAATCGAAGGATTAAGCCGTGAAATCCTGGAAGAGGCACTTACACAAGCACGTAAAGGCCGCCTGGAGATTCTTGGTCATATGATGTCAACAATCAGTGAACCGAAGGAAGAGCTTTCCGCTTATGCTCCTAAGATCCTGACTATGACAATTAATCCGGATAAAATCCGTGATGTAATTGGACCGAGCGGTAAACAGATCAATAAGATCATCGAAGAAACTGGCGTCAAGATCGATATCGAACAAGACGGTACTGTATTCATTTCTTCTACTGAATCTGTGAAGAATGAACAAGCGAAGCAGATTATCAGCGACATTGTACGCGAAGTCGAAGTGGGCGAAGTTTACGATGGTACAGTGAAGCGAATCGAGAAATTCGGTGCCTTCGTTGAATTGTTCAAAGGAAAAGACGGCTTGGTTCATATCTCCGAGCTTGCTGAAGAACGTGTAGGCAAGGTGGAGGATGTCGTTAAGATCGGTGATAAACTGAAAGTGAAGGTTAAGGAAATCGACCGCCAAGGGCGAGTAAACCTTTCACACAAACAGTTATTGGTCGAAGCTAAGAAAGAAAAAGAAGAGCAGGAAGCTGCAGAATAATATGTAAGAGAGAAGAAACTGGCCTAGCCAGTTTCTTTTTTTTAAACGGTTAAACATGCTATGCTTGTTCTTCCTTGTCCCATTCCCTCATAAGCTAGAGTAGAGGAGGGATGGGAATGCACCGGATTATCATTCACCTGGTCGTATTTATCACACTGCTATTTCTGCTTATCGATAGCGGGCATATGCCGTTTCAGACAGCGTCTGTCAACCATCATCCAGTTTTTTCTGATATAGCAGTACGAGCAGATGAACAGGAGCTACGGCAGGAAATAGAAGCGGTACGCAAAGAAGTCGAACAGCCGGCTGAAAATGCGCGAATCGATAAGATATGGAAAAAGGTGCCCGGAAAGGCTGGCGTCAAGGTAGATGTCGACGCTTCTTTGGAAAAGATGAAGAAGGCAGGTATATTCGATAGGGAGCTGCTTGTAGTGAAAGAAGTGGAACCTGAAATAACACTGGATGAACTTCCAGCATCGCCAATATACCGGGCCAGGGAAGATCAAGAGCAGGTTGCCTTATTAATCAATGTCTCATGGGGAGAAGATCATATTCCTGCAATCCTGCAGACATTGAAGGATGCAAATGCCAAGGCCAATTTCTTTATTGAAGGTAAATGGGCGAAAGAGCATAACCAGCTAGTCGAAATGATCAAGGAAGAAGGGCATGTCATCGGTAACCACGCATACAACCATCCTGATATGAGTCGAATGAGCAAGACCGATTCGGCGGAGCAGATAAGCCAGACGAATGAAATCATCCATGCGATTACAGGTGATAAACCAGTCTATTTTGCACCGCCTAGCGGGAGCTTTAATGATGGGACCATTCAGGCTGCCAATGACCAGGAAATGGAGACAATTCTATGGTCTGTCGATACCATAGATTGGCAAAAACCAACAGTTCCTGTTATGATGAAACGCGTGACCGAAAAACTGCATCCTGGAGCTTTCATTTTGATGCATCCTACTCCTGTTGTGGAGGCTGGGTTAGCTGATATGCTAAAAGCTATTGAAGAAAAAGGGTACAGTGTATCGACTTTGGATACGATATTGAATGAAGGAAGATAATGGTACAGCGAATTATATTGCTGATTGGGAGGATTTAAATTTGCTGCAAACGCACACTTGCAAAAATGGACTACGAGTTGTAGTAGAAAACATGCCATCGGTACGTTCCGTAACGATCGGCATTTGGATTTTGACTGGTTCAAGAAATGAAGAAGAGAAGAATAATGGTTTGTCTCACTTTTTAGAGCATATGTTCTTCAAAGGTACGAAAAATCGTTCCGCCAAGGAATTAGCTGAAGCATTCGATGCTATCGGGGGCATGGTCAATGCATTTACTTCTAAAGAATATACATGCTATTACGCTAAAGTACTGGATACACATAAGGAATTCGCACTAGAAGTGTTAGCTGACATGTTCTTTGAATCTCAATTCTCACAAGAGGAAATTGAGAAGGAGCAGAAAGTCGTTCTAGAAGAAATCAAGATGGCAGAAGATACGCCGGATGATATTATCCATGACTGGCTGGCAGAAGCTGCTTATGGAAAGCATCCGCTTGGGTTGCCTATTCTCGGAACAGAAAGCACACTTATGAGTTTTACAAGTAAGTCTGTAAGAAATTACAAAGAGTCGCATTATGTGCCGGAGAAAATGGTTATTTCTGTTGCTGGTAATGTAGATGAGTCTTTCATCAAGACTATAGAGGACCAGTTTGGTAATTTCCAAGCTGAATCTGCTCATAAAGCGCTTCATGCACCTCCATTCACACCAAATACGATCAGCCGATCCAAGGAAACCGAACAAGCCCATTTAACAATCGGGTATCAAGGTCTGGAGCTGGATGATCCGGCAAGCTACAGTCTGACGGTTGTGAACAATGTCTTGGGCGGCAGCATGAGTTCAAGATTATTCCAGGATGTGCGGGAGGAGAAGGGCCTAGCTTATTCTGTGTTTTCCTACCATAGTACATACCTGGACAGCGGTATGCTCACTATCTATGCCGGAACTGGCAAAGAACAGTTGGATGAGCTTCAGGAAACAATTCGTCTGACGTTGGAGAAGCTGAAAGCGGACGGCATCACTGACAAAGAGTTCCGCAATACGAAAGAGCAGCTAAAAGGGAATTATATGCTTGGACTGGAAAGTACGAACAGCAGAATGAGTCGAAATGGCCGTAATGAATTGCTGCTCGGAAAGCATCCATCCTTAAATGAATTAATCGAAAAAATCGATAACGTGACGATGGATGATGTTGATGCTGTTATCCAGCAGATATTCGGTAAGGAACAAGCAAGAGCGATTGTTGCACCAAAATAAAAGGAGCTGATCTGCTTTGCGTTTCAAGGACATAGGTGATAAAGAGATCATTGATGTGAACAATGGCGAACGTTTAGGTGTGCTTGGTCAGACTGATATAGAGTTCAACCCTGTCACAGGAAAAATCGATGCATTTCTCATTCCGAATTACAAATGGTTCGGGTTGCGCAAGGAAGGCAGCGATAATCGAATTGCCTGGGAGGAAATCCAGACAATCGGAAAACATATGATTTTAATACGGACATAAATAAGTGGCTGGGACAAAAGTGTTTTTGGCCAAACAAAAATCCGCATGATGCAAATTTCTCATTGAATTTGTATCATGCGGATTTTTTTATTCCAATCGCAAGTAAGAATCCCGCTCCGGCAAAATACTCGCTTTCCACGGCCTCAGCCTCCTCGCGGAAAGCGCAGTGTATTTTAGGAGCGGCAATTAAACATACCATTCTGGTGATTTTTCGTATCGTATTTAGGCATGAGTCACTTAGTTATGTTCCAGCTAATTTTGTGTTTACCCAATGCCCCAATTCAATCACTCCTGACGGTAATCCTCATATTATAACTCGAAAGCAACTAATCTCATTGATGAAAAATCTAAGAAAATACGCTTTAAAGCGAGGTGAGAGTTTGACCACTGAATTGACTATCGCTGTTCTTGGCGGTGATGCCCGCTACTTGGAGATGATTCGCAGCTTACAATGCAGTGCGAATGCATCTGTATTTGCGGTGGGCTTCGAACAAATCAGTCAAAGCTTCACCGGCGGTATCCAGCGGGAATTGGAAGACATTGATCCACAGAGTCTTGATGCGGTTATTCTTCCGATTCCTGGAGTTGGCTCAAATGGACAGATCGAAACAGTATTCTCAGATAAGAATATTCAGCTGACTGAAAGCTGGATAGATCGACTTCCTAAGGATTGTGTCATTTTCACAGGTATTACAAATGACTACCTGACAGAATTATTCGAGAAACGGAATTTGCGTCTTGTTTCCTTGTTCGACAGAGATGATGTCGCAATTTACAATTCGATCCCGACTGCCGAGGGCGCTATCATGACTGCAATCAAACATACCGATTTCACCATTCATGGCTCCAATGTCGTTGTACTTGGATTCGGCCGTGTCGGTAAAAGTGTGGCAAGCAAATTCAATGCACTTGGTGCTATTGTGCAAGTCGGATCGATCCATGATGCCGATATTGCCAGGATAAGTGAAATGGGAATGCGCGCCTTTTTCCTTGATCGTCTTCCGGAAAAGGTAAAGGATACTGATATCCTGATCAATACAATACCAGCCCTTGTTGTAAAGAGAGCAATTATCGAACAGCTGCCTGTCCAGACGCTGATCATCGATCTTGCTTCCAAGCCGGGCGGAGTAGATTTTGACTATGCGAAAAAACGAGGCATTGAAGCGATCCATGCATTAAGCCTGCCTGGTATTGTCGCCCCGAAAACTGCTGGAAATATATTGTCTGTCGTCATTAAGCAAATTTTAATCAACAGCTGAAGGAGGAGTAACATATGAGTTTAGCAGGAAAAAGGATCGGTTTCGGTATTACGGGCTCTCACTGTACGTACAGTGAGATTTTTCCGCAAATCGAACAGTTGGTGAAACTTGGAGCAGAAGTGGTGCCGATTGTCAGCAACACTGTTCAATTCACTGACACGTATTTCGGGGATGCGAAGGATCATCTGCAAAAAATCAGTGATCTGACTAAAACGAAGATAATTAAAACGATTCCGGAAGCAGAGCCGTTAGGTCCTCGTGAACCTTTGGATTGCATGGTCATAGCACCGCTTACAGGCAACAGCATGTCGAAGCTCGCCAATGCGCTCACAGATAGCGCGGTACTGATGGCGACGAAGGCGACTTTGCGAAATGAGAAACCTATCGTGTTAGGAATCAGCACGAATGATGCCTTAGGACTGAATGGGGTCAATCTAATGCGGCTGATGGCAGCGAAATACATGTATTTCATCCCATTCGGACAAGATGATCCTTATAAAAAGCCAAACTCCCTTGTTGCTGATATGACAAAACTTCCTGAAACGATTGAAGCCGCATTGCAATACAAGCAGCTGCAGCCAGTGCTGGTCCAACGTTTTTCCTAAACTCCTCAAACGATAACCTATGATAGAAAAATTGTGATAGAATAGTGCTAGCGTTAAAATCAAATAGCGTACCAACCAGTATACGTATCCATTTAGATAGACAGAGGAGAGGGTTCATTCATGACACAGCAAGGTTATCATATCGCAGTAGTAGGCGCGACAGGCGCTGTAGGCCAAAAAATGCTGGAAACTCTCGCAGAACGTAATTTTCCGATCAGCGAGCTATCCTTATTATCTTCCAGCAGATCTGCTGGACAACAAATAGATTTCAATGGCAAAAGCTATACTGTGAAGGAAGCCAAACCGGAAAGCTTTGAAGGTGTCGATATCGCATTATTCTCTGCAGGCGGTTCTGTTTCCAAAGCCTTGGCACCGGAAGCAGCAAAGCGCGGAGCAGTAGTTGTCGATAATACGAGTGCATTCCGAATGGATCCGGAGGTACCTTTAGTGGTACCAGAAGTTAATGAAGATGATCTGAAGCTCCATAAAGGAATCATTGCAAACCCGAATTGCTCCACAATCCAGATGGTTGCAGCATTAGAACCGCTGAAAGAAGCTTACGGGCTGTCTCGCATCATCGTCTCTACTTACCAAGCTGTATCCGGAGCAGGAGCAGTTGCAATTGACGAATTAAAAGATCAGGCACAGCAATTCTTGAACGGCGAGGACATGGATGCAAGTCTCCTGCCAGTCAAAGGTGACAAACGTCACTTCCCGGTAGCATTCAATGCACTGCCGCAAATTGATGTGTTCCAGGAGAATGGCTACACATATGAAGAAATGAAAATGATAAATGAAACGAAAAAAATTATGCATGCAGAAGACCTTCATGTTTCGGCAACTTGTGTACGTCTTCCAGTTTTCACTTCCCACGCAGAAAGCGTCTATGTAGAGCTTGGTCAAAGCGGACTTACTGTAAAAGAAATACAGGAGAAACTTGCTGCCGCTGAAGGAATCGTGCTTGAGGATGATCCAAGTACGCAGACTTACCCAACACCGCTTTCTGCAGCTGGCAAAAAAGAAGTATTTGTAGGAAGAGTGCGCAAGGATCCAGATCATGACAACGGATTCCACCTGTGGATTGTTTCCGATAACCTTTTGAAAGGTGCAGCGTGGAATAGCGTCCAAATCGCAGAACGCTTAATCCAACATAACTTGCTTACAGTCTGAGGTGTAGAAATGAAAGTGTTAGTCCAGAAATTCGGCGGTACGTCTGTTAGGGATAACCAGGCGGAAGCCATCCAGCATATCGAAGCAGCGCTTCAAACAGGGAATAAAGTAGTGGTCGTCGTATCGGCAATCGGAAGACATCCGGATCCATACGCGACCGACTCTTTGCTGGGGTTGATTGGTGTACCTGGTGAGACGCACATATCTAAAAGGGAGAAGGACTTGCTGCTATCCTGCGGCGAGGTCATCTCCTCTGTCGTCTTTTCAAATGCTCTCAATGCAAAAGGAATCCGGTCTGCCGCATTGACTGGAGCACAAGCTGGCTTTATTACTAATGAAGATTTTACAGCTGCGAAAATCAAAGAAATGCGAGTTGAACGGATTTGGAAGGAGCTAGAGACGCATGATGTCGTCGTCGTAGCTGGCTTCCAAGGTATGACAGAGGATGGAGAGATCACTACAATAGGCCGGGGCGGAAGCGATACATCCGCTGCTGCTCTCGGTGCTGCTCTGCAAGCGGAGTACATCGACATCTTTACGGATGTAGAGGGCATCATGACTGCTGATCCGCGCGTAGTAGAAGAAGCACGTATGCTCGATGTTGTCACGTATACAGAGATATGCAACTTGGCTTATCAAGGTGCGAAGGTGGTACATCCGCGTGCAGTTGAAATAGCGATGCAGGCAAAGGTTCCGATGCGTGTCAGATCTACAGGTTCTTTATCAGAAGGAACGCTAGTGACATCATCCAGAGACAATTTTGCAGGCAAGGATATTCCTGATCGGCTTATTACTGGTATCGCACATCTTGCTGGTATTTCTCAGATCAAGATCGAAACGGATACGGATGCTTATAAAACACAGTCTAGTGTTTTCAAAGCAATGGCCGAAGCAAATATTTCGGTGGACTTTATCAATATTTCTCCAAATGGTGTCGTCTATACAATTGCTGCCGAGCAGGTGATGCTCGCGCAGGATATCCTTCGTGAGCTTGGTCTGGAGCCGAAGGTAATCAATAACTGTGCGAAAGTATCTCTCGTCGGTGCGGGTATGACAGGTATACCTGGAGTGACGGCGAAAATTGTCCAAACATTGACCGATAAAGAAATCGATATCCTGCAATCAGCAGATAGCCATACGACTATTTGGGTATTGATTAAAGAAAAGGATCTTGTAGCAGCAGTGAATGCGCTGCATGCAACATTCGAACTTAGTCTATAAGTCATGATAATTGTTGAAGGCAGAGGAGTTTTACGATGAAATTCGGTAAAGTTATTACAGCAATGGTAACCCCATTCGATAATCAAGGTCAGATTGATTTTGATGCCACTACTCGTTTACTCGACTACTTGATCGAGAATGGAACAAACGCTGTCGTCGTAGCTGGAACGACAGGCGAATCGCCAACGCTTTCCCATGAAGAAAAACTTTCTTTGTTCCGCCATGTAGTGAAAACGGTAGACGGACGAATTCCAATTATAGCTGGAACCGGCAGTAACAACACACAAGCGAGTATCGAGCTTACAAAAGAAGCTGAAGAAATTGGTGTTGATGCGGCACTGATTGTTGCGCCGTACTACAATAAACCAAACCAGCGTGGATTATATGCACATTTTGAAGCAGTTGCAAATAGCACGAAGCTGCCGATCATGCTTTATAATATCCCTGGTCGCTCTGTTGTAAAGATTGAACCGGAAACTGTTATGGAACTGTCGAAGATTTCGAATATCGTTTCTGTGAAAGATTCCACTGGCGACTTGAGCAGTATGACAAAGGTCATTGCTGGTACGCCTGATGATTTTAGTTTGTACAGCGGTGATGATGATTTGACTCTGCCAGTAGCTGCTATCGGCGGTAATGGAATCGTATCTGTATCTTCCCACGTTGTCGGTAACGAGATTCAAGCTATGCTGCAGGCGTATGAAGCTGGAAATATCGGAGAAGCTTCCCGTATTCACCAGCAGATCCTGCCGATAATGCAAGGATTGTTCCAGGCGCCGAACCCGACACCAGTGAAAGAGGCATTGAATCAAAAAGGTATCGCAGTAGGCGGTGTCCGTCTTCCGCTAGTTGAACTAACGGATGAAGAAAAAGAGAATGTCAGTAAGCTATTGAAATAAATGACGAAAGAAGCAGGAGGACTCCTCCTGCTTCTTTGTTTATGTATGGTGCCTGGCTCACTGTCCATACTAAAAGCAAGTATGGAAAGGAGCTAGGAATATGGCTAAGGAACGTAACGATAATCAAGAGAATGAAAACGAAGAATCAGGCGGAAAATCCATTATTGAAAAAATCCAGCAACTCGGACAGACATCAGTTGCCCAGGCACCCGATTCCCGTGTTCATGTGCTGTCTATCATCGGTCAGATAGAAGGACATATGCAGCTGCCGCCACAAAATAAGACAACAAAATATGAGCATGTCATTCCCCAGTTGATCGCAATCGAGCAGAATCCAAAAATAGAAGGATTGATTGTACTGATGAATACGGTTGGAGGAGATGTCGAAGCGGGTCTTGCGCTTTCGGAGATGATTGCATCACTCTCTAAGCCGTCTGTATCTATCGTTCTTGGAGGCGGACATAGCATCGGGGCTCCAATAGCCGTAAGTACGGATTATAGCTTTATCGTGCCAACAGCAACGATGACCATTCATCCAATCAGGCTGACAGGCTTAGTCATCGGTGTTCCTCAAACTTTTGAATACTTGGATAAGATGCAAGATCGAGTTATAAGCTTTGTCACCTCCCATTCTTCGATAACCGAAGATAAATTTAAGGAGCTAATGTTTGCGAAAGGAAATCTCACCCGTGACATCGGTACGAATGTAGTTGGAACCGATGCAGTTTCCTACGGACTGATCCATGAAGTCGGCGGAGTACAGCATGCCATGAAAAAGCTGAATGAATTGATGGAGCAGCGGCAAGCAACCTTGAACGGGGAATTACAATGATTTTGTATACACCCCTTGCCGCAGAAGATATTTTTCCAGTTGAGGCAACACAATTTGAAGCTCATCAAATTATGCAATATAACGGAAAAACAGTTCAAGCCGAACATGTGGGTAATGGCATGTATCGTGTACATCAGTTGATGTCGACAGATCCTGCTGACTTTCTTGATGAAAACTGTGCACCAGGAAAATTGTTCTCCTTATAAATGAATACGTACGTTCGTCTTTTTGCTAGCTATGTTATACTGAATTCAGATGGCAATTGACGTATGAATTAGAAAACCCTTGTCGTTGGCAGGGGTTTTCTTTACATCTAAAGAAGTACATAAGCAATGCAAAACAAGGAGATCCCCTACAATGGCTAAACGAAAAACAAAAAAACGACAAACCAAGTTCAAGCAAGTGATGAGCTTTGAAGTAATCGGACTATTATTAGTATTTCTTGCAGTATTCGGCAGCGGCGCAGGAGCAATCAGTGATGGGGCGATACCGAACGCGCTTGAGCATTTATTCCGCTTCTTCTTTGGAAGCTGGTATTTCCTGCTTGCTATCTTTATGGGTGGGGTCGGCATCTACTTGATGGCAAGATGCAAAAAGCCGAACCTGCTTCATAAGAAGCTGATCGGATTATATGCAATTACAGCTGGTATTTTACTGTTCACCCATATTCAAGCGTTCGAGGATAAGCTGAGTCAGGTAGAACAGCCATCGATCATCAAGACGAGCTGGAACTATTATTTAGCTTATGTGCAGGATACGATTGATCCAGCGGCTCTAGGCGGTGGGATGGTAGGAGCTATCCTTTTCGCACTAAGTTATTATCTGCTGTCTGCTACAGGAGCTAAGATCATCGCTTTCTTTCTAGTGGTAATTGGTATTCTGATTTTGACCAATACGTCCCTTAGTTCCGTCGTTCAAAAGCTGTTCGCCATTCTGAGAAAAGGAGCAAGTGCTTCTTCAGATAAAATGAAAGACAAGCTTTCGGAAACAAAAGAGCGTAAAAAATCGGAACGACCACAGAGGAAGCAGAAACGTCAACAAGTATTAGCTGAGAAGGAAGAAGCAGCAGAGGCAGAACCGGAGCCTATTCATGAGGAACCAATTATCCAAGATTTCACGAATATTGCATACGCAGATCCTGAACCAGAAATTATTGAACCTAAACAAGAGAAACCAAAAGAACCAGTTGCAGAGCCTTCTTCTGATGAGAAAGAGGCACTGCCGGCGTCAGAACTGGAAAACAGGGACTATCAGCTTCCTAGCATTACGTTGCTGAAACAGCCGAAGAAGAACAGCCAGAAACAAGAACGCTCCCAGATTCAAGCTGTTGCACGTAAACTCGAGCAGACGTTCCAAAGTTTTGGAGTAAAGGCAAAGGTAAGCAAGGTACATGTCGGCCCAGCAGTAACGAAGTATGAAGTTTATCCCGATACCGGTGTGAAGGTAAGTAAGATTGTAAATCTGCACGATGATTTAGCACTTGCCTTGGCAGCGAAAGATATCCGTATAGAAGCGCCGATACCAGGCAAATCAGCTGTCGGAATTGAAGTGCCGAATAAAGAAGTGGCGAGCGTGTCGCTGCGAGAGGTGCTGGATAATAGTCAGGTAAAAACAGGCTCCAAGCTGAGTTTTGCTCTTGGGCGTGATATATCAGGTGAATCTGTTGTGGCAGAACTTAATAAGATGCCACATTTGCTTGTTGCAGGAGCTACCGGAAGCGGGAAAAGTGTATGTATCAACGGCATCATAACAAGCATTCTGATGCGTGCTAAGCCGCATGAAGTGAAGATGATGATGATTGATCCGAAAAAAGTAGAGCTAAATGTCTATAACGGTATTCCTCATTTGCTGACACCAGTCGTGACGGATCCGAAAAAAGCTTCCAGAGCATTGAAGAAAGTTGTAGCCGAGATGGAGCGCAGATATGATCTGTTCTCTGATTCTGGTACTAGAAACATTGAAGGTTATAATGCCTATATTCAAAAGCAGAATGAATTGAATGATGAAGAGCAGCCTTTCCTGCCATTCATTGTTGTGCTAGTTGATGAGCTTGCCGATCTAATGATGGTCGCTTCTAGTGAAGTAGAGGATGCCATTACCAGATTGGCACAGATGGCACGTGCAGCAGGGATCCATTTGATTATCGCTACCCAGCGCCCATCAGTTGACGTTATCACTGGTGTTATCAAGGCAAACATTCCGTCACGTATCGCCTTTAGCGTAAGTTCTCAGATAGATTCCCGTACGATTCTGGATGGCGGAGGTGCTGAGAAGCTGCTTGGTCGAGGAGATATGCTGTTCATCCCAGTCGGTTCTTCCAAGCCAACTCGTATCCAAGGTGCGTTCCTTTCCGATGAAGAAGTGGAGAATGTCGTTAATCACTGTATCGAACAGCAGAAAGCACAATATCAGACAGACATGATTCCGGATGAAGAAACTGAAGTACAGTCAGAGGTTGAGGATGAACTCTATCATGACGCTGTATTCCTTGTAACAGATATGCAAAGTGCCAGTGTTTCCATGCTGCAGCGCAGATTTCGCATCGGTTATACGAGAGCAGCACGTCTGATAGATGCTATGGAAGAGCGTGGAGTAGTAGGACCATATGAGGGGAGCAAACCGCGACAAGTGTTAGTTTCTAAGTCAGCGGAGGACAAACTATTGTAGGACATAATTTTTCAAGAAAAGCACCAAAAAGTAGTTGAATCACTCAAAAAAAAACGAGAATATTCGTGTTTTTTGTAAAATAAGTATTTATTTTCTGTAAAAAGCATGTTATATTATGTTCGAGTGAAGCAGATTTAGTAATTATGTCCTATTAATCTACTAATTATGTATCAGGCTTCAACTTAGTTATCAATCTATATTTGGGGGTTTCTATCTTGAAAATGCGTCGTTATGCAGTACTTTTAGGTTTGCTTCTTATCGTTGGCGTCGTGCTTAGTGCATGTGGATCCGGCGATAGCTCCGAGCAGGGCGGAAGCGACAGCAACAGCTTCAAAACAGCTATGGTTACAGATACTGGCGGTATTGATGATAAATCATTTAACCAGTCTGCTTGGGAAGGTCTTACACAGTTTGGTGCAGACAACGACCTAAAAGAGAAAGAAGGCTATGACTACCTTCAATCTAACAGTGCATCTGATTATGCAACAAACTTGAATCGCCTTGTGCAATCCAATACGGATCTGATTTTCGGAGTCGGGTTCAAACTTGCAGAGGATATCACTAAAGTTGCAGATCAGAACAAAGAAACGCATTTTGCCATCATTGACTCCGTCGTAGAAAAAGATAATGTAGCGAGCATCGTATTTGAAGAGCAGCAAGGCTCATTCCTAGCAGGTGTAGCTGCAGCGACGAAATCTGAATCCGGTAAAATCGGCTTCGTTGGTGGAGAAGAAAGTGAATTGATCAAGAAGTTTGAAGCAGGATACGTAGCAGGTGCGAAATCAGTCAATAAAGATATCGAAGTGGATGTACAGTATGCTGGTTCCTTCGGTGCTCCTGATAAAGGTAAGTTGATTGCATCCAACATGTATAACTCTGGCGTAGATGTTATCTATCATTCTGCCGGAGGTACAGGTAACGGTGTATTCGCACAAGCAAAAGATTTGAAAAACAATGATCCAGAAGGAAGCTACTGGGTAATCGGTGTTGACCGTGACCAGTATGATGAAGGCCAAATCGGAGATAACAACGTAACATTGACAAGCATGCTGAAAGCTGTTGATGTTGCTGTAGCCGATGTCGCGCAGAAGTCCAAAGATGGCAACTTCCCTGGTGGAGAAATCGTATCTTATGGTTTGAAAGATGATGGAATCGGTATTGCAGAAACAAATGAAGAAGCATACACAGACGATATCAAAACAGCTGTAGACGAATGGAAACAAAAGATCATCGATGGTGATGTGACTGCTCCAACTACGGATGACGAACTGAAAGCATATGTAGATTCTCTATAAGAAACCAGAAGGGCTAGAGTAGGTACTCTAGCCCTTTATAAAAAAATCTTCAACTGAAGCGTCTTTTAATTAGACAATTCCCCGCTTCATTTGACGATTTTTTTTTGAACAGAATCAAAGAAAGTTCGTAATTCCGAGAAGGAGTGTAAAATATGGAGAATTATGTAATCGAAATGCTGAACATTCGCAAAGAATTTCCCGGAATTGTCGCCAATGACAACATCACGCTTCAAGTGAAAAAAGGAGAAATCCATGCGCTGCTAGGTGAAAATGGCGCAGGAAAATCCACACTGATGAACGTCCTGTTCGGCCTTTATCAGCCGGAAAAGGGAGAAATCCGCGTAGACGGAAAGAAAGTCGAAATCAATGATCCGAATGTTGCCAATAGATTAGGTATCGGAATGGTGCACCAGCACTTCATGCTTATCGACACCTTCACAGTTGCCCAAAATATCGTTCTCGGCAGTGAACCGAAAAAAGGTCTGAAGATCGATATGAAAAAAGCAGTTCGCGAAGTGCAGGAACTTTCAGATCGCTACGGTTTGCAAGTTGACGCCACAGCGAAAATCAGCGATATTTCCGTTGGTATGCAGCAGCGCGTGGAAATCTTGAAAACATTGTATCGCGGGGCGAATGTCGTCATCCTTGATGAGCCTACAGCTGTCTTGACACCACAGGAGATCAAAGAACTTATCGTGATTTTGCGTACGTTGATCAAAGAAGGCAAATCTATCATTTTGATTACGCATAAATTGAAAGAAATCATGGAAGTTTGTGACCGCTGTACGGTAATCAGGAAGGGGCAGGGTATCGGAACAGTTGACGTATCCGAAACGAACCCGAATGAACTAGCTTCTCTTATGGTAGGACGTGAAATACGCTTTTCTACTGAAAAGATACCTGCTGAACCAAAAGAAACAATTCTTTCCATTCAAGGTCTGACAGTACAGGATTCTCGCCATGTAGACATGGTGAAGGAACTGGATCTGGATATCAGAGCAGGCGAAATTGTCGGAATTGCCGGAGTTGACGGAAATGGCCAAACAGAATTAATTGAAGCAATTACCGGACTTCGCAAGAAATCAGCAGGAAAAGTCACACTGAAAAATCAGGATATTACCAATATGCCAGTTCGCGCCATTACGGAGAGCGGAGTCGGTCATATCCCGCAGGATCGTCACAAGCTTGGACTAGTGCTCGATTACTCTATCGGGGAAAACATTGTCTTGCAAACATATTACCAAAAGCCTTATTCGACTGGAGGCTTTCTTTCCTTCAAACGAATCTTTGATAAAGCGAAAGCACTCATAGCGGAATACGACGTTCGTACTCCTAGTCATTTATCGAAAGCTCGTACACTATCCGGCGGAAACCAGCAAAAAGCAATCATTGGCCGTGAAATCGACCGGAACCCGGATTTATTAATTGCAGCTCAGCCGACTCGTGGTCTTGATGTGGGTGCAATTGAATTCATCCACAAACGTCTGATAGAACAGCGTGACCAAGGAAAAGCTGTCTTGCTCGTATCGTTTGAACTAGATGAAATTTTAAATGTAAGTGATCGTATTGCTGTTATGTTTGATGGGAAAATCATTGCAACAGTAAATCCGAAGGAAACAAATGAACAGGAGCTTGGATTACTGATGGCAGGTTCGAAGCTTGAGAAAGAAGGGGCGCAAAACTAATGTTTTCCAGCACAAAGTTCAATTTCATCATACCAATCATCTCGGTTATCCTTGGTTTGGTTGCCGGTGCAATCATCATGCTTATTTTCGGTTATAATCCGGTTCTCGGTTATCAGGCACTGTGGAATGGCGTATTTGATAGCCCGTTCTTCATGTCCGAAACAGTTAACCGGATCACACCTTATATACTGACTGGTTTGGCAATTGCTTTTGCTTTCCGTACTGGATTGTTCAATATCGGTGCAGAAGGCCAGGTACTAGTCGGCTGGGTCGCAGCTGTCTGGGTAGGTACTGCTATTGATGCACCTGCTTTCATTCATTTGCCGCTAGCACTTCTTGCAGCAGCTGCAGCAGGAGCATTTTGGGCTTTCATACCTGGTATCCTGAAGGCGAAGCTCGGTGTCCATGAAGTTATTGTTAGTATCATGATGAACTATATAGCACTTCATATTACGAACTATCTGATCCGTTCGGTACTGACAGATAATCAGGAGACAACGGAGCCAGTTAAACAAACCGCATCACTGACGAATGACTTTTTGATCGGATTAACAGGATCCCGCTTGCACCTTGGGTTCATCGTTGCTTTATTGATGGTGCTTATTATGTGGGTCATCCTTGAACGCACGAAGCTCGGATATGAATTGAAGGCTGTAGGTTATAACCAGCATGCTTCCAACTATGCAGGGATGAAAGTGGAACGAAACATTGTCATCTCGATGCTGATCTCAGGTCTTTTCGCAGGTCTTGCTGGTGCAATGCAAGGTCTTGGAAGTTTCGGTAACGCATTCACGAATACAGCATTCTCAAACCTTGGTTTCGATGGTATCGCTGTAGCGCTTCTAGGCGGGAACAACCCGTTCGGCGTTGTGTTATCAGCCAGTCTTTTCGGATTCCTGAAAGTGGGCTCGCTTAACATGTCCACAGCTGGTGTACCGAATGAAATCATCGAAATTGTCATTGCATTGATCATTCTTTTTGTTGCCTCCGGCTTTATCATCCGCTGGGCGCTGCTGCAATTGAAAAAAGGGGAGAAAAAATAAAATGCTGGATATCCTTTATTCTATTATTCCGCAAACGTTGTTCTTTGCCGCTCCTCTTATTTTCACCGCATTAGGCGGTGTGTATAGTGAGCGTTCAGGTGTCATCAATATCGGTTTGGAAGGTCTCATGGTTATCGGGGCTTTTTCCTCGGTAACGTTCAATTTGCTATATGCTGATGCTTTAGGAACTGCCACACCATGGATTTCCATATTGGTTGCTATGGTTGCAGGTATACTGTTCTCTTTGATCCATGCTGTAGCTACAATCACCTTCCGTGCAGACCAGACGGTCACAGGTGTAGCAATCAACATGCTGGCGCTTGGATTTGGTGTGTTCATGATCAAGCAGATCTTCGGAAAAGGCCAAACCGATTTTATATCGCAGCCGATTTATACAACGGATGTTCCATTCTTGGTTGATATTCCGGTCATCGGCAATATGTTCTTTAACAACATGTATATAACGTCGTATATCGCTATTGTCCTCTCCTTCCTTGCATGGTATGTGCTGTATAAGACTCCATTTGGTCTTCGCATCCGTGCAGTCGGGGAGCATCCAATGGCTGCTGACACAAACGGAATTAAAGTTTATACGACGAGATATCTCGGCGTAATCATTTCTGGAGCACTTGCTGGAATCGGTGGTGCAGTGTTCGCTATGACAATATCTCAGAACTTCTCTATATCTACAATTGCCGGTCAAGGATTCATGGCAATTGCAGCTGTCATTTTCGGTAAGTGGAATCCGCTTGGAGCAATGGGAGCAGCTTTGTTCTTCGGCTTTGCCCAGTCTTTGAGCGTGGTCGGTTCATCTATTCCGTTGCTTGAAAATGTTCCGCAGGTTTACTTGCTGATTGCACCTTATGTACTGACTATTCTTGCTTTGGCAGGATTCATCGGCCGTTCGGTAGCTCCAAAAGCAAGCGGTGTTCCGTACGTAAAAGGAAGTCGCTAAGACGAAAGACCCGATGCTTCTTATGCATCGGGTCTTTTTATGCAATCCGATTCGTTTTACTTCTAGGCGTTTTTTCATTAATATGGTAATCATAGCGAGGATTGTCGGATATATATAAGCAAAACTACAGAAGCTATACATAACAGAAGCCAGGGAGGTTCCTTATGAAAATCGCAGGTGAAAAAATCATCACAGGTAAAGGTGCGACGCTGCATCTTATACCGACTAAAAAATATAAGACAATTAGCATAGCTGTAAAATTACAGGCGCCGCTAGAGCGGGAGACTATTACAGCAAGAGCGCTGCTGCCATATGTACTGCAGCAGGGTACAGCCAGTTTATCGGATGCGCGTGCATTGCGACTAAAACTCGATGACTTGTATGGTGCTATTTTGTCTATTTCAGGAACAAAAAAAGGGGAGAAGCATATCATCACGCTTCGTCTCGATGTTGCCAATGAGAATTATCTGAGTGACCGAACTCCTTTATTTGAAAGAGCAGTCAATCTGCTGCGCGAGATCTTATTTGAGCCGAAAGTTGAAAACGGCGCTTTTACAGAGTCAATCGTTTCACGCGAAACACAAACGCTGAAACAAAAGATGGTAGCGTTGAAGGATGATAAGATGAGCTATGCAAATATGCGACTTATCGATGAGATGTGTAAAGATGAATCGTATAGTCTTCATGTGCACGGGTATGAAGAGGAACTGAAAGACATGGACGGCAGTAAGCTGTATGGCTTTTATGAGAAAATGCTGAAGCAGGATAAAATGGATATTTATATTCTTGGTGATGTAGACAGTGAACTAGCTGAAAAAGCGGTTCAGCCATTCCTAGAAAGAGATGTTTCTCCAATTGAAGAACGTGCAGCATCTGTTCATTCGACTTCTGCTGATGTCCAGGAAGTCATTGAGACGCAGGATGTACAACAAGCCAAGCTCCACCTTGGTTATCGTACGAATATCCGTTACGATGATTCAGATTATGCAGCATTGCAAGTGTTTAATGGCTTATTCGGCGGCTTCCCGAGTTCGAAGCTTTTCCGGAATGTCAGAGAAAAACACAGCCTTGCTTATTATGCCGCTTCACGTTTTGAGAGCCATAAAGGTCTATTATTTGTTTTCTCTGGTATCGATCCAAAAGATTATCAGAAAGCAAAGGAAATTATCGACGCCCAGCTTGCTTCGATGCAAGCAGGTGAATTTGAAGGATCCGAAGTGGAAGAAGTGAAGGATCTTATCGTCAGTCAAATATTAGAAACAATCGACAATCCAGCAGGTCATATTGAAACGTTATACCAGCAGGTAATGGGAAATAAAAATATAACTATCGAACAGATGCTTGATACCATCCAACAAGTAACCACGGAGGATGTACTGCAAGTGGCGAAAAAAGTTCAATTGGATACAGTGTATCTGCTGACGAATAAGGAGGCCGAGAAGAATGCATAAGAAGCACTATGAACAATTACAGGAATCCATCTACGCAGAAACGCTGCCGAACGGTCTGAAGGTTTTCCTGCAGCCGAAGTCGGAGATGGCGAAAACCTATGCGATCTTCTCAACGAATTATGGATCAGTCGATCAGACCTTCGTGCCACTTGATGGCGAAGAGAAAATCACCGTACCGGAAGGCATTGCACATTTTCTGGAGCATAAGCTTTTCGAAAAAGAGGATCGGGATGTGTTCCAGGATTTCACCAAACAAGGTGCATCAGCGAATGCTTTCACTTCTTTCACTCAAACAGCTTATCTGTTTTCTGCGACTTCTCATATTGAAGAGAATGTTACTACCTTACTTGATTTTGTACAGGATCCGTATTTCTCTGATAAATCGGTCGAGAAGGAAAAAGGCATTATCGCACAGGAAATTCGTATGTATGATGATCAGCCGGATTGGCGCTCCTTCTTTGGAACTATCCAAAGCCTATTCCAATCACACCCTGTAAGAATTGATATAGCAGGAACGGTGGAATCCATTCAAGAAATTACGAAGGAAGATCTGTACACTTGTTATAACACCTTTTACCATCCTTCGAACATGACCTTATTCGTAACAGGTAATATTGATGAAGAGAAGATGATTGAACTTATTCGTGCAAATCAGGATAGCAAGAAATTTGCTCCGCCTGCTAAAATCGAGCGCTTCTTCCCAGAAGAGCCTGAAACTGTAGCAGAAAAGAAAAAACAAGTCCGTATGCCAGTCAGTGTGGCAAAATGTATGGTCGGGATCAAAGAGAACACAGATTATGCATCTCCAGAAGCGTATTTGAAACAAGAACTGCTTACAGATATGGTACTGGATTATTATTTCTCTAAGAGCGGTGTCTACTACGAGGAATTATACAAAAATGATCTTATCGATGACAGCTTCGGCTTCGAAACAAGTCTGGAGAAAAACTTCGGTTTCTCGATCATCGGCGGTAATACGAAAGAGCCAGATCGCTTTGCGGATACAGTCAAAGGAATGCTGCAGCGAATGAAAGACCATACTGTTACCGAGGCGGAAATGGAACGGATGAAGAAAAAAACAATCGGTCAGATGCTTAGAGCAATGAATAGCTTGGAATTCGTCTCCAATCGTTTCATACAGTATCATCTTGCTGGAGTGGATCTGTTCGATATTGTACCAGCAATTGAAAAACTGACAGCTGCAGATGCGAATGACTTTCTAAAAGAATGGTTCAACGAGGATCGTTTGGCTGTCTGCCAGATCCTGCCGCAGGAGGCATAAACATGGGCAGAGTTATTTTCATTACGGGCGCAAGCGGAGCTATAGGCTCTGCTTGCGCCCGTCAGCTTGCCAGTGAAGGGCATCAGCTATTGCTTCATTACAATCAGAATGAACAAGCAATAGAATCCCTTTGTCTTGATATATCGGAAAGTGTGCTTGGAACAATCAAAGCTGATTTGACGAACGAAGCGGGTTTGTCGGAGCTTCTCCGCTTTTTATCTTTCCCGATTGATCAATTTGTCTATGCTGGAGGGATGGCCCATTATGGCATGTTCCAGGATATGACAAGCAAAGAGATGGATGATCTGCTTGCTGTTCATGTAAAGGCGCCATGGCGAATATGCCAGCATATTCTGCCGCCAATGCTTGCGCGCAGGAAGGGCGAAATCGTCATCGTCTCTTCTATTTGGGGAGAAAGAGGTGCAAGCTTTGAAGTCGCATATTCCAGCGTCAAAGCTGCTCAAATCGGATTTATCAATGGTTTGGCCAAGGAGATCGGAACGAGCGGTGTACGAGTCAATGCAGTAACACCAGGAGCGATAGAAACCGGGATGAACAGCCATTTAACTCAAGAAGAAAAAAATCAACTTACAGACGATATTCCAATGAATCGATTCGGACATGTAAGCGAAGTGGCAGATGCGGTCAGTTATCTGTTAAGCGACAAAGCTGCTTATGTGAACGGACATGCACTTCAAGTGAACGGCGGCTGGTAAAATTAAGTCATTCTTTTTTGAATAAGGACACCCCTTCTGTCAAAAGCTATACTGCAAGCTAATGAAGGAGGAATACACCATGTCAGTTCTTGATAATTTCGATTCTTGGAAAGACTTCCTAGGTGATCGCCTACATCAAGCGCAAGGCAAAGGGATGGAGAATGAAACCGTCTCAGGCATTGCATATGAAATCGGTGATTATCTTGCGACGAAAGTCGATGCAAAGAACACAGAAGAGAAAATTCTTCGTGATCTTTGGACTGTCGCGTCTCAGGATGAGAAACAAGCTATCGCCAACATTATGGTAAAGCTTGTCCAAGACAATGGCCATACACGCTAAATAAGCGGCCAACTTCATTCAAGCCTGCTTCTTTTTAAAGAAGCAGGTTTTCTTTATAGCTTCTCATAAGCCTGTTATGGCTTTTCTAATCTATCGTTTTCCTTTATAGTAAGAATAGGTTTTCGTTATGTAAGACGCTATTTTCCTGTAAAGGGGCTTTTCTATGGAAACATTGGAATGGTATTTGGAATATGAGATTCAGCACAACCGGCCTGGATTGTTAGGAGACATCTCTTCTTTGCTCGGTATGTTATCCATCAACATCAAGACGATCAATGGAGTGGAGAATCAACGGCGCGGTATGCTGCTTTCGGCAGAAAAGGAATTACAGATCATCCGACTCCATTCCATTCTGCGGACGATGGAACATGTGCATATCACAAAGTCCAGGGAGCCGAAACTTCGAGATCGGCTTGCTGTCAGGCACGGAAGGTATATACATAGGGATGTGGATGATAAAAAGACATTCCGTTTTGTCCGGAGTGAAATCGGACTTCTGGTCGATTTCATGGCAGAATTGTTTAAACAGGAAGGCTCTAAGGTAATAGGAATACGTGGGATGCCTCGTGTCGGGAAAACAGAATCAATCGTCGCTGCTAGTGTCAGTGCAAATAAGCGCTGGCTATTCGTCTCCAGCACCCTTCTGAAGCAAACTGCCAGGAATCAGCTGCTGCAGGATGAATACAATGAGGACAACCTCTTTATCATCGACGGTATTGTGTCGACTAGCCGCGCGAGTGAGCGTCATTGGGAGCTTGTGCGTGAAGTGATGCGGCTCCCTGTAGCAAAGGTAATCGAACATCCAGATATATTTATCCGGGATACGGAGTTTACATTGGATCATTTCGATTATATTATTGAACTTCGGAATCATGATGATGAAAAAATTATCTATGAACCGGAATTCAGACAGATTTAAGCAATAATAAAGATGGATGGTGGTATTAATGGACATTGGTGCAAAGCTTCGGGAGGCAAGAGAGTCCAAGGGAATGACGTTGGAGGATGTACAACAGCGCACCAAAATTCAGAAGCGTTATTTGAAAGCAATCGAAGAGAATAACCACAGTGTTATGCCTGGTGAATTTTACACGCGTGCTTTCATCAAAGAATATGCGCAGACAGTAGGACTAAATCCAGATGAAGTACTTGAACCGAAACAACAGCAGCAGGAAACACCGGCAGCTGTTCCGGTTCAGGAAGAGAGTGAGGCACCTTCCCGTCAGGAACGCAGTCGCGTTCGGGAAAATGACAGACCTCCTCGCAAGGAACGCAAAGGCATTCCTTATCTATCTTCCATCATCATTGGACTAATTGTATTGGCTGCCATTATTGTAGTCGTCTTCATTTACGCAGGTGGAACTAATAATAACAATGAAAATAATTCCGCCAATCAGCAGCAAAATGAAGATCAAGTAACCTCTCCGGAAAGTGAGCAGGAATCCGGCAATGACACAGCTGATCAGTCTGCTGAATCTGAGGAGCAAGCGAATGAAGCAGCTGAAGAAGAGGAAGCACAGCAGGAAGAGGAGCAAACAGAACCTAAACTTTCTGTGGACGAAGAAGGCACTGCCAGCAATCCGGTGACAACATATACACTGGAGAACGCTGGTGATGAAGTAACATTGAAACTTTCTGCACAAGATGGAGATGCATGGCTGCAAGTCGGTGACGGCAATAATGCTGGCAATGTCTATACTGGGACAATCGCTGACGGCAGTGAAGCTGTTGAGCAGGATGTAAGTGATTTGGAGACAGTCTCCATCAAGACAGGTTTTGCAAGAGCAACAAAACTGGAAATCAATGGTCAGGAACTGACATTCCCGATTGATAATGATGTTCAGACCATTACAGTAAATATTAAGAAATAATGATACAAGTTAAACCCTTTACGTCTATGGAAAGGGTTTAACTTATGTTTATCTGTACATACATAGGAGGCAGACATGAATATACCTAATAAAATTACTTTATCCCGAATTTTCCTGATACCGATCTTTATCATCCTGCTGGCAGTTCCATTCGATTGGGGAACTCTCGATATCGGTGACACAACACTCCCAGTGAACCATTTAGCTGGGGCGATTTTATTCATCATTGCATCATGTACCGACTGGGTAGATGGTTACTATGCCCGTAAATATAATTTAGTAACGAATCTTGGTAAATTTCTTGATCCGCTAGCTGATAAGCTACTTGTTTCAGCTGCGCTTATTTTACTGGTACAATTAGATTTAGCGCCGGCTTGGATTACGATCATCATCATCAGTCGTGAATTTGCTGTTACCGGATTGCGTCTTGTTGCCGCAGGTGCAGGTCTGGTAATGGCAGCAGGTAAAATGGGTAAGCAAAAAACGGCGGTTCAGATTGTCGCTATCAGCGCATTGCTGCTGCACAATTGGCCATTTTCGTATCTCGGTTTCCCGTTTGCAACGATTTGCCTGTATCTTGCACTGATTCTGACGATTGTTTCCGGAGTCGACTACTTTGTAAGAAACTGGAGTGTCATGAAGGAGTCGAAATAAAATGAAGCAAATCAATGCAGAAGTGATAGCTGTAGGAACGGAAATTCTCATCGGTCAAATTAACAATACGAACGCACAATATATTTCCAAGCAGCTTGCTGATCATGGAATTAACGTATTCTATCATCATGTAGTAGGCGATAATCTTGCTCGTGTGCAATCGTCCTTTGCAAAAGCACAGCGCGATGCAGACCTTGTACTTGTAACCGGCGGCCTCGGCCCGACTGAGGATGACTTGACAAGAGAAGCCTTTCAGCTCATATCTGGCCTTGAAATGCATGAAGACAAGGTTTCTATGGATCGGATCAAAGAGTTCTTCGTTAAACGAGGCCGCACAATGTCTCCGAACAACCATAAGCAAGCCCGTGTTTTTGACGGCGCAAAAGTGCTGGAGAATACAGTTGGTATGGCACCAGGCATGCTGGTAGAGCATGATGGTGTGGTGTGGGCGTTTATGCCGGGTGTCCCTCGTGAAATGAAGCAGATTATGTCTGATCATGTTCTGCCTCACGTGCGAGAGAAATACCAGCTTCAATCTGTTTTGCAGTCCCGCCTGCTTCATTTCATCGGAATCGGGGAATCGCAGCTGGAAACGGACTTGCTGGATTTGATTCAGGTACAGGAAAATCCAACAATCGCAACATATGCCTCTGAAGGGGAAGTTGCTGTAAGGCTTACTGCCCGTGCAGAAACGAAGGATGAAGCAGACCGTTTGATTGATGTTGTTGAAAAAGAAGTGATGGAGCGCGTCGGTCAATACTTTTATGGCTATGATGAAACATCTGTTCAGCAGCAAGTGTTCGAACTGCTGAAGCAACGGCAGTTTACACTGGCCAGTGCAGAAAGCCTGACAGGCGGACTGTTCGCAGATGCACTCGTTTCCTTGAGTGGCGCTTCCGAGGTATTTCTTGGAAGTTTCGTTACGTATGCACCTAGTATGAAACAGCACGTGCTTGGTGTGAAGGAAGAAACGATCCAGAATCAAGGCACTGTCAGTGAGCAATGTGCCATTGAGATGGCCGAGAATGCGGTGCAGCTTACTGGTGCCGATATTGGTATCAGTTTCACCGGTGTTGCCGGCCCGGATAGTTCAGAAGGCAAAGAGCCTGGAACTGTCTTTATCAGCCTTCATGAAAAAGGCAAACAGACACGAACTACAGAGCTGTCCATTCGGAGCTCGCGTCAAGGTGTACGGGCGCAAGCGGTGAAGAAAGGCTTTGATATGTTGTTCCATTATTTAAAATCATGATTTAACGAATGTTTGAAGCGAATAAATGCTCTTTTTGCCTGGATGAATTGTCTTTATTGGTGTGTTCGGGAGAAATAAAAAAAGGGAACATTTATTCGCTTTTTGCTTGTTATATCTCAAAAAACAAGTTAAAATAGAAATAGATAATCCAAAGGAGGAAATACATTTGAGTGAACGTAAACAAGCCCTTGATATGGCTTTGAGACAAATAGAGAAACAATTCGGTAAAGGTTCCATTATGAAACTAGGTGAAAGAGCAGAACAGAAGGTTTCTACTGTATCCAGCGGCTCTCTTGCCCTTGATATCGCGCTTGGTGTAGGTGGATATCCTAAAGGCCGTGTTATCGAGATTTATGGTCCGGAATCTTCTGGTAAGACAACTGTTGCCTTGCACGCAATTGCAGAAGCACAGCGCAACGGCGGACAAGCAGCGTTCATTGATGCAGAGCACGCGCTTGATCCTGTTTATGCACAGAAGCTTGGCGTCAATATTGACGAACTTTTACTTTCTCAGCCAGATACTGGAGAACAAGCATTGGAAATCGCCGAGGCGCTTGTGCGAAGCGGAGCGGTTGACATCGTTGTTGTCGATTCGGTAGCTGCCCTTGTACCAAAAGCAGAGATCGAAGGGGAGATGGGAGATGCCCACGTTGGTTTGCAGGCTCGTCTTATGTCTCAGGCACTTCGTAAATTGTCTGGAGCAATAAACAAGTCTAAAACGACTGCTATCTTCATCAACCAGATCCGTGAGAAAGTCGGCGTTATGTTCGGTAACCCGGAAACGACACCTGGTGGACGCGCACTTAAGTTCTATTCTTCTGTACGTTTGGAAGTACGCCGTGCAGAGACACTTAAACAAGGTAATGACATGGTCGGTAACAAAACGAGAATCAAAGTAGTGAAAAACAAAGTAGCTCCGCCTTTCAAACAAGCGGAAGTCGATATTATGTACGGAGAAGGGATCTCCAGAGAAGGGGAACTCATCGACATCGCCAGCGACTTGGATATCGTTCAGAAAAGCGGTGCTTGGTACTCTTATAATGAGGAGCGTCTTGGTCAAGGACGTGAAAATGCGAAGCAGTTCTTGAAAGAGAATCCGGAAATTGCTACAACAATTCAAATAACTGTACGTGACCACTATAACCTCGATGCAGATAAGAAGCTGCCAGAAGAAGCGCAGTCAGAAGAACAGGAATCATTGGATATGTAAGACTAAGCCTTCGGTTACACCCGAAGGCTTTTTATATAGGCTAATCTGCTAGTACTTTCCATGTTTTCTTGACAACATGCGAACACAGGATTAAAATTAATTTGTATAATTTTATTTTTATTATACTTCTCAAAGGTTACCATAGTTTTTTTATGAAAAACATTGTGCATGCCGACAGACATGTTTGTACAATTTTATAGCAGGGGAGGTGAAATCATGGAACTATTTTACCTAATCATCTCCATTTTGCTTGCTCTGATCGTCGGTGGTGTTGTTGGTTATCTTGTTCGCAAATCTATTGCTGAGAAAAAGATCTCCAGTGCGGAGGAATTGGCGAAGCAAATAGTAGAAGAAGGACATCGCAATGCGGAAACGTCTAAGAAGGAAGCACTTCTCGAAGCGAAGGATGAGAACTTCCAGCTGCGTCAGCAGACGGAGCAGGAATTACGTGAGCGTCGTCTTGAACTGCAGAAACAGGAAAATCGTCTGATGCAGAAAGAAGAGAATCTGGACCGTAAAAGCGATACGCTTGATAAGCGTGAAATTACGTTAGAGAAAAAGGAACAAATATTAGCTGAAAAACAACAACAAATTGAAGAATTAGAAAGCAAAGTGGAAGTCTTGGTGAAAGAACAGCAGCTCGAATTGGAGCGAATTTCCGGCTATACGTCTGATGAAGCACGTCAAATCGTGCTGGACAAAGTCGAGAAGGAAGTTGCCTTCGATGCAGCTGTCATGATCAAAGATGCGGAACATCGTGCCAAAGATGAGGCCGATAAGAAAGCGAAGAGCATTCTTTCCCTTGCACTTCAGCGCTGCGCAGCCGATCACGTTGCGGAAACGACTGTATCAGTCGTGAACTTGCCGAATGACGAGATGAAAGGACGCATTATCGGACGGGAAGGCCGTAACATACGTACGTTAGAAACGCTTACGGGAATTGATCTGATCATTGATGATACACCTGAAGCGGTCATCCTGTCCGGTTTTGATCCTGTCCGTCGTGAGATCGCACGAATCGCACTCGAGAAACTTGTACAAGATGGACGAATCCACCCAGCTCGTATCGAGGAAATGGTGGAGAAATCCAGACGTGAAGTGGATGAGTATATTCGCGAGATAGGTGAGGAGACGACTTTCGAAGTTGGGGTACACGGCTTGCATCCGGATCTTGTTAAGATACTGGGAAGATTGAAGTATCGCACAAGTTACGGCCAGAACGTATTGAAGCACTCGACAGAAGTTGCTTACCTAGCTGGTTTGCTTGCTGCTGAGCTTGGCGAGGACGTTACCTTGGCAAGACGTGCAGGGCTCCTGCATGACATCGGTAAAGCAATCGACCACGAAGTCGAAGGCAGCCACGTTGAAATCGGGAAAGAACTCGCAATGAAATACAAAGAGCATCCGGTCGTCATCAACAGCATCGCTTCCCACCACGGGGATGAGGAAGCAACATCGGTTATTGCAGTGCTTGTCGCTGCAGCAGATGCCCTTTCCGCAGCCCGTCCGGGAGCGAGAAGTGAGACACTGGAAAACTACATCAAGCGTCTGGAGAAACTGGAGGAGATTTCAGAATCCTTCCAAGGCGTGGAGAAATCCTTCGCAATTCAGGCTGGACGTGAGATCCGTATCATGGTTAAACCGGATGAAATCAACGACTTGGAATCCATCAAGGTCGCACGAGATATCCGGAAACGCATTGAAAGCGAGTTGGATTATCCGGGACATATTAAAGTCACGGTCATCCGTGAAACGCGCGCAGTTGAATATGCAAAATAAGAAAGCGGCCCTGTGCCGCTTTTTTTAATGTTAAACTATACCTACTACAAGTTGAGATAGAGAAAGGGATTTGATTATGAAGTTATTATTTATCGGAGATGTTGTCGGCGAGCCCGGACGTCAGATGGTACAGGAATATTTACCGCGTTTGAAGCAGCGTTATCAACCGCAGCTTACAATCATTAATGGAGAGAATAGCGCTGATGGTAAAGGAATTAATGAACGGATTTACAAACAGTTCCTCGAATGGGGTGCACAAGCAATTACGATGGGCAACCATACATGGGATAAACGGGATATCTTTGAATTCATCGATGATGCCAAATACCTTGTCCGTCCATCGAATCTTCCTCCAGGTACACCTGGTAAGGGAATCATTTATGTGAAAGTGAATCAATATGAGGTTGCTATCATAAACCTGTTAGCACGTACATTCATGATGCCTGCAGACGATCCGTTCCGGGAAGCTGACCGTCTCATCGAAGAGGCGCGTAAACGGACGAATTTGATTTTCATTGATTTTCATTGATTTTCACGGAGAGGCGACTAGCGAGAAGCAGGCTTTTGGCTGGTATGTCGATGGACGTGTCAGTGCTGTTGTTGGCACCCACACACATACGCAGACAGCTGATGAACGGATATTAGCGTCTGGTACAGCATATATTTCGGATGCAGGTATGACCGGTCCGTATGAAGCGATTCTCGGGATGGAGCGGGAAGCAGTCATTAAAAGATTCCTTACCGGTCTCCCAGTACGTTTTGAAGTACCAAAAAAGGGTAAAGCACAATTAAATGGAGTAGTAATCGATCTGGATCCGCAAACGGGGAAGGCTTCTTCCATCAAACGCATCCTTATCAATGATGACCACCCGTATATGGATTGATCCTTGCTGCTCACCCACTAGGTCTTTTGTTTACAGATATGAACCAGGACAGGTTGTACCACTTTTTTCAGACATCGCCCGAAATGGGCATATCTACTATCTTGCAGAAATATAGTAAAAAGGAAAGTAGTCCAGTAAACGAAGGAGGTACCAGTGATGGATATACTAAAAGTTTCAGCGAAATCCAATCCAAACTCAGTAGCAGGCGCACTTGCGAACGTATTAAGGGAACGTGGCTCAGCGGAGATACAGGCAATCGGAGCAGGAGCACTCAATCAATCAGTGAAAGCTGTCGCCATCGCGCGTGGCTTTGTGGCACCGAGTGGTGTAGATTTAATTTGTATTCCGGCATTTACGGATATAATGATCGACAACGAAGAACGGACTGCCATTAAATTGATTATAGAACCAAGATAAGTCCCGCCTAAGGCGGGGCTTTTTTATTTCCAATACTTGGACACTACAGTATGCATTGGTATAATGTAGAAAATAGTGAGCAATGAATGGGGGAGAAGGAACAAGTGAATGAGGAACAGCGTAAATCCGTGAGTTTGATTGCTGCAGAACAGACGAGAGAAGTGGAGAAGCCGCTTCATGAGAAAACCACAGCTGATTTCGCAAAATATTTTCAGACGACGTACCAGCCGCCGAATTTGAAGCAGGCAAAGAAACGACGCAGGGAAGATGTTCAGTTCCATTATGATTTCACGATTCCGCCAGAAATGCAGGAAGCCGGTCGCGGCAAGAAGTTCCTTATCCGTACATACGGCTGCCAAATGAATGAACATGATACAGAAGTGATGGCTGGATTGTTTATGGAGATGGGATATTCTCCGACAACAGAGACAAACGAGGCAGATGTAATTCTTCTCAATACTTGTGCCATTCGAGAAAATGCTGAGAATAAAGTTTTCGGAGAGATTGGCCATCTGAAACCATTGAAGCTGGAGAAGCCGGATTTAATTATCGGTGTATGTGGCTGCATGTCACAGGAAGAAGCAGTAGTAAACCGGATATTGAAGAAGCATCATCATATTGATTTGATTTTCGGGACACACAATATCCACCGACTTCCACAGCTCTTGAAAGAAGCGCAATACAGCAAGGAAATGGTTCTGGAGGTATGGTCCAAGGAAGGCGATGTCATAGAAAATCTTCCAAAAGCACGAAAAGGCAAGATAAAGGCATGGGTCAACATCATGTATGGCTGTGATAAGTTCTGCACATATTGTATCGTCCCATACACGCGCGGTAAGGAACGGAGCCGGCGTCCGGAGGACATTATCCATGAAGTGCGTCAACTGGCGGCTCAAGGCTATCAGGAGATTACACTGCTTGGGCAAAATGTAAATGCATATGGTAAGGATTTGCTAGATCTTGATTTTAGCCTTGGGGACCTGATGAATGAAATCAGGAAGATAGCAATACCGCGTGTGCGTTTCACGACTTCCCATCCAAGGGACTTTGATGATAAACTAATAGAGGTACTTGCCCAAGGCGGAAATCTTCTCGATCATATACATTTGCCTGTACAATCAGGCAGCAGTGACATACTCAGGGTAATGGCTCGACGCTATACGAGGGAAGAATATCTGACTCTGGTAAAGAAAATCAGACGTTCTATACCAAATGTGACACTTACGACGGATATCATAGTCGGTTTTCCGAATGAGACCGAGGAACAGTTTCAGGAGACATTAACGCTTGTAGAGGAAGTCGGGTTTGAGGCAGCATATACGTATATCTATTCTCCACGTGAAGGGACACCTGCAGCCAAATGGGAGGATAATGTCCCTATGGAAGTGAAACGGGAGCGCCTGCAGCGTTTGAATAGAGTGGTAGATGAACATGCAGCAGCATCCATGCATGCTTATGAAGGCAAGATCGTGCATGTACTAGTCGAAGGGGAAAGCAAACGGAACCCCGACGTGCTGGCCGGTTATACCGAAAAGAACAAGCTAGTCAATTTCCGCGGACCAAAATCGGTGGTCGGCAAAATTATCCCGGTTCGGATAAAACAAGCGAAAACATGGTCGCTTGATGGTGAATTAGCAGAAACAACAGCGGAGGTACACTTATAATGAATAATTCCACCGAAGATATTCTCAAGCAAGCGGAAGCTTTGGCTGATGACATGAGCAATCTGGATGAGATCGAACATTTTCATCAGCTGGAAGCGAAGCTTAATGAGAACAAAAAGGTGCAAACATATATTAATCAAATTAAAATGAAGCAAAAGCAGGCTGTCAATTTGCAGGCTTATGGCAAACGCGAAGCTCAGCAGCAAATGGAAAAGGAAATCGATGAGCTGCAAGAAAAGATCGACAGCATCCCTGTGGTCCAGGAATTCAAAGAATCACAGGTTATCACGAACCATATTCTGCAGAGCATTTCCCAAAACATCCAGCAGACGGTTTTTCAGGATGAGGAAACGGACGAATAGGTCCGTTACTTTTTTTGTCATTATTCCTCTGAGGCACGCCAGTCGGCAAGTTTTCTATAACCTCTTCTTAGGCACATGCATAGAATGAAGGAGCGTCCAGTTGTGGTGAGGGAATGTATTTTTTCTGACACCATAGGTGAACACACCGCATAACATGACTATGTAAAAAGAGGAGGTTTTTGCAAGATGGGTTTTCTAGAGCAGAGTTACCGTGAGATCATCACGAAAGCGGTCATTGGCCGTGGACGTAAATTTAGCAAGAATATCGATCATATCCGTCCGGACCACAAACCATCCAGCATCCTTGGCTGCTGGATCATCAACCACCGCTATCACGCAAAAAAGAAAGGTGATAAAGGTGTAGAAGTAGTCGGTTCCTATGAAACCAACGTTTGGTATTCGTATAATGACAATACGAAAACGCACGTTGTTTCGGAGAAAGTAGAGTATAAGGAACTAATCAAATTAAGCATCAAAGACGAGAACTGCCTTGATGACGAATTCGAGGTTTATGCGAAAGCAATCCAACAGCCTAACTGCCTGGAATGCAAGATCGTACAGCACGGACAGAAGATTTTCGTCGAAGTAGAGAAAGAATTCCTTGTTGAAGTTATCGGTGAAACGAAGCTTTGTGTGAAAGTAGATCCTGATGGCTGTGTAGTGGAAGAAATGGAAGAAGATTGGGATTATGAGCTTACTGAAGATGATTTTAAAGATGTAGATCCTGACTTTTTGGATAAAAAGGATGACCATGAAGACTGAACGAGAGCTGATGCTCTCGTTTTTTGTATTATTCAGAATGACACTGCAGAAGAAACATAGAAAATACCTGTGTTATAATAGGGCTAATTGCAATGAAACAGGGGAGTAGGAAAATGGAAGGTTACACACCGATGATGCAGCAATATTTAAGAATTAAAGCCGACTATAAGGATGCATTCCTTTTCTTCCGGCTTGGGGATTTCTATGAGATGTTCTTTGATGATGCCCTGAAAGCGACGAAGGAATTGGAAATCACTTTAACAAGCAAGAATGCGGGTGTTGAGGAGAAAGTGCCAATGTGCGGTGTTCCGTATCATTCGGCTGATAATTATATAAGAACACTAGTTTCGCGCGGCTACAAGGTAGCTATCTGTGAACAAGTAGAGGATCCGAAGACAGCCAAAGGGGTTGTAAAACGGGAAGTAGTCCAGCTAATCACACCGGGGACCGTCATGGAAAACGGTATGCTGGATGAAAAGGAGAATAATTACCTGGCAGCTGTACATGAAAACAATGATCGTACATACAGTCTTGTTTATCATGACCTTTCAACGGGTGAAAATCGAGCTGCATTACTTGAAGGTGGATTTGATAGTCTTTTAAGCGAGCTATACAACCAGCCAGTGCGGGAAATCGTCATTAGTGAAGAGCTGGATCAGCAGTTGCAAGAAGCTTTACAGATTCGCCTTGGTGTCACATTATCATACCAAAATAGCAGCAGTACGAGCGCGTCACTGGAAAAACTTACTGGTGATGTGACAGATCCAAGATTGCTAGATTGCTTCAGCATGCTGTTAAACTATGTAGAAAGAACTCAAAAGCGAGGTTTGGATCATTTAAAGCCGCTTCAAGTGATGGAGCTTAAACATTTCATGACGCTGGATATGTATTCAAAGCGCAATTTAGAGCTGACAGAGACGATTCTGAAGAAAGGCAAGCATGGGAGCCTTCTATGGGTGCTTGATGACACAGTAACGGCAATGGGAGCGCGGATGCTGAAGAAATGGCTGGAACGTCCGCTTCTTCAAAAAGAAGCGATCACAATGCGCCAGGATTTAGTCCAAGCTTTTCTTGATCACTTCTTCGAACGTGATACAATCCGACAGCATTTACAATCTGTTTATGATATAGAACGTCTTTCCGGAAGGGTCGCCTTTGGAAATGTCAATGCCAGGGATCTTCTGCAGCTGAAACGGACACTTGAGAAACTGCCTGAATTGAAGCAGGTCTTGTCAGGCTTTGAGGAAGAAGAAGTACAGCGGATGGGCAGAGAGCTTAATCCACTGCCAGAACTTAGCGAATATCTCGAGAAAAGTCTGCATGAAGATGCGCCGATTGGTGTCCGTGACGGTGGCATCTTGAAGGACGGTTTCCATGAACAGCTTGATACGTATCGAGATGCTTCAAGAAACGGAAAACAGTGGATCGCGGCTCTGGAACAGCGGGAGCGCGAGGAGACTGGTATCAAATCGCTTAAAGTCGGCTTTAATAAAGTGTTCGGGTACTATATCGAGGTGACACGGGCGAATCTTCAGCTGCTGCCTGAAGGGAAATACGAGCGCAAACAAACGCTCAGCAATGCAGAGCGTTTTATCACACCAGAATTGAAGGAAAAAGAAGCACTTATTTTGGAAGCGCAGGAAAAAAGCGTAGAACTTGAATATAACTTGTTCATGGAAATTCGGGATCATGTCAAAACGTACATCCCCGCTCTTCAGTTGCTTGCAGACCAAATCAGCCAACTGGATGTGCTGCAAAGCTTTGCGGAAGTGAGTGAAAAGCAGCGGTATGCTCGTCCAACATTCAATATAGATAGGTCTGTTGCAATTACAGAAGGACGACATCCTGTCATAGAAAAAGTGATGAAAACAGGGCAGTTTGTACCAAATGATGTGAATATGGGCAATGATGCTGATATCTTGCTGATTACCGGTCCGAATATGAGCGGTAAAAGTACGTATATGCGCCAAGTGGCTTTGACAAGCATCATGGCGCAAATAGGATGTTTCGTTCCGTGTGAAGCTGCTGATTTGCCATTGTTTGATCAAATTTTCACCCGTATCGGTGCAGCGGACGATCTTGTTTCCGGCCAGAGTACCTTTATGGTTGAAATGCTGGAGTCGAGACATGCATTGGAGCATGCCACTGACAGAAGTCTTATCCTGCTGGATGAGATCGGCAGAGGAACTAGCACATACGATGGAATGGCACTGGCACAAGCCATCATTGAATATGTTCATAACAATATCCATGCGAAGACTTTATTCTCTACCCATTATCATGAGCTTACTAGTCTTGACGAGAACCTGGACAAACTCCGGAATATCCACGTCCGAGCAGAAGAACATGATGGCAATGTGGTCTTCCTTCACCAAATCCGTGAAGGAGCGGCAGATGAAAGCTACGGCATTCATGTGGCAAAATTGGCTAAGTTGCCAGAGAGTCTTATTCAGCGTGCTTCTCATATTCTCCACGAGCTGGAGGGGCAGGGAGAAAAGCCATCTGTATCCAAACCGGCAATGCAAGTGGAGGATGACATTCAGCTATCGTTCTTCACAGAGCCTGAACCGGAAAAGAAAAAAACGAAGCAAGACAATAAGGCCGATAAAGTGATAGCGGAGCTTGCATCAATTAATTTGATGGAGCAAACACCGCTTGAAGCAATGAATCTATTATATAAATTGCAGCAAATGGCAACGAAAAAGTAAGGAGGTTCCCATATGGCGATTCAATTGATGCCGGATGATTTAGCGAATAAGATTGCAGCAGGTGAAGTGGTCGAGCGACCGGCCTCGGTCGTCAAGGAACTGGTTGAAAACAGTATTGATGCCGGAAGTACGGTCATTAAGGTGGCGGTACAGGAAGCGGGGCTGACCGAAATCAAAATTGTCGACAATGGTGATGGTATGGAGTCGGATGATGTGGAGCGGGCATTTTTCCGCCACGCTACAAGCAAGATCCGTAATGAGCATGATTTGTTTCATGTCCGCACACTTGGGTTTAGAGGGGAAGCATTAGCCAGTATTGCAGCGGTAAGCCAGCTGGAAATCAAGACGAGCACAGGTGAGAATGCTGGTGTGAAGCTTGTGATGGCAGGCGGTTCAATCAAAGAAAGAGGCAAATGCGATGCTCGTAAAGGAACCGAGATGACGGTACGGCATTTGTTCTTTAATACGCCGGCTCGGCTGAAGTATATGAAAACAATTCATACCGAGCTTGGCCACGTATCAGAAGTGATTAACCGGCTTTCACTTGCTCACCCGGAAATACGTTTTGAACTGACTCATAATGACAAACCGATGTTCCAGTCATCTGGCCGAGGAGATATGCTTCAGATTGCTGCTCAGATTTACGGTAACTCGGTGGCAAAGAAAATGGTCAAAGCATCACATGAAACATTGGATTACAAGCTGGAAGTATTTGCGGCCAAACCAGAAATAAATCGTGCGTCCCGTCAGTATGTATCGTTTATCGTCAATGGCAGATACATTCGAAATCCTGTCTTGGCGAAAGCAGTCATGCAGGCGTACCATACACTCCTGCCTATTGGCAGATTTCCGCTCGCCGTCATAACTATCGAGATGGATCCAGTCTTAGTGGACGTCAATGTGCATCCAGCTAAGCTGGAAGTTCGTTTCAGCAAAGAAAAGGAATTATTTGATGCTGTAGAGCAGCTTGTCTCAAAAGCACTTCGCCAGCAGCGGCTCATTCCAGAAGCTGTCGCACCTAAACAGAAGAAGATACAAGAAAAAAGTGAACAGCAAAGCTTCTCTTTCTTTGAAAGTAAACCAGCTAAGGAGCCGGAAGTACAACAGGAGCAATGGTTCTTTGACAAGGTGAAAGAAACCGCTCCTCCTATCATTGAGGAGAAGCAACCGGATACGGAACCTGAGATAATCAATGATTCATCTTTTGAAATAGTCCAAGAGCCTGAGTATGTATCAACCGAGAAAGAAAACGAGCCGGAGTATGCGGTACCGGCGATGTATCCGATCGGTCAGCATCATGGCACTTATATTCTTGCTGAAAATGAAGAAGGTCTTTTTCTCATCGATCAGCATGCTGCTCAGGAACGGATTAAATATGAGTATTACCGAGAAAAAATCGGAGAAGTGGAAAAGGAGCTGCAAGAGCTGCTCATTCCGCTTACGTTTGATTTCACTCAACAAGAATCACTGATTGTCGAACAACATAAGACTGAGCTAGAGGCGGTCGGATTGTTTTTCGAATCATTTGGCGGTCATACGTATATTGTACGTTCCCATCCGCAATGGTTCCCCAAAGGCTTTGAAGAGGAGATCATACGGGAAATCGTCGAACAAGTGATGCAGGAAAGTAAAGTGGACATTCGAAAATTACGGGAAGAAGCAGCTATCATGATGTCCTGCAAGAGATCTATAAAAGCGAACCATCATCTAAATTATGACGATATGTTTCATCTATTGGAAGAGCTCCGCACATCACAAGATCCGTTCACTTGTCCGCATGGGCGGCCGATTATTATCCGTTTTACTTCCTATGAATTGGAGAAGCTCTTCAAACGAGTACAATAGGCGCAGGCAACTGCGCCTTTTTTGCTTGTCTAGGTGTTCACCGCTTCGACTGGAAAGTGTCTCGATTATACTATCCTGTAACCCGAAAAATGACAGGGAGGAGTATATGTATGGCATTATTCATCAAACCAACTACAGGCAGACTGACAAATGGTTTCCTAGGTGCGAGATCGAGTCATAATGGTGTCGACTGGGCTCAATCTGGTACAGTTCGTATTGTCGCAGCAGCGGCAGGATCTGTCAGCAGGTCTTATGTATCTACATCTTATGGTGAAGTTGTCTTTATTGTGCATCAGCTAAATGGTCAGACATATGAAACAGTTTATGCTCACATGCGGTCCGGATCCAGGCAAGTTCGTGTAGGTGATACTGTCAGACAAGGGCAATTCATTGGCTATATGGGCAGCACAGGTGATTCCACTGGTCAGCATCTGCATTTTGAATTGCATCGAGGCAGATGGAATGCAGAAAAATCAAATGCGGTCAACCCGCTCAATTATATCGGAACAACAGCTAACAATGCGCAGCAGACTACTAGTGTCCGATACCCAGGCAGCTATATCCGGACGGGATCCCGTGGAGAAAATGTCCGACGTATCCAACGCACGCTAGGTGTAACGGCAGATGGGATATTCGGACCGAATACAAGGCAGGCGGTCATCAATTTCCAGCGTAACAATGGACTTGGTGTGGATGGAATTGTCGGGCCGGAAACGTGGAATAGACTGTTCTGATTTTGGGCATGCTGACAGCCAGAGGAGGCGTTAGCTATGCAAAATCAACATCTCATAGACTTTCTTAACCAGCAGATAGCAAATATAAGTGTATTACACGTGAAACTGCAGCGTTACCATTGGTATGCGAAAGGTCCATACGGCTATGTAATTGAGCAATATACCGAGGATTTACACGAACAGCTGGATGATATAAAGAAATGCTTAGGTAAACGAGTGCTTTCCATCGGCGGCAGACCAATTGCGGTTATGAGCAAATTCCTGCAGGAAGCCACTATAAAGGAAGCCCAGGCCGATGATGAAGATTATGAGGTAGTCAAGACAATGCGTCATGATTACAGTCAGCTTGCACAAGAGATCAAAATTACCGGAATACCACTTGCGAAAAGGCAGGAAGATGATGCGACCGCTGGATTGCTTGTTGATATACTTGGCAGGCTGGAATACGAGGCGATCCGCTTGTCGAAATATCTAATTGATGCCGATCGATAAGCTGTGCGTAGCCCGCACGGCTTTTCGTTTATCTTTCTTTGCAGTGTTATGCTAAACTAATGACATGTTAAAGAAGGAGAATGACATGGACAAGCAGAAAGTAATCGTCATTGTCGGACCTACAGGTGTCGGCAAGACACAGCTGAGTATCGAGATCGCCAAGAGATATGGTGGAGAAGTGATCAGCGGAGATTCCATGCAGATTTACAGAAGCATGGATATTGGAACCGCAAAAGTAACTAAAGAAGAACAGCAAGGAATTCCGCACCATTTGATTGATATTCGTGATCCGGATGAAAATTATTCAGCTGCTGATTTTCAAGTCGATGTAGAGGCTTGTGTTCAAGATATTGCAAGCCGAGGAAAACTGCCTATTATTGCAGGCGGGACCGGCTTATACATACAGGCAGCTCTTTATGCTTATGATTTTTCAGAAGCGAAACGAGACGACAGCTATCAGCGGAAGCTGGAGCAGGAGGCCCAAACCCATGGCCCAGTGCATTTGCACAAACAGCTGCAGGCAGTGGATCCAGTACAAGCAGAGCGCATCCATCCTAATAATGTCCGTCGCGTCATCCGGGCGTTGGAAATATTCCATCGTACTGGGAAAAGAATGAGTGATCACGAAGAAACAGAGCCAGATGCTCGTTATGACACAACGATGATAGGGTTAGATATGGACCGGGATCTTCTTTATGAGCAGATAAATCTGCGGGTTGATAAAATGCTTGCAGAAGGCTTGCTGGAAGAAGTCAAGCGTCTGGTAGAAAGTGGGGTTCAAGATACCCAATCTATGCGAGCAATCGGCTATAAGGAGTTTATCCCTTATCTGGAAGGGAAAATGGACTGGGAAGATACGGTTGACCAGTTGAAGCAGAACAGCAGGCGATATGCCAAACGGCAATATACCTGGTTCCGCAATAAGATGCATGTGGACTGGTATGCAATCACTCCTGCGACAAAAAATGAAAAATTTAGAATTATTTTAGAAGAACTTGCAGGAAAGCTGGAATAAAGGTAGAAATAGGAACCGTATAGAAATTAGGAGGGGAATAGATGTCTCAATCTGTTAATATTCAAGATCAATATCTGAATCAGCTACGCAAAGAACGTATGCAAGTCACAGTCTTCCTGACGAATGGCTTCCAAATCCGTGGAACGGTGAAGGCTTTTGACAATTTCACTGTATTGTTCGAAACGGAAGGTAGACAGCAATTAATCTTCAAACATGCGATTTCCACATTCTCCCCAGTGAAGAATGTATCGCTGGATTATAAAGAACAGAGTTAAATCGGAGCGAGCGCCATATGGCGCTCGTTTTGTTTTGTGGTTGTAAAGCGCGTGGTTGCTGAATAAAGTAGAAAAAGACCATTGGGCATTTGTCACGGCCTACCCGTCTTGAGCGTAGACTACAGCAGTGAGGGGTGATCATGTGGAAGCTCAAGTTACGAATGCAAAAGGGAAAATCAATATCGTCCTGAAAAACAGACAGCAGGAGACAGAACAGCTGCAAAGTGGAACTGTCAAACGCGATCTCGACCCATTCCGTCATATCGATCAGGAATTCTCCGCCTTCATCGGGATGGAAAAGCTCAAAAAAACAATCAAAGAAATTTATGCAAATGTCCATATCAGCGGGAAACGGGAAGCAGCAGGGTTAAAACAAGAAAAACAAGTGCTTCATATGCTGTTTGAAGGCAATCCCGGTACTGGAAAAACGACGGTAGCCCGCAAGCTTGCATCCGTCTTCCACGACATGAACGTGTTGGATAAAGGTCATTTTATCGAAGCGGAAAGAGCTGATTTAGTCGGGGAATATATCGGGCATACTGCTCAGAAGACGCGGGCGCTCGTCCAGCGTGCCATGGGTGGGATCCTTTTCATAGACGAGGCTTACTCCCTGGCTCGGGGCGGAGAAAAGGACTTCGGCAAAGAAGCAATTGATACTCTTGTTAAACATATGGAAGACGCCTCTAACCGTTTCATACTTATCCTTGCCGGCTACCCCAGGGAAATGGGGCATTTCATGAGCTTGAATCCAGGGTTGCGGTCGCGGTTTCCTATCCAACTCGAATTCCCTGATTATAAATCTGAACAGCTTATGGATATAGCAAAAGGAATGTTTTCAGAAAAAGAGTACCAACTGACCAAAGAAGCAGAATGGAAGCTCAAAGAAATCATCGTCCAGCAGAAAGCAAAACGTACAGCAGATTTTTCGAACGCCCGTTTTGTGCGGAATGTTATTGAAAAAGCCATTCGGATGCAAGCGGTTCGGCTTGTGCGGCATGACCACCATCTGTCGACCGAGGAACTGATGAAAGTGACTGTCGCTGATTTGAACCAAGAAGAATGACAGTGTGTATGAAAAGCTCAAGTGTGTGTAAGCACGCGTTTGAGCTTTTTTATTTTGGCATAAACCCCATGATAACGTTATATGCGGTGTGCATAGCTCTAACTTGCTAGGGCACTATACTTAGCAAGGAGTGCAAATCATGGGAAATATACTGGAATTTCTTATCAGAACGGATGTCTGGCTGGGGACGATTGTTGTAGTTCTTGTTCCAATCGGATTTACAGTGCTAAGCAACAAGTTGAAAGAGCTTCGTAAAAAGACACATAAACGAAAAGAGCAGCACTTCATTCAAGATTTTACACTATCACCAAAGATATCAGTAAATGTAGAACAGATAAAAGCGATTGTTGGGGACAGCTCTGATATCATTTTCCGTCAATTCAAGCTAGGGATGGATAATCGCAGCTGCAGTATTGTGCATATTGATGGATTGGTTGATCAGCATCTGTTGCAACAGTCCATTCTTCATCCTCTTCTGAATGCGAAACAAGCGAAATCAGGGCTGAACTTTTTTAAAACAGAAAGCATAAAGGATTATCTGCTGCTTCACACGATTGAGGTCAGTGATGTGAAAGTGGTAAAAGAGACAGATAAGATTATTCGGCAGCTTCTTTCTGGTTCTGTACTGCTTTTAGTTGACGGATTGGCTGAAGTTTTCGTCCTTAGCGTGAAGAAATGGATTTTACGCGGTATGGAAGAACCGATTACTGAAACGCTTGTAAGGGGCCCTAGGATGGGTTTCATTGAAAATCTTCGTGATAATACTGCTATGCTGCGCAGAATGACTTCCGATCCGAATTTGACCTTCGAAGATTTTGAAGTGGGAGAGAGAACGAAAAGGCAGTTGACGGTTACTTATTTGAAGGATATCGCTAACGAAAAGCTTTTAGAGGAAGTAAAAGACCGGATTAATAATTTGGATATAGATCATGCAGCTGAAACAGGTTATATTGAACAGCTGATCGAGGATGATTATTTGTCCATTTTTCCACAAGTACAATCAACAGAGAGGCCAGATCGTGTGATGGCGGCAATTTTGGAAGGAAGAATTGCCATATTGCTCGACGGAACTCCATATGCACTCATTGTGCCGACAACGTTCTCAATGATGCTCCAGTCACCGGAGGATTATTACGAGCGCTGGATTCCAATGTCGCTTATAAGAATGCTTCGCTATGTTGCAGCTTTTCTAAGTGTATTCCTGCCATCTTTTTATATAGCATTCGTGTCGTTTCATCAAGGATTGATACCTACAGACTTAGCGCTGGCAATAGCTGGGACAAGATTAGGGGTTCCGTTTCCGACAATTATAGAGGCACTTCTAATGGAAGTATCGATTGAATTGTTGAGGGAAGCGGGTCTCAGACTTCCGAGGCCTGTAGGGCAGACTGTAGGTTTGGTTGGTGCGCTGATCATTGGGGAAGCGGCCGTGCAGGCGGGACTAGTCAGTCCAATTATGGTCATAGTGGTTGCGGCGACAGCGATCGCTTCTTTCGTCTCTCCACAGTATGGTGCAGGTATTGCGCTAAGAGTACTCCGTTTCCTTGCCATGTTTTCCGCTGCTTTCCTGGGTTTATACGGAATCAGTTTATTCTTCTTGGCTATTTGTGTCCATACGGTTAAGCTGAGGAGTTTCGGTGTGCCGTACATAACGCCGGGCACACTTTACAGCAAAGATGACTGGAAGGACTTTTTCCTTCGCATGCCTTTATTTACGATGAGAAAGCGACCGGCTGAATATTTTCCAAAGGATCAAATCAGAAGAAAGAAATACTAGGAGCTGCAGCACATGAAAATGGGGACAACTCGAATCACAACAATGCAAATGATAACATTACTTTCCTCAACATTGATTGCTGTAGGTATCTTCACACTGCCTAGAACACTGGCGATTGAAGTAGGAACGCCGGATTTGTGGATATGTATTCTAATAGGCGGTATCTTCGGTTATCTATCCGCTCTTATCATGGTGTCTTTAAGTCTTCGCTTTAACCGGCTTACTTTTTTTGAATTTAATAAACTGATTGTAGGTAAATGGGTAGGAACAATACTTAGCGTTTGTTTTATTGGATATGCCCTTTTGATCGGTTCGTTTGAAATTCGTTCCATGGGTGAATTGACTCAGTTTTATTTGCTGGAAGAGACGCCAATTAGTGTCATTCTTATTAGTATGTACTGGGTCGCAATGTATTTGTTGGTAGGCGGCATCAATCCGATAGCACGGCTGATTGAGCTGCTGACACCTATTTGTATAATTATTTTTATACTGGTGTTTGCTCTTGGATTCAAAGTGTTTGAATTCAATAACTTGCGGCCACTGCTCGGATTAGGTGCAGCACCTGTCTTGAAAGGTCTGACGCCCACATTCCTTACTTTCAGCGGATTGGAGTTCCTGCTCGTATTCATTGCCATGATGCAGAATCCTAAAGATGCTAAAAAAGTTGCCTTTTTCGGATTAGCCATACCAGTTTCCATTTATTTGTTCGCAGTAGTAGTCATTACTGGAGGGCTATCAGTAGAAAGGATGAAGCATCAGAAATGGCCGACATTTGCACTCATACAAGAGTACGAATATGAAGGTATTTTGTTTGAACGTTTTGAATCGCTATTCTTAGTCGTTTGGCTGATTCAGATGTTTACAACATATGTTGTCTGTCAGTATGTGGCGGCAAAAGGAGTTTCTACGCTTACGCGTATTTCGTATAAAAAAGCGAACTATATACTTTTAGCTGCGGTTTATATCATTTGTTTAGTCCCTAAGGATTTGAATGAGTTAGAAAAAATGGGAACAATTATTGGCTGGACTAGCTTTGTCTTCTCTTTCATTGTGCCTGGGTTACTTCTGTTGATTGCGCTTGTAAGGAGGCTGAAGCAGGATGGCGAAACAAAAGATGAAACGTAACATTTTTGCATGCCTTATAGTGCTGCTTTTCCTCTCAGGCTGCTGGGACAGTTCAGATATTGAAGATATGTCCTTTGTTATTGGCTTTGGATTCGATAGCAGTGAGAATGAAGAGACTCCTATTAAGCATACGACGCAGATTGCTGTTACAAAGAAAAAGGGGGAGCAAGCAGGGGCTCAACAAGGAAAAATGTATCAAGACATTACCGTGGAGGGAAATTCCCTGCATGATATCCTGCGCAGTATATCCCTGCAGCTGCCTTATCCAGTTTATACGGATCATCTGGCATCTATCGTAATCAATCAAGAAACGGCAGCGAGATACGATCTTTCCATTTTGCTAGACCAAATCTTACGTGATAATGTGACGCGTCTAAGCCCGGTTGTGGTGCTAAGCAAGCAGCAAGCAAGCGACGTATTGGGTACGAATATAGAAGGGGAGATACCAAGCAGCTACATCGGCAACATCTTTGACAATAAAACATCCACTATGAAAATGCTCCCGCCAGTTCGTGTCGGCGATATTGCTGCCAATTTATCCTCACATGTCAGTTTTGTATTGCCGAATGTAACTAAAGAGAAAAATACTATTTTAGTGAACGGTGCAGGTGTCATAAGAGGAAAAGATAATAAACTCGTCGGTTATTTGACTGATGACGAGGTCCAAGGAATCAATTGGCTAACTGGAAAAGGGATGGGTGGCTTGCTTAATTTCAAGGATGAAAAAGATAATACAATCATTTATGAAGTGCAGCATTATAAAACAAAGGTAGAGCCACTATACAAGGATGGCAGACTGACATTTCATGTAAAAGTAACCTCGCAGGGCTGGATATCTGAGGACTGGTCACAGTCATCTAATAATTTATCCGAACGCTATATACAGAAGCTGGAGCATTTGGCTGAAAAAAAGGTAGTCAAGTTAATGGAAGGCACGATGAAGAAGCTGCAAAATGAATATCAATCAGACGTTATTGAGTTTCATGACAGTTTCAGGATAAGTTATCCAAGGGATTATCAAGAGATGAAAAAAGATTGGGATAAGTATTTTGCAGATGCAGATGTGACGTATGATGCAAAGATAAAGATAATCAACACAGGAGATATGGTAAAAGATTGACCATAATAACCTGTAAAAATAAGAATGAAATAGTGCGTGAAGTTGCCAGTTATACTGAATAGCTCCTATATGATGTTAACTGACAACATTTCTAACAAGATGATTTTCAAGCTTTCGCAGAAATGCGAAGGCTTTTTCTTTCTATGATAGGGTATAATGACATATGGAAAGGGTGACAGTATGGAACGTGTATTATTGATGGCAGTCCATCATCAGACTCAAACATTAGAGCGATTTCAATCCTCGCTCGATGAATTAGAAGCTTTAACAAAGACAGCAGGTGGCGAAGTGGCAGGAATTGTCACGCAGAAACGGGAACGCCTGCATCCGGGTACATATTTCGGATCAGGGAAACTAGAGGAACTTGCCGAGCTCGTTGAGCAGGAAGAGCCGCTTCTAGTCATATCCAACGACGAGTTGTCGCCAGGCCAATTGAAAAATATCAGCAACCGGGTCGGAGTTCGGGTCATAGACCGTAGTCAGCTGATCCTTGATATATTCGCAACACGTGCACATACCCGAGAAGGTAAACTGCAGGTAGAATTGGCACAGATGCAATATTTGCTGCCTAGATTGTATGGACAAGGTACAGAAATGAGCCGGCTTGGAGCTGGTATCGGGACACGAGGACCTGGTGAGACAAAACTTGAAACCGACAGAAGGCATATTCGCCGCCGGATCGATGAAATCAAGCAGCAGCTAAAAGCTGTCGTCTCGCACCGTTCCCGATATAGGGAGCGTCGTAAAGCGAATCAGGCTTTTCAAATTGCTTTGGTCGGTTATACGAATGCCGGTAAATCAACAATCTTCAACCGGGTGACTGGAAATGACAGTCTGGAGCAAGACCAGCTGTTCGCTACATTGGATCCGATGACACGCCGTATGCGACTTCCATCAGGTTTTCAAGCGTTACTGACAGATACAGTTGGATTTATCCAGGATCTTCCGACAGCGCTTATCGCAGCTTTTCGTTCAACACTTGAGGAAGTGACAGAAGCTGATTTCATCATCCATATGGTGAATAGTGCGCATCCAGATCATGAACAGCAACAGGCTACTGTACTGAAACTGCTCACAGAACTTGGGGCTGATCAATTACCGATTTTGACAGTATACAATAAAGCAGATTTACTTACAGAAGATTTCATTGCCAGTGCACATCCATATATCCAGATCTCTGCGTTCAAAGAAGAAGACCGCAGACTTGTAATGGAAAAAGTGCAGGAGATGATCCAGGAAGCAAGTGAATTTTATGATACAATCGTACCTGCCTCTGGCGGCCGTCTATTAGATAAACTTGCACAGGAGACGATTTTAACAAAAAGGGAATACAACGAGGAAATGGATGTCTATGAAGTAAGTGGCTATGTATTGCCGGATCATCCGCTTTTCCATCAGTTGAAAGGGAAGAATGAAGCATGATAATCGAAACAGCAAGAAGAACAGAAGAAGAAACAAGCTCCGAGCGCGCTAGAATAGACCGTATCGTGGAAGAAAATCAGAAACGGGTGATGGATGCTTTCCGCCACCAGCGGGTTAGTGACAGTCATTTCAACCCTACCACAGGATATGGCTATGATGACTTTGGACGGGAGACACTTGAACAAGTATACGCAGAAGTGTTCGGCGGAGAGGATGCCCTAGTCCGCCCGCAGATTGTTTCTGGTACACACGCGATAACTACTGCATTATTCGGCGTTTTACGTCCAGGAGATCAACTTCTATATATAACTGGCAAGCCATACGACACGCTGGAAGGTGTCATTGGAAACCGAGAAGAAGATACAGGTTCGTTAAAGGATTTCGGTGTCACATACGATGCTGTTGATTTGACAGAAGATGGAGCAGTTGACTATCCTGCTGTGGCAGCAAAGCTTTCCGAGAAAACGAAGGTGGTGTCAATCCAGCGTTCAAAAGGATATGCCGACCGACCTTCTTTTTCTGTTGCAGAGATTGGTGAAATGATTTCTTTCGTAAAAGAGAAGTATCCAGAAGCAATCATTTTTGTTGATAACTGCTACGGGGAATTTGCTGAAACTGAGGAACCACTTCATGTTGGTGCAGATGTAATAGCAGGATCACTTATCAAGAACCCGGGTGGCGGTATTGTCCGTGCGGGAGGGTATATTGCTGGTCGAGCCGACTTAATTGAGTTGTGTGCCAACCGTTTGACTGCACCAGGTCTTGGAAAGGAGACAGGAGCATCACTTGGGATGCTGCAGGAGCTGTTCCAAGGATTCTTCCTTGCACCACACGTAGTTGGAGAAGCGTTGAAAGGAGCCATCTTTACATCACGATTTTTGGAGTTGCTTGGATTCTCCACTTCACCGAAATTCGACAGCAAGCGTGTTGATTTAATTCAATCAGTGAACTTCCACTCAGCAGATCAAATGATTGCCTTCTGTCAGGCGATTCAGCATGCGTCACCGGTTAACGCCCATGTGACACCGCATGCAGCTCCGATGCCCGGCTATGAGAGTGATGTCATCATGGCGGCAGGAACCTTCATTCAAGGTGCTAGCCTGGAATTGACGGCAGATGGACCGATACGCCCGCCGTATACAGCTTTTGTCCAGGGTGGCTTGACTTATGCCCATGTGAAGCTCGCTATTATGGACGCAGCTCAGAATCTATTAGAAAAAGGCTTGATATCAACTAATCAAGCATACTAAAAAATTTCATGTCAACTAAGCTAACACGTGTTGACATTTAAAATTACCTACGTTTATAATAGACGTAGAGTACATAAGGAAAGGGGATGGACGATAAATGAGTGACATAAATCGCCGATCTATGCCCTTGTTCTCTATTGGTATTGTAAAATCACTTACTGCATTAACAGCGAGACAAATCCGTTATTATGAAGACAACGGACTGATTTTCCCAGCAAGAACAGAAGGCAATCAGCGTCTTTTCTCATTCAACGATGTGGATAGACTGCTGGAAATCAAGGAATTGATCGATAAAGGAATCAACCTTGCAGGAATCAAGCAAATGCTGCCGTACAGAGAAAAACCGACCGCAGAAATGCTTGAAACACCGATCGAACCGGAGATCTCTGATAAAGCATTAAGACAGATGCTGCGTCAGGAACTGATGGATACCGGCCGATTGGGCAAAGCTTCGTTACGTCAGGGAGAGTTATCACGATTCTTCCATTAATAGAGGAGGAGAAAGAATGGCGAAATTTACTAGAGAAGATGTAATCAAGATTATCAAGGAGGAGAACGTAAAGTTCATTCGCTTACAGTTCACCGACTTGCTTGGCACAATTAAAAACGTGGAAATCCCGCTTAGCCAGCTGGACAAAGCATTGGATAACGAAATGATGTTCGACGGATCTTCCATCGAAGGTTTCGTGCGCATCGAAGAGTCCGACATGAAGCTTTACCCGGACTTGGATACATTCGTAGTATTCCCTTGGACAAGCGAAAAAGGCAAAGTGGCACGTTTCATCTGTGATATCTACACTCCAGAAGGAGAGCCATTCGAAGGCTGCCCGCGTTACAACCTGAAGCGTAACATTAAAAAAATGGAAGAGCTTGGATTCAGCGCATTCAACATCGGTACAGAGCCGGAATTCTTCTTGTTCAAACTTGATGAAAAAGGCGAACCTACTTTGGAATTGAACGATAAAGGCGGATACTTCGACCTTGCACCAACTGACTTGGGTGAAACTACTCGTCGCGATATCGTATTGGAACTGGAAGAGATGGGCTTTGAAATTGAGGCTTCTCACCACGAAGTGGCACCAGGCCAGCACGAGATTGATTTCAAATATGCTGATGCATTGAAACATGCTGATGATATCCAAACATTCAAGCTTGTAGTAAAAACAATCGCTAGAAAACACGGTCTGCATGCAACATTCATGCCGAAACCACTATTCGGTGTGAACGGTTCTGGTATGCACTGTAACATGTCTCTATTCAAAGATGGCAAAAACGCATTCTACGATGAAAGCGGCGAGTTGAAGCTTTCTGAAACAGCTTACCAGTTCATCGCAGGTACGTTGAAGCATGCAATTAACTTCACTGCGGTTACAAACCCAACAGTTAACTCTTACAAGCGTCTTGTACCAGGTTATGAAGCACCATGCTACGTTGCATGGTCCGGTAAAAACCGTAGCCCGCTTATCCGTGTACCATCCGCTCGCGGAGCAAGCACACGTGTTGAAGTGCGCAGCGTTGATCCAGCAGCGAACCCATACTTGGCAATGAGCGTATTGCTTGCTGCAGGACTTGACGGAATCAAGAACAACCTGGAAGCACCAGCATCCATTGACCGTAACATCTACGTGATGGACAAAGCAGAAAGAGAAAAGAATGGCGTAGCAGATCTTCCAGCTACTCTATACGATGCTCTTGAGCAGCTTAAATCTGACGATATCATCGTCGAAGCACTAGGCGATCACCTATTCGAACACTTCATCGAAGCGAAAGAAATCGAATGGGATATGTTCCGCACGCAAGTTCACCCATGGGAACGCGAACAGTACATGGAAGACTTTTAATTGAGGAAACCCCTGATACCACTGGTGTCAGGGGTTTTTCTTTAAGTTGAGAAAGGTATAGCAAGCACAAAACACCAAAAACCATTTTCCCTGAAGAAAGAGAAGCTAGCACTACAGCATCTTATGACGCAATAGGTGGAGGGCGCAGCAATTCCATTACAGATCAGACAAGCAGCATAACTAAAGAGAATGCAGATGAAGCAGCTTATAGAAAAGGTTCTGCGAGAGATTGGAACGAGCAGTTGAAAGATTGCCTAAGTCGGAGAAATTCCTGATTAAAGAACGGTATATGTGTGAGGATGCGGAGTACATCACTGATTATAAAGTTTATTCCTTTGTATTTCACGCCGCCGATCTCCGAGAAGACATATGCAAAGATTGGTTGGAAAGGTTTCTATAAGCTAGCTTTAAACATGAATATTGCAGTCATTCAGAGAAATGTATAATTGACAAAAAAGCAGATATCTATATCTGCATTTTCATTATTTAAAGATCTATTTGTTCGAGATGCAATTTCAAAAATGTAGCAAGTAGCAAATCGAAGATGCATAGAATAGGTAATAATAAAAAAGTGATTAGTAATTATTCTCTGTTGAAATCAAAGCTCTACACGTGCTATATTTTGGGGGAATTGTAATACATCTGTGCATAAATTCCAACACAAGTATTACGAAGCTTATCTTTACAAATAAGGAGGGTTGGTTATGCTCTGCATTTTTTCTGCTGCGAAAGATAAGTTTCGAGAAGACTACCTAAAACAGCAGCAGACAGCAAAGCAAGTAACTACTGTCACTACAGTTAAAGCTCAAAGCACTAAGAAATAGTGTCTTGTACTATCATGGTAGCGGCCTATAGGTTGCTGCCTTTTTTTTGTATGAAAAAACTCGAAAACATTCCGGAATTTTTCCTAAATAACCTTGTGTTGTTGCTCTAAAAAGCCTGTATATGTGTATTATCAACAGTCGGCCAAGAGATACTTGGCTGGCTTTTTTTATGCCCTAACATGAAGGTGTCCGCTAATCCGAGGACACCGCTAATTAGCGGACACTCTATCCTCTAATTAGCCGTCCCAAAAAATAGATTCTTCATATAATAGAAAACGCTAAAGAAAGAATTAAAGAAACATATAAAGAAATTACCTAGCAAACGTTATTTTCTAGGGTATAGTTCTTCTACTTTCTCTTAAAATATCCATAAAAATGCTATGTGTAACTCATTCCTATGGGTTTTATGGAAACGAGTGTATTAAGGCTTTTAGCCTTTTTACCAGATCCACAATCATAAGATATGGGTAATTGAAAGGGTGGGGGAACATGGAAGTCACAAAAAAAATGCTTTATTGTCCACCAATTGGTAAAGAACAAACTGATATAAGGAGAGCTGCAGAAGGTATAATTGATGCTGTTATAGAGCCCTCACTGGAAAATCTACCATTGCCGAGTTTATGTTCCGTACCTCGAATGCTGACACTAAAGATGGAGGGCGACCTGGCTGCTTGATTTTTGATGAGTGACATATTTACGAAGATACAAAATTAATAAATACACTCATCTCCGGCCAAGGGTGTCATCGGTAAACTAGTTGTGGTGAAAAACAACTCAGATGGCTGGCTATGGACTTACAACAGTGCCAACTGGAATGACAAAGCAATCAAGTTAAAACCTGGCGAAGCATTCACTATCACGAAAGAATTGACTGTGAGCGGCTCCAAGATGTATCAAATTAAATCCGGCTTGTATATCACTGCTTCCACTAAGTATGTAGAAATAAGCAAATAAAGTCTCAAATTTATAGTATGAAGTTAGTCTTGTAAACCATTTTATTCTAGAATATTACAATTTAGGTAATCTAATGCTACAATAAATTGGTCAATCAATTTGACAGTATTTCATCTTATTAATTCATGAAGGGACTGAATTATGCGCAGATATCAAAGCTTATACCATACCACAATTTAATTTAAATAAATGGAGGTTAAGCATTTGATAGTCAATACTATTCGAACCAAGAGATTAATGTTAAGAAAGATGGATAAGTGTGATGCAAATTCATTATTTGCTATTTGGTCAAATCCTAAGGTTACAAAATATATGAATATTGAAGGGTTTACTCGAATAAAAGAGGCGGAAGAAATGATTGCCTTTTTAAGTGATTTATCTGAACGAGGAGAAGCCATAAGATATTCCATCTTTAAAAAGAATTCTAATACTATCATAGGATCGTGTGGTTTTAATTCACTCAATTTTGAGGCAAAGTCAGCCGAAATTGGATATGATTTAGATAGTCAATTTTGGAACAAGGGTTATGGGACAGAAGCAGTCAACGGTTTAGTTGATTATGCCTTCCATCAACTTAACCTAAAAATAATCGAGGCGAAAGTAGACCCCAGAAACATACTATCTATAAAGTTATTACAGAAACTAAATTTCGAGTTACAAGGTATTGTAGAAGAGAATGAAGGTCAAGCTGATGATCTTTATCTTTACACAAAGGGATCTCACATACAAAAGAGCTCTAACGGGTGGATTGTGCCATCACAAAAGGGCTGACAGTGAGCGGCTCCAAGATGTATCAAATTAAATCCGGTCTGTATATCACCGCTTCCACAAAATATGTAGAAATACGATAGAAAAAAATCCTCCTTAATTGGAGGGTTTTTTATTTATAACTAGGGTTAAGTTTTCACTTTTATTACTACTGTATTGAGTAAGAATTTATATGTTTTATTCGGATATTAAATACTGTTCCTTGAATTGAGGACTCAATTCGCTCCAAACATCAAATTTATTGCCATCTAAGTCGTAGAAAACAAAGTTTCTTCCGGTGTGTCCTCTATCTTCAATATCTCCAACTCTTACTTGTTTTTCTATAAAGTCCTTATGTATAGTTTTTAAAGCATCTAATCCATTGACCTCAAATGTTAATGAAAAGCGTTCTTCACCGTGAGTATCATAAAAATTTGAGCTCTGATTATCCTTGGATTTTACAAGAAATATGCTTTGATTAGCAAAATTGAATATTGCCTTATCTTTGTCTTTATAAGTCAATTCAGCACCTAATTTTTCTAAATACCATTCCGAAGAAAGATCTACATTTAATACCGGGATGTAAATTGTACCAACTCTCAATAATCTTTTAGTCAAAAACTCCGCCTCCTGTTAACCTTAATTTGGAAAATTATATCCTGAGTTTACCATAAGTAATACATTTTGAGATATATAATAGTAATACCTCCTTAGCGGGAGGGGTTTACTACAAAAATTAGAACGGCATGATCCATATACATTTCCTCGAACATCTTCTGTTCCTCATCGGTAAACCTCAAAAACCTGGGATCCCATTCTAAAGCTCTTTCCAGGTCGTATCCTTCCTCGTGTGCAATGAAGTCATGAACTACCTTCTGTTTTACCAACAAATAATCTGTATATATGTGGTCTAATCATTGTATCTCCTCCTTTTACCCATATAATCACATTGAAGAAAGGTGTGATTGATTTTTATATGAGTTAGGTGTAAAAAAACCACTTCCAAAAGGAAGTGGTTTTACTATTGTTTAACTTAAGCACCTATTACTTCAATAAGGAAATTATAATTTCTTTTCAAAAAAAGTTAAGGATAGTTGCTCATTTACCAAGACTTCGTTAATATTTTGAAATCCATTCTTTTTATAAAAACTAACAGCTGGAGTATTTTTAGATCCTGTTGCGACTTTTATTGTTTCAACCTGGAACTTAGTTTCAATGAAATTTAAAAGCAACTGTGCAATGCCTTTTCTAAATTGGTTTGGGTGTACGATTAACCTATGTATATCAACTACAACATCGTCTACTTTTATAGATACTACTCCGTATAGATTTCCATTTTCATAATAACCAAAGAAATTTTCTCCACAATGTTGCAAAGTGTAAACCGTGTCCTTTAATGGCGGTATATCATATGTTCCAATAATTTCTGCCTCTACCTTATATGATGGTATTTGTATGTTTAAAACATCGGCAGCACATTTAATATTACGAATGTCAATTTTTTCAATCAAGGAAACCCCTCATTCTGTTATTTTCTTTAAATTATACCATAAAATAGTAAAAGATTCTTTCGTTATGGGATTAGCAACAATCCTTACGAATACAATCTTTGTAAAAAAAAACCTCCAATTACTGAGAGAAGAGGGGGTATTCATTTAAATATCTATTTTTGAGTCTGCCTGTAGTTTTACCGTATATCCCGCCACCAATCCGCTTAGATGTAGCTTTTGGCCCTTTATTTATGGCGTTTACATCGTTGGATATTTTCAGGACGGTATAAAGAAACGATTTGAAGCTCAAATTACTTCCCCCATCTTTTTCGTCATACGGGCGATAATTCTTTGTTTATTCCTCTTGTATAGCTTCTCGTTCCTCCAGATCTTCGCGAAGGAACAAACTATCTTTCCCGGAACGTTTGGTACAATCTTTTCATTCTTTAACAACTGGCTAAGTCTGCTACGTGTAATCCGCAGAAACTCTAGGGCTTCCGAGGATGTCAACACGTCTTTCTGGATGAACTCAATTAGTTGTTCCTTGTTATCGAATGTGTACATAGTTACCTACCTACCCTTCCTTTTGAACAGGTCTGAAAATGCAACAATTAGAGTTGCAATGGCTAATCCAGCACTTAAGATATTCAACCATACTCCACCATAAATGTTGTAGGCAATGAACGCTGCAGCAGCGAGCAATATTAAAAAGAATTTAGTGTTTTTTTGCATAGCAGATGTGTTGATATATATAATTATATTTATGATAAGGGAAGGGCAAAGCCCCCGTACCTTATTCATTGTCCTTGTCCTTCTTACTAGTGTCTATCCATTGCTTAGCTACCCAAGCTATTGAAGTAATGAAGAACACTGTTTGGGTAAGCAGGAAGAAACAGAGTTACCGATAATAACTGTTACGGTTGTGGAAAAACAATAAAGAGGGGTGTAAATCCACTCCCAAACACCCCCAAATATCTTATATACTATATGATATTATTATCAGTCTTATAAAAGAAACCTCGAAATATCAACTATTACTAGAAGATATTTCGAGGTTTTTAAATAGAAATTCTGTTCTGCACACAAGTTCACCCATGGGAACGCGAACAGTAAAGAAACCCCTGATACTATTGGTATCAGGGGTTTTTCTTTTCTTTATACAGTTCGTAAATTTAATCCACTCCCATAATTATTCGCGCATTCTTTTCTTGTATTCTTCTTATTTATACAAAGTGTTCTGTTCCAATTTCTTGGAGATGTGAGTAAACCGCTGTTGTCGGTACTGCTCAGATTGAAAACACCGCGTTGGCAGAAGGGCGAGAACAACACATCATGTTATCCAGTATTTTATTTGATGATCGGCAGCATAAACGCGATACTACATCAAAATAAAGCAACTTAGTTGGGAATATCCAGTATTTTTGCGTCTGGCGGGATTATCTTTTTGATTATCCAGTGGCTCTTGGGACATTTTTTAAATTGAAGGAATTAAGTATTGCAGAAAGGAATAAGTAAGAACGAATACTGGAGAGGTGATGATATAAATGGAAGAAGTAATGACCTTTGCTTCGATTATCAGCCCGATTGTAATTGCTTTAGTGCAACTGATAAAAAAGACAATCACAGTAAACAAGAGGTATTTGCCATTGATTAGCTTGCTTATAGGTATTCTTGTCGGCTTTTTGGCTTGGCCATTCACTGATATGGATGTAGTCTTGAGGCTATGGTCTGGGGGATTTGCTGGGCTTGCAGCATCAGGATTGTACTCATTGGGGAAAAAGACAATTTCAGATAATAATAACGATAAGGCGGCCTAAGGAAGGCCTTTTTTATGGGTTTATATGATAAAACGATACATTCAACTGGGGTAAGAAGCAGAGTGAATAATTGTGTAATTAAATACGCCTTCCATAATTGGAGGGGCTTTCTCAATTTTTCTCTAATAAGTCTCGTTGTGTTATTGTTAAGATGAATATTTTTGAAATAAATGGAATTTATGTGTATGCTTAGTGCGTATTATGAACGAAGACTTGAAAAAGGCTAACGGAAAGTGGTGATAGAAAATGCGTAAAAAATTTATTGTCTTTGACATTGATGGAACATTATTAACAACAGAAATGGAGTTTCTTGCCAGTACAAAACAAGCTTTGGTTTCTCTTAAAGACCAAGGACATGTAATCGTCATTGCGACAGGGAGGGACTATCCTTCAGCAAAATCCATTGTTGATGAACTTGAAATCGATACATATGTCTTATGTAATGGATCAATTGGATATGTCCGTCATGAATTAGCACATGAACTAATCTTATCAAAGGAATCTATTCATACACTTATTGAAATTGCGATGGAAAACAATGATCAGGTTGTGTTTCAAACAGCTAACGGATTAGCCAGACATTTCGAAGAACCAGGTGAGGCGTTAACTAAAGCTTACGAAAGTCTAGGGTGGACCATCCCTGAGTTTGATCAAAATTTTTGGCGAGAAAATTCAATTATTCAAGCTATGCTTTTCTGCAAGAAAGAAGACCTTCCAAGATATGCTATCAAAGAATTCAGATATGTGAGTTGGCACGAATATGGGTTAGATGTTATACCTAGAGAAGGTTCGAAAGCGAGAACCATTTTGAAGATTGCAGAACAAAATGGTTTCAAGCGTGAAGATATCGTCTTTTTCGGAGATGGAAACAATGATATTGAACTGATGGAACTTTCAGGAGTTGGGATTGCGATGGGTAATGCGGAAACTGAAGTTAAAGAGAAAGCCGATATAATCACAGATAGTTGCAATGAACACGGAATTTACAATGCCCTTAAGAGCATGTCATTAATTTAGAGAGAAGGATTAATAGAACTTGCCAAGTATATAAGAGGCAAGTTTATTTTTAACAGGATTATTAGGAGATATTATTATAGAAATTTTGTACCGCACACAAGTTCACTCATGGGAACGCGAGCAGTACATGGAGGACATCTATTAGTATTATACAAACCCCCTGATACATTGGTGTCAGTGGGTTTGTATGTAGTATTAACAAGACTTTTGCAACAATATCAATATAACTTAAGTATATTAACCAAATGTATATTCATTTCATCAGCGGATTCTTGAAAATCACGGCGGTACCATTCGATAATCAATCCGATAATTGCATTGGAGGAATAGGAAAATAAATAATCTTCTTCTAGGTGATTTGTATGTTTATCATCAACAAGGATCGAGCGTATTTCATCGAACAGCATGTAATAATACTCTGCAGATACTTCCTTAGATAAGATAATCCTATAAAATTCTTCGTATTTTTGAACATGATGGAAGATACGTACCGTTTCTGGGTCCAGTTTTTCTCTTTCAATATACTTTGTATGACGATAAGGTTCATTATAGGATTCTCTTAAATCCATCATAATCTCCTCGAAAAATTCCTTAAAGACATCTCCAACTTCTTGATAATGAAAATAAAAAGTTCCTCGATTTATATTTGCTAGTTTGCAGAGTTCCGTTACTTTTATTTGAGGTAAGGGCTTCTTTTTTAGCAGATTTGTTAATGTAAGATGTATATTCTGTTTTGTTTTTAAGACTCGCAAATCATTTTTATTCAAATAAAAAACCCCCTTTATTAAACACTTTTTAAGTATTTGTACTATATCGTACAATTTGATTTTTTCTGCTGATTGAATGCGGTTACAATTCTATATTATTATTTTATCGAACAAATGTACATTAACTATGGGGGATGGATGATATGAGATTAAGAGATAAAGTAGCAATCGTTACAGGAGCAGCCTCAGGGATGGGGAAGGCAATAGCAGAGCTTTATGCAAAGGAAGGAGCAAAAGTAGTTGTTTCAGACTTTAATTTTGAAGGCGCCCAAGCAGTTGCTGAGGCTATCAAGAAGAAGGGTGGAGCAGCAATCGCGAATCGTACAAACGTTGCTGAGTCAGCGGACTTAGAACAATTATTCGCAGAAACAAAGGAAGCGTTTGGTAAATTAGACATTTTGGTTAACAATGCGGGTATCATGGATGGAATGGAGCCGGTGGGGGAGATTACGGATGAGAAATGGGAACGCGTCTTTGCAGTTAACACTACTGGTGTTATGCGAGCAATGCGTATTGCTACGAACATCTTCTTGGAACAAGGCCATGGCGTAATCGTAAATAATATCTCAGCAGGCGGGTTGCGCGGGGCACGAGCAGGGGCAGCATACACAGCTTCTAAACATGCGGTAACTGGATTGACGAAAAACACAGCTTATATGTATGCTCAATCTGGTATCCGGTGTAACGGTATTGCTCCGGGTGGTGTCGAGACTAACATAAGTGCATCTATGACGAATATCTCCGAATTTGGAGCTGGGCGTCAGATGACTGGTAACGGAACAATGCCGCGTGTTGGAAAACCAGCTGAGATTGCTCAACTGGCTCTATTTTTAGGTTCTGATGAATCAAGCTTCGTAAATGGGCAAGTAATAGCGGCTGACGCGGGATGGATTGCATATTAATCGAGCTTGTAAAACAAAACCTGAAACTGATTTCAGGTTTTGTTTTTTTCTATAAGTATCTAAATCCAATGGCTTACTGTAAGTTCAGCCCCTTGGAGGAAATGGATCATTGCCATAAGAATCCCGCTCACGAATTCTCCCGTCCCTGCCGTGAATGACATGTTCACCTTTATTCTGCTTAGCTAATTTCTTCCCATAATCCATCGCTTCTTTTTGCGTGTCAAAGCTTCCTGAAGCACGTATTGCTCCTTCTTTTTTAACCTGCCAGCTGTTATTTCCATCTGGGGCAGTGTGATAGTTTGACATTGTTTCACCTCCAATAAAGTCACTTATAGTGTCTATACCACATAGTAGCCCTGTTTAATGCAAACGATGAGAAATCAAACTTATCTGTTCTTTAACTTGTCACTTATTTGTGAAATAATGTACAAACTTTGCGATAGATTCATAACAAATATGTGAAATAATTGAACTATAACAAGGAGGAGATCACATGCCAAAACTAAGCGTTACATTATTTCATGAAATACTGGGACAGTTAGAAGCAGACCAACTCCAAGGAACGAAAGCAAGAGAATACCGCTGCGAATTAGGAACATGCACACCATACGATGTTGTACATCATGCGGAAGTGCTGCTGCAGGAAGGATTCATTTCAGGTGTCGTAACAAACTCCAAGGATTACAGAGATGTCTTCATTGACGATATCTTAGTAAAAGGACATGAATTGTTAGCTTTAATGGGGAACCAGCGAATTCTGGATGGTGCCAAGCGGCTGTTAGGGGAGACATACGAGAAAGCCACGCCAGGTATTCTGCTCGAGGCTCTTAATTTAGCGATGAAACAATATAAAAGCATACAAGAGGAGCTTGCCGTCTAGGCAAGCTCCTTATTTATACCGTTTTTAACGTTCTTTAAGATAATAATCATCCATACTGTGTTGTTCTCTACGGTGGCTTCTTGTATATCCACATTTACACGAATCAGTAACACTATCAATCTTATGTCGGCCTCGCAACTTGCAGAAGAGCTTGTAAAACAGCTTCACAACACCACCTGCTTTCTAGCTTTTGGTAATAGCATAATCTAATATACCCAAAAATTATGTCGAAAGAAGGCGAAAAGTATGTAAATTCTATGAAAAAAAACCGGCCGGAGCCGATTTTTTATTGAATGGAACGATATAAACCGATTACTTTACCAAGAATACTAACATTATCCAAAATGATAGGATTCATCGTACTGTTTTCTGGCTGCAGTCGGATCTGGTTTTCTTCCTTGAAGAAACGTTTCACTGTTGCTTCATTGTCCTCTGTCATCGCTACAACAATCTCTCCATTTTGAGCGGTCTGCTGCTGTTTGACGATGACCATGTCTCCATCTAGAATACCGGCTTCTATCATACTCTCTCCTACAATAACCAAAACAAAAATATTATCGTCCGGTCCTACTAGATGGCTAGGTACAGGGACATATTCTTCTATATTCTCCACTGCTGTAATTGGAATACCAGCTGTTACTTTTCCGATTACCGGAGCGTAGTTTGCCTCACCTCGAGGAATATCTGTTTGTTCTTCACTATCAAATGATAATACCTCGATAGCGCGCGGCTTTGTTGGGTCGCGACGGATAAGACCTTTTTTCTCTAAACGAGAAAGATGGCCGTGAACGGTAGAGCTTGAGGCCAATCCAACTGCTTCGCCGATTTCTCTAACGGATGGCGGGTAGCCTTTATCGAGTACCTGCTCCTTTATGTATGCTAGAATCGCTTCCTGTCTTTTCGATAGTTTTATCATGTATCGAACACCCCGTGCATATATTTTTATTACATACAGTATACCATGATAGATTGCAATATACAAACATCCGTTCGAAAAAAGGTCTTGACTAGAACCTATGTTCGTATATAATGGAATTAACAAAGAGAACGCATGTTCTTGAAAACGGAGGGGTCTACCATGTTCAAAAAACTAGCGAAATCAGATCTATTCTATTATGTGCTTTTCGGCTTCACGCTTTTCTTCTTATACTTTACACTTATAATGAGCGTCTAATTAGTCGAAGTGAGAGGGTACATCAATGAAAGCAGTCATCTATTGCAGAGTAAGTACAGAAAAGGACGAGCAAGCTAGCTCGATTGAGCGTCAGCGTGAAGAGCTCATCAGGCTTGCTGCGTCTTCCGACATAGAGGTTATCGATATCATCGAAGAGAAACAGAGCGGTTATGAGATCGAACGTCCGGGAATTTTTCGCATGCTGGATGTGTTTACAGCACGTGAAGCGGATTGTCTCCTCATTCAGGATGAAACGAGGCTAGGAAGAGGCAATACGAAGATCGCCTTGTTCCATCATCTTCAGAAGCTAGAGGTCAAGGTGTATACGTTAAGCCAGCACGGTGAATTCCAGCTTTCGGAATCAGATGGTATGGTGCTCCAGATCGTTGGTATTGTCGAGGAGTATCAGCGAAAGATTCATAATATGAAAATCAAACGAGGTATGAGAAGGGCAATCGAGGCCGGATATGATCCAAGTAAAAATTTGAGCAACCAGCAGGCCGCACCTGGCAGGGAGCGGATTGACTTTCCGATACAAGAAGTGATCAGGCTGCGAAACAATAAGCTTACTTTCCAAGAAATCAGCTCTGTTTTGCGCGGTATGGGCTTTAATGTATCAAAGGCGACCGTTCATAGAAGGTACCAGGAGTATCTTTCGCTTGAATCGGAAGACGCTAGCGGGTAACATAGTGTGTATCAAGTTTAATGCTTAAAGGAGCATATATATATGTTAACTAAAGACAAATTAGCACGCCTCAATGCTTTAGCAAATAAAGCCAAGGCAGAAGGACTCAGCCTTAGCGAACAGAAAGAGCAAAAAGAACTAAGACAGGAATATCTGGGAAATGTACGTTCTTCATTCAAAAATCAGTTCAAGTCGATGACGGTGATGGATCGTGAAGGCAATGACGTAACACCAGAAAAAGTAAAAAAATTACGTGAAGAGGAATAAGAAGGGTTGGCTGGCTTCGTGCACAGCCGTTCCCTTCTTTTTCTATGTATAAATCCTTGTCTCTCAGAGGATTTCAGTATAGGATGAACAAGAGTACATAATTTGCTAGATGAAAGGGATGTTTACATGGTTCAGACTACAGAATTGCTTTCCATTAATACAATTCGTACGTTATCAATCGATGCAATCGAAGCAGCGAATTCCGGCCACCCAGGTATGCCGATGGGTGCAGCGCCGATGGCTTATACGCTTTTCACCGATTTCATGGCTCACAATCCGAAGAATTCCCATTGGTTCAACAGGGACCGTTTCGTATTGTCTGCTGGACATGGTTCCATGTTATTGTATTCCCTCTTGCATTTGTCTGGATACAAAGTATCCATCGATGATTTGAAATCCTTCCGTCAGTACGGATCCCGTACACCTGGACATCCGGAAGTCCACCATACAGATGGTGTAGAAGCAACTACTGGTCCGCTTGGACAAGGTATCGCGATGGCTACCGGCATGGCGATGGCAGAGGCACATCTTGCGGCGAAGTATAATAAAGAAGACTTTCCTGTCGTAGATCACTACACATATGCAATTTGTGGTGATGGTGACTTAATGGAAGGTATTTCACACGAAACAGCTTCCCTTGCAGGTCATCTTGGCTTGGACAAGCTAATCGTTCTGTATGATTCCAATGATATTTCTCTTGATGGTGATCTTCACCATAGCTTCTCTGAAAACGTAGAGGATCGCTTCAAAGCTTATGGCTGGCAAGTTATTCGTGTCGAAGAAGGTAAAAATGTAGACGCAATTCGCGAAGCAATCAAAGAAGCGAAAGCAAATACAACACAGCCGACTTTGATTGAAGTAAAAACAGTTATCGGATATGGTTCTCCGAACAAATCAGCTAAAAGTGCTTCTCATGGCTCACCACTAGGCGTAGATGAAGTGAAGCTCACGAAGGAATATTACAAATGGAAGCATGAAGACTTCTACGTTCCAGATGAAGTTTATGCTGACTTTGAAGAGAAAGTCGTTAAAAACGGCGCTGAAGCAGAAAATGCTTGGAATGAGCTGTTTGCGAAGTACGAAGAAGCTCACCCTGAACTTGCAAAAGAACTGGCTACTGCAATCAAGGGAGAGTTGCCAGAAGGATGGGCAGATACGCTTCCAACGTATGAAGAGGGCAAAGACAAGACTGCTACTCGCTCTGCTTCTGGTAAAGTATTGAATGCAATCGCAGATGCTGTGCCTAGCTTGTTCGGCGGAAGTGCTGACCTTGCAGGTTCGAATAAAACATTGCTTGCTAAAGAAGAGAACTTCTCTAAAGCAAACTATAGCGGACGCAATATCTGGTTCGGTGTGCGCGAATTCGCAATGGGAGCTGCATTAAACGGTATGGCACTTCATGGCGGATTGAAAGTGTACGGCGGTACATTCTTCGTCTTCAGTGACTACTTGCGCCCGGCTATCCGTTTGTCTGCATTGATGGGAACACCTGTGACATACGTACTGACACATGATTCTATTGCAGTCGGAGAAGATGGCCCAACGCATGAACCGATCGAACAGCTTCCATCTCTTCGTGCAATGCCAGGTTTGAGTGTTGTCCGTCCAGCAGACGGTAACGAAACGCAAGCTGCTTGGAGACTGTCACTTGAGTCTGAAAAGGTTCCAACTGCGCTTGTATTGACGCGTCAGGATCTTCCTACACTGCCATCCACGCAGCAAGCTGCGTATGAAGGCGTTAAGAAGGGGGCATACGTTGTAAGCCCTGCTCAGAAGGAAACAGCCGACGTCTTGCTTCTTGCAACTGGCTCAGAAGTGCAATTGGCTGTACGTGCACAAGAAGCACTTCGTGAACAGAACATTGAGGCTTCTGTTGTCAGCATGCCTTCTTGGGACCGTTTCGAGCTTCAAGAGCAATCCTATAAGGATAGCGTCCTGCCTCCAGCAGTGAAGAAACGTGTTGGTATTGAAATGGCTTCTCCGCTAGGCTGGGAAAGATATGTTGGCGATGAAGGCAAAGTAATCGGCATTAACACATTCGGTGCCTCTGGCAACGGAGATAAATTGATCGAAGCTTTCGGCTTTACTGTTGAGAATGTAATTGAAAAAGTAAAATCCATATTGGATTAATGTGAAAGACCGGCCGTAGAATATGGCCGGTCTTTTTCTAATATGACAAAATTCGACTAAACTTTTGCAACTTCGTGTCTCTTTGCTACATGTTCCGAGGGATTAAGCATCGTTCCTCACGTATACTATTCTTTCAAAGGAGAAGGAGGGACAAGCTTATGAAAGAATACTTCGTCTATTGGGTGAAACACGAGATTTATTTCCGATATTTTTATAAGTCCGATATCCTCTATCGTTTTTTCCTCTCCAGTCAAGTGGAGGATACCGTATATGTGCAGGAGCAGCTAGATTATATCACTTATGATTTTTCTCCTGGAGCGTCACTTCAGCAAGCGCTTTATCAAGACGATAGCGTCCATTTAGAGACGGATCAGCACTATCTTCGGGTGGTCTGTGATTCCTTGACGACTGCCGAAGAAACGGTCTTCTCAGAGCTCCGCCACTTCGATTCTTCCTTTTTTATTATTGAGCCAGCAGCGAACAACTGTGGCTGGATTGCGCCTATCATAAAAAATGACTTACAATCACGGGTTCATCTATTGTATTCTTCCTTTTGATTGTCTATACTAGATTAGAGATATTTTGAAGGAGGAAGCCAATATGAGTCCGATCTGGGTCGTACTTATAGCACTGGCTGCATTGATTATCGGCGTTGCGCTAGGATTTTTCATTGCCAGAAAGTACATGATGAACTATCTTAAGAAGAACCCGCCAATTAATGAACAGATGCTTCGTACAATGATGATGCAAATGGGTCAAAAACCATCACAAAAGAAAATTAACCAAATGATGCGCGCAATGAATAACCAACAAGGTAAATAAGCAATTATTTCTATATAGCTTTGACGTTTCAAGTTGGCGATTTGGCATTGCAAACAAGGGATATGATTGCTGATAGTAGTAATTAAAATCCAGGAACCACTTTTTCTGCTTAATACTAAGTAGAATGAGTGGTTTTTTGTTGTTTAATAAAGCTTCATCATGTCACACACGAGATTAAACTAAGAAAACTATGATGAACAAGAAGAGAAATATAAACACCTTTATATTTTCCTGTCAGTCAGAAAAGAGAGGTATTAAATCACTAAAGTCTTTGTCAAAATATCAGTCTGAAGTCTTAGAGAGTTCCATTCTATGGAACGATGGAAAATCAACCTGAATTGCTTAAAATGAACCTAGATACAGAAAAGAGAGAAGGGTTCAACTCATGAAACAAGAAACAGGAGTCAGAGATTTCGAACGATACAGCAATGAAATTTTAAAAAAATACAAAGTACCTGGTTTTGCGATTGGATTAGCCAAGGATGGTGAATTGAGTTATAAGAAAGAGTTTGGACATCGTGACATGGAAGCCGAACTACCATTATCAGCAGATACGGTTTTTGGAGTTGGTTCCATAACAAAGGCGTTTACAGCTACTGCCATACTTCAATTACAAGAGAAAAGAAAACTGTCGGTCAAACATCCTGTCACCAAGTATTTGCCAGAATTCAAGACATCAAATGAAGTGCAAACAAAACAAATGACGATTCACCATTTTTTGACACATACATCAGGTCTGCCGCCACTATCTACTTTAATAGCCGCTGTTAAGAAAAGTATGGAAAAGGACCCGAAATTCGGGGGAGAGCAGCAACAAGGTAGTCCTTTGGATGCGATTCCTGAAATTGATACATACGCAAATTTAATGGATTCTATCGCAAATACAGAATTTACACTTCTTGGAGAGCCAGGAACTGAATTCAGTTATTCCAATGATGCCTATGCCCTTTTAGGTGCAATAATCGAACGGGTAAGTGGTATGCCATACGAACAATATGTGCAAGAAAATATTTTAGAGCCTGCTGGTATGCATAACAGTGGTTTTCAATATAAGAATGACTATAAAGATACAGCTGTTTTATATGACATGCGAGTGCAAGATGGCGAAGAAATTGTATTCCGATCCAATAATCCTTGGGACGCTCCAGCAATGCGTGCAGCAGGATTTTTAAAATCGACAGTAACTGACATGCTCAAGTTTACAGAAATTATTCGGAACAGCGGAGAGGTTGGTCGTACACGTATTCTGTCCCCTGAAAGTGTGGAGTTAATGACAACACCACACATAAAATGTGCGCATGGGAGTTTTTATGGTTACGGTTTAACAATCATTCCAGATTTCTTTGGATATAAACTTATTCATCATGGCGGAGATATTAAAGGGGTAACGGCTCAAATGAATATCCTGCCTGAACTCAATCTTTCTGGAATATCTCTTGCAAACTTAGCTGGGGCACCATCTTCGAAACTGCTTTTCAGCGCATTTTCCACACAGCATTTGGACAAAAACATCGATGCATCACACTTAAACGTGGGGACTGTAGACTTATCTCTTGAAAGTTTAAAGGAATACGAGGGTACTTTCATATCAGGTGACGGTATGATGAATGAATTTTATGTAGAGGATGGAAGGCTGCATCTAGCAACCGCTGGAATGCCTGTTGTAATACTTGATCCTATTGGAGATGATCAGTTTTTACTTACCCTAAGAGAAATGGATTCTACGATTCGGTTTGTGAGAGATAACGACAAGAAGATTCATCGCATTGAATTTGTATTACGCCAGATTCCAAAGATAGAGAAATAAAATCCAGGAACCACTTTTTCTGCTGAGAAATTTAGCGGGAAAAATGGTTTCTTTGATGTTTAATATCCATTTTTTATTGGAATGCGACTAAGTATAAATTGATCATAAGTTTTTATTGTGCATATTTTGATAACACTAGTTATTGAATTAGGAAGGGGATGGTAAAGAGATGGAATCCATCGGTCATGAATGGCTCGAAGAAAGAACCATCATTTTAGCTCCAACAGGCAGTTACGCATATGGCACTAATACGGAGGACTCGGATAAAGACTATAAAGGAATATGCATCCCGCCAGTGAGTTACTTCTTAGGACTGGAATCATTCAACGAATACAACAGCAGTGGAGGCAAGAACTTTAAAAATACGAAAGACGATGTAGATATCAATATTATTCATATCACGAAGTTCGTTAAGGACGCTATGGTCGGTGTGCCCAACAATATTGAAATATTATTCTTGAACAACGAGCAGTACATAATAAAAACAGACTTGGGACAGCAATTAATAGATAATCGGCATTTATTCCTTTCAAAAGAAATACAAAAGAAGTTCGGAGGATATGCTAACTCTCAGATTCAAAAGCTTAAGCAGAGGAATGATAGCAGATCCGGCAGACAAGACTTGATTGATCTTTATGGATATGACACGAAGTTCTTTATGCATAGTGTGAGGCTGCTGACAAGCGCTATTGAGATATTGAAGACAGGTGACTTTAGCACATACAGACCAAACCGCAGCTTTTTGCTCGACTGTAGAAATGGTAAATATTCCTTTGGTGAAGCTGAAGAGCTTATAGAGTCGTTAGATAGTGATCTTAAACAAGCAGCAGAGCATTCACCACTTCCTGACAAGCCGGATTATAATGCAATAAATCAGCTTTTAGTTAGGATTAATTCTTCAGCGATAGAAATTAGATGAAGAATTATAAAAATTATGATACCAAAACAGCGTTGATGATCCTTAATGGATAAGCCTCTTAATGAAAGCCAAGGTATGAAACATATGAAGCTGGCAACACTTTAAATACAAACAAATAGGTTTAAAACTGCAGTGATAATGGTATTTGAAAGAAAAAAGGAGTGAACAAAATGAAACATGTGAAAGCACTATTGATTAAGTTCATCATGATTCTTGCTGTTTTATTGGTTGTTTTCACCCTTATTTTCGATGCAGGAGTAGGGGCTGTGCTGATTATGAGCGCTGTCTTAACACTGGCAGCCTACGTAATTGGTGATTTGCTTGTTTTAAGCAGGTCTGGAGATCGAAGTAAGCCGAACGGAGATTATCCAAAGCGGAATGCTATTGCGACGGTGAGTGATGCGGTTCTGACTTTTATTGTGTTATGGGCACTTGGAAGTGCTTTGCTGGAACCTGATAATAATGTAATCCTAGCATCTCTGATAGCTACTGTCGTTATCGGGATCGGTGAGTGGGTTTTCCATCGGTATGTTAATAATCGTGTAATTAAGGACCGTAATGCACAAACTGTTGGTATGTTCTAAACTATGCTATATTGTAGACTAAGCTAGGAATCCCTCTTAAGGGATTCCTTTTGCTTACAAGTGTTTTAACAGGAGGGATTCTCATGGAAGTGACCATATTGCTGGCTGTAACTGCTGGATTCCTTTCCTTTCTTTCACCATGTGTACTTCCTCTTTATCCAGCATTCCTGTCTTATTTAGCAGGTGTCAATCCAAGCTCACCTGAAAAAGAAAAGCATGCTTCCGGATGGTTTCTGCATACGATTTTCTTCCTGATTGGCTTTTCATCGATCTTTTTGCTGCTTGGCTACAGCGCACTCGCATTATCTGAATGGCTTTTTACATATCAGTCGTACATACGAGTTTTCGGGGGAATCATTCTGATAATGCTGGGTGCTTTGCAGATAGGGTTGCTAGGAGGAAGGTGGCAGACATCTAAAACCTTGCTTCGTTTTAAAAGCAGGCCACCTGGATATGCTGGGTCGCTTCTGATTGGTCTCTCCTTTGCAATGGGATGGACGCCTTGTACGGGTCCTATCTTAGCGGGCATCATGACTAGCGCTGCACTGCAGCCGCTCGGGGCTGTTCCGCTTATGACAGCTTATGTATTAGGCTTCAGTATTCCTTTCTTTATTTGGGGATTCTTTGGATCACGTTTGCAAAAATTAAAAAGAACCGGAAAAATCCTCCATGAAATAAGTGGATATTTCCTGATTCTGATAGGTGTTCTGCTTTTATTTGATCTAACGACAAAGATTACTTCTTATCTAGCCAGTTTTTTCTCCTTTTACGGTTTTTAAATCGTGAAAAAAGGAGAGAAGTAGTTTAGAATATGTAAGGAAAGGGTGTCGAATGTGGAATTTTCACCGAATAATCTTATTTTCAAAACAACAACCGTGCTCATCTCTTTTCTGTTGCTCGGATTTTCGGTCTATCTGTTCTTTTCAGGCCATAATTCTCCGGGTGGAGGCTTCATAGGAGGACTTGGGACTGCTGCTGCTCTTGTGCTTATGTATATGGCTTATGGCATGAAGACGGTCAGCAAGATCTTGCCAATCAACTATCGTATTTTGACAATAACAGGTGTGCTTATCGCTATCCTGACTAGTGTAGGATCATTCCTATTTGGACAGCCATTTCTGAGCCATACGTTTACGTATATCCACTTGCCTGTATTAGGGGAGCTGGAATTGGCTACAGCGACGTTTTTTGATCTAGGGGTCTATCTTACCGTTGTTGGTATAGCTCTGACGATCATTCTGTCAATCGCACAAGATCGTTCAAGCAGTGAGGAGAATGTAAGTGGCAAAGATACTAATAGTAGATGATGCAAAATTCATGCGGAAAACATTGAGTGGCCTGCTTACCGAAAATAATTATGAGATTGTCGGAGAAGCAGCTGACGGACACGAGGCTGTTTCGCAATTTCGGAAAACTGATCCTGACATCGTCTTTATGGATATTACAATGCCGCACATGGATGGGCTTGCAGCATTAAAAGAGATTATCACGCAGGATCCAAATGCAAAAGTGATCATGTGCTCTGCCATGGGGCAGCAGCGTATTGTCATGCAAGCGATCGAGCTTGGCGCGAAGGACTTCATTACGAAGCCATTCGAAGATGCAAGGGTTATAGAGACAGTAGAACGCATTCTCAATTAAAGAAATGTAAATTGAAAGAAGGTAAGGGTATGACATTACCTGTTATCATTAGTACTATCCTGGTTGCATGTATGGGTCTGGCTGTTGCAATGGTTCGAATGCGAGCAGCTGCCAGACCGGTGACGGCGAAGAAGATCATTTTGCCGCCGTTGTTCATGAGTACTGGTGCGTTAATGTTTCTTTTTCCAGTGTTCCGTGTGCCATGGTGGGAAGTATGGTTCTCAATCGGAGCTGGGATTATTTTCTCTAGTCTTTTGATTTTAACCTCTAATTTTGAGGTACGGGACGAACAGATTTTTCTCAAGCCATCAAAAGCATTCGCAGTAATCATTGTTGGACTCGTGTTTGTTCGGGTCTTGTTGAAGGTTGCTATCGGTCAGACGATTGAAATCGGGGAGATGGGCGGTGTGTTCTTCCTGCTTGCATTCGGTATGATTGTTTCCTGGCGGATTGCGATGTTTTGGAAGTACAAACGGCTTGAGAGACGCTTACAAATCACCTGATGGTTGTCAAAAGACTTTCTTCCAAGTAAGAAGGTCTTTTTTCATATAATGATTTTGTCTATACAAGTTTTAGGAAAATCGTGGTATGGACGTTTTGTTTTTTCTATAATTGTAGTAACATACTTAACAAAAGGACTTATACATACATAGTTGCACGAACAATGTCACGTAAAAGGGGGCGAAGGAGCTTGAACGAAGACGACTATAAGACAGAGAAAAAGAAAGAAGCGGCTTCATTTAATCCGACGGGCTTTGATCCACATTCTTTGGCTGAACTTCCTGTACCGATGCTGCAATGGATCGATCAAAACGGATTTGATATAGTTTTCGTCTGTGACTACGAAGGGATGATTCACTATACATCTTCGTCGATTACAAGGCTGCTTGGCTATTTGCCTGAAGAAGTGGTCGGTACATCTTCTTTGACGTATTTAGATTCATGTGACGTGCCTGTCTTACGGAATAGGTTCGAGACTACAACAGAATGGCCGCAACGATTTCATCTGACAGTACTGGATAACCGAGGCAAGCATATTTGGATGGAAGCGAGCATCTCTTTGACAGAGGATCAGGGCGTGCCTTATTACATCGGCGTGGCTAAGGATGTGTCCGATAAGAAAGAAATAGAAGAGATGATGTTCCGTTCGGAAAAGATGAGCGTGGCCGGACAGCTTGCAGCAGGTATTGCGCACGAGATACGTAATCCGCTTACTAGTCTTAAAGGTTTCCTCCAACTCATTCAGGCCGGAATCAGCCGCAAAGAAGAATATTACCAGATCATGGTTGAAGAAATAGAGAAAATCGAAACAATCACATCTGAGCTTCTATTCATTTCAAAGCCGGTAGCAGAAAACAAAGAACCGGAAACGATTCATGAAATGCTGCAGGATGTCATCACACTGCTTTATTCTCAGGCGCGTCTGCAGAATGTCCAGATTAGTTTCGAAAAAGGGGAAAATAGCAAACTTCTCTGTGATCGATCTCAAATCAAGCAGCTATTTATCAATCTTATAAAGAATGCACTTGAAGAAATGCCGCATGGCGGTAAGATTGATATTCGGCAGCGACAAGAGGGTAAAGATTGTATAGTAGACGTAGTGGATGAGGGACCAGGAATCCCGGACGAAGTACTTGCTAAGCTCAAGGAGCCTTTCTTTACGACGAAGAAAGAAGGGACGGGTCTTGGTTTGATGATCTGTACACAAATACTGGACAAGCATAATGGTGCACTGGATATCCTTCGCAATGACACGAAGGGGAGCACGTTCAGAGCTTCCCTGCCAATTAGCTTATAATATTTATACATGGCCTCTTGAAAAAGAGGCCATGTTTCTTTTACATGTCGTGATGACTATTATGTTTCTGTCTGCTATGATTTTTGTTTTTTACTTTTTTAGACCCGCTCAACGGCTCATTCACCTTTTCTGGGTGTTTACGCTGTTTCCCTTTCTGATCGCCCATTTTCTCACCTCCGTAGTACCTATTATTCCTTCCACAGAAAGCCTTATGCGAGCGTTATCAAAATCTATAGGTACAGCGCAAAATGCGCTACTATTCCCTATTTTACGCGTGTTTTTTGCTCTTAATTAATTTACTTATGAATCGTTTTCATTTAGAATAAAAAGTGCAAATCGATGTTAGCTCGTGCTGCTCTATCATAAGATTGTGATAGGGCAGGCTAATTCACAAGGGGGTTTGTTCATACGATGGTGGGAAATAATTCATACAACGCAAAGAAACAGTTTGAATTAAACGGAAAGACGTACAATTACTATCAATTGAAAGCGCTTGAAGAGAAAGGCCTCGGAACAGTATCCCGTTTGCCATTCTCCATCCGTGTACTGCTTGAATCGCTGATCCGTCAGCATGATGGCTTTGCAATTAAGGACGAGCATGTAGAAGGCTTAGCAAACTGGGGGAATGGGAACATCACCGATGTACCATTCAAGCCTTCCCGTGTTATCCTGCAGGACTTCACCGGTGTACCGGCGGTCGTGGATCTCGCTTCCCTTCGGAAAGCGATGGTTGATCTTGGAGGAGATGCAGATCGGATCAATCCAGAGATTCCGGTGGATCTTGTCATTGACCACTCTGTACAGGTTGACAAGTATGGCACGCAAGATGCGCTGAAAGTGAACATGGAATTGGAATTTGAGCGAAACAAAGAACGTTATGAATTTTTAAATTGGGCGCAGAAAGCATTCGATAACTACCGTGCTGTTCCGCCTGCAACTGGTATCGTCCACCAGGTTAACCTGGAATACTTAGCGAATGTCGTCCATGGTAACGAGGATGCAGACGGTTCGTACACTGCATATCCTGATACATTGGTTGGTACCGATTCCCATACGACGATGATCAATGGACTTGGTGTCCTTGGCTGGGGCGTTGGCGGTATCGAAGCAGAGGCAAGTATGCTTGGACAACCATCTTACTTCCCGGCTCCAGATGTAATTGGAGTCAAGTTCGTAGGTACGATGCCAGCTGGTTCCACTGCGACCGACTTGGCGCTGAAGGTGACACAAGTGCTCCGTCAAAAGAGCGTGGTCGGAAAATTCGTGGAATTCTTCGGTCCGGGACTTGCGGATATGCCACTTGCTGATCGTGCGACAATCTCGAATATGGCGCCGGAATATGGAGCGACATGCGGTTTCTTCCCGATTGATGAAGAAACACTGAACTACATGCATTTGACAGGCAGAAGCCAAGAACAAATCGACTTGGTTGAAAAGTATGCGAAGGAAAACGACTTCTGGTACACACCAGATACGCGTGATCCTGAGTATACAGAATTGGTGGAAATCGACCTTTCTGCATTGGAGCCGAACCTTTCTGGTCCGAAGCGTCCACAGGATCTAATTCCGCTTTCTGGAATGCAGAAATCATTCGTTGATTCCATTACTGCACCATCTGGCAACCAAGGATTCGGACTTGATAAGAGTGAATTCGATAAATCGGTTGATGTACACCATCCTGATGGCAAGACAACCACGATGAAAACAGGTGCTGTCGCAATTGCTGCGATCACTTCCTGTACGAATACATCTAATCCATACGTTATGCTTGGAGCTGGGATTCTTGCAAAGAATGCGGTTGAAAAAGGTCTGAATGTGCCTGCGTATGTGAAAACATCCCTTGCACCAGGTTCTAAAGTAGTAACACGTTACTTGGATGATGCAGGTCTGACGCCTTATCTTGACCAATTAGGCTTCACGCTTGTAGGGTACGGCTGTACGACATGTATCGGTAACTCTGGACCGTTGTCTCCTGAAATTGAAGAAGCGATTTCTTCTAACGATTTGACGGTTGCATCTGTGCTTTCTGGTAACCGTAACTTTGAAGGTCGTATCCACCCGCTTGTGCGAGCTAACTACTTGGCTTCACCGCCTCTAGTTGTGGCTTATGCACTTGCAGGTACAGTAGATATCGACTTGGATAATGATCCAATTGGAACGGATAAAGACGGAAAAGCAGTCTATTTCAAAGACCTATGGCCAACTCACAAAGAAATTCGGGATGCAGTTGCTGAGGTTGTTACACCGGAAATCTTCCGCAAGGAGTATGAAGATGTCTTCAATTCCAATGCAAAATGGAATGAAATCGACACAACAGACCAACCGCTTTACAAGTGGGATTCGGAATCTACTTATATCCAAAATCCTACCTTCTTTGAGAACATCTCTGGAGGAAGCGGCACAGTGCAGCCTTTACAAGGATTGCGTGTAATAGGGAAGTTTGGCGACTCCGTGACAACGGACCACATTTCTCCAGCTGGTGCAATTGCGAAAGATATGCCGGCAGGTAAATACTTGCAGGATAAAGGCGTTACACCTCGCGAGTTTAACTCCTATGGTTCCCGCCGAGGTAACCACGAGGTAATGATGCGCGGTACATTTGCAAACATCCGTATCCGCAACCAGCTGGCACCAGGTACAGAGGGTGGTTACACAACTTACTGGCCGACAGATGAAGTAATGCCGATCTATGATGCAGCAATGAAATATCAAACTGATCAGACTGGTTTGGCTATCTTTGCTGGGGAAGACTACGGCATGGGAAGCTCTCGTGACTGGGCAGCTAAAGGTACGAACTTGCTTGGCATTAAAACTGTCATTGCTCAGAGCTTCGAGCGGATTCACCGTTCCAACCTTGTCATGATGGGTGTACTGCCATTGCAGTTCCAGCCAGGTGAGAGTGCGGAATCTCTTGGCTTAACAGGCCGTGAGAGCATCGACGTTTCAGTTGATGAAAATGTTTCTCCTCGAGATATTGTCAAAGTAAAGGCAACTGCCGAAGATGGCAAAGTAACCGAATTTGAAGCAGTAGCGCGTTTTGACAGTGAAGTGGAGATCGATTATTACCGTCATGGCGGTATTTTGAACATGGTATTGCGTAACAAATTACAGCATGCATAAGAACTTGTCAGAAGCAGCCGAGATGGCTGCTTCTTTTTTGGTTAGTTTGTTTCTCTTTAGCCCAAAATAAACGGCGAAGGGGGAATTTATTATGAAACGACGAGGATTACTTCTCTTATGTCTTATGCTGTTCGTCTTTCCGTCCATTGTACAAGCTGATGCAGTTGAATTAGAATCGGTCGAAGCTCTGATTGAACATGCAGAGGGAAAGCCTGTAATAATTATGTATTGGGCAACATGGTGTGATACATGTCTGTCGGATTTATCGGAACTGGAGGAGTTTCATGCTGCAGCGGGTAAAAAGGTGAGTGTGTATAGCATCAATGCTACTAAGAGTGAGCGGAGCGAGAAGCAAGTGAAAGCCTTTGTACAAAAAAGTGCACTTCAAGTACCGGTTTATCTGGATACGGAAGGTACTGTAGCGCATCAATTCCGCCAGGTTGCAGTACCTTTCACAATCATCGTGGACAAATCCGGTAAACAGCGGGTTATCCCTGGACCTGTGACAAAGAAACAGCTGGAGGAATGGGTCAAATAAAGTTCCACCAGTTCACCTGTCTGGCTGTAGTATGCTAAAATGATGGTAGAAAAGGGGGCATACTTGTGGCACAGACAGAGAAAACCCTGACCGAACAAGTGATTGCATGGAGTTCAATGGACATCTCACCGCCTCTATCAGAGATAGAGGCGTTACGTATGGCATCAGAGCTTGATACAGAGGAAGAAGACTTAAGACAAGGCTTGTATCGTATCATCGCTTTTTACCGGATTATGCGCGTGCATAAGCAGGATCCAATCAGCAGACAGCTGCTCGCTGCATCTGAGCGGACTCACCCAATCGTGATGGAGATCGACCAATTCGCACAAGTGAATCAATACTACCAAGCATTGATGGACACAGATTTACCAGTATGGTCGATAAGGGAAACGGATTTCGATCCTGCAAAACTAAAGAAGTCTCAATCCTTGCACAGTCAGCTGACGGATGCATTACAGGCATATCCGCGCAGAGTAGATGGGGCCAGCAAAGTTACATCGGCATATAACCGTTCTTATGAGGAATTGGAGGATTTGCTTGTCCTGCTGGAACAGACAATTGACACGATTGAAAATAGAAAGACAGGTTCGCCAGTTACAGCCATGAACGCAACAGTTCTGCAAATATTGAAATCCCTGACAGCTGTAAAGGAAGCGCTACCTGATGTTTTGAGTCAAGCGAGCGAGAGCCGTCCGCTAGAAGTGCTGGATGAGCTGATCGGTCTGCGTGATGTAAAGAAATACATTCACGACTATTACCATTATCTTCGGTATCAGCAGGAGAGAAAACAGTTTGGATTCCAGATGGTAGATGAACCGGGTCTTCATATGGTCATAACGGGCAATCCCGGAACGGGTAAGACGACGATAGCTCGATTGCTGGCTAAGCTGTATCATCAGCTTGGTCTGTTAGAATCTGATCATGTTGTCGAAGTAAACCGCTCCCATTTGGTTGGTTCGTATCTTGGTCAGAGTGAGGAAAACACGACAAACTATGTGCGTCAGGCAATTGGAGGCGTGTTGTTCATAGATGAGGCTTATAGCTTGAAACGAGAAGGACAGAGCGGAAATGATTATGGACAGGCCGTGATCGATACCCTTGTTTACAGTATGACGAGCGGTGAATATGGCGGAAAATTCGCAGTCATTCTTGCTGGTTATCCTGAAGAGACCCGTCAGTTTCTATTTGCTAATCCGGGTCTTCGCAGCAGAATTCCGGATCAGAATTACATCGAGCTTCCGGACTTCGAGACAGAGGAACTTCTGCAGATTGCAGAGAATACGGCACTAGCGAATGATTTCTTTTTTACAGAAGAAGCGCTGCGTCTTGTGAAGGATAATATCGAACAAGCACGCGTAGACGAGACATTCGGGAATGCCCGAACTGTAAGGGATATCGTGCTTCGGATCATCTTCCAAAAAGGAGCTGATCGAAAGCTGACGACAGATTCCTGGATTGATCATATGACACTGTCACAGCAAGATGTGAAAGATCCAAAACAGAACGAAAATGAATCAGAGCCCTTGCAGCAGCTGGAACAGCTGATCGGTCTGCAATCTTTAAAGGAAGAAGTGAAAAAATTATCTTCTTTTGTTCAAATTCAGCAGGCGCGAAAAAGTAAAGGATCTCCTGCAGTACCAATTCAGCTGCATGCTGTTTTTACTGGTAATCCTGGAACGGGTAAAACGACGATTGCTAAAATCTACGCTGCTATCCTGAAAGAGCGCGGATTGCTGAAGCGAGGACATTTGGTCGTTGCTTCGCGAAGCGATTTGGTGGCGGGTTATGTTGGCCAAACAGCTGCGAAAACAAAAACAGTCATCCGTGATGCGCTTGGCGGAGTATTATTCATTGATGAAGCGTACAGCTTGTTTCGTGGTTCACAAGACTTTGGAAAAGAAGTAATCGACACGCTTGTAGATGAGATGACGAAGCATAATGAAAACTTGGTAGTGGTTCTTGCTGGGTATCAGCAGGAGATGAAGCAATTTATCGACAGTAATCCAGGGCTTGCTTCTCGTTTTAAGAAGTATTTTATCTTCCCAGATTATAATAGTGAAGAGCTCGTCGCGATCTTTAAGCATGCAATGGAAAATTATGCGTATACACTTTCAGAAGAAGCGGAAGCTTTCCTGAAAAATCAGCTTGATGCAGTAACAGTAGCAGGTAATGCCAGATTCGTTACGAATCTCTTGGACGAAGCAATCCAGTTCCAGTCACTTCGACTTGTAGAAGCCCAAGAGCAGACGGAAATGGATGTGCTCGAGAAGAAAGATATAGAAAATGCTTGGGAAATGGTTAGGAGAAGTGCTTTATGAAAAAATCAACATCAGAAATAAATGTAAGATACGGAGAGACCGATCAAATGGGCGTTGTGTATCACGTGAATTACCTCGTTTGGTTTGAGATTGGTCGAACCGACTTTATTGAGACATTAGGCCTGCGCTATGCAGCAATGGAGGATGACGGCTTTCTTTCCCCAGTTGTGGATGCAAAATTGAATTTCCATTATCCTGTTCGGTACGGAGAAAAGCCGGTCGTGGAAACGTGGCTTCGTTCTTATGATGGCATTCGGACGATGTATGGCTACGAAATCAAAAATGAAGAGGGTAAGCTTTGTGTTTCCGGAACGTCGACTCATACGGTCGTGAAAAAGGAAACCTTCCGTCCGGTGTCCATTCGTCGTTCCCTGCCGGAATGGCATGCTGCATATTCAAAAGCTGTGGAAGCATAACAGATGGCATTTGGGATCAGGCGTAATGAACTGAAAATATGGAAGGAGCGTGTACGCAAAGGGGAGATAGCTTTTTTGACTCACTATTGGCTGGACGCGCGATTTCCTGAAGCAAAGACAGTGACAAAAGCAGGCTGTGCCGACCGGCAGAAGCTGATAGATTGGGGAGCGCAGTATGGTTTGCAGGAAGCTTGGATCGATGAGCATGAGGAACTGCTGCATTTCGATCTAATCGGTGACTATCAGCTTCGTATACTCCAGGCAGAACAGCAATGGGAGCAGCTGGAGAGATTTCAGCTCTTACAAAATAAAAAGCAGTAATCCTTTTGGGATTACTGCTTTTTTTCATGATGGTGCTCACACGTTGTACCAGGCACAGGATCAAATCCGCCACGGTGAAAAGGGTGGCATTTAGAAATACGTTTAATAGTGAGCCAGCCGCCCTTCCATGCACCATACTGCTTGATTGCCTCCAGCCCATATTGAGAGCATGTCGGATAAAAACGGCAGGAGGGCGGTGTTACAGGGCTGATAAATCGGCGATAGAAACGGATCAAGGCTAAAAATACCTTGTCCATTTGCTTACTCCTCTTCGTCGCGTTTGTCGTAGCTTAATGTGGCTACAGCGTCATGCAGGTGGATGGATTCTTCGTTACTGCATGATACAGTGAATTTCTCCACATAATCGAGCTCATACAAATCAGCTGCAACAAGACGGACCATATCCTCGACAAAGCGCGGGTTTTCGTAGGCAGTTTCGGTAACCATTTTCTCATCCGGACGCTTCAGGACAGGGTGAATACGTGCGCTCGCATTGCTTTCGGCAGCTTCGAGCAAGTCTTCTTTCCAGTCACGAACGTCTTCATCGAACGCATCTGTCAACTGCACTTCCATGGAGACGATGCCGCGCTGGTTATGTGCGCTGTATTCGCTGATTTCTTTCGAGCATGGACATAGTGTTGTCACTGTGCCGGAAAGCTTAGCTGTCGTGCGGAAGCCGGTATGTTTGTCATAAGCTACTTCAAGCGTAGCATCCGCATGATTTAATCCAGTCATACCGGAAGCAGGGCCGCTTCGCTCAAAGAACCATGGAAATGTCACTTTAACACGCGCATCCTCTTGTTTCAGGCGGTCTGCAAGCTCTGCAACGAATGTCTGTAAGCTTTTAACTGATACAGTAAATCCGTTCTTATGATACAAATCTAGCTGTTCTGTGAACCGGCTCATATTCGTACCTTTGCTATCCTGCTGTATGCTGGAGGTGAATTCGAACGTTCCGATTGTGGTCTGCATAGCAGGACGCGTATTGCTGATCACTTGGATCGGATGTTTTACTTTCGCAATGCCGACTGCATCTATATGGAAAAGAAAGTTCTTTTTCGTATTTTGTAAGTCAGCCATATCGGCTTTGTTTTCTGGTTTCGTCTTCTTGCCTGGCACAACGGAGCCGAACAATTTATGACGTTCTGCCTTTGATGGCAGCTGTTTTTTAGTTAGTGTGTGTAGGTGTTGCATAATTGTACTCCTTTCAAAGTCGCATGGACTAGCTTAAAGTATACCCGATGCTAAGCTCGCAATTCAATTGTCTGAACCGAGTAATCCGGGAAAATGAAAAAAACAATCCCGCTGCTTACTTGGAATTGTTTTTCACGAGGAATGACGCTTTCGGTTCTTCACGTCTGATGATACGGACAATATTCTGTCTATGTTTATAGAGGATGAATATAGCCAGCAATCCGAGAACGATAGAAAGCACGATATCCTGTGTAATAAAGAGCGAGACAACAACGCCGACAATGCCTGCTGTCATGGAAGCAAGAGACACATATTTGCTGATGAGCAGCACGATGACGAAACTTGCAATAATAATGGCGAACAGCAAGGCATTTACGCCTAGTATAATTCCAGCTGAAGTCGCAACAGCCTTTCCGCCTTTGAATCGGGCGAATACCGGATAAACGTGTCCGATGACCGCTCCAAGACCGATGACGAGCAGATATAAGTCGAACCCGAACAAAACGGGCAAAATAGTGGCGATTGTCCCTTTCAAGATGTCTGCAATCAAAACAATTATTCCGGCTTTCTTCCCGAGTATCCGGAATGTGTTTGTCGCACCAAGATTACCGCTTCCATGCTCTCTTACATCTATATTGTAGCCTACTTTTCCGACAATCAGGGCAGATGGAATTGAACCGATCAAATAGGCGAGCAGGATGAATAACACGTATTCCATATACATTCTCCTTTAACAACAAAACGTTCCTGTTACTTGCTTATCCATTTTAGCACGAAGTATCATGGAAGGGCATAACTTTTTATATAGTATAGGATTAAATCCCTACGTGCAAGGGTATGAGAACACGTAGTACATAATACGAGGTGAAGATATGATTGAATTCAAAGGCGTACAAAAGACTTACCCCGATGGAACTGTGGCCATCAAAAATTTCAATCTGGAGATAAAGGAGGGGGAACTTCTCACACTCATAGGGCCAAGCGGCTGCGGCAAGACTACGACGATGAAAATGATTAACCGGCTTGTTGAACCAACAGCAGGTGATATATACATAAACGGAAAACAATTGAAAGAATACAACATACACGAACTGCGTTGGAATATCGGCTATGTTCTGCAGCAGATTGCTTTATTTCCGCATATGACTGTAGAAGAAAACATTGCTGTTGTTCCAGAAATGAAAAAATGGAAGAAGAAAGAAATTCACGATCGTGCAAAAGAATTAATGCAGATGGTGGGGATGGAGCCTTCCATCTATATGAAAAAGAAGCCTTCTGAACTATCCGGTGGCCAGCAGCAGCGAGTCGGAGTGATTCGAGCCCTCGCTGCCGATCCGCAAATTTTGCTGATGGATGAGCCTTTCAGTGCATTGGATCCAATCAGCAGAGAAGGGCTGCAAAAGGATATCCGTAAATTACAGAAGCAGATTAAGAAGACGATTGTTTTCGTAACGCATGATATTGATGAAGCAACAGCGTTGGGTGATCGGATCTGTCTCATGAATGCTGGTGAAATCATCCAAGTGGATACACCGCAGAAACTGATACTCGAGCCTCGTGATTCCTTCGTCCGCAACTTTATAGGAGATAAAAAATCACCGTGGCAGACTGCGGTAGATATTGTAGCTTCCCAAACAGTTTCGCGTATTCTGACACAAACGGCATACGAAGAAGGCAATTTTGACTCGGAGCAAGCTTATATTCTATCAAGTGATGACGGACAAGTATTGTGTGCGGTGGAGCATGGCAAACAGCAAAATGTCATGGAAATTCCAAATGACATGAATGTATTGGAAGCAGTCAGTGTATTTGAAAATACCGGAACTAGCATCCTTCCTGTCACGAAGAACAATGAACTGATTGGTACACTTACGCAGCAGGAGCTACTCACGTATCTAGCGAGTAAAACGGAAGTCAAGAACGGGGTGGTTACACAATGAACGCATTCTTAGACGTATTCGAGCAGCGAAGTGATTCCTTTTGGACAGCTTTAGGTGAACACTTGCAAATATCTATCATTGCTTTGCTTATCAGTATAGCAATTGCAGTACCGCTTGGTCTCCTGCTCAGCCGCTCCAAAAAGCTGGCTGAACCGATTATAGCAGTAGCAGCAGTTCTGCAGACAATCCCTAGTCTCGCTATTTTGGCTTTTTTGATTCCATTGATAGGCATTGGGACAAAGCCTGCAGTAGTAGCACTTATCATTTATGCACTTCTTCCGATACTTCGCAATACATATACCGGTATCGCTGAAGTGGATCCGGCTTTAAAGGAAGCAGCAACAGGAATGGGGATGAACAGTTTCCGCCGTCTTCGCAAAGTAGAGCTTCCGCTCGCGATGCCGATCATTATGGCAGGTATACGGACTGCGATGGTCATGATTGTTGGGACTACTACTATTGCTGCTTTAATTGGCGCCGGCGGTCTCGGAGAACTAATCTTATTAGGAATTGATCGTGGCGGTGATGTAAATCTCATTCTGCTTGGTGCGATTCCGGCAGCTTTGCTTGCTATTCTGTTGGATTTGGTCATACGAATTTTCGAGCGGACGAGCCGAAAGTTTGGCTTCAAATCATTGGCTGTATTGCTTCTCGTAGCTATAATCGGTGTCGTTACACCGTTTGTGGTTGCAAAAGATAACCAGCCTGATCTTGTAATCGGCGGGAAACTGAATGCAGAGCCTACCATTTTGATCAATATGTATAAACTTCTTATTGAGGATCAGTCAGACTTGCAGGTTGAATTGGAACCGAATCTAGGAAAAACAGACTTCCTGTTTGAAGCGTTAAAAAGCGGCAGTATTGATATTTATCCGGAATTCAGCGGTACTGCATTAGTAACATTAGCAGGGGAACAAGCAGAAAGTAATGACGGTCAGGAAGTGTACGAGCAGGCGAAAGATGCTATGAGTGAATCGTACGACATGGCATATCTGGAGCCGATGGCGTACAATAATACGTATACACTTGCAGTGAAGCGATCATTTGCAGAAGAAAACGACTTACAGACGATTGCGGACCTTCGCAAAATGGATGATGAGATGACAGCTGGATTCACATTGGAATTCAGTGATCGGGAAGACGGCTATTTAGGTATTCAGGACCTCTATGGAGTCGAATTTGGTGAGCTGAGTACGTTGGATCCTGGTATACGTCAGCAAGCGATTGAAGCTGATGATGTAGATATTATTGATGCCTATTCGACAGACAGTTATATTAGAGACTTGGATCTTGTCACATTGGACGATCCGGAAAACCTGTTCCCGCCATACCAAGGCGCTCCGCTGATGCGTCAGGAGACGCTTGATGAATACCCAGAGCTTGCTGACATATTGGGGCAGCTAGCGGGTAAGATAACAGATGAGCAAATGACAGAGATGAATTACCAAGTCGATTTCGAAAAGAAACAGGCAGAGGATGTAGCAAGAGAATTCCTCGAGCAGGAAGGTTTACTCTAAGGAAAGGGGCATGAAAATGACATTTCAGAATCCAGAAAATGAACAGATTCGTGACATACTAGTCAACGCGAAGACGATTGCGGTAGTGGGTTTGTCCGATTCCCCGGCCCGCACGTCTTATGGTGTATCTCGGGCGATGCAGCAGGCTGGCTATAAGATTATCCCCGTCAATCCGAACGTGACCGAAGTTCTTGGCGAGAAAGCTTATCCGAGTTTGGCTGATGTACCTGATGAGATTGATATTATCAATGTATTTCGTAGGTCAGAATTTCTGCCAGAATTAGCAAGAGAAGCGAGCAAGACGAATGCCCGTATCTTTTGGACCCAGCAAGGTGTCTACGATGAAGGAGCGGCCTCTTATTTAGAACAGGAAGGTTTTACGGTCTTGATGGATCTATGCATCAAGGTCGCTCATAGTGTGCTTGTTGGACCTACACGCAATTGACTTTACCCCATCTGCTCCTTGCAGATGGGGTTCTTGTATCATTAGCGTATACTAGAACTAATGCAGATGATAAAAGGAGGAATAAACATGGACTTAGATGGTAAATTGCATAACTCCTACACGGCATTGCCTGAAGCTTTTTACACCAAGATGGAACCTAATCCGGTCAGTGAACCGAAGATGGTGAAATGGAACGAAAAGCTAGCAGCGCATCTAGGAATCCAACAGGAAGGTGTACTCGATACGTTGGCGGGCAGCACTTTTCCTCAGGGAGCAAGTCCGATCGCGCAAGCATACGCAGGTCATCAATTCGGCAATTTCACAATGCTTGGTGACGGACGGGCTATCCTTCTGGGTGAATGGCAAAACCAGTCAGGGGAGAAAGTGGATATCCAGCTGAAAGGCGCAGGACGCACGCCTTATTCCAGAGGAGGTGACGGTCGTGCAGCACTCGGGCCGATGCTTAGGGAATATGTGATCAGTGAAGCAATGCATGGGCTTGGTATCCCGACAACACGCAGCTTGGCTGTTGTTGCAACAGGTGAACCTATCTACCGGGAAACCGAATTGCCCGGTGCAGTACTTACTAGGATAGCTGCAAGCCATATTCGCGTTGGGACGTTCGAATATGCAAGAAGATTTTGTTCGGAGCTTGAGCTGAAGGCTTTGGCAGATTACAGTATAAAGCGTCACTATCCAGAGATTGCAGATCAGCCAGATACCTATGTGCAATTTTTCCAAGCAGTTGTGGAACGACAGGCTGCACTGCTTGCTAAGTGGGTTAGTGTAGGGTTTATCCACGGTGTGATGAATACGGACAATATGACGATTAGCGGAGAAACGATAGATTACGGACCGTGTGCCTTCCTTGATAGGTATGAACCGATGACAGTATACAGCTCAATTGATGTCCAAGGGCGTTATGCATACGCCAATCAGCCCCCGATTGCAGCCTGGAACTTAGCTCGTTTTGCGGAAGCAGTGCTTCCGCTTTTCGATGAAGTACCAGAAAAAGCTGTGAAGAAAGCTGAGGATATTTTGCGTGAATTTCCGCGTTTATACAGAAAATCATGGCTTGACATTATGTACCGGAAAATCGGTATAGTAAATGTAAGAGATGGCGATGAAGCCCTCGTTGAGGATTTGCTGGAGTGGATGGAGCAAGCAGAAGTGGATTACACGAATACATTTCGCGCATTGACCACAGGGGACACAGCTTCAATGGAACAAGCAGAAGGCTTCCGTTCATGGAAAGAGCGCTGGGAAGATCGAATGGCTTCAGAAGGAATCAAAGCTGCTCATGAGATGATGCGAAGTTTTAATCCGAATGTGATCCCCCGAAATCACTTGGTGGAAGAAGCATTAGAGGCTGCAGGAAACGGCGATTACACGTTGTTTAATCGACTTTGTGAGATTGTTTCCGATCCTTACGGTGATACGTCTATTGATCCAAAATATACAGAAGACCCGCCAGAACCAGAAGAACCGTTTCAGACATTTTGTGGAACATGATATTCTGCCTGCCTCTTGGCAGGTATACATATATAGGAAGTTGAGAACAAGAGACAATATAGTGAATAATGCTTTTACTGCAAAGCCATAATGATACATCAGCTTATCGTCATTTTTTATCAAAATCACTCGTCACTGCATCAATCTGAAACTAGAAGCTATTTTCGTAAGTTTTATAAGAAAGCATGCAAAAAGGCTGAAAATGTAGCGAAAATCGCCTCTAGCAGACGAGGAAATATGTGAAATCCCAAAATGTGGATTGATTGACTGGCATTATTCTGCTACTTTTAATTAGGCATACACTGGACTCTGCTAAGCATGGGGGCTAGTTTACACAAACATATGTTTGCGTTATGATGAACATAGCGTACTGTCGTTTTCCAGCGATACTGACGGAAGAATGACTTGGAAACAGTTTTTTGTTCGAAGAAGGGAGCCGATGTGGCTTTGGCAAAACAAGCATCGCATTACTCAGATGACTCTATTCAAGTGCTTGAAGGACTTGAAGCGGTCAGAAAGCGTCCCGGCATGTATATCGGTAGTACTGACAGCCGGGGATTGCATCATTTAGTTTATGAAATTGTCGATAATAGTGTGGATGAGGCACTGGCAGGCCATGGTGACAAAATCAATGTGACTATTCATGAAGATAACAGTATTTCTGTTGAAGACTTTGGCCGCGGGATGCCGACGGGCATGCATGCTACCGGTAGGCCTACTCCAGAGGTCATTTTCACTGTACTGCATGCTGGCGGAAAATTCGGCCAGGGCGGCTATTCAACAAGCGGAGGATTGCACGGTGTTGGTGCATCTGTTGTAAATGCTCTTTCCGAATGGCTCGAAGTAACGATCCACCGCGATGGCAATATTTACACCCAGCGGTTTGAGAATGGCGGGAAACCTGCTACTTCACTTGTGAAACAAGGGAAAACAAAGAAAACAGGGACTGGCATCCATTTCAAGCCGGATCCATCCATGTTCTCTGTAACTAGCTACAATTTTGACACGCTTGCTGAGCGCTTGCGCGAAGCTGCTTTCTTGCTTAAGGGAGTGGCGTTCCATATTGTAGATAAGCGCAGCGATAAGGAAGAGACCTATCTTTATCCGGATGGACTACAGTCCTTCGTCGACTATTTGAATGAGGAGAAAGATACTCTCCATCCTGTCGTTGCCTTCGAAGGTGAACAGCAAGATATTGAAGTCTTCTTCGCATTCCAATTTAATGACGGCTATACCGAAACAATGCTCAGCTTCGTCAACAACGTCCGGACAAAGGACGGCGGAACCCACGAAGCAGGCGCCAAATCTGGTATGACCAGAGTATTCAACGAGTATGCTCGTCGTAATAACTTATTAAAAGAAAAAGATAAGAATCTGGAAGGAACCGATATCCGAGAAGGATTGACAGCGATTGTCAGTGTCCGAATACCAGAAGCACTGCTTCAATTCGAAGGACAAACTAAGAGCAAGCTTGGTACTTCTGATGCGCGCTCTGCAGTCGATGCACTCGTGTCGGAGAAGCTTTCTTATTTCCTATCCGAAAATCCCGACATCTCCATCATGCTTGTGAAAAAAGCAATCCGGGCTAAAGAAGCTCGCGAAGCTGCACGAAAGGCTCGGGAAGATGCCCGCAGTGGAAAGAAGAAGAAACGCAAGGATACGCTATTGAGCGGAAAGCTTACGCCAGCTCAATCCCGCAACCCACAGAAAAATGAATTGTATTTGGTAGAGGGTGATTCTGCCGGGGGTTCTGCCAAGCAGGGGCGTGATCGTAAGTTTCAGGCTGTCCTGCCACTTCGCGGTAAAGTAATCAATACGGAAAAAGCCAAGCTGCACGATGTTATGAAAAATGAGGAGATCTCAACGATCATCCATACAATAGGTGCTGGCGTAGGGGCAGAATTCGCATTGGAGGATGTGCAGTATGACAAGGTTGTCATCATGACAGATGCTGATACAGACGGCGCACATATACAAATCCTGCTCCTTACTTTCTTCTACCGTTACATGAAGGAATTGATTGAAGCAGGCAAAGTATTCCTTGCCCTGCCGCCTTTATACAAGGTTTCAAAAGGTAAAGGCAAAAAAGAAGTAATCCGCTATGCCTGGAGCGATGAAGAGATGCGTGAAATCGTCCAGGATTTAAAAAATGGCTATACGATCCAGCGTTACAAAGGACTTGGTGAAATGAATGCCGATCAGCTTTGGGAAACGACGATGGATCCTGCCACTCGTACACTCATCCGTGTAACAATCGAGGACTTTGCTCGTGCTGAACGTCGTATCACGACGCTAATGGGCGACAAAGTAGAACCACGGCGTAAATGGATCGAGAGTAATGTCGCTTTCGGTATGGAAGAAGACGGGAATATCCTCGAAAACGACAAGCTGCACAACTAAGGGGGATTTCTTTTGGAAAACTATTTGGATCTGCCATTGGAGGAAGTCATCGGAGACCGATTCGGCAGATACAGTAAATATATTATTCAAGACCGGGCGCTGCCGGATGCCAGAGATGGTTTGAAACCGGTGCAGCGCCGGATTTTATACGCAATGTTTGATGAGCGAAACACACATGATAAACCGTTTCGGAAGGCTGCCAAGACGGTTGGTGCTGTAATCGGTAACTTCCACCCACACGGAGACAGTTCGGTTTATGAAGCAATGGTTCGACTCAGCCAAACATGGAAAGTTCGTAACGTGCTTATTGAAATGCATGGGAATAACGGAAGTGTTGATGGTGATCCGCCGGCTGCGATGCGTTATACAGAAACAAGGCTGTCCAGCATTGCTTCTGAACTGCTGCGGGACATCGATAAGGAAACAGTCGACTTTGTTCCGAACTTTGATGATACGAACGCGGAACCTACTGTTCTTCCTGCTAAGTTCCCAAACTTACTCGTTAATGGATCAACTGGAATTTCCGCTGGTTATGCGACAGAAATCCCGCCGCATCATCTTGGCGAGGTAATCGATGCTGTTATCATGCGCATGGATAAGCCGAATGCAACAGTAGAAGAATTGATGACCGTTATGAAAGGTCCGGATTTCCCTACAGGCGGTATTATTCAGGGAGTAGACGGAATCAAGAAAGCGTATGAAACCGGCAAAGGTAAAATCATCGTCCGCGGAAAAACGAGCATTGAGGACCTTAAAGGCGGTAAACAACAAATTGTTATCGATGAAATTCCTTTTGAAGTGAATAAAGCGAATCTCGTCAAGCGGATGGACGAGCTGCGGCTAGACCGCAAAGTCGAGGGTGTCGCTGAGGTTCGGGACGAAACGGACCGTACCGGAATGCGAATTGTAGTTGAACTTAAAAAGGAAGCAGATGCTCAAGGTATCCTGCATTATTTATACAAAAATACTGATTTACAAATCTCTTATAACTTTAATATGGTGGCAATCAAGGATAGAACGCCGCAATTGCTAGGGTTGGCGAGCCTGCTTGATGCTTATATCGGCCACCAAAAAGAAGTCGTCACGCGACAATCTGCATATGCTTTACAGAAAGCGAAGGACCGTAAGCATATCGTTGAGGGATTAATCAAAGCGATTTCTATTCTCGACGAATTAATTGCTACTATCCGTGCTTCCAAGGACAAAGCCGATGCAAAGCAGCGGATCGAGGCAGCTTACGGCTTCACGGAAGCACAGGCAGAGGCAATTGTAAACTTGCAGCTATATCGTCTGACAAATACGGACATTACAGCATTGCAGCGTGAAGCGCAGGAGCTGGATGAACAGATTCAGAAGCTTGAGGATATTTTGAAGAACGAAAAAACATTGCTGAAAGTGATCAAGCAAGATCTTCGGACAATCAAGAAGACTTATCATACAGATCGACGCTCAGAAATCGAGGATGAAATCGAAGAACTGAAAATCAATCTAGAAGTAATGGTTGCATCAGAGGAAGTTCTCGTCACTGTTACGCATGACGGATATATCAAGCGTACTAGTCTTCGTTCCTATCAGGCTTCTAATGGTGAGGATCTGGCGATCAAGGAAGAGGATCATCTGATCGGTTTGCAGGAAATCAATACGACTGATAAGCTTCTCGTCTTCACGAATAAAGGGAAGTTCAGTTTCATGCCTGTGCATGAGCTGCCGGATATCCGCTGGAAGGATCAAGGGCAGCATTTAGCCAATATCGTGAGCATGGATAAGGATGAGAAAGTAATTGCCAGCATTCCGGTTCGTGACTTCAAGCAGGGCGGTTACCTTGTTTTCTTCACAAAAAATGGTTCTGTGAAACGAAGTGAGCTCCAGCTTTATGAAGCAACACGAGCGAACAAATCATTAACTGCTATCAATCTGAAAGCGGGCGACGAAGTTTGTCATGTGTCCCTTACAGATGGAAACAAGCAGCTGTTCATGGCTACTAATTCAGGATATGGTTTATGGTTTACTGAAGAAGAAGTCAGCCCGATCGGAATACGTGCAGCAGGCGTCAAAGGTATGCAGCTGAAAGAAGGCGAGTATATTGTAGGTGCCCAAGCATTCGAACTGAAACATTCGCCAAGTGTTGTTGTCATCACACATAGAGGTTCTGCAAAACGGATGAAACTGAAGGAATTTGAACCATCTGGCAGAGCGAAACGCGGTGTTGTCATGCTCCGTGAGCTGAAGAAGAACCCGCATCGAATTGTCGGTTTCTACGTATTGGAGCAGGCTGCGACAATTCATATGGAAACGAAGGATAAGCAAGATCACATTCTCGAGCCGATGAATTTGAATGCAAATGACCGCTATAGCAATGGCTCTTATGTTTTGGATACAGATAAGCACGGAGAAGTTATCTCCACATATCCGGAAGCCATATACGACATTGCATTTCCACAAGATAAAGTATAAGTAGACGATAACATTATTATGTAAACTAGAGAGGCTGATAGCCTCTCTTTTTCTTTTTTGCTGCACAAGACGGACTTGGCTAGGATAGAATAATTGACAGGCGACGCATTTTACATGGTATAGTTTTACGTATAGCAAAATGAACGGGGGAGCAGAATGGATAATCGAACGTTTAGAGATGCAATGGGGAAATTTGCAACAGGCATTACAATTGTTACAACCGAGGTCGCAGGAAAGGTAAAAGGGATGACAGTGAACGCTTTTATGTCAGTATCACTGGAACCGAAACTAATTGCCGTATCAATCGATAAAAAGGCGTCCTTATATGATATTTTGCAAACTAATCCTTCATTCGGTGTAAGTGTTTTAAAAGATGAACAAAAAGATGTCAGCATGGTATTCGCCAAGCAGAAAGAGCAGGAGAATCCTGTTCCGATCACAAAGCTGCAAGAAGTTCCAGTTGTTGAGGGTGCTCTTGTTAATCTAGCTTGTAAAGTAGTCGATAAGGTGATAGCCGGTGACCATGTTATCCTGATTGGAGAAGTGGAAGACTTGGTGTTGCGTGATGGTGATCCTGTGTTGTATTTTGGAGGCAGTTACCGAGAAATCAAAGCGACATAAGGAAAGGGAGCAGGGCCTATGGAGCAGACGACGATCCTTGTAGTGGAAGATGAAAAGAAGATGGCAAGGCTGCTTCAGCTTGAGCTGGAGCATGAAGGCTTTACTGTTGATGTAAAGTATGACGGTTTGGATGCATTGGAAGCATTTTATGCGAATTCCTACCAACTCATCTTACTTGACGTGATGCTGCCGTCATTGAGCGGCATGGAACTGCTTCGGCGAATTCGTAAGCAAGATGCGCATGTACCGGTCATGCTGCTGACTGCAAGAGATGCCGTGCCTGATAAGGTAAGTGGTTTTGATCTAGGTGCGACAGACTATATGACGAAGCCATTCGAAATTGAAGAGTTATTGGCGCGCATACGTGCACACCTTCGCCATACTGTTACAGCTGCTGCAGTACAAGATACTGTACTGCAGGTTGGTGATTTAACGCTCGACGAAAAGACAAGGACTGTCATCCGCGGTAAAATGGAAATAGAGTTGACACCGCGAGAATACGATTTGCTATTGTTCCTCATGAAGCATGAAAAGCAGGTTTTGACACGTGATCAGCTGCTGGAGAGAGTCTGGGGTTTCCAATATGCCGGAGACACGAATGTAGTCGATGTGTATATCCGCTATTTGCGGAAAAAAATCGATACAGGTGAAAGACGCAAGCTAATCAAGACAGTCAGAGGTGTCGGATATACAATCAAGGATGAAGAAAAGTGAAGCTGCGGACAAGGATCCAACTCTACATAATTGTTACACTGGTGATCCTGTTGCTGATCGTAAATATGTCCATTTACTTCCTGTTCAGGCAAGTGAGTTTGCATAATAGTGTTGATCGATTGCATGAACAAGGGCGTGCCTTGGCAGAAACTGCTGCCACCGTCGACTGGAAAGATACGTCACGCACTAGCTTGTTTCAAGCTGATTTGCCAACTGAAGGGCTGGTACGTTTTATTGGCTCCGACGGACAAAGTGAGGGTGTGATCACGAGAGCGGAGAAGTATCGGGAGCTTCCATTCACGTTCACATCACAGGAACAGGATCAAACATATTATCACAATGGCAGCTGGTATGCAGAAGTATCGATTCCTGTTATCCGGGATAATGGCATTTATTCGATGCAAGTTGCAGAGGAACTTGTCAGTCTACAGCAAACGCTGCAAGTGCTTAAATATTGTCTAACAATAGCTGGACTGATCATTTTGATTCCGTCCATATTAGGTGGCAGATTGCTGGGCAGCTTCCTGCTCCGGCCGATTCTGGCTTTGACTTCGACCATGCAGGCCATACGCAAGAGCGGAAAGTGGAAACGTATGGAAACTGAAAACAGAAGTCATGATGAATTGCACGCGCTAAGCGAAACGTTTAATGAAATGGTTGACCAGCTGGAAGAAAACTTTACGAAGCAGCAGCAATTCGTATCTGATGCTTCACATGAATTGAAGACACCAATCAGCATCATCAAGAGCTACAGTAAACTGTTGGATCGTTGGGGTGCTGATGACCCTGCCGTACAGCAGGAATCGGTACAAGCAATCCATAGTGAGACGGAACGGATGCAGGCTTTAGTCGATCAGTTGCTGATTTTGGCAAAAGATGATCCAGAATTGCTGCAAAAAGAATCAGTTGATCTTGGCAGTATAGCAGAAACGTGTGCAGCAGCAATGGAAACAGCTTACCAAAGGGAAATCACTGTCCGGACTGAGCGTGGATTAATGGTTATGGCAGATAGCAATATGCTGAAGCAGGTTGTCTATATTTTGCTAAGCAATAGTATCAAATACAGTGACGAGCTAATTGAGATTACTGTAAAAGCTGAACGGAATGAAGCTATCCTGAGTGTCACCGATTATGGGGAAGGTCTTGATGATAAAGATCAGCGGCGTATTTTTGATCGATTCTACCGTGTAGATAAAGCGCGCACTCGGGAGAAAGGTGGCAGCGGCCTTGGTCTGGCCATTGCCAAGCAGCTGGTAGAACTGCATGATGGGGAGATCGAAGTGGCTAGCTCGTTAGGTGATGGATCTACGTTTACTGTACGGCTGCCAATTTAAGTTCTCATGAAATTCTAATGAAGTACTTACCATTCTTTTAATGGAGAAGATATATACTGGCTATAGATAATAGCTGGAGGCGATAGATGTGAAAAAAAGGTGGATTATACCTGCTGCAGTTGTTGTGCTTGTTGTTGCTGTTTTTGGTATTTATCAGATGCAGGCATCAGCCGGGGAACCGGAGATGACAATCGATCAGGCGCGTCAGCAGGCGGAAAAGCAATATAATGCAAGCGTAACAGAAATAGAATTGGATCGCAGTGGAAGCGAACCGAGATATGATATCGATTTGGAAAATGGAGAGAAGCTTTATGATTTGACGCTGAACGGAAATACCGGGGAAGTAATCAGTTTGAAAGAAAGCAGCAGACAAATAACTTCACCGAATACAGACAGTACGGATCATAGTCAAGCATCTGGTGATGACCAGCAGCAGGGTGAAAACGAACAATCTGCCGATGATCAACAGCAATCAGATAAAAAGCAGACAGCTCCTTCACAGAAACAGGCTTCACAGGCTGAAGTGAAAATCACGATGGACGAAGCAATCAAAATTGCGACAGACGAAGTAGGCGGCAGCGTAACAGATGCGGAGTTTGATGAAGAAGATGGACTCCCAGTTTATGAGCTTGAGCTTAAAACAGCTGACGATGAAGCTGAAGTTGTCATCAATGCACAATCAGGAGAAATTGTAACCATCACATATGATAGTGAAGACGATTGAAGCAGCGGACAGCTGCTTCTTTTTGTTGTCTTTTTTATGTATTAGTTAAAAGGGGTTCTTGTAAAAACGAAGGGAGGTTTTGGAAAAAAGTGGAGACAGGCCGTTTGACCTGTCTGCCTTATTAGAGAAAAACAATAAAATTAGTAGCTGCTGCCGCCTCCGTAACCCTTGCCAGATGCACCGACAATGATCAAAAGGATGAACAATACAACGATTAACGCAAAGCCTGATCCATGTCCCATAAAAACACCTCTCTTTGTTCAAGGATGATATATTTTATGTTTGTCTACTGTTACTGCTTGGGTATTATTCTGAGGTTTATAGAATTGGAATAACCCATTTTCAAAAGAGACACCCGTTACTGTTTCGCTATTCTATGTATTAATTGGTGAATACCTATAACATTATTCGTGCTATGTACATATCATTTAGGGACACCATTTAACTTGTGTGTTAACGCTAAGCTTCAGCTATCCAGGGCTAATTCAAATAAAAAGGTTGGCTTAATCAGCTGCTTTTTTATTTGAATAGTTCCTCCGAATCCTATAGCTCAGATGGGTTAATAACCATACAAGGGTTAAGAGCTATTCATATACTACACATATAATATATGGAGGTGTTTTCATGAGCAACGGAGGATCCAGTTACGGCGCAGGTTTTGCGCTTATCGTTGTTTTGTTTATTTTGCTTATTATCGTTGGAGCAGCATGGTGCTAATGAAATAAGTAAATGAGACTGCTAATCTATGCAGTCTCATTTTTATGTATGTTATTAAAGTAATCCCTGAGTTAGTAATTGAACCTAAAATTAGCCATTACCCTATCCATGTATGTAAAATGAAGTATAACTTATAGGGTTGGGAGGAATGTCATTTGGAATGGCTTTTACTCGATTTATTAGAGTTTGATGATGTCTTCAGCGGTTCAGATTACGCACCAAATCGATATGGTGAAGTCTAAATGCGATGGTTCGAGGGTTTACTTTTACTTGTCATACTACTAACTGGATGCAGTATTCAGGAGCCTATGTCAGATGAATGCCAGCAAAAAATGACTGGGTATTTGGATATTACGGAAGATAACCAATATATCATTCCCAAGACTGAACAAACACCTTACATACTAAAAGAAGCTGCAGTACCTGACGCCATAAAAAATGGAGAGGAAATTACAGTTACATATACGAGTATTCTTGAATCATATCCTCCTCAACTTACAGTGTGTGAGATTGAGCCGCTATAAGCATATCATTTCCCTCACCGCTGCATCGTATTGGATAATAGAAGAATACTATGCAGAAAAGAAGGGTCCGCTATGAAACAGATACATTCCAATGTTCTTACTTACCGTGGATCACATTATGATTTCGGCGTCATGCAAGGAGAACGCTTAAAAGATACACCGTTATATGCATATCAGCAAAAACAAAAAGAGCGGAACCGTCGCCGTTTTACGGTTGATTCAGCAGACGCTTTCCGCATGTTCCGGAGCTATCATCCGGGCATTTATGAAGAGCTGACAGGACTCAGTGATGCATTGGGCCTTTCCATTGAGGAGACATTAATGGATTACAGCGGCTTTCAGCAAGAATGGATCAATTCCGGCTGTTCAATTGTCGCCGGGAATGACTTTCTTGCGCGGAATTATGATTACCATCCGAAAACATATGAAGGACGTTTTCTTTTATATCAGCCATCTGAACAAGAGTATTTTGCTACAATCGGTCCTACTCAGCGAATTCTCGGACGTATAGATGGCATGAATGAAAAAGGTCTGACCATTGGCTATAACTTTGTGCACCAAAGATTCCCAGAAGAAGGCTTCATTTGTAATATGCTTTCACGTATCATTCTGGAAACGTGTTCGACGACAGAAGAAGCAGTCGATAAACTGACAGAAATGCCGCATCGCCACTCCTTCAACTATGTGATAAATGATGCAGCTGGCGTCCGTCGAGTGGTAGAAGGCAGTCCGCGCGGTACCGCAGTAAGAGAAGCTAGCTTTAGTACGAACCACTTTGACGTACTGACAAAAGAGAATCGCCATCATCTTGTCGACAGTAAACGGCGATTTGATAACATTCAGAAGCATTACAAAGAGAATATTGATGCGGCTGAGGGTTTTCGTCTCTTGAACGATCCAAGTTATGATGTTTTCTCAGATCAGTATCGCAATTGGGGAGGAACAATCCATACCTCTGTTTACAAACCAAAGGAATTGAAAATGACATTTGCTATCGGTAATCAGCAGCCGACCGAAGTCGATTTCGGCAGCTGGATCAAGTGTGGAGAACTGTCATTCAGCCAGTTCACAGGTGCTTTGGACACTGATGTCCGTATTCCTTATATGGGAGAATAAGAAGAAAACCGCATTTACAATGGTAAGTGCGGTTTTCCTGTTTTATAATAAAAAATATGAATGCGCATACATAAGAGGAGGGATCATCTATGCGAAGAACAGCGGAAACAACGGAATTGTTCAGTTTGTCAGCATTATATCAATATTTCGAAACAGAAAACGCATCACAATATAGTAAAAAAGCGCTTGATTTAGTGGATAAAGCCGAGAACGGAACTGCCTTTATCTGCTTCACAGGGCATTTCTCTGCCGGGAAAAGCTCGCTTATTAATGCGCTGCTTGGTGACCAAGTGCTTCCAGCCAGCCCTATTCCGACGAGTGCTAATATCGTTACCATTCAGTACGGTCAGCCGAAAGTGGTCGCTTATGGAGCGGATGAAACGAAATATGAACTTCCAATACCGTACCGAAAGGAAACATTGGATATATATTGTCGGAATAAAGATATTCGCAGAATCGAAATACAAGATGAACAGACAGTACTCCCAGACAAAATCGCTTTGATGGATACACCAGGTATCGATGCAAGTGATGATGCAGACCGTCTGATGACAGAGTCGGCACTGCATCTCGTAGACAGTATGTTTTATGTAACGGATTATAATCATGTACAGTCGGAAGTGAACTTGTTGTTTTTACAGCAGCTATCGGAACAGAAACAGCCATTTTATCTGCTTGTCAATCAAATTGACAAGCATCGCGAAGAAGAACTCTCATGGACCGATTTTCAAACTGGGGTCACGAACGTATTTGAACAGTGGAATATCACACCTGAAGCTGTATACTATACGACATTGAAAGAACAAGACCACGAGCATAATCAGCTATATGCTGTAAAAGAAAAGATGCAAAAGCTGCTTGCAGATAAAGAACAGTTACATAAAGCAGGATTGGAGCGAGGGAAACAGCGCCTGATTGCTAATTATCTGCAGGATGTGAGACAAGATTTAGCGGAAAAAGAAGCAGCATTGTTGGAGCAGCGTCATCAATTGGATCATACTGCTGAGGATGCAGCCAGCAATTGGCGAGAGAAACAAAAAACTGCAGAAGAAGACGGACGCGAGACTATTCAGCAGACTTTAAAAAACGCAAATCTGATGCCTTTTGAAGTGCGTGAAGTAGCAGAAGTTTATTTAGAATCCACTTTTCCAGACTTTAAAGTAGGTTTGTTTGGAAATAAACGAAAGACAGCAGAAGAGCGGGAACAGCGCCGAGCTAAGACAGAGGAGCTGATTTATCAGCAAATCGAGAAGCAGTTGGTCTGGCGGATTCGCGATAAGCTGAGCGACTGGGCTAGGAAGCATGAGATGTATACGGAATCCGTACAAGTGCTGCTGCAGGATTTTGCGGTAGTGCTGCCAGCTGATTTACTTGAGCAGCATGTTCAACCAGGGGCGAGTAAGAATGGCACCTATACATTGGTCTACACAGCTGCTGTCGAGGATCATATCAAGCTGGCTTACAAAAAAGCTGCCCTCCAAGTTGTAGAAGCAGCAATCCTTACGACTCAAACTGCCTTCCAGCAAGCGGAACAGCTAGAAAAACTGGAAAAAAGAAAAGCAGCTGAAAATGAACAAGTCGATAATGAAATCAACCAGTTACAGCAGTCTTATGAAAGAATCGCAAATCAAATTCACCAGACAGATCTGAATATGGATACAGAAACTATCGAACGGGCGAGGCAAGCATTGACGAATAGATATAAGCTGAAAGATAGCATAGATCTATTAGAACCTGTACCAAATAGTAAAACGGCCGTGCTGGAAGCAGAGCCGATTGTACAACTTGATTCACCTACAAAGCTAACTGCAGAAGATATGGCTCATCAGCTGGAATCGGCGGCATCTGCCCTGGGCGGCGTGGAAGGGTTTCAATCAGCAATAGAAGACATCAAGAATAGAAAAGAAAAACTTATACATCAAGATTACACATTAGTGCTTTTTGGTGCTTTCAGTGCTGGTAAATCTTCATTCGCCAATGCATTGCTTGGTGAAAGCCTGCTCCCGGTGTCGCCGAATCCAACGACCGCATCGATCAATATGCTGAAGCAGGCAACGAGTCAGCATCCTCATCAGACTGTGCTAGTCAAATGGAAATCTCGGCAGCATATCGAGGCTGACATTGAAAGCTTGAGCGGAAAGCAGCTTACCCTGCAGGATTTCTTATCTGAAAACCCGGCGGATCTTGTAAAGGATAAAAGACATCAAGCGTTTCTGCAGGCGGTCCAAACTGGGTACAATGTCGTACACGCTAATCTTGGTACAGAAGGGACTATTCCGTTCGGGGATTTTAGCGATTATGTAACGAAGGAAACGATAAGCTGCTTTATCGAACAGATAACCGTTTATTTGGATAATGAGTTCCTTAAGCAAGGCGTTACACTAATAGACACTCCAGGAGCCGATTCAGTCAATGCCCGTCATACGGATGTGACATTCCAATTTATGAAGCATGCTGATGCGATCCTTTTCGTGACTTATTATAACCACGCTTTTTCGAAGGCGGATGAACAAGTACTCCAGCAGCTGGGCAAGGTAAAAGGAGCTTTAGAGAAAGACAATATGTTCTTCGTCGTAAATGCGAGTGATTTAGCAAAGGATGAAGAAGAAGTCAATTATGTTACCTCCTATGTAGCAGACAATCTGGCTAACTTCCAAATCAGACAGCCGCGCCTTTTTGCTTTGAGCAGTTTACTTGGCTTGCAGGAGAAACAGACTTCCCTGAACCTGAATTCAGGGCTCAACAAGCTGGAGGAAGAATTGTATGGCTTCATCCGCAACGAGCTGACAGAAGTCATTATTCAAGGCGCCAGGCAGGAATTGAAAAGGCAATATGGACAGCTGCAAACGTATAGCAATGCAATGGATTTAGATGAAAATGCGAAATTGCGGAAAGTCCGTCAGTATAAGCAGGAACAGGATGAAATCTTGGCCAAAGCACGGACATATACACAGCCTGTTTTTCAACAAGCTATTGTTCAGCGTATTGAAAAACAGCTGCATTATGTTAAAGAAAGACAGATGCTTGAAGCAAATGATCTGTTTAAACAATGCTTTAATCCAGCACTAATCAAAAGCAGCGGAGCAGCAGGTAAAGAGGAAGTAGCACGGCAAATACTTGAATTCGCTAGTCAAATCCAAATTCAGTTAGAACAGGAATACCGAGCAGTCACTATTCGTGTCGACAGAACAGTACGAGAGCAGATGGAGCGATGGAGGAGCGGGTTAGAACAAGCCGTCCAAACGGTAAACGAGGCGTTATCCTTGGCAGCACCTGCAGATCAGAAACTGCCAGAGACTGCGCCGCCAGAAACATCGTTCCGTTTTGAACAAGGCGAAATTACTCGACTGCTAAAAATGTATCGCGGTCCAAAAGCCTTTTTCCAAGAAAACGGAAAAGAAAAGTTGAAAGAGGAACTTTTAAAGCTGATGGAACCGATTCTTGCTGAAATACTGCAAGTGTATACATCAGCTATGGAGAGCCATTACGAAGAAATTTGGCAATCGGAGAAGGCAGGCCTTCAGAAAAATGCAGCTGGACAGCTAGAAAGTTATTACACCGGTATGCTACGGGCTTTGACAGATACGTCTTCCCGTCAGAAACTTCAGCAAGCGGTAAAAACTTTCGCTGCCCTTTTACCGGAAAAAGTTTGACTGATGCTAATCCAGGATACTGTATAACCAAAAGGCAATAGTCCAGGAGGTTAGCAGTTATGGAGCAAACAAAAAAGCTATTTTCACAGAAACCATCATCATACTGGCGTAATTCAACGGAAATGCCGACCTATCCAGCTTTAGAAAAAGATTTGGATACGGATGTATTAGTCATCGGTGCAGGAATCGCTGGTATAACGACAGCATACGAACTGACTAAGCGCGGCAGAAGCGTTGTTCTTATCGAAGGTCGTGAGTTGATCTCTGGTACAACCGGATACACGACAAGCAAGCTGACCGCACAGCACGATATCATTTATCATGGCTTGATTGAACGCTATGGAGAGGAAACAGCAAAACAATACTTCCGCGCAAATCTGCAGGCGATCAATTATGTGAAAGATACAGCAGCCGAGCATGGAATCGATTGTGAATTTGAGGAGCAGGAGGCGTATGTTTACACGCAGTTAGACGAAGGTGTGGAAACAATTGAAAAAGAGGTAGAGGCCTACCGCAAGCTACAAATTGATGGTTATCTGGCAGATACAATGCCGTTGGAAATCCCTATCAAAGCAGCTGCTGTAATGCGTCAGCAAGCCCAGTTCCATCCGGTGAAATACTTGATAGGCTTATTGAAGGAAATCGAGCTTCGAGGCGGAAGCATTTACGAACAGACGTTAGCTGTCTCATTCGATACGGAATCTCGTCCTGTCGTCCATACAGAGAATGGTCATACCATTACAGCGAATCATGTTGTAAGTGCAACCCATTTCCCTGTTCAGGTGGAGAATCAATATTTCTCTTCGAATATGAACCCAAAGAATTCTTACGGTATCGCCATAAAGTCCAAGAAACCGTACCCTGACGGCATGTACATCAGTCTAGAGTCGCCAAAACGATCTATCCGTAGCTTGAAAAAAGGTGACGATCATTACGTGCTCGTCGGAGGAGAGTCCCATGTGACCGGCGATGGTTCTTCTGTCTTAGATCGATACGAACGAATCTATCAATTTGCTGAAGAACAATTCGGGGTGGAGGAACTTTATGAACATTGGTCCAGCCATGATCTGCTCACAACCGATCAGCTGCCTTTCATTGGAAAAGCAAGTGACGATGCTCCCGGTATCTATACAGCAACCGGCTTCGGTAAATGGGGCTTGTCCAATGGTGTAGCCGCAGCTACCTTACTCGCCGATCTTATAGATGGTAAAGACAATGAATTTGCCGAACTATATAAGATTGGCCGGGAGATGGAAGAAGCAGAAGCCGTCAGTATCGGGGAGGACGATGTGAATCGTATCAGCAATGAAACAGTTGTAAAACCAGATAATCTGCCAAATGGAAAAGGTGCTATCCTCGAGAAAGACGGTCAGACAATGGCTTACTATCGGGATGAAAAAGGGGAGCTGCACGAAATGAGTGCTTCCTGCACACATAACGGCTGTCCTGTTTCTTGGAATAACGCGGATCACACATGGGATTGTTCCTGTCATGGATCTCGATTTACAGCTGTTGGTGAAGTTGTAGAGGGTCCTGCGTTACGGGCATTGGATAGAGAATAGGTGGAGATAAGCTGCTAGGGGTTCCCCCGGCGGCTTTTTCTACTTAATGTTTGTGCTGAAAAGTCCGATCTTAAAGGAAACAAGTGGTACAATGCAGAAGATACAATAATACTGTTACTGGATTTCCTGAAGGTTCCGTCATGTGGAATGCCATGTTTACGGTCGAACAGAGCTAGCTTTTGAAATGAAAGAATAATTAAAGTGAGGTAATAAATAATGGAGAAGGTTACACCTTTCTTAATGTTCCAAGATGGCAAAGCTGAAGAAGCAATGAATTACTACATATCACTCATAGAGGATTCAGAAATTAAAAGTATTACTCGATATGGAGCGAACGAACCTGGAGATGAAGGAACTGTAATGCTGGCTGCATTCTCCTTAAAGGGTCAAGAATTTATGTGCATTGACAGTAATGTGACACATCAGTTTTCCTTTACACCTTCTTTCTCCATCTACGTTACTTGTGACACGGAAAAGGAACTCGATGAACTTTATCAGAAACTGAACGAGGATGGACTTGAACGTATGCCGCTGGACAATTATGGATTCAGTAAGAAATTTGGCTGGACGGATGATAAGTTCGGAGTTTCATGGCAGTTGAATCTTCCATAAGATTAAACAATCTGTGTACTTATATAAGACAGGCCGTGGAGATGAAGGTAGCAAAAGCCTCAGAGATATAGTCACTGGATAGAGTATTAAGTGAAACTGATGAGCTGCTGGGTACTCCCGGCAGCTTCTTTCTGATGTGAAACCTTGTGAAACAGGACTCGTATATAGTGTTATAGAAGTGAGGTGGGTTAGATGGTATTTTGTTCGAAAATAGATGCCTTTTTCGTTAATTTCATGATGATTGCAATTCTTTTACTGGGTTTAGCGTCATTTTGGCCACTCTTCTTTTTTAACAAAATAGACTTGTTTCCGTTTCTTTTATTAACATGTACATTTTTAATTCCTGCAGGAGTAATTTTGTGGTCAGCATTTTCAATCAAGTATGTTTACTCTCAAGACTTCTTATTAGTACAAGGAGGACCATACAAAAGTCGTATTTTGTACGAAGATATTACAGAGATTACTTCTTCAAATAATATTTTCTCAGGCTATAGAATATTGTCATCGAGGGACGCGATTGAGATTTATTCCAAACAGGCATTTTGGGGCAGTGTAATGATTTCACCAATGTGTAAAAGAGAATTTATTAATGAGTTAAAAAAGCGGTGTCCGAATATGAAAATTCGAGAAAAATGCTAGTTTTTACTTTAAACTTTTAACAATCAAGGCAAGCGAATTTTATAATTTATCCTTTTGAAAAGCGTCCATTCCCTTAATGATTTCTTTCGGTTCAATAGTGCTAATCACTACTGTTTGATATTTTAAAGTCAACTCTATCCCTTGTTTCCCGCCCATTATGTAACCCGTTTCTCCTTTGAAATTCACACGATAACCCCAGCCGCCAAAACGCGTTAATGGACTGTAGTTGATAGATCTATAATGTTTGATGTCCTTATACAAAAACTTCTTATAATGTAAATGGAACGGCATAAAGCGAATGTAAAGACCATCCTCATGCACTTCGACAATCAGCTTTGTCCATTTAAGCATGATAAAAGGAAAAGCAATTCCGAAGATAATCCAAAATATAATTAAAACAGCATTTGAAGCAGGTTTATTACCAATAGGAACTCCTAAGACGACTTGCTGAATGAAGCCGTACCACATCAATGCAGCAATAGATATTACTATCAGCCAGAGCAAAGGCTGCTTAGGTTTTTGGACTTCTTTGTAGATTACATTGTTTGCTACTATCTTAATCACTCCTTAGCGAAACTTGAATAAACGAAAGTGTGCTGTTCAATAATCAACCCACTGATTGTAAAAAAAATTATTCATTGATTAAGTCAATTAACTTTTTGACAGCATCATCTTCTCCAGGATTAACATAAACAAGCTCTGTATTATTGATAATGTTTTCAAGTTCTTCTCTCATTTTCCCTTCATCTAAGCCTTCTGGAGGGGAAGGTGCACCACCATACCAACGTCCTGGCAAAGGAACGTTGTACACATTAATCGAACCATCTCCATTACTGCTATATGTTACAGATCCATCGACTATGCGAGAACCGCTTAGCTGAACAACATCTTCAGGGTAGCTGACAATAGGGAAATAATCTGGCTCTAGTGTTGTGCCAGCTGGAATTTTCCTTACATACAATCCGTCAATCTGCTGGTTTGGACCGAGCTGGAGCCACACTCGTGCGTATTCAATTTCCTCAACAGAATAACTAGCCAATAGATCATTTTCTTCATTTTCGTATGTATCAGTTGTATCTTTATCAGTTGTTGTTTCCTCAGAAGTATTAGGTTCTTCAGTTTCGGGCGCATCTGGAGTTATTTCTTCTGAATTATTAGATGCAGACGCAGATACTTCTCTCTTGGACTCCGATTCATCGTCAGTTTTATCTACTTGATCATTTTCATTAGCTTCTTCATCTTGCTGATCAGATGCTGATGCAGTAGAAGTATCTGAAGAATCTTCTTTTGATTCTTCGTTGGTACTGTTGGTGCAGCCAATAAGCACTAGAACTAACAAAAGCAGTACAGTGTACAAATACGGAAGCTTGCTAGGCTTCATCATATAATCATTCCTTTCTTTGTCATTTATATTGTAACGTCAATCAGAGGAAATAAGGAAGTTAAATGGAATATTATGGTCAATTAAATATACCCACTGATTTGTAGAGGCAAATACCTTACTTGGAAAAACCCTAAAACAAAGAGTTTTAGGGTTTTTCTTTTAGCCATTTTTCTGATTGAATAAATAATTTTAATAAATTAGTTAAGAGTATTTTAGGAAAAATGTAAATAATAGAACTACTTATAAAAGAGTTATCATGCATTGTTATATATGTAATAATAGATGCTAATATTTAGCGTTAAGTTAGCTTATAAAACAGATTAAATGTTAATCAGGTATTTATAATAAAAATTTTAACAATTTGTAATGGGCGGGGGTTTTTCTCTGCTTTTATTATAAGAAGATTAAAATTGAACAAAGCTAAGTAAATTACACTGTTGCCATTGTGGTTCTGCAGAGTTGGAGGTTAAGGAATTGTCTATTGTTATTGGGATTTTAGGAATACTTGTTTTAATTGCTGTTGCTTGGGCTATGTCAAACGACAAAAAGAATATCAATTATAGAGCTGTCGGTGTCATGCTAGTTGTCCAGCTTATTTTAGGCTGGTTCTTGTTGAATACTTCCATTGGCAGAACGATCATCAAGAAAATTGTAGATGTATTTACCAAAGTACTGTCATTTGGTCATGAAGGAATTGCATTCATATTGGGTGACTTATCCGAAAAGGGTTATTTCTTCATTGACGTTCTTCTGATGATTATTTTTGTATCTGCATTATTATCCATTTTAACTTATACCAAAATACTTTCATTCGCAATCAAGTATATAGGTGGTTTCGTTTCCAAAATAACAGGGCTTCCGAAGATTGAATCATTCGTTGCCGTAAATTCCATGATTTTTGGTAACACAACGGCAATTCTATCTGTAAAGTCGCAAATTCACAAGCTTAGCCCGAACCGTTTATTTATTGTCGCAAGTTCATCACTAGTAGCTGTATCTTGTTCGACTCTTGGAGCGTATTTGCAGCTGATTCCTGCTGAATATGTCCTAGTGGCACTGCCATTGAACGTTTTCTCAGGTCTGATTTTATCTTCCATTGTAGCTCCGGTAACAAGTGAAGAAGATCTCGAAATTGATGTGAAAGAAATGAATAATGAAAAATCATTCTTTGAAGCTATCGGTAATGGCACTATTTTAGGCGGTAAAACTGCTCTTATCGTAGGAGCAATGCTACTTACGTATATGGCTTTACTTGCAATGGTTAACTTCATTTTGGATGGCATTGTGGGGATGACATTCCAGGAGCTAATAGGTTATGTATTTGCACCGGTAGCATTTATCATGGGAATCCCAACATCTGAAATTCTGAATGCAGGGTCCATCATGGGAACGAAAGTAGCTGCTAACGAATTTGTAGCAATCACTGATTTTGTCAAAATACTACCTGACATGTCCACGAAAACTGTAGGTATTGTGTCAGCTTACTTGATTTCATTCGCAAACTTCTCATCCATTGGAATGATCTTAGGAACTGTACAAGCAATAGATCAAAAACAGGCAAGCCTGCTGGCTAAAGTCGGCTTCAAGGTTCTGCTGGTTGCTACAATGGGATCTATCTTGACTGGTACGATTGTGGGGCTATTCCTCTAACGGCGCCTTTGTTTTTCACAAAGTCTCTTAAAGAGATAAAGAAGACTGTACACTAAGTGGGTGTACAGTCTTCTTTAATTTGATTTCCTCGTTTACGTAATCTTCTCCAATCACAACCACGGCAGCATATGACTATTTCCTGTTCTATTGAACGTCTATCAGCTTGATAATTCTGCTTGAATTGCCTTAAGAAACAAATCGGAAGCTGCAGAGAAAACCTGATGCTTTTTCCAAACAATTTTTAAACCGGACTCAAGTCTAGGCTCAAGAGGCTTAAAACAGAGATTGCTATCTTCTGACGTGTTCACTATCTTATCCAGAGTGATTGCGTAACCGATGCCTTCTTCCACCATAATGCTGGCATTGTACGCCAGATTATATGTAGTAACGACATTTAACTTATCCAGATTTTCACCGAACCAATCTGCAAATTCATTCTTTGAATAAGTCTGATTCATGGCCTGTTTTGAACAGATTAGCGGTAGATGTATTAAATCTGCTGCATGAATGGTAGCTTGCTCTGCCAGTGGACTGTCTTTTCTCATCACAACTCCCCAAAGATCTTTGGCAGGAATGTTCAGATAGTTATATTTTGACAGATTAGCGGGCTCAATCAGAATACCGAAATCAAGCATTCCTTTGTTTAGCCGATCCGTCACATCTTCTTCATTTCCACTGTGTATGTGATACCGGACATTAGGGTAACTTACCTGCAATTTTTTTAGTATCCGTGCAATTTGCCTCATGGCGTCTGTTTCTCCGCCGCCGATATAAACATCTCCACTTACTGTTTCTTTCATCGAATGAAATTCAGTCTTTAACTTATCAGCCATATAGACAATTTCTTCAGCTCTCTTTTTCAGGAGAATTCCTTCATTAGTGAGGGAGATACTGTGGCTGCTTCGGATAAATAGTTTCTTTCCTAAATCCAGTTCTAAATCTTTTAGTTGCCGGGATAAGGTTGGCTGTGTAACATGCAGAAAATTAGCAGCCTTAGTAATGCTTCCTTCTCGTGCCACTGTAAGGAAATAACGCAGTACTCTTAATTCCATATCTGATGCCTCCTTATGAAGTCTAGTATATATAAATAGAAATGCTTAGCAAGCATATCAAGAAATGAGATATAAGTATTTGTTATAAATATGAGTCCTATCTAAAATATGTATGAGAGGTTAAACGGCATTAGGAGGGATGATTTATTTGATAAACATTCAAGACAAAGTCGTTGTAATCATGGGCGCATAAAGTGGAATAGGAGAAGCAACAACCAGGAAGCTGGCAGAAGAAGGGGCAAAATTAGTGATTGCTGCTCGGCGTGAAGAACGCTTGGAAGCTATTGCGAATGCATTGCCAAGCGCAGATATTTCTATTGCAGTAGCAGATGTCACGAAAGAAGAAGTAGTACAAGCGGTTATCGACCTGGCAGTTGAGAAACACGGTCGTATTGATGTGCCTATCTAATAACGCTGGAATCATGCCAACAGCATTACTCTCCGAAAAACGCTTTAATGAATGGAGACAGATGATAGACATCAATATCATGGGTGTTTTAAATGGTATCGCTGCCGTGTTACCGATCATGCAGAAAAAACAATCCGGACAGATTGTTACGACTGACTCTGTAGCTGGTCACGTGGTATTCCAGCAAGGTACTATTTATTGCGGAACGAAGTTTGTTGTTCGCGCCATAATGGAAGGGTTGCGGCAAGAGGAACGTGAAAGTAATATTCGCAGCACGCTTATTTCTCCAGGAACAGTAGACACAGAGCTTCACACAACGATAAATGACCCGGAGAGAAGGGCATGGGTAGTGAATCTTCAGCGCACTGACGGATTAAAAGCAAGTGATGTAGCTGATGCAGTTGCTTATGCAATAGGCACACCTGAATCGGCAGCAGTAAATGAGGTAATCATTCGCCCAACTAAGCAAGTCGGCTAAAAAGCATAAACTGGGTTTTGAATTTAAGAAATTGCCCTAACCTTAGTAGCATTTTTTTATTTAGCGCAAGATTGCGTGTCAAAGGAGCTATGAATAAATGGAATATAAAAAGCAAAATAATTATTTTAGAACCGCTCTGCTGTTAGCTGTATTTTCAGCACTAGGACCATTCACTGTAGATATGTATCTTTCCTCGCTGCCGGAAATGATGAATGACTTTAATACAACGGCTTCGTTAATTCAAGCGAGCCTAACGGCCAGTTTGTTAGGTTTAGGTTTGGGACAGCTTGTTGCAGGCCCTCTAAGTGATGTTCATGGCAGGCGTAAGCCTTTGCTAATATCAATGCTTCTCTACTTTTTAGTTTCTATAGCATGTGCATTCGCGCCAAACATCGGAATGTTTATTGTTTTGCGCTTCTTTCAAGGATTTGTTGCTTCCGCAGGACTCGTTATATCTCGTGCGATTGTTCGTGATTGTTACAGTGGAGTAGAAATGGTCAAATTCATGGCACTTCTGACGATGATTAGCAATGTAGCTCCATTAATTTCTCCTACTGCAGGAAGTGCGGTGACTACGTTCACTTCATGGATTGGAGTGTTTATTTTTCTAGGGATTTTAGGGCTCATTCTAACAGGCATAGCCACATGGGGAATAAAAGAAAGCCTGCATGCTGAGCAGCGTGTTCCAAGCAATTTCAAGGAACTATTAAGAAACTACAGTTCTTTGATTCGAGATCGGAGCTTTATGGGCTATGCGCTTGTCAATGGCATATTGTTCTCCGGTGTGTTCGCCTATGTTTCCGGGACTCCATTTATATATCAGAATATGTATGATATTTCGCCTCAACTGTTTTCAGTACTTTTTGCCTTAAATGGACTTGGAATTATTTTGGGATCACAGCTAGTGAAATGGCTTTCAGAAAAGATGGATGAACATCGTATATTTCGAATCGGACTGCTGATAGCTTTCATCACTACTGCGCTCATCTTGATTATCGTGCTAATTCACGGATCATTCATTACTTTGTTCCTGGCAATCTTCTTATTTGCAGTAGCCATTGGAATAATTGCACCGGTTTCCTTTACTTTGGCCATGGAGTCACAAGGGCACATTGCAGGAAGTGCGGCCGCAGTATTAGGTAGTCTCCAATTTGCATTAGGAGCCATCACTTCTCCTTTAGTAGGTATTGCTGGAGAAGATTCTGCTGTACCCTTCGGAATAACAATTTTTATGACTAGTATACTTGCGGTTATCTTCTACATCACATTGGTGAGAAGGTCATCTGCAATTTCACGAAATATGTAACTTTAGTTACCTCAATTCCGCATTTATAGAGAGCAATGCTAAGGTCTTTTAATTAGATCATTATCATTAGGGGCCGCTATGATAACCCAATGAGGTTTTTCGCACCTGCTGAACAAAAATAGAGAAGAGGCAAGGTCTTTGTAGAAACCTTGCCTCTTCTCTGTTTTGGGCTGTTATTTTTTCAATTCAACCGTTTCATTAATATCTGTCGATTTTGCACTTTGCCCAGTCATACGTTTATACATAAAGGCAATTTTCTTCGTGAAATTACCGGTATCCCAATATTCAGCTGCTTCCGCTTGTATCTTTATCAAGACAACATCAGGACTATCATACGAAGTTTGCATGATTTTCTCATATGCTTTGCTCCACAATTCCTTTTTCTTCTCTAAATCCGAAACGATTTCCGCGCTTCCACGAATGGAAACATAGGATTTACCTGCATAAGCCACATTAACATCTTGCTCATGTAGAATCTCTTCATATTTATCAGTCTCTTTTTTAGTGAAAAACCACAAGTCACCATCAAACTCTACTTCTTGTGTTTTCATAGGGCGAGATACAAGTCCTTCTTCCGTAACGGTAGTCAGCATCGCAGTGTCTATGTCTTTGATTAACTCTCTTACCGTTTCCATTTCTTCTTGTTTCAACATTTCCACCACCTAAGTAATAGTTTATAGAGGTATATTACCCTTACCATCAATTTTTATGCGTTAATAAGGGTCTATTAAACTAAAAGCAAACTCGGGTTAAAACTGATTAACTGAGGTAAGAATTCTAATAGTTTGGTTGTACTTTATACTAGCTATATATAGTCTATATACGTGTATCTACAGAAAAAGATGGACAAGTTTCCTCCCATACGACCTGTAGTAGGAGGGAGCACCTAATAATCCGTTAGTATCTAAAGTCGTGTAAAAAACAAACAAAAACGACCCTCGTCAGGGCCGTTTTCTCAGTTTTTCAGCAGATCATTTGCTTCTAGGAAATCCTTGGCTACACGTTCTACACTTTTTTGTTCAATATCCACTTGATAGTTCAATTCCCGTAAGGAATCGTCGGTCAATGCTTTCTGTAGCGGCTCAAGTATTTCAGTTAATTCTGGATGCTCATCTAACGTGTCTTGATTGATAGAGGCAGCCAGGTTGTAGGACGGGAAAAATTCCTGATCATCTTCAAGAATTTTTAATCCGAGTGATTTGATTTGCGGATCGGTGGAAAACCCTTCGGACACATCGATTTCGTCATTATTCAGCGCGGAATAGTAAAGACCAATCTCCATTTCCCGGATGTTTGAATCAGGAACATGGAAGCCGTAATGCTCCTCTAAACCTGGCATCCCATCCTGACGATTAGCGAATTCGGTTTCCATCCCAAAGCTAAGTTCATCTGGGTTATCCTCCACGTAAGAAGCTAAATCGCTGATTGTATCAATACCCAGCTCATCTGCTCTTTCTTGTTTCATAGCGAGCACATAGACATTATTGGCATCGGTCAAATTTGTCCATGCTACACCGTTTTCTTTATCAAGCTTCTGGATGGTTTCCATAGCTTCGATCTTATCGACTACTGGATCCACACCTAAATAGGATACCAGTGCTGTACCTACATATTCCCATGTCATATCGACTTGCTGCGTTTCAATTGCTTGACGCATCGCGGATGAACCGAGATTCTGAATTTCTTCTACGTTATAACCGTTATCCTCCAATATGAAGGTTGTCATTTTGGCTAGAAGCAGCTGCTCTGTAAAGGTCTTGGCTCCGACTGTGATATTTTTCCCGCCGGGACTGCACGAGCTTAACACTAGTAATATAGATGTTAATAAAACAAATAGAGATAATCGTTTTTTCATAACCTCTGGTATCCTTTCTTTATGCGTTTTGTGCTTTCCTGGCTAGACGAAGCCCTTTTGGCACCAAAGCAAACTGCAGCCATTTGAACAAGTAATCAATCAGGATGGCCAACAAGGTGACAGGGACGGCGCCAGACATCAGAAAGGCGTTATCAAATAGACGGATACCGGTGAATATCCATACACCTAGACCGCCAGCACCGACAAGGTAGGCGAGGGCAGCGGTCCCGATATTGATGACCAATGCTGTTCGAACACCTGCAATGATCGACGTGAGTGCATTCGGCAGCTCGATTTTCCAGAGGATTTGAGCATTTGTGAGTCCCATTCCTTTGGCTGCATCGATCATGTTGTCATCAACGGAATCGATGCCTGCAATCGTATTCTGCAGAATTGGAAGCAGGGAATAGACGAATAAGGCAACTACTGCTGCGCTGATTCCGATACCTAGGAAGCCCATAGCCAGTGCAAGCACAGCTAAGCTCGGAATCGTCTGACCGAGATTCGCTATTCCGACAATCAGCCATTCCGATTTACGGAATTTAGGCCTAGTAACGAAAATGCCGAGTGGTACAGCAATCAGCACAGCAGCAGCTCCTGAAAGCAGCACGATTGTAATATGCTCACCGAGTAAGCGCAGGAAAGTATCCGGCTGTTCCCAAATCGTACTGAACATATTATTGGAGAATGCCCAAATAAAGAATGCAACGAGCAATGCCCAGAAGATAAGCTTGATAAACAGGGCGATCGTTTTGTTTTTTCGTTCCATGATTACTGCCCCCTTAGACGCTCTCCTTGATTTCGCGGTGCAGGAACTGCTCAATCAAGTCCAAAGTAATACTTCCTTTGCGCGTGCCATTGTCGTTCTCTACAATCAGCTGGTCCGCTTCCTGGTTTAAAATCTTTGAGATTGCCACTCGCAAGGAGAGGTTTTCGTTTATATTTTGAGAATCAGGAGATTCAAGAACAGGCTTCAGTGTCAGCGCGTTTGCAAGGTCTTTTACTGTATACAGACTCATGCTCTTCAGCACGCGGTCCTGACCGACGAATTCAGCAACAAAGCTGTTGGCTGGTTTGTTCAGCATTCTGGCAGGCTCTGCGTATTGCATCATTTTCCCGCCTTTTAAAAGTGCGATTTTATCGGCCATCTTGACCGCTTCGTCAATGTCATGGCTGACAAAAAGAATGGTTTTCTTTAGCTCTTTTTGGATTTGCAGGAATTCTTCCTGGAGATGAGTGCGGATGATTGGATCCAATGCACCGAATGGTTCATCCATCAACATCACTGGCGGATCGGCAGCCAATGCGCGGGCAACACCTACACGCTGCTGCTGACCACCGGAAAGCTCATGCGGATATCGTTTTCGATATTCATCTGGATTTAACCCTACAAGTTCCATCAAAGTATTAAAACGGTCGCGCATTTTTTTACGGTCCCAGCCTAGAAGATTTGGTACAATCATGGCATTATCCTCAATATTCATATTCGGGAACAAGCCATTAGATTGAATAACATAACCGATGTTTCGGCGCATCTCAATTTTGTTGGAATGGCGGACGCTCTTGCCGTTGAGCATGATATCACCGTCTGTGATGCTTTCGAGTTGATTTACCATACGAAGCAAAGTCGTCTTTCCACAGCCGGAAGGGCCTAGCATGATGACCAGTTCACCTTTTTCGACGGTGAAATTCATATCCTCGATCGCTTTTACATTGCCGTTGTATATCTTTGTGACATCGTTGAAATGTATCATATAGTCTCCCTTATTATTTTTTTACACCCTTTGGCGTAAATAGATTTTCAATCAAGCGCAGGAATAAATCAGCAATCAATGCCAATATAGCGACAGCAATTGCACCTGCGAGGATCATTGTGTTATTAGTACGCAAAATTCCTTGATAGATGATGCCGCCAAGGCCTCCTGCGCCGATTAGCGTTGCAATGGCGCCGACACCGATATTGAGTACAGTAGCGGTGCGGATTCCAGCCATGATCAAAGGCATGGCATTCGGCAGCTCCACTTTATAAAGACGTTGAAAAGTTGTGAGACCAATTCCATTTGCTGCATCACGTATGTCGGGATCTACATTGCTGATGGCCGTGTATGTATTTCGGATGATCGGCAGCTGTGAGTAGAGTACAAGTGCGATAACAGCTGGTAACGTACCTATTCCTTCGTTGATAAGCGAAAGTACGGGAATCATGATTCCAAATAAAGCGAGGCTTGGAATAGTCATCATGATGGAAGCAATCTGTAGAATAGTTGAGGCGGCGAATCTATTGACGGAACAATAGATTCCTAATGGAACACCGATCACGATAGCAATTATGATTGCTAAACCGACAAGCTTTATGTGATCCCATGTGTATCCAAGTATAAATGTGAAATTACTTGCGAAGTATTCTATTAAATTGGTGATGAGAGGGCACCTCCTGTTTTTGTACTGCAAAAGCTCTTGTCAGACTTTTGCTATCATATTTATACCCAGTTTGACTAACATCCTAACATGAAAAAATAACCAATACATAAGAATGAGTTAAGTCTGTGCGCTGATCAATTCTCTTTTAAATGCCAGAAGCGGTTATTTACGTATTGAAAAGGAAAACGATATTATCCAAGCATACCCTTTTGGGAACAGTGGAAGAAAGTGTTGCTTATATGATGGAGCATCAGTGGTTTGATAATCAGAGTTAATGAAGATAGAACAAAAAGGCTGTACAAAGTATTGATGTACAGCCTTTTCTTATAAACTGCTATTCTTCAAATCTTGCTTCGACGATACCATATCATCACTGGAATCAATAAAACGGAAAGAATGCCTCCAACATCGGCTAACATCGGAAAACTAGTACCTGCTACAAACAATCCAGACAAAGATCAATCAAAAAAAATAACTAAATAGTAAAGTCTGTACTTTTCTCACAGTGTACAGTCTTTATTAATTTTGAATCAAAAAAGACAAAAAGATAAAGGGCAATATATTGTTTGGGGTAAAAATCCGTATTCTACGGATGTGTCGGTTTGCAAACAAAGGTAGTTTCAGAGAAGTTAGTCCAATTTGCTATTTTCTGCATATCTTAAGTCGAGATAGCGTTTCTGTCCAGAATAACAGCCACAGGATTGCCTTTGAAAGGTTTCTTTGTAAATACATCTACTTGTTGGAATGAAATTTGTGTTGTTATTAGACTTCTCCTTTCGTTATTTAATTATAAGTGCTAGTTCTCTAAACAAAATACTAAATCTAATTTATAAATAGGTCACACGGTCACACTTATTTTAAATTTTTATATACGATATTTAGATTTCGAAATTTTTGCATGGAACAGCTCAATCTACACTTTTAGGTGTAAAACTCTCTAAATAATTACTGAATTGCTGGAGAAGTCATCATAAAAGTTTTGCATGTTAGTCATACTATTTATAAATGTGCTTGTAACAACAAATTCTTCAAGTTTAATTCTAATACAAGTCGGGTAAAATTTAGTATGTATTGGGTGATTTCTTGAGAAAGCGTTTTTGCATGGTATCAATTAAATTTTGGTGAGACAGATTTATTATAATCATTACAATTGAATAACTTTTATT
>NZ_NPBJ01000004.1 GCF_002272075.1 Terribacillus saccharophilus
TATTATAATCATTACAATTGAATAACTTTTATTAAATAACAAGTGTCTTAATTGAAGAATTAAAATTGGAATGTTAGTATTATTTTGAATAATCTAAGGAGGTACACCAATTTGGCTGAGAATAAAGATAAAAATGCTGAGAGAAAAACTTTAACCACTAGACAGGGGCATCCTGTAACGGATAATCAGAATATCCGTACGATTGGTGACCGTGGTCCGGCAACACTTGAGAATTATCATTTCATCGAAAAAATTTCCCATTTTGACAGGGAAGAGGTACCAGAGCGTGTGGTACACGCAAGAGGTGCTGGTGCATTTGGCTATTTTGAAACATACGGAAAAGTAGGGGACGAGCCTGTAGAGAAGTATACGCGGGCAAAAGTCTTTTCAGGCGCTGGTAAGAAAACACCTTTAATGGTTCGTTTCTCTACTGTAGCAGGCTCAAAAGATTCACCTGAAACAGAGCGGGATCCTCGTGGTTTTGCTGTAAAAATGTACACAGAAGATGGTAACTGGGACTTGGTTGGTAACAACCTTAAGATTTTCTTTATCCGTGATGCGATGAAATTCCCAGACATGATTCACGCATTTAAAGCTGATCCAGCATCAAATGTTCCGAACCCGCAGCGTATGTTTGATTTTGTTTCACGTTCTCCAGAAGCAACGCATATGATTACATTCTTGTTCTCTCCATATGGTATACCTGCAACATACCGACATATGCAAGGTTCAGGCGTTAATACCTATAAATGGGTTGACGAAAAGGGTGAGGCTGTCCTAGTGAAGTATCACTGGGAACCGAAGCAAGGCATCCGTAACTTGACCCAGGAGGAAGCCAATTATATCCAAGGGAAAAACACTGGTCATGCTACACAGGATCTATATGAGGCAATAGAGCAAGGAGATTATCCCGAATGGGAACTATTTGTTCAGATCATGGAGGATGACTACCATGAGGAACTGGACTTTGATCCTCTTGATGACACAAAACTATGGCCGGAAGATAAATTCCCATGGCTTCCAGTAGGAAAGATGGTCTTAGACCGTAATCCAGTTGATTATCATGCAGAGATTGAGCAAGCTGCATTCGGTACTGGCGTACTTGTCGATGGAATGGACTTTTCTGATGACAAAATGCTGCAAGGCCGTACTTTCTCGTATTCCGATACACAGCGCTACCGAGTAGGGGCGAACTATTTGAAGCTGCCGGTCAACGCACCTAAAACAACTATCCACACCAATCAGCATCGTGGACAAATGGATTTCCGTGATCCAAAAGAGTCCGGTGATAATCCACATATCAATTATGAACCATCTATGCTAGGCGGATTACAGGAAGCAGATAAAGGAGAGCGTCCGCAGCATCGCCCTACGTTTAATGCAGCAGCAATGAGCGCGCCAATCGATCGTCCGAATAACTATGGACAAGCAGGCGAAACCTATCGCAATTTTGAAGATTGGGAGCGAGATGAGTTAATCAATAACTTGTCCAATGCGTTAGCGGTGTGTGATGAATCAATTCAAAGCGCTATGATTGAACACTTCACACAAGCAGATGAAGAGTATGGCCGCCGCGTAAAGGAAGGCATTGAAGCGAAGTTGAAAGAAATCAAAGAAAATAACGAGGAAGATAAACTTCCAGGGCGTGAAGCAGGAAAAACTAAATTCGGACAAGGTTCACTAGCGGCCAATGAAGCAACCGATGAAGCAGTGGAAAATAGTCGCGAATCAGATGAGTATTAAGAAATAGAGTTTGTACAAAGGGTTGTCAATTAATTGTGACAGCCTTTTTGTATGTAAGAAATAACTTCATCTATTCGATGTCCCTAATCCCAGCTAAGCGTGCATGTAATGATTAAACTGATAAGCATCAGAAACAAGAAAAGGTCAACCCAAATTAGGTTGACCTTTTCTTGTTGTTAGTTAAGGAACTAAAATAGTTTGATATTTAAAATATCTTAACTTTAAACGAACGTCTTATTTTCAAGCTAATCTCATCTTAAAGTCTTGATAGCCAAACTCGCGTACAACTTGGCAATCGCCATCTTTATCGCGGACCGCAATGGCTGGTAACGGCATACCGTTGAATGTGTTCGTTTTCACCATTGAGTAAATAGCCATGTCTCCAAAAACCAATCTGTCGCCGCTTTTTAATGGCTGATCGAAAGAATAATCTCCTATTACATCGCCAGTAAGGCAGGTTTGTCCGCCAAGTCGATAAGTGAATGGCTTCTCGGCAGTTTCGCCTGAACCAAATAGGGGAGGGCGATATGGCATTTCCAATACATCAGGCATATGACAAGTTGCTGAGGTATCAAGAATGGCAATTTCAATTTCATTTTTATGAATATCGAGTACAGATGTAATCAAATAGCCTGCATCAAGCGCAATAGCTTCTCCGGGCTCAAGATATACTTCTAAACCATATCTATCCTGCATTCTTTTAATGCAAGCTTCTAGTGTAGGGATATTATAATCCTCTCTAGTGATATGGTGGCCGCCGCCGAAATTGATCCATTCCATTTGTGGCAGCCATTGACCAAATTTTTCTTCCACCGCATTTAGAGTTGTCTCTAAATCGTCCGAATTCTGCTGACAAAGGGTATGGAAGTGCAGTCCTGAGACACCATCAAGCAAATCTGAAGAAAAATCTTCCTGTTTCGCACCGAATCTGGAACCTGGCGCACATGGATCATAGATGTCATGTCCATCTTGCGTAGAGCATTCAGGATTAATTCGCAAGCCAACTTTCCTGCCGGCTTGAAGAGCTTTATCTTTGAATTTCTCCAACTGAGAGAAGGAATTGAAAATAATATGATCACAAATGGATATGATCTCGTCGATTTCATCTTCACGATAGGCAGGGGCAAAGACATGATTTTCTTTGCCCATTTCCTCATAACCTAGACGAGCTTCGAACAAGCCGCTCGCAGTTGTGCCGCTTAAATATTTTCCAATCAAAGGGTACATTGTTGTCATGGAAAAAGCTTTTTGCGCCAACACAATTTTTGCTCCTGTACGCTGCATGACGCCATTAAGGATTTCAAGATTTTTTTCAATAAGATCTTCATCAACTACGTAACAAGGGGTTGGTAATTCTTCAAACCGCATGTTAACGTACTGACTCCTGTTCTTTAACCACTGAATCATCAACTAGCACAGGATTGAAATCTTCTACCCATGGAAGTCCCCATTTGTTCAACTCTTCCATGAATGGATCTGGATCAAACTCTTCAATATTAAATACGCCCGGTTTGTTCCACTTTCCAGTCAGGATCATAGATGCGCCAATCATGGCAGGGACGCCAGTTGTGTAAGAGACGGCTTGAGAACCAACCTCTTTATAGCATGCCTGGTGGTCACAGACATTGTATACGTAGTATGTTTTATCTTGACCGTCTTTTTTACCTCTGAAGATACAGCCAATGTTTGTTTTTCCAACTGTACGTGGTCCAAGTGTTGCTGGATCTGGTAGTACAGCCTTTAGGAATTGAAGTGGAATAATTTCTTTTCCTTCGAACTCAATTGGTTCAATAGAAGTCATTCCTACATTTTCAAGAGCCTTAAGGTGTGTAAGATAGCTTTCGCCGAATGTCATGAAGAAACGTATACGCTTAATTCCTGGGATGTTTTCTGCAAGAGATTCAAGCTCTTCGTGGTAAAGCAAATACATGTCTTTCTCGCCAACTTCAGCGAAGTCATAAACACGCTTGATTTCCATCGGTTTCGTTTCAATCCATTCACCATTTTCCCAATACCTTCCGTTAGCAGAAACCTCGCGAATATTGATTTCAGGATTGAAGTTCGTTGCGAAAGGATAGCCGTGGTCTCCGCCATTACAATCAAGAATGTCGATATATTCGATCTCATCAAAGTAATGCTTTAGTGCATATGCAGAAAACACTCCTGTTACGCCTGGATCAAAACCGCTACCTAATAGAGCTGTAATTCCTGCTTTTTCAAAACGCTCGCGGTATTCCCACTGCCATTTATATTCAAATTTCGCTGTATCTTCTGGCTCATAGTTTGCCGTGTCCATATAGTGTGTTTTTGTTGCAAGACAAGCATCCATAATCGTTAAATCCTGATAAGGCAAAGCCAAGTTCATCACGATATCCGGTTTTACCTCTTCTATTAAAGCGATAAGCTCATCAACATTATCCGCATCCACCTGTGCAGTGGTGATTTTTGTTTTACCGCCATCTAATTTAGCTTTTAAATCATCACATTTAGATTTTGTACGGCTAGCGATACAAATCTCTTCAAATACCTCGCTGTTTTGAACGGCTTTGTGAACAGCTACTGATGCCACGCCGCCAGCGCCAATAATAAGTGCTTTACCCATTCTTTTGTCTCCTAACTAAGATAGATTTTTTCTAGTAAAGAAGAATACCGAAACAACCAAGCTTAGAGTAAATGCCACTTGCATGCTTACAGGAAAGGATACCTTGATCTATTTCCCTAAAAACAAAAAAGCAAGTGCCAAATACGCCTAATCGCGCATCACACTTGCTTTAGATATAATTATCAATATTAAAATAGCATAGGTACTCCAGAACAAAAGCAGTTTATTAAACTAAAACTTTTGCAAGAAAGCTCTTTAATATTCAAGAATATATCAAAAAGGATCAGAGTCTAATAGCAAATAATTACTTTTACCACTCTTATTGACCGTTTCACAAGTTGATGTGCAAATGCACTGGTTGTAAAGTAACCAACTTATAAAATTTGAGCTTCTAACTCAATCAATAGGGCAACTAAAGTTGCCAATCGGCATTTGACCCGGCTGTCCGTATGGCCCTTAAACTTCTCATTAAGAGAGAAGTGGTCAAAAATTATCTGCTTGGAAAGATCCAGATATATTGAATAGCAGCTTTCCAAATAATGCACCTATTATATTAACATACACAAATTATATAGCAATAGACAAAATTAATTATTTATAAATAAGGCTAACTCGGATGTACCATACATGAGATACTTCAAACTCATTAAGAAAATATAATTTAATATAAACCACCAAAGAATACCGCAAGATTCCTAGTATTGATACCCCTGCATAGACAAAGTGAAAGACAAAATAAGTTAAAGAAGCAGGGGAATATATAGCAAATAAACACTTTCCTAGTGTCGCATTGCAATTTTATTTTCTACAAAATGTGACAAAATTAGACCTTTTCTAGTGAAAAACTTCACTTTCTAGTACTTCTTACCGATATAAAGAAGAATCATGTGTAAAGGAGCTTGTAATATATGAATTCTACAATTCAGGCAGTAGTAAATATTGCCCCCATTATAAAAGATACACTAGGCCCGACAGCCGCGATAGGTGTAATGGATACAGAGAAGTTTGTATATTTTGCCCCATCAACGCTTTTGAAGCTGGACGTTGAAGCAGGAAAATCAAGACTTGATGAACACGAGGTTTATTTGCGAGCAATCAAAGGGGAACACATTATTTCTAAAACCGAAGATCCTGAAATATTCGGCGTACCGGTCGTAACTTCCATAACTCCTATTCGGGATATGGAAACAAACGAAATTGTTGGTCTTTTGTCTTTATCTCGGACTTTGGAGCATCAAGATAAGCTGGATAAGGAGCTTAGCAGACTGAATGAGGTCATCGATGCATTGCAAGGTAAGGTACAACATGTAGCTGCACAAGCAGAGGAACTTTCTGCTACTAGTAGTGACATTAACCAGCAAGCGAACAATGCAAACCAAAACTCCCGCCAAATAGGTGAAGTGGTTCAATTAATTGAACAAATTTCCACACAGACAAATCTTCTTGGATTAAATGCAGCCATCGAAGCAGCTCGTTCTGGGGAAGCAGGAAAAGGCTTCGGCGTAGTGGCAGATGAAATCCGTAAACTTTCCGACAATACGAAGGAAGCAGTGCAGACAATTGGTAGTTCCTTGACCGAGATACGATCCAGCATTGAAAACCTGACACTCAGCATTAATGAAGTCTCCACTTCATCAGAGGAGCAGTCTGTCGTCATGGTCGAATTCATGAGTGACATAGAAGCTTTGGACGAAAAGAGCAAACAAATCATCGAAACAATGAAGAAAGTAACTAACCAGGAATAGGAGATTAGAATATGAATCTAACATTACAAGCGTTGGTCCATCTAGCACCTGAAATCAAAAAAAACCTTGGTGAGAATTGCGCTGTTGTCGTTACCGACACAGAGAATTTTATCTTTTCTTCCCAGTCGAAAGACTTTGATTATAGCGTTAATGTCGGCGATTTTGCTTTTTCCGAGGATAACGATATACTGCGTCAAGCACTACATGGAGAAAAGGTACAAATACATATTCCAAAAGAGCGATATGGTGTCGGTATGCAATACTCCGCTAATCCTATTCGTGATGAAAACGGAGAGATTGTCGGTGTATTTCAAATCACCAAAACCTTAAAAGATGAAGAAATATTAGATGAAGAGCTGGATGAATTACGTGCTATTGTCAGCAGTCTGCAAGGAAAAGTACAGCAAGTTGCTGCGCAGGCTGAGGAGCTTTCCGCTACGAGTACGGATATCAATGGTCAAGCAGCCCATGCAAATGAGAATTCTCAGGAGATTAGTAAGGTTGTACAACTGATCGAAGATATTTCTACACAGACCAACTTGTTAGGCTTGAATGCAGCTATTGAAGCAGCCCGTTCTGGTGATGCTGGGAGAGGATTCGGAGTCGTGGCAGATGAAATACGTAAGCTTTCCATCGGAACGAAGGAAGCAGTCGGTACGATCGGTCAATCGCTTCAGGAAATACGGACAAACATGGAGAATTTGACTGTGAGTATCGGTGAAGTTTCCACTGCCTCCGAAGAACAATCCCGTGTAATGGTGGAGTTCATGGAAGACATACAAAATCTCGATGAACAAAGCAATGATATTGGACAATACATAAAAGACATTACAAACTAATAGAGACTAGGACATAACTAGTTAATTGAAAAAGGGGATAATACGATGAAATCTTTAGTATATTACGGATCGAAAAATGTAAAAGTTGAGAATATCACTGAACCGGAAGTATCCAAGGATACGGTTAAAATTAAAGTTAAATTCGCAGGTATATGCGGTACTGATTTACACGAATACCTACATAAGACCTTTGTAACAGAAGACAAGATGATTTTGGGTCATGAGTTTACAGGTGAAATTGTTGAAGTGGGCGACAATGTAACTAGATTTAAAACAGGCGATAGAGTAGCTGTTGAACCGATTTGGGGATGTGGAGAGTGTGATACTTGTAAAACGGGTAATTATAATATATGTCCTGACATGAAGTCATACGGAATTCATGAGAATGGCGGTTTTGCAGAATACGTTGTAGTAAAAGAAGCAAATGTATTTGCACTTCCGGATACACTCAGCTATGAGTTTGCAGCATTAATAGAACCTCTAGCTGTTGTATTACAAGCAATCAGAAAAAGCAAATTTAAAATTGGCGACAGCGTAGCGCTTTTTGGTGCAGGACCCATCGGACTGCTCTTATCAGAAAGTTTGAGAGCAGCAGGAGCTAGCAAGATCTTTGTGGCTGAAGTTAGTGAGGAACGCAGAAAATTAGCTTTAGAAATGGGTGCGGATATCGTTATAAACCCGATAGAGGAAGATGCAGTGCAAGTCATTAAGAATAATACGAATGGCGGAGTGGATGTTTCCTTTGATGTTGCTGGAGTGGAAGCTACATTCAACCAGTCTCTTGATTGCATCAAACCTAATGGAGAATTCATGATTGTCAGTGTTTTTGCGAATCCAGTTAACTACCACCCGACAATGCAAGTAGTCAGTGAGAAGAAAATAAATTCCTCTCTTGGTTACAATAATATCTTTGCTCAATCAATTGATTTGTTAGCGAAGGGATCATTGAATGTTGAGCCAGTTATTACAAGTGTTATAGCGTTAGATAACATTGTAGAAGATGGTTTTGAAAAACTAATAAGTGATAAAAATGAATGTAAGATCTTAGTTAAACCTAGTTAAGATAGGAAAGCGGAAGATCGGTTTGTATGCTCCCCATTCAAGTAGACAGTTGAAAATTAAACTGTTTACTGAAAGGGGAGTTTTTTTACCTAAAGAATCCAGAAAATATATTATTTTTTTTGAATGAGTTGTTCTTTCATCGATGTTTCTTTCACTTTCAAGCTATATTAAAGTTTAGATAGGCAATAAATAACTGTAGAGAGGTTAGTGAATCAAGGATATAGCTCCAAAAGAGCATTTTGTGTCATTGGCAGAAAGGTAAATGAATGGCAGTTGAAGTAATAGCTCTAATTCGGTTACAAGAGACTTTTTATTGAAGGAAGAACCTACAATGGTACAATGTGCACATAGAAAGTTAAGGAGTGATTTTTCTTTATAGGTTTATCATTAAGTTTATTTGATATATCATATGAAATATCCCACATTGTTCACTCATTTTCTGTATTAGATGGCCTATTGGTGAATTGTTTGCTATCAAACAATATAGAACAACGTGAGAAGATAGGTAGCAAGGAGCTTTTGTTATGGAAAGAAACAACCGATCGACTAATGATTTACAAAAAGGTTTAAAAAACCGTCATGTACAGATGATTGCACTGGGCGGAGCAATTGGAACGGGCCTATTTTATGGTTCTGCTTCTTCCATCGGATTAGCAGGACCGGCTATCCCACTTGCTTATCTGGTAGGCGGCTTGATGATTTTCTTTATCATGCGAGCACTGGGTGAACTTTCAGTTGATACGCCAAACTCAGGTTCAATCAGTTATTATGCGTATAAGAATTTAGGAGACTTTTTCGGATTTTTCTCTGGATGGAACTATTGGTTCAATTATGTAGCAGTAACGATGGCTGAGTTGACGGTCGTCGGCATATACGTTCAATATTGGTTTCCGGAAGTACCGACTTGGCTGACAGCATTTGGATTTCTTATCCTGATTACTTGCATTAACTTATTGAGCGTCAAGTTATTTGGCGAATTCGAGTTTTATTTTGCTCTAATCAAAGTGGTAGCTATTATAGGTATGATAATTCTGGGCTTATTAATCATCTTCACTGGTATTGGAAATAATGGTGTACCGACCGGTTTCTCCAACTTATTTAATGAAGGAGGATACCTGCCAAACGGGATGATAGGCATTCTTCTTTCGCTTGTACCTGTTATGTTTAGCTTCGGGGGTGTCGAACTAGTAGGTATAACAGCGGGTGAAGTTGAAACACCAAAAAAGACGATTCCCAAAGCAATCAATCAGGTTGTTTATCGCATCTTAATCTTCTATGTTGGTTCAATGATTGTAATTACGTCTATCTTCCCATGGAATCAAATAGACGGGGAAAGCAGTCCATTTGTCCAAATACTCGGCGGAGTCGGTATACCGGCAGCAGCTGGAATATTGAATCTTGTTGTCTTGACTGCAGCTGTGTCGGCGCACAATAGTAGTTTGTACAGTAATGGACGTATGCTGCATTCGTTAGCGAAACAAGGTAACGCACCAAAGTTTCTACAGCGTACTGAGAAAAAGACAGGTGCACCAGTACCAGCTATTTTACTTTCTTCTGGAGTGGCAGGAATTGCTGTTATTATCAACTTCTTAATGCCAGAAAAGGTATTTAGCTACGTCATGGCAACTGCAACAGTTGCAGGCATAATCAACTGGAGTATGATCATTATCATTCATTTAGCATTTCGAAAGCGCATAGGAAAGGAAGCAGCAAGCAAGTTATCCTTTAAGCTGCCATTGTATCCTATCTCCAATTATGTTGTGCTGCTATTCCTAGCAGCGGTGATTGTTATTATAGGCTTCATGCCAGATTATCGTTTGGCTCTTTATATATTGCCTATATGGGTACTGATACTTTTAATAGGGTATAAACTGAAGAAAAAATGAGTGATGCGTGTCCTTTGAAGGGACACGCATTTCTATTTTGCTCTTGCATATGATAGGCGCGATATACTAGGCCATATAAGGGCTATCCTTGCATTACTTCTATTCTATTTCCGAGTGAGGCTGATCCCGCTGCTAGTGTGTTAATAACAATTCTGATCTTAATTCGTGGCTGGTGCTTCACTAAAGATTTATATAGGAAAACTCCATCTAATGTTTCTCCACAATGTGTCTTAAAGATAGTAGAGCAGCCAACAGAGGCCGTAAAAGTACATAATCTTTATCAATGGGCTATTATGAGGTCCAAATGCTCTATCTTGTCACATTGTAATGAATGAAAATACATCACGTTACAATACAATTGGAATATACTTCGCAACATCATAACTCGGAAACAATGTGGAGTAAAGATGGAAAAGAGTGAAAGGACCGACATCAGTCGGTTTTTTTATTGGAACAAGTTTCTTCTTTTTTCATATAATGCTCAAATATATATTTGATTGTTCAAATTGTTTGTTTTACAATACATTCAAACATACTTTTTAATAAGAGAGGTTTTTATATGACTTCAGATAAAGCACTCTGCCAAGTTACTTGTATTCATGAAGATAAGGTCTATCGTGTGAAAGAGCAGATGACAGATCAAAATACGGTTGATGTCGCAAAAATACTGAAAGCGGTTGCGGATGAAACAAGACTGCAGATTGTATGTGCTTTAACAATTGAGGAAGAACTATGTGTTTGTGATATGGCAAATATCATTGACTGTAGTGTAGCTACTACCTCTCATCATCTTCGTACTTTAAAGAAAGCAGGAATTGCAAGTACAAGAAAGGAAGGAAAAACGGTTTACTACAAATTAGAGGACAATGTCATTGTCGAGCTAGCGACCAAAATGGTCCTTAATAGAGATAAAGTATTGTCTTAAAAAGGAGAATGCCTTATGCAAGAGCCTAAACAAAAGTCCTGCTGCCAAAACAGCAATAATGAAGTGCAAAGCTGCTGCAGCAATACGGAACAGACAACTGTATCACTAAACTCCAACACCTCAATGGCTGCATCTGCTCCAACTGCCACCCAAGTAGAGGAAAAAGCATCGTGTTGCAGCACTGAACCGGATGAACCTGACCCCTCAGCCTTATGCTGTTCTTCCAACTCTGCAGAAGAACCAGCATCTAATTGTTATAGCACTTCCACTGTAAAGAAAAGATCATCGTGCTGCTGCAGTGATTCAAATGAATCGGGAACCACAGACTCGTGCTGTTTTACCGTTACTTCTAAAGAACCAGTTGGTTCTTCATGCTGTAGCTCTTCAGCTAATGAGAGCTACAGTCAAGATACTTCCAATAGTGTTGGATCAGAAACAGCAGTCTTGTTTCCTCCTTCCAATCTGGTACAATACGCGGTTTCTGGAATGGATTGCGGCGCATGTGCAAAGACGATAGAGAAGTCAGTTTCTAAAATGCAAGGGGTACAGTCGGTAGAAGTACAATTCAGTACTGGCAAGATGAAGGTAGCCTCCAATGATGAAGACATATTGCGCGAAATACCTCGTACTGTTTCAAAACTTGGTTATGGAGCAGAGCAAATTCATTCCCGTAAGGATAAAGATGAAGTATTTCTGGTAGAGGGAATGGACTGTGGTGCATGTGCCAAAACCATTGAAAATCACTTGCGAACCATTCCTGAGGTAGAGCGTGTAGAAGTCAACTTCTCTACAGGTAAAATGAACATTACGCATTCTTCTAATCAGGAAACGATTATTCGCGAAGTCAAAAAAGCAGGCTATACAACGGCTTTAGCATCTAAAAGGAATCGTCAGGATGAAGAACCAGCCAAGAAATCCATTGATTTTGGTACACTTTCTGTTGTGCTTTCTGGACTTTTGCTTGCTGCTGGATACGGTATCTCATTCTTGAATGCTCCGTCGATTATCTCCACTTTCCTTTTTGCAGCAGGAATGCTTATCAGTGGATATAAACCTGTGAAGAGTGCTTATTATGCAGTGAAGAGCCGCTCGTTGGATATGAATGTGCTCATGTCTGTTGCTGCGATTGGCGCAGCCATTATTGGGGAATGGCTGGAAGGAGCACTTGTAGTTTGGCTCTTCTCGCTCGGGGCGGTACTTCAAATAAAATCAGTGAACCGCACGCGTAATTCCATTAAAGAATTGATGGATTTAGCGCCTCCGGAAGCATGGGTCAAGCGAGGGAACGACGTGATGCAAGTCCCCGTAGAAGATGTCACTCTAGCTGATATTATCGTAGTCAGGCCTGGTGATAGAATTCCGCTTGATGGAGAAATTGTCAAAGGGGAATCCAGTGTCAACCAAGCCAGCATAACTGGTGAATCGATTCCCGTTGATAAAATAGTGTCCGATTCGGTGTTTGCTGGTACGGTGAATGAACACGGTACATTAGAGATTCAAGTAACCAAATTAGTAGAAGATACAAAAATTGCACAAATTATTGAATTAGTGGAGGAAGCACAAGGTAAGCAAGCTCCAACACAAGCTTTTATCGATAAGTTTGCAGGTATCTATACACCAATTGTATTTGTTGTAGCATTGCTCATCATGGCAGCTCCGCCACTATTGAATCTTGGTACATGGGGCGAATGGTTTTATCGGGGCCTTGAACTCTTAGTTATTGCTTGTCCATGTGCACTGGTTATCTCAACTCCAATAGCAATTGTTTCAGCAATAGGGAATGCTGCTAAAAATGGTGTTTTGATCAAAGGAGGAACCTTCTTAGAGAAGGCAGGGAAAATTAAAGCAATTGCGTTCGACAAAACCGGTACAATAACAGAAGGTAAACCAAAAGTCACCGATATCGAAGTGTTTGTCGGCAATAAAATGTCGTTGCTGCATATAGCAAGAACATTGGAAGCTTATTCTAACCATCCAATTGCAAAATCTATTGTGAACTATGCCGAGGAAGAACAAATCAGTGTGTTGACAGGAGAGAACTTCCAAAGTATTGCTGGTAAAGGTGTCCGTGCCACAATAGACGGTATCAACTACTATGCCGGAAACCGAAAACTATTCGAGGAATTGAACGTAACAGATATTCCTGGAGTAATTGAACAGTTGCAAGAGCAGGCGAAAACAATCGTCATCATCGGAAACGAAACGGAAATTGTGGGTGTCATCTGCGTGGAAGATATCATCCGAACTACTACTGTAAAGGCCATCAAACAATTGGAAGCAGTAGGGATGAAAGAAATCGTCATGCTTACGGGTGATAATGAGAAAACTGCCGCTCTCATGGCAGAAAAATCCAAAGTCACACGCTATTTTGCCAACCTGCTTCCAGAGGACAAGGTAACGTCCATCAAGCAGTTACAGCAGGAGGGGCATCAAACAGCGATGGTCGGTGATGGTATCAATGATGCACCGGCACTTGCCACTGCAGACCTAGGTATTGCGATGGGTGGAGCTGGAACAGATACAGCTATTGAAACAGCCGATGTAGTCTTGATGGCTGATAATCTGGAAAAACTCCCGTTCACAATGAAGCTTAGTAAGGAAGCTTTGAACATCATCAAACAAAATATCTGGTTCTCCATCCTGATTAAGGTGGTAGCATTAGTGCTAATCCTTCCAGGCTGGTTGACATTATGGATAGCTGTACTTAGTGATACAGGCGCAGCACTGCTTGTAATCTTGAACAGTTTACGTCTTTTCAGACTAAAATAACAAATGCATGGCCCTGTTTGGTTATATTACACAAACAGGGCCTATTTTTGATGACTCGTAAAAGCTTGAAACCATTAGTGCTAAGGGCTTCGAGCTTTTTTGCGTTTTTAAGATAAATGGAGGTACAAGGGTGCGCACATTGACGTCTATTGCAACTGTATTGTCGGAAAATGCTAATTACTTCACTAGATATTATAATTAAAATAAAATAACTATCGCTTTAACTAATCATACTTAAGTGTCCACTACTTAATGTATAGATAGAAAGAGGTACAATTCATGACTGCACAAATTTATATAAAGATTCCAGACGGACTCTGGAAAGGTTTTTTTCAACTTGGAATTCCTGCTCAAGAAGTGGTTAGAAAAGCAAAGATGCCTCTCACCGTCATAACTGAATCAGAGGTTACTACAGAGCAATATATCAGAATATGGCAAGCTTTTTCTGACATTATTGATAACACAGGCGCTGGAATGCTTATGCTTCCAACAGCAATTGAAACTGCTCAATATCCACCACCTGTACTGGCAGCATACCATGCCCGTGACTATAGGGATGCTTTAAACAGAATGGCTCGTTACAAAAAAATGTGTCCTCCAGAAAATATTCAAATTGTAGAAAAAGGTACCCAATGCACGATTGAAGTCACTTGGAAGAATGCTGATCTGCCTGTACCGCCAGTGCTAATTGGAACGTTACTTGTGTTTTTACTAGAACTTGGACGCCGCGGCACTGGTTTGCCTATAAAAGCAACTTCAGTAGAACTTACACATTCAATGAATCAACTACAAGAACTTGAAGATTACTTTGGTTGTCCTATTAAAGTCAACGCTGAACGTAACCGATTGACATTGAACAGAGAGGATCTTGATCGTCCATTTATTTCTTACAATGATGAATTGCTGGAGATTTTAACTCCAGTATTGGATCAAACATTAGAAAGATACAGGAACAGTCCCTCTATAAAAGAGATAGTAAAGTGGATTTTAAAACGCAGTTTAACTAAGGAAAATCTAGACTTACAAGATATTGCAAGTGAACTTGGTATGAGCGGACGTACCTTGCAACGCCGGCTGACTGATGAACAAACTAGCTTTAAAACGCTTTTAATGGAAGTACGTCATGAACAGGCAAGAGAATACTTAGCGAACTCAACTTTAGATCTTAAAGAAGTAGCTTTCCTTCTAGGTTATAAAGATCAAAGCTCATTCTATCGTGCCTTTCGTTTCTGGGAAGGGAATACCCCATTGAATTGGCGGGCTGAAAATAACATTAATAAATAATATCAAAGGAGAAAACAAGATGGAAATGGCATTAAATAATAAAACTGCTTTAGTTACTGGTTCTACAAAGGGAATAGGGAAAGCAATTGCTTTAGAACTAGCTAAAGAAGGGGTTAACGTCCTTATAAATGGGCGGAATAATGAAGATGTAGAAGAAATTGTTAAGGAAATCAAGACAGCTTATCCAGCTACTACGCCGCTAAATGCTGCAGCTGACATTGTTGATATTCAACAAAGGAAAGCATTATTAGAGAAATTCCCGGATGTAGATATCTTAATTAACAACATGGGCATCTATGAAATAATGCAATATGAAGAAATCACCGATGACATATGGGAGAAATACTTCCGTACCAACGTCTTGGCGGCAAATGGCTTATCCAAATATTATTTACCGAGAATGTTAGAAAATAATGATGGCCGTATTATCTTTATTGCGAGTGAAGAAGCAGTAATGCCTTCTGGGCTAATGCCTCAATATGGTATGACAAAATCCATGCTCTTGTCTTTATCAAAGAGTTTATCCATTTTAACAAAAGGATCTGAAGTTACGGTTAATACAATTATGCCAGGACCCACTCTGTCTGAAAATGTTCAACAAATTATTGAGGGATTATACAATGATGAAGACATGACATTTGCAGAAAAAGAAGAACATTTTATGATCCATAATCAACCTCAATCTGACATACAGCGATTTATTAGACCGATTGAGATAGGAAGACTCGCTGTATTCTTATGTAGTCCATATGCTTCAGCGTTTAAAGGGTCCCCAATCCGAATGGATGGAGGGATGATTCCAACGATTTATTAAAGACTTTTCTCGCGCCTTTTTAATAATGTCAAACACTTCTTAAACGTTTTTATTGAAGTTTTGGACTGTTCAAGCTTATAAAGAGAAGCCACACATGAAGTAAAGTGTGACTTCTTTTATTATTTCTCTAATACCCTTAAATCCTTGAAATAAAATTCTTTGTCATAGTCATTAATTTCTCTGAGTACTCGACAAGGATTTCCTACAGCTACAACATTGGAAGGGATGTCCTTCGTAACTATACTACCAGCTCCAATGACTGTATTGTCTCCTACAGAAACACCTGGAAGAAGTATGGAACCAGCACCTATCCAACAGTTTCTTCCTATGGTTACAGGTACATTGAATTGATATGCTTTTTCACGTAGTTCGGGCAAGATAGGGTGCCCAGCTGTTGCTATCGTTACATTAGGACCTATCATTGTATAATCTCCAATGTAAATATGAGTGTCATCTACTAAAGTTAAATTAAAGTTTGCATAAACATTCTTTCCAAAGTGAACATGATTGCCGCCCCAATTTGCGTGAAGTGGAGGCTCGATATAGCAATCTTCCCCAATGTCAGCGAACATCTCTTTGAGTAAAGCTTCTCTTTTTTTCAATTCGCTTGGACGCGTTTGATTAAAGTCGTACAGTCGTTCTAGGCATAAGGTTTGGTGTTCTGCTAACTCTTTATCTCCTGGTAGATACATGCTGCTATTGTGCAGGCTATCTTTAATACTCTTAACCATATGTAAAAAACCTCATTCCTTAAATAGATAGATTATAATATCAGATAACATAATTAAATACGTTCTGCCATTTCAGGAAATTCAAGATGGTAGTCATTGACTCAGTCGTTTAGGCTCAACGCCAGTTTTGTTTGAGCGAATTAAAATCAATCGACAGAACATTATTCCGGCTACACAAGCTAACAGAAAATAAGGGAATATTAAAAAGGAAATAGTCGCTAGCGACTGTCCTAATAAGGGTGCAACAAGAGTAGCTCCTGTGTAAGCAAAGGCCATTTGAATCCCCATCGCTGCTTGAGAATTATGTTTACCAAAATAAACAGGAGTTTGGTGCAACATGGAAGGATAGATTGGTGCAAGGCCCATCCCTATAATTATAAATGATAATAGTGTAAAAATGATTGGTAATGGAAGTAACATAATCAATAAACCAGAAACAGTCAAAGTACAACCTATCTGAATCAAAGATTCATTGTTAATGCGGATGGAAAGAAATCCACTTAACATACGGCCAGCTGTCATACCAATAAAGTATAAGGAGATCCAGCCCGCAGCATTTTCGGGTGGAATATCTTCTATTCTAACTAAATAACTAGAACCCCAAAGCATCATGGAAGCTTCTGTTGATGCTATCAAGAAGAATGATACCATTCCAAAGGCAGAGCCTTTTCTCCTAAACGAGTTCAGCAATCCCATTTTGCTTTCTGAATTGATTTCTTTCGTATATTGAATTGTATTACTATCCGTATCTTCGTATTTTTTCCACTTTGAAAGTGAAAATAGTAGCAGCAGGACTAATGCAAACTGCAATATTGAAATGGTGAAATAACCACTTCTCCAAGAATTCCCCCAAAAAACCAATATGGATAAGATAACAGGACCGAGCAGGGCTCCAACTCCCCAGAAAGCATGTAACCAGTTCATATGTTTTGCTTCGTAGTGAGTAGCAACAAACCTGTTTAAAGCTGCATCCACTGCTCCGGCGCCTAGACCTAGTGGTATGGCACATAATAATAGCCATATAAAAGAAGGTGAAAATGAGAAACCAAGCAGTGCAATAGCAGTCATAGCTATACTTATTATAACGATTTTACCAGTACCCAGAACTCTAATTAATCTATATGAAAACAGACTGGATATTATTGTTCCTATAGATATGATAATAGAAGCAATACCTGCATTCCCAATCGGAACGCCAAGGTCAGTGTTCATAAGCGGCCACGCAGACCCCAGTATAGAATCAGGTAATCCTAAGCTGATAAATGATAAGTAAATTAAAAAAATGAAGAACATTATATCCTCCTATTCATATAAAGGGAGCTTACATTCAAATAAAGTTAGCAATTTGCAAGGCATATAAATCACGCTTCATAATTCATCGAAGCAATGCTGTGTTACATGACTTACAAAGCTAATCGCATAAACTTACTTAATTATATTTTTATTCAGCGATCTCCTGCTTCATTCATTTTAAACATTCATGAAATTAGAAACGAAAAGTTTTTAAGGATGAAATAATCTAGAATTAGAAGCCGCTACAGCCAACAATTTTGAAAGAGCGCAAAAGAGGGCTGTTCACGTGTAATTGTCTTTCTAATAAGGAGCTATAATGAAAGCATTATCGAGGATTTCTAAAACTATTGATAAAAGGTAAGGAGATGTGTATAATCCTACTTACTGTGAAAAAAATATTCTTTTCTTCTTATTTAGAGAGATGGAGGGACTGGCCCGAAGAAATCTCGGCAGCGGAGCTTATGTGATTAAGTTGCTGTGCCAAATCCAGCAAGCTGCGGCTTGATAGATAAGAAGAGTGTTTTATAGATATAAAGCCTCTTCTTATGGATTTAAGATGGGGCTTTATTTTTTGCCGTAAAACAAAATCAGAGGTGGAACAATGAAGAATGCAAATCCATGGGCTCTCATCCCATTTATTGTTTTTCTAGTTTTATTTATTGGATCAGGAATTATCACAGGAGATTTTTATAACTTTCCGGTCATAGTAGCAATCACAATAGCAGCGGGTGTAGCTTTGGCTATGAATCGAAGAGAATCTCTTACTAAAAAGGTTGATATTTTCTGCAAAGGTGCAGGTAATGCCAATGTCATGCTGATGGTGATTATTTTTATTTTAGCAGGAGCGTTTTCTGAAGTTGCCAAAGGCATGGGAGCAGTAGAGTCTGCTGTAAACCTCACTACATCAGTCGTTCCGCAAAACCTACTAGTTGTTGGCCTATTTGTCATTGCATGCTTTATTTCCTTGTCGATGGGGACATCGGTTGGATCAATTGTAGCACTAGCTCCAATTGGAGTTGGGATAAGTGATCAAACCAGTCTTTCGATGGCTTTGGTAATGGGAGCGATTGTTGGTGGTTCGATGTTCGGTGATAATCTATCCTTCATATCAGACACAACGATAACTGCCGTTCGTACGCAAGGCGCACAGATGAAAGATAAATTTAAAGTTAATTTTTGGATTGTGTTACCGGCAGCTATTGTTACGAGCATCATTTTAGGATTCCTTGCAATGGGTGAATCAGCTCAAGTAGATCATATAAGCTATAATTGGATAAAGATAGTTCCTTACGTTCTAGTTATAGTTTTTGCTTTAATCGGTATGAACGTCTTCCTCGTACTGGTTTTAGGAATTGTTCTCGCGGGAGCCGTTGGCTTGATAGATGGCAGCTACCATTTCATGAGCCTGATGCAACAGATTGGTGATGGAATGGCAGGTATGTATGAAATTGCCTTCCTTGCAATATTAATAGCTGGAATGGTAGAGATAATTAAGTTTAACGGAGGAATCGACTATATTTTGCACCTGGCAACGCGAAGAATTAAAACGAAAAAGGGTGCCGAATTTAGTATCGCCGGACTTGTGAGTCTAACTGATGTATCAACTGCTAATAACACGATTTCTATATTAATTACTGGTCCATTAGCTAAGAATATTGCAGATCAGTATGGGATAGAGCCGAGAAAATCAGCTAGTATATTAGATCTTTTCTCTTGCTCAATCCAAGGTCTTTTGCCATACGGAGCTCAATTATTGACTGCTGCAACCGTAGCAGGAATATCGCCAATCAGTATTATCCCATACAGCTTTTATCCAATCATGGTAGGAATTTGTGGTATTATCGCCATCTTAATTGGATATCCGAAGAAGAAAAATACTTCGGGAGAATGACTTTTCAGTTCTCCATCAGAGCATAATGTGTATTAATTAAACTTTCTTCTACTATGGAAATAGAAGCAATTTCGGAACAAGCGAAATTGGGATATCACATACTAGCTTGGTGGTTAAAAACTGGTTCTACCTAATATAAAAATATGCTAGGCAGACTTTACTGAGGGAAATAACAACAACAAAACTTCAATAGTATTCAGTAAGTATGAAAACAGCTGCCCTGGGACACCCGGGCAGCTGTTATTTTCATATTTATAAAGTTAACCTCTGCGGAATTTGGAGAAAATAATCAGATAAATATTCAAAACCCTTACCAATCCCCCCAGCCGCATGACTGTCTGAACCAGGTACGAGTGGAATTCCCATCTTTGCTGCGTACGCTATAAGTTCAGCTGGTGGATAGATTTCTTTACATAATGGTTTATAAAGACCAGCAGTATTCACATCGAGTTCGTAACCTTTTTCCTTCATTACTTCCAGAATGTTCTGCTGTTCCTTTGAAAATTCAGCTGGCTTCGGATAAGCAAGCTGAAATTTTTGAATTAACGTAATGTGACCAATTCTTTTTGGTTTAAAGAAGCCAAGATCAGCTTCAAGTGAAGCCCGCAGATTTTCATAATAAGTTTTATATAGTGGTGACAATCCGCCAAATACATCAGCAGCACGCCCGAATTCCTCTTCACTGTAATCAATACAGAAGAAAGACTTATCCGGTGCTTGCAGCATATGAACGGAAAGAATACCATCATCCATTTCTGGACCGTACGTATCAAGGAAGGTTTGTGTTTCTTGTTCGTAGCCTCTGATATAATCTACTTCAAAGCCTATATTAATCTGCAAATCATCTTTATATTGTTTTTGCAGCGCTTTTCCTTCCGTTACATAAGCTTCAACATTGTTCCGATCCATTGTGCTGTCACGATGTGGGGCAGGATCTGTAAAGCTTTCTGGGAGTGGAGCATGTTCTGTAAACGATAAATGAGTGAATCCCTTTTTTATTGCTTGCAGGACATAGGCTTCCATTTTATCGTCTGCGCCATGCTGGCAATACTGGGTATGTACGTGAAAATCTCCTTGCATATGCTTGCTCCTTTCGTTATGTGTTGACGTTAGTATCTCATTATGTTACATTCAAATCAACAGAAATCCTTTATCATAGTAAAGTGGTAGAATGATAAAGAAAGAATCGGAGGCTTATAGATGTTCTTACCAGCAGGAAGCCGTGATTTGACAGGTCGACAGCTTGTCAATCGTGTCAGTATATACGAAAAGTTCCAGTCTGTCGTGAATTTACGAAATTATCAAGCTATTGAAACACCTGTTATTGAGTATAGCACAACATTTACCAATCCTTATGCCGGTATGACGCTTAAAAAGATGCTCAAATGGTTTGATGAAGAAGGAGAAATCGAAGTATTGCGTCCGGATTGGACAATTGCTGTTGCCCGTGCTCTTGCAAATCAGCAATCGGATCAGCAGAAATGGGCTTATGCCGGATCTGTATTCAAAAAAGATCATACAGGTGTCGAAAGCCATCAGGCTGGCATCGAAATAATTCGGACTCCAGGTCTGTACGGAGAATATGAAAGTTTGTTCACAGCAGTCCGCTTCCTGCGGGAACTTGGATTGCAGCAGTATAGCATTGAGTTAGGGCATACGGAAATCTTCGAGACATTCATTTCTTCTCTAGAACTTGATGAAGCTGCTGCTTCTCAAATTAGACAAGCAATGCATGATAAGCGAAAAGATGAAGTATATCGTCTTGTGAAGGAAGCGGGAAATGAAGAAACAGCTGAAGCAGTAGCTGAATTAGCAGACGCATTCGGCGGAACAGCCACTTTAGATAAATTCGCAGCGGCGTGGGAAAATAACTCCAAATTATTACCTGTTATCCAAGAGCTTCAGCAGCTTGCAGCCGCACTTGAGGAGCTTGGGCAGGATGTCATCGTCGACCTGGGACGTGTAAAGCAGCTGCCATATTACAATGGCGCCATGTTCAGAGGTTTCCTGGCAGAAAGTGGAGCTGAATGCTTCTCAGGAGGCAGGTATGACGAGCTGTATGAACAGTTTGGCGGAAAGATGAGCGCTGTCGGCTTAGCATTTGATATGGATGTACTTGCGGCTGCGCTGCCGGCACCAGAAAAACAGGAACGTATTTGCTTGCTGACAGATGAGCAAGGTCTGATTGCAGCTGAAGCATTGCGCTATAAATACGCAGATGCGGTAGTAGACGTAAGGACAGAAGCAACAGCCGAAAATTATGATCGAGTTTATCACGTCATTCAGAGCCGAGAAGGATACGAGGTGGTCGAGATATGAAACCAGTTATTGCATTAACCAAGGGTCGTGTAGAAAAGCAATTTCTCGCATATTTGAAAGAACGAGGCATCGACAGTACACCATTAGTAGAAAAAGGACGTAAACTTAGTGTTGAAACAGATCAAGCAACCTACTTCTTCGCTAAGGGCGTTGATGTGACAACGTATGTACAGCATGGTATTGCGGACCTAGGAATCGTAGGGGAAGACATCATTTCTGAATTCCAGCCGGATGTATTCAATCTCTTTCCATTACCATTCGGAGCTTGTAAGATGGCGGTTGCTGCTGAGAAGAACAAAGTTTGGCCAGATCGGAAGAAGCGAATCGCCAGCAAGTACACAAATATCACAAAGCAATATTACTTAGAAAAAGGCGAGTCCGTCGATATCATCAAGTTGGAAGGCTCCGTGGAATTGGCGCCGCTGCTTGGATTGGCTGATGCAATCGTTGATATCGTTGAGACTGGCACAACCTTAAAAGAGAACGGTTTGGAAGTGATCGAAGATATCCAGCACTTCACGGCCAGAGTCATCGCTAACCGTTCATCTTTAAAAATGAAACGTAATATCCTCCAGCCCTACCTTTCTACCTTGCAGAAAGAGGTGGCGCAATCGTGAAAAAACTAACAAGCACGCAATTCCTGGAACAGTTTTGCACCAGGAAGGCAGATAGCGGTTTTGATCCTGAGGTGCTTCAGTCTGTATCGGCTATTTTAAAGGACGTCCAGCTGGAAGGTGATCAGGCTGTCCAGAAATACACTGAACGATTCGATGGTACAACAACAGATAACCTTATAGTGTCCGAAGTCGAGATACAGGAAGCAAAAAACAAAGTGGCACCCGAAACACTGACTGCTTTAAAGGAAGCTGCTGCAAATATTTGTGCCTTTCATGAAAAGCAAGTTACTCCATCTCGCATCATGGCTGCCGAAGAGAGAAAACAGCTCGGTCAGCTCGTCCTGCCGATGGAGCGAATTGGAATTTATGTACCTGGAGGTAAAGCGGTATATCCGTCGACAATTTTGATGAACGCTATTCCAGCACGTTTGGCAGGTGTGAAGGAAATCATTATGGTAACACCGGTGAAGGATAATGAAGCGATCGCTCCGGTATTAGTGGCTGCAGCTGAAATTGCCGGTGTGGATAAAATATATAAAATTGGCGGTGCCCAGGCGATTGGAGCTTTGGCATATGGAACAGAGACAATCACTCCAGTCGACAAAATTGTCGGTCCAGGTAATGCATTTGTAGCCGCTGCGAAGATGCTTGTCTTCGGGCAGGTAGGAATAGACATGATCGCCGGTCCATCGGAAGTGGCAATCATAGCGGATAACGCAGCAGATCCTGCATTTATCGCAGCAGATTTGCTGGCTCAGGCAGAACATGATGAAAATGCAAGAGTGATCCTTTTGACAGACAGTGAGGTTTTGATTCAATTAGTAGAAAAAGAGCTGGAAAGCCAGCTGGAAAAGCTGCCACGTAAAGCAATAGCAAGTGTTGCAATCAATGGAGACAGTGCGCTTGTTCTGACAGATTCTGTGGCCGAGAGCTTCGAGTTATCGAATGCCTTTGCTCCAGAACACTTGGAAATCCAGACAGCTGACCCGTTATCAACTTTAGGAAAGATAAAACATGCTGGATCCGTCTTCCTTGGTTCCTATGCTCCTACAGCACTCGGTGACTATTACGGGGGAACAAATCACGTATTGCCGACAAACGGCACAGCAAGATTCTCATCAGGACTCAGTGTGGATGATTTTATTAAGAAAACGACATACACGTATTACGATAAAGAAGCATTGCAGCAAGGCAGGATGGCCATCACACAGCTTACTGAGGAAGAACAGCTAACAGGTCATGGTGATTCAATCAATATCCGGTTCAAATGAGACAGGGGGATGCATTATTCATGCGTACAGCAGAAAAAGCTCGTAAAACATTCGAAACAGACATCAATATGCAGGTGAATCTGGATGATAACAGCAATATCTCAATCAATACAGGAGTAGGCTTCTTCGATCACATGCTGACTCTATTTGCAAGCCATGCCAGAATTGGTCTAGTGGTTGAAGCCAATGGAGATTTACATATCGATAGTCACCACACAGTGGAAGATACCGGTATCGTGCTTGGTCAGCTGGTGAAAGAAGCGCTTGGTTCGAAGGAAGGTATCAATCGCTATGGCAATGCCTTTGTACCGATGGATGAAACATTAGGCTTTGTAGCACTGGATATCAGCGGGCGTCCATTCCTTGTGTTTGATGCAGAATTTGAAAATCCTAAACTGGGGAACTTTGATACAGAGCTTGTACGCGAATTTTTCCAAGCGTTTTCTGTGCATGCAGGTATCACACTGCACGCTAAGGTTCATTATGGATTCAATACGCATCACAAAGCAGAATCTTTGTTCAAAGCGCTTGGCCAATCGCTCGCTGTTGCCATTAAAGTGAACCCAGATATCAAAGGCGTCAACAGTACGAAAGGGATGATCGAATGATCGCAATCGTCGATTATGGCGTCGGAAATGTCGCCAGTGTGGCCAATGCCTGCAAACAGCTTGGCTACGAAACGATACTGACGGATAAGAAAGAAGAATTCGAGCAAGCAACGCATATCATCTTGCCAGGTGTCGGATCATTTCGCGCTGCCATGGAGGAGATTGAGCAGCGGAACCTACGTGGACTGTTGTTAGAACTAGCTGCCCAAAAGCCATTTATCGGTATTTGTGTCGGCATGCAGCTTTTATTTGAAAAAGGGTTCGAACATGGCGAAACAGAGGGATTGGGACTCATTCCAGGAACGGTTGATAAGATAGAAACGACGCACTTGCTGCCCCATATTGGCTGGAATAGCTTAGAGGTAAGTAGCAGCTTCCCGACATATACAGAACATGACGGCAAGCATGTCTACTTTGTGCATAGCTACCAGGCGAACACACCCGAAGAATATATTATTGCCAGCACGGAATATGGCACCCAAATCCCTGCTATCGTACAAAAAGGGACAATTTGCGGTATACAATTCCATCCGGAGAAAAGTGAAAAAGTCGGTCAGCTCCTGCTGCAAAGCGTGTTTGAAAGCAGTCAGCAAGCCTTTAGCAAGGAGGAAAGCATATGATCGCAAAACGTATTATTCCATGTTTGGATGTGAAAGACGGAACAGTCGTAAAGGGAACGAATTTCGTCTCCTTGCGTGAACTAGGTGATCCTGTTGCCATGGCCGCGGCTTATTCGAAAAGCGGAGCCGATGAAATAGTGTTCCTCGACATCTCTGCAACACATGAAGGACGGGCGACGATGATGGACATCGTACGTCAGACTGCATTGCATGTGTTCGTGCCTTTCACAGTCGGAGGCGGTGTTCGCTCGCTTGATGATATGACGACCATGCTTCAGGCTGGAGCGGATAAAGTAGCTATTAACTCAGCTGCTGTTGCAGAGCCGGAACTTATTACTAAAGGAGCAGAAAAGTTCGGTTCACAATGTATCGTTGTTGCTATCGACGCTAAACGTTTTGATGATGGCTGGCATGTCGTAACACACGGCGGGCGTAAAGACACCGGTATAGATGCTATAGAATGGGCGAAGGAAGCAGAGGCAAGAGGAGCAGGGGAGATATTGCTGACAAGCATGGATGCTGATGGCGTGAAAACTGGTTATGACCTGTCGCTGACGAAAGCGATCGTGGAGGAAGTCCGCATCCCGGTCATTGCCTCAGGAGGCTGTGGCAGTCCGGAACATATAACAGAAGTATTCCAGAAAACAAATGTGTCTGCAGCACTTGCAGCGTCCATTTTCCATGATAAGACCTTCAGCATCGAAGAAGTAAAGCAAAGCTGCCACCAGGAAGGAGTGCGAATACGTGAAGCCTGATTTTACAAAAGGACTAGTCCCTGCAATTGTGCAGGACAGCCAGACCAAGCAAGTACTCATGCTTGCCTATATGAATGAAGTAGCATATGAGAAAACAGTGGAAACAAAAGAAACATGGTTTTATTCTCGCTCGCGAGAGGAGCTTTGGAATAAAGGTGCAACCTCTGGCAACACGCAGCAAGTTATTGATATGAAGCTGGATTGTGATAACGACACAATTCTGATCAGTGTCATGCCACAAGGACCAGCCTGTCATACAGGAGAAGTGAGCTGTTTCTTTAACGAAACGCCGATAACTGGTGATTCAGAGGAAGAAGTGAATATATTCAAGACAGTTATGGATGAAGCCGAAGACCGGAAAAAGCATCCTGTTGAGAATTCCTACACGAATTACCTATATAAAAAAGGTGTCGATAAAATCGGCAAGAAAGTGATTGAAGAAGCTGGTGAAGTCGTTATCGCAGCAAAGAATGATGATCCAGAGGAATTGGTTAATGAAGTGAGTGACCTGCTTTACCATAGCTTCGTTCTGCTCGCTAATCAAGGTGTCAGTCTGCAGGAAGTTGAAGCAGAGCTAGCACGCCGGTTCCAGAAAAAAGGCAATAATAAAGGAGAGCGTCCGCCGATTGAAGAGTGGTGACGCTCTTTTTTTTATTTCAAGTTCCCTTAAGCTTTATTTGCAAGAGGAAAAGATTTATGTTCTTCGACTTGTTCCATTTTCATTTCTTCTGCCTAAGGTATTAATACCAGCTATTAAAGTCATAGTACCTGGTATTAAATATAGTCCGGCAAGCGCATAAACTCCAGTGGCTGTAGCTAGGATCAGTAACCATCCGGCTAGTAATGGTCTTTTATTTAGGATTAACGAGCAAACGATAGCAGTGATTCCGCTAATCATACCCAAAAAACCTATATTACCAAAGGTGTAAGAATCGTCGATAACAGCAAATAATTGCGCAATTATTGAAAAGAGCAGTCCTATAATACCTCCAATAAGAGCTACATTCTTCATGTTTGTTCCCCTCTCAAATTAATGAAATTAATGGAAATGGAAAACCTGAAGTTACAGCTTGGCAATCGAGAAAAAAGAACGCATTGATTTATATACTATTATTCAACTTATCATAAAATCACTGTAGATTACATAGACAAGCGACTAAAAGCATTAACTAGCTATTCATTCCAAAGCTTGCTTTAAATCCTGTATCAACTCCTCCACATCGCCTTGCCCAACTGATATGCGGATCAGTCCTTGGCTAGTATGTTCCTTTTTAAGCTGCTCTGCATTGTTTCCGTAGTTTGGAGACATGATCAGGCTTTCAAAGGAACCCCATGATACGCCAATTTGAAACACCTTTGCTTTGTTGATCACTTTTTTTACCGTTTCATAAGTAGCATCCTTCAACGACCCTTAAATTTTCCTTCATTTTGTACCATTTGTTTTGCTCCTAGAGTTTGTCTAGTTCATTATGTAGATTTTATTATTTCTCATACTTTATAAGTTGAATACCTATCTTTTGGTATAATGGTTCTTTAACAAGAATACGGGCTTAAAGAAAGGCTTAAAGCATGGAAAATCAAAGTATTGAACCAAATGAATATTTATATGTATATACAAAGGGTCTGGAGGAAGGCTCGCTTTGCAGATTAGAGCAAAGAGTGCTTTTTGAACAAGAATCAGACAACCTTATCAAAAGTACAAAAATGATTGAACCAAATAGAAGTCCATTTATAAAAGGAAGACTTACCATTCTTTATTCTGGAGATTCTGTTGAAGAGATTGTGGAACAAGTAAATCATATTGAGCTTGATAACGACACCTTCAAGGTGCTTTTTATTAAGATAAATGACCTTCCAAAAAACCAAAAGGTTGAATTTGAAGAACAGCGAGCTATTGAGAAGAAATTAGGTTGGAATATCATAGGACAGGCAGAAATGCGTAACCCTGATGTTCTTTTTGGCATTGTTCCGTTTGAGGGACGCTGGTATTTTGGTAGCTATCTAGAGAGTGAATCCGTATGGCTGCATCATGCTAAAAAGCCACAGGAATACTCGACTGCTTTAAGTACACGTTTGGCAAGGACTGTTGTGAATATTGCAATTCCAGATCCAACAGCTGTACGTGTTATCGATCCTTGCTGCGGAATTGGCACGGTGCTGGTTGAAGCACTCTCTATGGGTATTCCAATTGTCGGGGCCGATCGAAATCCGCTAGTAGTTAAAGGTGCGCGAGAAAATATCGCACATTTTAATTACCATGGAGAAGTGGCTATTCAAGATATTTCCGAGCAAGAAGGTCACTATGATGTTGCGATTATTGATATGCCATATAATCTCTATTCCCGTGCGACAGCAGAAGAACAGTACACGATTATTCAGAATGCCAGAAGAATTGCCGATAGAGTGGTTATCCTTACCATTGAGGATATGGATGAGATGATTTTGAAGGCAGGCTTTACAATAATTGATCGCTGTGTTGCTAATAAGGGGTTGAAGGCGTTGTTTTCGAGGCAGGTAGTTGTTTGTAAATGAATCTTTTTTACGTTGAGAAACTTAATTAGTAGCCGTCTTCTATACATCATATGAAACTTCAGTAAAAATAACTTTTATTGGAGGAGCTCTGAATGAGAACGCATTCATCACGGGGAGAGATTCCAATTGTCACTGGAGCAGCATCTGGTACTGGCTATGCCACTTCTGAGCAATTATTGAAAAATGGGCAAAGAAAGCACTTTTTTAATACAATACATAATTGAATGTCAGGTTTAGTAAAGTGAATCGCTGCGGAATTTAATGGCTAGTGGACAAGGCATGTAATCATATAAGGAGCTGATTAAAATGAAAAGAATTTCACTCAGTATGGTGAGAGAGGATTTGTTGGATATTCCCCAATACCCGCTTCCTGCCGGATTTCGACTTAGATTATTTGAGAAAGGTGACGAACATCATTGGGCACGTGTGGAAGCAAGTGTTGATGAATTTGAAAACAAAGAATCTGCACTAGAGCACTTTCACAAAGAATTTGGACCATATATTGATGAAATGATAAATAGATGTGTATTCATCGAGAATGAACATGGAGAAGTGATTGGAACAACAACTGCATGGTATGGCAACTTAAAAGACGTTGGAGAAATAGTAGGGAGAATCCATTGGGTGGGAATTGTCCCTGCCTATCAAGGGAAAAAACTATCCAAACCTTTACTAAGTGCAGCAATGAATATATTGGCCAACTATCACTCAAAGGCCTATCTTACATCGCAAACAACAAGTTACCAAGCGATTAATATGTACCTAAACTACGGATTTAAACCGTTTATCACAGCTCCAAGCTGTCATGAAGCCTGGTCCTTGGTAGAGGATACTTTAGATAGAAAAATAGTAAAGTAAGTTAATCCACAGGGGAGATAACAATCTATTCCTGCCCAAAAGTCAGATGAGAATACGACGGGATATGGTATAGAGTCGCTAAGTCAATATGGAATTAACTGAAAGCGTGTATTGCCTCAATATAATCAGAATTTCATGCACTCAGTCCATTGAGAAAGTCGGCGTGGGTTTGTCATAAACTATTTATTCTTCCTTTAAAAGAACTTTTTGCGTTATTGAGCGAATACCTTGTATGCTTCCCACCACTTTCCTTACAATAAAAATTAGAAGAGCAGAGAAGAGGTGGGCGCATGAAGCTCAGCGTACTGGATCAGGCACCGATCAGAAGAGGCGCAACGATTGAAGAGGCATTGCAGGAAAGCGTGGAATTGGCTCAGCATGCAGAAAGATTAGGCTATGAGCGTTACTGGTTTGCGGAGCATCATAATACAAACGGTTTAGTGAGCGTCGCACCTGAAATCATGGCAACGCGGGTTGCGAGTGCGACGAATACTATAAAAGTTGGGACAGGCGGTGTGCTGCTGCCGCAGTACAGCCCGCTGAAAGTGGCGGAAACATTTCATACGATAGCCGGACTTTTTCCTGGTCGTGTCGACCTTGGTGTTGGGCGTTCGCCTGGCGGAACGGAACAGACAAGGAGTGCTTTATCAGACGGAGCAGATAGCGGAATGGGTGAGTTTCCGAGGAAGCTGGAGGAGCTGCAAGGCTTCCTATATAATTCCCTCCCGCGTGAGCATCCTTATCGTTCGGTAAAAGCATCCCCGCGTGTGAATGATCCGGCACCATTGTGGGTGCTCGGTTTGTCAGAAGGAAGTGCCAAGCGAGCAGCTGAATTAGGTATCGGCTACGTGTTCGGTCATTTCATCAGTCCTGCTAAGCCAAATGCAATGCCTATATATAAGGAAGAATTCCGTCCGTCTGTCACAAGGGAAAAGCCATATGGTATTGTTTGTATATTTGCCGTATGTGCTGAAACGGAAGAGAAGGCAGAAGAGCTAGCAAAGAGCCAGGATCACTGGCTTTTAAGTGTCGGGAAAGGACGCGATACACAGATTCCGTCACCTGAGTTGATACAAAAGCGTCAGCTGACGGAAGCAGATAAAGATACAATTCGCCAAAATCGCAAGCGCTGTGTTATTGGAACGCCGGAACAGGTTAGGAAAGAGCTGGAGAGGCTGCAGGTAGAATATCAAGCGGACGAGTTCATGCTGATTACCAATATCTACGATAAAGAAGCTAAATGGAAATCGTATGAATTGATCAAAAATGAAATTAACCATAATAATATTATGTAAACCGATAGATTGAAATGAGTTAATCCAAAAAAGGTGAACCACTTTGGATGTTTCAGTTATAACAACCAGTTGTTTTACAATCGCTTTGGCAGGCTATTTTTTTGTTGGAGTAGTGAAGTTTTACTTTGATAAGAAATTGAAAAGGGCTGATTGAAAGTAAGCGTTCATCATTTGATGAATTTAAAAAGCAGAAGGCATTCCAAGCTAATTTGGTATATGCCTTCTGCTTTACTTGTTACCTGTAATATTCAGACCTTATTTATTCCAGTGCTCTTCAATAAACTCATCACGGCCGGATTTGGCACGATCTTCTTCGTAAGCTTCTTTTTCCTTTTTATAGAAGTCCTGATGATACTCTTCGGCAGGATAGAAGACAGTTGCCGGCAGGATTTCTGTTACGATGGTCTGCTTGAACTTGCCGCTTTCCTCAAGTACTTTCTTAGAGAACTGAGCTAGTTCTTCCTGCACATCATCATGATAGAAGATGGCTGTACGGTATTGATCTCCGCGGTCTTGGAACTGACCGCCTGCATCGGTAGGGTCGATTTGCGGCCAATATAGGTCCACTATTTGCTTGTATGTTATTTTTGTTGGGTCATAAGTGATTTCGACAGCTTCATAATGTCCTGTCGTACCTGTTTTCACTTGTTCGTATGTCGGATTTTCGACATGTCCTCCTGTATAACCGGAGATGACTGATTCAACGCCGTCCCATTGATCAAACGGCTTCACCATACACCAGAAGCATCCTCCTGCGAATGTTGCCTTAGCAAAGTTTGTTGTCATAGCTTCCTAGCTCCTTTCTGGTGTCATATGACTTATTTTACCCTATATAAATGACATGTACTAGTATGTTAAACTAGAAGGATGAAAGAAAAGAAGGAGACAATGAGATCTTTATGAAAAATCATATATTACTAATAGATGGTATGGCAATTTTGTTCCGTGCATTTCATGCTACTGCTTACCGAAATTATTACATGATTAATTCTAAGGGAATGCCGACAAATGGTCTACATGGCTTCATCCGTCATTTGGCTGCTGCTGTCGATCATTTTGAACCTACTCATGTTGCTGCTTGCTGGGATATGGGTTCGAAGACATTTCGCAGTGAGATGCTGGATACGTACAAAGGGAATCGTGAAGCGCCGCCTGTTGAGCTGATTCCTCAATTCGAAGCAGTCAAGCAAGTTGCTGCCGGTTATGGTATTCCGAATATCGGTCTGAAAAACTACGAAGCTGACGATTGTATCGGTACGTTGGCTAGTCTTTATGCAGCCGAAGGACATCACGTAACCGTTCTTACAGGTGACCAGGATATGCTGCAGCTCGTCCGGCCCAATATAGATGTTGCGATTATGCGTAAAGGCGAGGGCAACTACGAAGTATTCCAGGAAACGAGCTTTTTCGAACAGAAGGGTCTTACGCCAGCACAAATCATCGATATGAAAGGTTTGATGGGTGACAGTTCTGATAACTATCCAGGAGTTAAGGGTATTGGTGAAAAGACTGCTATTAAGCTTCTGACTCAATATGAAAATATCGACAAGCTGCTGGAAAACCTTGCAGAGTTGCCGAACGGCGTACGAAACAAAATCGAATCCGATTTGGATAACCTGCATTTGAGCAGAAAGCTTGCTGCTATCCATTGCGAAGTTCCAATCAGCTGTGAACTGGAAGATGCTGTTTGGGCAGTAGATGAGAAGCAGAAACAGACAATGCTTGAGGAATTTGAACTGACAAAGCTGAGCCGTTTATTGCGTGCAGCTGATCAACTGGCAAACTAAAAAGCGATTGTGCATTATGCACAATCGCTTTTTTCATCTGAATTGCTGCAACCGGGAAAAGAAGTCCCGGACAAATTCGTAGAATAATCGTTCAGACGGTGCTACTTGTCTTTCTTTCGGTATGATGACACCGACCGATCTTCTGACTTCGGGAAACGTAATTGGTATTTTCGTAGTCATCCTGGGCGTAGCATCATAGAATGTACTTTCCGGCAAGATAGTAATACCGATGCCGGCTGCAACGAGTCCTTTTATAGCGTCCAGATCCTCACCTTCTGATGAGACAGTCGGTACAAATCCAGCTTTCTTACATCCATCCATCACAAGCTGGCGCAGTTTATATCCTTCTGGGAAAAGAACGAACTGCTCGCTCTGCAGATCCTTCAGATGCAGCTGCTCCCGTTCTGCAAATCGGTGCGCGACTGGAACGAGCGCAGAAAAACTCTCGGTGAAGAGGATTTCTCCTTCAATTCGGTCGTGGTCCCTTGGAACAGGGCCGATAAAGGCAATATCTATATCACCGCGAGACACTTGTTCGATTAGAAATTGATATGTTCCCTGGCGAAGCTGGAATTGGATATTCGGATAGGCTTCTTTGAAGGAATAAATGACAGTCGGCAAAAGTTGACCAGCCAAGCTGGTTGGAAAGCCGATTTTAATTGAGCCACGCTCCGGATCTAAATGTTCGTCGATTTGCTTTTTTGCATAATCGATTGCCTGCATGGCCGTTTCGATATGAGAGAGAAAAGTACGGCCGATTTTGGTCAGTTTGACATTTCTGCCTTCTCGTTCAAACAGATCCACTCCGAGTTCATCCTCTAAATTACTGATTTGACGGCTGATTGCGGACTGTGCGACATGCAAATATTCGGCTGCTTCCGACATATGCTCCCGCTTTGCAACCTCGATAAAATAGCGCAGTTGACGTAATTCCATGTGGTAATCCTCCGATCTATCTCAAAATGAGATTGATTCTATCTAAATTATATATTGTTTCGATCAATTAGAAAACCTACAATGTACTATAAGACAACATGTCGGTTCGAGACAGAGAGTGAGGGATTAATAATGGCATTTCATTTCCTACCAAAAGCGCAAGGCTTATACCGACCGGAATTTGAGCACGATGCGTGCGGAATCGGTTTATACGCACATATGAAAGGTAAAGCCGCCCATTATATTGTCCAAAAAGGATTGCAGCTGCTTTGTCAGCTTGATCACCGTGGAGGACAAGGGAGCGATCCTGCATCAGGAGACGGAGCAGGGATCATGGTGCAGCTGCCACACCGTTATTTTTCCGAAAAGACTGAATTTTCGTTACCTGAACCTGGAGAATACGGGGTTGCCATGATCTTCTTCAACACGCAAGACACCCAGCAGGAAGAACTGGAAAGCAAAATCAGTGCTCTTGTAGAAGCAGAAGGTCAGCATGTTATCGGCTGGCGCACGGCACCTGTCGATGACACGCACATCGGCACAATGGCAAAGGATGTAAAACCATTCGTCCGTCAGCTTTTCGTCGGCAAAGGGGAGGAAACAGAAAAAGGACTCCCATTCGAGCGTAAGCTGTATGTTATCCGCAAACAGGCGGAAAATGAAGCAAAAGAAATGCACCAGCATTTGTATTTTGCCAGCTTCTCCAGCGAGACAATCGTTTACAAAGGGATGCTGACATCTGTCCAAGTGGATCAGTTCTATCTGGATTTACAGGATCCTCTATTCGAAAGTGCGTTTGCACTTGTGCATTCTCGTTTCAGTACGAATACATTTCCAAGCTGGGAACGCGCCCATCCAAACCGTTATCTCATCCATAATGGGGAGATCAATACGTTGCAAGGAAACGTCAACTGGATGCGTGCTCGTCAGAAGCAGCTTGTATCAAAAGCTTTCGGCAAAGATACGGCGAAGATCCTGCCGATTCTTGATACAGACGGAAGTGACTCTTCCATCATGGATAATGCTTTTGAATTCTTCGTGCTTGCTGGCCGTAAACCGGCTCATGCTGCCATGATGATGATTCCAGAACCATGGGATAAAAACCCATACATGAATAAGGAAAAACGTGCTTTTTACGCTTATCATAGCACATTGATGGAACCATGGGACGGCCCGACGGCCATTTCATTCACAAACGGCAAACAAATCGGTGCGGTCCTTGACCGTAATGGTCTGCGTCCAGGACGTTATTACGTAACAAAGGATGACCATTTGATCCTGTCCTCAGAAGTAGGCGTTCTTGATGTGGAAGAAGAGAATGTTCTATTGAAAGACCGTTTAAGCCCGGGCAAGATGCTTCTATTGGATATGGAGCAAGGCCGATTAATTCCTGACGAGGAAATCAAACAGGAAATGGCTGCTGCTGCACCTTACCAGCAATGGCTGGATGAGAATATTGTGGAACTCGATGATCAAACAGTGTCTGATGATAGTGCTATCGAGGACCTTGTAACGAAACAGAAAGCTTTTGGCTACACGTATGAGGATGTGCAGAAGTATATCGTTCCGCTTGTATCAGAAGGCAAGGACCCAATCGGGGCTATGGGAAATGACACACCGCTTGCTGTGCTGTCTGACCGACCGCAGTCATTGTTCTTTTATTTCAAGCAGTTGTTCGCACAGGTAACGAACCCGCCGATCGATGCATATCGGGAGCAAATCGTTACAAGTACACTTTCTTATCTTGGAAAAGAAGGGAATCTTCTTCATCCGGATGAAACGAATTGCAGACGGATTAAATTAGCATCACCTGTTATAACAAACAATCAGCTGGAACAGTTGGTTTCTGAGCAGAGCGGCGACTTCAAGCTTCAGGAGATCCACACTTTGTTCGGAGAAAATCTGAAGAAGAGTATGGAACGCGTTTTCCAAGAAGCAGAAGATGCAATCAGCAAAGGTGTCAGCGTACTCGTTTTAACAGATCGTCTTATGTCGGATATATATGTGCCGATTCCTACTTTACTTGCTGTAAGTGGCTTGCATCAGCATCTTGTCCGGAAAGGTCTTCGGACGAAGGTTAGTCTGATTGCTTCTGCTGGGGAAGTACGGGAAGTGCATCATGTGGCTACACTTCTCGGATATGGTGCAGATGCCATCCATCCTTATTTGGCGTATGCGACGCTCAAGGAAAGCATTGATAACGGAGATATCGCACTGTCTTATCCGGAGGCTGTCAGACAATATGCTGCCGCTATGACAGAGGGTGTCGTCAAGGTTATGTCCAAAATGGGCATCAGTACGGTGCAAAGCTACCGCGGTGCACAAATTTTTGAAGCAGTCGGTATCAGTCATGGAGTTATTTCTAAGTATTTCACTGGAACAACATCCCAGCTTGATGGAATTAACTTAAAGACGATTGCAGAAGAAGCAAGAAAACGTCATCATGCAGGTTATAAATCCACAACAGCAGCCTTGGAAACAGGCAGTGAATACCAATGGCGTAAAAACGGCGAGCATCACGCGTTCAATCCGAAAACGATCCATACGCTTCAATGGGCATGCCGTCGGGATAACTATGAGTTGTTCAAGGAATATACCGAAGCTGCTGATCAAGAACGACTTGGTTTCCTTCGTAACTTATTCGACTTCAAAAAGTCCAATGCAATACCACTTGAAGAAGTTGAATCGGTTGAAAGCATCGTGACGCGCTTCAAAACAGGTGCCATGTCATTCGGATCGATCAGTGAAGAAGCACATGAAGCACTAGCCATTGCAATGAACCGTTTAGGCGGTAAAAGCAACAGTGGAGAAGGCGGCGAAAATGCTAAACGCTATACGCCGGATGAAAACGGTGATTACCGTCGTAGTGCCATTAAGCAGATTGCATCTGGCCGTTTCGGTGTCATGAGCTCTTATCTTGTGCAAGCAAATGAGCTGCAAATCAAAGTGGCGCAAGGTGCAAAACCTGGTGAAGGCGGACAGCTTCCAGGAAAGAAAGTGTATCCATGGGTAGCGGACGTTCGGAAATCGACTCCAGGTGTTGGTTTGATTTCACCGCCGCCGCATCATGATATTTACAGCATCGAGGATTTGGCTCAGTTGATCCACGACTTGAAAAATGCAAATAGCGATGCCAGAATCAGTGTTAAATTAGTTGCTAAAGGCGGCGTTGGCACGATTGCTGCTGGTGTTGCAAAGGGCGCTGCAGATGTAATCGTCATTAGTGGTTATGACGGCGGAACAGGAGCATCACCAAAAACTAGTATCAAACACGCTGGCCTTCCATGGGAGATCGGATTAGCGGAAGCGCACCAGACGCTTATGCTGAATGGTTTACGTGACCGCGTCCGTTTGGAAACCGACGGGAAATTGATGACTGGTCGTGATGTTGTTATGGCAGCATTGCTTGGCGCAGAGGAGTATGGTTTTGCAACAGCACCACTGGTAGTCTTAGGCTGCGTGATGATGCGTGTTTGTCATATTGATACGTGTCCAGTAGGTATTGCGACGCAAAACCCTGAGCTTCGCAAGAAATTCATGGGTGATCCGGATCATGTCGTCAACTTTATGACATTCATCGCACAGGAAGTAAGAGAAATCATGGCTGAACTTGGTTTCCGCACAATGGAAGAAATGGTCGGCCGTACAGATGTACTTGAAGTATCGGAACGAGCACAATCCCATTGGAAAGCTGGCCAGCTAGATTTAAGCAGACTGCTACATCAAATTGACGGAGCTCGTACTTACAGCACGCCGCAAAACCATAAGATTGATATCGCGTTGGATACGACAGATATCCTGCCATATTTGGAAAAAGCGTTATCTGGCAAAGAACAAGTAATCCTGGAACTTCCTATCCGCAACATCAACCGTGTTGCCGGAACCCTTGCAGGCAGCGAAATCAGCAAAAAGTTTGCTGAAGCAGGACTTCCGGAAGACTCAGTGAATCTGCATTTCCATGGTTCTGCGGGACAAAGCTTTGGTGCTTTCACACCGAAGGGAATGACCTTGAAAGTAACGGGAGATAGCAATGACTATGTTGGTAAAGGTTTGTCCGGTGCAAAATTGATCGTTAAGAAACCGGCTGGATTCCAAGCTTCTGCTGCGAAGCACGTCATTGCTGGTAACGTGGCACTTTATGGAGCGACTTCCGGTGAAGCATATATCAATGGTATGGCTGGTGAACGTTTTGCTGTCCGTAACAGTGGTGCAACAGCTGTTGTAGAAGGAATCGGGGAGCATGGCTGTGAATATATGACCGGCGGTAAAGTTGTCATACTCGGTGAAGTAGGCAAGAACTTTGCTGCAGGAATGTCTGGCGGAATTGCCTACATTCATACAGCTGACCGGGAAGCATTCAAACAGCTTTGCAATACGGAAATGATCGACTTTGAACAATTGTCTGATGAGAGAGAGATCGCTGAGCTACGCAGTATCATTGAGAACCATGCTGCTTACACAGATAGTGAGAACGCATCCTTCATCCTGGAAAATTGGAAAGCGGAGCTAGCTTATTTTGTCAAAGTGATTCCAATCGATTACCGCAGCATGATGCATCAAATCGATGCACAGCGTGAGCTTGGGCTATCGCAGGAAGAAGCTGTTATGGAAGCATTCGTATTAAAAAACCAGCAGCCAAAACCAGTGAAAGAATCCGAGAAACCTGCAGCAGTACATTAAGAAAGAGGTGGAAGTATGGGGAAAGCAACCGGATTTATCGACTACAAAAGAGAAGAAGCAAATGAACGCGATCCAAAGACGCGGACCCGGGACTGGAACGAATACGCCGCTCCTTTCTCTGATGCTACGCTGAAGACACAAGGAGCCCGCTGTATGGACTGCGGTACACCGTTTTGTCATATCGGCATGGAGATTGGCGGAGCCACTTCCGGCTGTCCGATTTACAATTTGATTCCAGAATGGAACGACCTTGTGTATAAGGGTAAATGGAAGGAAGCATTGGAAAGACTGATGCTGACGAATAATTTCCCGGAATTCACTGGCCGTGTCTGCCCGGCACCTTGTGAAGGTTCCTGCACCGTAGCAATAAGTGATCCGGCAGTTGCCATTAAGAATATCGAACGTGCAATCATCGATAAAGGTTTCGAAAATGGCTGGATCACACCGCGTATTCCGCAAAAACGTACTGGCAAAAAGGTCGCAATCATCGGATCTGGTCCTGCAGGTATGGCTAGTGCTGATCAGTTGAACCAAGCTGGTCACACAGTCACTGTATACGAGCGAGCTGACCGCGCTGGCGGATTGCTTATGTATGGAATTCCGAACATGAAGCTGGAAAAAGAAGTGGTAGAACGCCGCATCAACCTACTGCGTCAGGAAGGTATCGACTTTATCCTGAACACAGAAATCGGTAAGGATATCCTTGCTGAAGAGCTTCGTGAACAATATGATGCGGTGATACTTTGTACAGGAGCTCAACAGCAGCGTGATCTTGTAATCAAAGGAAGAGAATCAAAAGGTGTTCATATCGCAATGGATTATCTAACAGTCTCAACAAAAATGCTGCTTGATGACAAACTAGCAATTCAGCCGGAGTTTGATGCGGCTGGTAAAGACGTTATTGTCATCGGTGGCGGGGATACTGGTGCAGACTGTATCGCAACGGCTGTTCGTCAAGGTGCAAAAAGCGTTACGCAATTCGGGAAACACCCACAGCTGCCGCTTGCTCGCAGTGCTGATAACCAATGGCCAGAATATCCCCATGTATTCGGTTTGGAATATGCGCATAAAGAAGCAAAAGCAGTTTACGGGGAAGATCCGCGCCAATACTCTATCCAGACAACGAAATTCGTCAAGGATGAGCAAGGCAATCTAAAAGAATTGCATACTATTGATATGCAGAAAGTACGTAATGAGAAAGGTATGTTCGTCTACCAGGAAGTCGAAGGATCTGAGAAAGTTTGGCCTGCTGAGCTTGTATTGATCGCCATCGGCTTTGAAGGCACTGAAACACCGTTGCTAACAGAATTTGGTGTTAATGTAACACCAAATAAACGTGTGGAAGCAGCCTATGGAGATTATCGTACAAATGTAGATAAAGTTTTCGCTGCTGGCGATGCCCGCCGCGGACAAAGTCTAATTGTCTGGGCTATTAACGAAGGCAGAGACGTTGCCAAACAGGTTGATCTTCAACTTATGGGTGAGACTGTATTACCTTGATGAAAAAGCAGAATTTCCGTTAAACGGAGGTTCTGCTTTTATTATGCCGTCAGAAGGAAATGCAAGCCAGTAACTTGTCAGAATAACTGCCAGCATTTTGGCAGAACACCTTCAAATTGCTGATATTCAACCGATATACAAGGAATGGGGGATTCAACGAGGAGGATCATCATGTTATTGAAACGCAAAAAAGAGAGACAAGCAGAAACAGTGGGACAAACTAATTTATCCAAAGAAGCTAATGTAATATTGAAAATTGAAGGCGAACTGAAAAAACAGCTTGATATGATTCACCTGACAGAAGACGATCTGCGCGTGTTAGTAGGATTGCAGCCACTAGTCTGTGCGGAGATTGAAAGTATCGTAAGCCGCTTTTATCAGAACATCACCAATCAGAATAATCTGCTCGCTATCATTGAAAGTAATAGTTCTGTTGAAAAATTGAAGCAGACACTTAAGCGGCATATACAGGAAATGTTTGATGGAAAAGTAGATATTGATTATGTAGAGAAACGCAAACGTATCGCGTTGATTCATGCGAAAATCGGACTGGAGCCGAAATGGTATATGGGAGCTTTCCAGGATCTATTGCAGCAGATGTTATCCATATTCGAACAGCATATAACTGATTTCACAGCTTACCGCACAGCTGTACTTGCCACGACGAAGATTTTTAACATCGAACAGCAAATTGTGTTGGATGCTTATAATACCGAACATGAAAGCGTGCATATTGAGCACATTGAAAAACAGGATAAACTGTATGAAAGTATACAAGTAACTTCCGAGAGTCTTACAAGCATATTCCTGAAGGTGAACCTAGCCGTAGATGAGCTGGTTGCATTCTCTTCAAAGCTGACAGAACAAAGTAATGAAACGAAACAGACAGCAAAAGAAGTAGTGAATCATTCCGAAGAAGGTCAAGCAGGACTAGTGTCCCAGCAGCAACGGATGCAGCATATCGGAGACCAAATGGGTATGGTGCAAAAAGAGCTGACAGCGCTCGAGGCAGCGGCTGCTAAAATCGGCAGTATTGTAGGATTAGTGGAAGGTATTGCTGAACAGACGAATCTGCTTTCACTAAATGCTTCGATTGAATCAGCACGGGCAGGCGAACAAGGGAAAGGGTTTGCCGTCGTAGCAAGTGAGGTTCGGAAATTAGCGGAAGAAACAAAATCATCTGTTTCCGATGTTACAGCGTTGATTCAAGATACGCATTCCCAGATTAGTAATGTGAGCAAATTCATGGAGACAGCAGAGGATTTGATTGCCAATGGAACTGTACAGCTAGGAGATGTAACCTCGAAATTTGAGAACATCATGACGCATTCTCAAAGTAATGAACAAATAAGCAGTCGTACAGAGGAAAGTATCAAACAATTCACAGGAGAGCTCATGGATGTAAAAGGAGCTATGCAGCAAGCAGAAAGCGTACTCCGGCAATTAAATGAGCTTACATAAATAAAAGAAAACCCAGCAGTCAGTTGACTGCTGGTTATTTGCTTTCAAACTGTGTTTTTTTGAATTGCTCTTTCAATGCGGAAGGTGCTTGTTTAATGGAAGAAATAACAGTCTTCGAGCCTTCTGAAATAGACTGGACATTAGACTGGATATCTTTCTGATGCTGCTGCAAAACTGTCTGCTCTTGCTTGATTGTCTGCATATCAGCTTGCATTGGAGCCATTGTCTTATCGATTTTTTTCTTTGTTGCAAGCATCGATTTTACAGCTTTCATGATCATAACAGCGGCAATTACAAGTGCACCAATGATGATAACACCGCAGATAATCCACATTATTGTACCCGTTTCCATACCCCGTACCTCCTTCGTTTGTCTGCTTCTCTTTTCCCTGATCTTTGTTTATCGTAACATACAGAATGAAATTTTGTTAAAATTTTAGGTTGAAACTCTTTGAAATCTCCTATATAATCTTTGGATAAGATATTGTTGTCGCAATATTCTATCATTAGGAACAATTTAACCAAAAAAGAGAATGAAAATCTTAAATGACAGGGAGTCCTAGCTTTGAAACAACAAACTTTTGCTTTTACACGCAGTGAGAATCTCAAACAGAAACCGGACGCAAGTACGCTTCAATTCGGAAAGGTATTCACTGACCATATGTTCACAATGGATTATACAGCTGAAACAGGCTGGCATGATCCTCAGATCGTGCCATATGCACCGCTGGAACTTGATCCTGCAGCCATGTGTTTCCACTATGGCCAGACAGTATTTGAAGGCTTGAAAGCCTATGTGACCAAAGAAGGAAAAGTTTTGCTATTCCGTCCAGATAAAAACTTCGAGCGCCTTAACCGTTCGAATGACAGACTATGTATTCCGCGTTTGGATGAGGAAGTGGCATTAGAAGCATTGCGACAGCTCATTTCGGTCGAGAAAGATTGGATCCCGACTGCAGAAGGAACTTCACTTTATATCCGTCCGTTCATCATTTCGACGGAGCCGTTCCTTGGCGTAGCTGCATCTATCAGCTACAAGTTCATCATCATTCTTTCTCCTGTAGGGGCTTACTACAAAGAAGGTATTAACCCGGTAAGCATTGCAGTGGAGAATGACTATGTACGTGCAGTCAAAGGCGGTACAGGCGATGCGAAAACAGGCGGAAACTATGCTGCAAGCCTTAAAGCACAAGAAGTAGCAGCAGCATCTGGATTCTCCCAGGTTCTGTGGCTGGATGGTGTGGAGAAGAAATACATTGAAGAAGTTGGCAGTATGAATGTATTCTTCAAAATCGACGGAGAAATCGTTACACCGCAGCTAAACGGCAGCATCCTGCAAGGTGTTACCCGCGACAGTGTCCTTCAATTGCTGAAGCACTGGGGCTATCCGGTAACAGAACGCCGTGTTTCTATCGCAGAAGTGGTTCAAGCGCAGAAAGAAGGTAAACTGGAAGAGGCGTTTGGTACTGGGACAGCTGCAGTTATCTCACCAGTCGGCAAGCTATTCTATGAAGGTGAAACATACGAGATCAATAATGGCGTCACTGGTGAAGTTGCTAAGCGCGTCTATGATACAATTGTCGGCATCCAAAAGGGCGAACTAGAAGATACATTCGGCTGGACAATCGAAGTCAACTAATTAAATGGACCTCCACACATAGCGGTGGAGGTTTTTTGTTTATAGACTAGGAGCTTGTGCTATTTTGCTATATAATCGTTACTAAAATGAGTTGTTAGACGAAAAGGTGAATGGAAAATGAAAAGAATAATCGTAAAAATAGGTTCAAGCATGCTTTCGGAATCTGGCGGGGGGATGAGTGAAACGAAAATCCGCCAGCATACGGATCAAATAGCTGCACTAATAAACGAAGGACATGAAGTAATACTTGTATCATCCGGTGCTGTAGCAGCTGGATTCCGTCAGCTCGGCTATCCATCAAGACCAGTGACTATTGAAGGGAAACAGGCAGCGGCTGCAATTGGACAGGGTTTGCTCGTCCAAGCTTATACGGAAGCTTTCGGCAAACATGATATGAAATGTGCACAGCTCCTCTTGACTCGTGATGTCTTCACAAATGCCGATCAGTACCATAACAGCTACAATACGCTGCAGGAACTGCTGAAGCGTAATATCATTCCGATCATCAATGAAAATGACTCAGTCTCTATCCGAGAACTGACATTTGGTGATAATGATATGCTGTCTGCTTATGTGAGCGGGCTCGTAAAGGCTGATTTGCTGATTTTGATCACGGATGTGGACGGTATTTATGACAAAAACCCCAATACCTATCCTGATGCGAAGCGGTACCAGCGTTTGGAAGTAATTCCTCCGGAAATGCAAGCATCTATTGAACAGACATCCGGTTCTAACGTCGGTACAGGAGGTATGTATTCCAAGGTGCTGGCAGCTCAGACTGCGCTTGAGTTAGGTGTGCCGGTTTTCATCGGTACGACTAATGAAAGATCAACGCTTCTTGAGATTGCACAAGGTAATGGAGCGGGTACGTATATCGGAGACGAAGTGACAGTTGTGCAACGCAAAACAAAGCAATGGCTCACACATCATGCCAGAGCGACAGGCAGCCTTACGATCGATGCAGGTGCAGCAGAAGCTTTGCTGCAGCATGGAAAAAGTTTGCTGCCGATAGGTATTACAGATATACAAGGTACTTTTACTGCGTCAGCAGTCGTTGAAATCAAAACAACTGATGGGGATACAATTGCCCGCGGGATCAGTGATATTTCATCTGCTGATTTACGCGAAATGCTAACAAACAGGGCGACTAATCCGTCCTCGGTTTGGCATAAAGCCATTGTCCATCGAAATTATATTGTATTTTTATGAAAAAGCCGCCGAGCCTGCCAGCTAGGCGGCTTCGGTGTATAATGAAATCAGAAAGGAGTTGCACTGATGAAAGTAATCATGCTCGTCCAAACGATGTATAAAAATCAACTGCTTCGCGAAGGTGGTACATACGAGATCCCGGAGGAAACAGCAGCTCGCTGGATCAGAAGTAAAATCGCAAAAGCAGCAGAGTAAGGAGTAATTATATGGATTTAGGATTAAAGGGCAAGACGGCATTGGTCGTTGCAGCCAGCAAAGGACTTGGTAAGGCGACAGCTTTGCAGTTAGCCAAAGAAGGTGCCTCTGTTCATATCGTCAGTCGTGATGAACAAGCACTCAAACAAACGAGAGATGTAATAATAAAAGAATCCGGTAATGATCAGGTTGCATATTCGGTTTGTGATATCACCGATGCACAAGCAATCAATCAAGCCATCGAGGCAGCTAAGCAACATACTGGATCAATCGATATTCTTGTTAACAATGCAGGTGGACCGCCTGCAGGTAAACTAATGGATTTTGCCGACGAACAATGGCAACAAGCTTTCGAACTGAATTTATTGAGTTTTGTCCGTTTTATTCGGGCAGTTGCTCCGATCATGAAGGTAAATGGAGGGGGCCATATTCTTAATATCGCTTCATCTTCCATTAAGCAGTCAATCGATAACTTGCTGTTATCCAATACTTTCCGTGCTGGAATTGTCGGCTTGGCAAAATCTCTGTCTCAGGAACTTGCACCAGACAATATCCTGATCAACACGCTTGGCCCTGGAAAAATACATACTGACCGGGTCGATCAGCTGGATCAGAAGACTGCTGATCACCTAGGCAAAAGCTTGGATGACGTGCAGCAGCAGAGCCAAGCATCTATCCCGATGGGCAGATATGGTACACCTGAAGAATTTGCTAACATGGCTGTTTTCCTTTGTTCTTCTGCCAATTCGTATGTTACTGGTCAAGCTTTCGTCGTAGATGGCGGAATGGTCAAAAGTATTGGTTAAGACTTCGCTTTGATTCGGTAATGACTTAAAGCAAGCAGCGGAAATATATGCGGATAGCTATCATACCGGATATAAAACTGGCCAGGCAGGCCAATACCGGTCGGATAGTCGATCGAGGTTTGCAGCAAAGGCTCCGACAACAAAAAGCTGATGCCTTGCTGTACCTCCTTGCTATCCTGTTCACCGCTGGCAATAAGGGCATCAACAGCCCAGGCGGTCTGAACTACTGTACTGATCGGTAAATCTACGTACGTTCCTACTTCTGCACTTCGGCACGATTCTCCCCAGCCACCATCATCATGCTGAACAGCTTTCAGCCAATTTACCGCACGCTTGACATGTTTTTCTGTCGTATTTACACCAACTGCTGCAAGTCCTGTCAAAGCAGCCCACGTCCCATACAAATAACAAACTCCCCATCTCCCATACCATGATCCATTTAATTGCTGATGCTTAAAAAGCCAGCGGACAGCCTTTTTTATACTGGAATGGTCTTTTTTCAAACTAGCATATGTTCCGAGAAATTCCATGACCCTGCCAGTTAAGTCTGCGGTAGAAGGATCAATCGCTGCATCTTCTGCATTTTCAATCGGAAGCTTTCCTAATACCCACCAGTCTGTATCCTTCTCGAAAGCTGCCCAGCCGCCGTCTTTATTTTGCATCGCCAGCAAATAATCCGATCCTTTTTTCCAAGCGCGCTTAACAGTAAAATCATGACGAGCCTGTCTTGTGAGGGCTCGAAGTGCTGCAGCTGTGTCGTCATTATCTGGATGATTGGTGTTAGTATCAGAAAACCCCCAGCCGCCAGGCTCCACGGTAGATTGATGGATTTGCCAATCTGCTTTTTGAACATGCTGCCGCTGCAGCAGATAATGATTGGCTGATTGAATCATATTTTGTTTAACAGGGGCACCTGCCTGCTGAAGTGCATAACTGAGCAATGCTGTGTCCCAAACAGTTGATGTGGAATTTTCGACATGAATGCCGTTGCAGTTTTCATTGACAAGACCATGTATGCCTTTTAATGCCCGTTGTATTTTTGGATTGTTTTCTTCATACCCGAGTGCCATATAGGCGTAAATCATGAAGAAAGTGGCACTTGCATAGCTGTAGAGTGTTCCATCAGATTCGGTTCGTTCCTGCATATATTGTTCAGCATATCTATAGCCGGCACGGTGCAGACGGGCTGGCAGGCGAGCCAGACGGCTCCATTCATTCGTGATGGTACGAAAAGGAGAGCGAGCATCCGTTAAATCATCCCATTCATCCTCAAACAATAAATGCTCTAGCTGCACGCTGTGTATGCTGATTCGTTTGAATTTTTTATTCAGCAATAGAAGCATCGGGACAAAATGTATTCTGGCATAGGAACTGAATTGAAAGAAATTTATCGGGAAGGTTGTCGGAACAAGCAGCGCGGTCATCGGGAACTTCAAAAAGTGAGGCCAAGGTATCATACCGTGGACTGCCAGCATAAAGCGTATCATAAAGTGTGCTTTGTTGATGCCGCCGTTAGTGCTGATATAGCGTTCTGCAGTCCGTAGCTCTTTAGCAGAGACTCCTGAAAAACGAAGTGCAGCATATGCCAAGACAGTCGCTGATAAGTTGCCGTTTCTTTCACCAGGGTATGCTGCCCAGCTGCCATCGTCCCGTTGTTTTTTTAATAATTGGAGTTTTAATTTCTCTACGGTATCTGTTTCCTTGCCGAAGGAAGTGAAGGTGATGATATAGAAGCAATCTGTCAAAATCGCACCCTCAAAGCACATACGCCAAGATCCATCTTTCTGCTGCAGCTCTTCTAGCTTATTTGTACGCTTCTCAATTGCCATCTTCACATCTTCTATGTTGACCTGGCTCATGATACAGCTCCTTTTTTCCGAGAGTTATGGAACGGAAAATATACTGCAATATGATAAAATATGCGTAGAATAGCTTATTATGACTCGTCATCATGTCCCGTTCAGGTAGGAGGCTTATTATGCGAGCAATTGTAGTGGCAAGTACAGGTGGTCCGGAGGTATTGGAATATAAAGATATAACAGTACCCGAACCATCAACAGGAGAAGTAAGGATAAGGGTGTTAAAAGCGAGTGTCCATTTTGCTGATATAAAAAAGCGGAAAGGCGCCAAGGGTTCTGGAATTCCGGGCATACTTGGACTCGATGCTGTCGGAATCATTGATAAGGTTGGACAAGACGTCAACGGGCTACGTATTGGAGATCGAGTTATCGCATTCGTAAAGACAGGTTCATATGCGGAGTTTGCTATAGCGAATGCGTTGCTTGTCTATCCGATTGCAGATTATGTAGATACAGCTGTCGCTGCTGCGTGTCCTGTTCCTGCCTTTCTATCTTTCATGCTTCTCGAGCGCGTTGGAAGACTTAGTAAGGGAGAAACTGTGCTTGTTCATGCAGCATCGGGAGGGACAGGCCTTACATTGATTCAGCTTGCAAGAAAGCTAGGTGCAGGCAAGATACCGATGGCGCTGGTGTTGACCTTATATTAGACTCGCTTGCCGGCTCTATAATGGAGGAGAGTTTTACTTGTCTTGCTCCCTATGGTAGATTAGTAAACTACGGGAATGCGAGCGGTGCTACTGGTTCTATTAAAACATCTGATGTGCACGCAAGCTGCCGGGCGCTGCTCGGATTTAGCTTGGGAACGACACGTGAAAAACGACCAGTAGATTTGAAACGTATTGCTGAACAAGTTATCAGTTTAATTGAATTGGGAGACATCACTTTCCCCAGCATACAAGAATTCAAGCTCGAGGATGCAAATAAGGCACATCAGCTTATGGAAAGCAGGACACATGCAGGAAAGATACTTCTGCACATCACAGATTAGAGACAGATAACGGGGGAAATAGAGTAAATGAAGTTCGTATCATGGAATGTAAATGGAATCAGAGCTTGTGTAAAGAAAGGCTTTCTCGAGTATTTTGAGGAGCAAGATGCAGATTTCTTCTGCTTGCAGGAAACAAAGCTCCAAGCTGGTCAAATTGAATTAGATCTGCCTGGATACTATCAGTATTGGAATTACGCCGAGCGTAAAGGGTACTCAGGTACAGCTGTGTTCACAAAACATAAACCGCTACACATCACATACGGATTGGATGAAGGTGTGATTGAGCCTGAGGGCAGAATCATCACATTGGAATATGACCATTTCTTTTTGGTTACTGTATATACACCGAATTCTAAACGAGATTTGGCGCGGTTGGCTGAGCGTTTGGAGTGGGAAGATAAGATATTATCTTATGTACAGGAGCTGGATAACCGGAAACCTGTCATCCTGTGCGGCGATTTGAATGTAGCCCATCAGGAAATTGATTTGAAAAACCATAAGACAAATCACGGCAATTCCGGCTTTACGAAAGAAGAACGAGAGAAGATGACTGCTTTCCTTGCTTCCGGTTTCGTAGATAGTTTCCGATACCTTTATCCGGATCGTGACGACGCCTACAGCTGGTGGTCATATATGAATAAAGTAAGAGAACGGAACATCGGCTGGCGTATCGATTATTTCATCGTCTCCGAACGTTGGAAAAACAAAATACAAGATGCGGAAATACATGCAGATACAATGGGTAGCGACCATTGTCCGGTATGCTTGTATATCAAGGACGAAGACACCATTTAATGGTGTCTTTTCTTTATGTCCCGAACAATATTTTAAATAATCTGATAGTTTGTTAAACTAAGGAAGAATACATACATATACATTATAACGTGCAGGTTAAGTTGGATATGCAAAAGGAGGAGTACTGATGCTTCGTAAAGTGATGTGGATTTTATCCGCAGGACTGTTGCTTTTTGCTTGTATGATACCTCATACACATGTCCACGTAGCCGGAAAAGAGGATAGGATGATAGATAGGTTAACAGAATATCTGGCAAATGAAGAACAGTTGCAAGGAGCAGCCTTTGCAATACATATTACGGAAGAGCAATCAGGTAAGACAATTTTTGAAAAACATGCTGACCAGCGTATGCGCCCTGCATCCAATATGAAGCTTTTGACTGCTGCCGCAGTGCTGGATGAATTGGGACAAGAGCATCGCTTCGAAACGATAGTTGCAACAGATGGGCCAGTAAAAAACGGGCAACTCAATGGGAACTTATATTTGATCGGTAAAGGAGATACGTCTCTTACATATGAAGATATAGAGCGGTTGGCAAATCAGCTCCATGAATTAGGAATACGGAAGATCAACGGCGATATCGTCGCAGATGATACGTATTTTGATCAGGAACGCTACAGTGAGGATACAACTTGGAAGGACGAATCAGCTTATTATGGAGCTGCTATCAGTGCCCTGACAGTAGCACCTGACAATGATTATGATACAGGGACAGTAAAAGTCATGGTGAAGGCGAGTGCCTCATCAGGTAAACCGGAGGTAAGGGTAGTTCCGGAAACGGATTACATTACGATTCAAAACAATGCTGCTATAGTATCTGATAACGAAGAAGCTGAGCTAAAAGTGACGCGAACTCATGGAAGTAATGACATTGTAATATCGGGTTCTATTGCAAGGGGTGAAAACGAGCAGGAATGGGTAGCGGTCTGGGAACCAACAGAGTATGTATTGCAACTTTTTGAGGATTATGTGAAGGCATCCGGTATCCAGATAAAAGGCACTACCAAAACAGCTAAAGCTCCAGCGAAACGAACCGAGCTTTTGCGGAAGGAATCTGCTCCGCTCAAGGAACTGCTTATTCCTTTTATGAAACTAAGCAATAACGGACATGCTGAGATGTTTCTAAAGCATATTGGCAGCAGAGAAAAAGCTGGAAACTGGGAAGATGGCATCAACCAGTTAGAACACTATCTCGATGGGATGCAGTTTCCGAAAGGAAAAATGGTCATAAGAGATGGGTCTGGTTTGTCACATGTGAATGGAATAACTGCCAGGCAGCTGACGACATTGCTTATACAAGCACAACAGGAGTCTTGGTTCCCTGCATTCAAAACATCCCTGCCTGTTGCAGGAAAGGCGGAACGCATGGTTGGCGGAACACTCCGTAATCGCTTTGTTGGCACAGATCTTGCTGGAAAGATCGAAGCAAAGACGGGCACACTTACCGGCGTTAGTTCGTTATCGGGTTATATGGAAACAAAATCTGGTGATCGTGTTGTTTTTTCCATCCTGTTAAACGGAATGCTGGATGAAGAAGAAGGACCGGGCATTGAAGACAATATATTGAAAATTGTTTATGAAGAGTTGAAAAGTATGCATACAAATTGAGCGATATAGACAGGATATCAGCAAGCGGATAGCGAAATGTTCTAATTAGGAACGGCAATAAAAGCAGAAGAAACCGTGTAGGAACGGAGAAGTTAGTGGAGGTGTAAGCAGCTTTATCCTGCTCTGGGATTTATCGTTTGCGGCTCAGTTTCTGGTTTCTTGGCTAGATATTAGGAAAGAAGGAGATAACAGTGAAACAAAGCCGCATGGAAGCAGAGTTATATTGTATCCATTGTCGCAAGGAGTCTCCATTTACGATTACGTACATCAACGATAAGCTCAAAACGATTTGTTGTACGCAGTGCCATCATGCTATTGATGTCAGACTGGATTTACAAAAGGAATTCAAGGAGGAATGGCAAAATCGCATTCTTTCAAAACCTTCTCGAATGACGACGGAGTACAAAGATGACTTAAGCCAATTTCTCTTTACGCTGCCGATCCGGCTGGCGAGCAAACCATATCGATTATATCAGGACATTAAAGAATCACGCATTATCATGCGGGATTTCAAGGATGTCAAGCATTGGTAAAGCGCCTGGACAACTGTTCAGGTGCTTGTTTTTTGTGTCTTATAGAAGCGGTCGGCACTTCTAATTGATAACCAGTGAACACAAAGCTAATTAAGATAAAAACGATGTCGATTAGGTATAGAAAAAATCGATAACCATAATTGTAAATATTATGTTACTATATCGAGGTACGATATATATCGCGCCACGATATAAGGGGGATGAAAATGCTGTCGAAAAAAGTGAAGGACTTGCTGCCTCTGACACATACTACCTATTATATTTTAATGGTTCTCCAGCAGCCGTTACACGGCTACGGGATCATGAAAGAAGTAGAGAGAATTAGTGAAGGTTCCGTCAAACTAGGGCCCGGTACGTTATATGGCGTCCTTAGAAAACTTGAAAAACTGCAGCTGATATGTCAAGTGGATCAGCAGGATACAAAAAAGACATACAAGCTGACGGATGTCGGGGGAGGATTATTGATAGCAGAATACGAGCGACTTAGGAAGCTTGTTGAAATAAGTGAAAAGCAGTTAGGGGGAGAACTATGATAGAGAGAAAGAAGATAAGGAAATGGTTCTGGGCTTGGGATGACCAGAAAGAAGAAGTCTGGCTCCAGCAAATGGCACAGAAAGGCTGGGCGCTTGAAAAATACAAATGGTTCAAGTATACCTTTAAAGCGGCAGCGCCTTCTAAAATGGTGTACCGTCTGGATTATAAGTTGGGCTATCCTGAAAGAAGCTATTTCGATTTATTTGAAATGGATGGATGGCATCTGGTCAGTTCATTTGGAGGCTGGTACTATTTCTGCAAAGAAGATGATGGTACAGATAAATTAGAGATTTTTACAGATGCCCATTCAAGAGCTGCTAAATACATTCATCTATCGAATTATCTTTTATTCATTTTGGCGATGCATGTGCTATCTTTCTGGCTGCCGGCAATTATAAATTTCAGTCAAATGCCTTTTTGGATAGAGGGAACTGTTGCTCCATTAGCCATAATAGGTAGTTTCGCTGTATATATGTTGAGAAGAAAAGCAAAGAAGCTGAAAGAGGTTATAGTATAGAAATAGAGGTTATTCTGTTCGAGCAGAATAACCTCTATTGTTTTGGGTAGAAATTGAAAGAAAGCAACGGTACCGAAGCTGCTGGCACTCCGCGGGAGGTAGGTCAAAAAATAAAAAAGAAAATTTGAAACAAAAGCGCGGAGTTCATTTCAATTAATTATAAAATTGATATGCATTGATGCAATTGAAATAAAATAAGGTGTTTCTTTGATTTCTATCCATTTGACATCGGGGAGAGAGTACGTCATAATATATTTATCTCGAATTCGAGGTAATTCCATCAGCAGGCTGGAGTGATAAAGATGAACCATTTAAAAGGTATTCACCATGTAACAGCAATTACGAGTAGTGCAGAAAAAAACTATGAATTCTTCACTTATGTACTTGGCATGCGTCTTGTTAAGAAAACAGTCAATCAAGATGATATCCAAACATATCATTTGTTTTTCGCGGATGACAAAGGCAGCGCAGGAACAGATATGACGTTCTTCGATTTCCCTGGGATTCCGAAGGGAACACACGGCACGAATGAAATCTATAAAACTTCATTCCGAGTGCCTTCCGACGCAGCTCTAGATTATTGGGTAAAACGATTTGATCGTTTAGAAGTAAAACATCACGGCATAAAAGAGCAATTCGGCATCCAGACATTATCCTTCGAGGATTTTGATGAGCAGCAATACCAATTAATCAGTGACGAAAACGATAAAGGTGTGGCTTCCGGAACACCATGGCAAGACGGCCCTGTACCTTTAGAGTTTGCTATCACAGGTCTTGGTCCGATTTTTGTACGGACGGCACATATTGATTATTTCAAGGAAATGCTTGAAAAAGTACTCGTTTTCCGTTCCGTTGCACAGGAAGGTTCCTACTATTTGTATGAAGTAGGCGAAGGCGGAAATGGTGCTAGCATCGTTCTTGAGCACAATACAATTCTGCCAGACGGAAGACAAGGATTCGGTACCGTACACCATGCTGCTTTCCGTGTCGAGGATCGAGCAGTATTAGAGGAATGGATTGAACGGATGCACAGCTTCCAATTCCAGACTTCGGGATATGTGGATCGACACTTCTTCGAATCCCTATACTCCCGGGTAGCACCAGGGATTCTTTTTGAATTTGCAACTGATGGTCCTGGATTCATGGGTGATGAACCATATGAAACGCTTGGAGAGAAACTTTCCTTGCCGCCATTTTTGGAGCCAAAGCGCGAACAAATCGAAAAACTTGTCCGTCCGATCGATACTGTACGCAGCACAAAGCAATTCGAAAAAGAATAATAAACTGACATCTGCTTATTGCGGATGTCTTTTTTTTAGCAGTTTTCGTCATGGAAGCGTATAATAAAGATGTAGCATTCATCCCATACAGAAGGAAGGCTTTTTTATGAAAGCAAAAGACTTCATGATAACAGATGTAATAGCAGCGAGCGAAAACGCGACAGTAAAGCAGGTTTTGAAGACGTTTGTTGATCGGAGGATCAGCGGAATGCCTATACTGGATAAGGATCGGCGTATTGTAGGCGTCGTCAGTGACGGAGATATTCTGCGAGGGATCCAGCCCAAGGATACAGTCGTCTTCAACTATTTGCTGACTGTAAGCTTTAAAGCTGAGAAAATAGACAAAATCGTCGATGAACTAAAAGATCATCCTATATTGAATCTAGCTAAAAAACGAGGAATCGTCACAGTCCATGAAGAGGATGAAATGGAAGAGGTGGTGAACATTCTGGCAAAACATCGCTTCAAAAAAATACCTGTCCTGAATGATCAAAAACAGGTGGTTGGAGTTATCAGCCGTGGGGATGTCCTCCGTACAATTCATTCCAATCTATTGAATGCGCTTTGAGAAATACCGCACTGACTCTTCTGAAAGAGTCAGTGCTTTTTTATGGTAGAATAGGAGTTATGAGCTTGTTAGATTAAAGGAGTTTTATCTATATATGAGTATGACAGTCATATTGGCGGAGAAGCCTTCGGTTGCGAAGAATATCGCCGATGCATTGAAAATAAAAACAAAACAGGATGGGTTTTACGAGGGTCCTGATTATATCATTACTTGGGCATTCGGACATCTGCTGCAGTTGTTTGATGCGAAAGACTATGATACTGCAATGGCAAGATGGAAGCTGGATAATTTTCCGTTCGTACCGGATGCTTTTCAATACAAAATCAAATCGAGCCCGCGCAATCGTGATGCTGCCGATCCTGGTGCAAAGAAGCAGATTGCAATTGTAAAGCGACTCATGCAAAGAAGAGATGTCGGAAGAATCGTGTCAGCCTGTGACTATGACCGGGAAGGACAGCTGATCGGAGACAGCATCATCAACTATATAAAGCCAAACAAGCCAGTATACCGACTGCTGTTAAATGAATGGACTGAACAAGAAGTGCTTCGCGGTCTTCAATCACTGCGGCCGAACACAGAACTGCAGCCTCTTTATGATGCTGGAATTGGCCGTCAGTGGGCAGATTGGGTTATCGGGATTAACCTTACTTCTGTAGCGACACTCCGTTATCAGAGCGGTCGCGGACAAGTCCTGAACATCGGGCGTGTACTGCTTCCGACATTAAAAATCATTTATGACCGCGATAAGGAGATCAGCGAATTCAAGCCAGAGCCTTATTTCAAGCTGCTCGCAACCTTCCGCACACCTGAAAAGAAATTCTACGAAGGTGTGTATAAGGAAGGAAAAACAGATAAATTCAAGGATAGAGATCCGCTGCAGGATATCCTCCAGCGCGTCCAAGGCAGACAAGGACAAATTAAGAACAAACAGACGGAAGAGAAGAAGGAATTCTGTCCGCCTTTGTTCAATCTTTCCGGTTTGCAAGGGTATATGACAGCAAGGTACAGCGGGTGGACATCTGATAAAGTGCTGAAAGTGGCGCAAACGCTTTATGAGAAGAAGTATATTACCTATCCACGGACATCCAGTACGGCATTGGAAGAAAGCCTTGTATCCAAGGCAGCTGGCGTATTGAAGAAAGTGGCGGCGGGATTGCCATATGAAGCTGAAATCAAATTCAGCCGGTCAAAACGGGTGTTCAATAACAGTAAGGTATCCAGCCATAGTGCTATCATTCCAACCTATGTTCTGCCGAAAAGACTTACGCCTGATCAAGAGCTGGTATACACTGCTATTAAAAACCGTTTTATCATGCAATTCATGCCTGTCGCAGTGTATGAAGAGACAACTTTAGAAACCATTATTCCTGATGTCTCGCTCTCTGGCAGCTTTATCTCTAAAGGCCGGATTCAGCTTATAGATGGCTGGAAGAAAGTCGAAAAGCAGCAGACAAAGGAAACATTGCTGCCGGATGTACAAGAAGGGATGATGGTGGATACATGGGAAACAAGCGTCACATCGCATATGACGCAGCCTCCGAAGCCACATACGGAAAGAACGTTATTGCGAGTTATGGAAACATGCGGTAAAGGCAAGCAGGATGAAGAGGATGTCGTCGAAGTGCTGCGCGGTTTCAGTATCGGGACAGCGGCAACAAGGGCCGAAACGATCAAGAAGCTGAAAGACATCCACTACATTAGTAATAAAGGGAAAGAACTGCACGTAACGGATACCGGCAAGAAGCTTGTGGAAACTTTCCCAGTCAAGCCTTTATTTGATTTGAACTTTACCGGACGACTTGAGAAGACACTTGCAGACATTGAGGATGCGAAAGTTGGCCGGGAAGATTTCCTGGAGATGATCTTTTCCTTTACGAAGGATGCGGTGCAGACGATGAAACAAGACGAAGCTGCACCAATCCGAACTATTGAAAAGCAAACAATCACCCATGAAGTGCTGGGCAAGTGCCCGGCTTGCGGTGGAGAAGTTGTAGAAGGCTATAAAGGGTTTGGTTGTAAAAACTACAAAAAAACATGCAGCTATATCATTTGGAAGAATGATAAATTCCTTGCAGCAGTGCGGAAGAAACCAACAAAGACGATGGTGAAAGCCCTGCTGAAAAGCGGTACAGCTCATGTAAAAGGCATGACAAGTAAACGAGGTAAAAAATTCTCGGCTTATCTTTCCTATGAAAAGAATGAAGACAATGATTACTACAGCTGGAAGATGGAATTTGAGAAGAAATGATGGGAGCGACGTGTGGATTCCACACATCGCTCTATTTTTTACGTCAGATCTCAACCACTATTAACAAATAGAGAGGGATACGTTAAATTAGCACTTATTTAAAGGAATCATGAGCTTATTATTAGAATAAACATATGTAAGTAAACAAATGAAGCAAAATTGCAGGCTATCTTCAAAAAATACAAAAGAAATGGGTGTGAAAATGGCTAGAAAGAAAAAAGACAGGATATTTAGAGTTGGAGTGATAAATGGTGAAAAGGAACCTAAAGTAAAGGAAATAACGAAGGAGTTGGAAGGGATTTTTAATAATTTCGAGGAATCGATATTAAATTCTTTTGACACAACCAAAAAAGAAAATAATATAAAGAAATAAACAACATCTATCTCTATAAACCAAAAGATGTTGTTTTTCTTTATATCTCTTATTAATAAAGTTTTAGCTGGATAATAAAATTCGTCAAAATAAGAAGTTCTGAGAATCCACACATCTTTCTTTTAGAATTCTTCGTAAACTGCCGGGTCCTGATCGGCAATACGTCCGTCTGAAACGGTCAAGCTGTTGATTTTCTCCATATCTACATGATTCAGTTCAAAATCAAAGATTGCGAGATTTTCTACCTGGCGGCTCGGGGTAGCAGATTTAGGTATGGCAATGCTCCCTAGCTGATAATGCCAGCGCAGTACGATTTGTGAGACAGTTCTGCCATGACTCTCGGCAATTTCAGCAAGCAATGGATGTTCCAGCAGATTCGTTTTTCTGCCAAGAGGACTCCATGACTCCGTTACGATCCCATTTTCTTCATGATACTGTCTTTGTTTCTCTTGGTTGAAGAAAGGATGCAGCTCAATTTGATTGATGACAGGCAGTTCACCTGTTTCTGCCTTCAGTCTCTCTAAATGCTCCGGCAGGAAGTTGCAAACACCAATAGAACGGATTAAGCCCCATTTACGAGCTTCAAGCAAAGCCTGCCATGCTTCTACATAATGATCTTGTTTCGGATTCGGCCAATGAATCAAATATAAGTCATAATAATCGAGACCAGCGCGGTAAAGTGATTCCTGGATCGTCGTGATTGCATTTCCATGCTGATGATAGCGGCCAGGAAGCTTGGACGTGACGAGAATCTCTTCGCGCGATATCCCATGCTGCTTAATGGCCTGTCCGACTGTTGCCTCATTTTCATAATTATATGCTGTGTCTAGCAGACGATAGCCCGCATCGATAGCGCTGCGGATAGCCTGAAAACCTTGACTGCCTTTCAAGCTGTATGTACCGAAGCCTACAGCAGGAATAATCGTGCCGTCGTGCAGTTTTTTGGTAGGGATATCGTTATACATTATAATTTCTCCTTTCCAATTCTAGTTTCAGCGTAGCACAAATGGAAAAGATTGTCCTAAGTCAGCATTTAAATGAACTTTTTATATATAGATATTATCAATCGCCCTAAAATCCCCAGTTTAATAGCAATACGTCTTCTATTTTACTTAGTGTTCGCTTATACTTAAAAACAAGGAATATCAGGAAGAACGTACCATGACAGAAGTATGATTTCAGGGAAATGAGGAAGCGTTTTGACAACCATTACAAAGCTTGAGTCAAAAGTGAAAGAATTATCAAAACTGCTAGAAGCCCTGAAGGAATTGAATGCCGCAATTGATCTGCAAGATATTTTCCAGGGAATCCTCAATCAAATGGTAATGATTGCGGAAGCAAAAGAGGCTACATTATGGGTGCTGGAAAAAGAGAAGAACCGAATAGTAGCCAAAGCGTCCTGTGGGGTTTCAGCTGAGTCACTTCCTTTACCAACATTAACAGTTGGAGAAGGCATAATTGGAAACGTGATCAATACCGGTAAGACAGATGTAGTTGAAAATGCAGAGCAGGGAATGGGTGAATACAAAGCCATGCTTACGGTACCATTAAAGGCAAAGGGACAAACGCTAGGTGCCATTCAGCTCGTGAATAAAAAGGATCGCAGCGCCTTCGATGACAGGGATGTTAAGCTCGCTGTCACTTTGGCGGAACAATCCGGCCTTGCTCTACATAATAGCCAAATGTACGATGAGCTTTATAAGATGTTTCTCAGTATGATACGTATGCTTGCAGAAGCACTTGATGCACGTGATCCCCTGACAAAAGGGCATTCGGAACGAGTAGCCCGCTATGCCTGGCTGATAGGAAAAAGGATGAAGCTCGATCCACAGGTTTGCTTCGAACTATATCAGGCAGCGATTCTGCACGATATCGGAAAAATCGGAATTGAAGATCGGATATTACGTAAAACGACTGGCTTAACCGACAGTGAATACGAGCTAATGAAGAAGCATACCGAAATTGGAGCCCGTATTCTTTCCGCAATCAAACCGAACCGCTTCTTCCAGAAGTCCATTGATACTGCGTTGCTCCATCATGAAAGGATGGATGGCAGCGGTTATCCGAACAAGCTGAAAGGGGAAGAGATACCGTTGTTTGCGCGCATTGTCGGTGTGGCGGATGCTTTTGACGCAATGACAACAGTACGTACTTACAGTGAAGGTATGTCTGTCCAAGAAGCGGCAGCTGAATTGATACGCTGTAAAGGCAGCCTATTCGATTCGGAAATCGTCGACACCTTCATCGAGATCCTGGATGACTGTTCCTATGATCTGCAAGCTTTTCCAACAGAAGACGCTGTTTAAGAAATTATTTATACGCGAAAAAGACTGATTTTAAAGTCATTATTAATCCGTGGTAACACTACTGTCAAAGGTTGTGTTTACCATTTTTGTATTAGCTTTGTTATTTCATGAATTAAGCTTCATAACAATCCTGGTAAACGAAAAAACGCCTGGAAATTATCCAGGCGTTTTTTCGTTTTAACATATTGATGCAATTATCTTGCATCTGCTTTTTTAAGTTCACTCTGACTCGGCTTTGTAACTAGGTAAATGATGTACCCGATAACCGCTCCAATAATCGCTGGTAAGAGCCAACCAAGACCTAAACTGTACATTGGCAGGTTATCTGTTAAAAATTCCTGTACACCAGGAATCGGAATTCCAGCTGCATTCAAGCCTTCCATTAAGCTTACTGCAAAAGTGAAAAGCAGACTAATCAAGTAGACGGCTCTGCTGCCACCAATAACATTATGCAGGAATGTCAAGAAAATAAGAACGATCGCCAGCGGATAAATGATAGTCAGTACCGGTACGCTGAATGTGATGATGTTAGCCAAACCTGCATTCGCAATAACAGCACTAAAGACGGATAGAACAACAGCAATAACATTGTAAGAGACTTTAGGAAACAGACGGCTGAAATAGCTGCTGCATGCTGTAACCAGCCCTATACTTGTTGTAAGGCAAGCGCCGAGTACAATCAGACCAAGCAAGACGTTGCCCAGTGATCCATAGTAGAAATCGGAAACCCCAGCCAGTACGGCACCGCCATTGTCCAGCTGGCCGATTCCAGCTACACTTGTTGCCCCTAGATAGGATAAGGAAGTGTAGATTATAGCAAGCAGGATAGCAGCAATTACAGCTGCTTTCCATGTGAACCCAAGAATACTTTTGCGATCAGTGATACCAATATTCTTAACAGAATTGATAACGATGATTCCGAATACGAACGCTGCCAAAGTATCCATTGTCAGATAACCTTCCTGGAAGCCTTTGAAGAAAGCGTTGCTGCTATATGCTTCCGCTGGTTCCTGCGGGCTGCCAATTGGATTGACAAGGACAGTGATGATTAAAACTGCAATGGATATCAATAAAGCGGGTGTCAAATATTTACCAACAACATCGACAATTTTAGCTGGCTTCAAAGAGAAGAAGCAGGTAATCCCGAAGAACAAGACAGAATAGATGATCAATGGCCATGGGCCTGCATCAGGAGATAAGAAAGGCTGGATGCCAATTTCGTATGATACAGTACCTGTACGCGGCATTGCAAAAAGCGGACCGATGGATAAATACAGAATGACCGTGAATGCAAGTCCAAAAATCGGATGAGCTCGGCTCGCTAAGTCCTGCAAATCATTTTTCCCAGAAATAGCAAAGGCCAGGATACCGAGTAGTGGCAGTCCGACACCAGTGATGATAAATCCAAGATTGGCGGTTAATACATTAGTTCCAGACGATTGGCCAAGCAGAGCAGGGAAAATTAGGTTACCCGCTCCAAAAAATAAAGCGAAGAGCATGAAACCAGTAATAATGACATAAGAAAATGGAATTGATTTTTTCATGATAAATGCCTCCAAGCAAGTGACGTTTTCTAAATAGTTAGACAATTTAATAGATAATATTTTGAAAATATTTAAAACTATGTTAAAGATTCTACCATAGTTCATTTATTGCAACAACTATAAATAATATTACATAAGATGTATAATTTCTGCTGTATTCGGCATATATAAGTAAAAAAGCCATTTGGAGGCAGGAATCGTGCACTATACTGAGATGGACATATTCTACGCAGAACTGAAGCGACTGGAAGATGAGTATAAGAGATGCCCTGAACCACAAATCCGGAGCTTGATTCATGATGATATCCTTTTAATAGAACAAGCAATCGCAACTGCTGAAGGACCATAAAGAAAAGGCGGAAAACACTTAGGTGCTTCCGCCTTTTTATTAGTTATCTTGATTTTTTTGGATCGGCTGATTTACTATGAGATCTTGTTTCTTCACTCGTTCACTTAAGTATCTCACATAACGGTGATCAGTAACGAGAAAAGCAAGCTCTTCCCGTTTTAGATGCTTCTCAGCCTCTTCGAAGGAATCGAATCCAATCTCTGCAGGCTGTTGATTTTTCATAATATAAAATTTGCGGTTTTGCTGCACAATGAGGAACTTGTCATTCTGCTCATTAACATACAACGTCCCAAGATCGTTCTCTGGTACGTTAAATTTGTTATCTACGGCATCAGGTCGCAATGTCTGCAAGTCGAAAGCATTCTTCACAAACAATTCAAAAGCTTCGTCAGTTAGCGAAGCCCCAGAAGCCTTCTGATGGCCGCCTCCACCGTAATTACCTGCAATAGCGGATACATCCACATCATCATGGATTGTCCGGAGGCTCAACCGTTTTGTCCCCATCATAATCATGATGATCAAATCCAGATGCGGGAACGTCTTACCTAAATCATTACCTAATTCAGAGAGATAAGATTCTGCATGTACGACACCAGCCAGATATGTATCTGTCTTAACAGGAACAACTTGTTTCCTTTTCTTTCGAATATAGCGAGCAGTCTGAGCGTCTTGTACTTGGAGCAATTTTTCCTCCAAGTCGCTGAAAACGAATGTATCATTATGCTGCAGACGTTGTATCATCTCATCAGCAAATTCTTCGATGCTTTGGAGGAAGAGCAGTGCGTTCAGCTGTTTGGCAGCTTCATTATTGCGTTTCTCCCATTCCCATGTATCGTATTGGCGAACAAGCTCGACAAATTCGCTTACCGCCTTGTTTTTTTCCATATATCCTTCTTTGACAAGGACGTCATATAACATACTTGTAGCTGACGTAAGTGTTCCATCATCTTCCTTTGTCGAGATCCACGCCCAGTCATGGGCATTCAAATGCTCACTTGTTTTGTGATGGTCCACAAGTCGGGCTTTACCGCCAGATCTAATGAAATTGCTGATAGCAGCCTCATTTTCTTCATTCACAGCTAAATCCGTTACCCAAAGTTCTTTCTCATGCTGTGTTTCATCGGCTAGGAATTTCTTTACTTCTTCATTCAGACTGCTGATGGAATTATACCGGATATCAACATCCTCTCCAAAAGCAAGTGTAGCCAAAATACCGCAGCCGACACCGTCCAGGTCATTATGTGTTAATAGTTTATACAATTTCTTCACCTCAATTACTAGTATAAGTATAACCCAGCGGAATTATCGGCTTCAAGCATGATTCTTTACAGCTCTTGTTTGAACAGTCGGAATCTGTGAAGAAGGAGCATATAGAAACTGGCAGAAACGAGTAGTACACTGCTTAGCAGCACATAACCATTTGAAATGTATGAGTCCAGTGTCATATAAAGGAAGATTGCACATGATGCCATACAAACTATGGCAATAAGCAGCTTATAGAACCTGGCAAAGCTAAATGGAAAGCGTACAGCCTGGTATAGACTCGCAAAGTGAAGCACTGTCCCGAGAACCTCTCCTAAGTTAAGGCCGAGTATGACTCCATTTACACCCATGCTCGGTTGAGAAGCAACAAAGTAGATCATCACCAGACTGGCAAAAGCAGCAATTAAATTGTTGTAAAGGACGACACTGCTTTTCCCGATACCAATCAGAACTGCCTGCAGCGGAATCTGCAAATAGCTGAGCATAAAGCAGAAGATCATCTTCTGAATAAGAAGACCTGCCTCCTCAGAGTGATAGAATAAACTCGTCAAATCGGTTGCGAAGAAGTAAAGAAACAGCGCCCAGGGAATACAGATCATCATCGTAACGTTGATTACTTGGTTTATATTGCTGTACATCTGCTGAAATTGACGACGGGCATACAAGTCACTGATGGACGGGAGCAGATTGGTTGATAAGGAATGTGTGATGAATGTCGGTACGAAAACCAATGGCATGACATAGCCCATTAATAGGCCGTATGTTTCAGTAGCTGTCTCGGCAGTAAGCCCAGCTGTTAAAAAACTATGGGTAATAATTATCGGCAATAGGACACCTGCAAAGCTATTGACCAAATGACTGCCGGTATTCGGTAATGCGACACGGATCAAGTCTCTTGTATGCTGCTTTCCGTCGCGGACGAGATCCCGGATAATATGAAAGAAGCGCCATTTGAATTCTCTTTGCCTGTTAAATGCTACGATTAATACACCTAAAGAAATTGCTTCACCGATGACCATGCTGATCACTGCACCTGCCGCGGCAACGCCTAATCCGTAAGGAAGCAAATATTGAACGAGCATATAGGTGACGACTAGCTGTACACTCTGCTCAAGAATCGAAGCGAAGGCTCCAGGCGACATATACTGTTTTCCATGAAAATAGCCTTTTAAAATGGATGAAATTGCAACTATCGGGATAATCGGGATGATAGCTGTGAATGTGTATATAGCACGTTCATCAGCAAATAAAAGTCCTGGAACATAGTGGATCAGTCCTAGCAGCAATAAGGATGTGACAATACTTAATGTCCCTGTTATCAAAAAGGAGATTGAAAGGACATGCCGAAGTCTTGTCCGATTATTCGTCGCATTATTCTCTGCCACCAAATTGGCTACGGCCACTTCCAAACCGAAGCCTGTGATCGCGATCAGCAGACCGGTTATCGGCATTGCCATCATCGCAAGTCCAATTCCTTCTGGTCCCAAAAGCCGTGACAAAACGATTCCGTTTATGAATCCGATCAACTTGCTGTAGCAAGCAGCAACTGCAAGAATGATCGTACCTTTCAATAATGATTGTTTTCCCACATTTGTCACCTCAACTTGTCCATGGTTTAGATGTATGTGGGGAAGGGGTTGTTTATGTCATGGAGTAGTAAGCGGACAGTTTAAATGCCATTGTTAGATAAAGGTAAGTACTTATTAATCGAACTTTCTTTTAAAATAGAGTCATTAAATCAGGGCATTACTGGGACAAAGCCCGGAGTTGCTCTCTTATGCATGAGGGCAAGCACTTAATAGTCGTTAGCCAAAGGATCATCAATGCTTGTTACTTATCGAATGTCTCTTGATAAAGAAACTGACAAGTGATAGGTACGATTCCGTATTGATTTATCTGCATCCTTACTCAGAAAGGCCTGTTTTTCATAAAGGTTTTGACAGTGGGGAACAACACAATTAACATAATAATCAGAATTATTAATTATATTAAAGGAGGCGAAAAATTGCCGATATCTGAGATCATGAACAGCGGTGTTATATGGGTGTTCTGTCTGCTCGTCGTATCTATCGTTATTTTTCAAGGTGTTGTATTCATGCGATCAGCGTTTCAGGTGAAAGAGGCGGTTGGTATGACAGATCGTGAGGCCCGAAGTGCGATGAAGACAGGTGCTATTGCAGCCATCGGTCCTGCCTTAGGCAATATTATCATTGCCGTCTCACTGATGACTTTGATCGGAAATCCGCTTACGATGATGCGCAGTGCAATTATCGGATCCTCCGCAACCGAGTCACTTGGTGCCCAGATGGCATCGACAGCTTATGGCACAGAGCTGGGATCAGCTAATTTCGGTCCTGAGGCTTTCACAACTATCGCTTGGACGTTGTGCATAGGCGGTGCAGGTTGGCTGATCGTCACATTTTTCTTTACGAAGTCGTTAGGGTCATTTCAAAAGAAAATTACAGCACGTAAGAATGGTACAAAGAAGATGGTTATTATTTCGACCGCAGCCATGCTTGGTGCATTCGGTTACTTTGCAGCAAATGAAGCAGTGAAAAGCAGCGGCCATACCTTAGTCATCATGACAAGCATCATAATAACAATCGGAACCTTACTGCTGGCAAACAAATTGCAAATGAACTGGCTGAAAGAATGGGCTTTAGGCTTTGCTATCATCGGCGGACTCACAGTCGGCTACTTTATTGGATAAGAAAGGGAGGAGAAGAAAATGGCTAAAACAGCGGAACATGTAGTAGTACAGGAACAGCTGATTGAAACGCAGCAGCAATCATTCGATGCTTTTCATGTGAACGCTCATTTCTGGGGCAGGCTCACGATTGGCTGTGTGATCGTCTTATCGGCAGCATTGCCTCTTTACCTATCATTTGTCGCAGGCTATCATCCCGGCTGGCAAGCCATATTCGCAGCCTTTCTTGCGTATATCGCCCTTGTTGGATTTGCTTGGGTGGTGGAGCCGGTCAGCTACTACGCAACACTAGGAGTCTCTGGAACGTATCTTAGTTTCCTTACAGGAAACATCGCTAATATGTGTCTGCCGTCTGCAGCAGCTGCTCAGCAGGTAATTGGCGCAGAGCCAGGTACAAGGAAAGGAGAGGTAGCAGCAACCCTCGCAATCGCAGCTGCCAGCTTTATGAATATTGCAGTGCTCATTCCTGTTATATTGGCAGGTTCTTATATCCTTTCCGTTATCCCGGAATCCGTTCAGGCTGCATTCACCTATATCATTCCTGCAATCTTTGGTGGGATGATCGCTCAATTAGCTATGAGAAAACCACTTTTCGGTGTGATCGGTATCGTTTTCGGCATCCTGATGACACAGCTGCCAATCCCAGTCTTCTTCAAAGGCTTGGTCTGTATGTTCCTGACCGTCATTATCTGTGTTCTTTTAGATAACAAGCAGGGATCTAAAACTAAAAATGAAGGAGAGATAGTTCATGAGTAAAAAAGAGCTGGTTCGTAATCTAGAGGAGTTGGAGCACGTCACAGGAAGTTTAGCACTAGATATATGGCAGCATCCTCAAATCGCTTATGAAGAGACGTATGCAAGTGCGGCGCAGAAGAGCGTACTTGCTGACGCTGGTTTCCGCATTACAGAAAACATCGGTGGTATGCAAACTGCTTTTTATGCGGAATACGGGAGTGGGTATCCAACCATCGGCATACTAGGCGAATTTGATGCACTGCCAGGTTTGTCGCAATCGAGCAAGCCTTACAAAGATCCTGTCAGTGAGAACGGACCTGGTCACGCGTGCGGCCATCATCTGCTTGGGACCGCTGGTGTAGAGTCCGTGCTAGGGCTTAAGCAGCTCATCGATCAAGGCAAGGTGAATGGTACGATCCGCTATTATGGCTGTCCCGCTGAAGAGGTGCTCTCTGGAAAGACATTTATGGCCAGAGAAGGTGTATTTGATGATTTGGATTGCTGTCTCACCTGGCATCCAGGAACGAGCAATGTGGTTCAAAATTATAGCACTCAAGCAATGATCTCCATCAAATTCCGTTTTCATGGTGTCCCGGCACATGCAGCAGGTGCACCGCATGCGGGAAGAAGTGCGCTTGATGCTGTTGAGATCATGAACATCGGTGCCAATTATCTGCGGGAGCATTTAGTAGACGGCACACGCATTCACTATAGCATCACTAACGGTGGTCAAGCGCCTAATATCGTTCCGGATGAAGCCGAAGTTTGGTATTACCTGCGAGGAGCGAACCGGGATCAAGTAGAGGATATGCTGATGCGAATGCATGATATCGCCAAAGGGGCAGCATTGATCACAGGCACGAGCACTTCTCATGAACTTTTGGCGAATTGCTATCATATGCTGACAAATGACACAATGGATACGCTGAACTATCGCAATATGGAGGATTACCCTATGGAAAGCTTCACTTCGGATGAAGTTGCTTATGCTGCCATTCTGCGTAAGTCAATGGATCCGAAACTCATCGAAGCATCTCGTCGTCAGCTGCAGCTTGATTCAAATGATATACTTCCTACCAAGAATTTCTATAACATAGCAATGAAAGATACAACGATGCCTGGCTCGACAGATGTAGCCGACGTAAGCTGGATTACACCACTTGCCAGTATCGGTACAACTTGCGGACCGATTGGAACCCAAGTACATGCATGGCAGGCTACGGCAGTATTCGGAACAAGTATTGGACTGAAGGGTATGCATTATGCTGCGCGTATCATGGCTTTAACAGCATATGATCTTCTGACAGAACCGGCATTCGTCGAGCAAGCGAAAGCGGAATTCATAGAGGCGACTGCTGATAAACCTTATCAAGTCGGACTTGATGAGACAGTATTAGCGCCAGGAACAGAACGAAAAGAGCAATTAATCTAATTGTAATTGACTTCGATTTTACTTTTGATATACTGTAACCAACAAACACGAGAGGATGATGGGTGACCGATGATTGATTAATCTTATTTTTTCACGAATTGAAAAGTCATTTTCAACGCGTACAAAATAGGATTAGTCTGCCCATTTTCAACTCAAACGGAAACGTATACTTCTCGTTCAGATGTATGTGTCTTTCTGGTACGGCTAATCCTTCCAATTTATTTTGGGAGGATTTTTTTCTGTCCTCCTATCATTAAGGAGAGGTTATTTATGAAAGAATTAATCAAATTACAGCAAATCAGCTACATGTACGGGGAACGTCTTATTGTACAGCAAGCGAATGCAACTGTTCATCAAGGTGATGTGATCGGTATAACCGGAAGGAATGGCGTTGGTAAAAGTACATTGTTGGAACTTTTGGCAGGCAAGAAGCATGTGACCGAAGGGGCAGTATGGAAAGAAGATTCAATTGAGATAGAAATGGTAGAGCAGGAAATGGATATTTATAGTACTGATTCAGTTCAGTCCGAAGCAGCAATACTGCGCGGCAAATGGCGAGTTCCATATGTTTCTTATCGTAATATGAGCGGCGGTGAGAAATTGAAAGCAAGGCTTGCGAACGGCTTTTCAAGTAGGGCAGACGTATTGCTGCTTGATGAACCAACTAATCATTTAGATGAAGACAGTGTGAACTTGCTTGTGGAAGAAATTAAAAAAACTGACAAAACAATTCTGATTGTCTCTCATGACCGCTATTTACTAGATCAAGTGGCTACAAAGATATGGTCTATAGAAGAACAAAGGCTTTATACTTTTGCTGGAAATTATACTGCTTATGCAGATCATCGACAAAAAGAAAAAGCGGCACAGCAGCATGCCTATGAAAAACAGCAGAAACGCATCAAACAAGTAGAGGGCCAAATTTCTTCGCTACAAAACTGGAGCGCCAAAGCACATGCACAATCCACCAATCAGGAAGGCGCCAAGGAATACTACCGAAAGAAAGCAAAACGAATGGATAAAGCAGTAAAATCTAAGCATAAGAGACTGGAAAAGGAATTGGAAAAAGAGAAGGTCGAAGCAGTCGTACCTGAGCAAGGCATATCCTTTGAACTAAGCTCCGTCCGTAAAAAAGGGAAACGATTTTTGGAATGCAAAAACGTAACCAAGCAATATGATGGTAAGATACTCTTTCAAGAAGCCAATTTCACAATCAAACATGGGGAGAAAATTGGTTTGCAAGGTCCAAACGGATGCGGAAAAACAACTTTTTTCCGCATGATAACGGATAACGAACCATATACAGGAGAAATATGGATTTCGCCAACAGCAAACATCGGGTATCTTTCACAGGATGTCTATGATCTCCCCTTAGATAAGGCACCTACAGAGATCTTTCACCAGGAATCATTTGCAGAAAGGGGAAGGGTACAAACGCTGCTTCTGCATCTTGGTTTTGAGACAGAAAGCTGGACGCTTCCGATAGCAGAAATGAGTATGGGAGAGCGGGTGAAGCTGAAGCTAATGCAGCACATCTTGGCAGATAAGGATGTCCTTTTGCTAGATGAACCGACAAACCACATGGACCTTCCATCCCGGAAGCAGTTGGAACAAACACTCGCAGCGTACAGCGGGACATTGCTTGTTATCTCACATGACCGCTATTTCCGAGAGAAAGTGACAGATACGCAGTTAATCATACAGGAAGGCACTATATGGAAGAATCTAGGTACTACAGCAGCGGAATCAGACACAGAGGATGATGTTCTTCAAATGCAGCTGGAAAACGAACGTCAGGAAGTGTTAGGGAAGCTGAGTATGCTGACACCTGGAGATACGGCGTACAAGGATTTGGATGAGCGTTTTAATCAACTGACAAAAAGAATTAGACAACTGAAGAATTAGGTAAAAAATAGAAGAGCTGTGAATTCAAAAACACAACTCTTCTTTCCTGATATATTCTGAATTGCAGACCTTCAGTCCTATATAATAGGTAATAGTCAAGTTTTCCTGAATTTAAAAGAAATTCTAATATTGAACCATCTTATAATGGAGTATGTTAAACTTGGGAAAAAAATAAATATGGAGGTCATAATATAACAGAAAATACTACCACTTAGTTTTAGTATCTATCGTTTACTGCCGATCCCTCCTCAGAGTTTTCAATTATATTTGAAGCTTCCCGCTGATTAAAGCACCCAGCTTTAGAATAGCCCAATTCTCAATTATAAGAACCAATATTCAGGGTTAATAAAAGAAAAATCGTTCGTTTTTGTAGTATAGGTGCTTCAAATACAATAGCGAATGCCCAACAGAAATTACTCCGCATTTATTAAGGTACAACAGCTTTACTATTAAGTATCAAATTGCAAGCTTAATAGCCAATGTAAATCTGGACGATGTCTAGTCCGTTACCTCTTTTTCCTACAAAATAAAGAAAATCCTTTAAGTGCTCAATCTTGTAAAAGAGAGTGGCGATAAAACCATCGGGCTTACTCACTTTGATCGATCGCTTTTTCAATGTGCGATGTTCCCCTCAATATCTTTTAAATGAAGCTCTTTTCCCGATTGCAGCTATCAAATCCAAGACAAAAAATATAAATAGGTATCTTCAAAGGACCCTAGGATCTGAAAGGAAAACAGAACCTATTTTCAAACACTTAATGGTATCTCATTTTCGATCTAACCATCATTGACTTGGGAAGTGTCCTGACTAACGCCTGTCAATCCTACTGAAAACTGCAATCCAATTTACGGAGATCTTGTCACAACAGGAAACTACCGGAGTGTAGTGATAGCTATTTACAAAGCTTTAGCATCAAATAATTCATAAGGGGATGGGAATATGTTTAAAAAGAAATGGGCAGCGGCCGCTTTGGTTGCAGTTCTTTCAGTTACAGCTTTAGTTGGAATCAAACCTACAGATGTGAAGGCTGAAACAGATGTGAAGGCAATTGTTGAAGGAATGTCGGTCGAACAAAAAGTGGGTCAAATGCTTATGCCGGACTTTCGCAACTGGCAAAAGCAAGGGGAAAGCAAAGCAACTGGTTTTACAGAGATGAATGATGAAGTGGGAACTATCATTCAGAAATATCATTTAGGAGGCGTTATCCTATTTGCCGAAAACGTCGTGGGTACTAAGCAAACAGTCCGTTTAATAGATGGCTTGCAAAACGCAAGCCCGGAACTACCGCTCTTCATCACCATTGATCAGGAAGGCGGAATCGTGACACGTCTACAAACGGGAACGAACCTACCCGGCAACATGGCGTTAGGTGCAACAGGAAGTGAAAAATATGCTTATCAAACTGGCAAAATCATTGGGGAAGAATTATCGTCTCTTGGTGTGAATGTAAATTTCGGCCCGTCATTGGATGTAAACAACAATCCTGAAAATCCTGTAATCGGTGTCCGTTCATACAGCTCTAATCCAGAGCTCGTCTCAACGCTAGGTATTCAGACTATAAAAGGACTGCAACGCCAGAATGTTGCTGCTACGGCAAAGCATTTTCCCGGACATGGCGATACCGCTACTGACAGTCATTATGGTCTGCCGCTTGTTACGCATGACAAGGATAGATTACAGGCTGTAGAGCTTCTGCCTTTTCAGAATGCAATTGATGAAGGCGTAGATATGATTATGACAGCACACGTTCAATTTCCTGCTTTTGATGATACAACGTATATCAGCAAAAAAGACGGTCAGGAGATTTTGGTTCCAGCCACACTTTCCAAAAAAGTTTTGACAGGTTTGCTACGTGAGGAAATGGGGTTCGAGGGTGTCATTGTCACAGATGCTCTTAATATGAAAGCGATTTCAGATAACTTTGGCCAGGAAGAAGCCGTAGTATTAGCTTTAAAATCAGGTGTAGATATTGCGTTAATGCCTGCACAAGTAAACTCTTTGGAAATGGAAAAGAATTTGGCTTCCGTTTATAACGCAGTACTAGAAGCAATCGAATCCGGAGAACTCCCAATGGAGCAAGTAAATGCATCGGTTGAGAGAATTCTAAAATTAAAAGAAAAACGCGGTATTTTGGATCCTGCCAAAGCACCAATTGAAGAAAAAGTAACTAAATCGTTAAAAGTAGTAGGCAACAAGGAGCATTTGAAGAAAGAAAAGAACATGGCGGAGGATGCTGTTACTCTTTTGAAAAACGAAGACAAGACACTCCCTTTTAAACCGAAAAAAGGTGACAATGTTCTTGTGCTCGCTCCATTTGATGATCAAGTAGAAGCGATGACAAGAAGCATAAATGAATTAAAAGGCAAGAAGAAAGATGTTGAAATTACTGGCTATGCTTTCTCTGAAAAGTCTTTCAATGAAGAGGTGGCAGCCATGATTGATGAAGCAGACTATGTTATTACCGGTTCCTATGTTGTGAAAAATGACCCTGCTGTAAACGATGGCGTCATTGATGATAGTATTCAGGATTCAAGCAAATGGGCAACGGCTTTTCCAAGAGCTGTCATGAAAGATGCTGAAGCAAAGAATAAAAAGTTTGTGTTAATGAGTCTGCGCAATCCTTATGATGTCGGAAATTTTGAAGAAGCAAAAGCTGTGCTTGCGGTCTATGGTTTTAAAGGCTATTCAAATGGAGCATATAGACAGCCGAACATTCCGGCCGGTATTAAAACGATTTTTGGTGAATCAAAGCCAAAAGGTAAATTACCAGTAGATATTCCATCTGTCAATCAACCTGAAGAAATTCTTTACCCATATGGTTATGGACTCGATATTCGTTCAGGCAAGCTGCTTAAATAATCCGATTTAAAGGGGAGGAGTTCCATTGAAAAGGGGATTGTTGCTGGTCATGATGCTGATGCTCGTTCTAAGTGCTTTTCCTGCAGACAAAGAGGTTGCTGCCCATAAAAAAAAGAAAGATAATAAAGTAACGCCTGGTGTTGAGGTCCTTTTAGATGATCAGAAAGAACTTTTAAAAGGCAAAAAAGTTGGCTTAATCACCAATCCGACCGGTATTGACTCAAAAATGAACAGCATTGTTGATTTGCTGCATGATGATTCGGATATTGAACTGACAGCTTTATTCGGCCCTGAGCATGGCGTACGCGGTGATGCTCAGGCAGGGGAATATGTTGAATCTTATATTGACGAAAAAACAGGACTACCTGTATACAGTCTCTACGGACAAACAAGAAAACCAACACCTGAAATGCTTAAAAACGTAGAAGTGCTTGTCTTTGATATTCAGGACGTCGGCACACGCTATTACACATACATCTACACAATGGCTTATGCCATGGAAGCAGCAAAAGAAAACAATATTCCAATTGTCGTGCTTGACCGTCCGAATCCTCAAGGCGGACTTACAGTTGATGGTCCTGTACTTGAGCCTGAGTTCTCTTCTTTTATAGGGATGTATCCAATTCCAACAAAGCACGGAATGACAGTCGGAGAGCTTGCTTCCTTCTTCAACGAAGAATTTAATATTGGAGCAGATTTGAGAGTCGTTAAAATGAAAGGTTGGAGGCGTTCCATGGATTTCGATGATACTGGACTTCCATTTGTCCTACCGTCACCAAATATGCCGACAGTATCAACAACATTTGTTTATCCTGCAACTGGTCTAATTGAAGGAACAAACCTGTCAGAAGGGCGGGGAACAACCAAGCCATTTGAACTGATAGGCGCACCTTTTATCAACAGCACAAATCTTGCTGCAGAATTGAACTCACTTAGTCTATCAGGTGTGAAATTCAGGGCTGCATCCTTTACACCGACATCTTCAAAACACGCTGGAAAACTCAGCCATGGTGTTGAAATTTATGTAACAGATCGCGCTGATTTCGATGCGGTAACTACAGGACTTTACATCATTAAAACAATTCATGACATGTATCCGGACGATTTCGAATTTCTTTCAAACAACTTCTTTGATAAATTGATTGGAAACGATCGGGTCAGAACAATGATTCTTGAAGGGGCATCCGTTGAAGAAATCATGAAAGGACATCAGAAAGAACTGCATGAATTTAAGAAGGTTCGAAAAGAGTACTTAATTTATAAGTAATTGTTTAAGAAAGGGTGAAATCATTGAGATTCACCCTTTCTTAGTATAGGAAAATACTTGTTTCTCCATCGACTTTGAAAAAGGCAGCTGAAGCGGACGTCTCCAAGGGGTATTAACATGGGGAAGCGATCACTTGTACACTCTATTGATATATAATTGAACTAATTAACTGAATAATCACAGAAACGAGATGATACTGTATGAAAATGGCGAGAGGTAGAGAATTACTTACAGCGGAATAGCGACAATTTAATCGATAACATACGGAGTAAAAAGGCAAATTTAAAATCCTTAAAAGATACATGGCTAGATTTATCAGAAGATAATCCCTACAGCCAATTCTTAATTACGGTTATGGCGGGTATAAACCAATTAGAACGTGATCTTATCCGTATGCGGCAGCGTGAATGGATTGAACTGGCTAAGAAAGATGGAAAGTTTAAAGGTCGGTTAAAGAAGTACCATAAAAATCATGCAGGAATGAATAGTGCAGTAAAGCTTTATAAAGAGGGAGATATGACTGTAAATCAAATTTGTGAAATTACAAATGTGTCTAGGACTCATTATATAGAAAGCTATCGGAAAAGAACAGTTGATCAGTTATACCAAAAATCGGAAATATAAAATGGAAAATAAATTTCATATAGAGGTGGAATTATATGGCTAAAATTGACAATGTGTTAGCAATTCTATGGATGCTTCGTTCAGGTGAAAAAATTACTGCAAAACAAATCTCAGAAAAGTTAGAGATGAATATAAGGACTGTGTATCGTTATATTGATACAATTTCAACAAGTGGCGTACCTATAATTTCAGAACCAGGACATAACGGTGGATACACTTTACTGAACAATTTTATTGAGGCTCCTCTTTTTTTTGATTTTGAGGAGCAAACTTCACTATTTCACGCTGCTGTTTTTGCAGAAGAAGCCGGATATTATGGAGGTGAAGCACTAAATAGGGCCATTTCAAAACTAAGCAATTACTCAAATCAAGAGCAGGAAACAAAGATAAACCAACATTTAACTAGTCTTGAAGTAATAAGTCGATTAAGTTCACTCTCTATGGAAACTTTTTTGAAGGAGTTGGAGCAGGTCGTAGCTGACGGGTACTCAGTAAAAATTCTTTACCGTAAAAGTGGCGAAAAGCAATTAAATTATAGATTGGTCGATCCGTACAGAATTATCTATTGGAATAATAAGTGGTATGTAATTGGATTTTGTCATCTTAGGAATGATATCCGTAGTTTTAGAGTAGATCGAATTGAAAATCTAATGCTAACCGAAAATAAGTTTAACCGGCCAGAAAATTTTTCAGCACGTGACTTTTTTATGAAAAATCTTCTTCCAACTATCGAAAATAAAGAAGGGATTATTTCTTTGGTTATTAAAGGGGATAAAAGTGTATTGGCAGATATCAGCCAACATTGGTTTTTAGGACATTATTTACAAGAGTGGAATTCAAATCAAGCAGTATTTCTTCTTGAGAAAGATATGATACATACATATGTACCTTATTTACTTTTAACGTACGGTAAATCTATTCGAGTTATTGAGCCAATCAGCCTTAAGAAAAGAATGATTGAAGTTTTGTCGGAATTAATAAATTTTCATCAAATTTGAATACTTCCCTGACGCTAGATGTCAGGGAAGTATTGTTATATTTGGCTATATCAATTGTGATTGGAGTGTTATTAGATGCAAACAAAAAAAGTTTTTCTATATGTATTTAATACAATGTCGGACTGGGAATATGGATATTTAATTGCTGAACTAAACTCAGGAAGATATTTCAAAAAAGATTTAGCACCTTTAAAAGTAATTACAGTAGGAGCTAATAAAGAAATTATTACTACTATGGGAGGACTGAGCATAGAACCAGATATTTCCCTTGAAGAATGTACTCTTGATAATACAGATCTTTTAATTTTACCAGGAGGGAATTCTTGGAGTGAAGAAATTCATCAACCTATCTTGGATAGAATTGGCCAAGCTTTAAAGCTTGGCACTATTGTTGCTGCAATTTGTGGTGCAACTGAAGGCCTTGCGAATATGGGATACTTAGATACTAGAAAGCATACAAGTAATAACTTAGAATATACTAAAATGGTATGTCCTAACTATAAAGGAGAAAAGTTCTATAAGTTAAAATCTGCGGTATCTGATGCGAATTTAGTTACTGCATCAGGAATAGCTCCTCTGGAATTTGCAATGGAGGTACTGAAAAAAATAGATGTATTTGCACCAGATGCATTACATTCATGGTATAACCTAAATAAGACTCATAAACCCGAATACTTCTTCCAGTTAATGGATTCAATAAATAGATGAGCTAAAAAAAGCAACTTAGCAGATTTATATTAGTTTAAATAAATACCATGCTTTAGACAATGTCAAAGCATGGTATTTGAATATAATGCTTATGGAGTAAGAACAATAGTGTTTAATAAAACTAACGCAGGTAACGATGAACATTAGTTCTTATCCAGAACAAATGAAGAAATATCATCTGGAAACACAGTAGCTATCGACAGCTGAAATTAAAGGGATATCAAAGAACAGAGCTCGATAATACTGTGAGAAAGAGAATTTATAATAAGTACAGGTGAATCCACAACTGCAAATCATTGATATTTGATATGAAGGAGTAAGCCGAAGTAAGTTAACTATTAGTAATCGTTATTAAATAACTTAGTTTACATAATATATATTATCGGAAGTTATAGAAAAATGCTGTTTCACATCTCATAATCCAAGTATTCTTAAGATAGTGAGACAAAATAAAAAAATCAGACTGCGCAACGAGTTTACTGCACAATCTGATTTTTTTATCAATCTGCTACATGTAATACAATTTTGCCTGTGTTCTTGTTGCTTTCCATATACTCATGCGAATCTGCAACTTCTGCTAACGGAAATACTTTGTCGACAATTGGTTTGATTGCTTGAGATTCAAATAATGGCAATACATTATCAATCAGATCAGCCGTTAATCTGGCTTTGTAATCAATGCTTCTTGTACTTAATAATGTTCCTTTTACATGTAAGCGTTTTGCAAGTAATGGCGTGATATTCGCATTTTCAAGCTTTGTACCACCTAGGAAACCAATTAAGATCAATCTGCCATCTGTTTTGAGCGTTTTTATATTCTGATCCCAGTATGTTGCTCCAATGAAATCCAATATAACATCAGCACCTGTATCGGCAAGTTTTTCAGCAAAATCTTCTTCTTTATAGTTAATGGTGATGTCAGCGCCTAGTTCTTTGCAGAAATCAAGCTTTTCTTTAGATCCGGCTGTAACTGCAACTGTTGCACCTGCTTGTTTAGCTAATTGAATGGCAGCTGTTCCGACGCCGCTAGCACCAGCATGAATTAAGACAGTTTCACCTTGTTTAAGCTCACCGAGCCAATGTAGCGTCTGATAAGCTGTCATAAACACTTCTGGCACCGCCGCTGCCTCTTCGTAGCTCAAATGCTCCGGAATGGGCATTGCAAGCTTGCTGTTAAGTACAGCGTATTCTGCGTAGCCGCCGGATGGAATGAGTCCGAATATACGTTCTCCCTTTTCCCATCCGTATGCTTCCTCTCCTGCTTCTTCCACAACACCAGCAATTTCCAATCCTAAAATTGGATCAAAATCACTTGAAGGGTAATTTCCTTTTCTTTTTTCTATATCTGCACGGTTAATTGCTGAAGCCTTTACGGAGACAAGAATTTCGTCTGGTTTTATTTTAGGTTTATCGGCTTCTTCCAGTTTTAGTTTCTCTGTGCCGCCGAAACCTTGTAATGTGATTGCTTTCATAGTTATTACTCCCTTTCACTCTTCATTCTCAACCTTTACGGAAGAAAAGTAAATAAATCAGCACTATCCAGAATGGTATAGCTAACAAGATCCCGATTAGCAGTCCTTTGAAGAATTTCATGCTGCTGCACCTCATTTCGTGTGCTTTTTCTTATTGTTAACCATATGATAAAAAGCTTAAACATGCAAAAACCCGGCTCCGTTATCTGGAGCTCGGGTTTTGCACTGCTTGATATACGGGGGATCTTGCTTGAATAGTCTCTAAATAGTAATCGAATAATTCACTAGAAGCATTCGTCCAGGAATGCTTCTCAGCTTCAATTCGTACATTCTGTTTCATTTTAGCTGTTAAATCTTGATTATCAAGTTTACCAACCGCTTTACTCATACTCGCTACATCTTCATTCTCAAAGAGGAACCCTGTCTTACCTTCCTCTATTTGTTCCAATGTCGGTCCGCTTTTAGCAGCAATGACAGGAATTCCGGAAGCCATTGCTTCTAGTATGACTAGACCTAGTGTCTCGGTAATAGACGGAAACAGAAAAGCATCAGCAGAAGCAAACGCCTGGGATAGCTCTTCTCCATGAAGAAAGCCTGTAAATAGCGTGTTTGTTCCCGCAAATATCTTCTCCAATTCTTTACGTGCTGGACCGTCTCCGATAATAGCTAATGCTAAGTCATCCCGTTCATCCAATAAAGGACGAATCTTATGGATTTCCTTCTCAATTGCCAGTCTACCGACAAAGATGAGCAGTTTCTTACTATGGTCTCCTTGCAAAAGCCGCTCACGCATACTTTCTGAATAAAAATCCGGATGACGCTTCTCTACATCGACACCTCTGCGCAACACATGCATCCGCTCAAAGCCATGCGCATCAAGCTCTTGCTTTATAGCAGCAGACGTACACAGATTGATGTCAGCTGTATTATGAAGCCTTCGGAAATGCCACCAGAATAATGGTTTCAAAGGTTTATAAAGCTTGTAGTAATCAAGGTATTTCGGTACATGCGTATGATAGGATGCCAAAAGCGGCAGTCCTTTCTTATGTGCATAATGGATTCCTGCTACTCCGACTAAGGCCGGATTCGCTACATGCACGAGATCCGGCTTGTGCTTCTCCAGCAGAGTTTTAATACGTCTTGTCGGCATGGAGAATTTCTTGGAACGGTAAAATGGCATTGTTACTGTTCCAACCCCTTCCACAAGCGCACCTTCATATTCAGTTACACCTAAATCCGGAGCAATGACGACGACTTCATGCTTCTGGCTGCGTAGGTACTTAATCGCTTCGGTGAGCCGGGTGACGACACCGTCAGTCGATGGCAGAAATGTCTCGGTGATAATGACGATTTTCAAAGTGTACTCCTATTTCCACGTAACCGTAGGAAGCACATTTTCTTTAATGACGCGATCTTTATGTTCAAGAGCCGTCTCCAAAATCTCGCGTAGCACATCGTCAGTAAGCAGATTAGGCTCGAGACCAAGATCACGCAGCTTTGTATTTACCGCGTTATAGTAATGATCCTCTGCTTCCACCCTCGGATTTTCGATAGATTTGATCTCTGGATCAAGACCTTTCTCCCGGCTGACTTTCTGCACCTTCTCAGCAAGCTCCTTCACAGAGAAGCTCTCCGTGAATTGGTTGAATACACGGAATTCCCCTGCATCTGCTGGATTCTCTGCAGCGATTTCCACACAGCGGATCGTATCGGTAATATTCAAGAAGCCTCGTGTCTGACCGCCGCTGCCGTAAACAGTGATGTCATGGCCGGTAGCAGACTGAATGAGGAATCTATTCAATGCTGTACCGAAGACACCGTCATAATCAAATCGGTTTGCTAGAACCGGATCGAGTTTTGTTTCTTCTGTGTGAAGACCATATACGACACCTTGGTTCAAATCTGTTGCACGAATGCCCCAGATTCTACAAGCAAGCATGATGTTATGACTGTCATGCACTTTGGATAAGTGATAGAAAGATCCCGGCTGTTTCGGGAATGGCAGTTTATCCTTCCTGCCTTTATGTTCGATTTCAATATAGCCTTCTTCAATATCGATATTAGGGGTACCGTACTCTCCCATCGTACCAAGCTTGATCAGATGACAAGATGGAGCGAATTCCTTGATTGCATAAAGTACATTCAAGTTGCCGATCACATTATTCTGCTGTGTATAGACAGCATGCTCACGATCAATCATGCTGTACGGAGCTGACCGCTGTTCCGCAAAGTGAACGAATGCGTCAGGCTGTGTCTGACGGAATACTTCCGCTAGAAAATCATAATGATTTAAGTCGCCTATGTATGTCTTGATTTCCTTGCCAGTCTTCTCTTTCCACTTCGCGACCCGCTCTTTCAAGGAATAGATTGGTGTTACGGAATTGGATCGTAATTCTTCATCATACTTACGTCTTACTAAGTTATCGACGATTGCTACTTCATGACCTTGCTTGGATAGATAAAGCGCTGTCGGCCATCCACAGAAACCATCTCCACCAGCTACAACAATTTTCATGACTCATCCTCCTGTGACATCAACATTTCTTGGTACGTTCGTTAACAATTATATGCTAACGATGCTGCAATGAAAAACAATATGGTGTTAAGGAAGATTTGAGAATTTGTAAACAAGTTGTTAACTGTTTAGCCCACGGTCCAATTTTTTTAGTGGTTTTTTCGCTGGACCTTCGAGAACTTCTCCTGTTCCAGAAAAACGTGATCCGTGACAAGGACAATCCCAGCTGGATTCAGCACTATTCCAATTGACTTCGCATTTCATATGGGTACAAGTTGTATCGACTTGGTGAATTTCTCCACTTTCGTCCTTATAGACACCTAGCAGAAGGCCATTAAACCGTACTTTGGTCGCTTCGCCCCGCTTCAGGTTAGGGACATACTCATAAGGCTGTTCCAGTTTACCTATCACAAATTCCTTCGCCACTTCCATAACATTCTTAGTTACACTACCCAAATCCGGGTCAGCCTGAAACCTTGATGGCTGATAAATATTTTTGTAACGGCTGGTACCTGCTGTAATAAGCGACGTAATTTCCAATCCGGCAACGATACCGCTTGTCATTCCCCATTTGCGATATCCTGTTGCGACGAAGATATTATCGTTGCCTTTGCTGATATGTCCTATATAAGGAAGATTATCTAGTGTGACGATATCCTGTGCGGACCACATATAGATAGGAGTCTCGGTACCCATATACGCAGCAAAGTCCGTTAGCTCCTTATAGTATGTTTCTTCTGGATGACCTTCGCCTGTACGGTGAGATTCCCCGCCTATGAGAAGCAAGGTGCCGTGTTCTTCTGTTTCAATGCTGCGTATAGACCGGGAAGGTGTATCTGCATTGATATACATGCCGCCTGGATAAGCCGTTTTTGGCTTAGCAGCTACTACGTAAGATCTATCTTGATACAATCTGGCAAAGTAAAAGCCTTTACCGTCGTAGAATGGAAAATGAGAAGCGACGACTACCTTTTTACAGTTTACCTTCAATCCGCCCTTTGTAACGACGACGGGGTCTTGTCCTTCTTCAATAGTGTCGACTGGAGTATCTGTATATACCTTACCTCCATTATCCAGAAACACTTGCAGCAGGCCATTAAGAAATTTCAGCGGATGATATTGATACTGTCCCTTCATAGTCAATGCTTTCTCTATGTCAAAGCCAAGTGGAATCGAATCAGTTAGTTCTCCTTGGATTCCGAGCTTCTGATATGCTTCGTATTCTTTCTCCAGCTTATTGATGTTCTGCTTTTCCTTAGTATAGATATAAGCGTCCTGTTCCGCTAAATGACAGTCAATGTTATGGTCCTTTGTTGACTCTTTGACAAATTCGATCGCATTCATGCAAGCTTCATAATGTGTTTTAGCTGTATCGGTATTAAAATGCTGGATATATTCATCATAAATGATTCCATGCTGTGCAGTTAGCTTTGCTGTCGTATAGCCAGTTGTTCCGCTATAGAGACTGTCTGCTTCCAGTATGGTAACCTGCCGACCTTCCTTGGCAAGCATATAGCCTGTGACAACACCGGTAATACCACCTCCAACAATGACGATGTCACTTTCTGTGTCGTAACGGAGTGGTTCAAATTGGGGAATCTCCGTCTTCTCCCGCCAATAGCTTTTATTATGTGTCATGATTATCACTCCATCTGTTGTAATAGCACCATTTTTGCCAAAGAAATGATGTGTTAATCAGACGTTTTTTGTATACGCTATCAGGGAAGACTTTCTGCAAGGAGGCGGTATAGAGATGAAATGTGTACAGATGATAGTCGGCGGAAAGGTTCAAGGTGTCGGTTTTCGGCTTTCTGCTGCAGAAATAGCCCGAAATCTTGAATTAGTAGGTTTTGTCCGTAACGAAGCAGATGGTACTGTTCGAGTTGATGCTGAGGGAGATCCAGACCGAGTGGAACAATTCATCCAGCAGATCCGCAAAGGTCCGAATACTTTTGTAAAAGTGAAACAAGTAGATTTGAAATACTTAGAAAAACAGCAAGGCTTCAAACGTTTTGAAGTAAGATAACCTAAAAACGCCCGGCTATTATGCCGAGCGTTTTTTTCAATCTACTTTTTTCAAGTCTTTTACTGCTGGTCCTTCAATGACTTCGCCGCTTGCTCTGAAGCGGGAGCCATGGCAAGGACAATCCCATGTCGTTTCCGCATCATTCCAGTGCACTTCACACCCCATATGGGTACATGTGGTGTCTACTTTATGGACAGTACCTTCGTTATCTTTATAAATGCCTATAAGCTTTCCGTTCTGCCGGATTTTCCCTGCTTCTCCACGATCCAGCTCTTCAATGGTCTTCTCTGTTTTCTCAAGCTTACCAGACACGAGCTCCTTACCTACTTCAACCATGTTTTTAGCTAGTGAGCCGATTCCTTTTAACGCGTCCTGCCGCGCTGGATCATAGATATCGTTGTACAAGCTCTTGCCTTTTTCAATCAAGGAAGTGATTTCCTTTGCTGCAGTGATTCCCCCTGACATTCCCCATTTACGGAAGGCGGTTGCAACATACAGATTTTGTGTTCGTTTTGTTATACGACCGATATAGAAAAGCTGATCCAAGCTCATAAAGTCCTCAGAGGACCAATTATACTCATACTCACCTATATCAAATTCAGAGTGTCCCCAATTACGAAGATTGCTATAATGCTCCTTCATGCTGCTCCCTTTACCAGTGCGATGTCCCTCACCGCCTATCAGCCAAATTGTATCTCCATTTTCATCCTGGGCACTTCGCACAGATCTGGACGGGCTATCAATAGAGATATACATGCCGCCTGGATAAGCAAGTGGACTTTTACCTGCAACAATATAAGATCGTGCAACCTCCAAACGTGCAAAGTAAGCTCCTTTGAAATCATAAAATGGGAAGTGAGTAGCTATTACCACATGCTTGGCTGTTACACTCCCGCCATCCTTCAGCTTAACAGTAGCTAGTTCACCTTCTTCAATCGTCTCTGCACGAGTGTCTTCGTAGATACGGCCTCCGTGGGAGCTGATGTACGCTGTCATTGCTTGAAGGAAACGAAGCGGATGGAATTGCGCCTGATTTTCCATCCTTACTGCCTTTTGTACGGAAACAGGAAGCGGCATTTCATCTTCTAAAGCTCCTGGTATTCCAAGCTTCTTATATGCGTTCCATTCCTTCTCAATTTTGCGGACATTTTTTTCTTCATCAGTGAAGACGTAAGCTGGCTCTACACTCAATTGAAAGTCTGCTTGCAATTCCTTTTCTGTTTCCCTTACGAAGTCGATTGTTTCCATTGCTGCTTCATAATGGATCCTGGCAGTTTCTTCTCCAAACTTGCTGATAAGCTGATCATAGATCAAGTCATGCTGAGCTGTCAGTTTGGCGGTTGTATAACCAGTTGTTCCATGGCCAAGTTTCAAGGCTTCAATTAAAGTGACTTTGTAGCCCTTTTTTGTAAGTAAATAAGCAGTCGTGATTCCTGCGATGCCACCGCCGACTACGCATACCTCTGTTTCCGTATCCTCTTGCAGCTTCTCGTAGTTCTGAAACGCGCTTGTTTCAATCCAATAAGATTCATGCTTGCCAGTCGACATATAGCGACAACTCCTTTTTTTGTTACACTTAACCTATTTGAGGAAAAGATAAACAAAAAAATCCACTGCCTCTTGGCAGTGGATTTGCTTAGTTTTCCTGGAAGAACTTGCGGTTGATTTCAATATACTTACTTTCTTCCGCTGGAACTTCATCTTCCATGAAGATCGCTTCAACTGGGCATACCGCTTCACATGCACCACAATCGATGCAGATGTCAGGATCGATATAGAACATATCTTTGCCTTCCGCGATACAGTCAACCGGGCAAACTTCCATACATTCGCCGGCTTTCTCCACTTCACATGGAGAAGTAATGACAAAAGCCATGTGTACAGCCTCCTCTACTACTATAAATGAACCGATCATTCGACGCGGTTTTTATCCAGGTATACTGCGACTTCGCAAAATACAACGAACTATATGTATTTATACCCTATCGATTCAAATTATAACAACAATATTCGATAATAACAACGGGCGTACTCAATATTTGACAGCTTGCCCGTTCTGCCTAAATACTTCATACTTGACATACACTGTAGCAAAGGAGGCGATTCAGATGGAAATAACTCTACAGGAAAGCTGTCAGTTAAGCACGGTGGCAACACTATTCCACCTCCCGACGTATGTCCTGTTCGCTGCAAATCCGTTTCTTTCCACGCACGTAAAATCACAGCACCCTATTCAGGTCCCTGGCTATGCTCCCAAGTCAGTTACACTCGATAAGGAGATGACAGATTCTGTGTTTGCATCTGCTTATAAGCTTCCGCTTCGACTAGTTCATCTATTGTATAACGCATCCTATTTCCCAGCAGGTGCTGAGCTCGTACTCCCCCAGCGGGTGACCTATCCAGTAACTTGCTTCCGTCAGCACTATGATTATGCCACTTGCCTTCACGATATAAGAGCGCTTCATCAGCTTTTTCCATTTTTTCGTATGCGTACAGTATACAAATCGATACTGGGAAAACCAGTAACGGAACTCCAAATTGGCAAAGGAAAGAAAAAGATTCATATAAATGCGAGTTTCCACGGCAATGAATGGATCACTTCTTTGGCTCTTATGCGGTTCGTAAATGAGTACTTGCTTGCAGTCACCCATGACAAAAAGATTTTCGGGCACCCTGCAAGCAAATTATATCGTGATGTGACGCTCTCTATTGTACCAATGGTTAACCCGGATGGTGTTGATCTTGTTATTCACGGAAGTAAGGCTGCGTATGATTATGAAGAACTTGTCCACTTCCTAAACGAAGGTTCTTATGACTTTCAAGGGTGGAAGGCAAACATAGCAGGTGTGGATTTGAATAAACAATATCCCGCCAAGTGGGAATATGAGCAGCTGAGGAAACCGAAATTGCCTGGACCTCGCGACTTTCCGGGCCTTACGCCTTTGACAGAAGCGGAATCAATCGGTATGTATGAGCTCGTTGTATCAGAAGATTTTGATTCTGTTGTGGCGCTGCATACGCAAGGAGAGGAAATCTATTGGAGCTTTGAGGAAAAAGAGCCGCCTTCAACGGAAGATTTAGTGACTCAAATGGAGCATATCAGCGGATACAGAGCTGTTAAGGAACTTGATAATTATGCGGGATTCAAGGATTGGTTCATTGGTTCCTATCAGCGATCTGGCTTTACGATTGAACTGGGCAAAGGACAAAATCCCTTGCCCCTTGAACAAGTTGATACAATTTATGAAAAGCTGTGTACCATTTTAATGGTCATACTCGCAAGTGATACTATTTAAGCATTCCAGATACGTTCGACCATATAACTGCCACCAGTGCGCTGCACGAGAAATACATCCGGATTAGAAAAACCTTTCCAATGGGAAAAACCTATATCAGTCTGGAATTCCTTCATAAGGATTGCCAGAAGATTTCCATGTGTGACTAGAACTACATTTTCCAGTTTGTCTTCTGCTTCCAGTTCATCGAGCAGGGCACGTACCCTGACTCTGGCATCATTTGATGATTCACCGCCAGGCAGCCGCATATCAAAGTCAGCGAACGACTCTTCCAATACTTCCAGCCAATCGTCAACAGGTTCTTCGCTCAATATGCGCTCCTGCAACCGCCGGTCTAGCTCTATTGGTACATCTGCTGCATCGGCGAAAGGTTTAATTGTCTCGACGGCCCGGAAGAAGGGACTGGAGAGGATGCGTTGAATTGGATAATCCAACCTTTTTAGAAAAGCAGCAAGCAATCGGGCTTCATTGATTCCTTCATACGTTAGCGGCGAGTCTTTATGCTGTCCTTGTGCATTGCAATGACGAACAAGAATAATCCTTTTCACAAGCCCCATCTCCTTCTAGCTATGCTTAGCCTTATTATCGGTTAACCATTAGACAATTACAAGCATAGGAAAAAACTAGCCAACAAAAAAAGGCTAACCTCTACTAGGTTAGCCTTTACTCTGTCAATTTATTACACTTCCTTGAAATAATCTTTCCTGAAAGCTCCAACGCGGTTCGTGTTGTCGATGATGAAGATGAATTCTTCTGTTTCATTTTTAACATCGTAGATCTTTCCTGGTGTCAGAGTTGTATTAACAACATATTTTTTTGCGTTAGTGTGGATGCATTCCACTTGTTTGATTGTTTCTGTATCTTGCCAGTTTTTATGGATCATTACGTTTCTTCCTTTCGTTGATGTTTCTCAAGCTTCGGTAGCGTCCATTGCAGCAGAAGCGGCAATATAAGTACGACCAGAAGTAGCCTGATCGTCTGCAAAGAACTGACAATAGATGGGTCTCCGCCAGTTGTCTGTGCTGTGAGCGCCATTTCAACTAGTCCTCCTGGTGCCATGCTTAGCACGGAGGTAGCCATGTTCAATGATGTTAACTTACTGAACAAAAACCCTAGTCCAAAGCAAAGTAAAATAAGTAGTATAGACAGACCAGTATAATAGAGACAAAGTCTGCCAGCTTTTTTTAAATCTCTTATAGAAATAGAATGACCTAAGTAGACGCCGATTGTCAACTGTGCCGCGACAAAAAACAGATGCGGAAACTGATACAAATGCATCCCGCTTACTTGCAGTATTGCTGTAAGCAGCATCGGGACGATAACAAGCGATGATGGAATGACTCTGTTTGTCAGACGAGCGATTATGTACATGATGACATATAACCCGATTGTCCACCAAGCTCCTTGCTCTGTCTGTGGCAGCTGTACTGGTCCTTGACTCCCTGCATCCATGAACAGATGCGTAGCGGCAAACGGAATGATGAATAGAATGCTGACAAGACGAATTGTCTGGAATATGGTCACAAGGCCGGTATTTGCCTTCATAGACTCGCTCAGTGCCGTTACAGCAGACAAACCGCCAGGTATACTGCCGAGCATGCTTGTTTTCATATCCACGTTCACCCATTTACTCACCATATAAGCATTGACCATGCAAATTGCAATCAATAGTAATGTCAAAAGTGTATAGATCAAAAGATAAGGCTGTACATTATGGAATGTATGCACCGTAAATGTGTTACCAATCTGGATACCAAGCAGCCAATAGCTCACTTTACGAAGCGGCTGTGATGCAGCTGTCCGGTTATTCCAGAAGATTTTGGAGAGCAAAAGGCCCGTTACCGGACCAAGTATCCAAGGAAGCGGCAAATGCAGCAAAGTGAAAAGGCCGCCGCCTATCAAGGCAATCAGATAAGACTTTACGATGGAACGTAATTGACCGTTTTCCCCCATCAAAGTCAGGCTCTTTCGCTTTTAGGTTTATAGAACCAGCCGGTAATGGCAATAACAGCCATCACAATCCAGAATGTAGCATTCCAGCCCGTAGATTCAGGGAATTGTTCTGCAATGATCTCTAATGCAGGGTGCGCCAATGTGTGGATAGCCAATTTGATTGCTACCCAGCCGATGATTAGATATGCAGCTGCCTCAAGGCCAGGACGCTTGTCCAGGATTTTTACGATATAAGAAGCCGCAATTCTGATTAGAATTAGGCCTATCATGCCGCCTGCTAATACAACAAGGAATTGACCGCCATCCATTCCGCCAATATGAGGAAGTGGTGTAGCTGATAGGGAAGCTGCAAGTGCTACTGCAGTAAGAATAGAATCCACCGCAAAAGCGATATCCGCTAATTCGACTTTTAATACTGTCATCCAGAATCCGGAGTTTTTCTTGCTGAACGGACTTTCGCCATCTTCCTCGCCGCTGTTTTTCTTCAGTTTAATAAGGTTCGATACACAAATATAAAGTAGATAAAGAGCACCTAAAGCCTGGATTTGCCAAATGTTCACTAAGAAGCTGACAAAGAACAAGGAAGCGAAACGGAAGATGAACGCCCCTCCAAGACCGTACAATAGAGCTTTGCGCTGCTGTTCAGCAGGCAGATGTTTTACGATAAGCGCCATTACAAGCGCATTATCGGCTGCTAGTAATCCTTCCAGTCCAATCAGGACTAGCAAAATCCAGCCATATTCAATTAATAATGAAGAATCCATTCTCCTACCCCTTGTCCAAAACAATGCTCTTGTTCCATTGTGTAGCGAACAAGAGCATTGTTGTTACTGTATTTATTTACTTGAAGAGATACAAATACTCTCCATAACCTTCTTTTTCCATATCGGTGACAGAAATGAATTTCATTGCTGCAGAGTTCATGCAGTACCGCAATCCGCCTGTCGCTTTCGGACCGTCATCGAAAACATGACCGAGATGGGAATCACTCTCAGCCGATCTTACCTCCGTCCGAACCATTCCGTGTGAAAGATCCATATTCTCCTTCACTTCGTATGAATCAAGCGGTCTAGTAAAGCTTGGCCAACCACAGCCAGCGTCATATTGGTCCTTGGAAGAAAACAATGCTTTGCCGGATACGACATCCACGTAGATTCCTTCCTTGGTATTGTTCCAATACTCGTTCTCGAAAGGACGTTCTGTTCCATTCTCCTGCGTAACGTGATACTGGATCGGAGTCAATGTTTCTCTCAGCTTCGCTTTGTCCTTTTTAGGAGCCCAGTTCTTCTTGATGAAATCCTCCCGACCGGAACCACGCTTGTACATCTTATAATGGTACTTATTCTTCTTGTAATAATCCTGGTGTTTCTCTTCTGCCGGATAAAACGGCTTGGCAGGCAGGATCGGGGTCACGATATCCTTCTGGAAACGTCCGCTCTCCTGCAGCTTCGCTTTGGATGCCTCTGCCACTTGCCGCTGCTGTTCATCATGGTAAAAGATCGCAGTTTTGTAAGATTCGCCACGGTCGTGGAACTGACCGCCAGCATCTGTCGGGTCGATCTGCTGCCAAAACGTTTCCACCAGTTTCTCATAAGAGAAAACATCTGGATCGAAAGTAATCTGAACGGCCTCGACATGACCAGTTGTGTTCGAGCACACTTCCTCGTATGTGGGATTTGGTTTGTCGCCGCCTGTGTAACCGGAAACTACTGCTTCGATCCCAGGGCGCTCCGTAAATGGTTCGACCATGCACCAGAAACAGCCTCCTGCAAAGGTAGCGTGTTGTAATGCCATAATAAATCCCTCCTTCATCGTATGCTATATATTTTCCTCTTTTGCAGAAAAAAATCAAGTAGCACGCTTAAATATACATTTTCGGAAGAGACTCTCCAGATCCGCTTTTCTTCGGTTCCTGTTTAGATGGTGGTTTTTCATCCTTAGAGATAGAGGTTAAGATCTTGTCGCCTTCGCCTTCCTCGCTTTTATCCTTTACCTCATCCTTATCCTTTGCTTCGGTCTCAGATGCTGTTTCCTCATCGTCTTCATCAAAGTTGATGTCCTTTAAAGCTTTCATCATCTTAAGCATGGAAGGCAAGTTCTTCACCATCGGCCCATATTCCTGTACCATCGGCATGAAGGACTCAGCCGCTCTTAGTGCGCTTTGTGTATGATTCAGCATGTCAAGTAACGATACTCCGCCAGTAGAACTGCTCCTAGCAGGAAGAGCTGCCCCAACCCCAGTTTGTGCGCCTCTGCTTCCCCGGTTGAGAATCTTTTGCAGAACACCAGGTAAACCGCCAGATGTACGCTGAGGCTGAGGTTGGGGCTGAGGTGCAACTCTTTGGTGGGAAAGAAATGGGTTCCTTCTTACAGGTGGCTGGCCTCGTCGCCCAAAGGCGGAAGGACCGAATAGATTTCTTGCCATTCACATACCTCTTCTCACGTCAATATTTCTACCAGTCTACGCAAGCAAGAAGTATTTTGTTCCATTCTATTCCGTAAGCAGGCAATATATTTCCCTATCCAGCTCCTATTTCCCGGGCAAGCGCAAAATTCTCCCTCTATCTCCTTTTAAAGCAGGGTATTATGTCGTTAATTGACACTTGATAACGAAACAAGCTGATAAGTACAAATAGTTTGCTCCTCTTTCAACGTCAATTCGACAATGATTGCTCTGCCAATTTCGTCGGTATCTTTCGCTCGCTTGATATCAATCGGTTGATGAAGGGGAAATATATGATATCCCTGCAGTTTTAGCTGAAAAATATTTTCTTTGCTGTCAATTCGTTTTTCTTTTCCTTCTGTACGCAGAACTGTTTCAAAATTGATTGGTGTTCCCAAATTGTCTTCCTCCTTATTGGAAAATAAATTTTGCAGATGACCCTGTCGGCGAAGTATCAATCTGCAGTTTTGTATGAATCTCCTCTTTCAGCTGTGGTACATGTGAAATGATGCCGAGTACACGATTGCTCGCCTGCAATCCTTTCAAACTGTCAATGGCCTGCTCAAGTGACACTTCATCCAGTGTACCAAAGCCCTCATCAATGAATAAGGTTTCGAGTTCAACCCCGCCTGCATGCGCTTGAACAACATCAGACATGCCAAGAGCAAGCGATAATGCTGCTTTAAAGCCTTCCCCGCCGGATAATGTCTTGACTGGGCGTTCCTGTCCAGTGTGATGGTCGATCACTTCCAAATCCAATCCGCTTTGAGCACCACGTTTGGCAATCTGCCCGCTTCGTTGGAGCTGATAGCGGTGATCTGTCATTTCTTCTAATCGAATATTCGCCTGAAGAATGATTTCATCCAAGAAGCTGGTTAGCACATAGCGCTCAAAGGAAAGTCGCAGGCTGTTATCTCCTTTTGCTAAATTAGCTAGTTCGCCAATATCGTAATACTGTGTTTTTTGCTCTGCGGCTTCTTCCTGAAGACGTATTAAGGATGTCATAATATCTTTATGGTGAGAGGCGTAGCTTCTTGCCATATTCAGGCTGCTATTTTTTGCTTCGAATACTTTCTCCGCTTCTGTCACTGCTTGTTCAAACAGATTTAAATCTGGCTTTTCCTTTTTATCGGTTTGCTTGAGCAGTGACTCAATCTGTTCAGTAACACTGCGGCGCTGCTGTTCATGCCGCTCCAATTCTTCTTGAAGCTTCCTTACGTTTAGCTCCGAACCGCTGGCTTGCCTGAAAGATTCCGTATCAGAAAATCCTGCTTCTTCGAGCTTAGCGAGAAAAGCTTTTTCCTCCTGGAAGTATGTTTGCTCCAAATCTGCTGTGAATTTTGCAGTTGATTCCAGAGCTGCTGCTATTTGCTGTCTGCTTCTGGAGATCTCCTCGAATTGGTGCTGCAATGCTTCCCATTCGTTATTTGCAGCTTCGATTGCAGCTTCTTCTTGCTTGATTTGATGTTCCCATTCGGAATGATCCTGAAGCACTTCAGGCAGCTGTTTGCGTTGATAACTTATTTCTGCCTCAGCGCGGGTATACGTTTCTTCTAATATACGCAGATCATTTTGGAGCTCTTCTGCGGCCTTCTGCTCTTGTTCAAACGTTTGTTTAAGCTGCTCAAGTGTCTGTCTTTTCTGTTCCAGCTGCTTACGCTCTGCCTGCTTCACACGAAGGGAACCAGTTATTTTGTCCTTTTTCGTTTGTATATCTTGTTTCAGCTCATCCAGTTTTATCTGATCATAAGAAGCTTCTCCAGTGATGTTCTGGTATAGCTCATCTGTCACCTGGCGGATAGCCTGCCCATTCGATTTTGCTTCTACATATTTTTTCTGTACTTCATCATATGCACGCTGGGCCTCTTCGAGCATCATTCTCTTTTGTTTCAGCATCTCAAATGATTGGATATGTGTTGTTGTCTGAGCCGGTGATGGATGCTCGGTAGATCCGCAAACAGGACAAGGTTCACCAGATGCAAGCTGTCCGGCAAGATGGGCGGCGTGATGGGCAGCCTGAGCTTCTTCCATCTCAGCAATCTCACGCCGCAGTTGCTGCACGTTGTTCTCGTTTTCTTGCAGCAGCTGTTTGGTTTGCTGATAAACGGTGCGCATTTCCTGTAACTGGCGGAAAGCATCTTTCAATCGCGCTGCTTCCTCCAATTGTCGTCCAAGTTTCTCAAGTTTTCCCTGATCCTCATAGAATGCTTGAATCAGAGCAGCTTCCTGGCTTAAATCTTGTTCCAGTTTATTTTGCTGGCTCTTTTTATCTGTGTGTGACTCTTTTAACTTATGCAAACGCTGCTGCTTATCTTCAAGCATCTTTTGAAGGCGTGATAACTCTAGTTTGCGCTTCTCATATTCTTTCCATTGTTCGAGCTGCTGCTTTTGTAGCTGCAGCTTTTCTTGGCGGCTTTTTCGCTGCGGTTCCTGCTCTTTTGCTTTTGTGTAAGAAGAGGAGATGGTGGTGTACCGCTGCTCTAGCACATCTTTTCTTTCTTTTGTCTCTTGCTGGGCTTTTACTTGACGCTGCCATTCCTGTTTACGGGTGACGAGCTGCTGCTCGTACGGCACTAAGCGGTTTGCGCGCTCCATATCATGAAGGCGCTGCTGTTTTTGTTTGATATCAGGAAGCTTGTGCACGAGCTGTTCTTTTTGAACAAGCGCTTGCTCCAACTGTTTGAACGTGTCAAGAAGGTGCTTTGCTTCATAATATTGTTGCTGACGTTCCTGCCAAATATTTTTATGCTGTACAAGTTCCTGCTCGCCCTGCCTAACAGCAGTTGTTATAGCCTCAAGTTCTATTTGCAGCTTCTGCATCGTCTCGGGTACACTGTCTGTCTCCGCTGGCTCCTGTGTACGCCATTCGATTTTGCTGATTTGCTGCTGTTCTTTCCATTCAGTCTGCTGCAAACTATCTTTCAGTTGTTTGGCTTCGTCCTTTAGTGCATCTGTCATTCGTTCATAAAAGTACGTGCGGAAGATGCGTTGAAGAATTTCTTCCCGTTCTTTGCTGTTCTCAGAGATGAGCTTCCGGAATTCTCCTTGAGGAATCATGATCATTTTACGGAATTGTTCATAATCGAGGCCAATTTTCTCTTCGATTGCCTCGTTCACTTCCTTGATCCTGGAAGTGATGAGTATCTGCTCCCCATCTTTCCACTCATAAAATTCTGCTCTTGCCGGATCATCCGTAAAGCCGTCTCCGCGTTCTTTCTTTTTCTGCTGTTTCGGATAACGGATGACTTCATATTCCGTACCGCGAAGTGCAAAACGGTATCGTACCTCTGTTGTTTCACCTGGTGCTGCGTAATGGCTGCGAAGAGAATCTTGGTCACGATCACTTCCACTGGCCCGTCCATACAAACTGTAACATATCGCATCAAAAATGGTTGTCTTTCCTGCACCTGTCGGACCTGTGATTAAGAAGATGGATTCTGCTCCAAGCTCTCTGAAATCAATGGTCTGTGGTTTATGATATGGACCGAAAGCGGTCATATTCAATGTAATGGCACGCATATCAGCTTCTCCTCTCTTGCTCGATCAGACGCTGGATGACCGCTTCCATATGAGTCTGACGGTGTTCCGGTATAGCTTCACCTTTCATTTCCTCATAAAAGGCAGCAAATAGCTGCATATGCGACATGCGCTGCTTTTCCTTGATTTGTTTGATATCAGACATGGAGCTGGCGCCGACCTTAGCCTTTCGTTCTAATCGAAGGATATTTGGATACAGTTTACGGAGTTTCCCCATAGGATCCAGCAGCTGCCCGTCATCCAATAAACGTATATGCAAGTAATCGTTTGGATTTCCTGCCGATCCTTCCATTAAATCATCAAAGTATCCTTCCACAATGCGCATATCACGTTCAGGTACAAGATCAATCTTCTCAAATGATTTGAATCCGGCAGCATCAAGCTCCACCATCGTCACCGATTTCTTATGATTTGCCTCCGAAAAGGAATACTTGAGCGGTGAACCGCTGTAGCGTATATGATCACTGACGATTCGCTGTGCCTGATGCAAATGCCCAAACGCTGCATACGTAAATGGTTTAAAAAGAGCTGCATCCACATACGGACTTCCGCCAATCATGGAGAGACGTTCTTCAGAGTCAGATTCCATACCGCCTGCCAAAAAGGCATGTCCAACAAATACATGACGTTCTGTCATGTCATATGTGTCTGTAATATAGGAAATTATTTGCTCCATTGCTCGTTGATGGGTAGTAATGCTGTTATCTCCAAAGAACGCACGTACATCAGCTGGCTCTGTATATGGAATAAGGTGAAAATGGACGGGACCATGTGCATCTACCAGTGTGACTGATGTCATTCCAGGCCTCAGCTTCGTTTCAATGTACAGCTTACTTGCCTTGAACAGTTGGCTGCCAAAATCGAGGCGATCCGGGCTGTCATGGTTGCCGCTAATGGACAATACAGGTATTTCCTTATCACCGATAAGCCAGTTCCATGTATTGTTGAGCAGTTCCACTGCATCTCGGGGCGGAATAGCCCGATCATATAAATCGCCTGCTACGATGACCGCATCAGGCTGTTCTCTATCAATTATCGTTTTGATCTGCTCCAGGATAAGAGCTTGGTCTTCTGTCATATGTACGCTATTGACAATCTTACCAAGATGCCAATCAGCGGTATGCAATAGTTTCATAACGAATTCCTCCTGCTATTATTCTAGCATGATTTAGAAAAGGGTGGTATGGGAAGAACCGGCAGGAAACTGCTAGTCTTGCTTTCTTCTATGAAAAGGGCATTTGGAAGGCGAACTATTGTCATCATGGAGAAAGTACTGCTTCCATTCGAGATTGTCCTTATTGCCGTATGCATTCAAATCCGGATGTATATCACTTGAATCGTATTTGAGGATACGTTCCCGGATTTTCTGCTTGATACCAGCAGCAGCTTTTGGTTTTGATTCGAATGTCTCCAGTACCCATCTTGGTGTTATGGCTAACATCATACACGGGAAATGCCGGCTTTTCTTATTGGAATGTACTGGCGTGGCACAATACATGAAATATTGCTCACCCCCAAAGCAATATTCCCACAATGCATTTGCTGGATCATTTGGAATGTGAATTGGCCAGCTCTGTTGATCGTGAGCTGTCGTCTTGCTGAGCAGATTCCAAAAAATATCGAAATAAGCAGGTACATCAAGGTGTAGCTCCTGCTGCTTCGTTGTATCAAAGAAAATAATGAGGGAAGTATAAGAACCAAATTCCTTTGCTTGCTGTCCGTATGTGTGCAAAAAATCCGCCAGCTGCTTAGTTGCATCCTCTGTCGTAGGATCAACCGCAAAACCGTAACGGAATTGTCCAAGCCTATGGCCTACCGTGGCCGGTATGCAAGGGAACAGGGATTGCTGATCGTATAATTTACTATGGAAGGCGAGTAGTGCTTCTTGCTGCCAAGAAGTCTTGAGGTGATTTTCAGCATTAGAGCTGTCGAACAAGATCGTCATCACATGTTCTCCTTTTCCTGGGTTTATCCCTAGTAATTTATTCAGGATGGAGATAGCAGGTGAATAACAGGAATTATGAAGATATGCGCCAAACGTTCTGCTGTGGATGAATGGCAAGAATTCGGTCCAGTCTGAATGTGCGCAGCTGTTTGCGCAAAAAACAATAGCCAGTCACTGATGCGTCATTGATTCGTTCGATCTTTACCTGGCGCTTCGTCAAGGAGCCATCCTTTGCCATATAAATCATCGTAACCTGCTGCTCTATGAATTTCGCCAATGCGGCTCTTTCCATTAAGATCCCTGCTTTCTGTATAAATTCATATATTTATTATATACGAACGTATGTTCCGTGTCACTTGAAAAAGAACACACGTTCGATTATACTATTTACAGGAGGAATGACGTATGGTGAATGATCGCGGGAAAATCAAATGGACATCCTTGATGCTGCCTGAGCATGTGGAGATGCTGCAGCAAATGGGGCGGGAGATCGGAAAAGCAACTCCCCCGATCATGGATGAACAGCAGCTGGAAGAATTGGAACAGAAGGTTCGTTATATTCAGGTAGGCAAAACGAAAGCCAGTATGATGTACCGAAAAGGGCGCAATGTGGAAAATGCGTCAGGCATCGTTACAGGACTGAAGCAGTCCGAGCAATATTTGCTTCTGGATACAATGGATAGGCTGTATCCTATTCGCATTCCATTCGACCATATTATAGATATCACATTGCATTAAAAAGAGCCGCTCCCATCTGGGAGCGGCTCTTTTAGTGCAGCAGAAAAATTAATGTGTCATATTTTCCGCTGGAGCTTCATTGGAAGTATATGTTTTTGTGTCCAATTCGCCAAGTGTTCGGCTGGTAACAAGTCCTGATACCATTGATCCGCTAACGTTGAGTGCTGTCCGCCCCATATCAATCAGTGGTTCAACCGATATTAACACTCCTGCTAAAGCTACGGGTAAATTCATCGTAGAAAGAACAATCAAAGAAGCAAATGTTGCTCCTCCGCCTACTCCTGCTACACCGAATGAGCTGATCATAACAACTAGTATTAAGGTTACAATGAATGACGGTGATAAAGGATTTATTCCTTGAGAAGGCGCAATCATAACCGCGAGCATAGCTGGATAGATTCCAGCACATCCATTTTGTCCGATTGTGATACCAAATGATGCTGAGAAATTGGCGATAGATTCTGGTACACCTAATTTATTTCGCTGTGCTTCAACGTTCAGCGGCAGAGTTCCAGCACTCGTACGGGAAGTGAAGGCAAAAGCCAATACCGGAAAGACCTTTTTTAGATACTGCTTTGGACTTAGTCCAAGTACAGCCAGAACAATCAAATGAACAACGAACATAGCAATCAGCGCGACGTAAGAAGCGATAACAAACTTACCTAATGTTGCGATTGCGTTAAAATCACTGCCTGCAACTGTCTTTGCCATCAAAGCAAGTATGCCATATGGCGTTAAACGCAATACCAATGTGACAATACGCATGACAAGACTATGCAGCGCTTCAATTATTTTTTGGAAGAAAGCAGCATGCTCAGGTGTCTTTCTCTTTATTCCAAGGTAAGCTACTCCAACAAATGCCGCAAATATGACTACTGCAATCGTGGAAGTAGGTCTTGCTCCTGTCAAATCCAAGAATGGATTAGCAGGTAGGAATTCTAATATTTTTTGTGGGACTGTTGTACTTTGTACTTCAGTCAGGCTTGTTTCCAAATCTTCTCCGCGCGTTATTTCCGCATCACCAGCAGTTATATCAATTGCTTTCAGATCGAAACCTGCAGCAGCTGCAATACCGATTGCTGCGGCGATTGCTGTAGTCACCATAAGTGTACCGATGACAAGTCCACTTATCTTTCCAAGATTAGAAGACTTCTCTAGTCTCGTGAAAGCAGCTACAATCGAAATGAAAACTAGCGGCATAACGATCATCTGCAAAAGCTTCACATATCCGCTTCCCACCAACCCAAACCAATCATTTGTCATGACGATGGTTTCAGAAGCCGAGTCATAAACCAACTGCAATATAACTCCGTATACAATACCGAGACCTAACCCGGTCAGTACTCGTTTAGAAAAGGAAATATGCTTCTTCTGCATGTAAAAGAGTAAGCCGATTAAGCCTAAAAGAATAATAATGTTCACAAATGTGAATAAGTCCAATTAAATCATCCTCCTTATTAAATGATATAATTCCAATCAACTAAGTATGAATTGACCTTTTACACAATACCATGATGGAAAGATTATGTAAATATGAATCTGTGATTAGGAAATGAGCAGGTAAGGTGTTGGATACTGTTTAATCATATGAATTCACCACAACAAAAACCGGTTCCTCTAATCGGAACCGGTTTTCATCAATCAGCGAAACGTAGAAGATTACCATTCAGGATTGCATCTGAATAATATAAATCTTTATTGCGCTTTTCAAAATAAGGAGAGCATTTTTCCATTTTTGTCTGTTCAGCTGAAGTCTTATCATAGCAAAGCTGTTTTGTGTAGATAACTTCCTCCGAAACAAAATCACCATCTCGAAAAACAACGAATGGATCACGATCAACAGCTAGCAGATCCTGGCCGAAATTAGGAAAAGCAGCCGTATCCACGCCAAGCAGATGCAAGATGGTTGGCTGGATATCAATCTGTCCTCCAGGACTATGAAAGGTTTTTCCCTCCTGTCCAGGTACATGAATGATCAGCGGAACCCGCTGCAAGTCAAGCTCTTCCGGTGTCGAGAGATTCTCATTCAGATAGGATGCAATTCCATCATAATAATTCTCTGATATCCCATAATGATCACCAACTAGCACAATGATGGAATCTTCGTATAAGCCGGTGCGTTTCAGTTCACCAAAAAATTCTTTAAGTGCTTCATCCTCATATCGTACAGTCTGGAAGTAGCGGTCCACGACATCGAGACCTGTATCTGCTTCTTCTATTAGTATATCCTCTTCATCCAACAGAAATGGGAAATGGTTCGTAAGCAACAGAAACTTGCTGTAAAACGGCTGTTTCAGTTCTTCCAGATAAGGCATGGATTGCTCGAGGAAAGCCTCATCCTTTATACCGTAATTAACGGAATTTTCTTCGGAAACTTGATAAGAATCCTTAGAGAAGAATTCATCATAGCCAAAAGCATCATATGCTTCCTCCCGATTCCAGAAACTGCCGACATTGCCGTGGAACGAAGCGCTGTGATATCCAGATTTTGTAAGGATTTCGGGCATAGCAATAAACTCATTCTCCGGCCGTCTTACATAAACAGAACCGCTTGGAAGCGGATAGAAAGACTGATCGAACATGAATTCAGCGTCCGAGGTCTTTCCCTGAGCAGTCTGGTGATAAATCTGATCGAAATAGAAACTTTCCTCTATCAAACTGTTCAGGAAAGGAGTGATTTCCTCTCCTTTCACTTTTCTATCGATGACAAATTGCTGGGTGGATTCCAAGTTAACTAAGATGACGTTCTTTCCTTTTGCAACGCCAAAATATTCTGATGTGATATCTGTGTCGGCAGCTGCCAAGTACGCTGCAGCTTTCTTGTAATCCTGTTTTGTCGCAAATGTACTGCTGAGCTCTGCGCGCGTTGTTTGGTAAATGTCATATCCATGATAATATACAGGTCCTAGTGTACTCACCATTGCTGATCGGTTATAACTGCCATCATGCTGATCTCCTCCGCCGATAAAGGAACATCCGACATTAATACCAATTAATAACGCAGTGCACACAACGAGAATACCCTTTCGTTTCCACTTGAAAGCTGCAGGATGCGGACGTTTGAAGATCCACCATAAAAGAAGAATCATAGCATCTGCAAAAAGCAATAAGTCCAGCGGATCAATCAATTCAGCAGTGCTTTGGCTGAGTCCCCCGACATTTTTGAACTGAAAAAGAATAGGCAGTGTTACAAAGTCGATATAAAAACGAAAATACAGCAGATTTCCGTATAAAATTCCAGTTATGATGATATGTAAAATAAGAAATGCGCCTGCGCGCAGCTTTCTGGCAAATAGATACAACAGGACAAACAATACTGCAACGGATGACATACAGGACAGGAATAGCAGCATGTAATCAAATGGTTCATATAGAGGTAAATCGAAATAGATGATACAAATAAAGTACATTTTACATAAAAGGAGAACTGCCCCTACCGAGCAGAATCCTTTAGCGGTAGCAAGAAAATTCATTAGGCGATTGTTTCCTTCTTTCCGATCAGAACGGCAAGCGCATCTGTCACATGCTCCAAATCCTTCTCCTTATGATGTCCCATGACGGAAATCTGCACCCAATTGCGTTCGATAAGGTAACTGCTATTGCAGCTTATCAAATAGCCTTTCTTTGCGAGCTCACGGCCTACGATGTCCGCGCGCTGCTCCTTCGGCAGAACGATAGTAACAATTCCAGGTGCCCAGGCTGCATCTGCTAAGAGTGTCAATCCCTTCTCTCTGCAAAGTTTGATCAGTATTTCTGTCAATTCACCGACCCGATGCAGCAGCTTTGCATCTTCCCATTGATCTATTGCAGCAGACAAAGCTCTGGTCAAGTTAGATGAATGCGTGAACGGCGCGCTGTCATATGTATGGTAAAGACCGAGGTCCAGATATCGCGGCATGCTATTAGATATTTCAATTGTGTGGTGATAAAACACGAAAGCCAATCCAGCATAAGACGCTATGCCCTTTCCGCTGCCTGCGGTGGCTAGGAACACATCTTGCAAATTAAGTGGTACATTGCCTAGGGAGCTGCAGCAGTCCAGAACCAACCTGCTGCCTGTCTTCTTCGCAATGTACTTCAGCTGATCTAAGTCTTGCAGCACACTGGTTGAGGTTTCCAAATGGACAGCCCATATCCAGTCGGCATTACAAGCTTTTGCCTCTGCCAATATGTGTTCATAATCAAAGCTTTCACCCCAGGGTATTTCCACTGTGCTGAAATGCAGACCCGCCCGCTGCGCATGATCTGTCAGCCTCGAGCCGAACTCTCCATTAACAAGAATCAGGCCCCGCTGATTCAATATGTGTAACTGAGCTGCTACGGCATCGTTTCCTAGTGTCCCGGTTCCAAGCAGTATTTGGACATGCCTTGTTTGGGTCAAACTTTTCAATCGCCCTCGCAGGTGATGGAGCTGATCAAGAAACGCAGGTGCACGGTGAGAGCATGCTGTCTCACCCATTGCCTTTTTTACTTGGTCAGCCATTGGAACAGGACCTGGCAGGAAACTGATCGGATCTTGGCTTTGTAGAATGCGCTGAAAAGCTCGCGCTTTGCGCTGGAACAGTTCTTCCGTCACATACATCGGTTGGTATTGTGCCTCTCCTGACCCAGTTAACGGTCCGAATGGAACGAATCCCATATGCTTATACAGCTTTTGCTGACGCAAGATGCCGGAAATTACAGCCATATCAAACCCATTATTAAGACAGTATTGGATAATCGCTTCTGCAAGTCTGAAAAATACAAATCTATCCCGATATTCTTTTTCGACTGCCAGCAATCTGATCTCACATTTAGTATCATGAGGAGGCAAATAATCGTCCAACCCCTCTACTTTTTCATCAAGTGAAAACGGCCTGACAGAGCGGATAGCGATCATCGCAACGACCTTCTGATCATCAAGCCCAATAATATATGTATTTTCCAAATTGAACTTATCGATTCTTTTACGTTCCTGATTGGGTTCGAACTGTGGAATTTCCTCCGTGAAGGTGCGGTAATTTAGCGCATGCACCTGTTCAATCTCCCAAGGTTCTGTGGCAATCTTGTATTGTAGTTGTGTCGAATTCATCGTATGTCACCTTTCGTTACGTAATAGCATATAGCTCCAAGCAGCTTTCAGATGCGTATGGTGGGCTACCAGGATAAGGACAGTCACTACAACGTAAACAGCGATAGTTAGCATGTCCAATCGTAAAAATGGGAGCAGCAGAGCAGTGCATGCATAAGCAAGTAACCCTGAGATGCTAAATTTTCTAACAAAAAGATAGATACATAGAAAAACAGCGAGCAGCAGGAAAGTTGCTTGGTTAGAGAAGATGACAAGTGCTCCGAGGGAAACTGCTATTCCTTTGCCTCCTTTAAAACGAAGCTGAATGGGAAATATATGACCCAGAACTGCTGCAATCACACCCAAACCTGCAATAATCTCAGTCTGACCGCTCCAGCGGATAAGCAGCACAGCTAGCATACCCTTAGCTAAATCGAAAACAAGCACCCACAAGAAACCTTTCTTTCCCATCGCTCTTCCGGCATTCGTTGCTCCTGCATTCCCGCTTCCAGTCGAGCGTATATCGATTCCATGCTTCCATTTCACCATATAATAGGCTCCATTTAGAGAGCCCAGCAGATATGCCAATATGAGACTTATTATAGCAAGCCCGACGACTTCCATAAACTTACACCACCTTGCATTAGTTCCATAGTATAAATAAATATCTGAAACTTCAATGACATTTGACAAAATTTTACCTAAAGATGGAATAAAAATGCCTGTATCTGCTGATACAGGCATAATAATCACTTATTCTGTTGTTTCATAAGTTCGCCATAGACGATCAAAAACCTGCAGCGCTCCATGGAAAGGACTGTTCCATTCCAAGTATTCGCTGATTTCGTCATAGGATGAGCTATGCTTCGGAAAATTATGATCTCCAAACATCCAGTCAGCAAGACGACTCTCATCTGTTGGCTTCTTCCGTCCTCGGTATGTCATCATAAAATGATAAAAAGAACGCATTTATTCACCTTCTTTCGGTAGTACTCCTCTCTTCTTCCTCCACACAGGATAATAAATTGTCAGCACTATAAGTAAGAAGAAAAAAACAGGTGGCAAAAATACATACAACATTTAGTGCCCTAACCGATCATATTGAATGAAGTAGTAATCGTATGGATTTCGTTCATCTTTGACGCCCTTCTCACGTGATGTTTCCTGCCACTTATTCAAAGGAAAGTCAGGGAAGTACGTATCTGCCGGAAAGCTTTCCTCTATATACGTCATATAAATACGATCAGCGATCTCCAATGTCTGGGAAAAAATCTCGCTTCCACCGATAATGAAAATCTCTTTTTCGGAGTGCTCGTCCGCTAATTCCTTTACTGCATTCACATCATGCAAAATTGTAACACCATCTGCTTTGAATGCTTTATCCCTCGTGAGCACGACATTCGTCCGATTCGGCAGTGCACCATTCATAGAATCGAGCGTCTTCCTCCCCATGACGATGATTTGACCGGTCGTCTTTTCTTTGAAGAATCGCAGATCTCGCGGAAGTCTCCACGGAAGGTCATTCTCATACCCGATGCCTCGGTTCTGATCCATTGCAAATAATAATGAAATCATACTTGTCCCTCCTTAAACGGCGACTGGTGCTTTGATGGCAGGATGTGGTTCATATCCGATGATCTCCAAGTCTTCCATAGAAGCATCGAAAACAGAATGCAAGCTGTCTTTAATCTGCAATGTTGGCAATGCTTTCGGTGTACGGCTTAGTTGCGTCTCCACTTGCTCAAGATGGTTCGTATATAAATGGGCATCTCCAATTGTATGGATGAATTCCCCGACTTCCAATCCACATTCTTTGGCGATCAAATGTGTCAGTAAACTATAGCTGGCAATATTGAATGGGATACCAAGGAAAATATCGCCGCTGCGCTGATAAAGCTGGCAAGAAAGTTTATTGTCCGCTACATAGAATTGGAACATTGTATGACAAGGCGGGAGCGCCATCGATGGTACATCTTCTGGATTCCATGCGGAAACTATCAATCTTCTGGAGTCTGGATTTTTCTTGATCGTTTCAATTATGTCTTGCAATTGATCGATACTTTCTCCTTGTGTCGTCTTCCAGTTTCGCCACTGCTTTCCATACACGTCCCCAAGATGGCCAAAACGTTCGCTAAAGACATCATCGGTTAGAATCTGCTGCTTGAAGCGTCCCATTTGCTTTTCATAGGCTTCACGGAAGTTATCATCTTGCAGTGAACGGCGTCCAAAATCGGTCATATCCGGACCGTCATATGCTTCACTTTCCACCCAATTCTTAAACGCCCATTCATTCCAGATGTTATTGTTATGCTGCAGTAAATAACGGATATTTGTATCTCCCTTTAGGAACCAAAGCAGTTCGCTTGCGATAAGCCGGAAAGGGACTTTTTTTGTTGTCAGCAATGGAAAACCTTTTTGCAGGTCAAAGCGCATCTGGTAGCCGAATACAGAAACTGTGCCAGTGCCTGTACGATCTTCTTTCTTTGTGCCATTTTCAAGAACATATCTGCATAGATCCAGATAAGCTTGTTCAGAGGTTGTCATAAGATATCATTCCTTTATCGTATATCATCACACGGCATTTCCCATTCCTCAAAAAATCGGTTCAGGAAGTCTTGCATGTAAGCATGTCTCGATTCAGCCATACGCAATGCTGTTTTTGTATGCAGTGTTTCTTTCAATTTCAATAGTTTATCATAAAAATGCTGAACGCTCGAATGCTTGGGGTCATTTGGCCAATGGATTAGGCGGCTGGCTGCTCCGCCAAAAGCGAACGTCCGGGCGATCCCGATAGCACCTATTGCATCCAGACGATCCGCATCCTGAATGATCTTTCCTTCCAATGTATCAGGTGTGCGTCCTTTACTGAAGGGAATATTGCGGCATGCCTGGAATATTTCCCGCATTACGTTTTCTTCCAACCCGATACGCCGCAGAAAACCTTGAGCCTCAGCCACAGCGTCTGCTGGCTCGTCAAACAGTTTATGGTCGCCAATATCGTGCATCCATCCAATTGCCTCTGTCAGGAACGGATCTGCACCTTCTTCGAATGCGATTTTCCTTCCCATCTTAGCTACCCGTTTCATGTGATAGAAATCGTGTCCTGTCGCATCTTTACGGAAAATGGTATATGCATAACGCTCCATCTCTTCCAATTGTCTTTTCTGTTCCATCATTCATCGTCCTTCCTAGTCAAATAGGTTCAGCTGTTCTGGCGGCGGGTCCGGCAGCTGCTGACCGAGGAGCTGCATCATCTCTTTAGCATTATCACTGGCATCACCGCCGGAATTATTATTGAATAGTAAAATGACACGTATGCTGGAATGTTCCAATTCCAATGCAGTTTCCCGCCATTCCTTCAATTCAGTCTGATTATATCGATAAAGAAAACGGACCTTTCGCCAGTCTTCACGGCCGTTTTGGTTCCAGCCATGCACATTTCGTCCGTGAAAACGGACGAGTGTCAACTGGTCGTTCGTTGCTTCTGGAACAGCAGGAACGGAACCGCTCCCTGCCTGCGGTTCATCGCAAACTGTATGTATGAATCCTAGTTCACGCAATAGACGCAGCGTTCTATCTCTGTATTCTTCTGCATACCAGGACTGATGCCGGAATTCAATCGCTACCGGCAGCCCTTTCGTCAGCTCACGAATAAACCGGAGCCTATCGATGCTTGTCTTTTCCACCTGGAACCAAGGCGGAAACTGGAAAAGGACTGCAGCTAGTTTATCTGCTTCTATGATTGGCTGAATCGAAGCTAAAAAGTAATCAAATAGAGCTGCTGCTTCTGCTCGCGTCATCTTTTTCCGACTTTGGCCAGTCATGTCCTGATGCGCTTTAATAATAAAGGAAAAATGTTCGGGAGTTTCCTCTGCCCATTTCGTATAATTACTGACAGACTGAATGGCATAGAAAGATGAATCCACTTCGACAACTTCAAAATGGGTCGCATATGTTTTCAATTTCTGCTGTCTGGCTTTTGCGTCCGGATAAAGTTTATCGTGATCTCCCCATCCGGTTACGCCGATTTGAATTGTCAAACTTTCGCCTCCTTCCGACAATATACGATTTATTATATTGTAATAGAATCGTATCAACCCATCAATGTAGAACGTTACTTGTCATGAAAAAACACAAGATGTCGCAAATTGATAAGAAAGAAACAGCAATATAGTATTTCAATTCAGTCAGGAAGCGATTACTTTCCCAATAAACCAACATTTCCCCCTACTTGACGCATTTTTCAAAATAAGCTATATTTGTGTCAAGCAAACAAGATGAGCGGAATAAACACATTGGCAGCTTGCTAGAAGGCTAAGTAATTCCGCCCTTCTAGCAGACTGCCTTTTATAATTCATGCACGTCTTTTTTGCATTACTACATGCGTTTTCTGTGAAACGTCTTTTAGGAGGATAAGGAATATGCCAAACGGAATTGTAAAGTGGTTCAACGCTGAAAAAGGTTACGGATTCATTCAAGTAGAGGACGGTAACGATGTGTTTGTACATTACTCCGCCATCCAGGAAGAAGGCTTCAAGAATCTTGAAGAAGGTCAGGAAGTATCCTTTGAAGTAATCGAAGGCGAAAGAGGACCTCAAGCAGCTAACGTAGAAAAACTTTAATATAACTCTAAGCGGCAATCCACTGGGTTGCCGCTTTTCTGTATACATATCTTTCCTTAAGTTGCATCCGTTTGGAAAAGCGCGTATACTCTTCCATTGTCTAATATTTTTTCACTAGGAGGAGCAGCATTGAATAACGATTTACTTTGGATTATCTTTTCGATTATAAATTTTGTCCTGCTGTTAATCATGTATCGGCTGTTCGGACGTCTTGGGTTGTTCGTGTGGGTTGGTATGGCTACAGTATTGGCGAATATCCAGGTGACGCAGACAATCGAGCTGTTCGGTTTGACAGCGACAATGGGAAATATCATATATGGAACCATCTTCTTGGCATCAGATATACTAAATGAGAATTATGGTAAGAAAATCGCAAGAAAAGCAGTTGGTCTTGGCTTCTCTACCCTGATTATCATGACAATCATCATGCAGATTGTTCTCGTGTTCGACCCGGCGCCAAGCGACATTGCGCATTCATCCCTCAGTACAATATTTGGATTCCTGCCGCGAGTCGCACTTGGAAGCTTGATTGCATACGGTATCAGTCAATATGTGGATGTCTGGCTATATGCCCTCGTCAAGAGAATGCTACCAGATGATAAGTTTCTTTGGGTGCGAAACAATGGCAGCACGATGCTCAGTCAGCTGCTGGATACGCTCGTTTTCTGTACAATCGCCTTCGCAGGGACATATGAATGGTCAGTATGGATTGAGATCTTCATCTCGACGTATTTGTTGAAATTCGTGGTTAGTATCATTTCGACGCCGTTTCTTTACGGCGCAAAACGGATGTACAGGCAAATCAACGATTAGGGGGAATAGATATTGATCGAGGTATATACGGATGGTGCCACTAGTGGTAATCCTGGGCAAAGCGGTGCTGGTATCGTAATTATAAATGATAGTACACGTCAGACTTACAGTGTACCGCTCGGAATGATGACAAATCATCAAGCCGAGTTTTGGGCCATCATCAAAGCACTGGAAATTTGTCAGAGCGATTACCCCGACGCTATCATTTCCTTGCGTTCTGATTCCCAAGCGGCAGTACAAGCAATCGATAAGGAACATACGAAGAACAAGGAATTCCAGCCACTATTAGAACAAATCATGCAGGTTAGCAGGCAGTTTCCTTATTTCTTCATTAAATGGATACCGGAAAAACAAAACAAAGCAGCTGATCAGCTTGCTCGGGAAGCGATTCGGCAGAATCAATGATATTGAAGTTGGAACCCTTTTCTCGCAAGCAGATCTTCTGCTTGTTTTTTTGTATGTATCTTATCTTCCCCTATTAAATCAAGCACACTAAGATAGAAGCTGCCATCAAAGGCATGCTGGAATCGCAACGTCACTTGCACAGCAAAAATAACCTTCCAATCAGGAGCATTGGCATAATTTTTACCAAAATAGATGAATTGTACGTCTTCGTCTGTCAGTTTGAATCCTTTTGCCCATAAATCGTCCAGAAAATAGGCCAAGCTATGTTTCGTCAACTTGCAAAACCCCTTTATCAGAATCCGACTTTTATTATAGCATTCTTGTTTGCGGTTTCAATGATTTAATGATAATTCTGTTTTATCGGAGTTATTAGATTTTTCTAACTTGCGCAACATTTCTCCTAAGTATTTACAATTCAAAAAGTTAGCATTAAACTAAAAAAGCCAATTAGAAAGGGGATGTTAGCGTGAAAAAGCTTATGTATTTGCTTGCGTTAACGGCTATCGTAGCCATTTTTGCAACAGGTTGTTCAAATGCTGAAGAAAGTAAATCTGACAGCGGTTCGGAAAAAACAGAAACGACCGATGTCAAAAAAGAACTTCTGCATACGCAAATGGATTTCACAGCAGATTTCAGTCCTAACTATTCACCAATTGCAGCTTATCAGACAGCTCTAGCTGACGAAGCTTCAACTGAAGATGTTATCAAGACTTCCGCTGAGGCTGCCAAGAAAGCAGCGGAAGAAGGTGCTGCAAAGCTTGCAGATTACAAGCTGGAAAGCAATCTTCCAGATGAAGAGAAAGAAGCCTTCACTGCTTCGCTTGATTCTTTGAAAGCATACTTTGAGGAAGTGAGCAAAGCAATCGATGCTTCTCAAACAGAGCCAAACTTAGATGCAGCTCAGAAACAATTCGATACTTTCCAGTCTGACTTGGAAGGAATCTATAAAGATGCTGGACTTCAAGTACCGGATATGGCAACAGCTCTAAGCTAAAGAAAAACGATGCAGACTAGTCTGCATCGTTTTTTTATAATTGATAGATTTTGCTGTATTTCTCAGTTAGATAACTTACAAGATAATCAGCATTCAATCCTTCACCTGTAACATCCTGCAGCAATTCCAACGGTTTTTTAGCTTTTCCATATTGATGGATTTGATCTGTCAACCATTGCTTGATCGGGGCAAAGTCGCCTTTTTCTATCAGATTATCTGTATCCAAAGAATCCTGCATTTTGGCATGGAACTGTGCTGCATACATATAACCTAGTGCATACGATGGGAAATAGCCGAAGTCCCCGCCTGACCAGTGGATATCCTGCAGCACGCCTTGAGCATCACTATCAGGCACAATACCAAGGTATTCTTCCATCTTACTATTCCAGATTTCCGGCAGATCCTTTACAGCAATTTCGTCTTTGAATAATGCCTTCTCCAGTTCATAGCGAATCATAATATGCAATGCATATGTCAATTCGTCAGCCTCAATCCGGATAAATGATGCTTTTACTTCATTCACCGCCTGATAAAAGGTGTCAAAATCGATTTCCTTTAATGATGCAGGTGCGTAAGTTTTGAATTCCTCGAAGTGCCCCTTCCAGAATGCTTCGCTTCGTGCGACGAAGTTTTCCCAGAATAAAGACTGAGATTCATGGATTCCCATGCTCGTTCCGCTTGCTAAAGGTGTTGCCGCTAATGCTTCTGCTATGTTCTGTTCATAAAGCGCATGTCCGCCTTCGTGAATTGTACCGAAGACAGCCATACGAAAATCTTCTTCATCGTAACGAGTTGTAATTCGGACATCCTTCGGGTTCAGTGTGATTTCAAACGGGTGAATTGTATCGTCCAGTCTTCCCGCTTCAAAGTCATATCCCATTTTCTTCAGGACAGAAATCGTGAAAGCTTTTTGCTGTTCTTTAGAAAAATGTGTCTGGAGCACACTAGTGTCTGGTTTCACATTCGATTGTTTGATTTGCTCAAGTAAATTTGTAAGGGATTTGCGTAATGCTGGGAACACTTCATCCAGTGTCTCCATCGTCACGCCGGGCTCATACATATCCAACAGAACGTCATAAGCATGCTGTTCAGCATTCCAATAGGAAGCGAATTTCTTCTTATAAGTGACCAGTTCCTCCAAATATGGCTGGAGCAAACTGAAATCCCCTTTCTCCCTTGCTTCTCCCCAGACTGATTCAGCTTTGGATTGAAGCATGATATATGCTTTAAACTCTGCCTCAGGAATTTTCTTGTTGCGATCGTATTCTTTTTCACTTTCCGCTAGTGATTTGATTAGAATGTCGTCCTCGGCGATGGGCTTAAGTTCATCAATCAGTTCTTTCAGTTTGTCAGATGTGGATAGACGATGCGACTGCTGTGATAAGTAGCTAATCGCTTCAGCCCGATATTCCATACCGGATTTCGGCGCTTTCGTCCGCAAGTCCCAATGCATGAGGGCAATTGCTTCTTCATAAGCTTTTTGTTCCTTGATCAAGTCCCAATATTGCTGTGTTGCATCTGACATACTATCCGCTCCCTTTTTCAGATATGTTTACCGAAATACTGATAATAATCGGTTTTGATAAAACCGTTGAAAAGCTTGCGTTTCTTAGTTGCCTGCTTGCCATAGAATGTTTCAAAGCCTTCGTGAGATGTTAAGATATAACCGCTCCAAGAAGGGTTATCCTTCATGATGGAACCTAGCTCTTTATAGGCCTTTTCCACCTCAGGGCGATCTCCCAATCTTTCCCCATATGGCGGATTCGTTATCATATAGCCATTATCCTGCTTCGGATTCCAATCCGCCACCTGCATTTGTCTCCAGTTGACCAATTCGCCAAGACCCGCTTCAATACTATTTGCCTTCGCAATTTCCACCATTTTATGGTCGATATCCGATCCAGAAATATAGAGTTCTTGATCATAATTAGCTAAATCCTCCGCTTCTTCCAATGCCTTTTCCCATAAGTCGGATTTTATCCAGTGCCAGTTTTCGGCATCAAATTCTCGGTTAAATCCAGGGGCAATGTTCTGACCGATTAGTGCGGCTTCGATGGCAATCGTTCCGCTACCGCAGAATGGATCATGAAGTGGAAATTCCGGACGCCAATTCGTCAAAAGTACCATCGCAGCTGCAAGAGTTTCTTTAATCGGTGCTTCGCCTTGCCCGACGCGATAGCCGCGTTTATGCAACCCTGTACCGCTTGTGTCCAATGTCAAACTGACCGTATCCTTCAAGATAGCCACTTCAATCCGGTGTCTTGGACCTGACTCATCCAACCAAGAAGCAATGCCATGCTTCTGTTTCAGTCTTTCTACTACCGCCTTTTTTACAATACGCTGACAGTCAGGGACACTATAAAGCGTCGATTTGACGCTTTTTCCAATGACTGGGAATTCTCCATTTTCCTGTATGTACGTTTCCCATGGCAATGCCTTTGTCTGTTCAAAGAGCTCATCAAAAGTAGTCGCCTTGAATTCGCCGACCAGCACTTTAATACGATCGGCTGTCCGCAGCCAGAGATTGCAGCGTACAATAGCGGACGGATCCGCTTGGAATACTACTCTGCCATTATCTACTTGTACATCTTCATAGCCCAGTTGCTTCACTTCGCGTGCAACAACTGATTCCAGTCCCATCGCAGCAGTGGCAATTAGGGTCACTTGCCTTTTCATCATGTAAAACCTCGCTTTTATGTATTAAAAAGCCCTCTCTAGCTGAAACCAGTTAGAAAGGGCTGTTTGTTGTATACAGTGGACCAAATGAATGTTCTGTAAGCCATGTTCTGTACCGATGCACTGCGAGCGGTGGTCAGCCTCGTACAACGGCAGTAATCATCTATCTACAAGCTCATCGCTTGTCCCTTTTTAGGTTGAATTCCCATAATCAAGGGTGCCCCTACCAACATTTGGGTTGCTCACTCGTGGGGTTTACCTCGTTCCACTCAGCAAGTTTCCAAGCTGACTACGTCACTGTGGCACTTTCAAGACATGTCAGCCATATCCGAAGACTTAGGCTTTCTGCCTGCCGTTAGCATTACTGCTACCTTGGCTTATGAATTCGCCAAGCACGAACACTACAAGCATCTCAGCCTGTGTGAGCATGGACTTTCCTCTGCATCACTGCAGCGATTACTCAAACATTCATTTTTAAGTTGCTAACCTATTGTACGCGGTTCGACGTCAATAGTCAAGACCGCCCAGCATCAAACATCATTCTCTGCGAATTTTTTTCCGAAAACGGCCTTTTCCAAATTGGACAGACGTTTAAGGATGTCATAATTCACTTGATGATTCATCTGTGTCTCTCGCTCTCGCACAGGAGCAGCTGGCTGTGGAGCTTGTTCTTTCGGCTGCTGTGCAGATCTGGATGATCTGGTCGTGTCGTTCGAGGACTGCTGCTGTCTAAGACGTTCATTCTCACTTTTCAGCCGATCGATTTCTTTTTGGAATGTTTCATAATCCTGAATGATCTTATCCAAATACTCATCGACTTCATCTTGGTTATAACCACGCATACCTGTTTTAAAATTCTTTTCAAAGATATCTTTTTGTGTCAGTTGGATGTTTGCCAAAGCCATACACAAGTCACCTCATTTATACAATTGTATATAAGTCCATTCTTTCAAAATCATCCGCAATTGTCAATTTTCTTCTCATGTCTGGTCCCAATAATTAGGATCGTTCATTTGTTCCCGCTCAAGTGTGTCCTGCAAATCCAGCGCGGTTATATAGTAGAGCCCATAATCATGCGCTTCTTGATAGCTGCGTGCTTCTTTTAGGAAAAAATCGACACTTCCTGTCTGGTTTTCGTCAAACATGACAAGAGCAGCCTCTGTTTTAGACAGCATCCATTTATCACGTGCCTTGAATTGGTAAGGTCCCTTATAGTCACCTTCATATATCGGCTGGTAAAAATCAGCAAGCATGATCACTTCTTGGTACTCTTCCTGCAGATCTTCGGACCAGCGCGCGTCCTGATTATCAAAAGGCGGGATGACAGCAAGCTGGATATCATATTCCTCTTCCTTTAAATCAAGTACAACCTGGGCTGTCCACAACTCTACACCAGTTTGTCCTGACAGGAGCACCCATTCCAATCCAGCTTCAATCAGACCGAGCAGCTTGTCCCGTATTGTTTGCTTGATATAATGCACTCGAGGATCACTCATTTTAAAGATTCCCATTTCGTAGTGCTTGTATCCAGTAACGTATAAATTCTTCATTTGGGACATGCGCTCCTCTTCTTTTCACTGTTTCTATCTAAACATAAAAGAGCTGGCTGACGCCAGCTCTAATAGGACTATTAGTACCACTTTTTCTGCGTTGGTTTAGGTTTTGGTGCCATTTGCGGTTTTGGCTGCTCAGGCATTGGCTGGTACATTTGCGGGCTTACCTGCTGCGGCATTGGCATAGGTGCCGGAGCCTGCATAGGCATAGCCATTGGCATCGGACCGCAGTCCTTGCAAGGATTCGGTCTCGGCGGGCTGTTGTGAGTCGGGCTAAGATGTGTCTGCTCCATCGATTGTTCATTAGCAAAAGAAGTCGTGTGCGGATACGCGTGGACATTCTTCACCTTATGATGGTTCACCACTGTTGTATGAACTGGGTGTATATGCTCAATTACCTCTTCAGAGTAAGTGTGTTCTACATTGTTGATAACAGGATCGACTATCGTCTTCGTTCCGCAGTGCACTGGACCACAATGGACTGGGCGCGGAGGAGGACAGCAATGTCTTTTACGCATGTTCTTTCCCCTTTCTGTATTGGATTCTCTATAACATATGAAAGGGCGAAAGAACATGTACTATGACAATCACCTATATTTCAGGCGTTTTGACTGATTAACCTGTCCGTATTTTTTAATGCTTCCAAGTTTTGAGCTCCAATTCCGAACATGCTGATCCGCAGTTCAAGCTCCAGCTGCTCGAATCGTTGGAGCAATGCTTCTTTCGAATCCACAGCTTCCGGCAAAATGGAACGTCCGTAACCTGCCATGTCAGCTCCTAAAGCTATCGCTTTAGCTGCATCAACGCCATTTGTTATTCCTCCGCTGGCAATCAGGCAGTCAGGAGGTTTTGGCATTCCGCTCAGCCTTTTAACGCATTTAGCAGTCGGAAGGCCCCAATCAAGAAATGCTGACGCGGCTCTTTGTTTTATAGTATTCTGAGAACGATATTTCTCTACTTCTATCCAAGAAGTACCTCCAGCACCTGCTGTATCAATGAATTGTACGCCTGCTCCAATTAGCTGACTGCATGTGTCAGGAGCAATCCCGAAGCCCACTTCCTTGACTCCGACAGGCACAGACAATGTATCTGCTACTTTCGCAATTTTAGACAAAAGTCCGCTGAAATTAGTATCTCCCTCATCTTGGAAAATTTCCTGCATGCTATTAAGATGCAGCACAATGGCATCTGCGCCTGTCAGACGAACGATTTGACTGCATTCTTCAGGTCCATAACCATAATTCAGCTGGACAGCACCGATATTTGCGAAAATAGGAATTGTCGGCGCTTCTTCCCGAAGCTGAAAACTTGCAGCGGCCGCCTTATTTTCCAGCGCCACTCGACTAGATCCAAGCCCGAGTGCCCAGCCTTTTTCCTCGGCAGCACTCGCTAAGTTCCGGTTAATTTCATGGGCACGGGGCGTACCACCTGTCATACTGCTGATCAGAAAAGGCACTTTCACTTGTTTATGAAGAAATGTGGCACTAGTATCAATTGAATCGAAGCTGATTTCAGGAAGAGCCTGATGCTCGAATCGGTATGATTCGAAGCCAGTTGAGATACCTTTTCCTTGTACTTGTTCATTCAACGTAATATGTATATGTTCATCCTTACGGTTATGTATGGATCTGTCTGTCATCCTGTTTCCCCCTGGCTCTAAACCTATCCCTGTATTATTGCTTGCGCTGTCAGTTTTCCGCTTAATGTGACCATTGGTGTACCACCGCCGGGGTGAGTCGAACCACCCGCAAACCAAAGACCTTTGATATGTGTATCTTTATTTGGTATTCGGAAAAAGGCTTGCTGAAGATTATTGGAACTCATTCCATAGATAGCTCCCCGAAAAGCACGAGTGCGTACGGCTAAATCAGCTGGAGTCTGAAGTTCTTCTATGATAATTGATTCCGATAGAGCAGTAAGCCCTTTATCTTCAAGCTGCTGTATAAGCTGTTCTTTGTACCGTTCTTTATCCTGCAACTGGTTCATACCAGTAAGATACGGTGCGTTTGCAAGAACGAATAAATTGCTCATGCTTGCAGGTGCAAGGTCCGGTTCACTTGCTCCAGAAAAACAAATATAAAGTGTCGGCTCCTTGATAAAATTTTTTTTCTTAAAAATCGATGTGAATTCTGCTTGATAATCGGAAGGGAAGAACACATTATGGTGAGCTAATTGTGCGTAGCGCTTTTTAATACCTAAAAGCATTGTAAAGCCAGACAAAGAAGGCTCTACTTTCTTTATTTTATGATCAGAAAAATGCGGTCGATCAGACTTATCCAGCAGTCCGCTGTACATACTGAGGGCATCTCCGTTTCCGATAAGCGTATCACAAGCATAGTCACCTTTGGTAGTCGTAACCCCTGTTACAGCCCCTTTACTTGTCTCTATACTGGTCACATCTGTTTCTTTCTCGACGGTAACCCCTAATTCCACAGCCAGCTTTTCAAATGCTTCCACAAGTTTATACGTGCCACCTTTAATGCCATAAACTCCTTCCCCTGCTTCCAAAAATGCAAGCATTGCAAAAATGGATGGCGCCTGAAATGGAGAAGACCCAACATATGTGGCGTACCTGCCGAAAAGACGTAATGTATTTGGATGTCGAAAGTACTGTTTTAATAAAGCTTGAAATGATTGTATCGGACGAATCTTGGCAAAATTACGCAAAAGTTCAGGCTGCAGCTTTTCCTCCCACAGAAAGAGTGGTTTATGAAGAAATGCCTTTTCTGAAATCTGAAACAGCCTTCTGCTTTCAGCAAGGAAAGCAGGATAAGCTTTTGCATCAGCTTTGCTGTAGGCGGCTAGCTGCTCCTGCATCCTCTCAACATCTGGTGTCAGTTCGACGACGTTCCCATCCGGAAAAAAATTCTTTCCGATTGGGGAAATTGGATAGAAAGATAAATAATTTCTGCTGTCTCGCCCCGTATCATGAATTACTTGTTCAAAGATATGCTTTAGTGTGATGGTGCTGGGTCCCAGATCAAAGTGAAAGCCACCTTTATTAACCTGTTGGAGCTTGCCGCCAAGTGTTTTGTTCTTCTCAAGTATTTTAACATCCCAGCCAGCGTGGGCAAGGTAAATACTGGTCGTTAACCCCCCTAACCCGCCACCTATAATAACAGCTCGTTTCATTCGTAATATCTCCTGCCTTTCCATTCATATCCCTCTCTTTGCTTATGAATCCGTATTGCATCCAGAGCAAGCAAAATAAAGCAGCTGCATCCAATAGGAAAGAGAAAGGACGTATACCAGCTTGTCTTCGCCTGGGAATCAATGAAAACCTTAATGACTGCTCCAATTAGATAAGCTGTAACAGCCGCGAGCACTATCTGCATGTCTCCAGCTATCAATCCGAAAAATATGCAAACCGTCGGCAGCACATACACTAGTGCATATAACAAACAAATAAATAAAGTAAGGAAAATATTGCTTCCCGTCCCCGTGAAGATATTTTTACGGAATCCTAGCCATACAGAACGGTTCGTTTCGTACATCCGCATACTGGCGAACTTCTCTCCGCGAAGCAACGCGACTGGAAACTGAGACCGCTTCATAAGACGCATCAGTTCCATATCATCCACTATGGCTGATTTGATCGCTGCATGACTGCCTGCGTTTTGATAACTTTCCTTGTGGATACAGATAAATGCGCCGTGAGCTGCTGTAAATTTAGGATCTTGAGTTTTTGTTACTTGTCGGATTGGTAAGTGGCAAATAACGAGGAAAATCATGAACGGAACAAGCATGCGTTCAAGAAAAGTATGAACACGCTGCCTCGGAAACGCGGATATCATCCGATAATTCCTGTCAAGAAACGGCTGAAGTAGCGCAAGTCCGTTTTTTTCCACTGTTACATCCGCATCTAGGAACAACAGCCATTCCCCTTCCGCATGTTCCCCTAATTGCTGACAAGCAAAGTTTTTCCCAGTCCAGCCTGAAGGCAGGTCCTTGCCTTGATAAAGTTTTAAGTTTGAAAGCTTGTACTGGAATTGACGTACAACAGCAGATGTTCCATCTGTGGATTGATCATCCAATACAAGGATTTCTTTTATGTAGTCCTGTTGTGGAATCAGGCTTTCAAGTAAGCGTTCAATATTATCTGCTTCATTACGTGCTGGTATCAATATACACAGTGGCTTTATCGGTGTATTCGCTCTTAATGAACTTTTCGGAAAAGCTGTACTGTTGTAAAGCACCCAGATCAGCTGAAAAATAAGTAGGGAATGAATGACAAGTAACAGTACAAGCATAAATGCTTCTCCCTCCCTAGCAGATCTGTTCCTGGGGCTCTATATGCTTCCCGCCGATGATCGTCTGTTTATGCTCGTCTGCTTGTTCCTCCAGCAGTTTCGATAAATACAAACTCACACTGGACCTCGTCATTTTTTCCCAGTCGTCTTGAATTGGTTCACCGAAGTGTATTGAAGCAATAGGTTTCTTTTCTTCTCCAAAATGATAATGCAAAGTAACCGGAACAACCGGGACCGGCATCTGATGCAGCAAATACCCTATTCCCGTCTCAAAAAAATATGGTCTCTGATCTTGATGCAAAATCTGTCCCTGCGGAAAGATCCAAACGTAGCTGCCCGCTTCCAGCAGCTGTCGCGCATACTGAAGGGAAGCGACAACATCGCGAATTCTTGATTTATCAATTGAGAAAGCACCGAGCTTGCGAAAGAAACGATACGTTTCCAGTCCTTCTTGGGCCATAAGCATAAAATGATTACCCTCTAGATGCTTTTCAGTGGCTTGAAAAATTAACAGACCATCCCACCAGGAGCTGTGGTTTGCAATATATATTGCTGGTTTTTCTGGTACATGGACGTGTCCGGTAGCTTCAACCCGCTCAAAGTTACGGGGAAGCAAATAATATCGTTGATAAGCGGCGAAAAGTTTAATGAACCAGCGCTTTTTTTCTGCTTGAATCATGTACTTTCCTCCCTTCTGTAAAAAGAATGAACAGAATGGCTAGACAAGCAACAAGGATGAATCCTTTTTTCAGAGCCAGCAGACCGAAAAACAGGAACATCAATTCCAACAAACGATAAGACTGGACTGTCGGCTTTGCACCCTTTTGTAACGGAAGCAAAAATGACAGAATCGCAGCGAGGAAGAACCATGTAGTAAAATTCGTTGCCGGAATACCATAATAAAAGCCACCGTTATCCCATTGCCAGAAATCCCAAGCTAATGCGACAGGATCGAGTATGAGATCGATAAATACGACCCATACGCCTGTTTCTAAAGCCCGAAACCACTTATTTTGCTGTGTGCTGATCATAGTGCTGTTAATAATAAAACCAACCCAGGCAATGGCGATTGTAAAAGGTACTCCTAATATATGATAGCCGAGCATTGTCGTGTATTCGTATTCACCAAAGGGAAATCCAGTATAAACGCTTAGTGCCTCAATCAACAGTGTGGTAGCTCCAATAATAAACAGAACGGTGAACATCTTACTCATTTTCGTTTTACTGAAAAAGAAGGTTTTGCTTTCTACCAGTACCGCTGCCGTATAGAGAATCATAAAGATACTATTAGCGAAATACAGCCATTCCGGAAGTTCCCAGAATAAAAGAAGCAACAGCCCAATAACCAACCAAACAGAAAAGATACGGTACGTCATGTAATTGATTCCCTTTTCCTTGCCTTCTTAGCTATTTGGTAGAGTGCTAGTTTACGAGACTGCGATACATAAGCACGCTTATGGAACACGTCATAGTCATTCTCTTTGATTACATCCATAATTGCTGCATAATAGCTGCTAGCCAATGTGATTGCGAATGCGCTCGATTCAGGATAGGTATTCAGACCTTCCAGTCCTTCTTCAAACCAATTGTTAGCTGTATTTATCAGGTCGTCAATTACTTGGCGAAACGATATGGATAATTCCTGCGCATAAAATGCTTCTTCTGTATAGTCGTATGCCGACAAAATGGATAGCGGTATATATCGTCGGCCCCGCTCCAAGTCTTCCCCGATATCCCTTAAGATATTGACGATTTGCATCGCCTTTCCAAGATTTATTCCTGCTTGTACAATTTTTTCCGAAGGATAATCGTGCAATACCGGCAGCAGCATTTCGCCGACAGATCCGGCTACATGGTAGCAGTAGTCTTCCAACTGTTCAAATGTCTTATAATGAGTATGCATCTCATCCATACGCTGACCTTTAATCTGAGTGAAGAACGGCGCTGGTTCCAGATTCGGAAAAGTGTCGAATAGCCAGCGCAGGGAAGGCCAGATAAAATGCCCTTCAGCTTTACTGAGATGTTGAAAGTTCCACTCCAGCTCGTCTAGGGTATAAACGCTATTTTCAGGTTCATCCATGCTGTCATCAATCATCCGACAGAATGTATAAATAACGAACACAGCTTCCTTACGCGGTGAAGGAAGCTCGCGAAAAGCCTGATAAAAGCTCGCAGAATGCTGCTTCATCGCCTTTTCACACGCTTTTGCGTACGGTTTCTTGAGCATAGTCTCCCACCTCACTCATAATTAGATCACTTAAATTCTTTGCACCTTGCATGACGATCGGTACACCTCCACCGGGGTGGACAGAAGCGCCGACAGCATAAAGTCCTTCAATGCCAAATGGCTTGTTCTGTGGGCGAAAACCTCCAGATTGCAGCAGGTTGGGAGCGATCCCAAAGCTTCCCCCTTGGTACAATCCAGCCTGACTCGCATCCGCCGGTGTCCTCAACTTCAGCCATTCGATCGAGTCCAATAATCCTGGCAGCAGTGTCTTCTCTGCTTTCTGAAGAACGCGTTCAACGAGCAGATCTTTCTGCTGGTCCCAGTTAATATGGTCACCAGATGGAACAGGAACAAGAAAATATAAAGCCGACTTTCCCGAAAGCGCACAAGTCGCATCTATGGAACTTGGGTTGAATACATAGAATGAAGGATCTTCTGGAATAGTTCGAGATTCAAAAATAGCCTCCATATTTTGCTGGAACTGTTCAGGAAGAACAAATTGATGCGTTTGCAACTCTTCCCATCTCCGATTGGTTCCTGCATAGATGAGCAGACAGCCACTGGAGGCCGAAGGCTGCTTTTTCTTTTTTGCTTTTTTATCGTCAAGTAAGGAATGAATGGCAGGAAAATCACCGTTGTACACTACATTATTAAAAGGCTGGAAAGCTCCGTCCACCTCTATTCCGCTCACCCTTTTCCTTTTTTGCTGAATCTTTTCAACTTTTGCGTTGTATTGAAGTGTGACTCCGCGTTCTTCACAATAAGAAACCAAAGTGTCAATCAATCCCGCATAGCCGCCTTTGACATACCAGATTCCGTGGGCATGCTCACTATAAGAAATCAGACCATAAATAGCAGGTGTCGTATAAGGAGATCCTCCTATATACAGAGATTGCAGCGCATATGCATCCTGTAGCTTCGGTTCATTAAAATAATCACTTATGAAGCTATGAACGTCACGGTAAGCTTTTGATTTATAAAGGAAGCGCAGATTGCTTGACGTAAAGAAGCGAAGCCTGTTAGAAAATCCTTGTTCCAAAAACTGACTTACTCCAACCCGGTATACGTTTTCCATATCGTGCATGAATTGATCATATTGCGCTGCTTGATTTGGAAACTTTGTCAGCAATTCTTCTTTCTGTTTTGCTGGATCAGAGTATTTTGTATAAGCAGTACCATCTGCATAATGAATTCTGTAAAGCGGATCACACTTTATTAGCTCAAGTTCATTCTGCGGAATAGCACATGCATCCAATACATTGCGAATCATATCGGGCAGGAGGACGATTGTCGGGCCTTGGTCAATGCGAAAGTCGCCGTCTGTTTCGTATTGCATACGCCCTCCCGGATTCGCTTGCTGTTCAAAGACTGTAACTTGATGTCCTTGTCTTTCAAGAAGCAATGCAGTTGTAAGCCCGCCAACACCTGCACCGATTATAGCCGTCTTCACATTGTCACCTTCTCTTGAGATGGTTTTATCGATTGAGTAGTTTTAGCTCCACTGTTTTTCTCGACTAAATCGGCACTGATCTTAGCTGACTGAAAAATAGTCGGCAGTCCGCTGCCTGGATGCGTTCCTCCTCCGACAAGATAACAATGGGAAAGTTCTTTCACCTGGTTATGTGGTCGGTTGTACATCATCTGATCTAGTGAATGTGCCAGATTAAATACTGCCCCGTGCTGAATGTTCATCGCTTCCCAATCTGACGGTGTGATACAATGTTCTGTTTCAATCAGAGACTCGATATTCTCTATACCTGTTTCACGTGCAAGAATATCAAGCATTTTCTGACGCATACGAGGACTCGCTTCTTCCCAATCAATGTCAGCCTCTGTATTTGGAACAGGCATCAGCAAATATGCTGTAGACTTTCCAGCAGGTGCTGTTGTTGGATCGAGTTTAGTCGGATAATGGATGTAAACAGAAGGATCTTCAGAGAGGACAAGCTGTTCTGTCATCTCTTCTACATTCCTTTTGTAATCATCAGCAAATACAACCATATGATGTGGCAGATTAACTTCTTGCTTCAAACCTAGATAAAGCATAAAGGTTGAGCAGGAATATTTTTTGTTCTCCATTTTCTTTTGGAATTTCTTTTTCCATTTCTCCTCGAACAAGTGCTGTACACTATAGCTATAATCTGCATTTATAATAACTTCGTCAGCTTGAACATCAAGTCCATTTTCCAGACGAAGACCTGTGGCCTGCTTGCCTTCAGTAAGAATCTGAGCAACAGGTTTTCCAGTATGAACCACGCCTCCGTATTCCTCAATCACCTGTCGCATCGCTTCGCAAATTCGGTTGACGCCTCCAATCGGATGATACAGACCGAACTTATGTTCAAGATACGAAAGTATCGTGAACGTCCCCGGACACTTCCAAGGAGACATTCCTAAGTATTTTGCTTGGAAAGTAAAGGCATATTTCAACCGTTCATCATTAAAATAGGAAGAAAGCTTACTGTATACTGTCTGGAACATATCGAGCTTCGGCAGGGCATACAGTACATCCTTGCTCAAATAAGTGCGTCTATGTACGAAAGGGCGGCGTAGAAGCTTTTCCACTCGGTCGAACTTCTCTCCCTCTTTTTCCATGAACTGAATAAAACCTTGGCTTTCGCCCGGAAAGACCCGTTCTATTTCATCCAGCATATCTTGTCTATCAACTCGCGGTGTAAATGTGACGTCCCCAAACCGGAGCGTATATAATGGATCCAGCCGATGCAGCTGAACATAATTGTAAAGGTTGCGGCCAGCTTCCTCGAAAAGCTCCTCTAGAAGCTTGGGCATCATAAAGAAAGTTGCACCAAGATCGAATTGGAACTCACCATGCTTCAAACGTGAAGTCCTGCCGCCGATTACATCATTTTTTTCATATACTTCTACTTTGTATCCTTTGGCTGCAAGCAGCATCCCTGCTGTCAGACCCCCAGGACCAGCACCGATGATTGCTACTTTTTTCTTAGTCAACGGTCAGACCTCCATTCTGAATAGTTCTCTATACCCTGTTCGCCTAATGGAGAAACCTATCGAACGATAAATTAAAAAAGACCTAAAGTGTAAAAACACTTTAGGTCTTTAGATTACATTTGATTTTTACTGGGATGCTTTTTCGTCAGAAAAAAGATCTTCTGGCTGGAAAGAAAACGGAAGCAGCTCTTCCATAGTAACTGTCTTCGAAACACCACTCATGTTCGAAATATGGATGACAGCATCCTGAGGGAAGAATTCAGCCATTACTTGCCGGCATGATCCGCATGGAGGAACTGGACGTTCTGTATTCGCTACAACAGCGATCTCAGAAAAATCTCTTTCGCCATTTGCAACAGCTTGGAAAATTGCAGTTCGTTCCGCACAGCATGTCACAGGATAAGCAGCATTTTCAATATTGCAGCCTTGATAAACATTTCCTGCCTTGGTTAGGACTGCTGCACCTACTCCAAATTTAGAATAAGGTATATATGCCCGTTCTCTTGCTTCTTTAGCTAGATTAATCAATTCTTCTTTCGTCATTGTTTTCTTCCTCTCCGTCGTGTCCTTCTAATCGGTCCATATCTTCATCAAGCAACTGGATGACGTAGCCGATCGATTGATGATAATCCATATATCGTTCGGGCCGGATGTCTATGTAGTAGCTATGCAGGATGACTAAGTGGACATTTTCTTCTGTAGACTGTACTTGCTGCGGATGCACACTAATCTCGCGCTGCTGGACAAAGTCCGCTGCAGCCTGATGCCATTCCTGAAGAAGCTGATACATAGGTTCTGTTTCCTTCTTCACCATCTCGAAAAATGCTTTATCATGCTTTTCGCTTGGCGGCTCATGATTAAGGAAGCGTTCTTTCAGTTGTACGATCAAGTCGGATAGCTGCTTATTATATATCTGTAATGTCGTCAATATAACCCCTTCTCTGCTTATCGTGTTGTTCTATTATACAAGCAGTCAGGCTAATTTACCATGCTCATGGTTCCATTTATCATGCTTTTTATCTAGCTGGGACTCTGCTCGGAGCACGCGTTCAATCAAAGGTTGTTTTAGTGTCGTCCTGGAACGGTTCGCCTGTACGGTGAGTCTTTGGTCCAATTTCCGATATGCGCCAGCAAGCTGGAACAAAGCCAGCTGCAATTCTTCTTTGGTTACACCATTTTGCTTGTTCATCCGTATGCCCCCTTTTTCCTTACTGTTTCTGTTAAGAAAAGACTTCTCCTGCACAGCTGACAAAACAACAAAAAATACGGGCACATTCGCATGATTCAGAGCTGTTTCGCTCATCCTATCTATAAAGGAGGGTGAATGATGAAAAAGCAGGATAGAAAGACATCAAATGACCAGAAACGGCCGACAGCTCGCACTGCAGGTGACGGGTATGACAAAAAGCTTGATGGACCAAATCGTCCTTCCATATAAGTTTAAAAAAGCAAAGCGATCAATTGACCGCTTTGCTTTTTTTCTTGATTAATGCGGCTACTTTCATCAACCGCCTTTTCCAATAATAGACGGATCCAGTTGGTCGATAACGCTTTTTTTTTGCAGAGATGAGCCAACTTTCCTTAATGCCCCCATATCTGTACCAATCCGTTCGAATATTATCTTCGTGTGAAATGACTGGATAACAAGTCCGCAGCGGACAACTGCCGGTAGTTCTAAACCGGCCAAAACATTCATAGTCATCACGAGACCCCGTATAAGGAGCAACTTTGGCAAATTGCAGAAAAGAGGTATGAAGCTGCTCATCAAAAAGGAGCTGACTCAACTTAATCCCCACCTGTATCCGTTCATCCACACTTGTAAAATGGTGAGCATACAGTCCATATAATCTTCCATCCAATGTCGGGAAAAATACGGCATTCAGACGGAATAAATCCTGTAGCTGGTATGGCCACCGGCTGAAGATATGCTTTTTATAAAAAGGCTGGACAATGACAGGTGAACCGATGACATGCTGTTCGTTGATAATAAGACAATAAAGCAGCTGCTGCATGTCACCCTCTTTTAAGTAATGCTGCCACGTTTCTTCCATAAAGACAGAAACACGAAAATGGTGCAGATGTTCAACCATATCAATTTGTCCTTTTTTATGAGCTTCATATAAGAGCAGCTGCGGATATGCATCAGAAAAGATAAGCCAATTGGCACGTTCATAAAGAGAGAAAAGCTGTTTTCTTATACGGGCTGACAACAAGTTCTGAAACATATCCAATTGTAGATCTGTCATATTCCAGCCAGCGTTTCTGGAAACCATTGATGCTAGGAATGCCCACTTGATCTCTGGATTCCTTTCATAAAAAGCTTGATAAGCCATCGTTCTTCGGATATTATCTAAGTTTGCAGCGGCTGTTTTCTCTTCGATGGAAGCAAGCAACTGCGCTATGTCAGTAAATGTCATCGAATTGCCCCTTTTTTCAGTTGAGTTACAGGCACAAAGTGAAGTATTCTAAGGAATATGGTATGATCATTCCTATAGTGGGGGGAGAAACCGTGCAATATCCTAACGGGAAAAAGATCATCAGACAAACCGTTGCATCGAGGCTCTCACAGCCTATCGATTTCGGCAACAGGGGGATGACTTTAGAGGAAGATATCAATGAGACAAACGAGTATTACCTCGCTCAACAAAAAGCTATCATCCATAAAAAACCTACCCCAGTGCAGATTGTCCAGGTCGACTATCCAAAACGAAGTGCAGCGGTCATTAAGGAAGCGTATTTCAAACAAGCATCCACTACGGATTATAATGGCGTATATCGCGGAAAATATGTAGATTTTGAAGCGAAGGTCACTAAAAACAAGACCAGCTTCCCTCTCTCCAATTTCCACGAGCATCAGATCGCTCATATGGAGCATGTATGCAGTCATGGGGCTATCTGCTTCGTCATTATGCGTTTCTCTGCACACAATCAAACATTTTTTTTCGAAGCAGAGAAACTTTTTCCATGGTGGAAACGTCAATATGATGGAGGCAGAAAATCTATTCCCTATGAAGTGATTTGTGAGGAAGGATTTCTTATTCCAATGAAGTATCAGGCAAAGGTCGATTACTTGCACATTATCGATCAGCTTCATTTTAGAACGGAGGAAGAGGAGTAATGGCAGAAAAGGGCCAATCTCGTGCATCAAGAAGAAAACAGAAAAAGAAGAAAAGACCTATTTGGAAGAAAATTTTACTTACGATTGTATTAATAGGTGTCCTATGTGTTGTTGCGGGCGGTGCCGTATTTGGTTATTACGCAGCTACAGCGCCTAAGCTGGACGAAGAGAAACTATCCGACCCAGCTTCCAATATCGTCTATGACATGAATGGAGACGAATTTGCGGAATTAGGCTCGGAAAGCAGACGAAAAGTAACGTATGACGATCTGCCGCAACAGCTAATTGATGCAGTAACTGCAACAGAAGATTCCCGATTCTTCGAACATAACGGAATTGATATCATCCGTACTGGCGGCGCGCTGGTCTCCAACTTTAAAAATGGATTCGGTGCTGAAGGCGGAAGTACGATCGACCAGCAGGTAATCAAACGTTCCTTCCTGTCTCCAGAGAAGACAGTAAAACGTAAAATGCAGGAATGGTGGCTTGCTTTCCAGCTTGACCGTCAATACTCCAAAGAAGAAATCTTGGAAATGTATTTGAATAAAGTATTTTACGGTCAATACGCTTACGGAGTGGCAACAGCTGCAGAGACGTATTTCGGTAAAGATGATTTGAATGACCTTACACTGCCAGAGACAGCTTTACTAGCTGGTCTGCCGCAGCGTCCTACTGCCTACAATCCATTTGAAAATCCTGACTTGGCACAGGAACGTATGAACACCGTGCTTGATTTGATGGTACAGCACGAAAAGATTACCCAGGCAGAAGCAGATGAAGCGAAAAAGACGAAAGTTGAAGACTTGCTTACTGAAAAGCAGCCGCAATCTAACAAGTACGGCGCCTTCCTTGATCAAGTACAAAAAGATCTTAGCGAGCGTTTTGAAGATACGGACTTAAACCTTGATGGTATGAAAATCTATACAACTTTAGATCCGGATGCGCAGGAATCTGTAGAAAATGCCCTTAGTGAAGACAGCGGTATTTCATGGGTAGATAATCTTCAAGCCGGCATTACACTGCTTGATACGAAAAGCAGTGCCATCCGCGCAATCGGCGGAAATAAAAATAACGAGCTTGGCGGGTATAACTACGCGATTCAAGGATTAGGAAATCAGCCAGGATCGAGTATGAAGCCTCTATTGGATTACGCCCCGGCGTTTGAAAACGGCGTATATACATCTACGTATGAACAAATCAATGATGAACCTCTTACAATCGGGAACTGGACTCCTGGCAACTATGACGACCGGTTCCATGGGTGGCAGAGCGCAAGAAATGCTTTGGCAAAATCGTATAATATACCGGCAATTAAGACATTTCAAGCTGTTGGTGCAGAAAACGCAGAAAAATTTGCGAATGGTTTAGGTCTGGAATTTGAAGATGGTATCCAGAATGGCGATAGTATTGGTGGCGGATCTAATTTCCATACAATTGACATGGCTGGTGCTTATGCAGCATTTGGAAATGAAGGTATTTATACACAGCCTTACTCTATCACGAAAATTGAATTCAGTGATGGCAGTACGTTGGATATGAAACCGGAGTCTGAAGCAGCTATGAGTGAAGCAACTGCTTACATGGTAACGGATATGATGCGCTCAGTAATGACAGAGGGAACTGGTGTGATGGCAGATGTACCAGGGCTTGATATAGCTGGGAAAACCGGTACAACTAACAAAGAGGGTCAAGATGGAAGTCCTGATTCTTGGATGAATGGTTTGACAACAAACTACACACTATCCATCTGGACTGGTACCCCTGATGATTCAATAATTCCAGGCGGTAAAGCAGGTACAGACGTCGCCAAATATTTATTCAAACAAATTATGACAGATGTCCATGAAGGCAAAGACACAGAAAGTTTTAAGAAACCAAGTGACGTAGTGGAGGCGAAAGTCGAAAGAGGCTCTCGCCCTGCTGCTTCCCCAAGTGCTGGTACCCCCTCTTCCGAGATTCTGACGGAATTATTCCTGAAGGGTAATCTTCCTGGAGCGACTTCAGAAAGATATGAAGAGGAAGAAATTGATCCGGTAACCGGACTTTCTGCAAGCTATGATGAAGCAAGCAACAGTATCAATATCAGCTGGAACTACGATGGCGATGCAAGCTTCAGTGTAAATGCTGATCCAAGCGGCTCTACGTCCACGTCTGATACTTCAGCAGTAATTGAGAACGTCGAAGCTGGACAAACCTACAACATTGCAGTTACAGCATCAGTTGATGGCGAGACTAGTGAGGCGAAATCAACTTCTGTCACCGTCCCTGGTGAAGAAGAGAATGCAGAAGAAGAAGAAGAAAATCCTGATGAAAATGCTGAGGATCAACAAGATCAAAACAATGAAGAGCAGCAAAATGAGGACGAGCAGAACCCGGATCAGAATGATGAACAGAACCAAGACCAGAATGCCGATGAAAACAGTGACCAGAACAATGGCAATGGTAACGGTAATGAGAATAACAACGGCAACGGCAATGGTAATGGTAATGATGAAAACTCTGGTCAAGGCGAGGATTCAGGCAATACAGAAGAAGAACCTGCTGAAGGTGATCAGGGCGCTGATACCGGCGGAGATGCTGATACAGGTACTGATGAAGGCAATACAGATAATCAAGAATAACAAAATAGCAAAATAAAAGACAGTCACTTCATTTTGGAGTGACTGTCTTTTATTTTGCTTCGGCTTTCAGCCGTTTCTTCCCTTCCCGGCAAATGTCGTTCAACGGACATGCCAGGCAGTTTGGGTTTCTGGCTTTACAATGATAGCGTCCGAAAAAGATCATGCGGTGATGTGTATCGCTCCACTCATCACGCGGCACCTTTTTCATTAATGTATTTTCTACTTCGGTCACATTGTCTTTCCAGCGGCAGAAACCAAGCCGTTTGGATACGCGTTCAACGTGGGTGTCTACAGCAATGGCAGGCTCGTGGAACGCAACCGATGCCACAACATTAGCTGTCTTGCGCCCTACTCCAGCCAGTTTGACCAATTCATCACGTGTGTCTGGTACAATTCCATCATATTGATCAATCAGAGTCTGACAGAGCTTTTGGATATTTTTTGCCTTGTTGCGATAAAGACCGATAGAACGTATATCATGCTGCAGCTCTTCAAGCGGAACCGCCAGGTAATCTTCCGGTGTCTTATATTTTTCAAACAAATCCTTTGTAACTTTATTGACAAGGTTATCGGTACACTGCGCAGACAGCAGTACGGCGATCACCAGCTCGAACGGATTACGGTGCACCAGTTCACACGCTGCTTCCGGGAACATGTCACGCATCACATCCAATGCCCGTCGTATCTGTGTTTTGTTCAGCATTGTATGCTTTTCCTCCTCAATCTTCTTCCAGCCAGTTATAGTAAATACTCACATCACGGGCTGGTGCTTGCTGCTCAGAACGTACCGCAGCCGCTGTAGGCCGTTGGTTCTCATGAAATGATTTGCTCTGCTTCCGGGCCTGATCTACGGATCGGATACCTTTGCGCTTCCATTCACGCAGAATACGATCTATATAGCGGAAATTCAATTTACTCATCAATACTGCTTCTCGCAAAGCAGCTTTAATAAGAGATGGAGGCTGCATATCTTCATCCAGCCATAATGTGACAGTTTCTATTTCAAAAGGCGATAACGGACGGCCAAATTCCTGCTCAAAGAGAATAAATATAGCCGCCTCTTCTTCTTTGTCTGTTTTCTTTTCAGGTTCTGGATAGACGGTTTCCGCAAACGCAAGATGCCATAATCCGTTCAGACTATAAGCTTGACTGCGCATATTTTCTTCCTGCACGTCTTCAATCTGAAGCAAATTACGCTGAACGAGCTTGCGTAATATCAGGGCTACATCTCTTTCAGAAAGCGTTACTTTCTTAGCTAGTTCATCAGTAGTCGGAAACATAATGCCTTGCTGCTGGAAAAAGCATATATGCAAAATGACCATCATTTCTGTTTCATTCAGACCAAGAGATACATACTTATTCATTAGGATACCGGGAAATGAAAATGGATTTCCCAGCATTCGTTGGTAATTCAAGTCGTTATTCATATCTGGGTTCTCCTTCCATTAATAGGACAATCCCTCGTCATTTCGACAAGGGATCGTCAGGTAATCTATTTATTATGGGTATAGGCGGTTCAAAAGACGCGGGAATGGAATTGTCTCGCGAACGTGCTCCACGCCGGATAGCCATGCAACTGTCCGTTCCAGACCAAGTCCAAAGCCTGAATGCGGCACACTACCGTATTTACGCAATTCCAAGTACCAGTTGTATGCATCGCTAGTCAGATTATGTTCTTCATAGCGTTTTTCCATCAATTCGAGATCATCGATACGTTGGGATCCGCCAATGATTTCACCATAGCCTTCTGGTGCAATCAAGTCCGCGCACAGCACAACATCCTCCCGATTCGGGTCTGGCTTCATGTAGAATGCTTTGATTGCAGCTGGGTAATGGGTGATGAATACTGGTTTGTCAAAGCTTTCAGCAATCGCAGTCTCATGCGGTGCTCCGAAATCTTCGCCCCACTCAATATCATCAAATCCTTTTTCCTTCAGCAATTCGATTGCTTTATCATACGTGATGCGTGGGAAAGGCGCAGTTACTTTTGCCAATTTCGCTGTATCGCGTCCAAGGATTTCAAGGTCCAGTTTGCAGTTCTTCAGCACAGAAGCAACAAGGTGGCTGATGTAGTTCTCCTGGATTTCCAAGCTTTCTGCGTGCTCAACGAACGCCATTTCAGGCTCGATCATCCAAAATTCGATCAAATGACGTCTTGTTTTGGATTTTTCTGCACGGAATGTTGGACCGAAGGAGAATACTTTGTTAAATGCCATTGCAGCTGCTTCCATGTAAAGCTGTCCGCTTTGGGATAAATATGCTTCTTCCTCAAAGTATTTCGTATGGAACAATTCAGTTGTACCTTCTGCAGAAGAACCTGTCAGAATTGGCGGATCTATTTTCGTGTAGCCATTTTCATGGAAGTATTCATACGTCGCACGAATGATTTCATTACGGATTTTCATAACCGCATGCTGTTTTTGAGAACGAAGCCATAGATGGCGGTTATCCATCAGGAATTCAGTACCATGCTCTTTCGGTGTAATCGGGTAATCTGTTGCCGCATGAATTACTTCTACATTACTTACTTGAATTTCATATCCAAAGGAAGAACGGCTGTCCTCCACTACTTTGCCTGTAACATAAAGGGATGTTTCCTGTGTCATGTTCTTCGCTGTCTGGAACACTTCCTCGGGTACATCGCTTTTCACGACGACACCTTGAACGAATCCTGTTCCGTCACGCAGCTGCAAAAATGCGATTTTCCCGCTGGAACGTTTATTGCGGAGCCACGCTCCTATTGTTACTTCTTCTCCTACATGCTCACTTAGCTTAGCAATCGTTGTCTTCAAAAAGAACCCTCCATTGTCTGTCCTACATATGTAGTTGTGTTATTGATATTGGTTGGATAGAGCAAAGCTTTCCAGCTGCTCGGAACCATCTAGTGTGTAATAGCTGTAGCCAAGACGATCCTGTTCATCGCGAAATGTGACTTCCCATGCTGGTGCGTCATCGTACAATCCTAGACGGACATCCTCCATTTCACAGTCTGCGCCGCATGCTGACTGCCAGCTGCTCTCGACTTGCTGTTCATCAGCTGTGTCGGTTGTATAGATGATCTGTTCTGAATCCTTCTCGCTCTTTTTGACAAAAGCGATAGCATCTTCTCCATCGGCTTGCTTGCCTTTGACGACATGATAGATATGTTCGCCATTAAAGCGTGTCACTTCATCTACGGTTTCTAAGTCCGTATTCTTAAGTGCAAAATCCTCTGAAGCTTCAAAGCCCTCTGTGCGTGCATTTTGTGCAGTGCTATAAACGTATATACCGCAGCCGAGGACAATGATCAAAACAGCTAAAGCGCTGAACAGTGTGATCTTTGCCCACTTAGGTACGGTAAATCGTGAATATCGCCGTATCATGATCTTCCTCATCCAATGCTAATCCGAACATCAAGTCCTTTTCCTTCAGTGTACGGTTCAGTGAATCGACCAGTTTGTACAGATCGCTGCTGTATTGTACACGTACAGTGGACATGGTTTCCATCTTATTATTTTCCATCATCGTTACCTCCGAGCAATTCATTTACATGATTTGTTACTCATAGAGATGGCTTTCTGCAGCAAACTAATGTATGTTGAGAAGCAATCCAATTCTTATTATACCAGTTGTCCTGGTGTAATTCTAAGACGAGTTCAAAGTTTTTTCAACAAAAATCTTCCTTCTCCCCAGCAGTTGTGCGTCCTTGTGACGCACTTTTTTTATAGCCAATCCTCTGCAAGCTCTAAAAGTTCAGCTGTACTTTTATAATGTGTCGGTACATCCGGTATGGAAGCGGTGAAGTAGCTGCCATATCTCGTTTTCATCATTCTGTCATCACAAACGAATACAATTCCTCTATCGTTTGACGACCGGATCAGCCTGCCGAAGCCTTGCTTGAAGCGGATGACCGCATTAGGTAATGCAAGCTCCATAAAGGCATTCTTCCCTTCTGCCTTCAGTTTGGAAGCTTTTGCTTCATAAATTGGGTGATCTGGAGGCTGGAATGGCAGTCTGACAATGACCAGACAGCTCAAGTCTTCTCCAGGAATATCAACGCCTTCCCAGAATGAACTGGTTCCGAATAGGATGGCCTTCTTATTGCTTTGAAAATTCTTTTTCAGCCGATCGCGGCTACCGCTCGTAATACCTTGGGCAATCAAGGTATAATCTTGGTCCTCTGTCAGTTCCTTCACAAGTCCAAAAGCTTTTTTCAGCATGTCATAGGAAGTGAACAGAACGAGCATTCGTCCATCCGTTATAGCGGCAAGACTGAGTATCGCTTCACAAACAGCATAGATGAAGGGATAGTTATCTTTTCCTCGGACATCTGGAAAGTCATTTGGAACGAGCAGCTGCACTTGCTCTTGATACGAGTAAGGAGAATCGAAACGTCTTGTGACGGTATATTCATCCAAGCCAAGTTGTTCCTGAATGAAAGCAAACGATTGCTTCATTGTTAAAGTTGCACTCGTGAGTACAACACTTTTCTTTTCCGAAAAGAAATGTTCAAGCAGCAAATCAGCAATATCTAATGGTTCACTGTATAAATAAACCGCATTTCGGGCGCCGTACATATCGACTTCTATCCATTTCACTTCTTCATCGTCATATAGGAGGAACATCCGTTCAATCGCATCGATAATCGTCTGTAGCTGATCCGCAGCATTTCGTATGGAGTCAGCAATCTTTTTCTCCCCTTGCTTATCGGCTGATTTTATCAGCTGGAGCAAATGGTGGATACAGTCTCGCACACCGAATAATAATCTGTTGCTCATTTCAGCAATCACTAGGACCTGTTTCGTCTCTCGAACATCCTCAAGCCGCAGCTGTAATCTGCCAATGTCATTGGTGCCGAGCTTCTTTTTATGCTGGGATAAAACAAAATCATGGATATAACGGAACATTTCATCTGCTTCTTCTTTGGTTTGGTCCCATAAACTTTGCCAAATCAGCAACTCCGCTTGTGTAATTGGAAGCTCATCTGTTGCTTTCTCGTACACTTTATTCGCATGAGACAGCATATGGTGGATGGAGACATAATCAAGCGCCAACCCGAAATGCTTCGCTGCTGTTGCTTCGAAATGATGTGCTTCATCGATAATGACTCGCTGATATGATGGCAGGAGCTGGTACTCTTCCTGCATATCACTGCAAAGCAAAGCGTGATTAGTAACGATAATATCTGCCTGCCAAGCTGCTTTCTTTGCCCGCTGATAAAAAGAGCGTGAAAACCATGGCGAAAATGGGTCTTGCGTATCCTCTGCATCTGCGGACATATGCAGGAAAAACCGCTTTCCGCTGGAAGGCAGATTCACTTCATCAATATCCCCAGTCTCGGTCATTGTCAGCCAGACAAGTAGAATGGCCTTAGTTAGTACGATATCATAATTGTCATTTGCTGTTTGCTGCAGCTCTGATTCAAACCGGCTGAGACTTAGATAATGCTGCTTTCCCTTCAGCAGTGCTACATTGAAGGAGAACGGCAGGATGCGCTGTAAAAGCGGAATTTCCTTGTCCATCAATTGTGCCTGAAGCTGAGTCAGATGTGTACTGATAACGATGCGATTCTTTTCTTTTACTGCAGTGTAGACTGCTGGCAAAAGATACGCAAGAGATTTTCCAGTACCGGTTTCAGCCTCGAGAAGTGCGTGTCTATTTGATTGGAAAACATCAAAGATCTGTTCACTCATCTCCAGCTGACTTTTTCTCGGCTCGTAGCCTTTCATTCCCTCTGAAAGCCAGCCTTCTTTTTGATACAGCTGATCTGCCATCTCACCAAAAGACTGGGTAATAGCAGAAACGGTATCATCTTCTTCATGGACTTTTCGAAAAGCCAGTCCTCGATAAACCTCAAGCCCATCATCGTGTATATCGTCGAATGCGAGTTCCTCCAAACGATACTCAAGCAAGCTGCGCAAATCACTTTTCAATGATTTTTCCAGTGTTAATAGATGAGAAATTGTCTCATATGGCAGCTTGCCTAGCTCCTCTAAAAGAGACAACAGGAGTTCTGCTGTTACGAGCGTATCGGACAGTGCCCGGTGGGGCTGATCATGTTCAAAAGAAAGATGCTCACTAAGAACACTCAATTTATAGCTCGGTGCCGTTGGCAGCAGAATACGAGCCAACTCGACCGTATCAAGAACTGGGCGCTGGATTGGAGCAAGTCCTGCCACTTCCAAAGCGCTGTTGAGAAACCGCAAATCAAAATTCGCATTATGAGCGACCACATAGCTATCTTTGAAGAAAGCAGAAACCTCTTCTGCTACTTCTTCAAATTGCGGAGCACCAGCCACATCTTCATCAGTAATACCTGTCAGCTGGGAAATGAAAGGTGGAATCGGCATACCGGGATCCAGCATCGTCTGAAATTGATCTGTGATCACACGTCCTTGGATGACGACAATCCCGACCTCTATGATTTTATCGCCATTCGACGGCGCGTGCCCAGTTGTTTCAAGATCCACCACTACAAATTTTTCCATACTCCACCCTCCATACTGCTTAGAAAAGAAAGACTCTTATCACAGATAAGAGTCTTATCGTACGATTCTTTTATGCCGTTACATCATCACAGTAAGCGGCGGTTCTTCCTCGATGATTTCCTGAACTGTATTATCTTCGTTCATCAGGGCGATCTTCGGCTTAAAGTCAGCCAATTCTTTTTCAGATAGCATGGCATAGGAAACGATGATCACTACATCATCTTTTTGTACAAGACGTGCAGCAGCACCGTTCAGGCAGATGACTCCGCTATGCCGCTCACCGGGGATTACATATGTTTCGAGACGAGCTCCATTATTATTGTTCACAATCTGCACTTTTTCATGAGGAAGTATGCCCACTTGTTCCAGAATGTGTGTATCGATTGTAATACTGCCAACATAGTTCAAGTTCGCTTCGGTGACACGAGCGCGATGTATCTTCGCTTTCATCATTGTGCGAAACATCTTATTTCCCCCTATATTAAAAACGGTCCATGATGGAACCGTCAGCTTCCAATACTAGATTGTCGATCAATCTCGCCTTGTCAAAATAGACAGCTGCAGCAATGATAATACGCGCATCTATTTCCTTGACTGGCTTCAATGCGGGATAAGACAAAATTTCAACGTAGTCTATTCTACCACTTGTTTGGCTGTTTATAAATTCTTTTACAGCAGATGCTACTTTTTCAGGATCCTTTGCTCCATCTTGGATGCTTTGTTTAGCCTTCTGCAGTGCTTGGTAAATTGCTGGTGCAACTTGTCTCTCCTGCTCTGACAAATAGACATTACGGCTGCTTTTCGCTAATCCGTCTTCCTCGCGAACTGTCGATACCGGAACCACTTCAAGCGGGAAATTAAGGTCATGCACTAAGGCTTGTACAACTGCTACTTGCTGAGCATCCTTCAGCCCGAAATATGCCCTGTTCGGCTGAATCAAATGGAAAAGCTTTGATAAAACTGTAACCACGCCATCGAAATGACCTGGTCTTGATTTGCCGCAAAGCACATCTACCCGGTCAGCAACATGCAGTTTGATTGTACTATTGCCCGGATACATTGCCGCTGCTTCTGGCATGAAGACGATATCGACGCCTTCTTGTTCTGCAATACGCTGATCACGGACAGCATCTCGCGGATAAGTCTCAAAATCTTCGCCCGCCCCGAATTGCAGCGGATTGACGAAGATGCTAAGCACTGTAATATCATTCTCCGCTTTAGAACGCTTCATCAAGGATTGGTGTCCTTCATGTAAAAAGCCCATCGTTGCCACATAGCCAACTGACTTCTGCTCTTTTGCAAGCTGTACTCTTTCTTGCTGCAATGCTTCTAATGTCGAAATGATCTTCATGTTCATTCTCCTAGTTTAGGTAATGCTGCTTCGTCCATTGTGAAACTTTGATCGTCATTCGGAAAGATACTGTTTTTTACATTTTCGCGATAAGTGGAGAAGACATTTGTAATGGTTTCGTTAAGGTCTGCATAGCTGACTGCGAATTTTGGCAGACGATCAACACCGTACCTGCTTATATCATGGAAAACTAGAACTTGACCGTCCACATCAGCACCTGCGCCGATTCCAATAACCGGGATAGATATATCTTTAGCAATAAGCGCTGCTAACTGCTTTGGAACACATTCCAGTACGACAGCAATTGCTCCGGCTGCTTCGACTTTGCGTGCATCCTCCAGCAGCTGTTTTGCCGTCTGTTTGCTTTTCCCTTGTACTTTATAACCGCCAAGCATATGAACTGACTGCGGCGTCAGACCAAGATGACCGACAACTGGGATACCGCCTGTTGCTAATGCCTTGATACTGTCCAGAATGACCTGATCTGCTCCTTCCAGTTTCAAGGCTTGCGCTCCGGTTTCTTGGAAGATGCGTTTCGCTTGCGGTACAGTTGCCTCCACGGATACGTGGTACGTCATAAACGGCATATCCACTACGACAAACGTTTCGTTTCCGCCGCGAGTGACGGCTTTACCATGATGAATCATATCCTCCACTGTTACAGGTATGGTGCTATCATATCCGAGTACGACCATTCCAAGTGAATCGCCGACAAGCAGCATATCGATACCAGCTTGCTGGGCCAATTTTGCAGTCGGATAATCATAGGCGGTAACCATGGTGATTTTCTCATTGTTTTCTTTCATCTTTTGAAAATCGAGTCTAGTTTTCATTATGTTACTCCTCTTTCCATTCCAATTCAGCAGAATATAAGCGCTGTGTACTGCCATCATCATTTTCAAGAATAAGCTCTCCGTCTTCCCCGATGCCTCTGAAAACTGCTTCAAAGACAGTTGATGGTGTAGCTGCTTTTACTCGGTGCCCCAGACGTAAAGCATACTGCATCCATTCGTCCCGAATTTCTTGAAAACCTTTTTCTATGTATAGCGAATAGACATTCTCGAACTCTTTCCAAATCAAATGAATAAGCTCCTGCCGCTTCCATTCCTTATTTGTCTCGATACGTAAAGATGTTGCTTTATTGCGGATATCCGGGTTTATCTCCGATACTGTCTGATTGATATTGATTCCGATACCCAGTACGATATGCTGAATATAATCCTGTTCCGCCTGCATCTCTGTCAGGATTCCGGCGAGCTTCTTGCCGCCTAGATAGATATCATTCGGCCATTTAATGTGAGCTTCAATATCGTTCTGACGAAATACGCGTGTAAGTGCAACTGCTGCAGCCAGCGTCAGCTGCGCTGCTTCCCGAGGACCGAATTCAGGCCGGATGATCAAACTCATCCATATTCCAGTTCCAGCTGGAGAATACCAGCTGCGTCCTTTAGTTCCCTTACCGCTTGTCTGCTGATCAGCAATAACAACAGTTCCATGTACTGCACCTTGATCTGCCAAAGCTTTGGCCAAAAGTTGTGTAGAATCAAGCTCTTCTTCAAAGATGATTTTGCGTCCGATCCACTCGGTATCAAGCTTCCAGTTCAGCGTATTTTTGCTGAGTTTGTCTGGCGAACGTCTCACTTGGTATCCTTTACGCGGAACAGCATCTATCTCATACCCGTCTGCTTCCAACGCTTTCATATGCTTCCAGACTGCAGCTCTTGAAATACCAAGCTGTTCTGACAGATTCTGACCAGAAATATATGATGTCTTATGATCCTGAAGGATTCTGATGAGACGATTACGTGTTGTATCCATGAATGACCCACTCCTTCAGCTGTTCTTTATCGTTCGGAATCTTGTTTTCTACAACAGCCTTTTCAACAGCAAGCAAAAGATCACGAATCCAGCTCCCCTTTTTTCTATCGGGAAACCAGCTGATCAGATCTCCACCGGAAATGGCCAGTTCTGAACTGTTTCGGATCGGGAGCATATGTCTAATGGATGAAACGTTATCCTGTACATCTTTTTCTTTATAGATTTTTTCAAGTCGGCAAAAACCCTCATCAAGGTGAACAGGCAGCTGATAAACTGCCCAAGCATCCAGATTACTTTGAAGTATGCGCACTAAATGTTGAGCGTCCTGTTTGATAGCATTGGACAGCTTCCATTCCTTAACCCAATCAAGAACTGGTCTTGTACTAAGCAACGAACAAAGGGCAACCAATTCTGCCAAAGTGCCTAGAGGCTCGATTTTTTTGGCTAGCGCATGCATCAGCTCAGGATGATCTTTAAAAATCGGCATTGCTTCCCATAATCCCGTATCATGCAAAAGCTGAATAGCGGTTTTTACATTTTTACCAGAGCATAATTTCTCCATTTCAATGCTTATGCGTTCAATTGCAATACGCGATAACCAAAGACGCTGATCCTCCATCACTTTTCGTGCATTATGATCCAATTTGTACCCTAGCTGTGATACAAACCGGACACCGCGCATCATACGCAGCGGATCTTCTTGAAAACGGTCAAAGGCCTTGCCTACTGTAACCAGCTCTTTCTTTTCAATAGCGCTCCTGCCATCAAAAGGATCTACTAACTCCCCGGTTCTGGCCATTGCAATTGCATTAACTGTGTAATCACGACGAGCCAAATCAGCTGCAACATCAGTAACAAAATTTACGCTATCAGGATGCCGGTAATCAGAATATGCTCCTTCTGTCCGGAAAGTCGTAATTTCAAAGCTCTCCTTCTCGAAACGTACAAGAACAGTTCCATGCTCAATACCAATCGGAATGACCTTATCGAACACCTTCATTACCTGGTCCGGCGTTGCTGACGTTGCGATATCCAAATCGCCGACAGCTTTACCGATGAGGTAATCCCTCACAGCTCCTCCGACCAGATATGCTTCATAACCGTGTAACTCGATTTCCTGTATGACCCGGAATGCTTTTTCAAATATCTTCATTACAAAACCTCTTCATAAATTGCTTCATATTGCGCGACAATTTGATCAGAATGGAAGTTCTCTGCTGCATAACGGATGGATGCATCGGAAAATCGCTGCCACAACTTTTCATCTGTCAGCAAATCCAATGCAAATGCTCCCATCTGCTCTACATCCCCTAGCTGCGATATAAACCCATTCTTTCCGTGCTGTATTACTTCTGGTATGCCACCGACATCAGTTCCAATACACGGCACCCCACAGGCCATAGCTTCTAAGAGAACCAAGCCAAAGCTCTCTTTTTCAGAAGGAAGCAGCATTATGTCTGCCATATTTAAAAGCGCAGCAACATTATTCTGCTTACCTAGGAATAAGACGTTATCTTCGAGACCACGCTGCTGCACATCTCGCAAGATATCCGAATACTCAGGACCGTCTCCAATCAGCATCAGCTTGGCAGGTAATTTCTCCTGTACATACGAAAAAACCTGTACAACATCCTGTACACGTTTCACTTTACGGAAATTGCTTATATGTACGAGTACTTTTTCATCTTCTTTGATTCCGAACTGCTCTCTTATGTCACGCACATCAGCCGGTCGGTATACTTCTTCATCTACAAAGTTGTAAACAACTTCGATTGGACTTGCTACATCAAGCATTTCCCTTGTTTGCTGCACAAGACTTTGTGAAACGGCAGTGACGACATCACTTTCCTCGATCGCATGAATGATCATTTTGCGCAGGCCATTATCAATTCCAAGCACCGTAATATCCGTACCGTGTAATGTTGTAACGATTTTTACATCACGTTTTGCAATAGCTTTAGCCAAGATCGCACATATAGCGTGCGGAACAGCATAGTGGACATGCAGGATATCCAGCTGCTCTTCGTCGATCACCTCAGCCATTTTATTGGCTAGCACTAAATCGTACGGTGGGTATTGGAAAACAGGATAATGACTCATCTCGACCTCATGGAAAAATACATTCGGTAGCAGCATATCCAGCCGGAAAGGGACACTGGATGTAATGAAATGAATGTCGTGTCCCTTTTTAGCCAGTTTTTTTCCGAGTTCTGTCGCAATGACGCCGGAGCCGCCAAGCGTCGGATAACAAGTGATTCCGATTTTCAGCTTTTTCATAGCTCTGGCTCACGATCACGAATGATCTTGCGCCAATCGAAATCGCCTCTATCTAATCCACGTATGAAGATCTCTGCTGCAGCCAGATTGGTAGCGAGCGGTATGCGATGCACATCACAAAGCCGCATAAGTGCACTCACATCAGGTTCATGTGGCTGGGCGGTGAGCGGGTCCCGGAAGAATATAATCAAGTCCATTTGATTTGTTGCAATTTTGGCACCAATCTGCTGATCTCCCCCTAGAGGACCAGACAGGAACAATTCCACCGGCAAGCTTGTAGCCTCCATGATGCGAGTACCGGTTGTTCCTGTAGCATACAAGGTATGTTTCTTCAGCATTTCTTTATATGCGACCGTAAAGCGGACCATCTCAGGTTTTTTCTTATCGTGGGCAATTAAAGCAATATGCATGTCTATCGCCTCATTCCAATATATTTTCTAATCCGTATGCAAGTACTTCCATCTTCATGACGCGATCTACAGCCAGCTCTACACCTGACATAAAGGATGCGCGGTTGAAACTATCGTGTTTGACTGTGAATTGTTCTCCGGGTGCACCGAAAATAACTTCTTGGTGTGCAACAAGACCTGGAAGCCTGACACTATGGATTCGCATGCCGTCTACATCTGCACCGCGTGCTCCCGGCATCGTCTCTTTCTCATCCGGATGTCCTTGTCTAGCCGGTTCACGTACTTCCTGAATCAGCTGTGCTGTTTTTACAGCCGTACCGCTCGGTGCATCTAGTTTCTGATCATGATGCTTTTCAATGATTTCCACTGTTGGGAAGTATTTTGCTGCTTGTTTGGCAAATTGCATCATCAGCACAGCGCCAATTGCAAAGTTTGGTGCAATAATTGCTCCTATGCCCTTTTCTTCACTTAGCTTTTCTAGTTCTCCTACTTGTTCTTCTGTAAAGCCAGAGGTACCGACTACTGGACGCACACCGTGTTCGATAGCAAGTCTCATATGTTTGTAGCCTGTTTCGGGAATGGTCAAGTCGATAAGTACATCCGCTTGCACTTCATCTAAACACACCGCAGCGTCCTCGTAGATAACTGCATCACTTGCAGGCAAACCGTCGATATCACTGATACGCTTTCCTCCATTTTTCCTGTCAATTGCTGCTACAAGCTCAAAATGAGCTGTACGATCGATAAGCTGCAATGCTTCCGACCCCATTCGTCCTCTTGGTCCTGCTACAATAATCCTGATCGTATCCTTAGTCATTATGTAAATCCTCCTGTGTCTTCTTCGTCCATCTGTCTTTATCCCTTGTTTCGAATTTTGTCATCGATTTCTCGAATGCTTCCGACAAATCGATATTCAAGGAATTAGCAAAGCATGTCATCACGAAAATGATATCTCCGAGTTCATCTTCTATTGTATTGGCATCTTCACTAGCTTTTTTCGGCTTTTCGCCATATGTATGGTTCACTTCCCTTGCAAGCTCCCCTACTTCTTCTGTCATTCGGGCAAGCATGCTGAGCGGTGAGAAATAACCTTCTTTAAATTGGGAAATATAAGCGTCGACACGTGCTTGTATTTCTTTTGTCGTATATGCAGTATTCATGCGCGATCTTCCTTTCGCTATATCATTACCATGTTAGCTTAAAAATACGGTCTTTGACAAATGTTTTTACCTATTGGACAAATTTGTAGCAGAAGGCATAGTTGTCTATAATATAGAAGGAATTGTCATCTTAGGAGGTAGATTATGTTCGGAATGCGTTTAAAGAACATCCTTTTTATCCTGTTAGGCGCCGCCATCTTTTCTTTCGGTATCGTCCATTTCAATATAGCCAATAAATTAGGTGAAGGCGGATTCACCGGGATAACGCTTATTTTACTATTCGAATTCGATTGGGATCCAGCAATTATGAACTTGGTGCTAAACATTCCGTTATTTCTGGTCGGCTGGAAATTCCTAGGCCGTACAACATTCGTTTATACAATTATCGGGACAGTGGCCGTTTCCTTATTCTTGCGTTTGTTCCAGACATATTCCTTCCATATTAATTTAGGGAATGATTTACTGATTGCTTCGCTTTTAGCTGGGGTGTTCATCGGTGTCGGTCTCGGTATCATCTTCCGATTCGGAGGTACTACCGGCGGAGTTGACATCATTGCCCGTTTGGCTAACAAGTATGCTGGCTGGACCATGGGACGCACAATGTTTCTCTTTGATGCTGTTGTTATTGTCACATCAGTCCTTACCTATCTTGATCTGATCCGGGGGATGTATACACTCGTTGCAGTCTTCGTTGGGGCGAGAGTCATCGACTTCATTCAAGAAGGTGCCTACTCGGCAAGAGGCGCCACCATCATTTCCAGTCAGAGTGCAGATATCGCCAATCAGATACTAAAGCAAATGGACCGAGGTGTTACTGTTCTTGATGGCAGAGGCAGCTTTACTGGTGAAAAGCGCGATGTACTGTATTGTGTCGTTGCACGGAACGAAATTGTCAGACTGAAAGCAATCATCACCGCAGTAGATCCACATGCCTTCGTCGCCCTTAGCGAGGTACATGATGTAATGGGAGAAGGCTTTACACTCGACGAAAACAAAAAGCCTTATCACACAGACTAGCGTATTGCATGCATTTATACGAATGAATTGGTAAAGTGAAAAGGAATAAAAGAAAGAGGTGAGATGATGGAGCTTACTGGTAAGAAAATACTTTCATTTGTGAGTGAAGATTTTGAGGATCTGGAGCTATGGTATCCCATCTTGAGACTTCGTGAGGCTGGAGCGGAAGTTCATTTGGCAGGTGAAGCTGCCAATACTACCTACAAAGGCAAATATGGTGTTCCCGCTACATCAGATGTAACGTTTGATGAAGTCATTCCGACTGATTATGATGCTTTGCTTGTCCCAGGCGGCTGGTCACCAGATAAATTACGCCGCTATCATAGCGTATTGGAAATCACCCGGCATTTCCACTCCCATAAGAAACCGATTGGTCAAATTTGCCATGCCGGCTGGGTGTTGATCTCTGCAGGTATTTTGGAAGGTGTTAATGTCACGAGCACGCCAGGAATTAAAGATGACATGACGAATGCCGGTGCCATCTGGCATGATAAAGCAGTTATTGTGGACGGTCATATTGTCAGCAGCAGACGACCGCCTGATCTGCCCGACTATCTACGAGAACTCATCAAAGTCATACAAGAACAATAAAAGGCATCCCTCGGGATGCCTTTTATTACTCTTCGTTATTACCGACAAAGAACATAAGGATGAAGCGCACAAGCTCAGCTACAGCTACTAGAGCCGCTGCAACGTAAGTCATTGCTGCCGCGTTCAATACTTTCTTCGTAGAGCGTTCTTCATCGTTCCGGATTATACCCGTTGAAACGAGCTGCGTCATCGCACGGTTCGATGCGTTGAACTCCACCGGCAGTGTGACGATCTGGAACAATACTGCGATACTGAATAGCGCAATACCGAAACCAATTAGACTAAAAGCTTGGAAAATCGCCCCTGCAATGATAAGCATAAAGGAAAGGTTGTTCCCCCATGCAGCAGCTGGTGCAAGCGCAGTACGGAATTTGAGGAATCCGTAACTTTCCGCATCCTGGATTGCGTGTCCTACCTCGTGGGCGGAAACGGCTGCTGCTGCCATAGAATGACCATGATAGTTGTCTGTAGATAGACGGACAACTTTGTGACGTGGGTCATAATGGTCAGACAACATACCGCGTGTTTCTTCGATTTGCACATCATATATACCATTATCATCTAAAATCTTTCTTGCGACCTGCGCACCAGTCATAAGAGATGACGTTTCAACTTTCGAATACTTCTTATACGTGCTTTTCACCTTCGATTGAGCCCATAAAGGGATAATCAGAAGAAGTGCTATATAGATTATATAAGCACCTAGTGACATATACATTCCTCCGTAAAATTATTTGGAACTTATTAAGGTCAATTTTAGTCAAAAATTCGAAAAAAATCAACTATTAGGATCGTTGTTCACACTTTTGTCATTTTCAGCTCGATACTTTTTATAGCCAACATACACAAGTGTCCCTACAATGCTTGCACTAATACCAAGTATTCCCCAGAACCGTCCTGTTCCATAACTGTTTTTATCAGGCACAGAAACACTATACAAATGTGCAGGCAGCGATTCATATTGTTGATCAAACGTTTGACCTATTTTGTCGGAAGATGACGGCAGTGCCTCTGTATGCGGTTGCAGCAGCAATTCAGCAAGGTTAGCAAGTACAAAAAAAGAGGCTGTCAGAACAATGACGAGAAGCAGCTTTTTCATAAGCATCCCCTCTTTTTTAGATGTTCCTACAGCCTATGCAATTAAGCACTTGCGTATGTCGGTATTCGCCTTATTAGTATTTGTTTCTTAATGAGTTCCGCTGTGTGACAAAATAACCGACTAAGATGGATACAATACTCAGCCAGAAAGTGAAATAACCTATCACTTGCATATAATCCATCAGATTACCGTAAATCGGCATCATACCGAAAACATAATCGATAATATCATTATGCAAGACCACGATGGCAGCCACTGCAAGATGCCGCAGTTTTACTCGATAAAGCGGTGCATACAAAATGCCTTGTACAGCCATCGCTAAATGGGAGGCAATCAGCATATACCCTTGCCAGGAAAGTGTACCATTCACGGCTAAAGTGAGAAGGTTCATCACAACAGCCCATATGCCGTATTTAAATAATGAAACTACTGCCAGCGCTTCGATATAACCATTCTGTTTTCCAATCAAAAATAAACCTAGAAAAATTGTAAAAAAGAGACTTGCTGTTGGGCTGTCCGGAACAAAAGGCAGGAAAATAGCTGGCGTAATTTCAAGCTGCCAACCATACCACATATACCCGTATATCGTTCCAAAGAGATTGATGATAAACAATAACATGATGCTGTAACGATGGAATAAAAGATGATACATGATGTGCTTATCCTTTCATTTCAATTATGTATTCCGATTTGCTCGAATAAAAGCAGTCACTTTATTTTAGCAGAAACCTTCTTTTCTATTGATACTTTTAACAAGAAAGATAAAAAATAGATGCGCTGTTAAAGCGCATCTATTTATGTGTTTTCAATTTTATCTTCGGCCTCTTCTTTTAATTGACGCATCGCCCTGCTCAGCAACTGAAATTTACCTTCATCCCTCTTATCAAGAGCCAAATCAATTGCTTCTTGCAGCTTCTTCTTCTTGTATTGATAATGCGAAGCATCCAGAAGCTTCGTTGCCAGCTGCCGGTCCTCTTTTGTCACGTAATGATCTTCCGGCAAGAAAGGATTGTCTTCCAGAACTGCAACATACTCCATGCTTTGATGGGAGTTCTTGAAATTGAGTTGAATATAGACCGGGTCTTTCTTGTTCATACGAATATCATGGAATGATTTCTCTGCATCTGTTGTAACGATGTTGTCCTTGTAAAAGCGGAACGGTACTTCTTCGGAACAATGGGCGGATATGATGATTCCTCTGGGACTGAACCTTGCTTCACGGATGAAATGCACATTATCAAGAAACGAATCATGATTGATCAAGTAGTTCAAGATCCAGACACTTTCCCTGCGCTTCAATTGGTAATTATCTAAGAACCAGCGAATGAACGTCTTCTTATCCTGCATGGTAACGGAAATATTCATATGTGCCCCCTCCCAGAAAGCGAAATGATTTCAATTCAATGCATTTATTGAGACAAGAGCCGGTTGATATTCTCTTCTACTTCGATATCTGATGGCTCCAGACGAAGATACTCTTTTAGTATTTCGACAGCCTCTTGCATCCTCCCTTCTTCCAATAGGAAATATCCATATTCTTTTAGAAAATCGCTATCATCTTTGAAGTTAGTATATGCTTCCCCGTATGCCTTTAATGCCTCATCAAAGCTTTCAGTTTCATTATAGGCACGTGCAAGCTCCCAACGGTATGCTGCATCTTCTTCATCTGTTTCCAAGATATGCGTCAATAACTCGATGATTGCATCGTGGTCTTCATCCAGCTTGAAATTCTCAATCAAATAGAGTATCGCTTCTTTATACCCTGGGTCGAGCGCAATCGCATGACGAATCAGGAAATAGCTGCGATCATTTTTACCGAGCTGTCTGGCAAGACGGCCTGCAGTGAAATAGAGTTTCTGATTGTACTCATCCAACGACAATCCTTTTTCAGCAGTTTCGAATGCCTTTTCCGTCAAACCCTCTTCTTCATAGGCTTTAGCAAGATACTCATAGACAGAAAGATAGTCCGCTTCCTCTTTGAGGAGCTTTTCCCAAGTACTGATGGCAATATCGTATCTGGATAGCTTGAAGGCAGTAAAGCCGAAGCTGAACAGCTGTTCCACGTCATTAACGTCTGTTTCCTGATAGTAAGTCAATGCTTTCTCGAATTCACCTGTAGCTGCATAAGCTTCCGCGAGGCGAAGTGCGATATCGATATCACCCATGACAGGCTGCTTTTCGTAAACTTTTTCATAATAAGTGATTGCTTTTAAATAAGAAGCAGTCGATAAAGCAAGCTCCCCTAACGCCAAATCGATGACTGGCTCGGAAGGATCGAATCGCTTTGCTGCCAACAGTTTTTGCTCTGCTACTTCAAATAACCCTTGCGCTTCATACAAATCAGCAAGCTGCATCTGAGCTGGGACAAAATAGTCCTCATCCTCCACAATTTGATCAAGCTTATCAATTGCTTCCTGATCTTCATTCAAATCAATGAAAAGCTCAGCTAGCATCATTTTAAGCTCCATCTCATCCGGGAACATTTGCTCAAGCTGAAGCAGGACTGCTTTTGCTTCTTCATGCATACCCCATTGCATATATAATTCAGCTATCGTAAACTTTTCTTCTTCATTGGCACCTGGTAAATAAGCCTCCAATGTATCTACTGCTTCTTGCGGCTGATCATTTTCCATATGCGTTATTGCTTTTCTTATTTCTTCCATTTTTAACACTTCCTTCTATTTACACGCCTCTCGGCTTTTCCATCTGTCTTCAGTGTAACCTAAAGCAATAGCTTTAGAACAGCAAAAAAGTCTGATTCCCGGTTGGGAATCAGACATATTCAATTTTGCAGTGCACGGAGATCCTCAAAAAATGTAGGGTAAGAGATATTGATGCTATCTGCATCACCAAGAATTGTTTCCCCTTTTGCAATCAAACTCGCAATAGCAATCATCATTCCAATCCGGTGATCACCGAAAGAATCAGCAGTTGCACCTTTAAGAGATTGATTTCCAGGAATTCTTATCCCATCCGGCGTTGATTCCACTTCTGCACCAAAGCTCCGCAGTGTAGCTGCAATTGCTTCGATGCGATCCGTTTCCTTGTACCGAAGTTCCTCCGCGTCTTTAATGATTGTTTCCCCATCAGCCTGAGTTGCCAGTAATGCCAAGATTGGCAGCTCATCGATAAGCCGAGGGATAATGTCCCCGCCAATCTCTGTACTTTTCAAAGGACGATATCGTATCGTGATATCTCCGATTCGCTCTCCAGCCTGAATATCATGCTCATTTATTTCCATATCGGCACCCATTTGCTTCAGCACATCCAAAATACCTGTACGTGTGTCGTTCAAACCAGTATTCGTTAGTACGACTTCACTTCCGGGCACGAGACATGCGGCAACGAGGAAGAAAGCAGCCGAGGAAATATCTCCGGGAACATAGACATCTGTAGCAACGAGCTGCTGACCGCCTTGAACCGCGACAGTCGTTCCTGCTACATCAATACTTGCTCCAAAGCTTTCAAGCATCTGTTCGGTATGATCCCTTGTCTTGACATCTTCTGAAATCCGCGTTTCGCCATCCGCTAACAAACCTCCAAGCAGCAAAGCAGATTTCACTTGTGCACTTTTGACTGGTGTATGATATGTAAGAGCAGAGAGCTTTTGTCCATCAATGGCCAACGGCAAGTACTTTCCTTGTTCCCGTCCATTAATTTTCGCACCCATCTGACGCAAAGGAATAACAACTCGATCCATCGGCCGTTTGGTAAGTGATGCATCTCCATATACTGTTATATGAAATGGCAAGGCTGCAAAAACACCGAGCAGAAGCCGAGCTGTTGTTCCAGAATTTCCAAAGTAAATCGGAACGGTTGGTTCTTTGAAGCTGTCTTTTCCCGCGCTATCGATGATAACGGTGTCACCGCCCTGCTCAATCGAAACGCCGAGCGCCCGGAAAGCATCTATCGTTCGAAGACAATCCTCTCCAGTCAAGAAATGACGGACAGTAGTTTTTCCTTTGGCCAAAGCCCCAAAAATGATGCTTCGGTGAGAAACCGATTTATCGCCCGGAACTGTAATTGATCCGGAAAGTCCCTTCGCTGTCGGTTGTAGTCGTACATCTGTCACTGCTTTCACCTTCAATCTTCTATCTTGACTTCATAGCCGAAAACTTCCAGTACGCCTTTAGCCTTCAGCTGGATTTTTTGCTCTGAAAAGCTGAGGCGAAGAACACCTGTCAGCCCCTCACGAAGCTCGAGTATATGGATATTTACGATACTCAAACCTGCATCGGCGACAATGGTGAGTACTTTTTGCAATGCCCCTGGCCTATCAGTTATATCGACATACAAATCGTAGTAGCCTGGGATTGCTCCTTTTTTCCGAGGTTCCAAGCCGTCACGATATTGCTTCGCTTCTTCCAAATAGGTATGAATCTGCTGTCCCTGATCTTCTGCTAAAAGCTTTCGGAAAGCCTGCATTTCCTCTATCCAGTCGTCAAGCAGGATCCCCATCTTTTCTTTGTTCTGAAAGAAGATGTCTTGCCACATACCGGGATTGCTCGAGGCAATCCGGGTAATGTCACGGAATCCTCCCGCAGCGAGCTTCGGCAAGAAACTATGTTTGGCTTCCCATTTCTTTGCCTGCTGTACTAAAGCAGATGCAATCAAATGAGGGAAATGAGAAACAACTCCTGTCATCTCATCATGCTCTTCTGCAGATAATGTGATAAAGGTGCTTTTCGTACCATCAAGCAGGTTTTCCACCCGCTTAATATCGCTTTCTTTAGCCCGCTGGACAGGTGTCAGAACATAAATGGCATTCTCAAACAAATGAGCTTTTGAAGCCTCAATTCCGTGTTTATGGGAACCTGCCATTGGGTGGCCGCCTACGAAAAAAACTTTGTCGGACTGTAGTGACGCAGCCTGCTGGAAGATCGGTCCTTTAACCGAAGAAACATCCGTTACAAGCACGTCTTTTTCAAGCTTCATGTTATCAAGTTCTTGGAGCAGCTCTACAGATTTGGAAACTGGGGCAGCAAGTATAATTATATCTGCCTTATGTGCAGCTTCTTGGAAAGAAGACGACGCTTCATCAATGATTTCATGCTTTAAGGCATACTCAAGGGTACTTTCCCTTTGATCTACTCCTATAAGATGAACTTGCTTGTGCATTTGGATATTACGGGCAAGCGAGCCGCCGATCAAACCTAGTCCCGCGATAACGACCGTCTCCATCTTAGCTTTCTTTCACGCTAGTCAGGAATTGATCAAGCAATACAGTGAATTCTGTCATGTCTTGCTCATTACCGATTGTAATTCGGACGCTGTTCGGAATACCAAGGGCATCGCCGGAACGGATGATGAAGCCTTTAGAAAGCATATGCTGGAAGACAGCATCTCCACTAACAGGTAGATCGTATATCAAAACAAAGTTTGTATGAGATTCATAATATTTGATTTGGTGAGCATCACAGAATGCTAGGAAGCTATGCTTCACTTGGTTATTTTTTGCGATGGAATCCTTGATGAACTCCTGGTCGTCAAGTGCTACAATCGCTGCTTTTTGTGCAATTGTCGTATTATTGAACGGACTTCTTACAACGTTAATCTTGTGGATAACTTCCGGATGACCGATTCCGTACCCAACACGCAATGCAGCAAGTCCATACGCTTTAGAAAAAGTACGGAGCGTTATTAGATTCGGATAATCGCTCAAAGCAGCTAGTGTATCAAAGTAGTCATCTGTTTCCAGAAAATCGACATAAGCCTCATCCGCAACTACCAGAACCTCTTTCGGAACTTGGCGAAGGAAGTTTTCAAAGTCAGCTTTGGCAATATGGTTTCCTGTTGGATTGTTTGGTGTACATAGCCAAACAATCCCTGTTTTCTCATCAATTGCTTCTAGCATTGCTGGAAGGTCGTGGAATCCGTTCTTCGTTTCAATAGCTCGGACCTCTGCTCCTTCAATCAAGGCATGATGAGGGTATTGAGAGAAAGAAGGATGCGCCATAACAGTGTTCAGGCCGGGCGCAAGGAAAGTACGGCAAAGCATCATAATAATCTCATCAGAGCCTGCTCCGAGAACAAGTTGATCTAAGCCAACATTAAAACGCTTCGCCAATTTTTCCTTCAACGCTGTACCATATCCATCCGGATAAATCTCCTGTTCATCAGCGAATGTCGGCAAAGCCTCTTTTACCTTAGCTGAAAAGCCGTATGGATTTTCATTAGATGCGAGTTTAACGATTCGGTCCAATCCAAATTCTTTCCGAACCTCTTCCATCGGTTTTCCTGGTTTGTAAGCTGTCAATTCATTCAAAATCTGTTTTGCTCTCATTGATGCTCCTCCTTTAAGTCGGGACGTAACTTAATTGCTTCCTCATGATAAACGTGATGAATGTCCTGCTGCGCCAAGTCAGTGCGTGCTGTCAGCATCACGCGGATGCATTTTGGCAAGCCGCCTTCGATTGAAAGCTCCTGCATACACATAACAGGTACGTATGTCCAATCCTCACGAAAAACTCGCAATGCTTTTGCCGGGAATGTTTTTGTCAAATCGGGAGTTGCCGAAATGAGTACTTGGACAACATCCTCTGGAACTATAGCATTCTTGGAGACCATTTCATCCAGCATTGCCGCAGTAGCTTCAATAATTTGCTTTTCTTCGTTCTCTGTTACAGTTGTAGCTCCTCTGAAACCTCGTATCATGCTCTCCTCATCCTCTCAAGAAACGATGTGACAGCATTATGAAGCGTGTCATGATCGACTTTTTCCGTCACCGGATCTCCAATTTCCCGAAGCAGCACCATATGGACTTCCTTGTTCTCCGATTTCTTATCCATTTGCATTCTTATGACAAGTCTTTCTGCAGAAAGATCAGGTAAGTGCATAGGATAATCGTTTCGTTCCATCCAGCTGCGGAATTCACCTAAACGCAAATCAGCTCCGAATCTTCTCTCACTCAGTTCCAAAGCAAACAGCATTCCGATCGCGACTGCTTCACCGTGAGTGAATGTGCCATAGCCTGCCTCAGCTTCAATAGCGTGACCAAGTGTATGACCTAAGTTCAGAAACTTGCGCAGGTCATTTTCTTTTTCATCCGCCTCAACGATTTTCGTTTTCACCCGGATTCCTAGAGATAGATCCTCGATCAGCTGTTCCTCATTTTCTTTGTCGAGTTTTTTTCGTTCAAGCAGCTGGCTAAGGAAATCAGCGTTTCCGATATAAGCTTCCTTTATCAGCTCAGCATAGCCACTTCGCACTTCCTTTTCCGGAAGTGTGGTAATAGTGTCAACATCGTAGACGACAGCAACAGGAGGATAGAAGCTCCCAATCAGATTTTTACCAGTTTCATGGTTGATCGCAACTTTACCACCGACACTCGAATCATGGGCAAGGATGGTTGTCGGCAGCTGAACGAAATCGATTCCTCGCATATATGTACTTGCCACAAACCCAGCCAAGTCACCGATAACGCCTCCACCTAAAGCAAGAACAAGCGCTTTTCGATCAAGTTCTGCCTCGAACATACTATCCAATATGTCGAAATACATGTCCTTACTTTTCGCTGCTTCCCCTGGCTCGATGATTTTCTTTGTAATCTTTGCATCCGGCAGAAGTGAGGATACATAATCATCCAGATAATGAGGAGCAATGCTCGTATCGCTTATTACAAATACATTTTGATAGGACTTGGGCAGGAGTTCAGACAATTTATGTCTGATACCTGCGCCTACAGAAACTTTGTAACTAGACTGACTCGCTTTTACTGTAATCTGTTCCATCAAAACACCCGGATTTCTTCTCGGTAATTTTTTATCGCTTCTTGAAGCTTTGGAAACTGATCATGAGGAAATTGTTCCAAGATCGCTTTTGCAATCTCGAATGCGACTACATGCTCCATTACTAGAGCTGCTGCCGGAACGGCACAGCTATCTGAACGTTCGATACTCGCATTGAACGGCTCCTTCGTTTCTATATCCACGCTCTGAAGCGGTTTATAAAGAGTAGGGATCGGTTTCATAACACCTTTGACAACTAGTGGCATACCTGTTGTCATACCGCCTTCCAATCCACCTAGACGGTTCGTTTTGCGGTAATAGCCATGTTCTTTGTCCCATGCAATTTCATCATGCACTTGGCTGCCTGGCAGTCTGGCTGCTTCAAAGCCGATTCCGAATTCAACACCTTTGAATGCATTGATGCTCGCTACAGCTCCTGCAATACGTCCATCAAGCTTCCGGTCATAGTGAACATAAGAACCGATGCCTGCTGGCAGTCCTTCTACAAAGACTTCCACGACACCGCCAATAGAATCTCCGTCTTTCTTTGCTTGATCAATCGCATTTACCATTTGTTCTGCAGCTTGTGGATCAAGGCACCGTACAGACGATGCCTTCGATTTATTGTCTCTTTCTTCATATGTATAATCAGGAAACTCAACTGCTTTAATGCCGGCGATTTCTTTTGTATAGCCGACAATATTGATATCCAATTCAGCTAGGAGTTTTTTAGCTACAGCACCAGCTGCAACGCGCGCTGCTGTTTCACGAGCCGATGAACGCTCCAGTACATTCCGCATGTCGCGATGGCCGTATTTTAAGGCTCCATTTAAATCTGCATGTCCGGGTCTCGGACGTGAAACGATACGACGGACAGCTTGAGGATCTTCGACTGGATCCTCACCCATTACATCAATCCAGTGCTTGAAATCATCATTATGTATAACAAGTGCGATAGGCGAACCTAGTGTATATCCATGACGGACACCGCCTACAATGTCGACCAAATCTTTTTCAATCTGCATTCGCTTGCCTCGGCCATGGCCTTTTTGTCTTTCAAGCAAGGATTCGTTGATGTCTTCGGTAGTCAACGGTAAATAGGAAGGAACACCTTCTACAATTGTTGTAAGCTGTTTACCATGTGATTCACCTGCAGTTAAGTAGCGCATGTATATTCCTCCGTTGTCTCTGTTCTTTGTAATTTTATTTACTATAACATAACTTGTTTCTTAAGTGGGAACTATTCTGACAATATTTTCGAGCTGTATCTTATCATTATTTTCTGCTGTGTTCATCGAATACATGACGCAGAGTGCTAAGACGGGCTTCCGCTTTGTTAGAGGCAGCTTCCACAGTATAACCGTCTTCTAGCAATTCCTTCATAAGAATAATTTTCTTGATCATATAATAATCGAATCGTCTAGTAGTATTGGTCTTTTCCTCTACACTATCGATATAACCTTTATCTTCCCAGTATCTAAGCTTCCTTATAGGGATATCAGTAATTCTAGCTGCGTCTCCAATTGTTACTGCCATCTGCAAAAGCAATTCATAATCAATTTCATCCATTCAGAATTCTGCCCCCTCCTTGCAGCTTTAGCCTCATTATACGTCATTTAGTTCATTTGACAACTTTTGAAGATAATATATAATTATTGGAGATTAGTTACAAGAAGGAGCACGAACATGATTGTCAATTCGAAAATTCACCGCGTTCTTTGCAGTGCTGTCACTGCTGCCATTATGACCGCTATCATATCTTTCACATTAACAGCTGTTAATTCAGGATTACATGCATTCCAGTTTTCGAACTGGCTGCGCGCATGGATTATCGCTTTTTCTTTAGTATTTGCCATTTCTTTCTTTCTTCCAGCATTCGTCAATCGACATGTATCGAAGATAATACGCATCAAAGAATAGGAAAACAGACTAGGAAGTATCCTAGTCTGTTTTTTGTTTTTGATAGAAGAATGTATCGACTGCTCCTAAGCCATAAACGTTTGGGTTAAATATCTGCTCAGTACTTCCGACAAAAAGATAACTATTATGTGCCAGTGATTTACTAAATTTATGATAGATATCTGCCTTCGCTTCTTCTGTAAAATAAATAAGAACATTCCGGCAAATAATCAAATCGTAGTTCGTATCATAAGCATCTGCCAGCAAATTATGCTGTTTGAATTGGATATGCTGCTTCAATTCATCTTTTATTTGGAATACAGATCCGTCTTGGTTGAAATAAGTGGATTTAATTGCCGCTGGCATTTCTTTCAATGCCCTTTCGTTATACTTACCAACCTTAGCGGTTTCCAGTACGCGCTGATCCAAGTCGGTTGCGTGAATTGTGTAGGAAGTTCCTTTCGCATAACGATCCAGAAGGATAGCTAATGTGTAGGGTTCTTCGCCAGTAGAGCAAGCAGCACTCCATATCTTCAGCGGCTTCTTCTTCTTAAGCAGATCAGGAAGGATGCGTCGCTCTAACACTTCCCATCGCTGATAGTTACGGTAGAATTCAGAAACATTAATGGTCATACGATCAAGGAACTCCTCCATTAGAGCTGCGTCACCGTTAATTGCATGGAAATATGCCTTAAAATCTTTAAAGCCTCTCTTTTCCCGAAGAGTCGTCAAACGCCTTAGCATCTGTGCTTCTTTATATTGAGATAAATCGATACCCGTATTTGTTTTGATTTGCTGTACAAAGTAATCATAATCTGTTGCCACGTCATGTTCCCCTGTCTATATGTATCTAGTTCTATTTTACTGCATATATAGGTTTGTTGGTAGAAGAAAATAACAAAAAAAATGCAGGCACGTTTGCCTGCATTTTTCAATTATTCATATAACCATTTCGCTGTTGCTTGTTCATAAGAAACAAGTTCATCGGCTTTAAACATATTTGCGATTTCACGTTCAGCACTTTCCACACTGTCAGAACCATGGATAAGGTTACGGCTCATTTCAACTGCGTAATCGCCTCTGATCGTACCTGGTGCTGCATCTGTTGGTTTAGTCGCCCCAATCATACTTCTTGTCAGTGCGACACTATCCTTGCCTTCCCAAACCATTGCAAATACCGGACCGGATGTAATGTAGCTGATTAACGAACCGAAGAAGGGTTTGCTTTCATGTTCTATGTAATGCGTCTTCGCTTGCTCTTCTGTCACAACCATTATCTTGCCTGCCAGAAGCTTTAAGCCCTTCTTTTCAAATCTTGTTACGATTTCACCAATCAATCCACGTTGTACGCCATCCGGCTTAACCATCAAAAATGTCTTTTCCATACTAATTCTAGCTCCCTTTTATGAACTTTACTGTCATCATACCAGTAATGTAAGCGTTTTACAATCAGGAGCTGCGCTTACCTATATGTCTAGCAATTTGTTTCAGTGTATTACGATCTCTTGTTGGCGGCAATTTATCCAATTCCTGATATGCTTTCTGTAAGTAGCGGTCACTGATTTCCAACGATCGCTTGATGCTGTCTGAAGTTTTAATGTGCTGGATAAATGGTTGCAAAGTTTCCTGATCCAAAGCTTCGGGATTGCGAAATGCTTGCGTAAGCCGCTCTTTAAAGAAGCGATCTTCGCATGCCAATAAAGCAGGAAGTGTCATATTCCCCTGCAGTAAATCGCCTCCGGCAGGCTTGCCCAAATCAGCTTCGGATGCAGTGAAATCAAGCACATCATCAATGATCTGATAGCTCATCCCCACATAGTACCCATACCGGTACAAAGCGCGCTCATGCTCGCGCGGTGCACCGGATGCAATCGCGCCGAGCCGGGCACTTGCTGCGATGAGAATCGCTGTCTTACGGCGTATGCGTCGAAGATAATCCTTCAAGTGCTGCTCAATCCGATATTTATCACGAATCTGTTCCACTTCACCGACACACAGCTCGACAATCGTATGAGCAAGAATCTGGTGTGCCCTTGGCTCTTCCAACTTAGAAAGGTATTCCAGGGAACGAGCGAAGATATAATCACCTGCATACATGGCCACTTTATTGTCCCATTTCGCCTTTACGGTCGGTTTTCCTCGACGGAGTTCCGCATCGTCAATAACATCATCATGGACAAGCGAAGCCATATGGATTAATTCGAGTGCGACGGCCACCGTTTGTATCCGGGGCAGTTCATACGTGCCAAACTTACCGCTCAGTAAAACGAAAACCGGCCGTATCCGCTTGCCGCCAGCACGGAGAAGCTGTACCGACGCATCCTCCAGGACAGGATGCTCTGCGCGAATCGTGTTGGTCATCGCATCTTCGATTCTGTCCAAGTCCTTTTTTATATATGAGTAGATCATCGGTAATTTCATTCATGTCACCTTCATCCGTCCAGACATATTACCAGTCAGTCCCTGACCGCCGGCTTTTCTCCCATATGCATAGCTGCTACGCCGCCTGTATATGTCTTAATCTTCACATTCGTCAGTCCGGCTTGCTGGAAAAGTCCGCGAAGCTCCTTCTTGCCCGGAAAATCCTTTGCAGACTCCTGCAGCCAGCTGTACTCATCATAACTTTTCGCCAGAAGCTTACCTAAAACTGGCATGATTCGTTTGAAATAAAAATAATATACTTGTTTGAAACCGAACATTGTCGGCTGGGATGTTTCCAGACAAACCACTTTGCCACCAGGCTTGACAACTCGATACATCTCCTTCAGTACTTGGAGATAATCAGGAACATTCCGCAGGCCGAAGCCGATGGTCACGAAATCAAAAGAATTATCCTCAAACGGCAGCTCCATCGCATTTCCCCAAGTGAACGATAACTGCTCAACTGACTTTTCCGTGTTTTTCTTTTCTGCTACTGAAAGCATATTCTTGCTGAAATCAAGACCTGTAACCTGCCCTTTCGGACCAACAGCCTTAGCAAGAGAAAAGGACCAGTCACCAGTTCCACAGCATACATCTAATGCTGCATCTCCTGGCTGTACCTGCATTTTCTTCATCACACTCCGTCTCCAAGCACGGTGACGCCTGAAGGAAATGACAGAGTTCATAAAATCATAGCGATCGTATATCTTTTCGAAAACGTGATGTACACGCTGTTCTTTCGTTTCTTGTGCCATAATTACCCTTCTTCCAGAAATAACTCTTCCTGCCGATTCCCCTGAAGCAGCAGCTTACGGGATAGCTTCGCAAAAGCTGGCGGCAGTGTAACCAGCCCTGCTAGTAGCCTACGTTTAGCAGCTTCTATCTCCTGTTGTATCACTTGCATCACAGTTAGTCCGCTCTTTTCCATTTCGATGATTGAAGCAAGCTTCACGAGAAGAGACGTTTGCTTCCCTTCTCTGACTTCCTGCTGCAATCTGCTTATCAAGCAATAGTCATCCAGCGAATCAAGTCTTGCTGTATCAATAAAACGGGAAGCTGCTGTTCGGAACAAGCAGCCCTCCAGCTGTCCAAGCTTTTTGAAAAATGCTTCAGACGTTGTCGCATCATAATGGAGTGACATCTTCTGTTCATTGATTTCCTTGATACTGGTAGCTAATAAGGCCACCATATCAATGTCCTCCAACCCAGCAAGTATCTGATAATACAGCGCACTGTAATAAGTACCGGCTAAAACGGTCAGCTGTCGGTTCTTCCGTTCATCAGCTGTCTCGTCGGATTTCGTAGTAACAATCACTTTATCGTGCGTATCCAGCGCCATCTGGATCAGCATAATGGTAATCGTATAGTCTGTCTGCTGCTTATCGGGCAGGTTCGTTTGACCAAATAGCGTCTGCAATAGCAACAGTTTATTCTCGTCCAAGAATGGCGCTTCTGTATTCTTGTCCAGATAATCCTGCTGCATGCGCTTCTCTATTTTATTTCGTAGTGTGTGTAGCTCTTCCATGGATGCATAGGACAAAACAATCACCTGCGCCCTTTTTCGTATTTCAAACTGTATAAAAAGTATTATAACATAGCATGTCCTGATTCGTCTTGTATGTAAGCTTGTCAAATAAAAATGAGGGACGCCTGATGTATTCAGGCATCCCTCATCCTAGCCCATATGTAATTACTTCACGTTATCCTTAAGGGCCTTGCCGGCTTTAAACGCTGGCACTTTGCTCGCTGGGATTTCGATTTCATTCCCAGTCTGCGGGTTACGGCCTTTACGTGCAGCACGCTCTCGTACTTCGAAGTTACCGAAACCGATCAATTGTACTTTGTCACCTTGTTTAAGAGAATCCATGATTGAATCGAAAACCGCGTCAACAGCTTTCGTAGCATCCTTTTTAGAAAGATCGCTTTTCTCAGCAACAGTATTGATAAGATCTGTTTTATTCATAATTACACCTCCCTGACATTACCTTGAACAGTAAGACAATAGCATTTGCTATCATTTGTTCACCATAAAGATAGGTTTTATACCTACCAATACCGCTCATGTTGCGATATCAACGCTTATAATATACGACTTAGCGTCATAATTCAACACAAAACGCCAGAAATCCTTAAATTTATCGCTTTACAGCATAATATTTGACAAAAAAATAAAGCGGCTCATTTGCCGCTCATAGAATGATCGCTATTAAACCGCCCGATCCTTCGTTAATGATTCTTTCCAGAGTTTCTTTCAATTTATATCTGGCATTTTCCGGCATCAAGCTAATCTTACCTTGAATACCTTCTCTGACGATGCTATTAAGTGAGCGACCGAAGATGTCTGAATCCCAGATTGAAAGCGGATCTTCCTCGAAGTCCTGCATCAAGTATCGAACCAGCTCTTCACTTTGCTTCTCCGTGCCGATGATCGGTGCAAATTCGGAATGGACATCTACTTTGATCATGTGAATACTTGGCGCGACAGCCTTCAGCCGAACACCGAAGCGGGAGCCTTGACGAATGATTTCAGGTTCATCCAAAGCCATATCCTGAAGACTTGGTGCAGCAATGCCATAGCCTGTCTGTTTTACCATATGCAGTGCATCGGATACTTGATCATATTCGCGTTTCGCATGAGAGAAATCCTGCATCAGCTGCAGAAGATGATCTTTACCGCGGATCTCTTCGCCGACAATCTCTTTCAGTACTTGATCATACAAAGCATCTGGAGCATGTAAATCTATCTCTGCTACTCCTTCGCCCAGTTCCATCCCTGCAAGATTCGCTCTTTCGATATAATCATATTCATCAAAGTATCCCACAACACGATCAACATCACGAAGGCGTTTGATATCTTTGACCGTTTCCTGGATGGCAACCTGGTAATTGGAACGAAGCCAATGGTCTTCCTTGAGCACCATTACCCAGCTCGGTAAATTGACGTTTACTTCCAGGACCGGGAATTCATACAGCGACTCACGCAGCACGTTATAAACATCATGTTCCGTCATGCTTTCAACACTCATCGCGAGTACTGGGATATCATATTTTTCACTCAATTCCTGGCGAAGCAGCTCGGTGTTTTGGTTATGCGGTGTTACTGAATTGATCACCATGATAAATGGCTTGCCAACTTCCTTCAGCTCAGATACAACACGCTCTTCCGGCTCCACATAGTCGGTGCGTGGAATTTCACCGATTGAACCGTCTGTCGTCACGACGACACCAATGGTGCTGTGCTCTTGAATCACTTTACGCGTTCCAATCTCGGCAGCATCATGGAATGGAATAGGTTCCTCATACCAAGGTGTGTTGATCATGCGCGGTCCATTCTCGTCTTCAAAACCTTTCGCACCTGCCACTGTATATCCTACACAATCGACGACCCGGACACTTACTTCCAGACCTTCGTCCACTTGAAGGGAGACAGCGTTGTTTGGAACGAATTTCGGTTCTGTCGTCATGATTGTCCGGCCTGCTGCACTTTGCGGCAATTCATCCTGGGCACGGGCCCGCTCTGCTTCATCCTCCATGTTAGGCAGGACAACTAATTCCATGAATTTCTTGATAAAAGTCGATTTCCCAGTTCGGACGGCCCCTACCACCCCAAGGTAGATATCGCCGTTTGTCCGTTTCGAGATATCTTTAAAAATATCTACTCTTTCCAAAAGATCCCCTCCCGATCTACTTTCGATGCATGGACAGTCTTAGCTACATACACTAGCAGTTTATGATGTTGTCCTATCCAAATATGCTAGAAATAATGGATTCCTTGCCTGCTGGCATTAAAGGGCGGTTTTGCAGGAAAGGACGAACAGCATATTGCCCTCTGCGGATAATCTATGCACTGCATTCAGGGTTCATGCCAATAAAAAAAGAAGAAGCAGACGCTTCTTCTTGAAATAGACTAAATATACCCAAGGCAACCTAGAAAAATATGCTGGTGCGAGTTAGTTTATGCGTAAAGGGCAAGGAATGGTAAGTTGTTCTGCCCAATTGCCACAGTTAGTTTTTGAATAATTTGCTAAGTGTGTTCATATCAGCTGGCATATTGTTGCCAATGATCGCTTTGACGATTTTATCTTCTTTCGCCTGTGTAAGCGGCTTGCCTGCCATTGCAGCCAATTGCTTCACCAAACCACGCACCGTTGCTTCGTCTTGGAAGTTCGCACTTTTAACAGAGTTTGCTACCTTGTAGATATCATCAGCCTTTACATTCGATTTTTTCTGAATCTGATCAATCAAGTTCTTTTGAAAGTCTGCCACGTCCATTCCTCCTTGCAGATTAGCTACGAAACAGTATATGCAAGAAGAGAAAAAACGTTAGCGGGCATTCAGAACATCTTGAAGATCATCCATTTCATGCTTCGGCAAACGTGTCATAAGCTGATCAACGATGTCCTTCGCTTTCGCACCATGGAAGAGTACCTGGTTGATTCCTTTGGTGATAGGCATATCAACACCAGCTTTATCAGCAAGCTCAGCAACTGCTTCCGTTGTTCGAACACCTTCTACAGCCATACCCATCTGAGCAAGTGCTTCATCCAATGTCATGCCTTTACCGAGCATATTACCAGTGCGCCAGTTGCGGCTGTGGACACTCGTACATGTCACAATAAGATCTCCCATACCGGATAAACCAATGAACGTGAGCGGATTTGCTCCAAGCTTCGTTCCAAGGCGGGCGATTTCAGCGAGTCCTCTTGTAATCAATGCCGCTTTTGCATTATCCCCATAACCCAGACCATCTGAAATACCTGCTCCAAGTGCAATGATATTCTTCAAGGAACCGCCAAGTTCCACACCGACCATATCCGTGATGGTGTAAACACGGAAATTTTCATTCATGAACAGCTCTTGAACCTTCTTAGCTTCTTCCATTTCGACAGAAGAGGCACTTAGCGTAGTCGGCTGTCTTTTCGCTACTTCCTCTGCATGACTCGGACCAGACAAAACGACGACAGGACGATGTGTAACATGCTCCAGTTCTTCCTCGATCATTTGAGAGACACGTTTACTTGTTTTTGGCTCTATTCCCTTTGTAGCGTGCGCAATAACGGCTTCAGCAGGAATGTGTCCCGCAAGCTTCGCCGCTACTTCACGAGTTGCTTTTGCAGGTACGACGAGGATGACAGCAGCTGCATCACGTACAGCCTCTTCTATATCCGCAGAAGCAGTAATAGCCTCAGGTAGTGTCACTCCAGGCAGGTATTTCTCATTCTGGCGCTTCTCGTTAATTTCAGCAACCTGATTCGGATTATGAGACCAGAGTCTCACATCATGTCCATTGTCCGCCAAAACCATGGCTAGGGCTGTTCCCCAGCTGCCGGCACCGAGTACTGCTGCTATCTGTTGTGTCATATAAATCCTCCTCGTCCCTGTTTATGATCTTCTTCTAGGGAAAATCTTTATTGGTGTACCGGTGAATCCAAATGCTTCTCTGATTCTGTTCTCCAAGAAACGAACATAAGAGAAATGCATCAGTTCCGGATCATTGACGAATACAGCAAAAGCTGGCGGCTTGACTGCCACTTGGGTAGCATAAAGCACTTTTAGACGCTGGCCTTTGTATGTCGGAGCTGGATTCATTGCCAAAGCATCCATGATGACATCATTCAATACATTTGTCTGGATACGTTTCGCGTGGTTTTCACTTGCCGTCAAAATTGCAGGCATTAGTGTGTGTATCCGCTTTTTTGTCTTAGCAGATAAAAAGACGATCGGTGCATAATCCAGGTAAAGGAAATGCGCCCGAATTTCATCTTCGAATTCTTTCATCTTCTTCTCATCTGATTCGACCGTATCCCATTTATTGACGACGATTACAACCGCCCTACCTGCGTCATGGGCATAACCAGCGATTTTTTTATCTTGTTCGATGATGCCTTCTTCCGCATTAATAAGCACAAGGACGACATCAGATCGTTCAATTGCTTTTAACGCACGGAGGATACTGTATTTTTCTGTTGTTTCATATACTTTTCCGCGTTTTCGCATACCTGCGGTGTCGATGATAACAAAGTCTTGATCTTCTCTTGTGAAAGATGAATCGACTGCATCACGCGTCGTTCCTGCAACATCACTTACGATTACACGCTCTTGATTCAGCAACGCGTTAACAAGAGAGGATTTACCGACATTCGGTCTTCCGATCAAGCTGAAATGAATTGTCTCTTCATCTTCCTGCATCTCAGCACGCTCTGGGAAATGCTGGACAGCTGCGTCAAGCAAATCACCTAGACCTAAACCATGTGTACCAGAGATCGGGAATGGTTCCCCAAAGCCAAGGCTGTAAAATTCATAAATCTGATCTCGCATTTCAGGATTGTCCACTTTATTGACAGCCAGTACAACTGGTTTATTAGAACGGAATAGAATTTTAGCTACTTCTTCGTCCGCCCCTGTGATACCCTCGCGTCCGTTCACCATGAAAATGATGACATCTGCTTCCGCAATGGCAAGTTCCGCCTGTTCACGGATTTCCACTAGAAATGGTGCATCTCCGATTTCGATACCACCGGTGTCAATTATGTTAAACGGCTGGTTCAGCCATTCAGCTTCCGTATAAATTCTGTCACGTGTCACACCAGGTGTATCTTCCACAATGGAGATCCTTTCCCCGGCTAGACGGTTGAATATGGTTGATTTTCCTACGTTTGGTCTGCCTACAATGGCAACTACTGATTTCCTCATGAAAGGAACATCCTTTCCTACTTTCCTTTATGTGCTGGTTCTTCTGTTGCAACCTAACTGTTTTATTCTAGCAAAAGCATCATAGGGACACAATATTTTTCGACATCATGTTCGTCCGGGCGTCCATTTCGACTTATTTCGAAGATACTTTCTAAGCAGGTTAAGCAGCTTTGCCGAGATTAATAACAGCAGTACTATTCCCATTACATCCATAGCTTTAAAGCTGCCGGCATCTTGCTGGAGACCATAAATATCTAATAGTAAAAGATAAACCACTTCCCCGATGGAAAATCCTAAGCATATAATGCCAATCTGTAAATGGAAATTCCGAGTCAGATAAATGACAAGTGCAAATAATGTCAGCGAGAACAGAAGAATACGCGGAATAAGCAGTGCGACTGGATTTGTCAGCTCCCAAAGCAGCATTCCCGCATAAGCGATTCCTAAGCAAATGCTTCCAAATGTTCCGCGTCCCACTCGCTTACTGGCAAAAATAAATAGGAAGCCAATAACAGCAAGCAGAAAAACAGTAGCAAAGATCCGATGGCCGGCAAAATTAAAGGAAAAACCAGATAATGAAATAGTAAGCAGTATGGCAAATGCAAAAAGTACCCGTGCCAATGAGTGACGCATGAAAAAGGTTACCAAGATCCAGCTTATCCACGTAGCCCAAAAAAAGTAGAATCCGTCCATTTTTCACTCCTCCTTTTATCTGCATTATGACAAGTGAGGAGTGAAACTATACACGGATGACAAAAAAAGACCAAGGCTGTCCAGAGGACAGCCTTGGTCTTTTAATTTTTATTGCTTATACTTATTCAATTTGTCACCGAGAATATCTCCAAGCTGGAAGCCGGAATGCTCTTCTTCTTTTTCATATTCTTTGATGACAGCATCATTTTCATCTTGTTCTAATTCCTTGATGCTCAAACTCATGCGTTTTTCGCTTTCGTTGACTTCAAGAACTTTCACTTGCACTGTTTGACCTGGCTCAAGCACTTCCTGCGGCGTACCGATGTGACGGTTAGCGATTTGGGAAATGTGTACAAGGCCTTCAACACCAGGAAATACTTCAACGAATGCTCCGAAGCTCACTAAGCGCTTCACTTCGCCTTCTAGTACATCCCCTGCTTGTGCACGGTCACTAATGTTCTCCCATGGTCCAGGGAGTGTCTCTTTCAGGGATAGACTGATGCGCTCGTTTTCTTTGTCGACACCAAGTACTTTGACTTTGATCTCTTGACCTTCTGTCACGACATCAGATGCTTTTTCCACATGCTCATGTGAAAGCTGAGAAATGTGTACGAGACCGTCAATTCCGCCACCGATGCTGACGAAGACACCAAAGTCAGTCAAACGCTGTACAGTACCGTCAATTACCTGACCAGCTTCTAAACTGTCAAGCACTTCCTGCTTCTTGGAAGCTTCCTCTTCCTCGGCTACTGCACGGTGAGAAAGGATGACGCGGTTCTGTTCACGGTCAAGCTCGACCACTTTAAGCGTAAGCGGTTTGCCTTTGTATCCTTCAAACTCTTCAACAAAATATGTTTCTACGAGTGAAGCAGGGATGAAACCGCGAAGGCCCACATCTACAACAAGACCGCCTTTAACGACTTCCTTGACTTCTGCTTCGAAGATTTCTCCGGATTCGAATTTCGCTTCCAGGTCATCCCACGCAAGCTCAGCAGTAACTGCACGCTTGGATAGAACGACTTCTTCGTCATCTACTTTTTTCACTTTTAGTGTTAATTCTTCACCTTCACTCACTGCATCAGCAGCGTGTTCAACATGAAGACTGGATAATTCGCTGATTGGCAGGATACCTTCCACTTTGTAGCCAATGTCTACCAAAGCTTGTTTATCTTCCACTTTCACCACTTTACCGGTTACAGTATCGCCTACAGACAATTCCTTGAAATCCGTAGCTTGCTCATTCATTTCATCCATCAAAGAGACCTCCTTCAGTTTACGAGACAAAACATAAGTAAAAAAACATAGAAATGTCCTTTTTTCTAACTTCTAACATTTGAAGATATTTGTCAAGTGATAGGGCATCTATCCGACATGCTTGTTTATTAGAAGTTGAATCTCATCCATGATCACTTCTGATACTTCTTTAGCTGGTGCTTTACGCTCTTTCAGCTCTTCCATATCGATTGGTGGGCCATAGATGACTTTCAATGCTTTTACCCCTTTATAGGAGCCGATAATCGCACAAGGTACAACTTTTGCTTCCGAGCGCATGGCAAAGAAACCTATTCCAGGAAGCGGACTGCCGAGTTTTCCGTCCTTACTTCTTGTTCCTTCTGGAAACAGACCCATCGTCTTGCCTTCTGCCAGAATATCCAGACCTACACGCAGTGCTCCTCGATCCTGCATACCGCGTTTTACTGGGAAAACATTTAGATTTTTCATGAGCCAGCCAAGTGGCTTGGGTTTAAAAAGCTCACTTTTACCCATGAAAGCTATATCACGTGGACATGTAATACCTAATATGGGCGGGTCAAAATTGGAAATATGATTGGAACAGACCAAAACCGGTCCTTCCTTAGGAACATGTTCCTTGCCATACACTTTTATACGGAACATCGGGTAAAAGGCGGCACTGAGGATCATTTTACCTATGGTATATAATGACATAATCCCTACTCCTTATCTTCCGAGAGCCTCGTGTACGGCTTTGAGGATTTTTTCTACAACACCATCAATCGATAGCGAAGTTGTATCAATTTCAACAGCGTCTGCCGCTTTTACTAACGGAGATGCTTCCCTTTCGGAGTCGAGCTTGTCACGAAGACGTATTTCCTCTTTCAGCTGCTCCAGATCCGCCTCGAATCCTTTGGAGATATTTTCTTTATAACGGCGCTCTGCACGTTCCTGGACAGAAGCGATCATAAAAATCTTAACTTCAGCATCAGGAAGGACCCGAGTCCCAATATCACGGCCATCCATGACAATTCCATTATCAGCTGCAAGTCTCTGCTGACGTTTTACCATTTCTTCGCGTACCAGTGCATGCTTAGCGACAATGGATACATTATTTGTTACTTCATTTGTGCGGATAGCTTCGGTTACATCTTTACTGTTTACAAATACTTTTTGACCGTCTTCATGCTGCATTAAGACAATATCTATACCTTGCAGCAAGGAAAGTAAAGCTTTCTCGGATTCCAGATTAGCTCCAGCTTCGAGTGCAGTCAGTGTAAGCGCTCGATACATAGCGCCAGTATCCACGTAGACAAATTTTAATTTCTTAGCTACTAGTTTAGATACCGTACTTTTACCTGCAGCAGCAGGTCCATCAATTGCGATAGCGATAGTTTTCGAATTCATTCAATTCAATCCTTTTTCTCTTCATAATCTTGGAATAAAACCTAATAAAGCATAACACAGGATAGCGGCTTGGTCTATTTGAAGTCTACCTGATCCGGAGCCCTTTTTTCCGCTGTTCCCGCTGACGCTCAAAGCAGAAACGGATGATTGCTTGTCTGTCCCGTTCCAGAATTTCATCGAACTGAATACTAGCGATGATTTTTCCGTTTTTTTCATTACGGACGATTCGGACGATGCTTCCGGATGCAGTCAGAAAGGAAGCCCCTTCTTTTTGCAGGGAATATGCAAGATAAAGCGTCACGCTCATTCTTTCCTTGAAACCATGTTTTTCTGGGAGAAGTACGGATAGACCGCCACCGCTAACATCAAGCGTAATGGATGAGATTGGAGCGATTCCCGCTTCATCACTATGAAGTGCGACATCCGTAGTCGTCAAAATCCGTACATACTGACGGCGCTGTATTTTCCGGATATCGTTTTCCTTTGGCATTGTCAGTTTCAATGCCGGCACCTTCATCATTTCCCTGCCTTGGATTGATGTCCCAAACGTGAATGCGCTCTCCTCTTCTGTGACATACAATGCTCTGAAAGCTGTACCTACCGGAAAGATATCTGTCCGTTTTGTCTGTTCATTTATCGGATAGTCTATATAAATTGTATCATCAGCTAAGTCGATTACTTTCGCTCGATAACGCGACCATTCCTCATTTTTTGATATATCCTTTTTTTCTAATACTAAAGTACTACCAATTTTCAGCAAACGCCTCTCCTCTTCCCCTGAATCGTTCTTTATTCCTATTATTGCAAAAATAATCAAAAAGGGGAAGGCTGTTTGCCTTTCCCCTTTACGTGCTTTGCAAGAAACGCGCTTCAGTTGTTGTCTGTTTCTCGATTTCCTCTTCTCTTCCTGTATCGGCATTCATATAAATGCGATAAGTTTCGTCGTCATTCCGTGTACCCATGATTTCATAGACTAGCGTTTCTTCGTGTGTATCGTTTTCAATCAAAGCAAGATGTGTTTCCTGAACCTTAACGTTTTGATTCAGTTTTTCTGTTGCTTGGTCTTCCGTTAGCTTTGGTTTCTGTAAATCCCGCTCATGGTGATTCATAAAATAGTCACGGGCATTATAGCCTAGAATATCCCCGTTATCGAGCGCCACTTTTACTTGAACAATATCTGCATAAATACGCACATCGTTTTGGACAGGTACAAAGAAAAAGATACCGACAGAATCATACTGACTACTCTGTACCATTTCCATTTCAGTCAACTTCTGCTCTTCCAGGAAATCTTGTGCCTTTTGCTGGGCATCATGTAATCCGAGTTTCGGCTCCTCCCGATCCCGCTGAATCATAAGCGTGAGAACATGGCCGCCTTTTTGACTTATATCCGCATAGCCGCTTTCGCCGTCTTTTTGATAGGAGAGACTATAAAGCGGTACATCAGAACCTTTACCTGATTTTCCGCCTTCAATGCCGCTGATCGTTTTCAAATCAAAAGCTTTTGCTGCTACAGTCTTTGCCTGTTTTTGATTGATACGTTCTCCTGTCACTCCTTCGAATTTATGCTCTTCATTGGAGGCAGGCAACGCACCGCTATTGAAATCTTTTTCTTCTGAAAATCCGCCTGAAGTATCCTCTACTGTTTGGAAACTTGAGATGATTGTATTATCTGAGTGATCTGGATCATCATCTGATAACGCAAGCTCCACATCGGTCCAATGCAGATTATCTCCCAGCACCGTATTCTGGACATTTCGCAGTTCATCTTTGATTTGTCCCGCATTATCATGCAGCTTCTCCAAACGTTGCATTTCTTCTTCAGACAATGGTTCCTTATCCAAATCCCGCACCGCTGTTTTATACGTAAAATCACCTATGTTCGTTAAAAATTTCTCTGTTTTTTCAAACGGTAATAGTGCTAACGGAAGCTGACCGACATCTGTATGTGCTTCAGAAGATAAACGCCAGATTTCCGCTAGCTGAGGAGACAGGGAATCCCTTGAGTTCATCGCCAGCGTCGATCCAATCTTGTCGTGCAGCGTGTCAATCCGGTACGTCAGCTCGTGGAAGGAACGCTGATAATTATTCTCTGCTTGCATCTTGATATCATTTTTTTCCTGCCGTTCATTATAGCCCCAAAAAGCTGTTCCTGTGAGTGCCAAAGCCAGAACACCTATTATCACCCATTTGTACATTCTTCGCTCTCCTTTCTACATACAGAAAATATGCTCACCGATCGTTTTAATCTGAGGTCTTCCCCAAATCCATGGCGAAGTAGCCGTGTTCGGATTGAAGTAATAAATCGCTCCACCAGACGGATCCCAACCGTTGATTGCATCCAGTACAGCTTGTTCTGCTGTTTCATCTGGTGTGAGCCATATTTGGCCATCGGCAACAGCTGTGAAGGCTCTCGGCTCAAAAATCACACCAGAAACCGTGTTCGGGAATGAAGCATCTTCTACTCTATTCAGAATGACTGCTGCTACTGCAACCTGACCAACATACGGTTCTCCTCGTGCTTCTCCATGAACGGCATTTGCCATTAATTTTATATCATTCTGTGAATATCCATTCGGAACATTAACTGCAGACGTATTTGGCGCTTTTGTATTATCACCGCCTCCATTCCCTCCATTACCGCGCTTCTTCACCTGATTTTCCTGAGGAGTCCCGCCATAATAGGTGAATGTATTACCTTCTTGGATTTGGCGCATAACGAAGGCTTTATCAAACTTCGTAATGGAAGCTAGCTTGTCTTTTGCCTGCTGACCTGCAACACCATCAATCTCCATTCCGAACTCATATTGGAAATTGCGTAATGCCCAGTATGTACTCCACCCGAAAACACCATCAATTGTTTTGTTATAGTATCCTGCATATTGTAAGCGGGCTTGCAGTTCCACTACGTCGTCACCTGTGGCTCCATGCTGGATTACCTGTTCGGAAAAGGCACTAGTCTGCACAGGTGCCGATAGGATTGCGCCTATCAGGATCAGACCGGCACAAAACAATTTGCAAAGCCGAAACTTGTTACTTTCCATTGTTCATTTCCTCCAACCTACTATGATCTGATACCAATAGCTTTCTTCTCGTGCGCCCATATTATGCAATAAAAAAAGAGTCAAGCAGATGCACTGCCCGACTCTTTTATTTCGTTGTTTGTATCTGTTCGATAGGATGCTGGATTGCTGCCCGCACTTTACGAAGTCCGATTATCCAAAGGATGATCATGAAAGGTACAAGAACGTATATCCAATTAAAAGTAACAATCAACAATATATAATCGTATAATCCATGCAGCAAAAATGGAATCAGCATCGCTGCAAAAATACGCAAACGAGGATGATAGCTGCCGAATTTAGCTCTGCCGAGGTAATACCCCATCAATACTCCAAAAAGCGCATGGGAAGATACCGGGAAGAGTGCACGCGTAAACGCATAGTCTACTCCGTGAGCAAATAAATAGAGAACATTCTCCACCGTAGCAAAACCTAGGCTGATACTGACACCATAAATGATCCCATCATAAACCGAATCCATTTCGGTATGCCTGAAAGCGGTATACAGGAAGATGAACCATTTAAAGAACTCTTCCATGAATCCGACAGTGAAGAATGAATAAACAATCGGATTCGCACTTATTCCTTCTGCTTTCATCGCATATTGAATGAACATGATCGGAAAAACAAGCAAAGCGCCATATAGGAAAGTCCGCAACACCATGCTGAGCGGCTCGGGCTCCAGACGATCCTTCAAATAGAAGAAGGTGAGGAGCGCGAGGGCTGGTGCAATAGCTGCGGAAAGGATGGTAAGCATGATAGCACCTCTTCCAACAAAACAATCTTTCCTTATCGTACCATGTGCTCTATTTTTTTGGAATATGTTACTGGAAAGAAACAGGAAATAAATCATGCGGTCTATAGAAGTCTATCTGTCTGATCAGATGCCAAAGCTACAGCAAGCTCGATACGAGCCTTCTTACTGTCTTGATCCTTTCCTAGCAGAACACCAGCCTTATACAGATCATAGGCACTGCCTTCATAATCGTAGGTTGTGTATACATTACCCTCTTCAGATGCAGTTGTAAGGATAATTTTAACACCCGCCTGCAAGGCGTGAAGAATTTCGTCTTTCATATTCGGAGCAACTTGTCCTCGGCCAACACCTTCCAGAACAATACCTTTTACGCCTGCTTCACGCGCTGCTTTCACGAATTTACCGTCCGCCTGCAGATAGCACTTAACAATATCCACATCAGGCAGCTTGCTTTTCAGCTCATACGTATTCCGTTTGACCGGTTTTTGATAAAGATACACTTTATCATTGTCGATAATACCTAAATATCCGAATCCAAAAGCATTGAAGCCTTGGATATTAGAGGCATGCTCTTTCTTAACATATTTTGCTGGGAAAATACGCTCATTGAAAACAACAACAGTTCCGCATTCCAGCAATTGATCATCATAAGCTGTCAGAACAGCATGCCGCAGATTGATGAACACATCGGAACCTAGTTCATGGATAGCTCGCTGTGAACCTGTGACTACAACTGGCCGGGCATCCGTTATGGTCAAATCCAGAAAATAAGCCGTTTCTTCCAGAGAATCCGTTCCATGCGTAACCACAATCCCTTTTACTTCTGGATCCTCTAATTGCTGTTCGATCATATCTTTTAATGAAAGCAAGTCATCAAATGTGATATGCATACTTGGTTTTTGAAGTGCACTCACCACTTTGACTTCAATATGATCCGGCAGGTCAATTTGGCTGCGCAATTCCTCGCCAGTCATTTCTCCGGAAGCCAGTTTTCCGCTCTCTTCGTTTGGTACACTGGCAATTGTGCCACCAGTAGTAATCAATACGACTTTCCCTTTTATCATTTATTTCCTTCCTTTCAGTTGCGAGATGCAATTGATTGGGCAATCTGTCCACCATGGAAACGTCCATTTTCAATGAATACTTCATTATTATTATTCCCAGCTGCGATTACACCCGCAATAAAAATACCCGGTACGTTTGACTCCATCGTTTCAGGATCATAGTCAGGCTTTCCTGTTTCTGGATGAATTGAAATACCCATGCTTTGTAGCAACTTCAGATCAGGCCGGTACCCAGTCATTGCAAAAACAAAATCAGCCTCGACTGAATGAGTCTCGCCTTCCACTTCATATATAACCTGTGTTTCGGTGATCTCTTTAATATGTGCATTGAATCTATGGTCGATGTATCCATTTCGAGCCAATGATTCGTATTCTGGCAAAATCCACGGCTTTACACTTTTGGAATATGTACTGCCACGATAGAGTGCTGTAATATTCGCACCGGCTTTATGAAGTTCCAGCACAGCATCGACGGCGGAATTCTTTCCGCCAATTACCGTCACATTTTTTCCGAAATAAGGATGAGCTTCTTTAAAATAATGGAATACGTGCGGCTGATCCTCACCAGGCACCTTCATCAAGTAAGGCTGATCGTAGTATCCAGTTGCCACAATTACATAATCTGCCTTATATTGTTTTTCCTCTTCCTTTATCGTCTTCGTAGTTAACGTAAAGTCATGAACGCTTCCAGACACTTGCATCACTCGTTCGAAAGTATGTATACGCAAATTCTGCCTCTGAGCTACTGTTCGATAATAAGCCAGCGCCTGGTTCCTGACAGGTTTCTTCATTTCGGTAACAAATGCTATGTCGCCTACCTCTAACCGCTCACTGGAGCTGAAGAAAGTCTGATGCGTAGGATATTGATAAATTGAATTGACAACATTGCCTTTTTCGATAAGAAGCGGTTCGATTCCGGCCTTTTGCAGCTCAATTGCTGCGGATAGCCCGCATGGACCTGCTCCTATAATAATTACTCGTTCTTTTTGCATTATACTGCTCCTTCCCATCCCTTTTCCCAAGAAAAGAGAAAGCTCTTATCCTTTTCGCTTCAGGATAAGAGCATGATTTCAACTATGATTAGATCCAGCCTCTGAATCTGGAAGCTTCCGCCATCTTTCGGACACCTACCATGTATGCAGCCAGCCGCATATCAACCCGCCTAGTTTGGGCAGTCTGATATACATTTTGGAACCCTTTCAGCATCACTTTCTCTAATCTCTCTTCTACTTCCTGCTCCGTCCAATAAAAGCCCTGGTTATTCTGCACCCATTCAAAATAGGAAACCGTCACGCCGCCTGCTGATGCAAGTACATCCGGAACTATCAAGATACCGCGTTCGGTCAAAATCTTGGTCGCTTCGAACGTTGTCGGGCCATTTGCTGCCTCAATCACAATCTGGGCCTTTATATTATGTGCATTATCTTTTGTGATTTGGTTTTCTACCGCAGCTGGTACAAGTATATCGCAATCAAGCTCCAATAATTCCTGGTTGGAGATTGTAGACTTAAACAAGTTGGTCACTGTACCGAAACTGTCCCGCCGGTCAAGCAAATAGTCGATATCCAGACCATCCGGGTCATGAAGCGCCCCGTAAGCATCTGAAATACCGATTACTTTCGCGCCAGCTTCGTGCATGAATTTAGCTAGGTAACTGCCGGCATTTCCGAATCCTTGAATGACAACACGTGCTCCTTCGATGCTGATGTCTCTCTTTTTGGCTGCTTCTTTCAAGCAAATCGTCACGCCTTTAGCTGTAGCTGTTTCCCTGCCATGTGAACCTCCCAGTACGATCGGCTTACCAGTAATGAAACCTGGGTTGTTGAATTCATCCATCCGGCTGTATTCATCCATCATCCATGCCATTATTTGAGAGTTGGTCATCACATCGGGTGCGGGTATGTCCTTTGTCGGCCCCACAATCTGGCTGATCGCCCGTACATATCCGCGGCTTACACCTTCAAGCTCGCGAAAACTCATTTCGCGGGGATCACAGATGATACCGCCCTTTCCACCTCCATAAGGTAAGTCGACGATACCTGCTTTCAGACTCATCCAAATGGACAATGCCTTTACTTCATTCTCGCTTACTTCCGGATGAAAACGCACGCCACCCTTGGTAGGACCAACTGCATCATTATGCTGAGCCCGGTACCCTGTGAAAATCTTCGTACTGCCATCATCCATCCGAACGGGAATACGAACTGTCATCAACCGTACCGGTTCTTTCAGTAATTCATAGACTTCTTCTGGATAGCCAAGTTTCTGCAAAGCCGATTGTACGACCCTCTGTGTCGATTCTAATACGTCCCTATGCTTGTTGTTGGTAGATTCCGCAGCGTTGTCGGCCACTGTTCTGTACCTCCTAAATGTTTCCCCATCTTGTTTAGCGATATTACCACATCAAATCTTCACATCCATTCTAACAAAAAAGCAGCCAGATAGATAATGAGAACCGTGTTTTTAATCAAAAATCAAAAAGATACCGGCGGATGCTCCGGTATCTTCGGCAACTTATGCAAAATACGTGCAGATCTGCCGTATTGCATCCTTATCGAAAATCTTCTTGCCGTACTCATTCAGCCTAACCGAGGTGACTATACTTGGGTTAGCGAATTCCGACATGACTGCAATTAAGTTTTCACGCGCCTCCGGATGGAGCAGCGTGCGAATTTCCATATAATAAAGATCGTTCATAAAATACACAGCGGCATCTTCAATGCCGATCTGGTCCAGCTGACGTGAAACGCTGATGATGTCCTCAAAATCTGTGAATGAGAAGATAAGCTCCCTGCTTTCGTCAAGTGTCACTTTCATCTCGATATAATCCTCTTCTTCTTCGAAGTCTTCCGTCTGCGGATACTGTGTTACGATGATCTGCATCCCTTGCGCTTGAAGAATATGCACTTGAACAAGAAGTGTGCCTTCCAATTCGAAGCCCAATTCATCGCTTGCTTCATACATCATATCGTGAAAAAGCTGATGAACGCCCGGAAGATCATGCCACAGATCTTCTTTAGTCAAGCCTCTCTCGATTAAATCGTCGAAGGTAAGAAAGATCTTGAATTGATTTAATGATACGCGCTCTAACTTCATCACTTTTCCCCCTTGGATGCCACTCTAGATATAGATAGCATATGATTCGCTTTATGTTTTGTACGCGGCACTCCCCCATTGGGAGCGTCCATTTTCATGATAGGTTTTAGTCTCGAACAGAAAGGATTTGTACGTATAGTTAGTATATTAATCTTTCAGTTAAAAATACCCTCGTTGTCCAAACTGAAAATGGACTAAAATAAGGCTGGTATCGACAGCGGCACATCCGTATACAGCAGGATAAATACTATCACTGCCAGCACGATGACCGTCAGGAGGATGAACCTGGCAATACCTCCATTCCAGCGCAGGCGGAAGCTTGTCCGCTGTCCGTCATGGATTGTTCGGCGTGGGGGTAAATTAAGAACATCGATACGCTGAACTGCTGGCTCCGATTCTTCTTTCTCGGGTGGTAATTCTTCATCACCGCGAGACTGTGTCACGGATGCCACCAGTTCCTCCAGATTCTGGTCCTTCTCTTCTGTCTTTGCCATGAAGTGTCCATCCTTCCATTTCCGTTTTACTGCTGCAGGAGATGATACAGCTGTTCCCGCCATCCAGTATGCTCCGGCTGTACATTCGTCAAAACCGACTGCCAATCAGCAAGGGTATCACCGCAATTATCGCAGCATCGGCCTTTTGCTGGTCGTACTTCAGATTGGAAGTCAGCAAAAAGTGCCTGTCGTCTGCATGAATCCGTATAGACCCATTCTTTCATACGCTGCAGCTGCTTCAGCTTATGTCTTTTCCTGTTCCCAACAAACTTCTCTATCTGGTCCAGGAAATCCTTCCAAGCATTTGCCTTATAATGCAGATGATTTCCCTTTACTATATCATGTTTCTCCATTTGATAAAGTAAAAATCGCCATTGCGTCTCACTAATCGGAATATGCTGGATGAGCAGCTCGTAGGAAGGCAGTTCAAGCTGTCCTGCTTTTACCCGCTGATAAAGGAAACGCAGCATTTGCTGAATCGAATCTTGCTCCGGAAGGTCCTGCTCAATTAGGTGGATCGGGATTTGCCAATCTCCCGGACTATAAAGAACCACACTTACACTTTCTTCGCCATCCCGGCCGGCTCTGCCGACTTCCTGAATGAAAGATTCCTTGTCACTTGGCAAATGATAATGAATTATCAGGCGTACGTCTTCTTTATCCACTCCCATGCCAAATGCACTTGTACAGCAGATGATCTGCAGCTGGCCGGATAAGAACTGCTGCTGTATCAATATCCTGTCTTCGTTCTCCATGCCTCCATGATAGTAAGCACATGGCATATCCGGCATATTAGCCCGGATGATGGCCGCAGTGCTTTCGGCCATATTTCGGCTTGAAAAATAAATAATGGTCGGAGCTTGAATCTTTCTAAGTAAAGCTAGCATCGTTTCATTTTTTTCCTGTTGATCTTGTACTTCTCTGATAAAGTATGAGATATTTTCCCGATCCATTGGATAGATATGCTTATCCATGTCCAAATCACCAAGCAAGTGCTGAATATCCACTTGGACTTCTGGAGTAGCTGTTCCAGTCAATGCAAGTACCGGCGGATTGCCTAGATTCCGAATCACTTCTGCCAGGCGCAGGTAATCGGTCCGGAATTCCTGCCCCCACTGGGAAATACAATGTGCTTCATCGACTACAAACAATTGGATATGCAGCGACTGCAAACGATTGATCAGATAATCATTTTGGAGCATTTCCGGTGACACATAAAGCAGATCGTAATTCTGGAGTTTTCGCATGATCTGCTGTTTGTCTTCATAATCGAGAAAACTATTCAGTGCAGCTACCCGCTTGAATCCTCTGGCACGCAGCTGTTTCACTTGATCCTCCATCAGCGAAAGCAGGGGGGAAACAACAATAACTTGTCCGCTCCGCATAAATGCAGGTAGCTGATAGCAAATAGATTTCCCTGTTCCAGTCGGTAAAACTCCCAATGTATGACGATTCTTCAATACACTTTCAAGTATCTCCTCCTGCCCAGTCCGGAAGTTGTCATACCCATAGAACTTCTGCAATGCCTTTTGTAAATCTGCGTTCATGCTTTCACCTCCTGCTCTTTCCGCAAAGCTAAAGCCAATCTAATTTGAAAATAGTCATATTTACCTTCCAGCAAAGCATGGATTTGTTTCAATTTATTAGTACCTGCTTGCATGGCGCACTCTAAAATGACAGCAGCATCGGTATCAGAAATAAACTTACTGGAAAGTGCTTCTCCATCAAGCCAAGTTATTTCCACTATATGATCCTTTATCGTGTTCTCCGTCAACCCTCTGACAAGCGCAATCTGCTCTACTGACATACCGCGTTCAAGCATTGTCCGTGTCTTTTGCGCCGTGGAAGTTATGGAGCGGATCTTGTGCTGGGGTCTATCCATAAGAGCAGCAAGGTGTGGAAAAGCTGCCGTATCGGTCTCTGCGTGCTGCAGGAGATGGTGAATAGTTGACGTCTGGTATAGGAGCACATCCGTATCATGCACATGATATTTTTCTGCTAGCTGTACAGTCGTCAACCCGATATGATGGTATCCCGTCAATCGATCTACAAATAACTCAGCCTGTATCTGCGGCAGTTCCTCCAGCAAGCCGTATAATTCCTCATATACTCCGTTTCGCCAATCATCCAAGCGATGCTGTTCCTGTCGATACAACTGCTTTATCCAATGCTGAATAGCAGGGTTATCCGTTACAGGTATATACCGATTCTCCCCTTTTGTTTGATTGGAAAGCAGCTGGACAAGCAGAAGCAGCCGATACAGAAATGGCTCTGTTTGTGATTGATAGGCCATACCATTGAAATACGGCATATTTTTTTTAATATCCTGTCCTTCTTCTTGCATGATATTGGCAGCTAATTTGTCGAATACCTGTCTCGATAGCTTCGGGTAGATACCGAACAGATGGGTAAGACCGTACATATGTGCATCCTGCAATGTTTGAGCGGATCGCTTCCCTTGCAGCAGATGATAGATAGATGCCGCGCTCCGTTCCTGACGTATGGGCTGTGCGGCATGGATTATGATAGATGCCAGAAGCATGCTAACCAACCTTTCTGTAAGCTTGTATTCCGTATCGGTACGCGCTACACTTAGTATAAAGCAAGAAACAGCTTTGGTGAAAGCGGAAGGGGGAAAAGCGGGATGGCAATGTATACATATGTCGATCAAGATACTTGTATCGCCTGCGGTACATGCGGAGCTGTCGCGCCCGATGTATACGATTATGATGATGAAGGTCTCGCATTTGTCCTGCTCGACCGCAATACTGGTACCTTCTCTGTACCGGAGGAATTGCAGGAGGATGTGACAGAGGCATTTGAAGCGTGTCCGACCGAGTCGATCAAGCTGAGTGATTTGGTTATTGCAAAGGATGCATTATCCCATATATGAAGAACCACTTCCCGTTAAGAGGAAGTGGTTCTTTTTCCTTCTGCAGGAATCCACTTGCTGAACAACCTGCGCAGTACAGGATATAAGATGAAAAAGAAAATTCCATTGCCGATCGCATGCATCGTATCGAAACTTATACCAGCAAGATAATACGCCAGGAAATGTTCCATTATGAACACATTCGGCAATGATATCAATAAGCCATACACATATCCTGCCAAAACGCTGGCAGCTGTCATGACAATCAGCGGGGGGTTTTTCCATAGCTTGCCCGCGAGACCGAAAGTCAGACCAATCAGTCCCCAAGCCAGCATCTGCCACAATGTCCATAATCCCATTCCTAGTATCATATTGGATAACAGCGTGGACAATACAGCGATAATGACACCTGCAGCCGGGCCAAGCAAAAGCGAACAAATGATGATGACACTCGTCATCGGCTGCATGTTCGGCAAGAAAGGAAACAGCACATTCGCATATATCCTTCCTACCGCAGCAAGTGCCGTCAGCATTGCTAAAAGAGTCAGCTTACGTGTGGTAAACATTAAGATTCCTGCAGATTGAAGATAACCTCGTCGCCGTCTTTCAGTTCAACCTCATTCGCTCCGACTGGTGATATTTCCTCATTCACGGTAAAAAGCCAATATTTGTTGGCATTTGCATCCTGAGCGTGGCCATCAATAGAAGTAATAAATCCACCATCTTCTTCGATGTCGAAGTTCTCTTTCATCACATCCAACAGAATATCGCCTTTCTCAAAGCTGACTTCCTTGGATGAAATCTCTTCTCCGTCTTCAGATAATGTTACTGTGACCTGCTGCTCTGCTTGCTGGTTTTGCTGCGGCTGTTCTTCCGTCCCGCAACCAGCCAGGACGCCTGCTGTCAGCAATAAAGCTGATAACATATGTAGTGCTTTTTTCATAAAAAAATCCTCCCTTTAGTAAAGGAAAGAGCATTAGAAGCTGCCGCTCCACCCGCTCAGTCCTCGAAGCGGTGAAACACAAGCACACAGGGCAGGTCTGCTGACTGATACCTTTATCTACTAAGAACCCTTCCCATCCAATTGGACAGTGGTTATGTTCTTTTCGGCGGTAATCACAGCTGCGAGGACAGTCACGGAATCACACCGCGTTCCCTATCAAGTCTGTTCGACACCTTGTACGCTTTGAATCCAGCTTATTTTATCATATTATGTCAGGTTTGTATCCCGCGGGAGACGAATAGTGAATGTTGTCCCCTCATGAAGCTTACTAGTTACTTTGATTGTTCCATCATGTGCTTGAATGATATTTTTAGCAATCGCAAGTCCTAATCCATTTCCGGTTCTGACAGTTTTTCTCGTCCTAGATTTATCGGCCTTGTAGAATCGTTCGAACACAAAAGGCAGATCCTCTTCAGGGATCCCGCTTCCCGAGTCTTTCACAATCATAACAAGCTGATCTTTATCGTCAGATACCAACACTTGGACAGCTCCTGCATTTTCAGTATGGGTAATCGCATTATCAATTAAATTAGTAAGTACTTGTTCAATTGCATCGGGAGCAAACTGGTAGGTCCGTTTATCTACTGCATTGACGAGTCCCAGTTTGATTTCCCGTTCATCAGCTAAACCCTGAAACTTACGGACGATCCGCTCCAGAAATGGATTTATTTCTACTTCTTCCATTACTAGATTTGTATCGCCTGCTTCCATCCGAGCAAGATCAAGCGACTGGTTGACGAGCCTTCCGATTCGTAAGGATTCATCATGAATGATTTGAGCAAGCTCGTTTTTCGCTTCAATAGTGTCAGCAATATCATCAATAATTGCCTCGCTATAGCCTTGCAGCAAGGAAATTGGTGTGCGCAGTTCATGCGTAATGTTCGTAATAAAGTCTTCGCGAAGCTTATTCAATCTGCGTTCCTGCGTCATATCCCGCACAACTGCAACCGCACCGCGAATTGCCGCATCATCATAAAGAGGTGTAGCAATAATCACCCATTCCCGTCCTTGGATCGTTACTTCACGGGTAACCTCCGATGCAGTTGAGACAACACTTTCCATGATTTCAAGCCAGACGCCTGGCACTTCATGGAATGTTTCGCCATTTTCAAACTGCCAATCATGGATAAATTCTTCAGCCGGCGGATTCGTCACGGTTAGTTCACCTTGCCGGTTGATCATGACAACACCATCTACCATTGCATTAACCACGCGGGCAAGATGTTCTTTTTCCTGACTGAGGGCATTAATATTGAATTCCAGCTGTTTTCCCATCTTGTTAAGAGCAGTCGCCAGCATACCTATCTCATCATGTGTGACAACAGGTACTTTGGTCCCGAATTCTCCTCTAGCAACGTTTAGTGCTGCATCCTGCATCTTTATAAGTGGTTTCGTGATCCTCGATGACAAGAAAAAGGCAAAAACGGTTGTAAGGACAAAGGCAATTCCTGCTCCCAGCAGGATGATTTGTGTCGTCTGATTACCTGTCTCTTTTACAACAGATAACGATTGATAGACATAAACCGCACCAGACCCATCCTGCAGTGGAGTACCGACAACTATTACACTTCTATCGGTATTAGGCAAGATAAGCTGTTTGGATACATCTTCTCCTTCTGTTACAGCTTTATTTAATACAGCATCATCCAGCAGCCATTGCTGGTCAACATCAGGCAATGGCTCCGCCTCATCCGGTTCAGATATCCAAAGCTCATCATCCTGAAGGATAGCAATGCGGGAATTCGGATCCTGGACACGCTCCGCAGTATCGTAGACGGTACTGCGGTCATCGATTTCTTCCAGCAAAATAGACACCTTCGCAGCTGTCTGCATAAGGCTCTCCTCTGCTTCTTCAATATGAAAATTACCGAAGAACTCCAGCAGCAGAAAAGTAAGCAGACCAAGGACGACTGACACAAGAACCAAGATAGTCAGCCATAGTTTGTTAACAACACTTCCCCACAGCATCAGCTTTTATCCGCTTCGAATTTGTATCCGACACCCCACACTGTCACTATCATGCTAGCTGCTTCTTCTGAAACCTTGCTCAGTTTTTCCCGTAGTCTTTTGACATGAGTATCTACTGTACGCAAATCTCCGAAGAACTCATATTTCCAAACCTGCTTCAGCAGCTCTTCTCTTCCGTACACTTTATCTGGTGTCGAAGCAAGAAAATGCAGCAGTTCATATTCCTTAGGTGTCAGTGTTACTTCCTGGTTATCCGCTGTCACCCGATGGGCATCTTTATCGATAGTAAGATGGGAAAATACAAGCAAATCCTTCGCTTTTGCATCGGTATGCAAATACTTAGTCGTGGAAGACCGTCGTAATAACGCTTTGACGCGCAAAACAACTTCACGAGGACTGAAAGGTTTTACAATATAATCATCCGCTCCGACTTCGAAGCCTTCCACGCGGTCAGCTTCTTCTCCCTTAGCTGTCAGCATGATGATCGGTGTTCCTTTTTCCTTGCGGATTTCCTGGCAAACTTCGATTCCATCCTTGCCAGGCATCATTACATCCAGCAAGATAACGTCATAGTCTGTTTCGTTTGCCATTTGAAGTCCCTGGTCTCCGTCAGCAGCTTCATCGAGCGTGTAGCCTTCTTTCTCCAGATACATGCGCACGAGTCTGCGGATTCTTTCTTCATCGTCTACTACAAGAATATGTGCTTCTGTTTCCATGGTCCTTCCCCTTTTCTCTTTTTAGGTTAAGCATACGCGTGTAAACCAACGATAAGCAAGTTTACTGCCAGCAAATTGAACATGATAATACAAAAACCGATAACTGCAAGCCAGGCAGATCGAATTCCTTGCCAACCTCTCAGCATACGTATATGTAAATAAGCAGCATAGAAAAGCCAAGTGATCAGCGCCCATACTTCCTTCGGATCCCAGCCCCAGAAGCGGTCCCATGCCTGCTGGGCCCAAATCATTGCAAAGATTAGGGCGCCAAGTGTGAAGATAGGAAAACCGACTGCTACTGAACGATAGCCAATGTCATCCAGCATATCCTTTGGCATCCTTTGCACGAACGGCTGCAGTGCTGCGCCAATCCTTTTTCTAGTGAAGAATCGAATGAGAATATACAACACACACCCTGAGAGCAAGGATAAGAAGATTGTATTAAGCTTCAGTGCCGCATTTTCACCGCGCATCCAGTCCGGAACAGAGACCTTGAACGGAAATGGTGAAGATACCATATCAATTGGAACAAAGAAAGGCGGCAGCTGATAGATGATGCTTGCATCTGCAGTCATCACAGTCGCAGTATATCCGAAAGTTCGGAAAAGAATAGCGAGCAGCATATACCCTGCAACCGATAAGATAAGAGCGATTATAGCTTCGATGAGCCATACCCTTCTATCCGGTTTCTCTTGGTCCGTTTCATGTAGGATATAAAGAAAACCTGCGAAAAAGCTGACAGCAAGTACTGCTTCTCCAAGTGCAGCCGTTGTTACATGAATATACAGCCAATGGCTTTGCAGCGAGGGTACTAGCGGTGCCACCTCACGCGGAAACATGGCGGCACAGCCAATGATAAGAATGCTAATTACCAATGCCATCACCGCTAAGAGTTGATAGCGATAAAACCGATACACAATCAGCAGCACCAATATGAGCATCATGCCAAAGAAGGTCATGAATTCGAATAAATTGCTTACTGGTGCATGTCCGCTGTACACCCACCGAAGGATGAAGAAACCGAGCTGTGCAATCCACCCGGCAGCAGTGACTCCCCAGGCAATCCTCTCAGTGACGCCATGCCGCTGCTTGGCTGCTGACCAAGTGAATAGAACGATACCAAACAGGTAACTGATAAAAGCAGCTTCCAGTAAATGTCCGCTTAAAATAGATAACTTATCCATCAGCTGCTCTCCCCTTTATCACAGATGTCAAAGATACGATCCATTTCTCTTTCAAAGGAGGACGTATGCTTATTCGTATGTCCCGCAATCAGATAGGAGCCATCTGCTTGTCTTTGGAGCCATATTCTGCGATGCTGCCAATAAAGACCTTGGATAAGACCGATCATGAAAATGAGTCCACCGAGCAGGAATACCGGCAAGGTCAAATCACGCTTTACTGACAATCCAGTTACATTATGCGTATCATAATCCACTGCACGTACGCTGTAATTGTTCGTTCCCGTTTTCGATACAGCCTCATCAATTGCTATGAAAAGCCTCTCCGTATGATTGTCCTCTGAAATATCGAAAACGAATCCAGGATTACGAGGAAATTTCGTTGCGGTGATGATTTTGTCCCCGTCTAATTGATAATCCGGATAATAATCAACCAATTTAGCTTGCAAGCCATTATCAAGCTCATAATCTGCTTGGGGATTTTCGGTATCGATCTTAAAATCAGCTGTTACACCTTCTTCATTTTCAGTGCGGAGAGTCAAGCTGCTGAATTCATTCAGCTGATAGCCTGATTGATAAATCGTAAATCCCGCAGCTTTGCCAGGATGATTCACAGACACCGTCATTTGATTCAATACATCCAAATCAGGGGTCTCACCTGCTATATGATCCTCAGCTTTGTAGACGATGATATCTGTTGAGAAGCTTTTCGGAATCGATCTACCTTCTTGTTCGATAGCAGCTTCGAATTTTGGATCGTCATTTTCGTATGTATCTACACTGAATTGCTCATTTTTGATAAACAATGATTGATCGGTATCGGGTACTACCGCTGTCTCTCCATCTCTTATCCAGACAAATTCATCTTGATAGAAATAAGGAAACAGTCGGAGAAAAGCAGCCAGCAGCACTAGCAGCAATCCGATATGATTCACATAAGGTCCCCATCTGGCAAACCTGTTTTTCTCTGCCAGATAATCTTCACCATTTTGACGAATCCGATAACCTCTGCCTCGTATTTGCTTCAACAAGCGCTCCTGATTACTTATTTCCTTATATCTCACATACACTTGACGTATGAGGAAATGTTTCTTGCGTTTCACTGGCTGCAGCTTCAAAGCACGGTATAACGGAAAAAAGCGATCGATACTGGCAATCAAGATACTGGCACCAAGTAATCCGAGCAGCGTCATATACCACCATGAGCTGTATAACTGATCAAAACCCAAGTCAAGATACAGACTCCCAAACACACCATATTCTGATTCGTAAAATTCCTGAGGTGTTCTCCCAATTGGAATGTATGCCCGCTGTGGAAGAATGGTCCCGATCGCCGTTATAAGCAATACCAGCAGAAGAATATACATTCCGTTCCGCACAGAAGCGAAAAACCGCCAGATCTTATCAATTATCGTCTGGGTACGCTGCTGGGAGCGCCGGTCTGCGCCTTCATAGCGCATATCCAGCTTTTCTATCAATACATTCCCACAATTATGGCATCTTTCGCTATCCAGATTGTTCTCATGCTTACAAATAGAACATTTCTGCAAATACATCGCCTCTTTTCTCAAGGCACAATCTCATCCACATATTCCTCCAGCCGCTCCGTCTCTAACGGACCATAAACCGTCCTGCTGACTGTTCCGTCAGCGGAGATGAAAAACGTAGCCGGCAACGCATCTACTCCATATGCTTCCATCACTTGTCCATTATCCAATAAGATTGGAAAGGACAAATTATACAGATCCAGGAAACGCTCAATAACAACGCTGCTTTCGTCCACATTGACAGCAGCAAAGATTACATCCTTATTTTCATATGTATGGGATGCCTTTTCAAATAAAGGCATTTCCTGCTTACAAGGCTCGCAATAGGTTGCCCAAAAATTGACTATAACACCTTTGCCGCGCTTTTCGGATAGCTTGAATTCCTGACCTGTCTGTAAATCCTTCAGCATGAAATCAGGAGTCTGCTGTCCTGCTTCCACTTTTGACGCCTTCCCTTCTCCCAACAGCTGCCAGCATGCTATCAAAACAAAGCAAGCCAGTATGGCAAGCACAGTCAGGCGTACAATGAAGCGCCGTTTACGAATAGGTGTCACGTATCCTCACCTCTTTGCCAAGTATAGCACGTCCGCCGGCTGCCAATTTTGACAAATTATTTACGATTTTCTTTGTATTCCTGTTTAATGCGATGTACTTCTTCAGGAGTCAGCTTACGATACGCACCTGGCTGAAGCCCTTCAAGTGTTAAGAAACCGTATCTTTCGCGCTTCAGCTTCTGAACAGGAAATTGAATTCTCTCCATCATTTTCCTCACCTGACGGTTACGTCCTTCATGAAGGATAATTTGAACGAGGCTCGTATTCTTCTTTCTATCAGCGCTCATCAGCTTCGCATAGACAGCTTTGCATTTATGCCCGTCTATCATAATGCCTCGTTTCAGCTGTTTCAGCTCTTCGGGGGAAGGTATGCCCTTAACTTTGGCAACATATACTTTGTCAATCTTCTGGCTTGGATGCATGAGCATGTTGGCAAATTCTCCGTCATTCGTCAAAAGCAACAAGCCTGATGTATCATAATCCAGACGGCCGATCGGATAGACTCTTTCCAACACATCCGGCATTAAATCAAGCACAACTTTCCGGTCTTTCTCATCCTGTACGCTTGAGATGACACCGCGTGGCTTGTACAGCATATAATAGACTGATTTTTCCTTTTCAAGCGGTATACCATTTACCTCTACGGTGTCTCTATCGGTTACTTTTATGCCAAGTTCCTTTACAACCTTGCCATTAACCTTAACTTTGCCTTCCAAAATCATCGTCTCTGCTTTTCTTCTTGATGTAATGCCACTGTGGGCGATTACTTTCTGCAGGCGTTCTGCTTGTTTATCCATGTACTGATCCTCACTTTTTATCATCAGGAACAAAAGAAAGAGCGTTAACGGTTGTCAACGCCTCTCATGCTCCGAATATAATCGTTACTACTATGATTGAAGCCATTATACCAATAACATCAGCTAACAGTCCAACTTTTAATGCATCTCCCATCTTCCGGATACCGACAGCACCAAAATAAACTGTCAGTACATAAAAGGTCGTATCCGTACTCCCCTGAAGAACCGAAGCCAGCCGGCCAATGAAGGAGTCAGGTCCATGGGTCGCAATCAGCTCGGTAGTCATCCCGAGTGCGGCTGTCCCGCTGATCGGCCTTACAAGCGCCAGAGGGACAATATCAGCAGGCATTCCGATAAAACTCAAAAAAGGCGTAATCAGACCGATTATGGCATCCAATGCACCAGAAGCCCGAAGAATCGCAATCGAGACAAGCATCCCTAGCAGAAAAGGGAGAATCGAGATAGCCAGACCGATGCCTTCCTTGCCGCCATCTACAAACAGTTCGTAAGTCGGCAGTCGTTTTGCTGTGGCGATAGTTAGTACGACAAGGATGAGACAAGGAATGATCCACATGCTGGCGGTCGCAAGCAGACTCATAGATGACGCTCCTTCCGTCGCCTGATTTCATAGAAAAGCCGATCAATCAGAATGGCTCCGATGAATGAGATGATAGAAGCCAGCAAAGTTGCGCTGACAATCTCAGTTGGTGATTGCGAATCATATTTCATCCGAACAGCAAGCACTGTCGTAGGAATAAGCGTCAAACTCGATGTGTTAATTGCAAGGAACGTAATCATGGAACGGCTTGCTTTCGGACTGCCGCTGAGCTTTTTCATCTCTTCCATCGCTTTGATTCCCATCGGTGTCGCAGCGTTTCCTAAACCAAAGAAATTGGCAGTCAAGTTGGACAGGATATATCCCATTGCCGGGTGATCCTTCGGAATGTCCGGAAATAATCGAGCAATGAATGGCTTAGCCAGCCGGACTAGACCCTTTAAAAGTCCGGCGGCTTCTGCTATTTTTGTGATTCCGAGCCAAAATACCATCACACTAATCAAACTGATGGCAAGCACAACTGCGTCATCTGCACTTTTGAAGATAGCTTTATTTACTTCATCCATCGTGCCATTGATCATGGCATAAATAATGCCGCCGATCGCCATGATTGCCCATATATAGTTCACCATAAGCGGACACCAGCCAGCTCATCAAAAAGTTGCTTTGTAGAACCAGCTAGCGTCGGTGTCTGCGGGACTGCGAAAATTGGCACTGTACCGATTTTCTTTTCGTTCAAATAATAAACATCGGCACCAATCTGCTGGTTTTCCTTTTGCTTGTCCTCTTTCAGGAGCTGGGTCATAGTATGCGCTTGTTTCTTTTCCTGCTCGGAAAGCGGATAAATAAGGGACGTGCCTGTTTCAGACTGTTTCAGCTTGGTAAGCTCATATTCATCGAATCCCCATTCAAAAAGATTCATATGATCACGCCAGTCATCCGGGTCGTTTATCGTGACAACAACCAGTTCCATTCCATCTTTTTCTGCAGTACTAACAAGTGTCCGGCCCGCCTTTTTCGTATAGCCTGTCTTACCGCCGGTAGAGTAATCATAATAACGCGTGAGCATCTTATTTTTATTGCCCCAGGCATACAGCTTAGAATCGGCTTTGTATGTTTTCGTCCCGCTGATCTTACGGAAGGTCTCATTTTGCATGCTATACTTCGTTAATAATGCCATGTCATATGCGGAGCTTTGATGTGTTTCGGTATCCAGACCGTGCGGATTATCAAAATGAGAATCCTGCATGCCAAGCCATGCTGCTTTCTCGTTCATCAAATGCGTAAATCCTTCTTCACTGCCGCCCACATGCTCAGCTATGGCTACGGCTGCGTCATTTCCGGATCGAAGCATCAGCCCGTATACAAGATCTTTCAACGGTATTTCCTCTCCTTCCTCCAGGTAAATGGAGGATCCCTCTGTATATACTGCATTTTTACTGACATGGACTTCTTCATCCATCTTGCCTGATTCAATAGCGATGATAGCGGTCATGATTTTTGTGATACTGGCGATCCTTTTCGGATCAGATGCATTTTTTTCATATAAAATCCTGCCCGTAGAAAGCTCCATCAGGATAGCAGCATCTGCAGATACTCCAGGTTTGGCGGCCGCTTGCCCTGGCAGGAGCATCGCACAGAGGATTATAACTATCATTACAACCAGAACGCGCTTGAACATGTTTCAAACCCTCCCTTAGTCATCTATCATCAGTGTATGCACAGAAGACAAGCTTATGAACAAGTGAAAGACCCCTATCCATATGGATAGGGGTCTTTCACTCAGAATGGCGCCCAGTTCACTTGCTTGGCAGTTTGAAATCTTTGTGTCACATTCGCCCAATTGACGACGTTCCACCAGTTTTCCACATACTGCTTCTTTTCTGTTTTATATTGCAGATAATAAGCATGCTCCCACATGTCTAAGACTAATAAAGGAATTGTATCTGCCAAACTGAAAAATTGATGCTTTTCAAGTGTCTGAATAGCCAAGTGTTGTGACCTTGGCTCCCAGACAAGGATAGCCCAGCCGACTCCTTCGACACTGTCTGCAGCCTTGGAGAACATGTCCTTAAACCTCTGGAAGGATCCAAAATCTTTTCGGATCTGCTGCGCGAGCTGTCCGGAAGGTTCTCCGCCGCCATTAGGCGACATATTGTACCAGAAAATCGTGTGAAGGAAATGACCAGAACCATGGAAGGACTGCTCTCTTAAATAATGCTTATAATCCGAGCTTGTTTTGTTCCCTCTATTCACGTACAGCATTTCCTCTGCTTTATTCAGTCCATCGACATAGGATTGATGGTGTTTTGTATAATGCAGTTTCATTATCTCTCTGCTTATGTGCGGCTCTAATGCATCAAATCGGTAAGGAAGTGGCGGCAGTCTATGCTGACCCCATCGGATACTATTCTGACGACTGACCTGCTCCGCTCGGGCTGCTAATCTCTCTGCATCCTGACGAAGTTGTAACACAGCTTCCTGTGAAATAGTTTCTGCAGATGATAGCGTCTGCTGCAGGTTATGCTGCAGTTCACGTAGATCAGGTTCCCATTCCTCTAAAGCCTCTCCTGCATGTTCTTGCATTGCCTTACTCCATTCTAACAATGCTTCCAGATAATTTCTGCTGTTCAAGATCACTCACCTCGCCCTAGCATATGTACCCGTACAGCTAGGGGAATCTTGTCAATCCGATTCGGCTGGAAAATCTTCGAAGAACAGATCTGCTGCTCCTTCAGGGTCATCGGTTCCTTCCGGTAAAGGAGGCAGGTCATCCAATGTATGTAAACCAAAGTAAGCAAGAAAAGCAAGTGTCGTAACATATAAGATCGGTCTTCCGATGCCTTCCTTGCGGCCGCTCTCTTCTATAAAGCCTCTGGCAACAAGTGTCTGAATCGGCCTCTCGCTCTTAACACCGCGAACTTCCTCAACCTCGATTCTTGTGATCGGCTGTTTATATGCTATGATTGCCAGCGTCTCAAGGGCCGCTTGCGATAGCTTGCTGTTTTGCGGAGAATCCAGCAGTTTACGATGATAAGCTGCATGCTCTGATTTTGTTGTCAGATGGTAGGCACCTTTCATTTCCATAATAGATAGACCGCGGTCTGGAGATTCGTAGGCCACCCTAAGTGCTGCCAATTCCTCTTCAACTTCTTTTTCTCCTAATTCCAATGCATGCATAAGCTGTTTCTTTGTCAAACCTTCATCGCCGGCTGCAAACAACAGCCCTTCCAGAATACTGTTATACGGTACTTCCATCTTGCATCCCCATTTCAAATACGATTAACTCATCAAAATGCTGTTTTTGCTTGCAGAAAATTTGCTGTTTTTTCATCAATTCTAATATAGCCATAAAGGTGACGACAATGTGCTGCTTTGTTCGTTCCGGGAATAATTCAAAGAAATCGACCCCTTCTTTTCTGGCTTTAAGAGAATGCAGTACCTCTCCCATTCGATCTTCCAGCAAAATTTCTGCACGCTGGATTTTCGTATCGAGCGGCTGGCTCCATTCTCTTCGGCGAAAAACACGCTGCAAGGCAGCTACCATATCATAGACCGTAACTTCACCTGGCTCGAGCGGTTTCAATTCCGGTTTATCCGGAAGCGGTGCTGGCGGTCTTGTATAAAGCTTGTCAGCAGACAGCTCTTTTTCTTTTAATTCTTCCGCTGCTTCTTTGAACTTACGATATTCAATCAAGCGATTCATAAGCTCATCTCGAGGATCTTCCTCCTCCATTGCGGCTTCTTCATCGAGTGCTGCTTGATTCGGCAGAAGCAGCTTGCTTTTCATTGCAAGAAGCGTTGCCGCCATCACTAAATATTCACTGGCAATGTTCAATTCCAATTGCTGCATCGTATGTATATAGTGCATATATTGCTCGGTGATCACTGCCACCGGAATGTCATAGATATCGATTTCATATTGGTTAATCAAATGCAGGAGCAGATCAAGCGGGCCTTCAAACCCATCCAGTTTCACACTGTATCCTTGCATATAATCTCCTCCTTCCGAAAAAAGTTCACTACCGCCCATACCCTGACTTAATTCCCGACATACCTTATACCGTAGGATAAATGTTCAGACATCCTGGCTTTTATCTGAGTCACATTTTATAAAGGAGGAATTTCACCATGGGTAGCTACGGCGGAGGATTTGCTTTGATCGTTGTGCTTTTCATTCTTCTAATTATCGTAGGTGCTGCTTGGCTATAAGCCGAGCGCATAAAGAAAACCAGCCTTCTTAGGAGGCTGGTTTTTATTTTAAGCTTCTGTTTCGCATTTCTCAAGGAAATTCTTTGTTTCATCCGTCGCAGTAACTTGATGCATAGGCGAATACATGTTACGTAACTCACAAACCATCTGCTTGCCGATGCCATTGCCTCGGTGAGATGGATCGACCGAAATATGCTGCACGATGGCTTTATCCTCATCGATCACGACTCCCAGTGCCCCGAGGATATCATCTTCATCTTTCCAAAGAAACAAGTGCCAATTCGGATTGTTATTGTATTCCTGAATTGTCTGCTGCAATTTTTTTACTTCTTTTACATCGGGCATAAAAGATAAAAGTCCCATTGCGATTTTTTCCATTGACTTCTTGTATCGTATTAGCATAATAACCCCTCATTAAGAAAATAACTTTCCGATCAAGGACAGAAGGAATAAGCAGCTTGCTCCCATCATGACCCAGAAAAGCACCTTCTCTTGTTTGTCACTATCCTGCAACTGTGTTCAACTCCTGCCGTACGTAGTCTTATTTAAAACCTATCTACGTTTTTTGTCAACTTTACTTTCACGCATTTTCCCCATATACTTACTGCCGGACTACAACAAAGAATTCTATGGTAGTTTCTCCTACATCCCTCGCTCCATACAAAGGATAGAAGCAGAATCTGGCGAGAGTGACGGTTTATGTGGTAGAATCATCACGAGTACATACTCATTTTAATCTAGGAGGACAAGCAAATGGCTAAAAAAGGTTACATCCTAATGCTGGATGGCGATAAAATTGAATTCGAACTATATCCGGAGGAAGCACCAAACACAGTAGCGAACTTCGAGAAGCTCGCGAACTCCGGTTTCTATAATGGCGTAACGTTCCACCGCGTTATCCCAGGCTTCGTGAGCCAAGGTGGCGACCCGACTGGCACTGGCGCTGGCGGCAGCGGTACAACAATCAAATGTGAAACAGAAGGAAACCCTCATAAGCATGAAGCCGGCAGCTTGAGCATGGCGCATGCAGGTAAAGATACAGGCTCCAGCCAGTTCTTTATCGTGCACGAGCCACAACCGCACTTGAATGGTGTTCATACTGTATTTGGTAAAGTAACTTCCGGTTTGGAAATCGCTCGCAACATGAGAAACGGCGACACAATGGAAACTGTAGAAGTTTTCGACGAAGAATAAAAAAATCCTGTATGCATCATGCATACAGGATTTTTTTATTCATAAGAAAGATCAAGCCTTGTTAGTTCCTCAGCTTCTTCTCTTCTGACGACAAGTCTATCGACTCCATTTTCGACAAAGACAACCGCTGGTCTGCCAAAGCGGTTATAGTTGTTTGCCATCGCGTAACCGTAGGCGCCGGTACTGAAAACTGCGAGCAAGTCTCCAGCCTCTGCTTTCGGTAAATCGATATCCCAAATCAGCATATCTCCTGATTCGCAGCATTTACCGGCAATGGATACTGTTTCTATTGCTTTCTCATCTGCACGATTAGCAATTTTAGCCTCATAAACAGCTTTATAAAGTGCTGGACGAAGATTGTCCGTCATCCCACCATCAACAGACACATATTTACGTACACCAGGAATCTCTTTAACAGAACCGATCGTATAAAGTGTTACTGCCGCATTCCCAACAATTGATCTCCCTGGCTCAATCCAGATTTCCGGCATCTCAATTGATGCTTCCTCGGCCTCCGCTTTGATTCGTGTTACCAATGCATGAATATAATCTGACAATGGAAGCGGTTCGTCGTTCTCCGTATAACGGATACCAAAGCCGCCGCCTACGTTAAGTACTGCAGGTGCATAACCAAAATCATTCTGCCATGCTTTAATAAGCTCGAACAGCCTGCCTACTGCCATCAGAAATCCATCGGTTTCGAATATCTGGGAACCGATATGACAATGCAGCCCCTTCATTCTGATCACTTCGCTATCCTTTACCTTACGAAACGCTTCCTCAGCTTGTCCATTACTAATATCAAAGCCGAATTTTGAATCCTCATTGCCTGTCAAAATATAATCATGTGTATGTGCTTCGATGCCCGGCGTAACACGCAGCAGGATATCCATCTGCTTTCCTTGTTCCTTCAATACCGCTTCCAATAAGGCAATTTCATGGAAGTTATCCACAACCACACAGCCGATGTCATGCTCTACAGCCATTGAAAGTTCTTCATAGCTCTTGTTATTGCCATGCAAGTGAATTTTTTCAGTCGGAAAGCCGGCTTTCAATGCAGTATGCAGTTCTCCGCGGGAAACTACATCCAAGCTGAGTTTTTCCTGCTTCGCTACCTGCACCATTGCGACCGAAGAAAAAGCCTTGCTCGCATATGCGACTTGAGCTTTGACTCCCAATGTTTCAAACGCCTCGACAAATGCCTTAGCATTTTTCCGGATAACGCCGACATCGTACACAAATAATGGTGTACCATATTTTTTGGCTAATGTGACGGCATCTACTCCGCCTACTTCCAAAATGTGCTGATCATTTACTACAAAAGGGTGCTGCATAAAATTACCTCCAAACAACGGCTTCATCGGATAAGGCATAAAACAAAGCCCATCTTTCCGCATAGGAAGAAGATGAGCTTTCGCTTCACACGCTACACTACCCGTACTGTCGTAAAAAATAGATAGAGTAAACGTACCATATTCTCATTTTTCTAGCAACTAAGAATTCGGCGCTCTTGTTTTATCTGGAGAGTTGGTAATGGTGGGACGATATTTTGTCAGCGGAACCGGTGTCCGGTAAGCAATCTCCAGAAGTGCTTTCATATTGAAAGGAATGAACGGCCACATATAAGGTGTGTTAAGTGATTTTGTCCCTACAAGAATCAAGATGGCTAAAGTGATGCTGATGACGAATCCCGGAACCCCGAAAATTGCTGTTGCTACGAGGAAGAAGATTCTTGTTATTTTGTTTGAAACACTAAGCTCGAAGCTAGGCGTAACAAATGAACCGACAGCAGAAACCGCTACATAAAGAATTACTTCTGGCGTGAACAAGCCTACGTTAATGGCAATCTCACCGATCAGGACAGCTGCGATAAGACCCATTGCCGTGGATAGCGGCGTAGGAGTATGAATTGCAGCTAGTCTGAGGAATTCTATACCAAGATCTGCAAGGAGGACTTGCAGAAATAATGGTATATGTCCGTCATCCTTATTGGGACCGATAAAATCGATGCTTCCTGGCAGCAATTCCGGATGAACTGTGATCAGATACCAAAACGGCAGGAGGAACAATGATACAAAGATCCCTGTGAGACGGACCCAGCGTATGAATGTTCCAGGCGCTGGTGATTCTCTGTATTCCTCGGCATGCTGCAAATGGGAAAAATAAGTCGCCGGTGTAATGATAACGCTAGGTGACGTATCCACAATAATAAGGACATGCCCTTCAAAAAGGTGAACCGCGCCAATGTCCGGACGTTCGGTGTATCTGACAAGCGGGAATGGTCTATTGCCTTGTTTTACAAGATATTCTTCCACAGATTTATCAGACATCGGAAGTCCGTCGATCTCGATTTCCTTCAATTCTTTTTTAATAAGCTTTACTAAATTTGGGTTAGCAACGTCTTCGATATAAGCGATACAAATATCTGTCTTTGATCTTTCTCCTACCTGCATCATTTCCAGTCGCAGCCGTTCATCCCGAATCCTTCTGCGCGTCAAGGCAGTGTTGATGATAATATTTTCCGTATATCCATCCCGCGGACCGCGGATGACCTTCTCCGTGTCTGGCTCCTCCGGCTGTCTGCCCGGATAGGACCTTGTGTCGACAACAAAAGCAAAATCACAGCCGTCCATGAATACGACAATTAATCCTGAAAGGAATTGATCGACACAATCATCGATGCTTTCTGTCCGCTTCACTTGCATGTGTACCAGTCGGTTTTCAATGATTTCGGAAACTTTGTTAGTATTTCTTTCGTCATCATTGATACTCATCAATTTCGAGAGCACACGCTGTACGACTTCTGCATCAGCAAGTCCAGTGGTGTAGTAGATTTCTACTTTTTTCTTAAGAATGATCAAGGTGCGGTGACCGACGTCGAAGGAGACACCGACACCAACACGCTCTTTCATAAACTCATTTACATCATCGACCTTTGCTGGTATGGGCATTTTTTGCTCATCAGCCATTTCTGCTTCCCTCCCTTTCTAGGATGATACGAAGCGCTTGTTCTGTAATTGGGGAGCCGATTTCGATTGCATCTTTTCCGTGCATCTTTCCGATATCTCCGATTGCCACGACTAAAGGAATATCCAGCTGGTCAAGCAGGTACACCGTATCGCCGTTGATACGGCCGATTTCCTCTGTAATGACCCCTTCTTTATCTACACCAAATGGCTGCAGCTCCCCATCCTGATCAATAGAGAAGTTGACGCGGCTCCATTCCCGGTTTTGCGTATGAGCCGCAACCGCTAATGCACCAATAACGTTGATTTCGGGATCATCTGAAATCGTCTGAAGCAGCATTTCACCGCTGCCTACACCCGGTACACCTCCATCATCGAGAAGGACATAAACCGGTTCTGCTTCAGCTGCATGGATAGCATCGACCATAGATTTAGCCTCCACTGTCATCGGATTATCAGCCAAATAAGATAGAGACGTCCCGCCTATTTTCTTAGCTAAATGGTCGATTGTTCGCTTTGCATAAGCGTCTCCGTCTGTAATCAGAATTACTCTCTTCATAAAGGGTTCATCCCCTTGGCTTAAAGATTACAGACACTAGGAACCCGAAAAGAATAGCGGCAGCGATCCCTGCAGATGTCAGCTGGAACATTCCGAGTGCAATGCCCCAAAAACCATGTTTGTCAGCTTGTTCCATTGCACCGTGAAGGAGGGAATGTCCAAAACTAGTGATGGGAACCGAAGCACCGGCACCTGCGAAAGAAAGTAAGTTATCATACAAGTCGAATCCATCCAGTACACAGCCTAGAACTACAAAGGTACTCATCACATGTCCAGCATCCAGTTTAGCAACATCTAAAAGCAGCTGACCGAGAACACAAATCAAGCCGCCGACTACAAATGCCCAAAAAAAGTCCATGCTTATCCCTCCTCCCTTACGAGTACGACACTATGTGCGATAGCTGGTATCGATTCCTTTTGACGTATCAGTGTTGGGTTCATTAATGCACCAGTTGCGGTAACAAGTATCCGTTTGTAGGTCCCTTTCCGCATCTCATCCAAAAGATGGCTATACGTCACAATGGCGGAACAGGCTGTACCGCTGCCCCCGGCGAGCATTCCTTGATCACTGTTATAAAGCAAGTTGCCGCAATCCTTATGTACGGCATCAATATTGATTCCATCACTCCGGAGCATATCCTTTAGGATAGGAGAACCAACGCTCGATAAGTCACCAGTAACTATTAGATCATAATCAGCAGGTGTACGGCCAAAATCGCTCAAATGCCGCTTGATCGTGTCATATGCTGCCGGAACCATTGCGCTTCCAAGGTCAAATGCGTTCGTTGCACCGAAATCGACTACCTTACCGATCGTTGCTCCCTCAATCCGGATTTGACTCTTTTCACGGCTTACTAGTGCACATCCAGCTCCAGTGGCTGTACTAGTTGCTGTAGCTGGTTTCTGATTACCGTATTCGGTTGGAAAACGGAATTGACGCTCTGCTGTTGCGTTGTGGCTGCAGACAGCCGTCAAAATGCGATCTGCCACTCCTGCATCGACCAATTGAGATGCTACAGCCAGCGTTTCCATACTAGTGGAGCAAGCTCCGAACATACCGAGATAGCTCATATCCATGTCACGTGCTGTGTAATTGGCACTCACATTCTGGTTCAGAAGATCTCCAGCAATGAACATATCAATATGTTGCTGCTTCAAACCAGCTTTCTCCAACGTTATTTGGATAGCATCCTGCAAGAGCTTTCTTTCTGCCATTTCCCAATTATCTTCACCGCAATATAAATTATCATAAGATTTATCGAAGGAATCTCCTAATGGACCTTTTGATTCCTTGGGTCCTACACTCGTACCTGTTTCTTGAATATAAACCTGTTGATTCAGCGTCCAGGATTGCTTGCCTAATTTCACCATTTTCTTTATCCCCCGATCAGCTGGTTGAATATATATCGGATAATGCCGACAATATAAGCCGACGTAACCCCGAATACAATGACACTGCCAGCAAGTTTAAACATATTGGAACCCACACCGAGCACATAACCTTCCGATTTATATTCCAAGGCAGCGCTTGTCACAGCGTTAGCGAATCCTGTTACCGGCACTGCTGATCCTGCCCCGGCAAATTGCGCGATCCGATCATATACACCAAGTCCTGTCAATATCGCAGATATAAGGATTAATGTTGTGACAGTAGGCGTTCCAGCCTCCTGCTGGGACATATCAAAGACTTGCATGTAAAATTTAGTTAGCAGCTCTCCAATGAGACAGATAAAACCGCCGACTAAGAAAGCTTTTAAACAATTTCTGACGTATGGGACTTTCGGATAATACGTTTTTGCTGTATCGGTGTAATTTTCTTTCTTGAACTTGGAATCCATGATGTCACCTCTTTAGTTAGTAGGAAAGTAAAAGCCATTGGAACAAGGATCCGGTGATTTTCCCCAGGACGATTGCCATAAAGAACCAGATCAGACTACTATCCAGACCAATTCGTCTAGTCAGGATCGGGAATACATTCAGCACCTCTGTCAAAGCTGCAGCAAGCATTCCGACGAATATACCATGCAAAAGACCCCAAAGCGTGATCAGAAGAGTCGGCGCATGAAAATGAAAATAGTGGAAGGAAAGAATTGTTCCGGCGAAAGCGCCGGCAGTGACACCTGCTTCATATGAAATCAGGAAATTCTGTGTCTTGCTAAGCTGCACCAATCTCGGAATAATACCTAGTACAGTCAGAAAAGCAACAAATCCTGCTCCAGTTGCAAGCCCGGCACTGAGCCCGATCAGCAGTTCAACTGTGGCGATCCACATGCTGCTGTTCCAATTCGTTTTCGTGATAAGCTACATAAACATCCATATCACGCTGATATTTGTGCATCTCTACCTCCAGAGGGCTAGGCTCTTCATTCAAACGCTTCTTGAATACATGGTTGAAAAAGAGAATCATTCCCACTCCGATGCCAATGCTGTACGGAATTTGCAGCCAAAGCGGATGCACAAGCCTTTCTCCAGTCAACAGAAAGTGAATCTGCTGCTGCACCGGCTCCATCGCAACATCGAAATGAAAATTCATGATCGTCATTGCCGACCCTATGAACAAAAGCAGCCAGATGAGAATGACGAGAGGCCATACAGTGCGTTTCTTTGCATGCTGGACATGGACAATCGTTTGTTCCGCGCCGATCAGCTGCAGTTCATGCTCCGGGAAGAGCTTCATCAGCTGCTGAAATACCGAGAAACAATCGAGGACAACGATATTGCTGTCTTTTTTAGTTATACGGTAGATAACGGTGTCGAGCATGCGTTCCTTATAATCTCCAGCATTCGCGATATGAGCGATATCTTTGAGCTTGATCACGGATTCTGGAGAAATAGTGATCTTCCGGATGAACCGGATATATACAATAGCTGGCATAATACACCTCTCCTCCTATGAAGAAGGGTTTCTGTACTTAGTATGGGAAAAGCACAGGAAAACATGCTGGTAATTACAGGCAATAAAAAAAGCTTCTGCACGATGTGCAGAAGCTACTTTTCCAGCTGTTCTTTTATACTAGCCAAAATTTTCTTTTCAAGACGGGAAACCTGGACTTGGGAAATACCGAGCCGTTCTGATACTTCAGATTGCGTTTGATCTTTGTAAAACCGCAAGTACACGATCAGCCGCTCTCTTTCACCAAGTGATTGAATCGCTTCTTGTAAGGCAAGTTTATCGAACCAGTTATCGTCCTGTTCGGCAATCTGGTCCAATAAAGTGATCGGATCTCCATCATTTTCGAAAACTGTCTCATGGATTGAATGAGGCAGCTTGGCAGCCTCTTCCGCGTGGACAATATCCTCCGGTGACAGCTCCAGCTCCTTGGCAATTTCCTGAATTGTCGGCACTCGATTGAGTTCTTTTGTTAATTCTTCTTTTTTCTTTCTTACTTTATTGGCTGTTTCTTTAAGTGAGCGACTGACCTTCAGACTGCCATCGTCGCGGATAAAACGTTGAATCTCCCCGATGATCATCGGTACCGCATATGTGGAGAAGCGTACGTCATATGACAAATCAAATTTATCAATTGACTTAATCAACCCAATACATCCAATCTGGAACAGATCATCAGGATCATAACCGCGATTAATGAAACGCTGGACGACAGACCAGACGAGTCGTACATTTCTTTCGACAAGGATGTCCCTTGCTTCTTTATCACCATTCTGACTTAACTGGATGTATGTTTTCACTTGCTTATCGGTCAATTGTTCTTTTGCCTTCTGCTGTTTCAAATATACATCCATATTTCCCACCTACTGACTCATGGCTTTGCTTCGATTGAACTGCTTATTCATCGTCACTGTTGTGCCTTCGCCTTCCCTTGAATGCACATATACATGATCCATGAAATTCTCCATGATCGTAAAACCCATGCCGGACCGTTCCAAATCAGGCTTTGATGTGTAAAGAGGCTCCATTGCTTCCTCTACATCTGGAATGCCAACACCTTCATCCTGAATGATCAATTCCACTTCATCATCAGACAGTGCACAAATAATTGTGATCATCTGGTCTGGATCTGAATTGTAACCATGGATAATGGAATTGGTTACTGCTTCAGAAACGACTGTTTTGATTTCGGTTAGCTCGTCCATTGTCGGGTCCAGCTGTGAGACGAAGGATGCAACTGTTACACGGGCAAAAGCTTCATTCCTGCTTTGACTCGAAAAGGAAAACCGCATCATATTCGTGTTCATGATAATACCACCCCGAAAGTTTCCAGCGCATAGCGCTCATTTTCTTCAAATCGGATAATCTTGAATAGTCCGGATAACTGGAACAGTCTGTCTACAGCCGGTGTAAGACTGCAGACGACCATTTCCCTTCCTTCTGCTTTTAGTTCTTTATATCTGCCAAGAATGACACCTAGTCCAGAGCTATCCATAAATGAAAGAGATTCCAGATTCAGAACCATATGTTTGATGCCAGGCTGCTGCAGGGCAAGCTGCCAGCTTTCTTTTAAATCGCTCGCTGTATGATGATCGAGCTCCCCGTTCAGACGTGCCAGCAAAATGGTTTCCTTCAATTCATAATCAACTGTCAACCCCATAGATTTTCTCCTCCCTTATCTGCTTATAGATTTCTGCAGAAAAAGGCGAATACCTTTCGAGTGACAAAAATAGAAAAAACTCGCACGTCTTAGTCAGAATCAGCGAAATTTCACCACATCGTCAAAGCTGCGTTTGATCAGCAGCCAATAGCTTGCTTTTGGAACGTCTTCTTTCATGATGAGCGGCGTTGAAGAAACATGTTTACCATCGGCTTTCACTTCAAGCACACCTACTTGTTCCCCTGCTTTTAGCGGAAGGGAGAGCTCTGGTTTATAGACGATTTCCGTCGACAATTCCCCAAGCTTTTCCCCTTTTTTGACAAGCAGCGACACTGGTGTGCTAGTCACTACTGGTACATCTTTATTGCGAGCCTTCAGCATATCAAGCTTGGCCACGGTCTGGTCCTGTTTATAAAGCTGCTTTATCGTATACTGGTTGAAACCATAATCGAGCAGCTGGGAAACTTCATTATTCCGCTGCTTAGGTGTCTCAGCGCCCATTACGACTGCTATAACCCGCATTCCATCTTTCTTGGCGGTAGCCGTGAGGCAATATCTTGCTTCTTTTGTAAATCCGGTTTTCAAGCCATCAACACCAGGATAAAACTTTACTAGCTTATTCGTATTGACAAGCCAGAATGGATCGTCGGTGTCCTTGCGCAGATAATCTTCATAAATACTTGTAAATTCAGTGATTTCTTCATGCTCAAGCAATGCTCTGGCCATCATCGCCATATCTTTAGCCGTCGAATAATGATCTTTAGCAGGAAGGCCGGTAACATTTTGGAACTTTGTATGAGTCAGGCCGAGTTCTCTTGCTTTCTCGTTCATTTTTTGGACGAATCCATCTTCGGTACCTGCAATCTTCTCAGCCAGTGCTACACTAGCATCGTTACCTGATGCAACAGCGACACCTTTAAGGAGATCTTTCACTGTCATTTCTTCTCCAGGTTCAAGGAAGATTTGTGATCCGCCCATGCTTGCTGCATACTCACTTGCTCTGACTTTTTCATCATATCGCAGCTTACCAGCTTCGATTTCTTCCATAATGAGTAGCATCGTCATGATTTTTGTCATACTGGCTGGCGGAAGCTGCTCCTCCATATTTTCACCTGCCAGGACACGACCGGTATCACGTTCGATTAAAATAGTTGATTTAGCTGTCTTTTCTTCTTGTTTTGCAGCAAAAGTCTGTGGCGGGAGTGCCATAAGACTAATAACGAAAGCGATCAGCAAACTTAATAGACTCATTTTTTTCATTTAAGGTTCCTCCGTTTACGGTAATACAGTTAGAATCTCCCAAATGAAATGATTTATTAATATTTTGCACACAAAAAAAAGCAGCCCTTAAAAAGGACTGCTTAACATTAGGAAATGACGTCGTATATCAGTTCCATTTTTTTAGGCTGAGCTGTATCGATAGTATATGAAGCTAATACTTTAGTCACGGAATCCACAGCTTGTGCATCACGTGCGTGCAAAATCGCAATTGTTTCGCCTTGTTCTACAGCATCTCCCTGCTTTTTCTTCAAGGTGATACCAACAGCATGATCGATGTCATCATCTTTTGTCGCACGACCTGCACCTAAATACATAGCTGCCGTTCCAATTCCTTCCGCATCAATGCTGTGAACGAAACCAGCAACAGGTGCTTTTACTTCAATATGATAATCCGCTTGTGGTAATAGTTCCGGGTTATCGACAAGCGCCGTATCGCCGCCCTGAGCGCCGATGAACGTACGGAAAGCTGCCAATGCAGTTCCGTTATCCAAGCATGCTTCCAGATGCGCACGGGCTTCCTCGTAGCTTGAGAACTTATCTGCTAAAAGTGCCATATGAGCTGCCAATTCAACGGAAATTTCACGTAAATCTGTTATCTTCTCACCACTTAAGACTTGGATTGCTTCTTTCACTTCGTTGCTATTTCCAACCTCAAATCCCAGCGGCTGGTTCATGTCCGTGATGACAGCAACCGTCTGACGGCCGAGATTCTTACCGATTTTAACCATTGTTTCTGCCAATTTCTTGGAGTCATCCAATGATTTCATGAAAGCACCAGAACCTGTTTTCACGTCAAGTACGATCGCTTCCGCACCAGATGCCAGCTTTTTGCTCATGATAGAGCTTGCGATGAGTGGAATTGTGTTAACCGTACCTGTAACATCACGCAGCGCATATAGCTTTTTATCTGCTGGTGCCAGGTTACCGGTCTGACCAGCTACTGCAAGTTTATTTTCATTCACCAATCCCATGAATTGCTCGCGGCTCAAATCAATTGAGAAGCCATTGAAGGATTCAAGTTTATCCAATGTTCCGCCAGTGTGACCAAGACCGCGGCCAGACATCTTCGCAACTGGAATTCCGATAGCAGCGACAAGCGGTCCTGTAATCAAGGTGATTTTATCTCCTACACCGCCTGTGCTATGTTTATCGACTTTTTTACCTTCGATGCTGCTAAGGTCAAATGTTTCGCCAGAGTTGGCCATCTCTTCTGTCAGCCAAGCTGTTTCTTCTTCTGTCATGCCATTGAAATAGACTGTCATTAAGAAGGCAGAAGCCTGATAATCAGGGATATCCCCTTTTGTATAACCATGGACGAAAAAGGCTACCTCTTCTTTGGAGAGCGTACCGCCATCTCTTTTTTTTGTAATTAAATCAACCATTCTCATATTCGTTCACCTGCTTTATTTTATTGGAAGCTGCTTAACAATTTCTTTTACGAAACGCAGGAAATCTTCCCTAACTTGACCCGTTGTCTCCATCACTTCATCATGCGTAAGCGGCTGGTCAAGGATACCAGCTGCCATATTGGAGATACAAGAAATACCCAGAACTTCCATTTTGGCATGACTGGCAACGATCACTTCCGGAACTGTAGACATACCGACTGCATCTCCGCCCCAAACTCGAAGCATCCGCACTTCAGCACCTGTTTCATAAGATGGACCTGTATTACCGACATAAACGCCTTCCTTCACTCCAAGTCCGATTCTAGCGGCCACTTCACGCGCATAGCCTAGAAGCTCTTTGCTGTAGACAGAAGACATGTCCGGGAAACGAGCTCCCAGCTCTTCATCATTTGGTCCGATAAGCGGATTTGTCCCCATATTGTTGATATGATCTGTGATCAGCATCAAGTCGCCTGGTTCGAAGCTTTCGTTAATTCCACCTGCTGCATTCGTAACAATCAATGATTGAACACCTAGAGCCTTCATTACACGGACAGGTAAAGTCACGAGCTCCATCGGATATCCTTCATAGAAATGGAACCGTCCCTGCATAGCTATTACATCTTGTCCTTCTAGCTTTCCGATGACAAGTTGACCTTTATGTCCGCTGACCGTCGAAACTGGGAATCCCGGAATATCTCCATAAGGTACGACTGTTGTTTCTGTAATCTCATCAGCCAGTACTCCAAGTCCAGATCCTAAAATTAGGCCAATCTTTGGTGTGCTAGTCAGTTTCTCTTTTATATAATCTGCTGCCTGTTTGATCGCTTCAGCCTGCATGTTCATTTCCCCTTCTTCTTCAATGCTTGTAAAAAGCTTGTTCCGTGCTCTGGCATTTCGATACCAAAGTTATCTGCAATCGTCGCAGCGATATCTGCAAATGTATTGCGCAATTCCAGTTCCACTCCTTGATCAGTACCAGTATGGTAAGCAATCAATGGCACATATTCACGTGTATGGTCTGTCCCAGGCGCAACAGGGTCATTACCATGATCAGCTGTAATAATAAGCAAATCGTCTTCTTTCAGTTTATCAAGTACTTCTGGAAGCCGTTTATCATAATCCTCCAGCGCCTGTGCATAGCCCTCCGGATCGCGGCGATGACCATATTTCGCATCAAAATCGACCAAGTTAAGGAAGCTGATGCCCGTAAAATCATCATCCATACTTTCTACAATCTTCGTCATACCATCGTCATTATCCTTCGTACGAACAGACTTTGTCACACCTTCACCATCGTAAATATCAGAAATCTTTCCTAGAGCGATGACATCAAAGTTCGCATCCTGCAAGCTATTCATGGTCGTTCTGCCGAAAGGCTTCAATGCATAGTCATGGCGGTTCGAAGTACGTTCAAAAGCACCTGGTTTACCAACGAATGGACGAGCGATGATGCGTCCTACCATATAAGGATCATCCAATGTCATCTCACGTGCGATTTCACAAATTTTGTACAGCTCATCAAGCGGGATGATATCTTCATGGGCAGCAATTTGTAAAACGGAATCTGCAGATGTATAAACAATCATATCTCCAGTTTTCATATGCTGTTCTCCGAGTTCATCCAAGATCTCTGTACCGGAAGCTGGTTTATTACCGATAATACCTCGTCCAGTCCGCTGCTTCAGTTCATCAAGCAATGCATCTGGAAAACCATCAGGGAACGTGCGGAAAGGCTGATCGATACGCAGGCCCATGATTTCCCAGTGCCCAGTCATTGTATCTTTGCCATTAGATGCTTCCTCCATTTTTGTGTAAAACGCTTTTGGCTGTTTGGCAGCCTGTATACCTTCTACTTCTCGGATGTTACCAAGGCCAAGAGCCGCCATATTAGGCATTTGCAAACCGCCGCGGTGAGAAGCGATGTGACCGAGTGTATCTGCTCCTTTATCACCGAAAGCTTCTGCATCCGGTGCTTCTCCAATACCGACAGAATCCATTACTATAAGAAATACGCGTTTGAAATCCAAGTTAAAGCCTCCTAATTTAAATCTTTAAGCCCGAGGATGATGTGTTTTGTAAATATCCTTCAGTCTTGTTTTCGTCACATGCGTGTAAATCTGTGTCGTACTAATATCAGCGTGACCGAGCATTTCCTGAACAGCACGCAAATCAGCCCCATTCTCCAACAAATGCGTTGCAAATGAATGACGCAGTGTGTGTGGGGTGATTTCTTTCTGAATCCCGGCATCCCGGGCTATCTGTTTCAACACCTTCCAGAATCCTTGTCGAGATAAAGGATTTCCATGATGATTCACAAACAGGATGTCGCTTGCTTTGGATTTTAGCAAGACCTTACGGGACCGGTTCAAATATTCCTCCAGCCTCGCCTTTGCCATATCTCCTAGCGGAACGATCCGTTCCTTCGATCCTTTCCCGAAACAGCGGACAAAGCCCATTTCCAGATGAAGATCATCCAGTTCCAATGCCAAGAGCTCTGATACCCGCAGTCCTGTTGCGTATAGTGTTTCCAGCATCGCGCGATTACGAATCGTCAATGTATCAGTTCCTGGACATGTGAGCAGTTTGTCCACTTCATCAGAAGAAAGGATCTTCGGCAGCTTGCGTTCTTTCTTCGGTGTATCGATATGTATACTCGGATCTTCCTTCAGTCCGTATTCGCGCAGCAAAAACTGATGGAAGAGTCTGATGCTGGATAATGTCCGTGCTATCGTCGCAGCTGATTTCCCATCATCATGCAGCCAGCGCAAATAGGCAGTCAGTTTGGCTCGAGTCACTTGTGCCCACTCTTGCACTTCATTTTCCTGAAGATATCTTGTATATGTACGCAGATCTCGGGCGTAGGATTGCAGTGTATTCTCCGAAAGACCCCGTTCGATCTGCAAATAATGGATAAAGTCATCCAGTGCTTCCTGCATCTATCCTACTCTCCTAACCGGAAGAATAACGTCATCCTATCCACTAGACTTTCCTGCTCCATTGCTGCAACTTTCACTGCATTTCCCTCTGGAGGGTCATAGCGGTGATAGCTCTCATATTCACTATGGATGAACCGTAATCCAAAATAGAAGAATGTGGAGCAAGCTACAAATACGAGCAGAAGTTTACAGGTGTCGAAGATGAATCGCTTCATGTATACGTCCCCTTTCTCTGGCTTGTCTTTGTAACAGACTATGCCAAAGAAGGCGGAATTTATACGTACAGGATAACGTTACCTCATTCCTCTTGTTTTGTAAATTAGTTAGTGAAACGAAAGAAAGCCTTTTCCATCTACTTGGAAAGGCTTCATCTGCTTATGATGTTCGATTCACTTGCACAGTGGCTGCTTCGAGCTCTTCTTCCTTCTCACTAGCCTGACAGACACGGCAGATACCATGGAAAGTAAGGCGGTGATCCTTCACCTTAAATCCCCAGTCACTTTGGACGATCTTCTCGACGTCCTCTAGAAGGTCTTCATCAATTTCCTCGACGGATCCGCATTCCATGCAGACAAGGTGGTGATGGAAGTGCGTTGCCCCTTCTTTGCGAAGGTCATAGCGGGAAACGCCGTCCCCGAAGTTTATTTTATCAACAATTTTCAATTCTGATAATAATTCCAGTGTACGGTATACAGTAGCCAAACCGATTTCCGGTGCTTTTTCCTTTACGAGGAGGTAGACGTCTTCAGCGCTTAAATGGTCCTCTTCTCGCTCCAGCAGCACACGTACCGTTGCTTCCCGCTGCGGTGTCAGCTTGTAGCTCTGCGCATGTAATTGCTTCTTTATGCGTTCAATGCGGTGTTCCAAGTGAATTCCTCCCTCGTAATCCCACACTTATTATATACTGATTGCGAAAAAGGTGTCAAATTATAATTATTATAAACAGCTAATTATAATTATTCTTAATAGATTATCTCACAGCAAATCATTTACAAGCATTGACAGAAGCGGATTCGCAAGAAAAGTTTCAATGATAGACGCAGCAGCCGAACCTGCAATAAGCACCAGAAAAATGGTACTGTATTGGAAAAAGTATCGCCTTAATGATAATGGAGATCGCTTGGCGATAAGCTTACGCAAAAGTGTAACAGAAAACAGCATCGCGCTAGTGCCAGCAATAAGATATAGCGGGATGACGACTAGATTCTGCGGAGCAACAGCTGCTGCTGCAAGCGTAAGTCCTTTCCAGCCGAGCTGATTGACAAGGAATCCAACACTGAACCCCATCATGAGCCCTTTGCTGAACAGCAGCATCCAGATGATCGGTATGCCGATGATAGAAAGTCCGAGCACATACAGAAAGAGCAGAAACTTGAGGTGAGCAAGAAAACTTGATTGGAGAATCTCCTGCTTGCTGATCACCTGTCCTTGCTGAAGCTGTGCAAAAAACCGTTCCAGATAATAAAACAAATCTTCCTTTTGCGTAAAGTTCATGCTGTTAACAACAATCGCCCCGAATATGATTCCGATTAGAAATAAAACAAGCATGAACAAGTAGCTTGTAGCATGCTGCTTTAAATGATGAAAAAGAATAAACTCCCGCTGTTTCATCTTATCTGCCTCCGTATTCTAGTCTAGTTACTAGAATCTATGACGGAAGCCTGTCTGATAGAACTGTTACTTGTTAACGTGTTTCAATCGTAGATGAAGCAGGGCATACATTGTTTTCGCATCATGAATTCGTTCTTCTTTTACAAGCTCTTCCGCTTCTTCCAGAGTCAGTTCCATCAACTCGACAAATTCATCCTCATCACCGACTACCTTTTGAGTAAGGAGTTCGATATCATCTGCTTCGTATACATGAAGTAATTCATCTGCAAAGCCTGGAGATGTATAGAATGATCCAAGCTTTTTCAATTTTTTAGTTGTATAGCCTGTCTCTTCCTCAAGCTCCCTTACAGCCGTCACTTCTGGTTCTTCACCAGGCTCAAGCTTGCCTGCCGGGATTTCAATTATCGATTTTTCCAGTGCTTTTCGGTATTGCTCAACAAAAATTATTTTCCCTTCTTTTGTTATCGGGATGATAGCTACTGCACCAGGATGTTTGATTAGTTCCCGTTTAGAAGTCTTTCCATCTGGTAAAGAAACAGTATCTACTCTTAAAGAGATAACTTTACCTTCATAAATGGAGGATGTATCGATTGTTTTTTCTTCAAATTTCTTCATTATGTACACTCCTTTATATCGCTTCTTTCATCTTACCACAGCTTGTCCGGGACACATAAGTTGTCTGCTGATCTGCTTACGCTTACACTGAACACGTAGGATAAAAAGAAAGGTGGGACCTTACGATGCAGAAAAGACGAGTAGGTACTTCTGATCTTCAAGTTTCTGAAATATCTTTTGGGACAATGAGTATCGGTACTGACGAGCAGCAAGGAATCCGGCTGCTTCACGAAGCACAGGATCTAGGTATCAATTACTTCGACACAGCAGATTTATATGATCAAGGTAAAAATGAAGAGATTGTCGGAAAAGCATTCAAAGGCAGAAGAGACAAAGTCATTCTTGCCAGCAAAGTCGGGAACCGGCTAGATCCTGGAGGAGAGTCATGGCATTGGGATGCGAGTAAGGAATATATTGTGTCACAGATTAAAGAAAGCCTCCGCAGACTGCAAACTGATTACTTGGATCTCTACCAGCTTCACGGAGGAACGATGGACGACAATATTAACGAGACGATCGATGCATTCGAAACGTTGAAAAAAGAAGGCCTGATCCGTTATTACGGTATTTCCTCCATCCGTCCGAATGTCATCCGTGAATATGTGAAGCGTTCGAATATCGTCAGTGTTATGATGCAATACAGCTTACTGGACAGACGACCAGAAGAGAAAGTACTCGATTATTTGACAGATAACAATATCAGTGTATTTGCACGCGGCAGTGTTGCCAAAGGGATGCTGAGTGACAAAGCCAGCGAGAAGGTAAAACAAAAAGGTGCAGATGGCTATCTGACTCACACCTACGAGGAACTGCTGGCTGCCAGTGAAAAACTGAGTGTACTGGCTGAGCAGGAACAAACTTCCGTCACCTCGTTAACTGTACGTTATGTGCTGCAGCACCCCGCTTTGGCCAGTGCTGTTATGGGAGCAAGTTCTTTGGAGCAGGTAAAGCAGAATGCCAAACTCCCTACTGAAAGGCTGCCTGATGCAATGTACGAAAAGCTTCAGCAATTCACTCGGCAAATCACTTATACCAGCCATCGATAATACAAATTAGAAGCTAGCAGGAATCTCCCCTGCTAGCTTCTGTTTTTTTCTCTATGAAATCCGTTTGAGTCAGGTGTGTTTGCGGAATCAGTGCGTTCAAGTAGCCTTCCTTACTGGATAAACGAAATACATTATTACTGAAATCGAGCTTCACTTCCTCGGCAAAAAATACTTCCTGCTGCTGGTCTATCAATGCGGGTATCGCTTCACTCTCAACATCGATATCATGCGCTCGCGGTTCTTCTGCAAGACGGACTGTCGGGATGCCATTCACCTTACAGCCGATTCCTACTGTATCGTAAAATAAAACCAGATAACGATGAGTCTCATCTTGTAATGCTTGTATTTTTTCTAGAGCTGTTTCTGTAACCGTCAATTTCATATTTTCTTCCTCCTTCATTTCTTATTGAACTGTTTGCCGAGCAGTATTTCCGCCAGACCCGGCATTAGCTGATACACCTTGCTGCCTATTCCCATCCAGCTAGGAAGGTTGATTTCACGCTTGTTCTTCCCGATGCTAGAAATGACTTTACGGGCCACTTTATCAGGCTGCAGCATATAGCGAGCACTCGCCTCACGATATCGTCCGCTCGGGTCAGCTGTGTCAAAAAAGTTTGTGTCCATCGGTCCAAGATTTACCGTTGTAACATGAACCCCGTATGGCTTCAGCTCCTGGCGCAGTCCATTACTGAAGCCGATAATGCTGTGTTTACTTGCGCCGTAAACTGCCGCTTTAGGCGTGGCTACTTTACCAGCCATCGAACCAATCATTATTACATGTCCTGTACCCTGCTTCAGCATAACTGGAAGTATTGCTGCTGAAGCTTCCATTGCTGCCAAGGAATTAACTCGCATGGTCGTTTCTATTTGCGTTGGGTCTGTATCGGTGAAAAGACGGAAATAACCGACGCCCGCATTATTGATCAATACATCAATACGCTGATTTTCCCTAACGATCTGCTGCAAGGCTGATTGCCATTCATCGGGGTTATTCAGATCTGCCTTGTATAATGTTACATTCGTCTGGAATCGTTCATTAAGCTCTTCTGCTATCTGCTTCAGCTTATCCTCAGATCTTGCGACGAGCAGCAATTGATAGCCAGCTGCTGCTGCTTCAACGGCAAGTTCTCTTCCAAGTCCACTTGAAGCTCCGGTAATCAATAGGCTTTTCTTGTTTGCTTCCATATGCTGTACCTCTTTCTGTTTACCCATCTTTCAATATGTTTATGTACGGAATGCAAACCGAATGGCACGTTCCATCAAGTCTGGCAGCTTGCCAAAACTATAGTTCACTTCCAGACGCTCTGTCCACTGATGTGCATCCTTACCGTAAGGTCCCAGATGTAAAACTGGCATTTGCAACCCTTTCATCAGGTCAGCCGGCAGCGTGAATCCTTTCTGCTGCAATGGCATATTCAATATCAGATCCTGTATCGCCGTTCCTGAAGTTGGCTTTCCAATGAAGCTGGAATCAGATAGACCAGGGAAAAACTGTACTTCTGTCAATTCTGTAGAAAACCTAACTTTTGCATCAGATTGAATATCAGCAATCAAATTCTGTATATAAGCATCCTTCTTAGATGAGACGGCAGGATAAAATGGCGGGCTGTAAAAAAGAACAATAACAGGAGCTAGATCATGACACATGCTCACCAGTTCTTTGACAAGCTTAGTCGAAAAATCACGGTCCCCTTCCTTCCGAGTCGTTACGAGCCGGTTTTGCCTTCTTTCCACTTTTGTCTTACCAAACCGTTTAACAGCATGCGCATAAAGTTCCTCATAAAACATAGTCTTAATTTTGAAAGCTATTGGCTGAAAAGCATTCGATTTTGCCGCAGAAAGACTGGCTTTTTGCTGATAATGTCTTTCTATCTTCCTAGCAGCTCTCTCCATTGCTTGCTTTAATTTCGTATTTATCTCTTGAATGGATTGTTCCAAAAACAGCACATTGTACATCGTCACAGCAGATACAGGAGTCTGCACAGAATATGCCTCTTTCAGATCACGCAGCATTAAGCTTACCGGCGGCGGAGTCACTTCCCCGTCCACTTCTTCAATGAAGGACTCCTGCAGCTCCAATTCCTGTGACAGATAACTGATCATCAGGTTAGCATTCAGTCCGCCAAAGGGCTCACCCACATGTGTTTCCTTGCCATAGCAAAAGAATCCTGGGAGTACTTTGCCGATAGAACCGCTATACATATAATTACCTGTATCACCTGGGTATTTGCTGAACACGGGTTCTCCGTTCATGCATAATTTATATACCAGCTCCTCAGTGGATTGCAGCTGCTGGAGCACTTCGAGTGCTCGCAACATACCGGCAGAATTCACCTCTTCATCCGGTACTGTCAAAAATAGGATATTTCCGTCAAAACTATCATCCATTGCACGTTCTAACATGGAAAGATGGATTGCCAGCCCAGCCTTCATATCCATCGTCCCTCTGCCAAAAAGCCATTCACCTTGCTGAATTTCGTTTTTAATATACGCTGGCAGTTCTACTTCATCATTCAAATAAGCCGCAGTCAAATCATGCACCTTAGTAGCTAGATGCTGAAACGTGCCAAAGTCCTCCGTTCCAACGACATCAAAGTGACTGAGCAGGATGATAGTATCTTTTTTGTCAGATTTCTTTACTAGTGCCGTTAAAAGCTGACGGCCGTCCTTCAACGGATGAAGCTGCAAGTGATTCGGATGCTGCTGGAAGTAATGCTTTTGTTCCAGAAGGGCATGAACATGCTCCGGAAAACGGATCTCTTCGGGAGAACCTGTAATACTCTCGATTTCGACAAGCTCTGCCAGTAACGCAACTAATTCGTCCTTCGATTGCCATTGTTTCATACATGCACGTCCTTTCAAATTGACTTTTGCCAGTTTTTCTCGCACAATTCAACTATACGTCCAAGTTCGGGGTGAAACCATGTCTACCAAAATCTTTGCACATCGCGGTGCCAGCAAATATGCACCAGAAAATACGATGGCCGCTTTTCGGCTGGCGGAACTGATGCAGGCTGACGGCATCGAAACCGATGTGCAGCTGACGAAAGACCAAGTACCTGTCATCATTCATGATGAAACAATCAATCGCACGACGAACAAACGTGGATTGGTTCGAAATCTTACATATGAAGAACTGCGCCAAACAGATGCCGGTGCCTGGTTCTCTCGTGACTATGCCGGTGAGAAGATCATTTCATTGGATGTGTTTCTGCAATGGATCAAAAAGACTCCTATGCTTCTCAACCTGGAGCTGAAGACAAATAAGTTTCCGTACCCTGGTATCGAGAAAATCGTCTTACAGTGCCTCACCTACCATGGGATGAAAGATAGGACGACCATATCAAGCTTTAACACAGATACTATTCTTCGTTTTTCTGCACTGGATAACGAAATAGATACAGGCTTCCTTACATCAAGACGGCCGCGTCAGCTTTTCTCCTTGATGGAAGAGATAGGAGCGAAAGCCTTACACCCGAAATATCGCTTGCTGAATAAGAAACTTATTCAAGATTGCTTGCAGCATCAGGTGCCTATTCGGGTATATACAGTCAACCAGCCAGTTTATATACTGCGTGCTCTTGAAGCGAATTGTGATGTTATCATCTCGGATGTGCCAGATCGGGCACTCGAATTGCAAAAGGGCTATATCACTAGTTAATCAAACAATCGGAGGTCCTACAATGGCTACACCTAAATTATTTCAGCCTATCACATACAAAAACCGTACCTTTAAAAATCGCATTGTCGTCTCCCCGATGTGTATGTACAGCGTCGAAGAAAAAGATGGCAAAGTCACTCCTTTTCACATCACCCATTATGAAAGCAGGGCGATTGGGCAAGCTGGACTTGTTTTCTTGGAATCTACGGCTGTAACACCAGAAGGAAGAATATCCGATCAAGACCTTGGCATTTGGTCTGATGCTCATATAGAAGGACTTCGTGCCGTCAGCGATAGAATTCAGGCTCATGGCAGCAAAAGCGGTATCCAGCTTGGTCACGCCGGCAGAAAATCAAGAGCAGAAGATCCAATTGTCGCACCAAGTAATGTGCCATGGGATGGTGAATCCATCGCACCGGAAGCTTTAACAGAAGATAAGATAAACGAATTGGTCGACGCTTATCGTAAGGCTGCCATTCGTACAAAGGAAGCTGGATTCGATGTAATTGAGATCCATGCTGCTCACGGTTATCTGATCAATCAGTTTCTCTCTCCACTGACAAACAAGCGAATTGATTCCTATGGCGGAGCACGTGAAAACCGCTATCGTTTTCTCCGAGAGGTGCTCGATGCAGTCAAGCAGGTTTGGGATGGTCCATTATTCGTCCGTATTTCTGCAGATGAATATGCAGAAGGCGGCAATGGTATAAATGACTTTATCTACTTCAGCATTGAAATGAAACGGCAAGGAGTCGATTTGATCGACTGCAGCACAGGAGGAGTCGTCCCTGAAGGTCCATCCACGGTGTATCCTGGCTATCAAGTGGTTCATGCAGAACGGATACGAAAGCATGCTCTTGTCGATACTGCAGCTGTCGGATTAATTACAAACGGACAAATGGCTGAGGAAATATTGCAAAATGAACGTGCAGACCTTGTCTTTGTCGCACGCGCAATGCTGCGCAACCCATATTGGCCGCTCGAAGCGGCCGAACAGCTGAATTATACATTGGAAGCGCCGGTTATGTATAAACGGGGCTGGTAACTGCAGGAGGCTTTTTATTATGGAACTACATTTTTTAGGAACAGGTGCGGGATTGCCATCAAAAGATCGAAATGTAACGAGCATCTGTTTGTCAATGCCGCAGGAGCGGCAAGCAGTCTGGATGTTTGATTGCGGCGAAGCAACCCAGCATCAGCTGCTTTATTCACCGTTAAAGCCTGGTAAAATTGAAAAAATCTTTATCACTCACTTGCACGGGGATCATATATATGGATTGCCTGGTTTGTTATCGACCCGCTCGTTCCAGCAATCCGATCTGCAACTGGAAATCTACGGACCGCTAGGCATCAAGGAATTTATCGAAGTCTCCTTGCGCGTCAGTGGCAGTAATGTGGCTAGCTCCCTTATCATCCACGAGATTGAACCAGGGCGAATTTTCGAAGATGAAGGCTGGAAAGTCGATGCCATCAAGCTTTCTCACGGCATCCCCTGCCTCGGATATATTGTGGAAGAAAAAGCAGTACAAGGGGAACTTAAAGTGGAGAAGCTCAGACATATGGGGATCTCGCCCGGCCCGATTTATCGTCAAATCAAAAACCAGGAAATTACTGAATTGCCTGATGGGCAGCAAATTAAAAGATCTGATGTTGTCGGCCCGGACAAACCAGGCAGAAAAATAGCTATTTTAGGTGACACAACCTATCTGCCTGAGCTTAAGGATAATGTGGAAGGCGCTGACATTCTCGTCCATGAGTCAACTTTTTCCGCAGATGAACCAGAAATGGCAAAGGCTTATGGGCATTCTACCGCTTTACAAGCCGCAAGCCTAGCTAGCAATGCAAATGTGAAAAAATTAATCTTAACCCATATCTCAGCACGATATCACCAAGACGATGCACAGATACTAGCAGATCAAGCACGATCCATTTTCCCTGAAACAGAACTGGCGGAAGATATGCGTGTCTTCGATATACCAAAAAATAGCAGCGATTCATGAGAATCGCTGCTATTTTTTATAGTCATCAAGAAAATCCTTTTGGAAGCTTGTTCTTATACTATCTGAAGCTGATGAATGTAAAGTTTGGAAAGGATTTTTCCCAAATTTAGCTGTCAGTTGATCGATGGCCTGATATAAGCCCTCTTTTGATGCTTCTTTTTCGTATGTGAACAAATCAAGTTGCTTGCCAACGTCCTTTTTCTCCGCCACATCAAAAACACTGACACCTAACAAACGAATTGGTTCTCCGTTCCAATGCTTCTGCAGCAAGGATTGCGCATGGTTGAACACTTCATTCGCTGATTCCATAAAATGCTGCAACTTCATACTTCGAGTGATTGTTTTACGATCATGGTAACGTATCATAAGCTGTATACCCTTTGCAATCGCTTCTTTCCGGTGCATGCGTTTCTCTACACTTCTAGATAAATCCCTGAGTAGCTTATCCAATTCTTTATCATCGGTTGTATCCTGCGGAAGCGTCTGCGAGCTTCCGATACTTTTGAAACTGTTTACCGCTTCTGGGTCAACCGGTCTGTCATCTAAACCATTGGCTCGATTTGCCAGTCTCTCCCCGTTTATACCGAAGATGCGTTTTAACTGGTATATATCCTTATGAGCTAAGTCACCAATCGTCTTAATACCGAGTGACCGCATTTTCTCTGCAGTCTTTTCACCGACACCGTACATTTCTTCAATCGGAAGCGGCCACAGTAATTCAGGAATATCCCGCTTTCGCAATATTGTGATGCCAAGCGGTTTTTTCATATCTGAGGCCATCTTGGCTAGAAATTTATTCGGAGCGATCCCGATGCTGCAAGGTAAATCCAGCTCCTTCAAGATACGGTTCTGTATTGTTTGGGCAATTTCCAAGGAAGATCCCAAATGAGCATAATCCGTTACATCCATATATCCTTCATCTATGGAAACCGGCTGAATAACTGGCGTCACTTCCTGCAGAATTTTAAACATCTCACTGGAAGCTTTCCGGTACCGTTCAAAGTTCGGGCGCAGCACGAGCAATTCCGGGCATAAGCGCCTCGCTTCCCAAAGCGTCATTGTCGTTCGAACACCCTTTTTCCTCGCTTCATAGCTGCTTGTTACGACGATACCTTTCCGCTCGGCAGGGTTTCCGCAGATTGCGAGCGGCTTTCCGCGGAGCGTTGGATCATATGCCATCTCAACCGAAGCATAAAAACTATTCATATCCACATGGAAAATAGCCCTTCCTTTTGGCTGCATGCTGTCCCTCCTCTCAATGCGAACTGTCGTTCTTATTATATCATGTTTGCAAAAAAAATAGGAGGCATGTGCCTCCTACTTATCAGCTGTTCGCAACCTCACGGATGATGGCTGCAACCAATTCAGCTGATTTAACCAATTCAGCTACTGGAATACGCTCATTAGTTGTATGGATTTCTTCATAGCCGACAGACAGGTTGACGGTCGGAATTCCAAAACCTGCAATTACATTCGCATCACTGCCGCCGCCACTTCTTGTTAAGTTACTGTCACGCCCAATGGTTTTCGCCGCAGCACGAGCAACTTCGACAACACGGTCTCCAGCTTGCTGCTTATAGCCTGGGTACATCACTTTTACTTCTACCTCTGCACGGCCGCCCATATCTTCGGCAGTCTGTTCAAAAGCACGTTTCATTTTCTGAACTTGTTCTTCCATCTTACTTGTTTCCAAAGATCTTGCTTCAGCTAGTATTTCGACGTAATCACAAACTATATTTGTCTGTTTACCACCAGCAAAGCTTCCGATATTCGCAGTCGTTTCTTCATCAATTCTTCCAAGAGGCATCTTCGAAATTGCTCTTGCTGCTAACGTTATAGCAGAAATCCCCTTTTCAGGTGCCACACCCGCATGTGCAGTCTTTCCATAAATCTTGGCCAGCACCTTTGCTTGCGTTGGAGCTGCCACGACAATGTCACCAACCGGGCCATCGCTGTCAATTGCATACCCGAATGAAGCTGTCAGCAAGGATGGATCTAGTGCCCGGCTTCCGACAAGTCCGGATTCCTCACCAGCTGTGATAATGAACTGCACTGTGCCATGCAGCAATTCCTGCTCCCTATAAACCTTGATAGTTTCAAGGATTGCGGCTAGTCCCGCTTTATCATCCGCACCGAGAATAGTCGTACCGTCGCTCGTAATATATCCATCCTTGATCTGCGGTTTAATTCCTTGTCCAGGCACCACCGTATCCATGTGAGAAGTGAAATAAATTGTTTCAGCTGACTCGACATTTCCTTTCCATGTACAAATCAAATTATTTGCTCCATGGCCGGTTTTCGCCATTGAGTCATCTTCTTTTACTTGCACACCTAGTTCGGTGAACTTTCTTTTCAGCACTTCAGCAATTTCTTTTTCATTCCCTGTTTCTGAATCAACTTGTACTAATTCGAAGAACTCTTCGACTAAACGATCTTCATTCATTTTAATCATAATTATGTACTCCTATTCTACTTATTGGTTTCTCCTTGTCCCCTTACCTGCTTCCCTGTACAATGGACATAAATAGATAAGGGGGGTCCGCTTCAATGGCCAAGCATAACAAAAAAAGATCTAAGCAAAATATTGCCATGAAATTTATGGTTTACTTAATGATATTCACGATGCTTATCTCCACACTCGCAATTACCCTGAGCTATTTTGTCTTTTAGGAGACAAAATAGCTCCATCTTCTATCCCAATTTCCTCAAACGACTTCCAGCCTGTCATGATCCTTACCTTCGTCCCGACGGGCACTTGTTCAAACAATTCTTCGACATCTTCGTTCCGCATCCGTATACAACCTGCTGAGACTCGGCTGCCGATGGACTCCGGTCTGTTCGTTCCATGAATTCCGAAAGTACGTCCTTGCGTATTATTCGCGTTGAAGCCGATCCATCTGCTTCCTAACGGATTGTCTTTGTCACCACCTGCAATCTGTTTACGGGTATAGGCAGGGTACTTTGTTTTGAACAATGTCATAAACAGTCCTTCAGGTGTCGCTTCAGGTGTCTTTCCAGTGGCAACCGGATATATCTTGATAACTTCACCATCATCCAGAAAGGCGAGCTGATTTGTCGTTTTATTGACGATGATAAGCGGTCTTCCCGGCACTGGATTCTCCCCAAACGGCCATAAAGGAGAAAGTATAGACAGACAAGTGAAAGCTACAAGCAGCGTACGCATAAGAACATCTCCTTAAAGGTGATAATGCTCTTATTGTGGCTTCCTCTGTCTATTTCTATGTTGCACATCGCTTTCTTTGAACGATTGTTTCAGTTCCAGGTAGTTTTCCATTTCGTACAATAGCTGTAACAAATGGGCACGCGTTTCGAATTCCTCTCTTGTCTTTGGAAGTGGATCTTCATCGAAGGACTGTCGCAACGACTCGAGTTCTTCCAGGAACAGTACAGCCGTATTACCTGGATGCACTGAATCGGCAAGGCCGGAAAAGAAATGAGCCAGCTGCTCGCACTGCGAATAAGAAGTCTCCGGAAGTCTGCTGATAAGCGGCAGAATCCGTTTCAATATTGCAAATTGCTTCGTTCGCATCTCGAAGTAATCATAATACGGATGCTCTGACCTGAGCACATGATTCTCCACATCCCTGCCGACAAGCTGGTTTGCTTCCTTCAGAACTTTTTCCGTCTGGGTGATTTCTTCCCCTGACCATGACTGGTCGCCTTCTCGAAGATACAGTGCAACCTCTTCTAAGATCTTCGTGAAATTCCGTTCAAGAATAATCTGCTTACGTCGGATCGTAGCATCCAAGCTTGGCATATATAAATTCACTATGAGCGCCACGCCTATCCCGACAGTTATAAGGATAATCTCATTAATTATCAAATCCAGCGTGATATGGTGAGAATTATATAAATGCAAAATGATAACAGCACTTGATACGATTCCTGGCGAGACTCGCAGCATGACAGTAATCGGAATGAAGACAAGCAGCAAGATGCCTATACTAATCGGATGGAAACCAATTGTCTCAAATATCAAAAAAGACAGCACGATTGCCAACAAACAGGCAGCCACTCGATGCCAAGCAGCCAGAAAAGATTTTTTTCTCGTTACTTGAGTACACAAAATCGTCAGGATACCTGCTGATACACTGTTTTCCAGCTGCAGAAGCTCCGCTATCCATATCGCGAGCGGTGTTCCTACCGCAGTCTTAATCGTACGGTAACCTATTTTCACAATGGTGCTCCTCGTCAAAAGTGATCAAAAGAAGAATAGTCCCTCATCCAATGGATGGGGACTTCTTCTGTCAAACTTCTTTACAATGCTCATCAAACAATGATTGCAGTCTATTGACTACCTCCATCGGCTCATGACCTTCGATATCATGACGTTCGATCATCGTAACAATTTCGCCGTCCTTTAAGAAAGCAAATGACGGAGAACTTGGCGGGAAGCCTGTGAAATATTGTCTAGCTCTCTCTGTCGCTTCTTTATCCTGACCTGCGAAAACCGTCACAAGCTGATCAGGGCGCTTGTCATAATGCAGACTATGCGCAGCTGCCGGGCGAGCAATCCCGCCGGCACATCCACAGACGCTGTTGATCATTACAAGTGTTGTTCCGGAGTTTTTAAGCGTGGAATCCACGTCCTCCGGTGTTGTTAATTCTGTATATCCTGCATCGGTAAGATCTTTCCTAGCAGTCGTTACAATATCGTTCATAAACATTCTGAAATCTGCCATCGGTATTCCTCCTTTTACACTATTTTAAGTGTATCAGCAATTTCAGTCTCTTTCAATTTCTTTGAACTTCTCAGTAGACCGGCATCGTTGATTCGGATACGTTCTCCAGAATCTCTTTCACTCTAGCCATGAATTGTCCGCAGATCAAACCATCAAGAACTCGATGATCCAGGCTGAGACACAGATTCACCATATCTCTAGCAGCGAACATATCATTGATGATGACTGGCCGTTTTACAATCGATTCTACTTGCAATATTGCTGCTTGCGGATAGTTGATGATGCCCATGCTTTGGACTGAACCAAAGGAGCCAGTGTTGTTCACCGTAAATGTTCCGCCTTGCATGTCAGCTGCTGTTAGTTTACCTGTACGAGCTTTTTTAGCAAGGTTCGTAATTTGTTTTGCAACACCTTTTACACTCAAGTCATCAGCAGATTGAATGACCGGGACAAATAATTCCTGATCTTTTGCTACCGCAATAGAAATATTTACGTCGTCATGCTGGATTATCTTATCGCCTGCCCAAGAGCTGTTTAGCTGCGGGAATTCCTTCAGTGCCTGTGCGATAGCTTTTACGAAGAAACTAAAGAAAGTTAGCGAATAACCTTCTTTTTCTTTGAATGTATCCTTTACCTTATTACGGTAAGCAACCAGGTCAGTAACATCCACTTCCACCATCATCCATGCATGCGGAATTTCAGTTGCTGCTTTAACCATATTATTTGCAATAGCTTTTCTAACACCGGTAACCGGTATAGCTTTACCAGCAGCGTCTGATTGTGTTACTTTTGCTGGTTCAGTTGTCTGCTCATCACGTACAGGTGATGGTGCCTCTGCAGTTGCTGTTTGCTTTTGCTCTTGTTTTTGCGGCTTTTCACCAGACGCAATGATTGCTTCGACGTCCTTGCGTGTAATCCGTCCGCCTTTCCCGGTGCCTGTAATAGCAGTAAGGTCTAAATCATTTTCTTGTGCAAGCCGCATAACTGCTGGTGAATAACGCGATTTCATCGCTGTATCAGGACTAGCAGTACTGATTGATTCTGTTTCAGCTGCAGCAGATGAAGGTGTATCTGTTTGTTTCTTCTCTCCCGCCTCTTCTGTTTCAATTGTACAAATCAACGTGCCTACTTCGACCGTATCACCTTCGGACACAACCAATTCTTTGATCACACCAGTAAAACTGCTTGGGATTTCTGCATTGACTTTATCTGTCATCACTTCTGCGATGGCATCATATTTACTTACTTGGTCACCTGGTTTGACGAGCCACGTGCTAATCGTACCTTCTGTGACACTTTCACCAAGCTTTGGCATTGTTATTTTTTCTATCGTCATCATTACACCTCGTTTAGAATTCCGCTAATTCTCGCATGGCTGCTTCCACTTTAGCAGGATTGACCATGAAGTATTTCTCTGTACTAGGCGCATAAGGCATCGCTGGCACATCGGGTGCTGCCAATCGCTGAATCGGCGCATCCAGGTCGAAGAGGCAATTCTCTCCGATGATTGCTGCAACTTCACCAATAATCGAGCCTTCTTTATTATCTTCTGTAATAAGCAAAACTTTTCCTGTCTTGGAAGCAGCCTCGATGATCGCATCTTTATCAAGCGGATAAATGGTACGCAGATCAAGGATATGTGCTTCGATACCTTCAGCAGCAAGCTTTTCAGCCGCCTGCAGTGCAAAATGCACACATAAGCCGTACGTAATAACCGTTATATCGGAACCTTCGCGTTTCACATCTGCTTTTCCAATCGGCAACGTGTACGGATCAGCTGGCACTTCACCTTTGATAAGACGGTAAGCACGTTTATGTTCAAAGAACAATACAGGATCCGGATCCTGTATAGCTGCTTTTAAGAGCCCTTTCGCGTCATAAGGCGTGGAAGGCATAACAATCTTCAAGCCAGGCTGGTTAGCGAAAACCGCCTCTACGGATTGGGAATGATATAAAGCACCATGGACGCCGCCACCATATGGAGCACGTATCGTAACTGGACAAGTCCAGTCGTTATTGGATCGGTAACGGATCTTTGCTGCTTCTGAGACGATTTGGTTAACCGCCGGCATGATGAAATCAGCGAACTGCATTTCAGCAATCGGCTTTAAACCATACATCGCAGCACCTACTGCAACACCGGCGATTGCCGATTCTGCAAGAGGAGCATCCAGTGCACGGTCTGCACCGAATGTATCATACAGGCCATCTGTAGCTCGGAACACACCGCCTTTTTTTCCGACGTCTTCTCCTAATACGAAAACTTTTTCATCTGCTTCCATTTCTTCACGCATCGCCTGCGTAATTGCCTGGATATAGGACATTACTGGCATTATTTCTCCCCCTTAATCGGCATACACATGAAGCAGTGCGGATTCCGGTTCCGGATCTTCAGCATGCTCAGCATAGTCTGTTGCTTCATTTACGATTTGCTTAATTTCTTCTTCCATTTGGTTTTCTAAGTCTTCTGTCAGAACTCCAGTTTCACGCAGATAGGCACCGAATGTCAGCAATCCATCTTTCTTACGCTCTTCCTCGACTTCTTGCTTTTCCCGGTATGTCATATCATCGTCATCACTGGAATGCGGTGTGAGACGGTATCCTACTGTCTCAATAAGCGTAGGTCCTTCTCCATTCAGTGCACGCTCTCGCGCTTCTTTCACAGTTTGATATACAGCTAAAGGATCATTACCGTCAATCGTAAATCCTGGCATGCCATACCCTTGAGCGCGATCAGACACATTCACGCAGCCAAGCTGTTTTTCCTGCGGAACACTGATGGCATATTTATTATTTTGAACCATCGTAATTACCGGTAATTTATGAACACCTGCAAAATTCAAACCCTCGTGGAAATCACCTTGGTTTGAGGAACCCTCACCTAATGTTACAAAGCTGACCAGCTGTTTCTTTTCCATTTTGGCAGCTAGCGCAAAACCAACAGCATGCGGCACTTGTGTTGTCACAGGTGAAGAACCAGTGACGATTCGAGAAGACTTCTTCCCAAAATGTCCTGGCATTTGACGGCCGCCGGAGTTCGGATCTTCCGCTTTCGCGAATGCAGATAGCATCAAATCTTTCGCAGTCATACCAAACGGCATTACTAAGCCTAAGTCACGATAATAAGGCAAAAGATAATCGATGTCTCTATCCAACGCCATTGCAGCACCAACCTGCGCTGCTTCCTGTCCTTGACAAGAAATAACAAACGGTATTTTACCAGCTCTGTTCAAGAGCCACATACGTTCATCTACTCTCCTTGCCAGGAGCATCCACTTATACATTTCCAATACTTTTTCGTCTGATATTCCAAGAGAAGCATGTCTTGTTTCTGACATCGCCGCTCCCCCTTTCTTCAATATCTTAGCCATGGATTTGCTCTCCATCGACCGCAAGTGCCGCTTCTCCGATAATTTCCGAGAGTGTCGGATGCGGATGGATCGTCTGACCAATTTCCCAAGGTGTCGCATCAAGCAGCTTGGCAAGAGCAGCTTCTGAGATCATATCAGTCACGTGTGGACCAATCATGTGCACGCCAAGCAGGTCGTTTGTCTTCTCATCGGCGATTATTTTCACGAAGCCTTCAGACTCCCCGTATACCAATGCTTTTCCGATTGCCTGGAAACTCATTTTTCCTGTTTTAACCGTATAACCTTCTGCTTTCGCTTGTGCCTCTGTCAAACCAACACTTGCTGTTTCCGGGAAGCTGTAGACACATGCAGGAACCATGCTGTAATCCAAGCTTTCCGTTTGAACGTCTGCAATATGCTCTACCGCGATCATGCCTTCTCTGGAGGCAACATGTGCCAGCTGCATACCGCCAATACAATCGCCGATTGCATAAATGTGGGATTCATTCGTCTGATAAAAAGCGTTCGTCTGGATGAAACCTTGCTCTGATAACTGGATATCAGTATTTTTCAGCCCGATATCTCCTACATTCGCCGTACGACCAACAGAGACTAGAATCTTATCAGAAACGAAAACTTGCTGTTCTCCGTCCATCTGCGCCTTGACCGTTACCTTGCTTTCATCAGCTGCAGCGTTCTCCACTTGCACATTTGTATGGATAACAATACCGCGCTTTTTGAGCTGCTTGAACATTTCCTTGCTGATATGTTCGTCTTCAGTAGGCAGGATTCGATCCTGGTATTCGAGTACGGTAACTTTTGTACCGAGATCATGGAGCATCGATGCCCACTCGATTCCGATTACACCTCCACCGATAATCGTTATGCTTTCCGGCAGTTCCTGCAGCGCCAGCGCACCTTCAGAACTAAGGATCTTAGATTCATCAAATTCGATACCTGGTAAGGCACGGGGAGAGGAACCTGTTGCAACGATTACGTTTTTCGGAAGTAAGATTTCATTTTCACTGCCGTCGGTAAATTCCACAGAAATCGTTCCTGCTGTCGGAGAGAAAATAGAAGGTCCGAGGATTCTGCCGTATCCTTGGAAAACATCAATCTTACCTTTTTCCATTAAGTGCTGAACACCGCGATGCAGCTGATCGATGATTTTTTCTTTTCTTTGCTGTACTCCTGAAAAGTCCAGACGTACATCTGTTGTATGTATACCGAAAGCTGCTGCTTCCTTTGTTTGCCGGTAAATCTCAGCGGAACGGAGTAATGCCTTGGATGGGATGCATCCTCGGTGCAGACAAGTTCCGCCAAGCTCTGCTTTTTCCACAATAGCTGTCTTTAAACCTAATTGGGAAGCACGGATAGCGGCTACGTATCCGCCCGTACCGCCTCCTAAGATGACAATGTCATATTCTCTTACCATTGTTTCTGCCTCCTATACGACATAAACTTTTGCCGCTTCTTCTTTTCGCATGACACGAAGTGCACCTTCCGTTAGAGCACGAAGCTCGTTTTCACCTGGATACACAAGCACATCAGCAATCCAGCTCACTCGATCCTTTAGCATGGAGATGAACAGCTCATCATTTGCAAGCCCGCCAGTCACTGCAATCGCATCGACTTCTCCAGAGAGAACGACGCTCATTGCGCCAACTTCTTTCGCTGTCTGATACACCATGCCTTCAAAAATCACCCTTGCTTCTTGATCGCCTTTTTTAATCCGGTCGGCAATAAGTCTTCCATCATTCGTACCGAGATAACCCATGAAACCACCCTTGGTCGTCAGCATCTTTAGAAGCTGATTCTTCGTGTACTCACCGGTTAGAGCCAGCTCAATCAAATCACCAGCCGGAACTGTTCCTGCGCGTTCGGGTGTATAAGGTCCTTCTCCGCTCAATCCATTGTTCACATCGATCACGCGTCCATGATGATGTGCACCGACAGTAATTCCGCCTCCAAGATGCACGACGATAATATTAGCTTCCTCGTAAATCTTATCCTTGGCAGCTGCCGCTTTGCGTGCAATAGCTTTATGGTTCAATGCATGGAAAATGCTCTTTCTCTCCACTCCAGGCAACCCAGAAAGCCGTGCCAGCGGATCCAATTCATCGACCACAACAGGGTCAGTGATGAAAGCCGGTATATGAAGGCTGCTTGCAATTTCATAAGCAATCAATCCTCCTAAATTGGAGGCGTGTTCGCCATTATAGCCTGCTTTAAGATCAGCAAGCATTGCTTCGTTCACACGATATGTACCGCCCTCAAGCGGACGGAGCAGTCCGCCGCGTGCACAGACCGCAGTTAGCTTCGATACGTTGATACCTTCGAAATCCAATGCATCCAAAATGATTTGTTTCCGAAACTGGTACTGATCCATCACTTTTTCAAATCCGCCGATATCTTCTAAATCATGGCGGATCACTCGTTCAAAAATGTTATGCTCGTCATCAAACACACCGATTTTCGTAGAAGTAGAACCTGGATTAATAGCTAAAATACGGTTTTCTGCTGTTTGCACGCGGTTTCCCCCTCGTTATTATCTTCTGCTTAAAGTATGATGACCGTTACGCAGGAATTGGCTTCTGGATCTGCGCATTGTTTCGATTCTCTCCTCAGCCATTCTATCAGCAGCAAGACTAGTCGGAATGTCATCACGTTTTGCAATTTCGAATACGCGCTGCAAGCTGTCATAGATTGTTTCTACTTTGCGAAGCGCACGCTCTCTGTTGTAGCCATGTAATTCATCCTCAACGTTGATAACACCGCCGGAGTTGATCACATAGTCAGGTGCATAAACGATACCGCGTTCGAACAGGATTTGTCCGTGATGTTCTTCTTTCAGCTGGTTGTTTGCAGCTCCAGCTACTACTTTCGCTTTCAACACACGCAATGTATCGTCATTGATTACTGCGCCGAGAGCACAAGGAGCAAAGATATCACATTCAACACCGTAAATATCATCCGGGTCTACTGCAGTTGCTCCGAATGCTTCAACTGCTTTCTGGACAGCTTCCTTGTTAATGTCAGTGACAATCAGTTTGGCACCCTCTGCATGAAGATGTTCACACAAAGCATAAGCAACATTTCCGATACCTTGTACAGCAATAGTCTTTCCTTCCAAGCTGTCATCACCGAATGCTTCTTTGGCCGACGCTTTAATTCCTTTGTATACGCCATAAGCTGTTACTGGAGATGGGTTGCCTGATGAGCCAGATTCAGCAGAGATACCAGTTACGAAATCCGTTTCTGTATGGATAAGCTCCATATCCTCTACTGTCGTGCCAACATCTTCTGCTGTGATGTAGCGGCCATTCAAAGATTGTACGTAACGGCCGAATGCGCGGAACATCGCTTCGTTTTTGTCTTTTTTCGGATCCCCGATAATAACAGTCTTTCCTCCGCCAAGATTCAAACCTGCAGCAGCATTTTTATACGTCATACCTTTTGCCAGTCGCAGTGCATCGACGATTGCCTCTTCTTCTGTTGCGTATGTCCACATTCTTGTGCCGCCAAGAGCCGGACCGAGTGTTGTGTCATGGATTGCGATGATTGCTTTCAAACCGGATTCTTTATCCTGGCAAAGGACTAGCTGTTCATAATCGTATTGTTCCAACGTTTCAAAGATTTTCATCTTAATTCCTCCTAGGCAAGTGATGCTGCCGCTATTGCGAAGCATATTGCAAAATATTTACTAGTGCTGTCGTCCGCACGTGATGTGAGGATAACAGGTGATTTTGTTCCGACAAGCAAGGAGGCACTTACAGCTCCTGCTGTATAGGTAAAGGATTTATATAGCATATTTCCACTTTCAATTTCCGGGACCAATAGTATGTCTGCATCTCCCGCAACAGTTGAATCAATTTTTTTGATAGCAGCCGACTGTGCAGATAAAGCACTATCCAGTGCGAGCGGACCATCAATTTGACAATTTGTAACCTGCCCACGCTGCTGCATGACAGAAAGCAGCGCTGCGTCAGTCGTCGCCGGCATGGCAGAGTTCACTTTTTCAGTGGCGGCAAGTGCGGCGACTTTAGGTTCTGTGTGGAGCATCTTCGTGTAAACAGATACGGCGTTATCTAAGATTTTCCTCTTCAACTCTAAGGACGGTGCGATATTAATACCTGCATCCGTCAAGAAAAGCAACTTATGATAAGACGGAATATCAAAGATAGCGAGCTGCGACAGGATGCTGCCTGGCTTGAGCATCGTTTTATCCTTCAATATCTTACCCGCCAAGACATCTGTGCTGACAATTCCTTTCATCAGCATTTCCGCCTTGCCTGATTTCCAGGCTTCTATCGCCATATCTGCGGCTCTGTCTGCGGATGGTGCGTGGATGCACGTAATTTTATCTTCTGTCAGCTGTTCTTCCTTCATAAACTGCTTCAGCCGATCAATATCTCCATACAGCAGAAATGTTGCCATCTGCTGATCCGCCGCTTTCTTTACTGCCTTAAGAATGGAAGGGTCATCTGAAGCTGCTATTGCAATAGTAAAACCCTGCTTCGCAGCTGCCATTTTTTCAAGAGCGGTAAACTTATGCATCGTATTCTTCCTTCCCCATTATGAAAAATCTTGCATGCCACTTCTATCAAAATCATATTTATCCATCTTATAGTAAAGATTACGAATCGACACTCCAAGCTGATCTGCCGTCGCTTTTTTATTAAAGTCGTTCGCCCGAAGAGCTGATTCAATCAGCTGCTTCTCTAAGTTCTCCACCTGTTCCTGTAAAGTGCCCGCTAAGAATTGCTGATCCAAGGATGAAATCTGCAGATGCTTCGGTTGGATAATATGTTCCGTCTTTTCCAGGAATGTCATTGCTTGGGCTATTGTTGTTTCCAGCTCTTTCACATTATGGGACCATTTCTTATCTTTCAATACACTTATTGATGCTTCAGAAACAGATTGAACAGAACATTGCAGCAGCTGATTCTGCTTGTGGACAATTGTGGATAACAGTCCTTCGAAATCTTTCATCCGCTCAACTAAAGCTGGTATATAGATTGTTATACGCTTTAGCCTCTCGAAGAACGGTTCATAAAATCGTTTTTCGAAAACCGCGCGTTCTAAAGGATGACGCGCACTAACTATTATCCGAACATCCACTTGTTTCAATTTCCCGGAGGTGAGCTGCAGTTTACCTGTAGTCATGAAGTCTGAAAGCTTTTCCTGGACACGAATCGGCATACCATCTATATCATCCAGAAACAGTGTGCCGCCGTCACTTTTTTCAATCATTCCAGTAGTGTGATTGTTGCGCAGTGATCCGAATAGCTGTTTTTCTAAACTTTCTTCATCACCAACTGCACAATCGACTCGGATAAACGGCCGATGGCGTCGTTTACTTTCATTATGGATAATAGCAGCAAACATACCCTTGCCTACACCTGCATCCCCTCGCAGTAGACACGGCGCATCTGCATTTACAGCGAATTTGACTTGTTCAAGTGTGACTTGCATCGTTTCCGATTCAGATATAACATCATTCAGCGTGTATTTATTTTCCAGACTGCGGATAATCTTTCGGGCTCGTTGCACTTCATCCTGCAATTCGTGCAGTTCAGAGATATCATGTAGGACACCAACACTTCCGCGAAGCTTTCCATCGACAATGATCGGCGCCGCATTGACCATCATTTCTTTACCGTGTTTCCCGACACGCAACCGAGCACCAGTGGCTGGTCTGCGCGTCCGAAGAACCTGCATATGCAAGCTCTCCCCTTCCATGATATCCGTCACCGCCGGTTTCCCGACTATCTGCTCAGAAGTGTATCCGGTTAGCCGTGTATAAGCAGGATTGACAATCAGACCAATACCATTCTCGTCTACTACACTGATTGCCTCCTGCGAGGAATCAATAATCGCTTCCAACATTGACTTCACTTCTCTGGCATCTGTAAGTTTTTCTGCTAAAGCAACGATATCAATTGTTTTCTTCATTACACTAAAAGCACCAGTTACTTCCTCTTGGTCATTTTCCATCGGAGCACAGGTATAGACAATCTCAATACCGGAAGGAAGTCTTAGCTGTTCATCCACGTAACGCTCTCTTTTTCGAATAGTCTCAGGCAGCCTCGAGTCAGGCAGAACATACGTAATCGGCTGTCCTATCAGTTGGTGTTTCTTGCTGCCAAGCAGTTTTTCGGCTGCTTCGTTTATATATATAATCTCGTCCTGGCGATTGACGCACAGGACCCCCTCATGCAAGTACTCCAGCGTTTTACTGCGAAACTGCTGGTTATTATATGTAGAAGTTTTCTCTGTCTCTTCTTGAGATGCGAATGCTAGCATCAGATGTGCGCTTTGTCCGGATATGATTTCCGCTTTGCAGGAAGTCGGTTCAAGGTAGTCTGTTAATCTTTCTGAAGTTTCCAGCACAAAGTCGACGTGATCAAGCGATTCCGCCGTCACGTCTTTCCAGAGAGGAATATCTAATCGTTCAGCTTGATATTTCACGATTGCACTAGGCTGTTTGACTAGCATTCCGACTATCCGAAAGCCTTTTTTCCGTTGGAACAATTTAATAAATTCAACTGCTTCTTCCCCTGCTCCAACAATAAGTAATTGTTTCAATATAATCACATCCTGCAAAGTTTTGCACATATATAGCGTAAACTAGTCTGCAGAAATTAGCAATAATAAGATTTTTGACATGCAAGGAGTGACTATTTCATCTAATATCTTTCTTAACTATACCTCTTATCTTCCCTTCACGCTCATAGAGTTCTCTGAGGAAATTCATATGCAAATAGGCAGAAGTTGAGGACTCTCAGATGATTGAACACAACCTTACTACAGAGGATAACTCCAACTATATATGTGTGCATTATTTCGTAGTTGGTTCTGCAAAGAATTTCATTTATAAAACAGGAAACAAGGTTTCATTTGATACACTCGCCTATTTAAAAAATCACCTTGCATCCATAACGCTATCCAAGTTATCAATTTTAACCTGTAGCTCTATGTCCTTCATTGCATCAAACAGCATAAAGTTCGTATTCTCTTACAGGATTACCAATGCACAATAAATCGAAACATTTTCAAGTATCAGTCCTCTGAATAATAGAAAATACCTTCTTTTTTCTGCAGATAGAAGCGTCGGTGTAAGGGGCAATATCGCAGAACTGATCTACAGCTCTACTCGTTATATGTACAATCAGATTATCGAGCTAAGCTTTAGCAGACTGGAACGTTCATTCTTGGGGATTTAGAGGAATTGACGTGCAAAGAAGTAATAGAAACCCCTTCCAAAAGATTGAAAGCACTTTTACACTATTGCTATAAGGGTACCTGAAAGCAGAAAAAGGAGTCTAGGAGACAGCAGTTCTATAGATTTAAAGTTAAAAATCCGGACAACGTCGGAAAAGACGCTGCCCGGATGCTTTATTTCTGGAAAAATGCTGTATACAAAGATTGCACTGCTTCATTGATTTGACGTGCTTTGACACCGAACATCAACGATACTTCTGAGGATCCTTGGTTGATCATTTCGATGTTCACATTTGCATCAGTAAATGCTTTTGTAGCTGTGCTGGATACACCAATTGTCTCGATCATTCCTTCACCAACAATCATGATCATGGCCAACTCACGGTCAATCGATACTTGATCCGCTTGCAGTTCTTCTTTTAGTCTGCGAACGACAATTGCTTCTTTGTCAGGCGGCAGCTGGCTTTCACGGAGAATTACGCTCATATCGTCGATTCCGGATGGTGCATGCTCGAAGGATATATTCTCTTCTTCAAGTATTTGCAGCAGTTTCCGTCCGAACCCTAGCTCACGGTTCATTAAGTACTTGCTGATATAGATACTCAAGAAGCCTGTATCACTGGCGATTCCGATGACTGGATTACCGGATACTTCCCTTTCGGCCACGATCATCGTACCAGGTGCAGAAGGATTGTTTGTATTTTTCACACATACTGGTATTTTTGCTTGGAAGGCCGGAATAAGTGCTTCATCATGGAAGACAGAGAAGCCTGCATAAGACAACTCTCGCATTTCCCGGTATGTCAGCGTGTTGATCTCTTTTGGATTATCGACAATATTAGGATTTACACTGTAAACGCTATCTACATCAGTGAAGTTCTCATATAAAGAAGCTTTCACGCCTGCGCTTACGATAGAACCAGTAATATCCGACCCACCTCTTGGGAATGTTGCTAGCTTCCCTTCTTTTGTGTAGCCAAAGAAGCCCGGAATGACAAGTACTCCATCACGGTCGCGCAGTTTGTATAAAAGCTCGAAGCTCTCATCCAATATTCGCGCACCGCCTAATTCCTCTCTTACAAGCAAACCTGCTTCTTGAGGATTCACATAGGCTGCCTGCACACCTAATTTATTTAGATAAGCACTGAATACTTTGGCAAGAGAATCTTCCCCTGTCGCCTTCAACGCATCCATCTTATTAACTGCAGGGATTGAATCGGCCAGGATACCCTTCAGTTGATCCGCTATTTGCTCAACTAAATGATTATCGAGCTCTAGTTCTTCAACAATAGATCGGAAACGTGACAGAACTTTTTCTACCTGTGTACTGACGTCTTCCCCTTTGCTATGTGCTTCTCCTATAGCAATAAGTAAATCCGTTACCTTAGTATCCGCTTTGTCGCGTTTACCGGGCGCAGAAACGACGATGATTTTCCGCTCCTGATCAGCTTTCACGATTTGTGCTACTTTGCGGAGCTGTTCCGCGCTTGCTACTGAACTACCACCAAATTTTGCTACCTTCATGTGTCTCTCTCCATTACGCTTTTTCTTTACTTAGGTAAAATAGTATCACAGAGTTTCTTCTGCTGGCTAGATGAAAGACATAATTTTGAGAAAAAAGTGACTATATTAGTTAACATAATATAAATATGGTTAACTAGTGTAGTCGATTGTGTTAAAATATAGCAATTCCGAAGGTTAAAAAATCATAGAATGACGTAATCTACATCAAGAAGTATGGATATCTTCTCCAGTTGAGAAGCAATATGGCCGACTGCCAGTGCACAATGATGCGTCGGTGCTTCCTTAAACCATCTTTTCATATAAGCATCCGGATGCTCTTCGAAGCTGACATGTGTCTGTGTATTTCCAATTTGCATGATTGGACCATCTATTGCTTTTCCTTCACTGATAATGAATTTTACTTTCCCTTCCACTGTCTGGGTGACATTCAATGTTGTAACCGGACCGGCTTTCACCTTCGCTTCCACTGCCACACCAGATCCCTGCTTTCCATGATATAGTCCCATTCCACGCAATATAGGCTTATCCTTTGCTATAGCTATATGGAAAGGACCATCATGACCAAGCAATATCGTTCCTTCTACGTAGTCCGTGAGCACAATTTCAGCAAAACTGCCGCCTGCATCGAGTAAGTCGCAGATTTTCATTGCAATATTTGTTTTTAAGTCACCTTCTCCAGCACATGGAATATGTTTAGCTGTCAGCAGACTGTTGCCGACAATCATTCCTGCCTGCAATGCTTCTTCCTCACTGCCTGGCGCACCATGATAATAATAAGTTAAAGCAGCTAAATTCCTTTGATTAGCGAGCTGTTCCTCCGCTGCAGCCACTTTTGCAGCCCAATTCATTTGTTTTTCTGTCGGTTTCTTAGCAATTGGGTCACTGTGCGAATCGTCACTGATTGTAAACACATTCTCTATTTCGGCCCGTTTTGTCTCCACCTCTTCTTCCGACACTTGCTCTAATTGTTCTTTTAAGTCCCCAATTTCTAATACATCTACATGGATGCCCAGCTGTGACTGCAACATAGTAAAGTCACTGTACATATCCAGCATGCCGCTGTATGTGTTTCCGAGAAAACCAAAATTACTATATTGGAGACTGTTCCTCACAGACGCGGCAACGGTCCATTCTTTGATCTGCTCCCAAGCGGCAATTGTCTCCGGTTCCTCCGCTGTCACTTCATTTGCTATAGAAACAGATGGAGTTTCCCTGAGTCCAAGCAAACCATTCACAACATGATATGGGATGTTTGCTCGATGACATGCATTTGCAAACTCAGGTACTGGACAAGCGCCACAATGTGCGAGCCATTCCTCAGTAGACGTTTCTGCATAATTGATTTGGCGAGTCGGCTGGAGATTGAGGAAAATGACTGGAACCGAACACATTCGATGAATCGGCAGAATGGAAGCACTCGTACAATAAGTTGCTGCATGACAGAAAATAAGATCTACCTGCTCCTTTTGAAAGTATTCTCCAGCCGTCCTTCCAGCTTGCTCAGAGTCTACCAGACCAAAATTGCATACATCTGCCCATTGCTCAATCTGGTATCTTACATGCTGGTTATATCCTAACAAACGTTCCTTCAAGGAATGAAACTGATCCCAATAAGCCTCCAACCCTACAGAATATAAGCCAATTTTCGCTTTCCTCATATACTCTCCTCCTAAAGGACGTTGAATACTATCCTCCGTCTAGTTAATCTTCAGATTAATGATACCGCTTTCAAATTGCATCGCCAGTCCTTTGAGCTAGCTGAATCTTTTTCCGGTCTTCAGTCATTATGATTATTCTGGATACATTTCTCTTAGAAAGGCGACTGAGTCTGTTATTAATTGTTTCAAGACGTTTTCATCAATATCTGCTGTTTTATTAATATACACACATGCCTTCCCGGTCTTATGCTTACCCAGTTTCTGCAAGCGCTCTTCTCTATTTGTTTCACCTGGTGCCAGATAGAGACTGATATTGGCTTTTCTCGGCGAAAACCCGACAAGCGGTGCGTCTCCTTCGTGTCCGGTTGCATATCGATAGTGATAAGAACCAAAACCAATGATGCTCGCTCCCCACATTTTGGCTTCATGGCCCGTTGTCTCTGTAAAAATATCAAGAAGCTTATATGCATCTTCTCGTTTTTTAGGATTCTCCACAGCTTCAATAAAATCTAGCACACTATTGTCTGTTTCCTTTGTCTTTAGTTCATATCCCAATTATTTTCCTCCTCTATTGCAGATTACTTATTACAAAGGCTTCGAGACGGTCTTAATCAATAGTCGGCTCATTCATATGTTCGATAAACTTCCTTCTATGTCCTTTTTAAGGTTCATAGATATGTGATGAGAACATAGCACCGCCAATCTTGTCATTTATTCTATGAATTGCTATGAAAAAACCAGGGATTAAAAACTCCCCGGCAGTTTTACTATCAATATACATCTTTCCATTCATCGATATTGGTTTCATCGAATTTGAACGGATCTCCGAGCATAATCTGCGTACCTTCTCCGTCCTCGACCACTTCCACTTCACCAAGATCACGCAAGTCTACTTTCTCTCCTAGTTCGCCAGTGATGTTGCCTTCACCCAATTCATAAGCAGCATAAGCAGCTCCTTTACCGACATCAATCGGGTTCCACAAGTACATCCAAGGGCTAACACCGCTCTTAATATAAGTTGCCATCTCACTTGGTAAGCCTAGGCCAGTCAAAGCTATTTGGCCTTCTAAGCCTTTGTCTGTGAGCACTTTACCTGCTGCGGCAATACCAACAGTCGTAGGTGCAATGATTGCCTTCAAGTCAGGGTAAGATTTAAGCAATGCTTCCGTTTCTGATACACTCTTATCACGTAAATCGTCTCCGTAAGCCACTTTTACAAGTTCAATATCTTTATAATCTTCTTTTTCAAGTTCCTTCTTCATCCATTCGATCCATGTATTCTGGTTTGTAGCCTGGCTTGTTGCACTCAGAACTGCAATCTGGCCTTCGCCGCCGATCATTTCAGAAACAGCTTCGATCTGTACCCGGCCGATGCGTTCTGGGTTAGCTTGGTTCACGTGAATATCACGACTGGCAGCATTCACTGCTGAATCAACTGATAAAACTTTGATTCCTTGATCTTTTGCTTTCTTCAATGCCGGCTCCAATGCATCCGGATCGTTTCCAGCTACTGCAATAACATCTACTTTTTGCGTGATCAGCTGTTCGATTATCTGGATCTGTCCTTCGGCAGTTGGCTGATCTGGTGAGCGCAGAATGACTTCTCCGCCTAATTCCTTGATCGTACTCTCAAAACCGTCCAGCATTTTCTCACCATACGGATTTCCTGTATTTTTAAATACGAAAGCATATTTCTTTGGTCCGTCATTTGACTCTCCACCAGATGTACCACTAGATTCCGGTGCCCCTTGGCTGCAGGCAGCCAGCATAAATACTAACAGCATCATAGCAATCCATTTGCTCCACTTTTTCATCTCGGTCTCCCCTTATTATCTATTAGTATCAGCAAGCGCTGGAATACTCACTTTCTTTTCATCATGCCGCCAAGCTTTGGAATGGCAACTGACAGGATTAGCAATGCTCCTACAATAATTAAAAATATTTGACTTGGAAGATTGATTAGCCCGAGTCCATATTGCAAATAGCCGATGATGAAAACAGCTATGACAACACCTAACACCCGTCCTTTTCCGCCAGCTGTGCTGACACCGCCAAGCGCTGCCATCGCAATGATGTCAAGTTCATACATGGTAGCAATGTTCGGGCGTGTGCTGCCCATCCTTGATGTAAGGAAAATTGCCGTCACAGCAGCTAGCAATCCTGCCAGCATGAAGACGATCACTTTGACTTTATCTACCTTGATACCTGAAAAACGACTGGCTGTCGGATTGTTCCCAATGGCAAATACTTTTCTCCCGAAAGTCGTCTTGTGCAGCACGATGCCGAATAGTAGAGCCAACGCTGCGAATACAATCAGCAGAAACGGTATTCCGAAAACATAACCCCATCCAAAGAATCCGAACCATTCAGGAAAACCTCCTGCTGCCTGATCTTCCAGAATGATGTAAGCAATTCCCCGGTAAAGAATCATGGTTCCAAGTGTAACAATAACGGCCGAAAGCTCTTTGAACTTCACAATCAAGAGTCCATTGATCAGACCGCATATAGCGCCTGTTGCTAGACAAGCAATGATGGCCACTTCCATCGGCAGACCTGCACTTGTATAAAGCGTGGCCATGACAACAGACGATAACGCAACTGTTGAACCTACAGAAATATCGATATCGCGCATGATCATGATCATCGCCATCGGAAAGACAATCAATGCTTTATCCAGAAAGACCATCGTTCCGTCCCGCAAACTCGGATAATTCAGGAAATAAGGTGACACATAGCTTCCGAGCAGGAGCACGGCGATCAATATGAGTAAGAGCATCCATTCCCATTGGAAGAAGAGACGCTTCCAGGAGAACGGCAAGTTCGTTTCTAGAGTACGAGGTTGATATGTTTGCTTTTTTTGTTCCATCAGCCAGCCCTCCTAAGCAGATGAATTCGTTCGACACGGCGTTTCACGATGGCATTGACGATAACGGCAAGCAGAATGATAAAGCCTTGGATACCGTTTTGCCAGAATGGCGATACATTCAAAAGCGGCAGTGCATTGTTCAAAATCCCAAGCAATATTGCTCCGAGCAGAACGCCTGCTAGCTTTCCAGAACCACCAGCGATGCTAACCCCGCCCAATATACAGGCTGCAATGACTGTAAGTTCGTAACCCGAGGCTGTATCTCCTTGAGCCGATGCAAACTTAGATACCCACAAGACGCCGCACAGACCGGATAATCCTCCCATGATGGTATACACAAGGAACAAGATTCGCCCCTGTTTAATACCGCTCACAGCTGCTGATTGCGGATTACTTCCGACTGCATAGATCTGCCGTCCTGTACGTGTGTAATTAAGAAAATAAAAGAATACGAGGCAGAAAATAACCGCAATCCAGATTAGATGATTCAGGCCCAGAAAAGTTCCGGTTGCAATTTCCACGAAGCTTTCTGACATTTGATACGAACTAACCCACTCTCCATCACTCACTAAAAACGTAAGACCACGGAAAATGTTCATCAAAGCTAGTGTAGCTATGATTGGCAGCAAGCCGACTTTAGCAACCAGCAGGCCGATGACCATCCCGCACAAAGCTCCGATTATGGTACCAATAAGCAAGCATAGAAACGGATTGACTGTCGGGTTGGCTGCCACAAGCTGCGCTGTCAGCATACCGGAAAGCGCAATAACAGCTCCGATCGACAAATCGATTCCCCTTGTAATCAGAACGATCATCATCCCCAACGCAAGGATGACCAGGATCGATGTATTGGTTGCCATGTCAAGGATGTTTTCTCCCGTTAAAAAAGAAGGATTTCGCAATTGTACCCCGATACATAAAATAACGATGAAGAAAAACAGCCCAAGCTCTCGGAATTGATAAAACAGTGCCAGCGGATTTTTCTTCTCCAGATCTAGATTTTCTGTTTTGATTTCCATTTTGTCGCCTCCTTCTTTATCCGCTTTTCTCTTGTACTTGCTCTTCGCCCATTGCTGCTTCCAAAATCATCTCTTGGGTGATGCCCCTGTTAACGAAGTCGGCTGCAATCCTGCCCTCTTTCAATACTAAGATTCGATCGCTCATACCTAGGATCTCGGGCATTTCAGAAGAGACGAAAAGAACTGCATAACCAGCTTCTGCCAGTTGCTGGACTATTTCATATATAGCCGCCTTTGCTCCGATATCGACACCTTTCGTCGGTTCATCCAGCAAAATCACTTTAAGTTCCTTTGTCAGCAGTTTCGCAACGGCTACTTTTTGCTGGTTTCCACCGGAAAGTGAATTGACCGAATCAAAGATGCTCGTTGCTTTGATATGCACTTTTTCACCGAATTCTTTGGCCTGCCGCTTTTCCTTATCACGGTGTATCCAAGTAAAGGATGATAGATCGGATAAGTTTGCTAAGGTTATGTTTTTTTCGATACTCCAATCAACCAGCAAACCTTGATCCAATCGATCTTCCGCCAAATATCCGATACCATTATTCATAGCTGCCTGTGGATTTTTATTGCGAATCGACCTGCCGCTCAGCAGTATTTCTCCCTTGTCAAAGGCTGTTATGCCGAATATCGCTTGGCATACCTCTGTTCGTCCAGCACCAACCAATCCTGTCATACCGAGTATTTCGCCGCTTTTGATTGAAAAACTGATATCCTCGAATTCACCTAGCTTACACAAGTTTTTCACTTCCAGAACTGTCTCTCCTGCGCTCGTCTTTTTATCAGGGAAAATCTGATTAATTTCCCTTCCGACCATCGCAACAATCAATTTCTCATTTGATATGTCTTCCACATCCCAAGTGCCGATGTAGTTGCTATCGCGCAGTACCGTAACACGGCTGGCGAGTCTGTACATATCCTCGAAACGGTGAGAAATAAAAATGATGGAAGTGCCTTCATCCCGCAGCTTTTCGGTAATTCGATACAGCTCTTCACTTTCTCTTGCAGTCAGTGCAGCTGTCGGTTCATCCATAATGATGATTTTTGCCTTCGTACTTATAGCCTTAGCGATTTCGACGATTTGCTGCTGCGCCACGCTCAGCGTATTCATTTGAGCTTTAGGATCTAAACTGCTGCCCAATTCACGCAGCAGCTGCCGAGCCTGTTTATGCATCTCCCGCCAATTCAGCGTCTTCCATACTTGGTGCCTAATTTCATGATTCATGAAGATATTTTCAGTGACAGACAAGTCGGGATAACTGGTCACGTGCTGATAAATAGCCGCAATTCCATGCTGTTGAGCTTGTTTAGGATTTTGGAAAGACACTTTTTCTCCCACCAGAAGCATCTCGCCTTCTGTTGGTTGATGGACGCCTGTTATGATCTTGATGAAAGTGGACTTCCCCGCACCATTTTCACCCATCAAAGCGTGGATTTCCCCCTTCTTCAGCTGGAACTGCATATCGTTCAGAGCCTTTACACCAGGAAAGGCTTTTGATATCCCTTTCATTTCGAGTACAAATTCGTTTGTCATCTTTTGCCCTCCTTCACTACTGAATGCGCTTACATAAAGAGTATGAAAAAAGTCCCGCTTCGAGAAGGGGACGTCTTTCGGAATAGGAGGTTATTCTTCTGTTATTATCCTTATCGGCGCAAACGACGATATTCTGATGGAGCAAATCCTGTATGTTTCTTGAACAGCTTACTGAAATATTTGTGATCATGGTATCCGACTGAATCAGAGATTATCGTTACTTTATCATCTGTATCCTCCAGCTTGCGCTTGGCAAGCTCTAACCTCTGTTTGGTAACATATTGCAGTACGGTTTCTCTTGTATGCTTTTTGAAATAAGCACAGAAATACGTCGGGTTCATATAGACATGTGCTGCTACTTGTTCAATCGTTATCGCTTCCTGTACATGATGATGTATGAAGGCTTTCGCCCGCTCCACCGCTGTTCGATCTGAATGTTGATCCAATCTGATGCACATATCTGCCAGATCTTTGGTCCAATTTTCAAATCCTTGAAGCAATTCAAAAGCTGGTATGGTTTGACTCGTGTATCTCCCTAACTTCTGGAGCATCCGGTTAACATCATTGACGGGCAATCGTTTGCTGACATCATACAGCATTTCGATACCTGTACATTGAACGAGTGCTATTACCGAATCCAGCTGCTCTGCTGCAAGCTCGTCTTTTAATTTATATAAAGCAGCATCCACATCATCGAATACAAACTGCTTGAAAGAAAACCGCAATGTATGCAGGATATCCTGGGTGTCAGCATTGATGACTTCCGTATATTGACTTTCTGCAGAAGCAGGCTGGAGCTTTATCTCCATCTGCTCCGCTTCCATTGCCGCAGGCAGCAATTCCAATTCGTGCAGTATTTGACCAAGAGAAGCTGTTAGCTTGAAGAAAGTACGGTGAGACAGAGTTCCAGCAATATGATCGATAAATATGGATGGATTTTCTTCCTCAGTATGTACAAGCAGACCAAAGCTTTGTTCTTGATCCCACCACCACCAAAAGGATGAATCTGACCATTGATTTGACAGCTCTGCATTAAATATCCGGACAACTGCACTAAGCTCCTGGTGAAAACGAACAGGATCTCGTTTAGCTTTTTGCTGATGGAAGTTTTGAAGCTGTAAACGGCATGTGTAATACGTTCCTGATGGGAATATTTCTGTCCATTGTGTATCAGCCAGGCTGTTTTCACTCGAAAGAGCACGCAGCAACTGAAGCTGCTCTTGTTTCTGACTCTCCCGTTCTCGCACATTTTCTATTTCTTGTTTCTTTTCACACAGTTGCTGGAGCCGATCCTGCAGCTGCTGCCTATCGATTGGCTTCAAAAGATAATCGGTAACTTGATTCCGTAATGCTTGCTGCACATACTGAAAATCATCGAAACCGCTCAAAACAAGAAATTCTCCAGTGTAGCCAGCCTCTTTTAACTCTGTAATGAGCGTTAATCCATCCATAATCGGCATCTTGATATCTGTCAGAACAACTTCTGCTTTCTTACCAAGCCTCCATTCATCTAATGCCTCTTGCCCATTAGCAAACGTACCAATAACCGCGCATTGTGGCTGATTGCTGATAAAACGCTCTAGTCCCATACGAATTCGATATTCATCCTCTACGATCATGATTTGTAAATTCCGCATCCAGACTTCCCCTTTCCGAAACATGACGAAATGGCAAGTAAAGCCTTACAGTTGCACCCTTTTGATTGTTCTCCAATGAAACACCATAGTTATTTCCGTACAGCATTTTGATTCGATTGGCAACATTGCTTAATCCATAATGCGCAGATTTTGAAGTTATGCCTGGTTCCAGACTAAGCTCTTCTTCCAGCTTCGTTTTAACTGTCGGGTCAAAACCTGGTCCATCATCTTTTATAGTCAGTATGAGCATATCAGGTGTTTGATGAATCTTGATATCGATATGAATGCTAGTCTTGGTTTCCAAGCCGTATTTAATGCTGTTTTCGACAATCGGTTGGAGTATGAATTTTGGAACCTGCACATCAGTGGAGATTTCAGGATAAGCAGTTTTCCAAGTAAGCCGGTCATAGAAACGGAACTGCTGGATTGATAGAAAATCCTCGACATGTCTGATTTCCTCTTTAAGGGAGACAAATTTGACGCCATTATCCAAGGAATACCGCAGCATTCTGCCAAGTGTCGTGATAATATTGATAACTTCCTCCTGTTCCCCTGCTTCTACCGCATAATTAATCGTTTCCAGTGTATTGAAGATAAAATGTGGATTGATCTGGGTTTGGAGTGCATATAACTCGGCTTCCTGCTGCTTGAGTCTAATCATATAATTCTTTTGGATCAAATCGCGTATTTCAACAATCATGTGATTATAGCTCTCCGTCAGCCTGCCAACTTCATCCTGTTTGGTTACTGGCAGCGTTTGCTGGAACTTCCCGCCTTGGACGCTGCGCATATTATCTATCAGACGCTTAATAGGCTGCGAGACATTATAAGCAACAAATGTGTACAAACATAGACTGAATATAATGAACAGAAGAAAAAGAACAATTGAGATGGTTCGGGTTTGCTGCTGTTTGGCAAACAGTTTTTCTGTAGGTATTTCATAAATTAACGCATACTCCTGCTGTATGGCTGGAGTGATACCAACCAATTTACCATCCTGCAGAAAGCTTCCATTTTCGATTGGATAACGATCGTCCGGAACAACTTGATCGCTTTTCTCCTTTTTCGAATCATAAGCTATTCTTCCAGACTCTTTTTCCAAAAGCATGATTCTGGCAGCATTATGTTCTTTGAACGTGCCTGTAATACGGTCGACAAATGATACATCCAACGCCAAAAACATTGTTCCCAGATATTCTTGGTTTTCACGATCCTGCAGCGGTACACCGATTAACAGATAATCAGCATTATTCTCAAATACAAGATTTGTATCCTGCGGAAGAAGAATCATGCTTCCTTTTTCCAGCTCCAAGCTTTGGCCGTAAACAGCTGCTTCACCTTTAGAAAAACCGCTGTAATTTTTGGCTGTTGCCGCGAAAACTCTATTTTTAGAGAAGACAAACACACCGAGCAAATCAGAAGAACTACTATGAAGAAAACTGCTGGAAAGATAACGCTCCATCGTGTATTGCTGCTGCATTGCTTCCGCATGTAACTGAAAGCTATCCTGTCTCAATATCTCGATCATCTGCTGTGATTGATACAGTCTTTCGGGCATATTCGTTACATCCTGTACATTTCGATCGATTTGCTGACTTGCCTGTTCCAGCATTTGCGGTACCAGCGCCCCGATTTGCTCTTCTGCTGCTTTTGTATATGCTGTATAAATGAAAAAACCGAGCAGTGCGACCGGTATGATGGTAAGTAGTGTATAAGATAGCAGCAGCTTATGCATTAACGAAAGATTGCGGAATTTCTTTTTAAAAATCATATTGATCCACATTCTCCGCCGTAAAATCAATCGGTTCCCCCATAATGATTTGCTCTCCCTTTACTTGGATCCTCCCAACATCTTCTATGAACATACCATCCTCGATTACCGTACCATCTTGCATCAGTTTTGCTATCATGACAGTCAAGTAACCGAGTTTCTTAGGACTCCATAAGGTGATTCCTCGGACATCTCCTTCCTTTAAATGTGCATTCATGTCACGCGGAGATGCCAAACCGACTATAACGATATCATTTGATACATTCTCTTCCTTCAGCACTGCCGCTGCGGCTGGCGGACCGAGTGAGGCAATCCCAATAATGCCCTTTAAATCCGGAAAAGCTTTCACCACTCGTTTTGATTCCTGATAAGCTGTGACAGGACTATCATTTGTATAAGCCACTTCTCGAAGTATCAGATTCGGATAATAAGCTCGATTGTGCTGCTTAATCCAATGCAGCCATTCTTCTTGATTGAGCGATGACTGCGACCCGGAAAGAATAATATACTCTCCTTCCTCCCCGATTTGTGCTGCTAGGCTGTCAAGCAAATGCTCACCTAGCATTTCAGCATCTACCATATTGATAAAATAATCTCTAGCTTCAGGATGAGCATCCGCATCCCATGTCAGAACCGTTATACCTTGCCGTCTAGCCTCTATCAGTACAGGTGAGAGTCGATCTGGGTCTATGACACTTACCGCCAGAACGTCGACTTTTTGTTTTATAAAAGTACGAATGATTTCTTCTTGCTGAGCAGGATCTGCTGTTGTTGGACCTTTGAAATGAACAGTAGCACCAGAGGACTTAGCCGCTTCTTCCACTCCCTGTTGTACTGCTTGAAAATAGGGAATTTCCATCACTTTCGGCACAATAGCAATATCGATTTGTTCCGTTTGCTCAGGATGTGACTCTGACGGCGGCGTTTCCTGTACATAAAGTATTTCCTTTTTGTTGCAAGCGCTTACAAAAATCAACAGAATAAGCAGGACAAGTGATTTCTTTTGCATAGTATCATCCTTAGCAACCCCGCAAGCATTGCTTTGCGGGGTCGGTTGATTAGTTCACAGCTTGGAACTCCATGTTTTGTTTTTCAAAATAACTTTTTGTGACAGAATCGATCCCTGTATCTGTGTAGACCTTTGAAATACGCCCAAGATCAGTGATCGTTGCAAAAGCACGCTTTCCGAATTTACTTGAATCAGCGAGCAAAATTGTCTGGCCTGCTATCTCGATCATCTGTTTCTTTACAATAGCCTGCTGTTCATTCGAATCACTCAAGCCGTGTTCGAGATGTACGCTTTTACAAGAAAGGAAGGTTTTATCCACATAATAAGTCGTTAATGACCTCTCCGTCAGTGGACCGACGAAGGATAAAGATTTTGATAGCAGCTGTCCGCCGAGCGAAGTGACTCGTATTTGATCCTTCGTACTGCAGGCGAGCGCCACCTTGATGCTGTTCGTAATGATCGTCAGCGGCATGTTTGGTAATTCCTTCGCCATATACCATGCTGTCGTACTGGCATCCAGAATAATCCGCTCCCCAGTCTGGATTTCTGAAACTGCTGCCTTGGCAATTGCCTGTTTCTCCTGCATTCGCATTACTTCACGCGCTTCATGGGCAATCTCAGTTGCCCCTTCCTCGATGCGAACTGCTCCGCCATGGCTGCGATGCAGCAGCTGTTCCTTTTCCAGCTTCTCAAGGTCACGGCGTATCGTTTCCTCCGTCACATGAAAGAGAGAGCTGAGTTCGGTAACCCGGACACTGGCCCGCTCGTTAACCAGTTCTACAATCTTCCTCTGTCTTTCTACAACTAACATCCCTTTTCCTGCCTTTTTCACGTTTTGATTATAGTGTAGCATAATATAACGCGTTACCGATGAGCCATTTCGTTTCTTTCATACTCCTGGACATGCTGGAGCCAAGCTGTACCGCGCGGAACTTGCATCTCTTGACAGAAATAATCCCACACTGCGCCGAATGGATAACTCTTCATCTCTTCCATCAGCATGAGTCTTTCAGTGAATTGTCCCTTTTCTTGATATTCTTTCAGCTCTGCATGCGGTGTCAGCAAAGCGTAAAGAAGAGCCTTCTGCATATTGCGGGTACCGATTACCCAAGCAGCAACACGATTGATGCTTGCATCAAAGAAATCAAGTCCGATGCGGATTTTATCAAGCGTGTCATTACGGACAAGCTCATGTGCAATTTCCTTCAGCTCGTCATCAAATGTCACCACATGATCACTGTCCCAGCGAACCGGCCGTGATACATGCAATGCAATCTTATCTGTAAATGGAAGCGTGCCGCTGAGTTTGTTCGAAACCATCTCCGTTGGATGATAATGCCCAGTATCCATCAGCAAGTGCTTGCCGCGAGTTAAAGCATATCCCATGTAAAATTCGTGAGAGCCGACAACATAAGACTCAGAACCGATTCCAAACAGCTTGCTTTCCACAGCATCAATATTGTATTTTTCATCAATTTCAACCGCAAAGATTTGGTCGAGTGAGCGCTTCAGGCGTTCTCTCGGTGTCAGACGATCACTTGGTACGTCCTTGTAGCCATCGGGTATCCAAATATTTGTCAGGCTCGCTGTACCAAGTTCTTTTCCAAAATATTCCCCAATCCGTCGTGAAGCGATGCAGTGCTCGATCCAGAATTGACGTATTTCCTCATCTGGATGTGCAAGAGTTAATCCATCGGCAGCTTTACCATGGGAAAAGATAGTCGGATTGAAATCAAGTCCTAGATCATGCTGTTTGGCCCACTCCACCCAATTACGGAAATGTTCTGGCTTGATTTCATTACGCTCCACATGCTGACCGTCAGTCTCTGCGTAAATAGCGTGCAAGTTGATACGATGTTTGCCTGGAATGAGACGCAATGCCATCTCAAGGTCTGCGCGCAGTTCTTCCGGGGTTGTCGCTTTACCAGGATAGTTACCTGTCACATCAATTCCACCTGACAGCTCATTCTGCTGCACTTCGAAACCGCCGATATCATCTCCTTGCCAGCAATGGATACTTATTGGTACCGTTTTCAATTTATCCAATGCCGCTTCAACATCGACTCCTAATCCCTCGTACATCGCTTTAGCTAGTTCATACGCTTTGATCACTGTCATATGCTTTCCTCCTCAATTTAAATGGAATACTTCTTTCACCGTTTCACTGACCGGACTATGATCAGGATTTGTCTGCATAATATCTTGCATATATGCCCACCATCGCTGGCACACTTCCGTTTCAGCTATACGAGCATGCTTTTCTTCTGATTCAGCCTCCAAATAAGCAAATAACATAGCAGTCGGTTCATGCAGAAAGATACTATAGTTGCTGACTCCATGCTCCTTCAAAACTTCCTCCATCTCTGGCCAAAGCTGATCATGGCGTTGTTTGTATTCGTCGAATTTATCCTGATAAACATACATGACACTAGCTTTACGAATCATGGACTGTCCTCCTATTTTTCTCTATTGTATCTTGACTGGCTGGGGTGAAAATCTCGACAGGGAACGATTTACGGATAAGCTGTCTGCCGGCATCCAAGGAATCAAGCTCTCCTGCAGCTATCATTTGTACAATCATATTTCCGAGAGCTGTCGCTTCTGTAGGACCAGCAACTATGTGTAACCCACTGTAATCTGCTGTCAGCTGATTTAGAACGGCATTCTGCGACCCGCCGCCGACAATATGCAAGGTTTGGATGCTCTCTCCTGTCAATGCTTCCAATTCTTTCAAAGCTTCGCTGTAAGCAATAGCCAGATTATGAAATACCGTCAGACTAAGCTCCCCAATACTAGTAGGTACATATTGATCTGTTTCTCGGCAATAGTCCTGGAGTTCTTCAATCATATTGTCCGGCTTTAAAAATCTGGCATCATTCAAGTTGACCGAAGCTACTTGTTTTAGGTCAGTCTGCTTTGCTGCTTCAACCATCTCACTAAAATTATAATCAACATGATATACTCTTCTGATTTCCTGGATAACCCACATACCGATAATATTTTTTAAGTAACGATATGTGTTGTTGATGCCCCATTCATTGGTGAAATTCTTTTCTAAACTGCTGTTCTCAAGAATGGGCTGTTTTCGCTCCGTCCCTATCAGAGACCAGGTGCCGCTGCTAAGATATGCCCACTCTTCCCCACTCGCAGGCACACCGGCAATTGCAGAAGCTGTATCATGAGATCCGACCGCAATAACAGTACAAACGGGCAGATCATACTGTTTATTTAGTAACTCGTGTAGTTCCCCAATAATTGTTCCAGCTTCGATCAGTGGAGCAAACTGCTCCGAATGGAATCCTGTTAAAGCAAGCAGGTCCGCGTTAAAATCCTTGGTGTGTGGATCTAATAACTGCATCGTAGAAGCATTGGTCGCTTCCATTACTTTTTTCCCGGTAAGTCTATAGTGCAGATAATCCGGGACAAGCAATATCGTATCCGTTTTTTGAATCAGCTCCTCACTTTCTGTGAAGAGCTGATAAATTGTATTGAACGACTGATACTGGATACCTGTTTTTCGGTAAATTTCACTTTTCGATACCTTTTCCCACACTTGTTCCATCACACCATCTGTCCTGGAATCGCGGTAAGCGATCACATCACGCAGCCGCTCACCATCCTTCCCAAGTAACACGTAGTCCACTGCCCACGTGTCGATTCCGAGTGTACATTTTGTGATGCCCTGCTGCTTGGCAATTTCCAAGCCTCGCAATATTTGCTCTTCCAAATGATCAATATCCCAGCAATGGTGGTCTCCTTGTTTCTGGTATCCATTCGCAAAACGGTGGATCTCCTGTATGACAAGCTTCCCATCTTTCAGTTCACCAGAAACGAGACGGCCACTTGACGCTCCGATATCTACCGCAATATGCATGTGATATCCCCCTATCTAGTGAAGGCAGCCGGTACGCCGCCATCCACTGTTATCATGCAGCCAGTTGTCTTGAGTGCTGCATCTGAGGCAAAGAAAGCAATGGATTCTGCGATATCACTTGGATAGATATTGACACCAAGTGTCGTCCGTTTGCGATAATGCTCCTCCAGTTCATCTGGCGAAATGTTATAAGCGGCAGCACGCTCCTCACGCCATTTGGAGCCCCAGATTGCTGACCCTTGCAGCACAGCATCAGGCAGGACACCGTTCACTCGGATGCCATAGCTGCCGCCTTCTGCAGCAATACATCTAGCCAAATGCATCTCCATCGCCTTCACTGCACTATAAGCCGCTGCATTCTTACCGGCATAAACGCTGTTTTTTGATCCGACAAATACCATGCTTCCACCAATGCCTTGCTGCTTCATCAAACGGAATGCTTCACGGGCTACAAGGAAATAACCTGTGCCTAAAACATCCATATTAAGCTGCCATTCTTTTAATGTTGTTTCATCAAATGGACTGCTCGTAGCAAGCCCTGCGTTATTGATGATATGATCTACTCCGCCAAACTGTCGGACTGCTTTCTCAAAGGCTTCAGCGATAGCACTTTCATCCGTTACATCCATTTTGACAGCTATCGCACGTCCTGCCCCGTACGTTTCGTTTAGCTCCTGTGCAACCTTTTCTGCCCCTTCAAGATTGATATCGGTCACAACTGCATGAGCTCCGCCTTCCAGGAAGACGCGCAATGTTGCACTGCCAATACCGCCAGCTCCGCCTGTGACGAGAACGACAGAACGGCTGAACCTTGCTTCGGGTGGTGCCAAGGAAAGCTTATACAGCTCAAGTGGCCAATATTCCACTGCAAATGATTCCGATTCGGACAAGGAAACAAAGTCACCGAGTGCTGTTGCTCCCTTCATCACTGCAATTGCACGATGATACAAAGCAGCACTGATATCAGCAGCTTTTTTGTCTTTTCCAGTCGTCACCATACCTACACCAGGGATGAGTACTACTCTAGGCACTGGTTCGAACATCACATCTCCCTCAGACGCAAGGCGACTGAAATAATCTTCGTAATCTTTAGCGAAGTTTTGGATACCTTCTTCTACTTTTAGAAGCAGATCATCAGCATTGTCAGCAGACGGATCGAATGCGATGTACAAAGGCGTACGCTTTGTATGTACAAGATGATCCGGGCACGCAGCACCTACCTGACTCAACAGCTGCGCTTGTTCACTGTTTACGAATTCCAGCACATCTACGCTGTCATCGAAGCTTAGAATCATTTTCTTTTCTCCGCTCACTGCGCCTCTGATGGCTGGCATCACTTTCGTAATAAGCTGATTTCGTTTGTCCTTATCCAAAACTGAAAATTTCTCTCCACTGAAAGCTTTCGTTTCTGACTGCTTTTGAGAAATATAGCTTTCTGCTTCATTAATGACAGCAATCGTACGATCATAGCTTTCTTTCGCTGTCTCCCCCCACACGACCAGGCCATGCTTCTCCATCAGCACAAGTTCCGCCTGCGGATTTGCAGCTACTGCCTCTGCAATCATTTTAGATAAAGTGAATCCAGGACGGATATAAGGCACCCAGACGAATCGCTCACCGAAGATCTCTTTAGCGATTTCCTGTCCATTGTCTGCGCAGCACAGACTGATAATGCTGTCAGGATGTGAATGGTCAACGTGTTTATATGGAAGAAACGCATGCAACAGTGTTTCAATAGAAGCACGCGGATGACTTGCATCAATCATGCATTGACTCAAGTATGAAACCATCTCCTCATCTGACATAGAATCACGTTCAATCAATGGGCGAATATCCTCCATACGCAAACCGGTGAAGTTATGCGCTCCCATTGTTGCCAAATCAGATCCGCTGCCTTTGACATACATAACTTCTACCGGGCGTCCGCGGAAGTCCTCAACCGTAGTTTTCATAGATGTATTTCCGCCACCCCAGTTACAAACAGAACGGTCACTTCCAATCAAATTAGACCGGTAAACTAGCTCCCCTAATCCTTCATAGTGATTTGCATTCGATTCATTCCATTTATTCTGTACCAATTCTACCACTCCTTTTGCATTTGATGAAGCGCTTTCAATTCATGAACTCATTATACATTAGATACAAGCAAATTTGTGTATTTATCTTTATTTTTATTTGTTTATTTTTGTTTTGTTAATTTCTCGCCTGACGCTGTCTTTCTTCTGCTCTTCCATATCGATCCTCCTGGATTTCCTCCAATGACTTCCCTCTTGTTTCTGGTGCCATGATCAAACCAATAACCGCCGCGATAACGAGGAATCCAATCATGATCATACCTGCCGACTGAAATCCGAGTGAAGTTATCATCAAAGGTACAACAAGCGAAATCAATCCGACCGCTATTCTCGCCAAGGCAAAGATAAAACCTTGCGCTTTTGCCCGGTAACGCGTATGGAACAGTTCTCCAGCCCAAAGCCCATAAAATGCTTGGGCCCCGAATCCAGCAGCAATCCCCCAAAGGACGACAAATGTGATCAGCTCGAACATTCCCATTCCGCCAAACGTAAGAACAAGCCAAGCAGCGATTCCCATACCCGCACCTACTCCATAAAGAAGCTTACGATTTACCCGGTCACCGAGCTTAATGAAGACAAAATAAGTAGCTGCCACAGTTAATGTCCAAAGGAAGCCTTGCAGCAAGTTTGCCTGAGATGCAGATAATCCGCCGACCGTTTCGTAAATATAAGGCATGAAATAGCCCATAACACCTGCAACAAGATTCCAAAACACATAAATGCCAACAAGCAGAACAATCGCTTTTAGATTGGCTTTAACAGTAAACAACTGCTTCCAAGATACATCTTGTTTCCCAACTTCTCTTTGGCTTTTTTCTTTTTCTTTCTCTTCCGTCCATATTGTTGACTCATTGATCTGCTGCTGCATGATCCACGTGATAAGAGCCACGACAAAGAGCTGAGCAAAGATGATTCGGCTGCCAAGCAAACCTAAAGGAGCCAATAAAACTGATAGAAACAGCGTAATTGCCGGTCCGATCGACCAAGCAAACTGCCCCCATCCGACTCGTGCTGCCCTCTCCCCCTTGGGCGCTTCTTCCGCTATGTAAGTCCAAGCAGCTGGTATTGCCGCTCCGACAGCGATTCCAGTTACCACATAACCGACAAGCAGCATCGGGAAATTGAACGAAAACATGATTAGTAAAATCCCTAGCATGTACACAAGCAGATCATACTTATAAATGAATTTTCTGCCGAACTTGTCCACCAGGATGCCACCAAGAAAAGCTCCAATCGCCGACCCGAAGCCATTGGCACTCAATGCACCGAGAAGTCCAAGCTTCGCATCATTCAAATTCAGGTACTCCATCCACAAAGTCAATCCGCCAGCTCCGGCAACAATCGAACCTGCCTCCAAGTAGTTGGACATTGCAACGGTAATTGTAGCTTTTAAACTTCCTTCTTTTGCTGCCACTATGCTTCCCCTCCTATGTATTACAGCAGTTATTAATAAAGCGCTTACATAACGTTTTACGATTGAATTATACACTAGATTGTTTTGTTTGTCTTTATTTGTCTTTATTTACTTTGTTTTATTGTGGAAATAGGAATTATTACTCAAAAAACACTAAATAGTTTACATAATTATATTATGATAAACTATGGCATATAAAAAAGCTTGCATTATCGACTACTGATAATACAAGCTTAAAATATTGCTATTAAAGTGCGGTCCCTAAGCATTCGTTTTATTATTTACCTTGAATTAAAACATTCTAATCAAGAATACTCCTGCCAAGATCATAACAAGACCCACTATCTGTATAAAATCAATTTGAGTTTTATAAGACCCCATCAATCCTAAGCGCTGGATCAGCAGACTTCCTGCAATCTGTCCAAATAAGACTAAGACAACTGTTTGTCCTGTCCCTACTTGGCCAACTAAATAAATGTTGATTAACACGTATGCTGCTCCTAAGAATCCACCTAACCAAACCCACCATGCCGCTTTTTGTTTTATGGGATTTCTTACACCGGCAAAAGTGCGTTCTTTTAAGGCAACTACAACAATCAATGTAAGTGCGCCGATGAAAAAGGAGACAAAAGCGGCTTGTATGGAAGAATGTAGAACAATTCCTAGCTGACCATTAATCGCCACCTGTGTTGACATCAGCATTCCTGATCCTATTCCAACTAAACGCCAAATCCACAGATTCAGATTTTTCTCATTCGATTTTTCCCGTCGTGATCTGACTTCTTGTATGGCAATAGCAAAAAACACGCCAATTATAACTAAAGCTATTCCTATTATTCGATACATATCAAATGGTTCCTTCATAGAATGGAACCATCCAAAATTATCAATCAGCATTCCCATGATGATTTGCCCTAAAATCGGCATGATGGCTGTTTGTACACTACCCAGTTTAGGGAATAACAAAATGTTGACAGTAAGAAAAATAACACCGAGCACCCCTCCAAGCCAAATCCAAACCGGTTGTTGGGAGATGAATCCCCATGATATTCCAAGCGGCGAACCTGTTATCAAAGTTATGACGGCCAAAGATAGAGCCCCAATCACGAATGAGATCATGGAAGCCAAATACGGTGAGATAACAAATTTTCTCAACTGTGAATTCACAGCAGTTTGAAATGACAATCCCGTACCTATTAAAATTCCTATTAATGCAGTAAACATAAGATATAACTCCTCAAGAAAATTATTTTATCACTGTTTTTGACAAAATAAGGAGGAGGTAATGAATTATAGCAATCGTTTTTCGTATGTATCTTCCTCTCCCTGATGATAGTTCTATTGTATACCCTTTAAGTGGCTGTTAGTCAACTGTTGCAGGCGTAATAATAACACAAAATAAAAACGCCTCCCTTATCGTCGATCGATAAACAGAAGCGTTAAAACCTTGAATTTATAGCTTAAGTATAACCGTTCTAGGGTTATTTATATAACGATCAATCCATTTCAGCCTTAACTGGCACGGTGCTCAAGCCGCAGGCGATCTGCTACCATTGCAATGAATTCAGAATTTGTCGGTTTTGCTTTGGAGATGCTGACTGTGTATCCGAACAGAGAGGAGATGCTATCCATATTTCCGCGGTTCCACGCTACTTCGATAGCATGGCGGATTGCTCTTTCCACTCGGGAAGCTGTCGTATTGTATGTTTTGGCAATGTCTGGATAAAGAACCTTGGTAATAGAACCGAGCAAGTCAATATCGTTATAGACCATTGTAATTGCTTCACGAAGGTACATATAACCTTTGATGTGTGCCGGTACACCGATTTCGTGGATGATATTCGTGATGCTCGCTTCCAGATTCGGTTTTTTATCACGTTTTTTCTCTTTTACGCGAAGCGGACTTGACTCATAACTTCCGCCATATCCGCTTACCTGACGGATCTGTGCTGCCAGGTTCTCAAGATCGAAGGGCTTAAGGATGAAATAAGCAGCGCCGAGATCGACTGCCTTCTTCGTTACTTCTTCTTGACCGAAGGCTGTTAGCATGATCACATGTGGCATCGGTGCGGATGTTCTTTCTCTTAATGTACGAAGAACAGCCAGTCCATCGACATGCGGCATGATGATGTCGAGTACGACGACATCCGGCTGGATATCTTCCAGCATATCTAAACAATCTTTTCCATTATAAGCTGTTCCAATTACCTCTATATCGGATTGGTCTTCAAAATATTCCTCCATAAGCTGCACAAGCTCTCGATTGTCATCGACCAAAACTGCTTTTATCTTATCCATTCCCAGCTTCCTCCCTTAATATCCCTTATGATTCCACGTTATAGTTTCGACACATCAAGGTCAATTCCTGCCAAATTGAAAAAAACCACGCTTTTATTTCCAAAGAATGAAATCCTGCCCAACATTCGACAACATGTGACACTGTGCGTTCCGAACAAATGTTTCTTGTCTTTACAGTATACCGCATGACTTGAAAAAGAAAAAGACAATCCTATTCGTAAACGAACAGGAATTGCCTTTATCAGCTTGCTTTTTTATCACTTTTGTAAATGTCGATACCTGCTTCCTGCAGCATCCATTCTATGTGTACACCATAACCGGATGTCGGATCGTTAACGAATACGTGTGTAACAGCACCAATAAGTTTACCATCTTGAATGATTGGACTTCCACTCATCCCTTGGACGATTCCTCCTGTTTTAGAAAGCAGCCGCTTGTCTGTCACCTTGATGATCATACCTTTTGTTGCGGGATGGTCCTGCGGTACGCTATTGACGATTTCCACATCAAATTCTTCAATTTTTTCGCCATCCACTACTGTTCGAATGACTGCTGGTCCTTTTTTAACGTCCTCGCTTAAAGCAATTGGAAGTGCTTTTGCTTCTTCATTTTGACGCATATCACTTTCCAGTTTTCCAAAAATACCAAATGGGCTATTTTTCGTGATAGTTCCGATATAATTGCGGTTCATGCTGAATTCAGCGAGTTTTTCCCCTGGTTTGCCATTGTTTCCTTTTTGAATGCTTGTAACATTAGATCTGACGATTGTACCGTCATGAATCTCAATAGGCTTTTGTGTATCCATATCCGATATAACATGGCCTAATGCACCATAGTTCTTTGATGCCGGATCATAAAAGGTCATCGTACCGATACCAGCTGCTGAATCACGGATATAGAGGCCCATTCGGTACTGCTTATCCTTGTCGTCCAGTGCAGGATTGAGTTCAGCAGTCAAAACTTGGCTGCCGCGTTTTACTTCAATGCTGACAGGCTTACCCGCTTTACCAGCTTTTTCGATCAGTGGAGCAACTTCTTCCATCCTGTGGATTTCTTTTTCATCGATTTTCAAAAGAATATCCCCAGTATAGATAGCTGCATCTTCTCCAGGAGATACACTTGTTTCGGCAGTTCTTACTTGGTGATGACCGACAACAAGTACACCTAATGTATGAAGTTTGACTCCAACTGAATGTCCTCCAGGAACAATGCGGATATCTGACAATACGTCAACAGATACCTTTTTGACAGGTATACTGCCTACCGTATAAACAAGGTCTTGTTTGCCTGTTGACTGCCCCTGAAAAGCCTCTTGGTCAATAGCTTCTACAGCCTCTCCGTCCCCAAAGGCCGGGAGAGCGTCAGAAAGATCGTTATTTGAAAACAAAGTCAATGTTTTGGGTATGCTCAAAAAGGACTGTACTGGTTTTGTCAATGGTGCGGCTAATAATACAGCCAGCAGACAAAGACCAATGGCGATGCGCAGTGCTGCTACCTTATTCTTCATTTTCTCATCTCCTAGAAGTCCTACCCCACAGCAGTTCATGCTTGTTTATGTACTTCTAGTTTGACTTTCACAGAGGCTTTTTAAACCCAGAAAACATCAGAAAAAGCACCTATCTTTTCCTTTATTTAAAACGAAAAAGATCCTGCCATATATGGCAGGATCATGAATGTTTGTATTGTCCAGCAAGTGTTATCAGTTCTCTTGCATGTTCTTTGGTCTTTTCCGTGAGAACTGTCCCAGTCATCATTCTGCTGATTTCTTCGACAGCAGTGTCCTGACCAAGTTCTGTTACTGACGTATGCGTACTGTTGTTTTCAACATGTTTTTCGATTAATAAATGCGTATCCGCCATGGAGGCAACCTGTGGTAGATGGGTAATACACAATACCTGCGACCCGACAGAGATACCATATATCTTCTCTCCTATCGCCTGGGCAACACGGCCGCTGACACCTGTATCCACTTCATCAAAAATGACACTCGTCACACCTTGATGCCTTGAGAAAATTCGTTTCAGAGCTAGCATGATACGAGATAATTCCCCTCCTGAGGCGACTTTGTGCAGTTCCTTCAAAGGCTCTCCCGGGTTGGTAGAAATATGGAATGTAATCGCGTCAAAACCATCTGTCGTCAACTGGACAGGTTTACCATTCAATTCTGGATCACCAGAATTCCCATTCTTTAACTGTACGTCAACATGGAAACGAGCTTTCTCTAAATAAAGATCCTTCAGCTCATCATGGATCGCGTCTGTCAACTGGACAGCTGCTTGAACACGCAGGTCATGAAGCTGCTTTGCTTCAAGCATTGCGTCCTCACCAAGATCCGCAATCTGCTGCTCCAGCTGATGAATGTGTGAGTCGCGATTTTGAATCTGATCGATTTGATCTTCAATACTTGCTGCATATTCTAAAATTTCTTCGACCGATTGGCCGTACTTCTTTTTCAATCTGCTTATTTCATTCAAGCGCATTTCAATTTCATTCAAGCGTTCTGGATTATAAGAAAGTGAATCAAGCTGGCTGCTTAGCTGGAATGTGAGATCCTCCATCAGATAATATTGTTCACTGATCATCTGATGGTGCTTCTGTATATCATCATCATAGGAACTAGCCGATTCAAGACTAGCTAAAGCATGCCCTACCCAGTCCAGGCCTTTCTGCTCACCGTAAAGTGCGTTATAAGCATCATGAAGCGATTGATATATTCGTTCATAATTCATCAGCTTTGTGCGCTCTTCTGTAAGTTGTTCGTCTTCACCAGGCTGAAGCTCCGCTTCTTTCAATTCGTTGTATTGAAATTTAAGTAAATCAAGACGCTGGGCCATTTCCTGTTCATTCGTATTCCATTCTTTGTAGCGCTTTTTCAATTTTTGAAGTTCTTTGAATTGAAGCGCATAGGTCTCCTTTGCTTTGCCGATTGCTTCTGCATCGTACAAATCCAAGAGCTCTATATGCTTATCTGCATCCATTAAAGATTGGGTTTCGTGCTGCGTATGAATATCGATCAATGATTTGCCGAATTCACGTAATATAGCCAAAGTCACCAGTTTGCCATTTACACGACAAATACTTTTCCCGCTTGTCGTCATGGTACGCTCCATAACAACCATTCCATCATCAATATCTACACCAAATTGAGCACCTACAGTATAAATAGGGTGATCAGGTGAGTCAATGATAAACAGGCCTTCCAGCTCTGCTTTTTTCTGACCGTGGCGGATGAATTCAACCGACCCTCTTCCGCCGCTAAGCAGCTGGACTGCATCAATGACAATAGACTTACCTGCTCCTGTTTCTCCAGTCAGCACAGTAAGCCCTTCTTTAAAATGTATCCTTATTTGGTCAATAATCGCAAAATCCTTAATCGAAAGTTCTGTAAGCATGGTATCCCCTCATTTCACTTCCGTTTACAGCATGGCCAGCAGTTTGTCTTTCACAAATTCTGTATCAGCTTCCGTACGGCAAATGATCAGAATCGTGTCATCCCCGCTAATCGTACCGAGAATTTCATCCCAATCCAGGTTATCTAAAAGAACAGCAAGCGCGTTCCCGTTACCAGGAAGTGTTTTGAGTACAATAAAATGACTTGTCGTATCAATACTCACAAAAGCATCCATGATAAGCCGCTTCAGTTTTTCAAGCGGATTGAACCGATTGTCTGCAGGTAAACTGTATTTGTAAGCTCCCTCAAAGGTCGGAACTTTGACAAGGTGCAATTCCTTAATATCACGGGAAACGGTAGCCTGTGTCACATTGAATCCTAAATCTTTCAGATGATCTACTAGCTCGTCCTGTGTTTCAATATCGTTGTTTGTGATCAGCTCGCGAATTTTGATATGTCGTTGAATTTTACTCATTGTCTTCCTCCATCGCTTTCTCCGACACGGCTTTTTTCGCAGTTAATTGCTTATGCGCATCGTCGACGACTGATTGAATCGCTTCTGCATCAGGGAAATCAGCTGCAGTATCTTTATCCCAAGCTAAGTGAGCCAAGAATTCGATATTGCCGTCTCCTCCAGTAATTGGCGAAAAAGTCAGTCCTTCATACTGAAAACCAAGCGATTCACTGAATTTCAGTGTATCCTCCAGAACTTCAAAATGCACTTTACGATCACGTACGATTCCTTTTCTGCCTACTTGCTCACGTCCTGCTTCGAATTGCGGTTTTATGAGCGCGACAACATCACTGCCTGGCGCTAATATCTCTTTCAATGCAGGCAAAATCAATCGCAAGGAAATGAAAGATACATCTATCGATGCAAAATTCGGCAGTCCCTTTGTTAGCATATCAGGTGTGACGTAACGGAAATTCGTTCTTTCCATAACAACAACACGCGGATCATTCCGAAGCTTCCAGTCGAGCTGATTATAACCGACGTCAATTGCGTAACTGCGAGCTGCACCACGCTGCAAAGCACAATCAGTAAAGCCTCCAGTAGAAGAACCGATGTCAACCATTGTCCGGTCTTTAACATCGATTTCAAAATAATCCAAAGCTTTTTCCAGTTTCAGTCCGCCACGTCCTACATAAGGAATGACTTTGCCTTTCACAGTAAGGTCAGCTGTATCGTCAACCTTCATACCAGGTTTATCTAGACGATCATTGCCGGAATATACGAGTCCAGCCATGATTGTCCGCTTTGCTTTTTCTCTTGTTTCAATAAGTCCCCTATCAACGAGGAGAACATCTAATCTCACTTTTGCCATTCACTCAAGCCCTTTGCTCTTCATTCATTCTTAGTATTTTACGGAGGCTGTCGATTGTATTTTCCTTGGTTAATCCAACTTCCTCCATTTGTTCCGGTACACTTCCGTGTTCAACAAAGTAGTCAGGTATACCCATTCGTTTGACAGAAGACGCATTGTAGCCATTCTCCTCAGCGAATTCCATCACACCACTGCCGAAACCGCCTTTTAGCGCAGCTTCTTCAATCGTCAGGATCGGTAAATCGGAAGCGAAAATTTCATGCAGCATCGCTTCGTCCATCGGTTTGATGAAACGAGCATTCACAACACGAACAGAAATACCGTCCGCAGCGAGTGACTCACTTGCATCCATTGCCAGCGGAATCGTTGTCCCAAATGTTAGGATAACAGCATCCGTTCCTTCTTTTAGCACTTCCCAGCTTCCGATTGGTAATGCATACGTTTTATCATCTACAGGAACACCGAGAGCGTTTCCACGTGGATAACGCAGAGCAATCGGGCCATCTTCATGTGCCAAAGCTGTATGAACCATGTGCTGTGCTTCATTTTCATCCTTTGGCATCATTATGGTGAAATTCGGCATTGCTCTGAGGAAGGATATATCGTATACACCTTGATGCGTCTCTCCATCAGCTCCAACAAAACCTGCGCGGTCAATTCCGACAAAGACATTGAGATTTTGTCTTGCAATGTCATGAAGCAGTTGATCGTAAGCTCGCTGCAGGAAAGTGGAATAAATGGCTAGGAAAGGTTTTACACCTTGTGTTGCCATACCAGCTGCCATCGTTGTGGCATGCTGTTCAGCTATTCCAACATCAAAAAGACGATCAGGCATTTCTTTTTTGAAGTTTTCCAGTTTGGAACCGAGAATCATTGCTGGAGTAATGACTGCAATCCGTTTATCCGTACGCGCTTTCTCAAGAACAGCTTCACTGATCACCTTACTCCAAGCAGGTGCAGTAGCGGAACTTTTAATCTTTTCACCGGATTCAATCTTATATGGTCCGACTCCATGCCAATTGTCTGTTTTGTCACTTTCAGCAGGTTGATACCCTTTTCCTTTTTGGGTAACAACATGAATGATTTTAGGTCCTTTGGTCTTTTTAGCGTAATTTATTGCTTCTTCAAGGTCTTGGAAGTTATGGCCGTCAACAGGTCCGAAATAGGTGAACCCTAGTTCTTCGAAGAACATGCCAGGAACCATGAAATACTTCATGCTATCTTTCATTCTTTCTGCAGCGGTAGCAAGCTTCCCGCCAACAGCAGGAATCTTTTTAAGCAGTGTTTCCATTTCATCCTTCGCACGCTTGTACTTACCTGCACTGCGCATTCTTCCTAAAACGTGATGCAGCGCACCAACATTATTTGCAATAGACATTTCATTATCATTAAGGATGACGGTGATGTTCTTTTTCTCATCGCCGATATTATTCAGCGCTTCCAATGCCATTCCGCCAGTGAGGGCACCATCTCCAATAATCGGCACGACCTCATAATTCTCGCCCATCATATCTCTTGCTGACGCCATTCCCATCGCAGCAGAAAGGGATGTAGAGCTATGTCCTGTTTCCCATACATCGTGCTCACTCTCAATCCGTTTCGGGAAACCGCACATGCCTTTATATTGGCGTAATGTTTCAAAGTCAGCGGTTCTGCCGGTCAATATCTTGTGAATGTATGCTTGATGCCCTACATCCCAGATAAATTTATCCTGCGGACTATTGAATGCTTTATGCAGTGCTAGCGAGAGTTCCACGACACCAAGATTCGCACCAAGATGTCCTCCTGTGACGGACAGCTTTTCAATCAGAAATGTTCGGATGGAAGCTGCAAGTTCACTTAGCTCCTCATTCGACATCTCCTTCAAGAATGCCGGATTCTTAATTGCTGTTAAATCCATATAACCTTCCCCTTTTGTCACCGGCCTGATCAGCCTGACAGCATAGTATGAATAGGTACATTTCTGCGCCGGACGAAGAAATCAATCCTGTAAGTTTATACCCTGTTTCTATCTCTCCAACATCAATTTCAGACAATTTCTGCACTTCGGCCGTGCAGGAGCCTATTTAAAAATAGCCGCTAGCACATATGTGATAACGGCGTTTTCTATGTTCGTACGTATCAGTTCTGTCCTATATTCCTAGTAGCAATATATCACAGTTGGCTATGAGCTTACAATCAATAACAGTCAGCTCGTCCTTCTGCTCAAATAAACGGTAAGCTCATGCAATCTGGAATCCTTGATTTCCGCTTGTTCCAAACACTGATGCGCCAGGTTGACGTATTTGTCCATTTGCGCCTTCGCTCCGTCAAGTCCAAGCAGCTTAGGATACGTGCTTTTCTTGTTTTCTTCGTCACTGCCGACTGGTTTTCCAAGGACAGATGCGTCCCCTGTTACATCCAGGATGTCATCCTGCACCTGAAAAATAAGACCAATATAGGTGCCGAATTGTTTCATCAGATCCAGCGTTTCCGGTTTCACTCCGGCTAAGTAGGCACCGGCAACAATTGCATATGTTAATAACTTACCCGTTTTTAGATTATGTATTTGCTCTAATTGATCCAACGTGCTTTCTTTATCTTCTGCTTCCATATCCAAAGTTTGTCCAGCAATCATGCCAGTTGGACCAGCAGCTTCAGACAAATAAGACATCAGGTATACCTTTTCCTCAGGCTGAATTCCTACGGCTTGCCCGATGACAGAAAAACTTCTTGTAAGGAGTGCATCACCTGCAAGAATCGCTGTTGCTTCCCCAAATTTCTTATGGTTTGTCAGCTGTCCGCGGCGATAATCGTCATCATCCATCGCAGGCAGATCATCATGAATCAAAGAGTAGGTGTGCACCATTTCGAGCGCCGCTGCGACTGGAAGGACTTTATCTCCACGTCCGCCGAATGATTCAAATGCTGCCCGCATGAGAATTGGACGCAGCCGCTTGCCTCCAGCTCGCATGCTATATAAAACAGATTCAGCTAAAGAGTTTGGAAGGATGTTGTCATGTTCAAGCAAATTCATCATGTACTCGTTTAGCTGCTGCTGTTCTGCTTTCAAATAATCCTGCAACGATTCACTCACTTATTCTTCCTCCTGTACAGTGAATGGCTCGGTTTCGCCGGCATTATTCACGATTTCCACCATTTGCTTCTCGACTTGCTCGAGCTTATCGCCACAGATTTTGGAAAGCTTCATACCTTCTTGATAATAACCGATCGCCTGCTCAAGCGGAACATCTCCTTGCTCCAGCTTGCTCACAATCTCCTCCAACTGCTGCATTGCTTCTTCAAAGGTCTGTTTTTTCTCCTCAGCCATTTGTATCCTCCTTCACTTCCTTGACGATACAATCTATCGTGCCATCCTCCAGATGAATTTGCACATCATCGCCTTTAGTAACCTGATCCACGCTCTTTAGAAGGGTATCTTGTTTGTACGAGATACTATATCCTCGCTTCATCGTTTCCAATGGATTCAATAAAGAAAGCTTATTGATTTGATGAAGAAACTTTTGCTGTTCACTTTGATGCCTTTTTTCCATCGCTTGCTTTAATCTAGCTTGCAGGGCAGTCAGCTGCTGATCATAGCTCTGAGCCTGTTTACCAGGATGAACAAGCGAAAGACGATTAACCAATGTGGTAAATTGCTGTTGCCTTGCCGACACAGCGGTCGTACCCGCTCTGCTTAGTCGATCGGAAAGCTTGTCCAGTTCTATTTCTTTCTGCCTGAGAAGCTGCTCAGGATAGCGAAATGCATAGGAACCTCGAAGTTTTGACAATCGGTTCGCTTCTTGACTGTAGCCTTGACGGACAACATAATGCATCCTGTTAGACAGCTGCACTAAACGATGAAGCAGTTCTTCACGGGCTGGAACTGCCAATTCAGCTGCACCGGTCGGAGTAGCTGCTCTGACATCGGCAACGAAATCACTGATAGTGAAGTCCGTTTCATGGCCAACCGCGGAAATAATCGGGATACTTACTCGGTGAATAGCTCGTGCGACTATTTCCTCGTTGAAGCTCCAAAGCTCTTCAATTGAGCCGCCTCCCCTTCCGATGATCAGCACATCGAAATCATGTTCTTCCGCATAGGAGAGAGCCTGTACAAGCGACGGAGCTGATCTATCACCTTGGACAGATACAGGCAGAACCGTCACTTTAACAATCGGATACCGTCTTTTGATTGTCGTCAAAATATCCCTTACAGCAGCACCCGTCGGGGATGTTATGACTCCAATATGCTCCGGATATTCCGGGAGTGGTTTCTTGTGGGCAGCGGAAAATAACCCTTCTCTTTCCAGCTTCTCTTTTAGCTGTTCATAAGCTTGATACAGCGCTCCCACTCCATCCGGCTCCATATGCTGAATATAAAGCTGATATTGGCCCTGTGGCTCATATAAGCCTATTTCTCCGCGGATCAGAACGGTCATCCCGTTTTCAGGAACAAATTTCATTCCTTTGTTTTGACTTGCAAACATGACAGACTGTATCCGCGCTCCGTCATCTTTCAAAGTCATATACATATGACCGCGACTGTGATGCTTGAAGTTTGATATTTCAGCTCTTAGCCAAATATCCTTCAAATGCTTGTCCGTTTCCAGCTTCCGCTTCATATAGCGGGTCAAGGCAGTCACGGTCAAATAACGGTCATCACTCATACTTTTCCTGCTCCTTACACTACCGCTGCTGCTTGGCGTCTAGCTGCTTTAATTGTGTTAAGCATCAGCATTGTAATTGTCATTGGACCTACACCGCCCGGCACTGGTGTTATAATAGAGGCAACTTCCTTCGCATGTTCGAAATCGACATCTCCTGTCAGCTTGCCTGCTGCATTCCTGTTCACACCCACATCAATGACGATAGCACCTTCTTTGATATCCTCAGCTTTGATCATATGCTCACGTCCAACCGCCACAACAAGGATATCTGCTTGTTTTGTAAAGCTTCTAAGATCCGGAGTGCGTGAATGCGTATGGATAACAGTTGCATGCTCATTTAAAAGCAATTGCCCGATCGGTTTGCCTACAATATTGCTTCGTCCGACGATGACAGCAGTTTTACCTGCAATCTCAACATCCTTCGACTTCAGCATTTGAATGATTCCGTACGGTGTACATGGATAGTATGTATCTTCTCCAAGCATCATTTTCCCAACATTAGCAGGGTGGAAGCCATCTACATCTTTTTCTGGATCAATGCTGTCAATGACAGCTTGTTCGTCGATATGTGCCGGAAGAGGCAACTGGACTAGAATGCCGTTCACATTTGTATCCAAGTTCAATCGCTGAATAAGGTCCAACAGCTCTGTCTGTGTCGTCGAGCTTGGAAGTTCTATCAGATCAGAACTGATACCAATTTCAGCTGAGGCTTTTTCTTTTCCTTTTACATAAGATTTGGAGGCAGGATCGTCTCCTACTATTACAACGGTCAGATGAGGCAGAATATCTTGTTCTTTCAGTGCTGCTGCTTCTTGTTTCAGTTCTTCCCGAATCGTTGCTGCAAGTTCTTTTCCGTAGATTAATTCTGCTGTCATGCTCATCCGCTCCCTTATTTTTTAATTATTCTTGATAGTACGCCGTTAACGAATTTGCCCGATTTTTCATCTCCGAATAGATTTGAAATCTCAATTGCTTCGTTGATGACTACACCTTGTGGTACATCTGAATGATAGAGAAGCTCATATACAGCGATACGCAATGCTGTCTTCTCTACACTCGCAAGCCGGTCGAATGACCAATTCTCTAAATGCTCGGCAATTTTTGCATCGATTGCAGTTTTATGCTCTATTACGCCATTAATAAGACTGGCCAAAAAAGCATTCTGCAACGGCTCTCCTAATACATTTTCCACAGCCTCTTCTGGCTGAATATCGTTCATGTCCATCTGGAAGAGGACTTGGAAGGCAGTTTCCCGTGCCGTACGTCGTTTCATATTCTATCTCCTTTTAACTCATCTCATCAAATCATAACATGATATATAGGCTTAAATCTATCTTTGAACAAAAGAAAAGACCTCAGGGCCGAACCAGCCAAGGTCTTTTCCAACGAAAACAGTCTACTCGACAGTGTCCGCTTTTTGATCGAGTTGTATACCTACTATATGGACATTGATCTCTTTGGTCGCAAGTGCCGTCATCGTCTGCAGCGCCTGACGGATATGCTGCTGAATGTCTTTGGCTACCTCAGGCATCCTGCAATCGGCACTAACCGTGATAAAGACGTCGATTGCAACTCCTTGTTCTGTCAGTTCAACCTTGACACCTTTACCATGTGCCTTCTTGCCGAGCTTCTCTGCCACACCAGTGGCAAATCCGCCCCGCATTGCCATAACACCCTTCACTTCGCTTGCTGCAATTCCGGCAATGACCTCAACTACAGCAGGTGAAAGCATGACATTGCCAAGTGCTCCCTTATGACCGATCGATACGAAAGATTGCTCTTGCAAAGATCTCACACCCTTTAGGTTATTTACTCCATGATTGTGTAGTTTTCAAGGAAGTTCGTGTTGAAATCCCCTTCTACGAATACGGGATGCTCCATCATACGAGAATGGAATGGAATCGTCGTATGCACACCTTCGACAGCAAATTCACCCAAAGCACGCTTCATGCGGGCGATTGCTTCTTCACGTGTTTTACCGAACGTGATCAGCTTCGCTACCATACTGTCATAGAATGGCGGAATAGAATAGCCCTGATAAGCTGCTCCGTCCACACGTACACCGAAACCGCCAGGTGCAAGGTATAAATCAATCTTACCTGGTGAAGGCATGAAGTTTTTGAACGGATTCTCTGCGTTGATACGGCACTCGATAGCCCATCCGTTAAATGTTATATCTTCCTGCGCGTAACGCAATGGCTCGTTATTGGCAATGTGAATCTGTTCCTTGATAAGATCCACACCTGTCACAAGCTCCGTAACTGGATGTTCTACTTGAATACGTGTATTCATTTCCATGAAATAGAATGTATGATCTTTTCGGTCAAAAATGAATTCGATTGTACCAGCACCGGAATAATCAACCGCTAACGCGGCTTTCACAGCCGCTGCACCCATTTTCTCACGGATTTCCGGTGAAACAGCTGGTGAAGGAGATTCTTCGATTAGCTTTTGCATACGGCGCTGTACAGTACAATCACGTTCTCCAAGATGAATAGCATTGCCATGGTTATCCGCAAGCACCTGAATTTCCACATGTCGGAAATCCTCTATGTACTTCTCTAAGTAGACACCAGGGTTGCCGAAAGCTGTTGCTGCTTCCTGCTGTGTTACACTGATTCCTTTTACAAGCTCTTCTTCCGTACGGGCGATTCGGATACCTTTACCGCCGCCACCTGCTGTTGCTTTGATGATGACAGGATAGCCAATCTCTTCCGCAACTTGTTTGCCTTCTTCTGCGTCTGCTACGATGCCATTTGAACCAGGTACTACTGGAACACCAGCTTCACGCATCGTTTCACGCGCAACGTCTTTTGTTCCCATCTTATTGATGGCATACGCACTAGGACCGACGAACGTGATGTTACATTCTGCACACAGCTCTGCAAAATCAGGATTCTCTGCTAAGAATCCATATCCAGGATGGATGGCATCGACACCTGTCAGCGTCGCTACACTAATGATATTCGAGAAATTTAAATAACTATCTTTACTTGCCGCCGGACCAACACAATATGCTTCATCCGCCAGCTGTACATGTAATGCTTCTCTATCTGCTTCCGAATAGATTGCGACCGTCTCAATATCCAGCTCATTACAGGCACGGATAATCCGGACAGCAATCTCTCCTCGGTTGGCAATCAATAATTTCTTAATCACAACGAGTCAACCCCTTAGTTAGCCTTCACTCTGAACAGAGGTTGTCCATACTCAACAAGCTCTCCGTTTTCCACTAGTATCTCGACGATTTCACCAGTTACATCTGCAGTGATTTCGTTGAATAGTTTCATCGCTTCCACGATACATACTACTGTGTCTTTCTCCACCCGTTCACCGACGCTAATGAAATCATCAGAATCTGGATTTGGTTTGCTGTAGAAAGTACCGACCATCAATGATGTAATTTCGTAATCATAATTCTTTGCAGCTGCTTCTGGAGCTTGCGCTGCCGGCTCAGGCTGTGCAGCTGATACCGGAGCCTGCGGAGCACTCACGGCCGGCTGAACTGGCGCTGGTGCTGCTGCTACTTGTACAACTTCTTTGTTTTTGCGAAGAGAGACTTTTTCCCCTTCTGTTTCATAATCGAATTCATCTATTGAAGATTGGTCAATTAAGGTAATAAGTTCTTTCAATTCTTCTAATTTAAGCATATTGGCACTCCTTTACAATGGTCCTGCAAAATGGTTCCTACAGATTTAATCACTAACATATTTTACGCAAACGTTAAAAAAATCGCAACACCTAACGATTAACCTGAAGCATCAGCTGGTTGAGCTATGCTGCTTTTTTTCGCTCTGCAGTGCAGAATAGAAGCCTTTTTGCTCTATCAATTCATGATGGCTTCCTTGTTCTTTTATTTCGCCATCCTGCAGTACAAATATCTTATCTGCCTGTTCTATCGTATTGAGACGATGCGCCACTACAATACTTGTACGACCCTCCATCAATGCTTTCATTGCTTGCTGGATCCTAAGTTCAGTAATTGTATCAATGCTGGATGTAGCTTCGTCCAGCAATAGGATATCCGGATCCTTTAATAAAGCTTTGGCAATGGACAGCAGCTGACGCTGTCCATGACTAAGACCACCGCCATCCTGTCCGACTATCGTTTCATATCCATCAGGCAGCCTGGTGATGAAACGGTGAGCATTGGCCGCTTTGGCGGCTTCTATCACTTGGTCATCTGTAGCATCTAATTTACCATAGCGGATATTCTCCAGGATTGTGCCTTTGAACAGAAAATCCTGCTGTAACACAACACCGATTCCATTACGATAGCTGTTTAAGTCGAGCTCAGATAGTGGCATATCATCGATTGTAACTTGGCCATTATCAGGCTGATAGAAACCTGCAATCAGATTCATGATTGTTGTTTTCCCAGATCCTGTCGGGCCGACAAAAGCAGCCATTTGTCCTGATTGAACAGAAAAACTGATATCCTTCAGAGCCGGTTCTCCTTCATAAGTGAATGTGACATTTTCGAAGTGTATGTCTCCTCGAAGTTTTGATATTGTTTGTTTCGCCGTCTCTTGGTGTTCTTCCTGCTCGTCCAGAATCCCAAAAACTCGCTCTGCTCCAGCAAGCGCTGAGAACAAGGAGTTAAATTGGTTTGCCAAGTCATTCAGCGGACGCGTGAATTGTCTTGAGTATTCCAAGAAGATGACAATCGTACCCACAGTTATACCCGCACAGCCATACCCGATTAAGAGAGCTCCAACGCCGGCAATTACCGCAAAACTGATGTTATTCAGCATGTTCATCCACTTTGGAATGAAACCGGAAAACGTTTGAGCCCAGAAACCTGCATGCTGCAGCTCCTCTGTTTTGCTACGGAAGGTACCGATAACTTTGCTTTCTTGGGCATATGCTTTAATGACTGCTTGGCCGGATATGCTTTCTTCTGCATAACCGTTCACTTTGCTGACAGCTTGCTGCTGTGTTCTGAAAGCATGCCGGGTACGGTTGGTGATCCATTTGATGCCGATGAACATGATCGGCACAACGAGCAGTGTAATGATTGTAAGTATCGGGCTAAGAATGACCATGACAGCCAGTATGCCGATAAAGGTGATGATGCTGGAAACAATCTGAACCATTGACGTATTGAGCGTAGTTGAGATATTATCCACATCATTCGTCATCCGGCTCATTAGCTCTCCATGCTGCCGTTTATCGAAGAAAGCAAGCTTCAATTTCTGAAGATGGACAAATAAATCCTTCCTAATTGAATACACTGCAGTTTGCGAGATGGTAATCATCCAATATCCTTGCAGAAAGGTCATAACAGCAACAACTGAATAAATTAGCAGCAGCCAGCTTAATTGCTGTAGAAGATATCCAGCCGTATACTCCCCACTTACAAACCGGTCAACGATATGCCCAAGAATGACAGGACCAACCAACGCTAGTATAGAGCTTACAATAATCATACCGAGCGTACTGAAAAGAAGTCGTCTTTCGCGAAGCATGTAATGCCAAATTCTAAGTAGCGTGCCTTTAGGATTTTCTACTTTTGCTTTCTGTTTACGAGCACTTGCCGTATATGCCGGCCGTTTATAACGGAACGCTTCGGATAACTTTTTCATGATGTCGCCTCCCTCTGCGCTTGAGAAGCCTGAATCGCGCGGAACAGCTCTGATTGCTCCAGAAGCTCATCTGCTGTACCATATGCAGTTCGTTTTCCTTCTTCTACGATTAAAATCCGGTCACATTGCATCGCCGTACTAAGCTTCTGTGTGACAAGCACCGTCGTACATTCATACCGCTTGAGCGCCTCCAATAGTTTGCGTTCTGTCTGCAAATCTAGCGCACTTGTACTATCATCTAAGAGCAGAAGTGAAGGCTTTAACAGCAATGCTCTTGCAATCGTCAGCCGCTGTTTTTGTCCTCCTGAAAGATTGATCCCATTTTGACCAAGTCTTGTATCAAGCTTTTCTGGCAATTTGCTAATCGTGTCATAAATTTGCGCATCTTTTGCAGCACGAACAATCGCTTCTTCACTTGCATCAGGTATTCCCCAGGCGATATTCTCACGGATTGTACCGGAAAACAACTGCACATCCTGGGATACAAATCCGACTTCTCGGCGAAAAGACTTACTGTCCAGGTTAGGTAATGGCGTATCATCGGCCAATACTTGACCTTTGTCAGGTTCATATAAGCCAATCATAAGATGTAATAAAGTTGACTTACCAGACCCTGTTTCCCCTAATATGGCAACACGTTCTCCGGATTTGATTTCCAGCGTAAAATCTTCAATGACCGGTACTTTGCCATTTGGGTATCGGTAGGTTACCTGCTCCAGATCTATTTTTCCGCGGAAAGTTTCTGATGTTGTCTCACCATCATCTGCAGGAGGGTCTAGCTCCAGAATATCAGCAATTCTAGTACTGGATGCTTTCGCTCGCGCATAAAACGTGATCAGCATGCCGACAACACTCAATGCACCCGTAATCCTTGTTGCATAGTTAACGATTGCGACTATATCTCCGACATTCGTCTGCTGCTGCATTCCACCAATATATAAAATTGCCAGAATAGCGATATTCATCACCAAGGTGAGCAGAGGCACAGACAATTCCGTATAACGAAATGCTTTCAGCATATTTTGACGAAGCTCATTGCTGGTCTGCTCAAAGCGCTTCTGTTCGTGCTGCTCTCGAACGAATATTCTGATAAGCCGGAGTCCGACAAGGTTCTCTCGCATCACATGGTTGACTTTATCGACACTGCGCTGCACAGTTCCGAAATAACGGATGCTCCTTTTCATGATAAAACGAAGAAAAATCAGCAGTATGGGAATGACGATCAATAAGATAAGTGCAATACGTGCATTCACTACAAAAGCCATGACGGTTCCGCCGATAATCAGGAAAGGAGCCCTAATCATGAATCGAAAGAACATGACAAGTGTCAACTGAATTTGGTTTACATCATTAGTCAGTCTGGTTAAGAGTGTGCTCGTGCCAAAGCGCTGGATATCTTGAAGCTCTGCCTTTTGAACCTTTTCATACATCTGATCACGCAGCTCTTTTCCAACACTCTGACCAAGATGGTCGGCAAAGAAAATATTGATGATTCCAGCTCCAAAACCGACGATTGCAATGGCCACCATTCCAAGACCAAGCTCAATTACAAGTTCATTATTGCCGGCAGCAATTCCATCATCAATGAGCTTTTGTAAGAGAAATGGCTGCACAAGTTCGACGGAAAGCTCCATCATGATAAAGATCAATGAAGTTACGATTATGAGCCAATAAGGTTTAAGATAACTAAATACTGTCTTCACTGCTTACGCCTTCTCCCTGCTTATGTATAGCCTGCTGCTAATCATACCCTAGCATACCACCACTTCAAACAAAATCGTACTAAACACCCTCCCATAGAAAAAGGACTGGAAAATAACTGGATTACCAGATTCAATGTGTGAATCGCCGCTCCGGAAATACACTACACTTTCTGCGTATTTCCGGAGCTAGTTAGTCTTTACGAACTTCTCTTTCATACAGGAGACGCAAACAGCACTGGCAGAATGAGAAGACTCCTTGAAAAATACAAATCTATTTTTAAATGCGATGATATGCTTGCAAAGCCATTTTGGTTCTGTGGGAACAGCACGAGTCCGTGCTTACCGAAAGCGAAGTATTCTGTCGGAGCAGGATTCGTATTAATTAAAATACAAAAATCCGAACCTAAGCAAATTCACTAAGGAATTTGCATCGTTCGGATTTTTGTTTAGCCAAAACACTTTTGTCCCAGCCTCTCACTTCTTATTTCTGTGGAATATATTTTACATCCACGTTGGCACCGGTGAATTCATCTGCAGCCATCTGCATAATGCTGTTAGCTTCTTGAGCTGTCATTTTATCCGCTTTAACGGTAATCTGCACATGTCCATCTTCTGCTCGGACAAGCACTTCCTCATAGTTCTTCTCTGCGATGATTGATTCTTCCAGGATGGACTCTTTTGACGCGAATTGCTCCATTAGTTCGATTTGGCTGACTGCATCATTCTTTTCTTCTGTGCTTGTAGAGGAGTTGGCAACGATTTCTTCAAGTCTGGTTTTTGCTTCACTTCGTTGATCCATCGTTTGCATCCGAATGCTGGCAAATAGTTCATCGACATTAGCTGGTTCAGTCGTTACATCTGCTTCTCCTTCTTCTTTAGACTCAGTTTCTCCGGAGTCACCAGCAGTTGTGCTTGTCCCATTTTCATCCGCTTTGTCATTTATAAAAGCCAGTTCGTCTCCGTTCGGAGAGGTCATATAATAGACACTCAATACGATTAGCAAGCTCAGCATCGTCAATAGCCATACTGTTTGTTTTTTCAACATCATAATTCCCCCTTAATTTTTCGGCATAACCGAAATTCGATGTGTCGGTACATCTAGCACGCGTGAAACTGCCTGTACAACCCATTCCTGAACTGTCGCTTGTTCTGCTCCTTTTGCAACAACAAGCACCCCTCTCACTTCTGGCTTTCTTGTTTCGACCAGCAGCGGTACTTCTTGATCTCCTTGTCTGACAAGCACTACCTGCTGTTCCTCATTTTCATCTTCCACTACCCGTTCGCCGCCGTTTTGGTCGGTTTCTTCAGATGTTTGCTGGCCGATGATCAGATTCTTTTCATAGATTTTCTGGTGGGTGCTGTTCAGATTGACCATTACTTCCACCTCGGAAACACCTTTGATTTTTTCCAGAAGGCCAACCAGGTCTTGCTCATATGCTGCTTCCAAGTCTGTAGTGGAAGAAGAAGCGTCGTTTTCTTTCTTGGCGAAAGTCTCTTCTGTTTCTGCTGCTGTTGAATTTTGAGTCTGCTGGGTGCTTTGTCTATCCGGCTCTTTCTGTTCCGTGAATAAGCCGCTGACAAGTAAAAGTAAGGCACCAAGCAGTCCGACAATGACCAAATAACCAAGCTTTGTCGGTTTCTTATTCTGAGAATCTTTCAGCTTCCACTGTTCGGTAAGCTTGTCTAGTAATTTTTTCATTCTGTCCCCCCTTTTTGGGTGACCTCAAGCGGCAGATCCTCAAGCTCCCAGATTTCGGCCAGATAGGATTTCACTCTCTCCATATCCTCGGTCTGTTCATTTGCTGCGATTGGACGGGAACTGTCGATGACGACGTCGCTGATTTCTCCTTCCGGTAATTCCTGGTCGGTACTCTGCACCTTAACTTGGATGGAATCGATTGCTTCGGTCGTTTCCTCATCCTCTCCCTCCTTAAAGGCCACTGCGATGTCAGTAATCTGCATGTGAAATTTCTCTTGCAGCGTTGGATTTGCTTGGTCCTTCAATTGGACAGCCATCTGTTCCTCAATATATGCGCGCTGTATGGAATCTATTTCACTTTTCTTCTCTTCTATTGAATTTTCTATCGAAGGCGCATCTGTAAGGGCAGCAAAGCCTTCCATTGCTTCTTGCACTGCTCTCGTTGAATCGACCTGGAATAATGCGAATACAGGCTTAAGGAACAACAAAAGCAGCATAAGCCCCATGACCAGCTTGACGTATTTGCGGATATCGGTGTCAGGCAAAACCATATCGAGTACAAAAGCGAGTAAGATGAACAGAATGATCTGCATCACCCATGATTGCAAAGCTTCCAAGTGATCAGCTCCTATCTCAGCATTAATGTAACGTTGCTCGAAGCGACAATGATCACAATAGCTATGAAGAACATGAACGCAACAACGAGCAAACAAGCAAAAATATAAAGGATATATTTACTCATCACTTGCATCGATTTGATGATCGGACCATCACCTAGCGGCTGCAGCAAGGCTGCGGCAATTTTGTAGATCAGTGCGATGGCAAGAATCTTTATTGCAGGGAATAAGGAGATTGCTAAGACGATCAGTACCCCGACAATTCCGATTGCATTCTTCAGAAGAAGCGAAGCACTAAGTACAGTATCAGTGGCATCGGTGAACATCCGGCCAATGACGGGTATGAAGTTTCCTGTAACGAATTTGGCTGTCTTCATCGCTACACCATCCTGGACAGCTGTAACGGCGCCCTGGACGGAGATGACACCAAGAAAGACAGAAAAGAAAATTCCTAACAGCCATAGCCCTATATTTTTCAATAAATCAGCAAGCTGGGTAACCGGGTATTCTTTGTTGATTGTACTGACTAGATGCAAGAGAGCGCTCATGAGGAATAACGGGATAATTATCTTAGCGATCAATAGACCGCTGGCATGGATAAGGAAAACGATTATCGGATGAAAGAAAGCAACAGCAGACAAACTTCCAAATGAAGCCATCAATCCGAGCAACAGCGGAATCAAAGCCAGCATAAAATCACTCATACCATTGATAGCTTCCATTGCATAATTCACTGACAAACGGAAACTATTCAAAAGAAGTGTCAGAAGAACCATACATACGATCAGATAAGCAACTTTGCTGATTGAGCCTTTATTGAATGCGGTTTGGATCGTTTGGAGGATGCTGCTGAAAAGCGTTAAAAGAATCAAAATACCAAGCAGCTTTCCATTTAAAAGCAGCTCATACAGCAGATATTCAAAAAGCCCTTTCAGCCACGATTGGATGGAAATGTCTCCTTGCTGTTTGATAAAATCAACAAAAGAGCCTTTCTCCAGTTCCGGGATAAATTGGCCGTACTTATCAGATAAAAGCTCCCAATACTCAGTGAGTTCTTCTGTCGGAAGGCTATCGAATGCTGTGACCGCAACTTCCTGTTCTTCCACTGGATCTGTCTCACCATAAGCAGCTGATGGAACCGCAAGTACACCAAACAAAGCAAAAAGAATTACCAAGCAGCGTTTCAACGTATCCAGCTCCTTATCCGCCCGGCATGAAACTCATGATTGTCTCGATGACCGCTGTCAGAATCGGTATGGCCACCGTTATGATAATGATCTTTCCGGCAAGCTCTATTTTTGCAGCAATTGCTGACAATCCGGCGTCTCGTGTTAAATGCGCACCAAATTCCGTGATATAAGCAATGCCGATGATTTTCAAAATCGTCTTGATATAAAGACCTTCTACATTTGCCCGTTCACCCAGCTGCTCAATCAAAAGCAGGATGCCTGTAATCTTTTGCAAGATGAACAGGAAAATAATGATACCTGTCACTACTACTACGAAAAATGCAATGGATGAATTTTGTTCTTTTACAATCAAGGCAAGCAAACTTGCTACAATGCCAATGGATACGATTATAATAATATCCATCTTAATCGCCTCATCCCTGGAATAAGAACACCGACTTGATCTGCTGGAACAATTCCGATAATTTGCCCAAGACGATGAGCAGTACGAGTATGAATCCCATCAGTGTTGTAAATTGTGCAATCTCTTCCTTACCCATTTGCTTCAATACAGTATGAATGATTGCAACAATCATCCCGATACCTGCGATTTGAAATAGAATCATTGCTTCTCCGAGCATAGCGGACTCCTTTCCTACCTCGTTCAGATAAGCAGTAGTACGATAAGCAAACCTGTCAGGAATCCGAGGTTTCGGATCATTTTCCCATAGCGCTGGTTGGCTTCTTCTGATTCCTCCAGCTCCCGTTCCAGGTGGGTTCTGGCCAGCTGGATATGCTTTTGCTGCTGTTCAAAATCATGCTGACCAAGAGTACGGCCGAATTGCAGCCAAACATCCTTCTCAGAAGGTTTTAGCGCTGTTGTGCCTATCCAAGATTCTGTCGTCTCTTCCCAGCAGTCATACAAATCCACCGGGTGCAGCAGCAGCTTATCTGATAGAGATCGAAAAAAGGCAGCTGCCGGCTGTGGAATTTGCTTGGCCAGATTATCGCTTGTTTCAATAATGCTTGTCTGACTATAAAGGATTTCTGCCTCCATCACTTGCAGACTGCTGATCAGCTGCCGGATTTGCTTCGGGCGTTGCTGCAGTCTGCGGGATAAATCGAAACCTACCCAAGTTGCGGCGATAAGCACAAGTATCGCTCCTACCCACTTCATGCGTTTGCACCTGCTGGGCTGGCTGTTTCCAACACTGCTTGTACTACGCCAGGGGACATCCCCTTCTTCAAAATGACGATACGTTCAAACACTTCTTGTTCAAATAGGGGCCTTAAGGAAGGACGATGACGAATGGAATCTAAGCTGTCTCCATGAACACTGCAAACGATCTTTACACCTGCATGCAAGGCTTCCAACAGCGCCTGGACATCACGTTCGCTTCCAATCTCGTCAGCCACTATCACATCAGGAGACATCGATCGAATCAGCATCATCAATCCTTCTGCTTTTGGACAGGCATCCATGATATCTGTCCTTTTTCCAAGATCATGTTGCGGAATGCCATTGATGCTGCCTCCAATTTCAGAGCGTTCGTCAACGACTGCTGTCTTCATCGCTTTATATTGCTGCCAGCCTGTGGATAGAGAACGAACAATATCCCGAAGAATGGTCGTTTTACCGGACTTCGGCGGTCCTATGATAAGCGTGTGGTGACAAGTGCCGTCAGGCTTGTACAAGGAAGACATAATTCTACTCGCTGCTCCTGGTCTGGCCTTCGCAATTCTTATATTGAAGGAGGATATATGCTTGAGAGCCTTGACGACACCGCCCTCTGTATTAACTTGTCCGCTCAAACCGACTCGATGGCCTCCTGCAATGGTGATATAGCCTTCTCGTAATTCATTTTCAAGTGCATATAAAGAAAAATCACTCAATTGATTCAGCATAAACCGAGCATCCGCAGCCTCCATTAGCGATGCTTCTATCCATTCGGTTCTGTCATCGAAGCAGAGCTCAAGTTGCTGGTTCGTCCGACAGCGAATTTCCTGCAGCTTATCCCATCGTCCTCCTACTTTTTCTGACAATAGTGCTTGTAAAGGCGGTCGAAACAATTTCTGGATTTCCTTCATTCTTGCTCACCTCTAACTTCGATTGGACATGTTGTCCATACTGTAATGTATGTGCCTCGGGTTTGTTTATGCACAAAAAAAGAGCCTCTTCCCATATGGGGAAGAGGCTCTTTAGATAGCTTATGCGCGGGAAACGTATTTCCCGTCAGAAGTGTTTATAAGCAATACATCACCTTCATTAATGAAGAATGGTACTTGCACACTCAAGCCAGTTTCAACGATAGCAGGTTTCGTACCGCCGCTAGCAGTGTCACCTTTGATGCCTGGCTCTGTTTCTACTACTTTCAATTCTACGTTATTCGGAAGATCCACACCGAGTGTCTCGCCCCCGAAAGTCATAACGCTGATTTCCATGTTTTCTTTTAGGAATTTCAGTTCATATTCGATCTGTGCTGTCTGAAGCTCTAGTTGATCGTATGTGTCTGTGTCCATAAACGTATGTGTTTCACCTGAAGCATAAAGATATTGCATCTTTTTATGTTCAATATGTGCACGAGAAACTTTCTCACCGGCACGGAATGTTTTTTCCTGGATGTTACCGTTACGTAAATTACGCAGCTTAGAACGTACGAATGCCGCACCTTTACCAGGTTTTACGTGCTGGAAATCGATAACCTGCCAAAGGCCATTATCTACTTCAATTGTTAGGCCCGTACGAAAATCGTTTACTGAAATCATTGTTTTCCTCCTTCGAAAACGGCTGTTACAAAGTAATTAAATCTTTAGTGGAGAACGTCAGGCGTTCACTGCCATCAGCTGTCAGCACAAGATCATCCTCAATTCGGCATCCGCCTACTTCCGGTATGTAGATCCCCGGCTCTACTGTAACAACCATTCCCGGCTTCAATACCGTATCGGAGCGGAAGGATAGAGCCGGTGATTCGTGTACATCCATACCAAGACCATGTCCGGTAGAATGTCCGAAGTATTGGCCATAGCCTTTTTCATTGATATAGTCTCGTGTCAGTGCATCGGCTTCCTTACCAGTAATACCCGGTTTGACGCCTGCTACTCCTCGAAGATTCGCCTCTAGTACTATATCATAAATCTCACGTAATTTGTCACTTATCTCCCCTACTGCGAAAGTTCGGGTGATATCCGAGCAATATCCATTGTAAAGGGCACCATAATCAAGTGTGACCAATTCACCCTTCTGAATCTCCTTATCAGAAGCTACACCGTGCGGTAATGCGGAACGGTAACCAGAAGCGACGATGGTATCGAAGCTAGACTGTGTCGCACCCTGCTTGCGCATAAAGAACTCAAGCTCATTGGATACTTCGATTTCCTTCATGCCTGGCTTCACGAAAGTAAGGATATGTGTGTATGCTGCATCAGCAATCTCGGCAGCGGTCTTCATGATAGCAAGCTCCGCCTCTGATTTAATCAGACGCAGCTCCTCAATCAGGCCCGATGCTGGGATAAGGTCTGCGTGTACAGCATTCTGGAACTGTTGGTACAGTGCGAAAGTAACATCCTCATGCTCGAATCCAGCTTGCTGAGCACCTTCTTTAAGAAGCTGTGCAGCCGCTTCCTGGATGATGGACTGTTTGTGCTCGATGATTTCAAAATCAGGTGCTTGTTCTGTTGCTTGCTCTATATAACGGAAATCAGTAATGAATAACTGCTTAGATTTAGTAATGATAAGCAATCCAGCACTTCCTGTAAAACCTGATATGTATCGGCGATTCTGAGCACTCGTTACGATGAATGCGTCCAATTTTTTCTTTTCCATTAAAGCACGTAATTTCTCTATTTTCTCCATCTGTTTCTTCCTCTCCCTTTATTTCTCCAGCAGTGCTAAAGCTGCATATCGGTAGCCTTTAATCCCCAGACCAACGACCTGCCCCTTACATACGGATGCCAGCATCGAATGATGACGAAATTCCTCCCGGGTATGGATATTGGATATATGTACTTCCAGAACCGGAATCGGGACACTGGCAATTGCATCCCTGATTGCGATGCTAGTATGCGTATAAGCGGCAGCATTCAGGATGATACCGCTGCATGTACGGCCAGCCTCTTGTATCTTATCCACCATTGCACCTTCATGATTTGACTGAAAGTCATCCAGTTCATATCCGAAGCTATCTGTCACTTTCTTAACTTCAGCTACCACATCGGCCAGCGTATGACTTCCGTAAATACCGGGCTCTCTCGTTCCGAGCAAGTTTAAATTTGGTCCATTGATCAACATTAAGCGATTCACGTTCTTCATCCTTTGGTTACATTATTTTAACTTTCACATAGTGTAACATAAGACGAAGCCTTTGTGATTGAAAATTCGAAATGCTTAATTATCCTGGTATGCTTCGCTTTGTTGGTATTCAAAGTTTATGCTGTATCCGATAAATACAGCATAAAGCAAATACAAGCACATTGTCGTGATATTTGCATTCCGATCTGCTTGGAAAGCACTATCTACTCCATGGATAACCGGGGCCAGCACTAATTGGACAAGGACCCAGAGCACAGCACCGAAGATCAGGCTGGGCAGCATGCCTTGCTGTTTCTTCAAGAATAGGAAATACAGGTAAGCGATTAAAATGGATAGAATCCCGACTAGGAATATGCTAATTAGCTCTGCCACCCATGTCTGTGCCCAAGGCATCCAAACCCAGGAACGGAGGACGAAATCCGCCACAGACAAATCGGTGAAATGAAAGAAGTACGCTACCCATGCGAGAGCTGACCAAAGCACGCCGCCGACGAATCCGGTCACAACGGCACTTCTATTAAAACGTGATGCAGTTTTCCGATTTTGCTGCATAAAACTCACCTCAATACGTAGCATGCCTTGATTATACGATTTTAATCACAGATCCCATCTAGTGTTATCTGTATTTTTTTAGTAAAATAGAAGGAAATCGAAACGAGGCTGGTGAAATAATGTCAGATAAACAAACCAATACCTATGGCGGGCAAGCCGTCATTGAAGGTGTCATGTTTGCGGGAAAAAACAGCTTCGTTACAGCCGTTCGCAGAAATGACGAGAGCATTGACTACTTAACCGTCGAACGCCAAGACAATCCGAAACTATCCAAGCTGAAAAAGATACCTATACTGCGAGGGATCGCAGCGATTATACACGCCAGCGCTAATGGTACAAAGCATCTAAATTTTTCCTCAGAACGTTATGGGGTCAATCCGGAGGACGATGCTCAGATTGTTCCAGAAGAGAAGAAATCAAAGCTGGCGATGATTATCGGTATCGGTGCTGTTGGAGTACTATCCTTCATTTTCGGAAAATTGATTTTTACACTAACTCCTGCACTTGTCGCCGATTTCTTCGACAAGTGGCTTCCTTCCAGATTCGAACAGGTTGCACTGGAAGGTTTCCTGAAGCTTATTTTGCTTCTCGCATATGTTTATCTTGTTTCCCTTACACCATTGATCAAGCGGGTATTCCAATATCACGGTGCTGAACATAAGGTCATCAACTGTTACGAAAACGGCCTGCCGCTTACGGTAGAGAATGTCCAGAAACAATCTCGTCTTCATTATCGATGCGGATCGAGCTTTATGCTGTTTACTGTCATAGTCGGCGTGATCGTGTATATGTTCGTTGCAACAGATCCGCTATGGTGGCGTATGGTAAACCGTATCCTGCTCCTGCCGATTGTCATCGGGCTTTCTTTTGAGGTACTTCAGCTGACGAACAAGGTTCGTGATATCCCTGTTCTTCGCTTCCTCGGCTATCCAGGTCTTTGGCTCCAGCTAGTTACAACAAAAGAGCCCAAGGATGATCAAGTGGAAGTTGCACTGGCTTCTTTCAAAAAAGTGCTAGAAAATGATTCTGTACAGGTGAATAGTGGTATAAAGATAGTAAGATAAAGAAACCATGTCACCATCAAGGCATGGAAAGGAGGAAAATGGGTTGCGTAGATCTGGGTCTTCCATCATCGTCTTTGTTTTGATTGGCCTTGCTGTTATCGGTGTCAGCATGCAGCTCGTGACAAATCCAGGAGCATTCTTCCAAAATGTGCTTGTTTGGATCGGAGGTGCCGTTCTTTTCGGTGCATTGCTTTATTTTATACTTACACGCATGCGTGGCCGTAATGCTTCAGCTGGGAGCGGCAGCAGCAGCGATATGCAGAAATATAAGAAAGCTGTAAAGCAATCCAAACAGAAATACAAACAGCCCAAAGCCCGCCCTGTCAACAAACCAGCGAAACAAGCTGCTAGCATTAAGAAAGCTTCCGTTGCTAGAAAAAAACGAACGGTTAAAGATCGGTCTGGCGGTCCACAGCTTCGTGTCATTGAAGGCAATAAACAGAAACGGAAAAAGTCGAGCATCTGATGCCCGACTTTTTTTATGGCCAGCGTTTTAGGAAGTGCTCTGCCTTCTCTCGGCCCCCTGTTATCAGTTTCTCCTTTTCTATAGCCGATATATTGAAATCGGCCATTCCGATGTCCTCTACCGGAATAAAGATGATATCCCTTGCTGTTTCCTGATTTATGTGGCGCATATCATGTGCTACCTTCATCGTTTTAAAAAGCGCATAAAACAAATCAAAAGATTGGTGGACTTTTTGAACCGGAATTTTTTGTACTGCTTCACTTAGCTTCATACCTAAGATCGGGCGTCTTAATAGACGTTCATCTCCATCCAGCGTCCAGATTGGGAAGTTACTTAACAATCCGCCATCCAGCAGCAGACTTCTTTTTCGGTTGCTGTATAGCAGCTTAGCCGGCATGAATATGTACGGAATACCTGCGCTCATCCTGATGGCCCGTGCTACTGGGAAACTTCCACCATCGATACCATATGTCTCAGCTAAATCATCCGGAAAAACGATTAAGCGTCCCAAGGTTACATCTGCGGCAATCACTTTCAATGTTCTTGGCTTCAAATCTTGAAAGGTATATACCTGCTTTTTTGCCAATGCTTCATAAAGCCAGCGTTCCAACGCATTCCCCTTGTACAGCCCCATCTTGAAATAAAGCGTCAGCCAGTTGGCAAAAGGAATATACCTCGTAAGCTTAATAGGATCAGTGAATTTACTGATATCTGTTTCCTGTAATAATGCCTCCATTTCTTTTCCGCTATATCCCGCTGCCAGCAAACCGGCGACAATAGCACCAGCAGAGGTGCCCGCTACATTTTCAAACTCATACTTCTCCTTCTCCACAGCCTGAATAGCACCGATGAAGGCGAAAGCCTTCACCCCCCCACCTGAGAAAACGCCGTCTATTTTCATAAGCACACTCCATGATGACTTTTTATTATACCTAATCAGGAAAGTGCTCCTTTAGAACAAAAAAACCATCCAAATGGATGGTTTGAGTTAAGACTTCTGTTTTTGCTGTATTTTGATTAGCGCTTCTTTTCGTTCATTATCTTCCTGGAAGTACTGAACAAGATTGCCGATCCGCTCGATGGAATTCCAGCTCATATGATGCTCAATTCCTTCTACATCCTGATAGATATTCTCTTCCTCGACACCGATAATCCGCAGGAAGTCTTCCAAAAGTTTATGCCGATAGACAAGCCGTTTGCCGACCTGCTCTCCTTTATCAGTAAGAATCAAGCCACGGTACTTTTCATATTTCAGATATTCATCTTTGTCCAGCTTCTGCACCATTTTTGTAACAGAAGACGGATGTACCTGCAGGTTCTCTGCTATATCAGACACACGGGCATATCCCTTTTGTTCCATTAATATGTAAATTTGTTCAATATAATCTTCCATGCTCGGTGTAGGCATAAAATTCCTCCATTCAATCCACTGCAACTTCTACATCTTTATATGATACACCTTTTCGAGCGGACAAACAAGCCAACAAAGTTGAAGCAGGTAAAAAGTGTTACACTTATATGAACGGCTATTAAAAAATCTTTGAAAATAAGCGCTTGCTTGCTATAATGTAAGTTGGAGTATCAGCAGATGGGGGAAATGACATGGAAGCAGTATTAGTTATCGGAATTGCACTGATTGTATTCATCGCATATAGTGTAATCCGCTATTTCATTCAGAAGAAACACCTGAAAACTCTTACAGAGGAAGAATTCAAAGCTGGATACCGTAAAGCACAGCTGATTGATGTTCGTGAACCGAAGGAATTCGATGGCGGACACATTCTAGGTGCACGAAATATCCCGTTAACCCAGCTTCGCTACCGTTTGGCTGAAATCCGCAAGGACAAGCCCGTTTATATGTATGATCAAAACGGTACACGTACTGTTCGTACTGCAGCAATGCTGCATAAAAAAGGCTATCAGGATCTTAATCAGCTTAAAGGCGGTTTCAAAGCCTGGAGCGGTAAGATCAAACGAAAAGGCGAATAAAAGAGCTTTGCACATGATGTGCAAAGCTCTTTTTTTATTCTGATATATAGCGAAGAATCGGTTTTCTGGCGGCAGTCGTTTCATCCATTCTGCTCACTACGGTCGTATGGGGTGCTTCCTGCACGATTTCAGGATGACTTTCAGCATCCGCTGCAATTTCCAGCATCGTATCAATGAAACTATCCAATGTTTCTTTTGCCTCTGTTTCGGTGGGCTCAATCATCAGTGCCTCTTCCACATTAAGCGGGAAGTAGATGGTCGGTGGATGGTACCCGAAATCAAGCAATCGTTTCGCGATATCAAGCGTACGGACACCAAGCTTTTTCTGTCTGCGTCCGGAAAGAACGAATTCATGCTTGCAATGCTGTGTGTATGGCAGATCAAATGCTTCACTCAAGCGACGCATCATGTAATTTGCATTCAGGACAGCATATTCACTTACGCGTTTAAGCCCTTCTGGTCCCATTGTACGGATATACGTATATGCACGAACATTGATACCGAAGTTTCCGTAATAAGGTTTCACGCGACCAATTGAGTCTGGACGGTTTTCGTCAAGGATGATTTCATCTCCTTGTCTGCGTACGACAGGCTTCGGCAGGAATGCTGCAAGCTCCTCCGAAACACCGACAGGGCCAGATCCTGGTCCTCCGCCGCCATGCGGACCAGTGAACGTTTTATGCAAGTTCAAGTGCACCACATCAAAGCCCATATCTCCAGGTCTTGTATAACCCATGATGGCATTCAGATTCGCACCATCATAATATAATTTGCCGCCTGCTTCATGGACAATCTTAGCCATCTCCAAAATATCCTTTTCGAACAGACCGAGTGTATTCGGATTCGTAAGCATCAATGCTGCCGTATCTTCTCCAACAACTCGACGCAAATCATCCAAGTCTACTAGTCCTTCTTCATTGGATTTCACTGTTACAGATTCGAATCCAGCAACCGTCGCTGAAGCTGGATTCGTACCATGTGCTGAATCCGGCACGATAACCTTCGTACGCTGCATCTCTCCATTTTTCTCATGTAGAGCACGGATCATCATAAGTCCAGTCCATTCACCATGAGCTCCTGCTGCAGGCTGCAAGGAAACCTCGTGCATACCGGTAATTTCCTTCAGTTGCTCCTGAAGATCGAACATAAGCTCTAGTGCACCTTGGGCCGTTTTCGTATCCTGATATGGATGCACATGGCTGAATCCTTCCATTCGGATAACATCTTCATTGATTTTCGGATTATACTTCATCGTACAAGAGCCGAGTGGATAGAACCCTGAATCGACGCCGTAATTTCTTCTTGATAGAGCTGTATAATGCCTAATGATTTGCAGCTCGCTCAGCTCCGGAAGTTCTGCAGGCTCACTGCGGATATAAGCTGATTCAAAAACTTCTGAAAGATCCGTTTCTGGAACATCCAGCGGCGGCAAGCTGTAACCTGTCCTGCCTGGTTTCGTTTGTTCGAATAACAATGGGAAATCAGTATTGTTTTGCATGGACTGCCGCCACCTCTCTTACGAATGTATCAATCTGTTCTTTTGTGCGCTGCTCCGTCACAGCAACAAGTATGTGGTTCTTCAAACGATCATCCGTCCGTCCCAAGTGATACCCCCCGATAAACCCTTGTGTAACCAGATGATCATTCAGTGCATCTGCATCGTCTTCTACTTTGATTACCAACTCATTAAAGAAGGAGCCTTGGAAGATGACTTGCAGCCCGTGTGCTTCAAGCTGCTTTTTCATATAATGCGCTTTTTGAATATTCAAGTGAGCCATTTCTGCTACACCTTTCTTCCCCAGTGCACTCATCGCCACCGAGGAAGCCAATGCGTTCAACGCCTGATTGGAACAAATATTCGATGTTGCCTTATCTCGGCGGATATGCTGTTCGCGAGCTTGAAGTGTGAGAACAAAGCCACGTCTGCCTTCTTCATCTTTCGTCTGACCGACAAGTCTTCCCGGCAGTTTGCGCATCAATTTTGCTGAGCTTGCGAAATAGCCGCAATGTGGTCCGCCAAACTGTGCCGGGATACCGAATACTTGCGTATCACCAACGACAATATCTGCTCCAAAGCTGCCTGGTGGTGTCAAGAATCCTAGAGCCAATGGATTACTGGAGACAACCATCATCGCTTTCGGCTGTGCATCAATGATGTTACGAATATCGGCTAACGGTTCGACCTGTCCGAAGAAGTTTGGATATTGCACAATAACACTTGCCGTATCGGCGTCTACTGCTTCTTCCAGTGCTTGTAAATCTGTCAAACCATCCTTATGCGGAACAGTTACAATTTCCAAATGCTGTCCTCTTCCGTATGAATCGATCACCTGACGTGATTCAGGATGAACGGCTTCTGATACAACAATTTTCTTCTTCCTCGTTTGACCAGCACTTAGTGTCGCTGCCTCTGCAAGTGCAGTTCCGCCATCATACATGGAACTATTTGCTACATCCATTCCTGTCAGCTCGGCAATCATCGTTTGAAACTCAAAGATTGCCTGCAGCTCGCCTTGAGAAATTTCTGGTTGATACGGCGTGTAAGCTGTATAGAATTCAGATCTGGAGATTACATGATCCACGATCGAAGGGATGTAATGATCGTATACACCCGCTCCAAGGAAGGAAGCATGTGTCTTCATCGTCACATTCCGACTTGCCAAAGCTGCAAGTTCCGCTTTCAGTTCACCTTCACTTTTCGGCTCTTTGATCTGAAGCGGTCCCTTTAAGCGAACTTCCTCCGGAATATCAGAGAAAAGTTCCTCCGTGTCTTTCACACCTATCGTTTGAAGCATTTCTTCTTTGTCTTGCTCAGTCATCGGTAAGTACCTGAAATCCATGCTGTATCCTCCTTCTATTTCCGTTTATAGAATGGTGTTGCGACAATCTTGGCCTGCAACTGTTTCTTTCGGATCTGCACGTCCACAATATTGCCTTCTTCGGCAGCATTCGCATGTACGAGCGCAAGACCAATATAGCTATCCAGCGTCGGTGACTTCGTTCCTGTCGTTACCTCACCAATTTGTTCGCCGCCGCTGAAGATCGGATATCCATGGCGCGGTATACCTTTTTCCAGCATTTCAATGCCGACGAGCTTCCGCTTCGTTCCGTTCTCTTTTTGCTTCTTTAAGGTTTCTTTACCGATGAAGTCGGCAGATTTGTTCGTCTTCACTGCAAATCCAATACCAGCCTCGATCGGAGTAATATCCTTCGACAATTCATTTCCATACAGCGGGAGATTCGCCTCAAAGCGTAATGTGTCTCTTGCACCCAACCCAACAGGCTGAAGATTGAATTGCTTGCCTTTTTCGAGCAACAGCTCCCATACAGCTTGCCCGCTTGCGGCCGGTCCATAGATTTCAAAGCCATCTTCACCTGTGTAGCCTGTGCGTGAGATAAGAAAATCTCCTTCCACATCTTCCAGCTTCACTGGATAAGCGAATCGGAAAAATGAAATTTCCGACAATTTTTCATCTGTCAGCTGCTGCAGAATTTGCTCCGCATGAGGTCCTTGCAAGGCAACCTGCATGTACGATGCAGATTTATTCTCGATGTTGACATCTTCTCTTTTATGAGAAAGCAGCCATTCGAAATCCTTATCTGTATTGCTGGCATTCACCACCAATAAATAACGGTTCTCTTCCAGCATATAAACGATTAAATCGTCTACTGTTCCGCCATCTTCATAACACATCACACTGTACTGCGCTTTGTTCGGAACGAGCAAGTCAATGTCATTCGTCAGGACAAATTGCAGGAAGTCTTTGCTCGCTGGTCCTTCAACTAAAATCTCACCCATATGGGAAACATCGAACAAGCCAGCTGCTTGCCGCACTGCATGATGCTCTTCCTGGATGCTGCTGAAATGGACTGGCAGTTCCCATCCGCCGAAATCGATCGTCTTGCTGTTAGCCTGATAAGCAGGATAAAGCGGGGTTCTTCTCAACTCACTCATCATCTTGCTCCTCTCTTATGTACCTCGCAACAAAAAACAGAGCCACCTCGAAAAAGCTTTGAGGGGCTCTGTCCATTTACCAGAAAGTTTCTTATCGTCCTTTGGACCATAGTTGCTTCTTGGGTGGCTTCTACTAAGGAAGCACTCTCCAGAGTTGCGTCCTGTTGGAGTTCTTTTGCCTGAGAGATTCACTCAATATTTGCTCCTTCGGCGCCGCATATAGCGGTCTCTCCTCCAACATTCACTCGCGGTTTATGAAATTGGAAAACGCGGGCATACTAACAGACAATCAACCTATAAAAAAGCAAAATCCAAACATTCTAATAAAAAATATTAATAATGTCTGGTTTCAGCCTCATTATAACATAACATTTTTAGGATGTGTCTATCTTTTTCGGCTTTTTAAATGAAACTCCGAAGAATAAGGAGATGAAATCACTATGCAGGTGCATATAAAAGATGATAAACCTTTCATCGACATGATGGATGATGTTTTGCAGCAAGAAGGAGAAACAGCCTCATGGGAGCATTTCCAAATGGCATATACAGCTGCAAAAGAAACGAATATTGATACGTTTACCGGGTTGGTTGCACCCGGGTATTTGCCACATATGACCTTCCATCCTCATCAGCTGGAAGCAAGTCGACGAGTTGTGGAAGAAATGAACGGACGCGCCATCTTGGCAGATGAAGTTGGTCTTGGGAAGACTATCGAAGCAGGTCTCGTATTGAAAGAATTGATGATTCGCGGCTTGGTGAAAAAGGTATTGCTGCTTGTGCCGGCGTCTCTTGTCAACCAATGGGTAAACGAATTGAACTCTAAATTCCATATACCTGCTGCCTCCCAGCGAAAACAATATGTATGGGAGCATTATGATGTAATTGTCTCCTCTATTGACTTGGCAAAACGCTCCCCTCACAGGGAAATCATCCTAGAGCAGGACTATGATTTCGTGCTAATTGATGAGGCTCATAAACTGAAAAACAGCCAGACAAAAAATTATGCTTTTATCCAATCACTTAAGAAGAAATATTGTCTGCTGCTGACTGCAACCCCTGTCCAAAACAAACTGAGTGATATTTATAATCTCGTATCCTTGCTTAAGCCTGGCTACCTTGGCAGCTATAAGCAATTCAAAGATACATATGGAGATGACCGAAGAGATGCAGAAGAGCATCATTACTTAAAGGAACTTATCCGGAAAGTGATGGTACGTAACCGGCGGGGAGAAACAGGACTGCAATGGACAAAGCGAAAAGTGGAAACTATTTGGATTGATTTTACCGAACAAGAGCGGCTAGTGTATGAGAATATGCAAGATTCCACCAGCGCCGCTGCGACTTTCGCAAAAATAACCCTACTCCGCGAACTCTGCAGCTCCAGGGAAGCAGCATACTTGTCTATGAAAAAAATGGTGGAGGAAAATCCGGAAACAGGTAATGCTTATTTGCCTGTGATGAAAGAAATCGAAAAGCTGCCACAGCATAGCAAGGCACTGAAAGTGGTAGAGCTGATCAAAGCTGCCCCGCCTGGAGAAAAGTTCATTATTTTCACAGAATATCGAGCAACGCAATTTTACTTGCAATGGACACTGAAGCAGCATGATATATCCTCCGTTCCTTTCCGAGGCGGCTTTAAGGCTGGTAAAAAGGATTGGATGCGCGAGCTGTTTGAAAAACATGCACAAGTTCTGATTGCGACCGAAGCCGGCGGTGAGGGTATCAACCTCCAATTTTGCAGCAATATGATCAATTATGATTTGCCGTGGAATCCCATGCGGCTGGAGCAGCGCATTGGCCGGATTCATCGTTTTGGTCAGAAAAAGGATGTACAAATCTATAACTTTGCCGTACGCAACACACTTGAAGCGCACATATTGGAATTGCTTTATAAGAAAATTAACCTATTCGAGCGGGTAATCGGTAACCTTGATCATATCCTTGCCGAACTGCAAGTTTCTGATGTAGAAAAAGAGATCAAGCGAATTTTTGCCGACTCTCGTTCCGAAGGAGAAATAAAAGTGAAGCTGGATAATTTGACTGCGGTTATTACCGAGACAGGCGAACAGCTGGAAAGGGATAAATTACATGGATAGACACACACTCCATCAGTTTCTGAAGAAATTTTTCCTAACAAATGGCTGTCAGCTGATAGAGGAAAAAGAAGGGCTGCTCCATTTCCTGCTGACTCCAGAACTGGATGAAGAATTGATGAATCGCCCGTTTTATTGGCGATATAAGAAAAGACTTGGTCAAGAAGGCGATCCTATGGAACTAACCCTCCTAACTGATCCAAACGAGACAGCCGAAAAAGCAGAACATATTCATTTCGGCAGCCCTCGTCTGCATAAGATTTTCCGTCTCATTCGTGACTCCGCTCAAGTTGCTCGTCTTTATGAAAAGGTGGATACAGCTTCCAGGACGCCGTTGTATCCGTGGCTCATCCGCAATATGAGTGTACATTTTTCCGGAAAACGCAAGCGTACGGAAACACATTCTGTCGGATTACAGTTATTAAATGGGCAGCTGGAAACCGATTGGATGGAGAACTTCTCTCAGGTCGAATTCAAACAGCAAATCAGTGATCAATGCTATTGCCTCTCCCCTATCATCCGATATCAGAGCGGCTACCAGCGAATAAGCAGTTATATGCATACCTATCTGGATACTATCGATGACAGCTGGGTGAAGGAGACAAAAGATACACTCAAACAAGAAGAAGATTTACTGGCGCATTTTTTCGATCAAAGTGCTCAGGAAGAGCTAGAAGAAGAAATCCGTGAAGAAAGAGCTGCGTTATACAAGAACGAGCTGGATGCAGTGCATAAAAGACTAGTCCCATCCATTCAAATGGAGACAATCAATGCCGGCATATTCTATCTCTCTGAAGAGACTGCACGGAAACTTTTCCATAAAAAAGAGGCCTGAATTATGTTCAGGCCTCTTACTTTTTACGACTACGGAAGAACAGCTTGAAAGCAAATGGCAGAACACCAAACCACTTTCCGTGCAGCTGGTGTTTTTCTTTTTCCTTCTGTTTCTTTTCCTGCTTCGGCGCATCCATCTTTTTCACCAGCTCCTGGGTTACGAATCGGAAATAATCATTCGAAGACATGTGCTATTGCCCCCTCTTACTTTTACTTGTAGCGTAGCCAATTTCATTTCTTTCCATACAACCTGTGTTAAGAAAGCTACTTTATTGGGAAAAAATCATTTTTGCACGCTCATTCACTGCTGATTCCTCTATTTTCGCAGTATGACTGCTGTCAGGAACTTATAGTATTGTAACTGCAAAGGAGGTGATGTAAATGCTGGATAGCCCTTCCGTTTTTGCTGCAAGTTTGATGGAAGAAGCGATACAACAGCAGGCTTCTGACATTCATTTTACGCCGGAAGAAGACGAGACTAGCGTATTTATACGGATACATGGAAAACGTATCCTCCATAGCCGCTTATCGACTCCGAGCTTTCGCAAGCTGATAGCATACTATAAATTCGTCAGTGGCATGGATATCGGAGAAATGCAAAAACCTCAGGATGGGGCTATGCCGTTTTCGTACCAAGGACAAAAGCAATACTCTCTTCGTCTCTCAACTTTGCCGCTCAAGCAAACAGAAAGTTTGGCAATCCGTATACTTCCCCAAAGTGAAGCCCCCTTGCTCGACCAGCTGTTTTTGTTTCCATTCCAAATAACTTTACTACGTCAGCTTTTGATGGAAAGTACAGGAATTCTTTTGTTTACAGGTCCGACAGGCAGCGGGAAAACCACTACTATGTATAGCATCCTGCAGGATTTATTGCGTATAAAAGCTTGCCAGGCTATCACATTAGAGGATCCGATTGAAAAAAGAATGGAGAACATGCTGCAGGTGCAAGTGAATGAGAAGGCCGGTCTAACATATCAAGCAGGTTTGAAAGCAGCACTGCGACATGACCCAGATGTGCTGATGATTGGAGAAATCCGCGATGAATCCACAGCCAGCTTTGCCTTTGAAACAGCAAGGACTGGACATCTTGTCATCAGTACTTTGCACGCTAAAAATGCAGCAGGTGCCATTCACCGCTTAAAGGAAATGGGAATTCCTATAGCTGACTTGCAGCATACGTTAATTGGTGTCGCTTCGCTGGAACTTCTTCCTATTACAAAGCCCCACCCAACACGAGCCGCCATTATGGAGCTGGTCGACTCTGCGCAAATCAGCCGCCTGCTGAAAGCTAACAAAACGTCTTTCCTGACATTCGCGAAACTTAGGAGGAAAGCTTATGCATATGGCTTTATCACGAAAGAAAATTATCAGGTTCAAAAAGGAAGACAAACTGCTGTCTATGGAACAGCAGATGCTTTTCCTCCAGCAGCTTCATCGACTCAGAACACAAGGATATGATATGGCTCGATCGCTGGACTTCCTTCACTGGCAACCGCAATGGCAAGGGGCAACCCAAAAATTACAGGAAGGTCTGCGGCAAGGTTTAAGGCTGGACGAGGCCTTTTCACACGCTCATTTTTCACCAATAATCGTCATCCATTTTTATGTGGCACATCATGACGGAAACTTGGAAGATGCATTAGCAAGAAGCTACACAACTATGCAGAAACAAATGCAGCAGCTTGCCAAGTTCAAAAAAGTCACCCGTTACCCCATCTTTCTTCTATTCAGTATTCTGCTACTGCTACTGTTTGTGAAGCTGTACGTCTATCCTTCATTTCTATCTCTATTTGCATATTCTGCAGACTCTGCAAACCTTCTCCACTTTTTCTCCAATCTGGTGAACTTTCTTTTGTATGCCAGTTTACTTCTTGGTGTTATTGGTATCAGTCTATATTTTCTCCAGGGATATTTCAAAAAACGCTGGCCCTCAACAAAGAAACGCTATTACTTGGAGCGCATACCTGTTATTCGTACTGTAGCCCGTACAAGGACAAGTTTTCAGTTTGCCATTCAGCTTGGTAATCTTCTTTCGGCTGGGCTTTCACTGTATGAAAGTCTCCAGCTCTTGTCCAAACAGAAATATCACGACATGCTTCAGTTATACAGCAGTATCTTACTATCTCAGCTATCCTCAGGCTATTCATTGGATGAATGTCTGCCTAGTTTCCCACTGCTTGATGCCCAGCTTCAAAGTATTTTGATGAAAGAAAATGATGTGTCATCACAATCGGAGGATTTGCTGATGTATGCGGAGATCATGACGACTAAAATGGAAGACCGGACAAAATCTTTTCTTTATCTGCTTCAGCCTATTTTGCTCTGTATCATGGCCTTGTGCATCATCATTGTCTATCTATCTTTGCTTCTTCCAATGTTCCAAATGGTCCATACATTATAGAAAGAGGTAATCAGATGCGAAATGAAAAAGGATTCACTTTAATTGAAATGCTTATCGTCTTGCTTGTTATATCGGTGCTGATGATTCTTGTTGTACCTAATCTAGCTGATAAGAATGACCGGGTCCAAACACAGGGCTGTGACGCACTATTAAAATTAGCTGAAAGCCAAGTACAAACATATAAGATAGACAACGGCACAGCTCCAACCTCTATTGCGCAGCTCCAAGACGGCTATTTAACAGAAACAACATGTCAGGGTGGTAAGCGTTCCTTGGTACTTAGTCCTGGAGGCGAGGTTTCTTTGACAAATGCATCAGGGTCATAAAGAAAAAGGCTTTAGTTTGCTTGAATTGATACTTGTACTAGGTATTGCTTCTTTACTGATTAGCATCGGTACAGGTGTATATTCTCACTTACTAGTGGAAGCAGAAGCAAAACAATTCAAAAAGCAGCTGGAACAAGACCTGCTCTATTTGCAGCAATATACGCAATTTGACAGGTCAGCTAAGCTCTATCTAGAGAATGATAAATATCAGATCTCTTCAAGCAGACTGAAGAAGGTTCTTTTAGTCCAGGAGATTCCAGAAGGATATACGATCAAGATTTATCCAAACGCAATGTCCTTCGGTTTCAATCAAACAGGTACAGCACTAGCACCGGGTAATTTCACTATCCGCACACCCGCTGGAACAGATAGGCTAGTATTTCCACTTGGCAAAGGAAGAGGCCGCTATGAAGACAGCAGATAATCAGGATGGTTTTCTCCTGCTCGAGGCTTTGTTCAGTTTCGCTATGTTCCTGCTTCTATGTACGCTGCTGCTGCCGTTATGGATTGATGTGAAAAAGGAACATTATATCCAGGAAAAACGGACAGTTTATTACAGTCTGCTGCAAAATGAACTGGCAAAATCCACACCAAAGAATCAAGAATTTAAAGATGATAAGCTGTCTATTGCAATAAGATTCGGTATCGAGGATGGTCTTAAAAAAGGCTGCATCGAAATAAGAGGAGAAGGGCGAGAGGAGAGACGCTGCTTATATGGGTATCTCGAATAATAAAGGCTTCACGCTTCTTGAAGCAGTACTTGCATTAGGCGTATTGATGCTGATCCTCGCTTCAGTTCCTCCCCTATTGGATCCTTTGACTCAAGACACAAAATCAGAAGCAGTGTCTGTTAGGCAAGCATTGCATTTCATTTCTATGGAAGTGCACAAAGGCGGTTCTGTATATACTGTGAAAGATAAGCTTTACATCCAGGATCAGCAAGGTCGAACAGCTGTTTTTGAGCAATACAAAGATATGATTCGACGACAAGTTGATGCGAAAGGACATGAAATCTACCTGCACCATATCGAAGATTTAAAAATTATTCAGGATGGCAGCTCGATAGTTATAACTATCAAAGGAAAAGAGGGATCGTCATATGAAAAACGGATTGATATGGAATGAACAAGGATTCCTTCATCCATTCCTCTTGTTCCTGACAGCTTTCTTTCTCCTCTTACTCACTTCTGGCAGCTTGCTTCTTCAAACAAAAGTACAATCAACTAACCTGCTGTTCGAACAGTACAAATTAGAGCAAGCTGCATCAATCGCATTCAAGACAGTAGAAAAACACTATCTTCCGAATCTAAATTCAGTTGATGATAAAACCTTTACAATCCATAACAAAGCTATGAAGGCAGATATAACGATCACTAAAGAAGAGCAACATATACTTGTACGATACGAAATACAAGCAGATGAAAGTCTGGAACCGATTATTTATTATAAGAAATATCCTTCTTGATGTATAAGATGAACAATCTCGTGCAAAATAGTCTATGTACGATGGGCTATAGCCAAGCGGTAAGGCAGCGGGTTTTGGTCCCGTTATCGTTGGTTCGAATCCAGCTAGCCCAGTAAAAAGATCCCGCCATGCAGGCGGGATCTTCTTTTATATTAGGAAAGGATTCTTCGCTTGCTCTTCCCCTATCGTTGTTTCTGGACCATGACCTGGATATACTTCATAGAAGTCAGGCAGCGTCAATAATTGATCTGTGATACTTTGCATCAACGTCGGTAAATCTCCGCGATACAAATCCGTTCTCCCGATGCCTCGCTGGAACAACGCATCTCCAACGATGACATACTTTTCTTTGTGGAAGATGAGAGACACACTTCCTGGAGAATGTCCTGGTGTATGACGTACTTCAAATTCAAAATGACCTAGCTTCATATTACCTGGCTTTAGATTCTCGTCTGCATCCCTTGCTGTTATCTGTTTGACTGGAAACATCTTTGAACCATTCTTTCCCGGGTCGCCCAGCCAATCGGCTTCTTCTTCATGCAAATAAACAGGAATATGATAAATATCTCGCGCATCATCCACAGCACCGATATGATCGAAATGCGCATGAGTCAGCAGGATTGCCTGCGGTCGAAGCTCTTTTTGCTTGATCCATTCGATTAATTTGACACTATCACCGCCAGGGTCGACAATCAGACAGTCATTCTTTGATTCCAGTATGTAACAATTTGTTCCCATTGGTCCAAGACCTAATGTATGTATTTTCACTTTTACTCATCTGCTCCTTCCTGATGAATGCTTTAAAAATAGGCTCGACAAGCGTATATGTGTGTACTACTATATAGAAGGTATTGTCAAGCATCCTCTATCACAAGTATAGCAGGAAACCAACTATTTTGCTCATAGGAGGACCAGCAAGTGATTCTTTCCATCATCTTGTTTTTTATTGCATTTCTTTGTGTTTGCACACTTATTTCCGAATGCAAAAAAAGACAAGTGAAACAGGCGATCTTTACATTTATTTCTGTAATTATCATTACGTTTTTTTCCATTGTGAACTTATTCTAATTCATTGTAAAAAGGATCGCTGCAGAAACAGCGATCCTTTTTGTTAACTTGCTTTTTCCTTACCTTCTTGGAAATCATAGAACCGGAGCAAGTCGCCATAGATAATCCGATCAGAGTAATTCAGTTCTTTTGTTACTTGTTCCTGAATCGGTTCGCAAACACTTTCAATCTGTTCACCAGTCTCACCGGATATCTCTGCTTCTTCTCCTTCCATATCTTCAGCTGGTTCACCCGTCAGCCTGTCGTAGCACATATCATTGGTGAACAGATACTCATCACTGATGAAATCTCCATTTCGCAGGGCAGTAAAGTCTTTGCGATCTTCTGCAAACACATCATTACCGAATTGGATGTCATGTTCAGCTTCGACTCCCAACAGACTCAGGATGGTCGGCTTCACGTCAATCTGACCAGCCACTTGTTCCATTACCTGCCCGTTTCCATCACCAGGAATATGGATGAAGAACGGAACACGCTGGTTTTGTACTTGCTGGTATGGTGTAATATCTTTGCCCAAGTATTGGCTCATCGCTTTATTATGATATTCACTGATACCATAATGATCTCCCATCATCACGATGATGCTATCTTCATATTCACCAGATTCCTTCAGCTGCTCAAAGAATTGCTGTACTGCTTCGTCTGTGTAGCGGGCTGTTTGGAAATACTTATTTAGTGTCTGGGAATTGGAGTCGAACTGATCAATCGTCGCTTCTTCTTCCGGCAAATCAAACGGATGGTGGTTCGTCAAGGTGATGAACTTCGAATAATACGGCTTATCCATCTCCTGAAGATATGGAATCGACTGCTCGAAGAATGGTTTATCCATCAAGCCCCATCCGACAGTATTTTGATCTTCTCCTTCAGCGATGACGTCATAGCTGTTTTCATCATAGAAAGTGTCATAGCCAAGGCTGTCATACATGACATCACGGTTCCAGAAGCTGGAGTTGTTCGAATGGAATACAGCAGTTGTGTAATCGCTCTGACCTAAGATTTCAGGTGTTCCGTTGTATTCATTCTGACCGTGGGTGAAAAATACTGCTCCCCGGGGTAGCGGATATATGGAATTTTCAACTAAGAATTCAGAATCAGAGGTTTTTCCCTGTTCCGTCTGATGATAAAAGTTCTCGAAGTAATACGTATCTTTGTCCTCTGTCAAGCTATTGAGGAATGGTGTGACCTCTTCCCCGTTCAATTCATTATTGATCAGGAAGCTCTGCATGGATTCAAGAGAGATGAAGATGACATTCTTTCCTTCTGCCTGCCCGAATTTAGCTGATTTTTCTGTTTCCACTTCTTCATTTACATAAGAAAGGATCTCAGGAAGTTCATTTCCGTCAGCAAACACGCGCTGCGCTTCCGTCTTTGATTGCATGACAGCATCATATACATGGAAGTTGAACAAACCAATATTCTTGACCAGATATTCCCGGTCGAATCCGCGTGTAAACAACTGCGGGCGTTCTACTTCCGCAAGTCCGATGTTTATTACTACAACAGCAGCGATAGCCGCCATTGTTGATACTTTCTTTCTGCGAACGTAGTCAACCGTCATTTTTTCTTTATAACGGTAGCTGAGGAACCAGATGATAGCCAAATCCAAGACCAGCAGAATGTCCTGTGGATAAATGAGGCTGAGTACACTGCCGCCAAGATCTGCGGCATTGCTTCCTTGCATGAGGACCGGCACTGTAAGAAAATCACTGAAGTGACGGTAAAAAATTAAGTTGATGTACAAGATGATAGAACCCACGAGACTGATGAAGCGGATATACCGCATCTGCCATTTACGTGAGAATAAAACGCTAAGACCAAAAGCCAAAAAGGCACTGACAAACGGATTCAGCAGCAGTATGAACTCCTGCATCGCATTATCCAAACTGATATTGAATAGGAAGCGATAAATGATATACGTCTTCAGTCCAAACAAAACTGTCGCCAAAATATATAATGGTGCAGTGAATGTTCGTTTCAAGTAAAAATCCTCCTCATAATAGAACCAAGCGTAAAACAGATGGCAGCAACTTGCGCTGCTGCCATGCACGCATTTCTTTATTTAGTTGACGCTCTCTTCCAGGTGCTGTTTGACTAAGTAAGCAGCACCATAGACACCTGCATCATTGCCGAGCTGAGCCAGCACGATTTCACATTCGTATGTTGTACGCGGCAGAGCATTTTTCTTGAACGCTTCCTTGATAGGTTTCATCAAAGCATCCCCTGCTTTGGATACGCCTCCCCCGATAATGATCCGGGACGGGTTGGTAAGGATAGCCGCATTTGCTAAGGTTTTTGCCAAGATACTAGTTGCTCTATCCACAATTTTTTGAGCTACAGCATCATTTTCTGCTGCCAGTTCGAAAACATCCTTGGAAGAAACGCGACCGTTTTCTGCAAATCGTTGGCCAAGACCGCTCTCTGGATGCACAGTGGCCGCTTCTGTTGCCAGCCTGCTGATACCAGTAGCAGAAGAAATTGTCTCCAAGCAGCCTTTTCGCCCGCAATTGCACGGTGCGCCATTCTCTTCGACTGTGACATGGCCGATTTCTCCTGCCGTACCATTAATTCCATTCACGATATGACCATTTGCAATGATACCCGCTCCTACGCCGGTACCTAGTGTAATGGCAATGATATTACCCTGCTGTGCTCCTGCACCTTTCCACACTTCGCCGAGCGCAGCTAGGTTAGCGTCATTATCGATGAAAACAGGCAAGCCAGATAGTACACCAAGCTCGGCAGAAAGAGGGAAGTCGCGCCAGCCAACATTTACTGCTTCAGCGATAACACCATTGCTCGGGACTACGAATCCCGGCGCTCCGACACCGATGCCTTGTATTCTTTCCTTTGCAATGTCACGTTCTTTGAGCTTTGCTTGGATTGTTTCCCAAATCTGTTTCGGTATGTGCAGACCTTGCTCGTATTTATCCGTCTTGATCTCCCATTTTTCCACTATTTCGCTCGTTTCATCGATGATGGCGAGCTTAATTGTTGTGCCGCCGATATCGACACCGACCAATAATCCATCCTTACTCATTGTTTCCCGCTCCTTCTCGACTATCCGATAAAGCACTTATCTCTTTTCTAAGAATCAAATTTGCTTGTCCATATTCCTCTAAAGACAATAGGTTATTGTCATACAGCTCCCGCAGCTCTTCCAGCATCATCGTCAGATCAAGCTTACGGTCTCCGATGTATACGAAAATACCGTACGTCTTCAATAGCTGCATTACATCATAAACCGTTTTCATACACATCACCTAAGTTATTATAACAACCTTCACCTAAAATTGAAAATGATTTAAGACTACGTTCACACCTTCTTAACAATATGCCTTAATGTAAAAAAAATACCCTAAAGTTGATTGACTTCAGGGTATTTCTTTACAATTAAAACATATCGCTTTTCAAATAAGCATTTAACAACGCATACGTAGCTGTCAAAGCACTTTCATGTGTGCGTTCAAAGGCGTGTGATGCAGCAATACCCGGACCGATCAGACCATGACGTATATCGTATCCTGCACGAATCGCAGCGGATGCATCCGATCCGTAATATGGGTAGATATCCAGCTTATATGGCAGACCATTGGATTGAGCGAGCTCAGCAAGCTGTTCTCTTAAAACATAATGGTAAGGTCCGCTCGAATCTTTTACACAGATAGATACATCATATTCTGTAGTAGCTTGCCCGTCCCCGATTGCCCCCATATCGACTGCAATATATTCCACTACCTCCGACGGTATACTCGAATTTCCTCCAAAACCGATTTCCTCATTATTCGAAATTAACATATGAGTGGTGTATGGCAGCTGTTGGTTGTCTTCCTTTAGACCCCGAAGAAGTTCAAGCAGGATAGCAACACTTGCTTTATCATCCAAATGCCGTGATTTAATGAAACCTGAATCGGTACGGACAAAACGAGGATCGAATGACACAAAATCTCCAACACGAATACCGAGTGCTTCTGTTTCGTCACGAGACGTTGTCTGTTCATCGATTCGGACCTCAATATTTTTCTCGTCACGCTTTGCTTCTCCAGCATCCTTATAAACATGGACAGATGTTTGATGCATAAGAATTGTGCCAGTGAAGGCATTATCTTTGCTATGTATCGTACAATATTCCCCTTCGACACTGTTCCATCGGAAACCGCCGATCATAGCTAAGGACAATGTTCCATCTGCTTTTATTCCTCTTACCATTGCTCCCAGTGTGTCAACATGCGCAGTCAGCAGGCGATGGTGAGCTGTATTTTCACCTGGTACCGTAATAAGCAGGCTGCCTTTATTCGTAACCTTTGTATTGTATCCAAGTGAATCAGCAACACTGCGGCAAAAGTCTATTGCCTGTTCCGTATAACCTGAAGGACTTGGTATATGCACTAGATTTTCCAACGTTTCTGATATTCGATCAATTTGCTGCATTCGTATCCCCTCTTTCATAACATATCGGTCTATTACATAGTATCAATAAGCGAGAGTTTGTCCAATGAGGAGGAAAACTTATGCGAAAATGGCTTATAATTTCCTGTATCTTCTTTTCCATCGTACTGTGCTCCACTTACATTATACGCATGCAGCAGCCACAGCCTGTGATTCAGCATTTCCCGCTTGATGGCTCTGCAGCTTTTACCGATACATCTACCTCAATGAAAAAGGTGGATTTCCGTCGCATACAGTGGCGTCTGACTAGCGCACTCGACACCGAAGCGTACTTACGTCAGGACGTTGGACTATTGTACGAAAATGGCAGATTGGTCGGGGTCATGAATAAATGGCTGCATCCTGCAAGCCGCCTTACGCAGGAGAAAACGCATATTCTTCAGCCGAATAAACAGCTGGATGCAGTTTCTTTTCATTTCGCTGAACTGCACAAGAGCCAAATTACCAGTTCATTCAAGCTGTCCGGTGTTCGATCCTACACGTCTGATGCATACGAACTTTTTTCCTTTCCTAAAAATGAAAAAGAGATGCAGTCCCGGCAGATAGCAAAAACAGAGACGAGCCGGACACTGCAGCAAGTCTGGACCGACGCGAAACAGCAATTATCCATCCCAGCCGGTCAGTATACAGAAATACCGCTTACAGCTCTTCCGACTGCGGACTTAACGGGAATCTCAGGTCTTACGGAAGATAAGAAAAGACAGGAAATCATCAGTCGTCTATGGGAAGGTCTGTATCGAAATTATATATTGCCGATCGGTCCAGCAGTGGAAAAAGGCACAGCAGTTACGTATATCCCGCTTTTGCTGTTTGATAAATCTGGAAAGCATCTGCGTGTCCTCTATCAGGATGAGACAGGACAGCACAGAGAGCTGCTGCAATATTATTGAGAAAGCTTCTGCTGAAGCTGTTCATACTGACTTTCATCCGGCGCAAGCTCAACAGCTCTCTTTGCATGCTTCAATGCTTCCTCTTTCTTGCCTTCTGTCTGCAGGACAAGCGCTAAATTATAATGAGCAGCATGATCCTCCGGTGTTAATTTCACCAGTCGTTCATAGTCCTGTGCACTTTTTTCAATGTCTCCAGTCTTGTAGTAAGCTAAACCACGATTAAAAAGGAGCATCGGTTCATATACAGAATCCCCTTCATCCAAAGCTAGCGTTGAATCCGAAATAACAGAAGAATAATCGTTCTGCTTAACTGCATCTTCCACTTTAAGAACGTGACGGAGTGTATCATTCACAGATCCGGTCAGGCCATACCATATGAGACCAGCAATAAGTGCGATTGACAATAGCGTACCGCCGATGCGCGCTCGTGTATTTCTCTTACCAGGCAGTCCGACGAGCAAGGCACTGGCGAAGCCTCCTGCCAAGCCGCCGAGATGCGCGAATACATCAATCACATGGCTAGCAGAGAAACTGATCACTAAGTTAATAAGCAAAATAACTATCAAACCATTCCCAATCGTTCGCCAGAACAACTTCGGATAAACAACGCCAAAATAAATCAGCGCTCCGAACAGACCGAAAATCGCACCTGATGCTCCAGCACTCGGATTATCTGAGAAAGCAAAGCTCGCCAGCCCGCCTATGAGCCCACCTAAAAGGTAGATGAGCAAGAAGCGACGATGACCAAATATTTGCTCTGTCAATGTACCTAAATAGTATAGCGACAACATATTTGTCAGAAGATGCAGTGCTCCGATATGTAAAAACATCGAAGAAACAATTCGCCACCATTCATTCTCTGCAAGAATTAATGGATTGTACTTTGCACCGAGCTCAATAAGTACAGTAGAATCAGTCGAGCCACCGAGTAGTGTTTCCAATAGAAACATCACTACGCAGATTCCGATAAGACCATATACAAGGAGCGGTTTTTTACGATGGAATACAGCTTGATTTGCCTGCTGCTGCTGAACAAGCAAGCTGCGGAGTCTGCCCTTTTCCAACTCCAGCTCTTGTTCATCAGCTGAAGTCAATGTAACTTTGTCATCAAGCTTCAAATGGCGGAATAGCTTCTCCGATTCTTTTTCATAAGAGTCCCCATCCAAATAATAGAGCTGCATCGGAATAGGACGCTTGCTTTTGATGATCATCGGCTTCTTCAGCTTCGACCACTCATCCGCAGGTTCCTGTTCACCGAAATAGACATTATGGATGCGCGTCTTTTTCGCGAATAACCCTTTACTCATGTTCTGTATTTGATTTGCTGTTTTTAAGATATCCTGTTTTAAATGGTTTGCCCAAGTAAACGTTCTATAATTTAGTTTCACAACATGGGTGATACCATTCTGCTTCTTCTCGAGCCAACAGACACTTAGATCTTCTTCGGCCCTCACAAATGTAAAACCATGAACGGCTAACAAACGATTGATCATCTTATAATAGGCCGTTTCTTCGTTGTAGGTCATACCTCTCCCCCTCTTGCCTACAGTTTATCAAAAAAGTCATGGAAAAACGCCCAGTTTACACTGAGCGTTTAAATAAAATCGGCAGCATCCGGGAACGCAGAGGCTCAAATCCCATTGAAAGCCGAATAAGACCTTTGCGAAGAACCGTTACGGCTAAAAGTGCATTCAGCACTCGATACCGCTCCCGTATCAAAAATACGACACTTGCTGCCAACGTTAACGTTGTGATGAGGGTTTTCCACATCGGCGCTCTTCCTTTCCTCCGGGATAAGCCTAGTTTAACCCGAAGCCGAATACTCCTATTCGGTTAAAACAGAAATCCATCATCTGTCAGAAGATGATCAACTGGAAGATCTAAAGGTCCTACAGGTAATGACTGCTTAATCTGTTGTCTGCCAGCCAGTGACAACGTTTTATTTTGATAATCGGTTAGATAGCGATCATAGTATCCTCCGCCATACCCAATCCTGTAACCCGACATATCAAAAAGAAGGCCAGGAACAATAATAAGATCAATGGTATCCTTTGAAGCAGGTTCGCAGCGATCGGCAATCGGTTCTTTGATGCTGAATGCTCCGTTCGTCAATTGGTTATAGCTTTCGATGTGGTAAAATTGCATAGCTCGATTCTCGATTGTGAGCGGAACACATATTCTTTTCTTTTCGAGCCAAGCTTGCTGAATTAGCTTAGTTGTATCCCATTCATGTGGGAGAGCCATCGTAAGACCGATGCTCTTTGCATCTTTCCAGACGAAGGAAGCAAAAAGATGCTCCGCAAGCCGATGCTCGATTTGCAGTTTATCCGTTTGCGGCATTTCTTTCAGCAAACGAAGCCCTTCCTGTCGAAGTTTTTCTTTTTCTTCCATTTGCTCCGCCTCCTTGATATGTAAAAAAACTCCCACTAATTGAAGGGGAGTTTTTTTGGTCGAACTTATTTTGTTTCGCGGTGCAGCGTATACTTTTTCAAGCGTGGGCTATATTTTCTAAGCTCCATGCGTTCTGGATGTTTACGCTTATTTTTTGTTGTAATGTAGTTACGATCTCCTGTTTCTGTGCAGGCGAGAGTAATGTTTACACGCATGTATAATCCCTCCCAACAATCTTAAATAAGTGTATGAAAACTTAACGATCTTCAGACCATCTAATAATAGCAGACTTATCTAAGGTAATCAACCGTTATCAATAACTATTTCAAAAAATGTCGAAAACTATATATCCGGTAGCTGCTTGGTATGGTATAACTAGGTTAGCAATAAGTAGGAGGTTTATACTAACATGTTAATTGCTTCTATCACCTTTCTTACAGCTGGTATCATATTATGGATTTTCTCTTTCTTCATGCAAGATAAATTCAAACAAATGGATCAACAGATTGAACAATTGACCCTTTCGACTATGCAAGAAACATATACGTTGAACAAGAAAGTCAAAATTCTCGAAGAAGAGCTGCTGCCAACTGTACAGCATGAGCCAAAACCTAATAAGACATCACAGAAACCTGCCATCTTCCAGCAGATTCTAAAGCTGCAACAGCAAGGATATTCCATCAAGGAAATTGCCAAGCAGACAAGCCTGGCTGAAGATGATGTATACCGAATCGCCAAACAAGCAGGAGTTCAGCTATGAAGCAGGTAATCCAAGGATTCGCAACAGCTCTTCTGTTAGCTGGTGCTTGTATGCTGACCTTTTATTTTACAGGTACTCCGAAGACTGAAGAAACAGCAACAGCTTCAGCGGCAGTCAAAACTGAAAAACCTAGTATAGACGAAATGCAAAAAGAGCTTGAAGAAAACGACTATCATGTTTTATCTAATCAAGACTATGATGAGCTAAAAGACGCACAGCAGAAGGTTCCAGAAAAACCTAAAAAAGAGGAGCAAAAAGCATTTACTCTTAAGCTAGAGACTGGCATGACTAGCGAAGAGGTAGCATCTGCACTTGAAAAAGCAGATATCATCGAGGATGCATCCGCATTCCGTACGTATTTGGATATTACAGAAGCAAGTGAATCTCTGCAAGTCGGTACCTATCATGTGAGTTCAGATATGAAGTACGAAGACATTGCTAAATTAATGACAAAATAAGAAGCAG
>NZ_NPBJ01000005.1 GCF_002272075.1 Terribacillus saccharophilus
CCCAGCCTCTTCTTATTTATTTAGATCAACTGCAGTCCCTTTTACAAGGTAAAGGATACTTTCTCCGATATTTGTAATATGATCTCCTACACGCTCAACAAAACGTCCAACAAAGACGAGCTGCATTGTCTGTTGATGCTTTCCTGACTGTGCCTTGCGCTCATCAAGCATGTCACGGAACAACTCTCCGTACATACTATCTACTACATTATCCAAATCAGCCAGCTTTTTTGCTTTCGTAATATCTTCCTCTTCAAAGGCTTGAACAGCACTATGAATCATTTTGCTGACAACTTCCTGCATATCACGGATAGCCGGCGGAATGTCATACGGACTTAGAACATTCAATCGATTTACGCTTTTCGCGATATTTTTTGCATGGTCGCCCATTCGCTCCAAGTCGGAGGATACACGAAGGAAAGCGACTAAGCGACGCAAATCCGTTGCTACAGGCTGCTGCATTGCAATTAATTGAATAGTCGCCTCATTGATTTCCTGATCACGTTTATTCAGTAACTCATCATTCTCAATTACTTTATAAGCAAGATCACTATCCCGCTCATATAATGCGTCGATAGCTTGCTTTAAAGCTGTGTCTACTTCATACGCAAATGAAATAATTGACTTCTGAATTGATTCCAAATCTGCTGAAAACTGCTCTCTCGCTACCATAGTTCTCCTCCAATACGTAATTAACCAAAACGCCCGCTAATATAATCTTCTGTCCGCTTATCTTCCGGGTTAGAGAATATCTTACCTGTTTCCGCTGACTCTACAACACGGCCATGCAGGAAAAATGCTGTTTTATCTGAAATACGGGAAGCCTGCTGCATATTGTGTGTCACGATGACGATACAATATTTCTTCTTAAGCTCGGACATAAGCTCTTCGATTTTCAAAGTGGAAATTGGATCCAATGCGGATGTTGGTTCGTCCATTAAGACGACATCTGGTTTCGTCGCAAGCGCACGTGCAATACACAAACGCTGCTGCTGACCACCGGAAAGACCCATCGCAGAAGACTTCAGACGATCCTTTACCTCATCCCAAAGTGCAACATCCTTCAAAGTCGTTTCCACGATTTCATCCAATTCGCTTTTCTTCTTAATACCATGAATTTTTGGTCCATACACGATATTATCGTAAATTGACTGTGGGAAAGGGTTACCTTTTTGGAAGATCATTCCCACTTTACGACGCAAATCAACCAAGTCAACTCTCGAATCAAGCAAGTTTTTGTTCTTATAATTAATTTCACCAGTCATTTTAACACCAGGCTCCATATTTATCATCAGGTTAAGCGTTTTGATGAATGTGGATTTACCACAGCCAGATGGGCCGATAATAGCATAAATCTCATTATTCAAGGCTTCCAGGCTAACATCCTTCAATGCGTGGAAGTCGTCATACCATAGGTTCAGATCATTTACTTGGAAAATTGTTTCTTTCGCTGCTGCCACTTGCATAGCTGTCGTGCCTCCTACCCGAATCTACCGGAAATATATTCTTCTGTTTTCGTCTCAGAAGGATTAGTGAAGATTTTCTTCGTATCATCGTATTCCACCACATCTCCATTCAAGAAGAAGGCTGTCTTATCAGACACACGAGATGCCTGCGACATATTATGCGTCACGATGACGATGCTATAATCTTCTTTCAGCTGCAGGATAAGTTCCTCAATTTTGGAATTGGATACTGGATCCAGTGCTGATGCAGGTTCATCCAATAGAAGGATCTGCGGTTCCATTGCCAACGTACGAGCAATACATAGACGCTGCTGCTGACCACCGGATAATGATAAAGCTGATTGATGCAGACGGTCCTTCACTTCATCCCAAAGAGCAGCTTTGCGTAAACTTTCTTCAACAATTTCGTCAAGGACCTTCTTATTTTTCTGACCGTTGTATTTCAATGCATGTGTAATGTTGTTGTAGATGGATTTAGGAAATGGGTTCGGTTTTTGGAACACCATGCCGATCTCTGAACGCAATGCTACAACATTGATGTCATTACGAAGTATATTAATTCCGTCATAAATGATCTCACCTTCTGCTCGGCTGGATGGGATCAAGTCATTCATACGATTGATGGAACGGATGAATGTAGATTTTCCGCATCCTGAAGGGCCGATCAGTGCTGTTACCGCGTTCTTCTCGATACCCATATTCGCCCGTTTCACTGCTTCATTATTACCATAAAAAATGCTGAGATCCTTTACATCAAGTACAACTTCTTTCTTAGAAGCTCTTGTATTGGATGCAGCCATTTCATCTTCTGTTTTCGTTTCCGTTGGTTTATCTGCTGTATAGTTCATGTCACGAACTCCTCTCTTCATCATTTACCTGCTGTTAGCTTCTTATGAATGACACTGCCCAACCATCTAGCGAGGAGATTGAACACAAGTACAGCAATGACTAGAACCGCTGATGCACCATTGGCTACTTCACGTACATCTGGAATAAGACCCTGTGTATTAACAGACCAGATGTGAACAGCAAGTGTTTCAGCTGGTCGGAAAATGTTCAGCGGAGAATTCTCTGCGAATGGATTCCAGTTTCCATAATCAAGTGTCGGTGTCGAAAGGCCTGCTGTATAAAGCAGTGCTGCTGCTTCCCCAAAAACACGACCGGAAGCTAGAATTGCTCCTGTAAGAATACCTGGGAAGGCATATGGAAGTATAACTGTCTTAATTGTATGCCATCTTGTAATACCTAAAGCCAAGCTCGCTTCTTTCTGTTCTTTTGGTACGCTTCGAATTGCATCCTCTGTTACTCGCACCATTACTGGAATATTGAAGATAGTAAGTGCCAAGGCACCACCTATGATTGTGTAACCCCAGCCAGTGATGTTAACAAAGATCAAAAGACCAAACAAACCTACGACGATAGAAGGCAGCGAAGCCAGCATCTCGATACATGTACGAATAAAGTTTGTGATTTTGCCCGGTTTTGCATATTCTGCCATATAAATCCCGCCACATACTCCTAGTGGCACTGTGATGATCATCGTGATAAACAGGATATACAAGGAGTTGAACAGCTGGTCACGAATACCGCCGCCAGCTTGATAAGAACTGGAAGGAGACGTTAAGAAATCCCACGTTACCTGCGGCAACCCATTAGATAAGATGAAGTAGAATAGATAAAGCAACAATGCGACCATGATTGCTGCGATTGTGTAAAATACACCTGTTGCGATACGATCTGTAATTCTGCTGTTCATTAGATTTTCCTCCTACCGGACAAGTAACGGACAACAAAGATGAATAGGAACGAAATGATGAGCAAGATGAGACCCATCGACCAAAGTGTGTTGTTCTCAATACTGCCATATGTCGTATGTCCGATGTTCAGTGTAACAATTGTTGTCAAAGTTCCAGCTGTGTCAAAAATGCTGCCAGGGATATCTCGTGTGTTACCGATAACCATTTGTACAGCTAGTGCTTCTCCGAACGCACGTGCCATTCCTAATACAATAGCTGTGAGTAAGGAAGGCAATGCTGCTGGAATTAATACCTTACGAATTGTCTGCCAGCGTGTCGCACCTAGTGCAAGTGAACCTTGTCGCAAGCTGTTTGGCAATGACCGCATGGCATCTGTAGCTATAGTAGTAACCGTAGGGAGAATCATAACAGTCAGGACGATAACTCCTGCAAACAAACTAAAACCGATACCAGGAAAATGATCTCGTAATAATGGCACAAGGACAACAAGCCCGATGAAACCATATACAACAGAAGGTATACCTACCAGTAGTTCGATAACCGGCTGCAGTACTTTTTTACCGAATTTCGGTGCGATTTCAGACATGAATATCGCTGCACCAATACCAAGTGGTGCAGCAATTAATGCAGATAAGAAAGTAACAGCTAATGAGCCGAAAATAAATGGAAAGATACCAAATGATGCATTCTCTCCGCCTGTTGGATTCCAGTTTGCGCTAGTTAGATATGCAATTGGATTAATATTATTAACAGTAAATGATTGCAAACCTTTTTGGGCAAGGAAAACAGTAACAGCAATTGTCGCTGCAATCATAATTACTGCACATATAGTAACGAGGGAACGTCCACGCACTTCATCCCATCGTCTGTTTTTCTTAGTCAGAATCAGCCGTTCTTCAGCTGATGGAGATACTGATGCTTTTGCCAACTTGTACAACTCCTCATGAAAACAGCGGAAAGGAACACCCTGAAAAATGGTCTCCCGCTGTCTGTGATATAGCTAATTTATATAACCACAGTAAGGTAAATGCAGTATTACACTGCATCTACCTTATGTTTTTAGTATTATTTTTCAGTAAGATTGCCTTCTGCGTCGCGTTCAACCTGCATGTCAGTCATTGGAACGTAGCCTTGTTCAGGTACGATTGTAGTTTGAACTTCGTCGCTTAGCATATAATCTAGGAATTCTTTCGCTAGGCCTTCAGGCTCTCCGTTTGTGTAAGAGTGCTGATATGCCCAGATTGGGAAGTCACCAGATCCGATTGTTTCGTTAGTAGCTTCAACACCATCGATTTTAGATTTTACGATTGTATCGTCATCGAAGTAAGATAGTGCCAAGTAACCGATCGCTCCGTCTGTATCAGCAACGATTTGCTTAACAGTGTTGGAGGAATCCTCCGTAACACCTTCTGCAGGTGTTTCGCCATCAAGTGCGTATTTTACGAAAGTATCACGTGTACCTGAAGAATCAGGACGGTTAACAAGTGTGATATCCATGTCTGCTCCGCCAACGTCAGACCAGTTTGTCACTTTACCTGTGAAGATATCGATCAATTGTTGTTTTGTAAGATCATCTACATCAGCTTTAGGGTTGATAGCTGCAGTCATACCAACAACTGCTACTTGATGATCAACAATTGCTCCTGCATCGATGCCTTCTTTCTCTTCAGCAAATACGTCAGAGTTACCGATGTCGATCGTACCTTCCTGAACTTGGCTTAGTCCAGCTCCTGAACCACCTGCTTGAACCTGAATGTCTGCATCAGCGTTTTCACCTTTGTACTGTTCAGCTGCTGCTGCTACTAGAGGCTGCATTGCACTAGAACCTGCTACAACAATGGAAGTTTCAGAAGCTTCTCCTCCGCCGCCGTTGCTGTCCCCGCTTGTGTCTCCTTCAGATTCATTGCCGCCAGCGTTACCGCCACATGCTGCAAGTACACCGATAACTAGTGCGAACATTGCTAGCAATACAGATAGTTTCATCTTCTTCATGTTTAATTTTCCCCCTACGTGATTCGATTAGTTCATTTGCCTTACAAGTACAATATTAACTTGTCTTCATTAAGGAAAAATAAACAGAATGTAAAGGTTGTGTAAATCCAAGTATTAATTTGTTGAAAAAAAAAGAACCACCCCGTTTATTGGAGTGATTCTATGGGTATAACTATTATTCGTTTTTGTCTTCGTCGTCAGGAGCTGTATGCTCGTAATAATATTCAAGCGCACGGTTCATGATGTTGTACGTAATAGGATATTGCGTTCCGCCGCTGATGATACCTAAGTTCGGTACCATAACAGCGAATGCAATATCAGGATTTTCGTCATCGGCGTATCCAATCAGAGTCCAGTTCTCCAGGTCAGTACCATTTATGCTAGTTTGAGCAGTTCCTGTCTTACCTGCAATATTATATGTTTTTGCTTTTGCACTCAGATGGCTGTAAGCAGTACCTTTTTGCGTCTGGAACACCATTTCGAAACCTTGTTTGACTCGATTAATCTGATCATCCGTAGCAGTAATCTTATTTAATACTTCTGGAGACTTTGTTTCCGCGAGCGGACCTAGTTTATCCTTCTCATTCGATGGTTCATGGATCTCACTTACAAAATGAGGTTTAATTCGATATCCTCCATTGGCAATGGTCGAAACATATTGAGCCAACTGCATCGTAGTGTATGTGTCGAACTGCCCGATCGAGAAGTCAAGCAGGTTACCCGCTTGACCAGTAGTTCCTACATAACCCACAGACTCTGAAGGTAAATCTATTCCTGTCTCAACACCTAAACCAACTTGATTGTAGTAATTACGTAATTTTCGAAATGCATCTTGATCAAACGAGACACTTTCTCCATTCTTTTGATCATATTCGCCACCTATACGCAAAGCAACATTAAACATGTATACGTTGGATGACATTTGCAAAGCCTGTAAATCGTTTATCCAGCCCATATTTTTATAGGAAGATTTCTCAGGGGTATCTTTAATTTTCATTGGTGTATCAAAGAATTGCTGATTCATCTTCACAACGCCTTCCTGATATCCAGCAAGCAATGTCGCTCCCTTAACGGTGGAACCGACCGCATTTGCGCTGAAGACAGTATTCATATCAGCAGATTCATATTTATTATCTTCCCGGTCGTAATGCTGTCCGCTGGCTGCGTAAATTTCACCAGTATTCGGGTTAAGCATTACTGCCATTGCATCTTCTAGGTAACGGTTTGCACCTGGATGCTTGTTGATGGCACTTTTCAGTTCATCACGTACGATTTTGTCCAGTTCTTTCTGGAAGTCCATATTGATGGACAATTGAAGATCCTGGCCGCGCTGTCCTTCAGAGATGACATCCTGGGACACAATGCTGTTGCTGTTATCCGTTACGTAGCGTACGCGTTTTTTGTCACCTTTCAGGAGACTTTCATATTGCTTTTCAAGTCCACTCGTACCAATCCGGTCATTCAGCTGGTAGTTACGGGACTTATAATAATCCTCTTCCCCTTCTGGGATACCTGTCTTGATTCCGCCAAGGATGCCGCTGAGAGAACCATCAAATGGATAATAACGTTCCCAGTCAGTTGCAACGTTGATGCCGGACAATTCGCCCATATTTTCAGCAATCGTCGCATATTCCTTCTCGGAGACATTTTTATTCTTGATTACATGCGGCACAAGCTCAGTGGCGCTATCGATTTCACGTTTGATAGCGATAATTTGTTTGGCATGATCATCACTTTCAAGTTCCTTATAATCATCTTCTGTAATCCGCTCTAAAGTTAGATCGTATACTTCTGAATCATCAAGGGTCTCTTTTTCTGAAGCAGTGATCCTGCCGTTCGCTTCGTCTGAGTTCAATACGTACCAATACTCTTTGTACTCACGCTCGGTTATCTTGTCAATTGCCTTATCTTCCATCTTGATGATGTCGGCAAGCTTTGTAGCAATCTCCAAACGTTTTTCAGAAGAATCTCCGTTTTTTGGCGGAGTATATGTGATGGAATAGACTGGCTCATTCCCGACAATCACATTTCCTTCGCTATCATAAATCATTCCGCGCGGAACAGAAATTTCAGCGATATCATTTGTCGTCTCTTCCAGTACTGCCTGGTGTTCCTCCCCATTGATAATCTGCACGACTCCAAGCTGCAGAACCAAGGCAGAAAACAGCAGGAAAACAATCGCAAACAAAACATTGAGACGGAAAGGAAGCAGTGCACGCTTCTTCTTCCTTTTTTTAGACATAATGTTCCCCCATTCTTACATACTGGTCTCATTATATCATCATCCACGGTACGCTTCTACTATAGACTGTCAGCGATTGTCGTCTCCTGCAATTTCATTTTTCGGAAGCTTCTTAACTGATGCAGCTGGCGCGAAGCTCTTGATATGCCTCGTAAAAAAGTAGATGAAAAATGGTCCTGTTCCAAGAATAAACATTAGATAGGGAATAGAAGCATCCGCCCAGATCCCCACCCCGATAAGCAATAGTACAACGGAAATAATCCTGCCTATGTTCGTAGCCACATCACTAAGGACAATATATTCTACTCGCAGTTTTGCAGCATCCCTCGCCTTCCCGATTACATCATAGGTAAGAGACAAATAAGGCACGTATAGAATCGGATAGAAAACACCGATGATACCAGCATAAATTAACAACGTAGTAAAATTTAGCTCAACTAGCAAAAGCACGACACTAAGTGAAAGTGCAACACCACTTAGGAAGATAGCCGTCTTTCTCTGACGGCTTTTAATGTAACGGGTCGCAATATAATAGAAGATAAACGAAAAAGCGGAATAGACGAGATTAAACGTACCAAGCGAAAGCTCACTATTCGTAACGATAAAAACCCATACAGATATGATGAATGTATAGATACCTTCTCTCACACCTTGGAACACATGTGCCAATACCGTATTACGCCAAGCCGAATCGCGTTTAACTTCCTTCCATACCTTCCTTAGTCCGAATTTACCTTCTGCCCCTCTTCTTTTTATACCCGCTGTACATAAAACAGCTAAAAGGAACAAAAAGAAAGATACAGCGAAAATCAGTGTATAGCCATGAGAATTGTTCATTCTGGTAATGATATATCCGGCGACAAATGGACCGATCATACCTGTTAATGATTGCAAAAGGCCAGATACGCCATTAAAAAAGTCTCTTGTTTCTGGTTCTGTCACCTCAAAAGTAAGTACAGAATAAGCCAGCCAGTACATCCCGTAGCCTATTCCAAGCACCGCGCCAAGAAGCAGGTTATAAGAAGCGGCTTTTTCCCCAGTAAATAAAACGAGAAGAAAAAATACACTCAGGAAGAATACACCTATACGGAGTATGATGACTCGATCGATTCGTTTCGCCCAACTCCCAGACAATGTAAAGAGAATTGTTTGAGCAACATAAATCGCTAAGTTGTACATCGCAATATTAATCAGATCATTGGTCTGTTTCCATAAGTAAATATTGACAAACGTATTCGACAGAAATATACCGAGAGAGTAAAGGGCCCCGATAATTAGCAGCACATGCAGCTCTTTCCTGGCAGAATCCGCGGTAAATAAGTTCGGCTTCATAATGCCATCTCCTTTTACTGCTACTTAGTATCCGTCAACAGAAAAGAGATATGCACAAAAAAAGACACCAGCTAAAAGCTGATGCCTTTTCGAATTACCGTCTTATTTTGCTTCTCTGTAAAGACGCTCTACTTCATCCCAGTTTACAACGTTCCAGAAAGCACTGATGTAATCAGGACGTTTGTTTTGGTATTTCAAGTAGTAAGCATGCTCCCATACATCAAGGCCAAGAATTGGTGTCTTGCCCTCCATAACAGGGTTGTCTTGGTTTGGCGTAGATACGATTTCAACTTCACCGTTTTCTACGATAAGCCAAGCCCAGCCAGAACCGAAACGGCCAGCTGCTGCAGCTGCGAATTCTTCTTTGAATTTATCTAGTGTACCGAATTTGTTTGCAATGGCACTAGCTACTTCGCCAGTCGGCTCTCCGCCGCCATTAGGAGAAAGAAGCTTCCAGAATAGGCTGTGGTTGTAATGACCGCCGCCATTGTTGCGTACAGCTGTCTGTACGTCGGAAGGAAGTTCGTTAACACCTGCAACAAGCTCTTCCAAGGATTTGCTTTCTAAGTCAGCTTTCCCTGCGATTGCATCGTTTAACTTAGTCACATATGTGTTGTGATGTTTTGTGTGGTGGATGTTCATTGTTTCCTTATCGATATGAGGCTCAAGTGCGTCGTATGCGTAAGGCAATTCTGGTAGTTCAAATTTAGCCATGATTATTCCTCCTTAAATGATATGTAATTCAAAGGTGGTTACCTTTTCGTAAAGCGTACCAAAGCTTGTCTGAAACGGCAAGCATTTTGCTTCAAGAGCATTGTATATTCTTCCCAGCCTTTTGTTTTTAACACACAAAAAAACAGCCATTCATTCGAACAGCTGCCTTAGGAGTGGCTCGGGACGGAATCGAACCGCCGACACACGGATTTTCAGTCCGTTGCTCTACCGACTGAGCTACCGAGCCATGAGATGGCGGAGGAAGAGGGATTCGAACCCCCGCGAGCCGTTAAGCCCCTGTCGGTTTTCAAGACCGATCCCTTCAGCCAAACTTGGGTATTCCTCCGCGTTGTCATATAAAATTCTTCAAATGGTGGACCCTGCAGGACTCGAACCTGCGACCGATCGGTTATGAGCCGATAGCTCTAACCAACTGAGCTAAGGGTCCGGTTATGTTTAAAGGGCGATTGATGGGAATCGAACCCACGAATGCCGGAGCCACAATCCGGTGCGTTAACCACTTCGCCACAACCGCCATGACTTTTAAATTATATGGTAGCGGCGGAGGGGATCGAACCCCCGACCTCACGGGTATGAACCGTACGCTCTAGCCAGCTGAGCTACACCGCCATATGGCTCCACAGGCAGGATTCGAACCTGCGACCGATCGGTTAACAGCCGATAGCTCTACCACTGAGCTACTGTGGAATAATTTGATAAGTTATGTTTTCGTAACTAAGTTATGTATTAGCGACGTTATATAATTTATCATGCATTCAATAACTTGTCAATCGTTTTTTCATAAGTTTTTATTATGTTTTTTTGTTCTTGTTAACTGACAGGAATACTATAGCATGTCTGTTCATATTTGCGCAAGCAAAAAATAAAGACAGGAGAAATTTCTCCTGTCTATTCACTCAAGATCAACTGTGCAATATTGACGGCGTGATCTCCGATACGCTCTAAATTACTGATAATATCAACGAATACAATTCCAGCGGATCCGGCGCATCTCCCTTCATTCAGACGAATAAGATGCGACTTCCGGTAAGCTCGTTCCATCTTATCAATTTTATCTTCCTTCTGAAGAACTGCCAGTGCGGTTTCGCGATCCTGCTTGTCCAGTGCCTCGAGGGCCTGCTTTACAGTCATAATCGTCAAATCAAACATGTTGTTGAGTTCCTGTTGGGCTTCTTTCGTCAGCTTGATATTACTCGAAACTTGGAAATCGACAAACTCAACAACGTTCTCAAAATGGTCTCCGATACGCTCGATATCCCGGATTGCATCCAGTAGAGCTGCGTGCATGGTACTCTCTTCCTCAGATAGCGTATTAGTTGAAATCTTTGAAAGATACTCAGTTATCTCCCTATCCTTCCGATTCACTTCCTTTTCCAGCTGCATAGCCAAATCAGCGAATTGTCTTTCATGATTATTCGCATATGTACTTGCCTGTTCCAATCCATCTACAGCAAGCCTGCCCATATGTAATACCTCCAGCTTTGCTTGCTCCAATGCAAGAACCGGAGATTGCTGAATGAATAATGGATCAAGATGGTTGGTCAACGCCATCGGTTTCTCTTCTTCACCAGGTATTATTTTCGTAATAAGCCAGACGAACGGAGCGAGTAATGGCAGAACTATTAACGTGTTTGCAAGATTATAGAAGCCATGCGCACTTGCGATTGTCAGCTTATCATTGAGTTCGAATGCATGTTGCATCCAAGCCACAATATCAACAAATAGGGGCATAATCAATAAGAAAACGACCATTCCGATCACATTGAACATAACATGACTAAGCGCTGCCCGCTTAGCCTGTACAGTGGCTCCAATTGCAGCTAGCATTGCTGTCAGTGTCGTCCCTAAATTATCCCCGAGCAATACCGGCATAGCCGCATTCAGGTCGATTCCATTCTGCGCATAAAGCTCCTGCAGGATAGCAATTGTTGCGCCACTGCTCTGCACGACAACTGTGGTAAATGTCCCAATTGCAACACCTGTTATCGGATTCGAGTGCATACTTGCCGCCAATGACTGGAATGAATTCATGTCGAGGATAGGGTGCAGCCCTTCCCCTATCAGAGTCAGTCCATAGAAAATACCTCCGGCTCCGAATAACACTTTCCCGACCTGCTGTGTACGCTGATTTACGAAGAAATAGATTAGAAATGCTCCTAGAGCCATGATCGGCAGACCGAATTTAATTAAATCAATTCCGATAAAGAATGCCGTCAAAGTCGTCCCGATATTTGCTCCCATAATGACAGAAACCGCCTGTCTTAAAGTGAGATAACCAGCATTGACCAGTCCGACGACAAGTATGCTTGTTGCGGTGCTGCTTTGGATAAGAACTGTTACGACAAGACCTGACAGCACACCGACAAGCGGGTGGACGGTGAATCTGTGCATAGCAAGCTGCAGCTGTTTGCCGTATGCTCGCTGCAGTCCATCCCCAAGATAACGGATAGAAAAGAGAAACAGGCCCAAACCGCCGATAAATTCAAAGATGATAAATTCCCAATTAGACAAAGCAAGCCTTCCTTCCATTCTCTGTGATTCCTTCTTAATTATTGAATTTGTCAGGGGGCTTGTAAAGGTCTTGTATGGAAATTTACAATTTATTTAGTTGTTTTTGTAAATTATTTTGAATTCTCTTCTACTTTCTCCACCATAATTCTCGCTCCGCTTACATTCGTCACTTTAATTTTGCTGCCTCGATCCAGCCACTTTCCATCTGTGATAGCACTCAACTCACGGCCGTCCACCCGGACTGTACCCGATGGGCGCATCGGTGTTACCGCTTCTCCCTCTTGCCCTACAAGGACAGCGTACGTCTCATTCATTGAGTTATATCCCTTTTCTGAACTGAGTGTATCAAGTAAAGCTATTTTCCCCCACATATCTCTTTTTGGGAATGCCTTGAGGAAAACGAAGGAACCAACCGCTCCAATGATTACTCCAATAATTGCATAGATACCTGCTGTCCAATTTGGTGCTGTGAATCCGACTGTTAGCAGCATCGTCAACAACCCGATGACGCTAAGCGTACCGTCATTCAAAAGCTTTCCGTCAATGACGATTAATAGCATTCCGATAAAATACAACGGAAGCATGTACCATATTGCAGAAGGATCCAAGTAACTGATAAAGAAAGTACTGATAAAGCCTGCTCCTAATAAAAAGAGGATACCTTTGGTTTTAACTAAAATTTCACCTATAAGAAACATTGTACCGAGACCAGTCATAAAGACCGGCAGCCAATTATAATCCAGCATGCACATACCCCTTTCTCCTACTATCTATATACGAGTTAAGATGCTTTTTGTTTCATCATAAAGGTATTTTCCTTCCTATGCCTAATACTTAACATACACGTAAGAAGAGCGGAGGAGAATTTATGTGGAAACGAATCGGTATTTTTCTGTTTTGCTGCGCATTATTTATGAGCATATGGAAAGATCTCACGATAGGCAGCCCGGTACCTGCCACACCGACAGAAACGACAACGGAAGAACCAGAAACCGATGAAAAGCAGGAAATGACTCAAGAGACGTTTCAACCCGTGCTTCTGCAGGTAAAACAAGGAGACACACTACTTTCTGTAGCAAATGAGTTGAACAATCATGACTTGCGCGTTACGATGGAACAGGTGATCGTGGATTTCGAGGAATTGAATCCCGGGAAGGATCCCTATGCACTGGATGCAGGATCCGCCTATTATTTCCCCCATTATCCTAGATGAAGATTTTATTAAAGTTGAGCCTAGTTACTTCTAATTTAGCAGTATTAGCATTATAATGGGAAAATATAAGGATATATCCCTGTTTTCCTCGCGATAATCAAAGGAGCGATATATAAATGGCATTAATACACAGACAAGATACCCGTCAGGTCAATGTTGGTAATATTACGATCGGCGGTAAAAACGAAGTTGTCATCCAATCTATGACAACAACAAAAACGCATGATGTGGAAGCTACTGTAGCGGAAATACTGCGTCTTGAGGAAGCTGGCTGCCAAGTAGTAAGGGTAGCATGTCCTGATCAGCGTGCAGCTGAAGCGATTCCTGAAATCAAGAAACGCATAAATATCCCACTAGTTGTAGATATTCATTTCAACTATAAATTGGCTCTCAAAGCAATCGAGGGCGGAGCGGACAAAATCCGGATCAACCCAGGTAACATCGGGAAGCGAGAGAAAGTCGAAGCTGTCGTAAACGCAGCTAAAGCAAAAGGTATTCCGATTCGAATTGGTGTTAACGCCGGTTCACTGGAGCGTCATATTCTAGAGAAATATGGCTACCCTACTGCAGATGGTATGGTAGAAAGTGCATTGCATCACATCAAAATACTCGAGGAGCTTGATTTCCATGATATCATCGTTTCTCTGAAGGCATCCGATGTATCATTGGCTATTGAAGCATATGAAAAAGCGGCAGAGGTAATTCCTTATCCGCTGCACCTAGGTATTACAGAATCCGGTACACTATTTGCCGGTACGGTGAAAAGTGCTGCTGGTTTAGGAGCTATCTTGAGTAAAGGTATCGGAAGTACGATGCGTATCTCCCTAAGTGCAGATCCAGTTGAGGAAGTTAAAGTAGCTCGTGAGCTACTCAAGATATTCAATTTATCCTCCAACGCTGCTACACTGATTTCCTGCCCTACATGCGGACGTATTGAAATCGACTTAATCAGTATTGCAAATGAAGTCGAAGAGTACATCAGCACAATTAAAGCACCTATTAAGGTAGCAGTACTCGGATGTGCGGTAAACGGCCCTGGTGAGGCACGTGAAGCGGATATCGGTATCGCTGGTGCTCGCGGAGAGGGTCTGCTGTTCCGCCACGGCGAAATCATCCGTAAAGTCCCTGAGGAAACAATGGTAGACGAATTGAAAATCGAAATCGATAAGCTTGCCGAAGAATATTTTGCTGAACAAGCAGCAAAAGAAAAAGAAGCAGCTGAAGCATAAAAAAAGCTGACTCCAGACGGAGTCAGCTTTTTTTATACGTATGGTGCTGTGAATAGAGAAATGACAATTGCTACTATACTTATGACTAAGGCGATATTCCCTAATACATTTGCGCCTCTTCTCTTTGCGAGTACGCCGAAGACAATACCAGCTGCCCCGACAAGGATCGGTGCAAAAAAGAAAGATGCAACAGATAAGATCAAGGCAATATAGCCAAACATTTTTCCAGAATCAGTCGTTTGCTGTCCGCCTTCTTTTTCAGAACGTCGATAACGGTCTTCAGCAGGAGAAATCTCCGCTGCCGTCTCTACATCACGTTTTGTTTTTACATCTTGATCAAATTGTTCCTTATCCATGTGATACCTCCTTATCTGGGGTAAGGTATGGTTCTAGTTTGTGTGGATTGAGCATAAACTTACCAGGTAGATAAAGGAATTAGCACGCTACATTCCATAGAGCTGGAGGTTTCAAATGAATTTCATCGTTCATAAACTTGTGCTGAATAAGCTGCGTAATCTAACCGTTGATGAGATCCTGGAGCATAGCCAAGAATATCAAGTTCCTCTTTCACCCCTGCAGGCATCCCAGATTGTCCAATTTCTGCGTCAGAACAGGTTAGATCCGTTTAAAGAAGATGATCGGCTGCAGATGCTGAAAGCTCTCGCACAGATTACAGACACACAAACCGCTCAAAAAACCCATCAAATTTTTCTGCAGCTAGCAAAAGAACACGGCATCAAATTGTAGAAAAATACCCCGAGGCAGGTGTGCTGCTTCGGGGTATTTCATTAAGCCAGGATATTTTCTTTTAAATTCGGGTTGAAGCTGTTGTTCATGAGCATATCAATTTCATGCGCATATGGTGCTTTTTTGTTCTTTTTATCTTCACCAACGAATGGTGTCTCCAAAATTTTTGGCAGCTGCTGCAGCTGGTCGTGATGAACGATATACCGTAGAGCATCGTAGCCGATATGACCGAATCCGATATTCTCATGTCGGTCTTTTCTTGCTCCGCGTTCATTTTTACTGTCGTTGACATGGAGTACCTTCAGTCTGTCTAGACCGATCACTCTGTCGAATTGATCCAATACACCATCAAAGTCGTTCACGATATCATAACCTGCATCATGCGTATGGCAAGTATCGAAGCAGATGGAAAGCTTGTCATTATGTGTGACACCATCTATGATACGCGCCAGTTCCTCGAAGTTCGATCCTACCTCAGATCCTTTCCCAGCCATTGTTTCCAAGGCAATCTGAACATTCTGGTCCTTCACCAGTACTTCATTCAAACCCTCAATGATCTTTTGGATACCCGCAGCGACTCCTTCGCCTACATGCGCACCTGGGTGCAGCACTATCTGCTTCGCTCCAATAGCTTCTGTTCGCTCAATCTCACTGCGAAGGAAGTTCACACCCAATTCGAATGTCTCCGGCTTAATTGAGTTGCCGACATTAATGATATAAGGAGCATGTACAATAATATCAGTGATACCATTGCTTTTCATATGCGCTCGGCCAGCTTCAATGTTCAGCTCCTCAATCGCCTTTCTTCTTGTGTTCTGTGGTGCTCCTGTGTAAATCATCATAGCGTTGGCGCCATAGGAATAGGCTTCTTCACTTGATCCCAAGAGCATTTTCTTACCGCTCATACTAACATGTGATCCGATTATCATAAATCCATTTTCTCCTTACTTTCGCTTACGATCTTGTCGGTCCAGCTTCTTCTTGATTTTATTTTTCTCATACTGCATTTTACGCTTGTAGCCTGGTTTTACTTTCTTCGGTTTACGTACCTGGTTCCAAGCTTGAGATTCATTATTAGATTCAGTTTTCTTTCGTGTAACCCTTTCGTTCCAGGCTTTCAGTTCTTTCCATTCTCCATTAGCAATGTCATAAGTTGTGAATTCGAGACCTTTTTTATCCAGTTTCTGAATCAGTTCTAAGTCATGATCGCTGTAAAGGCTGATTGCAGTTCCTTCCATACCAGCACGTGCAGTTCTTCCAACACGGTGTACATAGAATGCTTCTTCTTTCGGAAGCTGAGCGTTAATAACGTGGCTGACTCCTTTGATGTCGATACCGCGCGCTGCCAAATCTGTCGCAACAAGATACTGGAAACGCAGTTCCTGAATATCTCGAAGCACACGTTTTCTCTCTCTTGGTGTAAGTCCGCCGTGCAAAAGACCTACCTGTAATCCTTTATCAGTCAGTTCGGCTGCAAGGACATTGGCTGCGTCCTTTCCATTCACGAAGATGATGGCCATATATGGCTGGATGACACTTGCTATTTTCATAATCGTCTCTGCTTCATCACGGTGCCGCATCGGAACTAAACGATGCTCCATCGTTTCCGGAGATAAATGACCTCCGATTTCAAAGTGCTTCGGATTGTTCAAATACTTTTTCAAGAACGGCTGCAAACGCTCAGGTATTGTCGCAGAGAAAACGAGCAGCTGTACATCCTGACGCATCCGCGTCAAAATCTGGTCTACTTCTTTAATAAAGCCTAAATCCAGCATCAAATCTGCTTCATCAAGGACGAAGCTGGTAGCTGGATATAGATCTAGCGCCTGTTCCTCCATAAGATCCAGAATTCTTCCTGGTGTACCAATGATGATCTGCGGCTGTGTTTTTAACTTCTCAATTGATCTTTTCTTGTCTGTTCCGCCAATGAAAAGCTTTGCATGCCAATCATTCTCTTTACCGGCAAGCTTAATGAAATGACGGGCTTCGTCGTAAATCTGGATAGCAAGCTCACGTGTCGGTGCTGTGACAACGAATTGCGCATTTCGCTCGTCTTCCTTCAATTTACTGAACAATGGAATCAAATAGGAATGTGTCTTACCAGATCCGGTATGGGATTGGCCGATAACACTTTCACCCCGCAGAACTGCCGGGATGACTTTTTCCTGGATTGGTGTTGGGTTTGCAAAGCCTAGTTTATCAATCGCTTCGTTGACAGTTGGCTGAAGCGCGTATTGTTTAAATTGATGATTTTTCATGTGTAACTCCTTTTGGTCATTCTCTTACTTTTATATTATAGAGGACTTTGTTATATTTTGCACGATTACACGAGGATAATAAACAATCTTTGTCATATTCCTTATTAGCCTTTATAATGGAGAAGACCCAGAAATAGATGTCCCGTGTAAACGGAGAAGGGGGAAACACAGCGAATGAACGTAATTAAAATAGCGCCACGAGGTTATTGCTACGGTGTGGTAGATGCCATGGTGATTGCGCAGAATGCCGTGCGGGATGAGAATCTTCCCCGGCCGATTTATATTCTTGGCATGATCGTGCATAATGCCCACGTAACCAATGCATTTGAAACAGAAGGTGTCATCACACTCGATGGTTCAGACCGAATGGAGCTTTTGGAACAAATAGACAGCGGTACCGTTGTATTCACTGCTCATGGTGTATCTCCTGAAGTGAAACAGCGTGCACATGATAAAGGGCTGACTGTCCTGGATGCTACTTGCCCGGATGTAACTCGTACACACGACCTTATCCGTGAAAAGGTAGCTGAAGGCTATGAAGTAGTTTATATCGGTAAAAAAGGGCATCCAGAGCCAGAAGGCGCAATAGGCGTCGCTCCCGGAAAGGTACATCTTGTCCAAACAGAAGAAGATGTGCTAGGGCTTGAATTGGATGCTCAAAAGCTGATCGTAACCAACCAGACAACAATGAGTCAATGGGACGTTTACGATGTAATGCAGCTCGTGAAAGAGAAATTCCCACAAACTGAAATGATTCAGGAAATCTGCATGGCGACACAAGTGCGTCAAGAAGCAGTTGCCGAACAGGCCAAAGATGCTGATCTGACATTAGTTGTCGGTGATCCGCGAAGCAACAACTCTAATCGACTCGCACAGGTATCTCAAGAGATTGCCGGTACGACAGCATACCGTATCGAAGATCTTTCCCAGTTGAAGCTTGAATGGCTGGAAGGGGTAGAGACAGTTGCTATTACTGCTGGTGCCTCCACTCCTACCCCTGTGACGAAGGAAGTTATTAGCTTTATTGAGAAATTCGATCCAGCGAAACTGGAAGATGTGAAGCTGGAATTCAATGTTGATCCGAAGAAGATTCTTCCGAAAGTCAAAGTTAAAAAAGCGTAAGAAAACCGAGTCCTTTTTGGACTCGGTTTTTTATATTACTTGAAATGGATCCGTATTTACTTGTGACACATGTATTGGCACATTTGCAAATGCAGTTTGTAGATAATCTGCCACTTTTTGCTTCATGATCTGCTCTGCATAATGTCCGGGATCAATCAGACAAAGACCCTCCAGCATTGCATCTTGCGTCTCATGAAATGTTAAATCACCTGTAATATACACATCTGCCTGCTGTAATGCCTGGTCAATATAATCCCTGCCGCTTCCTCCGAGAACAGCAACTGTTTCTACAGAAGCAGATGCATCACCAGTGAATCGTACATGCTGGATATTATACCGCTGTTTCACCAGTAGAGCCAATTCCACCAAGGTCATTGGAGCAGGTAATTTTCCGGTACGGCCTAATCCGTAGGCTTTTCCTTGCATTTCAACAGGGTAAATATCGTAAGCCACTTCCTCATATGGGTGTGCTTCTATCATTGCAGCTACTGCACGTCTTACGTTCTCTTCCGGCACCAGTACTTCGATACGTACCTCTTCTACACGTTCCATTTCGCCTGCATGGCCGATGAACGGCTGCGCCTCGGCATTCGGTTGAAAATAACCATTTCCTTCCGAAACGAAACTGACTTTCTCATAGTCGCCCACATTTCCGGCTCCATTGGAATGCAATGCATCCTTCACGTTTTGTTCATGTGTTTTAGGAACGAAAACGATCAACTTTTTGAAAGTTTGGTGCCCCGCAGGAAGGAATACCCGCTTCTGTTCGAGACCCAATGCATCCGCCATCAAATCATTGACACCACCTTCGACTATGTCGAGATTCGTGTGCGCTGCATAGACAGTTATATCATGCTTCATAAGCTTTTGGATGACACGCCCCTTGGGCGTAGTAGTATCTAATTTTTTTGGAGGCGCAAATAATAATGGATGATGAGCAATGATCAAATTGGCATTTTGCGAGATAGCTTCGTCCACGACAGCTTCAGTTACATCCAAAGTAGTCAGTACACCTGAAACTGTTTGATCAAGCGTCCCAACCTGCAGGCCGACATTATCCCACTTTTCTGCAAGCAAAGGCGGGCACCATGATTCAAAATACGTAATCACATCTGCTATTAGCATCTGCTTTTCAGTCATTCAATTCCTCCTCTAGCCAAATAAGCTCTTTTTTAAAGGATGCAAGCTTCGCTTCATCAACATGCTGCGCCTGTTGCATATTCGCTACATTGCGCTCCAGCTTCTGCTTGTAGTCCAGCCATTTCGCTCGGAAAGCTTCATTTTTTTCCTTCAACAAGATAGGTCCGAACAAAAGCTCTTTTTCACGTACGGCTACATCCTCATGATAAATACTCTTTCCCTCACGTACAGCTACTAACACCTCATAAATGTGTCCAGCTTCTTCTAAGATCTGTTCCTTTTGCAGAACGAATCCATTATTCTGGAACCATTTACGCAAAGCTCTAGCATCTATATTAGGTTGGACAATTAGCTGTTCTACATGACCAAGCTTATCTTTACCTTGTTCTAAGATTGAGGCAATTAAAGGCCCCCCCATACCTGCGACGACGACTTGTTTTACCTCGTCTGGTGCAACGACTGCAAGTCCATCTCCCTTTCGTACATCTATTCGATCAATTAAGCCTTGAAGCTTCACCTGTTTTTGAGCACTGCGAAATGGCCCCTCATTAATTTCTCCTGCTACAGCCTTGCTGGAAGGATCCTGCAAACATACATAGCAAGGAAGATAAGCATGATCCGATCCAACATCGACAAAATGCGCAGATTTCGGCAAATGGGCAGCAACTGCTGAAAGCCGCTCTGATAATGATAAAACGTTCATTATATCCAACTCCTTTGTCAAATATACGTGTTTTTTGTAAAATATCCTCCCACACTTTTTACTGAGAGAATTTGCATTCGGCTTTCAATTTTTGTAAAATGTATGTATTCCTAAGGGCAATAAGAAAGCCCAGCCACATGCGATTATGCACATGATAGCTGAGCAAAGCCTTCTTATTCTAGGAAATCTTTCAAGCGTTTGCTACGGCTTGGATGACGAAGCTTACGCAATGCTTTAGCTTCGATCTGACGAATACGCTCTCTGGTTACGCCGAATACCCGGCCAACTTCTTCCAGTGTTCTTGTTCTTCCGTCATCAAGTCCGAAACGCAAACGAAGCACATTCTCTTCTCGGTCAGTCAATGTATCCAGTACATCTTCCAACTGTTCTTTCAGCAGTTCATACGCTGCGTGATCAGAAGGAGAAGTTGCTTCTTGATCCTCGATAAAGTCCCCAAGATGTGAATCATCTTCCTCACCGATTGGTGTTTCAAGGGATACAGGTTCTTGAGCAATCTTCAAGATTTCACGTACTTTTTCCGGTGTAAGTTCCATCTCTTCACCAATTTCTTCAGGAGATGGCTCACGCCCTAGATCCTGCAGAAGCTGACGCTGTACACGAATCAGTTTATTGATTGTTTCTACCATATGCACAGGGATACGGATTGTACGCGCTTGGTCAGCAATTGCACGAGTGATTGCCTGACGGATCCACCAAGTAGCATACGTACTGAATTTGAAGCCTTTACGGTAGTCAAACTTTTCAACTGCTTTAATGAGTCCCATGTTACCTTCCTGAATTAAATCCAAGAACAGCATGCCGCGACCTACATAACGTTTTGCAATACTGACTACAAGTCGCAAGTTCGCTTCAGCCAAACGGCGTTTTGCTACTTCATCACCAGCTTCGATACGTTCAGCCAGCGCAATTTCCTCTTTTGCTGACAATAAATCGACGCGGCCGATTTCTTTCAAGTACATGCGTACAGGGTCATTGATCTTGATGCCCAGTGGTACACTAAGGTCATTCAAATCAAATTCTTCCTCTTTCGCAATTTGTTTCATATTCGGGTCCTGGTCGGATTCACCAATTACTTCCACATTTTGTTCGTTCAAGTGCTCGTAGATTTCATCCATCTGATCGGAATCCAATTCAAAGCTTGCAAGACGCTCACTTACCTCTTCATAAGCGAGGACTCCACGCTTTTTACCCATTTCAACAAGGAGTTCTTTTGCTTGCTCCAATGTCATTTCAGTCTCGTTCACTTTAGAACCTGCTGGCTTATTCTCTGCCATAAGTCCTCCTCCTTCCAAAACATCAAGCTATCTATTGTTACAGAGAACTTTTTAAAGTTCTACGTATTTCCATGATCTTCATGGCTATCTGTGCTGCCCGAATTGGATCATTTTCCTGTTCGGCTTGCCTCTGTTCCGCCAGCAACTGGCTAATATCTGTCTTATTCACTTGCTCGCGCTTAATGGTGCGGATATAATCGCTGATTTCTTGATCACTTATATCCTCGACCACCGGCAACATGGCTGTTTGGATGACCAGCTGCTGCAAGGAAGGATCCTCCAATGATGATACGAATTGGCTCACATCCGCATCATTACCTTCTTCATAAAAAGCGTACAGATGGGTAGCAATCACCTGGACCTGATCCGTTATGAACGAAGCCCCTATTTCTTCCTGAACTTTATACGCAATTGCCGCTGTTCTAAGCATATGCGCCAAGAGTTGTTTTTCTGCCGTCTGAAAAGCAGTTGGTATTTTTTTTTCGTAATGACGGGATTGTTGCTTTGGAGCCGGCGCTTTAGCCGAGTTGCTGACTCCTCTCTTGCTTTCCCGTTTGCGGAGTTTGGGTTCAAGATCGGAGACAAGCGTATCCATGGAAAGATCCATTGCGTTCGACAGCTCCCGCAAATAGTGTTCCCGTTCCACAGAGCTTTCAATCTGCGCAATCTCATCCAGTACTTTTTCTACATACTGCAGGCGATCTCCTTCAAGTGAAAGGTTGTAGTCCTGCTTTAAGTAATGCATCATGAAGGACATAGCCGTCAGTGCAGCATCGATGATGGATCGTTTGAACTTTTCTGCTCCATGCTCGCGGATGTAGTCATCTGGATCCAGACCGTCCCGTAGCATTGCAACTCGTACATGATTACCGTTCTTTCGCAGGATTTGTAATGCACGATAAGTCGCTTCAAAACCCGCCTTATCGCCGTCGTAGCATATGACTACCTGTTCCGCATACCGCTTCAGCAGCCTTGCCTGGGTCTCTGTTAGAGATGTTCCAAGCGTCGCTACTCCGTTTCTTACACCTGCCTGATGCGCTGCAATTACATCATTATATCCTTCGAATACAACAACCTGGCCAGACTTGCGGATCTCACTTCTTGCCAAATCAAAATTGAACAGCATTCTTCCTTTTTGGAAAAGCTCACTTTCGGAACTGTTCAGGTATTTTGGTTCCTGACCTCCGCCTAGTGTACGGCCGCCGAAGCCCACTGTCTTACCGAGATGGTTCCGTATCGGAAAAATAACCCGCCCGCGGAAGCGATCCTGAGGCTTGTTTTCTTTATCAGTTGAAAACAGACCCGTATGAAGCAATTCTTGCGGCTTGTACCCTTTTCCTTCAAGGAATTTCACAGTAAAATCTCTGCTGTTCGGTGCAAAGCCAAGCTGGAAGGTGTCAATTGTCTCATCAGTCAAACCACGGCCGAGGAGATACTCATAACCAGTCTTACCTTCTTTCGTATTGCGCAGCAAGTTATGGTAGAGCTTAACAACCCACTCATTCGCCTCAAGCGCAGTCTGGTCTTCACGCGATTGTCCGCGTTCCTGCTGCTCTGTTACAGAAGCAGGCACTTCTGTTCCGCTTCTTTCGGCGAGCTTTTGAACCGACTGGGAGAAGGAAAGACCCTCCAATTCCATTAGGAAAGTAAATACATTTCCTCCCTTTCCACAGCCAAAACAATGAAAAATCTGCTTTTCCTGGGTCACGGAGAATGATGGAGATTTTTCACCATGAAAAGGACAAAGTCCGAAATAGTTCCGGCCTTGTTTCTTTAATTGGACATGCTCACCTATCACATCGACGATATCATTTGATTTGCGGACTTCCTCAACTATTTCTTCTGGTATTGCACCAGCCATTCCACATCACCAACCTATATAATTCAACAACTTTCGTCTGATTCCTGCATTTTTCGACAATAAGACGAAAAAATAGTAAGGAATCTTCTTCTGTCGGCAGCTGTCAGCTTGGAAGGTCCCTTAATTCGTTTGCCCTGTCGTTGATTTTGGATTCGCATGTGCTTTCTTAGAAGTATCTCATCGGCATCGGCATCCGTAATCAGCTCTCCGCGAGGTGTGATAACTGTTACGTCATTAGCTGTGAGCAAAGTAGCCAATGCAAGGTCTTGTGTTACAACACAAGCTCCAGGCGTAATGTGATTCAGAATATACCAATCCACTGCCTGATCCACAGGATCAAGAACCACCCAGGAATCATCTGAATCACTGCTCAGATGATTAATTGTGGTTATGAATCGGACAGGAACGTGATAGGCTGCACATGCAGAAACAATCTCCTGCTTGACAGGACAGCTATCTGCATCCACATAGACAATAGGGTTATGTGATTTCATGTCTCACTAATTCTACAATAAAATGCGGAATCCTTCCTTTTTCGTAAAATTTTTATAAACCTTTTTACCTCAAGGGTTACCATTTAAACATTTTTAATACTAACAACATTTTTTCACAAAAACTAATTATAATACAAAGTATTTAAAAAAGCCATTATTTTAACTGACGTTCAGGATGCCTTGGAATGCTTCAGCAGACTGCTGTTATTCGGTAATTTACCGAATAATAACGAAGCAAAAGGCACATAGCGATGAAAAAGATAGATGATCAAAAAACAAACTCCCATTACAACAAGATAGCGCAGCAGTATTTGGACATGAAATAAATAGTTGCTGTATGCAGGTATTGTTCTTGTTACATAATCCAGAATGAGCGGATGCAGCAGATAGTAACCGAAGGAATAACTCGCAATTTGCTGTAATCTGGCTAGTGTCGATGTCGAAAGCTTGTCTGCAACAGCTTCGGCGAATCGGAAAATGCTGTAACAACCTGTTATAAGGAAGACATAATTCACACTCTCATACAGAATGTTGTTCCACTCGAAGACACCTAGAGTTCCAGAAAGGTAATAATAAATCGCGATGGCTGATCCTGCTATGCTACTGATTAGCAACCATGCCCAGGTCGACCAGCGTTTGCTTTTCGCTTTTTCCCTATCATAATGTATGCCTATCCATCCACCGAGCAATAAAGTCCCCATCAATTGCAGGAATAACGGAAACGGGCTGAACGGCAGATATGTCTGCAGCGCAATGTATCCAAGCTGCAGTATGCCCCCGAATACAAACATATATTTTCTGAAGATGGGTACTTTATGATCCACCCAAATGAGCAAAGGCAGTACTAAGTAAATTTGGACGATAAGAGATATAAAGTGCAGCTGATAATAGCTTTCTCCAAAGAATATCCGCTTGGCAATCGCTGCTGGCTGAAGATCTCCAAAACCTAGAATCGCCTTATGCAGCTCGTATACAATTGCCCAAATGATGTAAGGAATCAGGATGAAGCTGACTCGCTTCTTGTAGTAGTCTTTCCATAAGGACTTAGTCAGATTTTTGTGTTTGTATTGATAAAAGAAAACAAGGCCGGTAATTGCTATGAACAAGCCTGCTTCTATCCGGATGATTCGGTTAAGAAAATGATATTTTTCGTACGCATCGCCTGCAAACGGCAGAACAGTAGCATACGCGCCCGTCACATGGACAAGCACGACAAGTGACATTGCCAAGAGCCGCATCAAATAAATAGATTGGATCTGCTGTTGTTTTTTCATGTTAGGTCTCCTTGTAGACATCATTTTACGAAATAGAAGAGGTAACAACAGATATCTGCTGTCACCTCTTCTGTTTTTATCGTAAAGATTCTACCGAAGGACCGTCAACATGATAAACAGAATCTTAACACTAACTTTGTACTAACTTAATCCTGTTGGTTGAGAACAGTCAAGATACTATTTGCAGTTTCTTCAACTGCTTTATTGGAAACATCAATCACACGACAGCCAATTCGTTCGGCAATTTTATCAAAATGTTCCAATTCATGGTTGATCCGATCGATATTGGCATAGCTCGCTTGATCCCCAAGACCAAGTGCTTTCAGTCGTTCCTTACGGATATCATTAAGCTTCTCAGGACTGATGCGAAGACCTATGCATTTGGCAGGATCCACTTGGAAAAGTTCCCGAGGCGGATCTACTTCCGGAACAATCGGGACATTGGCGACTTTTAGACGTTTATGCGCCAAATATTGGGATAATGGTGTTTTGGATGTGCGTGATACACCAATGAGTACAATATCAGCCCGGGCAATACCGCGTGGATCACGCCCATCGTCATAACGGACTGCAAATTCAATTGCTTCGATTCTTCGGAAATAATCTTCATCCAGACGATGGACAAGGCCCGGCTGCAGTTTTGGCTTTTGATGGAACATATCTGCCATCGCATCCATAAGCGGCCCCATCAAGTCGATGCAAGGTATACCTTGTCTTTGTGCTTCGCTAGTAAGGAAAGACCGGAAATCCGGATTAACCATTGTGAAGGCAATAATTGATGGACGGTCGCTTGCTTGCTTTAGTGTTTCTTCCAATATAGAAGTGTTCTCTACATAAGGAACACGCTGTAAAGCAAACGGCTCTTCCAAATTGTACTGACTTAATGCTGCTTTTACAACGAGCTCTGCTGTTTCCCCTACAGAATCTGATACAACGTAGACGATTGGTTTCTCCATCGGTTCCCCTCCTGGATATATTTACATAAGTTCATTTCGAGCAAGTTCTACGAAAGCCTTCGTGATCGTTGTCTTTGTAATACGCCCAACTACTTTTGCGCCAGTCTCATTGGATCTTTCTATGACCGGCAGACTATCGATTTGTTTATCAATCAACCGATTGGCTGCTTCCACCAACAATTCATCCGGATAACAAACAGCAACATTCGGCATCCTCGTCATAATGATGTGAACCGGAATATCCTGCAGCCCCTGATTGCCGATACTTGCTCGCAGTAAATCCTTACGAGAAACAACTCCAACGAGATTATTATCTTGATCAACTGCAAAAAGTGTTCCGACATCACTAAGGAACATTGCACTTATCGCATCGTAAGCTGAATCGTCCTCTTTGACGACAATCGGCATCGATTGGAAGGTCTCCACTTTGTATTTCATCAGTTTTTCTGTAATGATCTCTGAACCTGTCTTACCTGTATAGAAGTAACCAACACGCGGTCTTGCATCCAGGAACCCTACCATTGTAAGGATTGCCAAATCAGGACGCAAAGTCGCCCGTGTCAGATTAAGCCGCTCCGCGATCTGTTCACCTGTTATCGGACCCGCTTCTTTCACTATCGCGATAATCTGCTGTTGTCTTTTAGACAAATCCATGTTCATCACCTCTATCCAAGAACTGCCCTCATTGGACCTGTTTCCACTGTACTTTTGTTACGTCTGCATAGCTGAGAATCAGTGCAGCCAATTGGTTCAATAATGATAAGCGGTTCGTTTTCAATTTTTCATCCTCTGCCATGACCATTGTATGGTCGAAGAAAGCATGGATAGTGTCAGCGAACGCCGCCAATGTATCCAAAGCTTCTTTTGCTTGACGGTTGCTTGCAGCCTCCATATAAGCTGTTTTCTTTTGGTTGAGCATGCTGTAGAGCTGCTGTTCGTATTCATTTTCGAACAATGCTTCTTCTACCCCATGATCCGCACCTTTTTTAGCAAGGTTAATGACGCGTCCCAATGCTTCCTGAACTGGTTTGAAGTTCTCATCTTGACGCAATACTTGCAATGTTTTCGCTTTAGCAAGTGTATACGGATAGTTACCGATTTGTACAGAAAGAACTGCCTCCACTACATCATGAGAGATGCCTTCTTCTTTCAGCAATTGAGAAGCACGCTGTTTGAAGAAATTGCGAATATCTTCTGTATAGGTATCTCTTTCAACTGTCGGCAATGCTTGCTGCTCGAACAATTCAACGGTACCATTGACGATTTCCTCTACTGTGATCTGCCAGTCTGTCTTCTGCAGCATTTGGATGATACCAATTGCCTGACGCCGCAAACCATAAGGATCCTGGGAACCAGTCGGAACATTTCCGATGACCATGCTTCCTACGATTGTGTCCAGTTTATCGGCAATGCTGACAATTGTACCTTCTACAGATTCAGGAAGCGCTCCGTGGGAGGAAAGCGGCATATACTGTTCGCGAATTGCTTGGGCAACACTGTCTGATTCGCCGAAGTGGCGTGCATATTTCTCACCCATAATACCTTGCAATTCAGTGAATTCGTTTACCATATTCGTCACAAGGTCGAACTTGGCTATGCTTGCTGCGCGCTCTGCTCGAGCAGCAGTTTCCTGATCGATAACTGCAGCTTCACTAATCATCTTCGCAATTTTCGTCACACGGTCCACTTTATCCTGCAAGGTACCGAGTTCCACTTGATAAACCATTTTAGACAGTTTTTCTTGTGCTTTCTCTATCGGCTGCGCTTTATCCTCAGCATAGAAGAATTCTGCATCTTGGAGTCTGGCACGAAGCACCTTCTCGTTACCGCGAGCAACGTTTTCCAAGTGATCGCTGTTACCGTTTCGCACACCGATGAAATGTGGCAGCAGCTGACCAGAAGGATCTGTTACCGGGAAGTAACGCTGATGTTCTTTCATGCTCGTAATCAGCACCTCTTGCGGTAGATCCAAGAAGCTGGCAGCAAAATCACCATGGAATACAGTTGGGTATTCCACCAAATACAGCACTTCCTCCAAAAGATCTTCATCGATTGGAATATGCCAGCCGTTCACTGTTTCCAATTGACGAATACCATCGATGATCATCTGTTGACGTTTCTTCTGGTCTACGATGACAAATTGCTCTTCGAGTACAGAAGCATATGCAGCAGGATTTTCGATTGTAGCCGTTTTTCCAAGGAATCGATGACCATAAGTAAGATTTGAAGATTCTGTTCCCGCTATCTCCATAGGAATGACAGCTTCATCGTACAATGCAACGATCCAGCGAATCGGTCGTGCATATCGCAGGTTGCCGGATCCCCAACGCATATTCTTCGGAAAATGCAAGCTGAGCAGCACATCTTTGAATGATGGAAGCAAGTCTACTGCGTGCTGACCTTTGACAAACTTTTTCACATAAATATATTCTGTGCCATCCACATCTTTCGTGTAGATATCCTCAACTGCAGCACCTTGACCGCGCGTGAAACCTTGCGCTGCCTTCGACCATTGTCCTGCTTCATCTTTTGCAATTCGAAGTGCAGGTCCTTTTACTTCATCTTCAATGTCAGGCTGCTTGTCGGAAAGTGAAAGAATTGTAACAGCAACACGTCTCGGTGTAGCTTGTACAAGTACCTTTTCAAAGGAGAGGCCTAGCTCATTCAGCCATGCTGTCGTTTTGGATTCCAACTGCTCAATAGTGCCGGGCAAAAAACGCGCCGGCATTTCCTCTAAACCAATTTCAAAAAGTACATCCTTATTCTGCATGCTCATCCGCTCCTTCTTTCAGCATTGGGAAACCAAGTCGTTCCCGTTCTGCTACATAGCTCTTCGCAATTGATCTTGCCAAATTCCGCACTCTGCCGATATAACCAGTTCGCTCAGTAACTGAGATGGCACCTTTGGCATCAAGCAAATTGAATGTGTGGGAACATTTCAGCACGTAATCATACGCAGGGAAGACGAGTCCTTCATCCATGATTCGTTTCGCTTCTTTTTCATACATATCAAACAGTTGGAACAGCATGTCTGTATCAGATTCTTTAAATGTATACGTGCTATGCTCAAATTCCGGCTGCTTGAAGATATCCGCTACAGTAACGCCATCTGTCCATTCGAGCTCGAAAACATTTTCTTTATCTTGAATGTAGGAAGCAAGTCGTTCCAGACCATATGTAATTTCGACTGAAACAGGTTTTGCTTCCAAGCCGCCGATTTGCTGGAAATAAGTGAACTGTGTTATTTCCATACCATCAAGCCAAACCTCCCAGCCAAGTCCAGCAGCACCAAGTGTCGGGTTCTCCCAGTTATCCTCAACAAATCGGATATCATGCTTCAATGGATCAATGCCCAGTTTGCGAAGTGATTCCAAATAGAGTTCCTGGATGTTGTCTGGTGAAGGTTTCATGATCACCTGGAATTGATGGTGCTGGTATAAACGGTTTGGGTTTTCCCCGTATCGGCCATCGGCTGGTCGTCGAGAAGGCTCTACATAGGCCACGTTCCACGGCTCAGGACCAAGACTGCGCAATAAAGTCATAGGGCTCATTGTTCCTGCCCCTTTTTCTACGTCATATGCTTGCATCAATAGACAGCCCTGGTCTGACCAATGCTTCTGTAACGTCAAAATCATATTTTGGATATTCATCGGATTCCCTCCATCTTCTTTTCATCAACGTCAGGATGGACAAAGAAAAATCCCGTCCCTATGCTGCCTAAACAGCATAGGGACGGGATTACCGCGGTTCCACCCTAATTGCTCCCAAATGGAAGCCACTCTTTTTTTCCTTTTGCTCCAAAGCGCCTTCTCCGTCTTCCTTTGTTCTGGCTCCCACTATCCCAGATTCGCTACGCAAAGTACCAGATGGATACTACTCTTCTTCAACGCAAGCCGTCGATTTTGTAACTATCATACTAAAATGCCATACTAATTGTCAACAAACCTTATTGAAGTTTATCCAATTGAGCAAGGAACTTCTTGCTTTTCAGGAAATACCCTCCGTACCGGTCATAATAAGTATCAAGCAGCTCGTTCAAAAGTCGTTTCGTTTCTGGCTTAACTGAAATATTGCCTATCCGGGAGATATCAATACTCGAAAATAGCTGCAATAGCTTTGTAACTTTTTCTGATAATACATATGCATCTGGATCGAGATGCATACAGCGTCTGCAAAGCATACCGCCTTCCGGTACGGAAAACCGGTAAGGCAACTCCGTATTTCCGCAATTAACGCATTGATGTACTGTAGGTGCGAAACCTCCACGGCGGAACATCTTTAATTCATAGATTATGCGCAAAACGTCCGCATCTTTCCCATCATTGATCCATTCCATCACTTGAAGCAGCTGACGGAATAAATCAGGGTCAGGCTTATTATTATCTGTCAGCTTATCTGTCATTTCCGCTATATAGGACGCATAAGCTGTTTTGATGATATCTTCACGGATCGACCTGAAGCTTTGGAGAGGTTCTCCTTGCTGCATGGCTCCCATACCGGAACCAATCTGTACTAGGAATGATCCAAAGATGAATGGCTGTGCGATGGCAGCCATCCTACTTTTCGGTTTCTTTGCACCTCTGGCCATTACGGCGATCTTTCCGCGATCTTCCGTGAAGATTGTTATGATCTTATGTGTTTCCCCATAATCCTGTGTGCGCAGGATTATTCCTTCTACATTTTGGAGCAACGCTCTCTCCCCACTCCTGTTGCTTACATTTTAGATTGAAGTCTATAACTTGGGAGCTCAATAATGTTATCTCGCTCCGGAGGTATTAGTGAATTGTACATTGTTTCAATTTCTTTCATCAATAAGTAGGTTTCGATACTCCCGGTCTTGCTAAAGATTTGCCAATGGAAATCAATCACAGGAAGTCCACCTTTCTATGCTTTTTTTAAGAAATGAACATACAAAACATTCTCCTAGTTAGGATGACACCTACTCCTCAATCCATGTGCTTTAAATATTACCAGGTATCAATATTCTTCACGACTGAAACCGTAATCATTGAGTTGCGCCTGCTTATTTCGCCAATCAGGCTGCACTTTAACCCAAAGCTCGAGAAACACCTTACTGCCAAGCAGCATCTCTATATCTCTACGCGCCAGCTTCCCGACTTGTTTGAGCATACTGCCCTGTTTGCCGATAATGATTCCTTTTTGGGATTTACGTTCCGTGATAATTGTCGCCTGGATGAATACTTTCTCCGTCGTACTATAGCGATTCTCGATTGCTTCGATGACAACTGCAATTGAATGCGGTATTTCTTCCCGCGTCAAATGCAGTACCTTCTCGCGAATGAGCTCACTTACAACGAAGCGCTCCGGGTGATCCGTCACTTGGTCTTCCGGGTAATATTGTGGCCCCTCAGGCAGATAACCTTTTAATGTTTCAAGTAAATGAGCCGTATTATTACCTTCCAGTGCACTAATTGGAACAATTTCAGTGAAGTCCAACTTGTCCTTATACAGCTCGATAAGTTCGAGCAGCTTATCCGGATGGATCTTATCAATTTTATTCAAGACTAGGAAAACTGGGCCTTCGACTCTCTGCAGACGTTCGAGGATGAATTGATCCCCTCTGCCATAGCCCTCCTCTGCATTCACCATGAACATGACAGCGTCCACTTCATTCATTGTATTCTCTGCAGTCTTTACCATAAAGTCTCCGAGCTTATGCTTCGGTTTGTGAATACCAGGAGTATCAATAAAGATGAACTGTGCATCATCCTGTGTGAGTACTCCTTGAATCCGATTACGCGTTGTCTGCGGCTTATCACTCATAATAGAGATCTTCTGACCGACAAAACGATTTAATAAAGTTGATTTCCCAACATTCGGTCGCCCGATAATGGAAATGAAACCTGAACGAAATTCTTTCTGCATGCTGTTATATTCCTCCAAGTACTAGTACGACAAAAACATCAAGTACTATAAAAATGTTGTATCTCTATCTTACTACAAATCCCCCGCCACTTCATCCATTCGACAAAAGGGGTTAAAAAAAACCAAAAGCGGAGGGAACCGTTAGAAACGGAGTGGTAAGCAAGAAAGCCCAGAGTGGGTGTTTTCCCCACGGCGGGATTAATTGCTTACAACATAGTTTCTGGTTCCCGCAGCTAGCCGAAAACCAAAAGCGTAGAAGACCAGTTAGAAACGAAGAGGTAAGTGAGAAGGCCCGGAGGAAGGTGAACTTTCCTTCCGCAGGGACTTATCGCTTACAACGCAGTTTCTGGTCTTCGGAGCTAGACGACAAACCAAAAGCGTAGAAGACCGGTTAGAAACGGAGTGGTAAGCAAGGAAGCCCAGAGTGGGTGTTTTCCCCACGACGGGATTAATTGCTTACAACGTAGTTTCTGGTTCCCGCAGCTAGCCGAAAACCAAAAGCGGAGAGAGCCGGTTAGGGACGGAGAAGTAAGTGAGAAGGCCCAGAGTGGGTGTTTTCCCCATGGCGGGATTAATCGCTTACGGCGCAGTCCCTGGCTCTCGCAGCTAGTCGCCAAACTAAACCAAGAAAAAACCGCCCATCTACATGGACGGTTTTCCTCACAGTACAGAAATGATTTCTGGAACGAAAACGACCATACCGACACAAATAGCAGTGATGGCTGCAATGAGGACAGCACCTGCTGCAATATCTTTGATGAGACCTGCTGCCTTGCTTTGCTCAGGCGAAAGATGGTCCATCATGAGCTCGACGACTGTATTGATCATTTCCGTCACAATGACGAACCCAATACTTAAAAGGACAGCCGCCCATTCTGCCGGGTCGATTCGAAAAATCACACCTGTTGCTAGCGCAATTATTGCTGCGATCGTATGGATGCGGAAGTTCCTCTCCTCAAGGAAAGTCCAGCGTAACCCATTCCACGCATAGCGAAATCCGATGCCGGATTTAGTTTTCTTCCCGTTTGAGTCCGAAGCCATTCAAAATCTCCTCTTGTCGACCGAACATCTTCTTCTCATCTGCGTCATTCATATGATCATATCCTAAGAGATGCAGGAAGCCATGCAGAGCTAGGAATCCAAGCTCTCTCTCTACGCTATGCTCATACTCTTCTGCCTGTTCCTTGGCTTTGTCGACAGAGATAATGATATCACCGTAAACAATGGGAATTTCTTCTCCGATGATTTGCTGTTCCCCTTCCCCTTCTTCTTGCATGGCGAAGGATATGACGTCTGTCGGCGCATCCTTTTGTCGATAATTACGGTTGATTATCTGTATTTCAGTATTGTCCACAAAAGTGATGGACATCTCCGCTTCCTCTGTTATTTCTTCTGCATCTGCAGCGTATTGGATCAGTCGATCAATCAGATCAACGTAATCTGCTGTCACGCTATTTGTTTTATCATGAAAATCAATATGCATTAGTTTGCCTCCTTCACTTTCTCTTCATCCGGGTATTCGATACGGGAATGAAATATTCCCGTAAGAGCCTGACAAATCGCTTCTTTGATTACTTGCAAATCCTGCAAAGTTAACGGTGCACAATCCAGTTGTCCATCCATCAGCTTATCCTTGATGATACTGTCTACCAAGCTGCTGATTTTTTCCTGAGTCGGCTCTTTCATGGAACGAACCGCCGCTTCAACAGAATCACAAATCAATAGGACCGCGGCCTCTTGTGTAGACGGTCTTGGACCAGGATAACGGTAAGTTTCTTCCTTTACTTCTTTATTATATTCCTTTTCCTTGTAGTAAAAAAACTTCAAAAGCGATGTGCCATGATGCTGTTTGGCCATATCGACAATTTCTTTTGGAAAATGGTTGTTTTGCAGCATTTGTGCTCCATCATATGGATGGCGGATGATGATTTCTGCACTTTGCCGCGGTGATAGCTTGTCATGCGGATTGTTTCGACCCATTTGGTTCTCAATGAAAAGCTGCGGTTGCCGTGTTTTGCCAAGATCGTGGTAATATGCACCGACTCTGGCGAGCAGTCCGTCTGCTCCGATTGCTTCGCATGCAGCTTCACACAAATTGGCTACCATAATGCTGTGATGATATGTCCCAGGTGCATCAGTAAGGATTTTTTTCAGCAGCGGGTGGTTTGGTTTCGATAATTCCAAAAGCTTCGTTTCGGAAAGTACACCAAATCCAGCTTCGACAAACGGCAGAATACCTGCTACAAGTATGACTGTCAATATAGCAGACAAGACGGCAAAACCAACATAAAGTAACACCGATTCCCAAGCATATTTTTCAAATGCAAAGAATAAGAATAACAATACACTAATTACTTGCACAATTGCCAGCAATAGCAGCGCTTTTGCCATCGCCGTCTTATCCTTTACATTTCGAATCGAATAGACCGCTGCGAGCTGGGCGAACAAGAAGTAAAGTGTTGCCTCCATATTCAAAGATCCAGGTATTTCATCATTCAAGATGATTCCAGCCAATATACTGTACACGATTGAATATCCGATAGCGAACCGTTCGCTAAGCAGATGCCGGAATAAAACTGCCGCAAATGCAGCAGGAAGCAGCAAATAATAATGCTGATCTGTTGTTCCAAGGGCACTGATTAACTTCAATAATAGAACAGACATACAAGTAAGCAAAAACGAAAACATCAGGACAGACTTACTCGGCCTAGTCTGTTTTTTTAATGTATGTATTGTTTCATATGCTAAAACACCGACTAAGAGAGACATAAATAGCACCAGACCAACAAGCGGCAGGACATTCCTTGTATTGCTTAAAAGACCTACGAGCTCCAGTTCTTCATATACATCGTTCGTGATCGTCTGACCTTCTTGAACGATGATTTGGCCTGCACGAATCATGACAGGTGCCACACTCTGCTGGGCTTCTGCTCTTGCTGAAGCTGTATCCGGCGCGTCAAAGGATGCATTTTGAACAATGGCAAAGCTAGTCAGCGAACGGAGCGCTTGCTTGGCTCCATCGGACACATCCGCATAATCAATTCTTTCTCCCATCTCTTCCTGCGTCTGCTGTACCTCATCCCGTTTTACCCCATCTTCAAGATATCCAGTCATGGTATCAACAAATACTTTTTCACTAATTTCCCGTTCGTCTGATGGTATTTGGATTAACTGTTCCAACTGTCTATCCGTCAAATCTTCCTTAACAGATACAGAAAGCAGATTTTTGACTGACTCGACCCTTTGATCGATAGGTTGATCGGCATCATCTGCTTGTTCGATTGCAGTAAAAATCTCTTCTACTGCATCTGTTTTCGCTTCGGTAATTTCAGATGATACTGTGTAACGGTCATCTATTTGCTGGCTGGCTTCCTGCCTTTGTCTTTCCGTTTGGGCTTCATTCTCGATCGTAATCGGCGAACGAATCGTTTCATTTGCCGCATCATAAATCTGGACGTCATAATTCTTTGTCGTCACATTAGAAGCTGTCGTAATGAAGAGGAAGCAACCTAGCAATACTGCTCCTATCAGGATGAATGCACGTTCGCCAGCTCTAGAATTCCTTCTAAACAGGTCCTTGAACTTCTTTCTAGCCACACTCTACCCTCCTATCCGCTTGAACCGAAAAAGACCCGAAGCCGGGCCCTGTCCTTTTACTCTGATTCGTATGCTTCGATAATCCGCTGCACGAGCGGGTGGCGCACTACGTCTGTTTGTTTTAAGTACGTGAAATAGATACCTTTTACATTACTCAGCTTTGTTTCAATAGAACGCAGACCAGATAGGGCACCTTTTGGTAAGTCAATCTGAGTCAAATCGCCGGTGATGACCATCTTGGATCCGAAACCGAGTCTGGTAAGAAACATCTTCATCTGTGCGTTTGTCGTGTTCTGTGCTTCGTCTAGGATAACAAAAGCATCATCCAGTGTACGCCCACGCATATAAGCCAACGGAGCGATCTCTATCGTACCACGCTCAATTAAGCGGGTCGTCTGTTCTAAACCGAGAACATCATGTAAGGCGTCGTATAACGGGCGCAGATACGGATCCACCTTCTCCTTCAAATCACCAGGCAAGAATCCGAGGCTTTCGCCCGCTTCCACTGCTGGCCGTGTCAGGATGATGCGCTTGACAATACCTTTTTTCAAGGCATTTACGGCCATAACGACTGCCAGATAGGTTTTACCTGTACCGGCAGGCCCGATACCGAAAACCAAGTCATTGGACTTGATGCCATTGATATAATTCCGCTGACCAAGCGTTTTGACCCGGATTGATTTACCTTTTGCATTTTTCGTTATTTCATCGTCAAATAATGTTTCGAATTGATCCAACTTATCTTTTTTGGCTAATTCAATAGCGTATACCACATCACGTTCTCCGATTGGAATGCCACGTCGAATGACAGCAGCCAACGCTTGCAGCAGCTCCTCTGTAGTCCGGACTTCTTCTTCTGGACCAGTTACGCGAACTTCTTCCCCTCGTGTAACAATGGATACACGGAAATGTTCTTCTATTTGCTTTAGATTGCGATCTTCCGTGCCGAACAGAGCTAATGTTTCATTGGTATCTTTTAATTGCAGGTTCACACGTTTTACGTCTTCAGGCATAATCAATCTCCTTGAGATATAGGTTGAGATGTTGCAATATCTTCATTTACTTGAAAGTATAAGATTAATTTAACTTTACCATTCTCGATAGTCTCATGTAAAATTTTTTGAGAAATAATGTCAGCATCAGCACCAACTTGGAGCTGTAAATCCTGTTTAGCCAATTTTTCAGCCTGTGCAGTTGCTTCTTCTTTTGTCCGCTTCACTTGTTTAGTAACCCGCTCATATTCGGTCGTCTTCCTCATTCCGATCGGCAACTCCCAGCGAAGGAACCGGAGATGACGGACAGATGTCTGTTCTTGGGAATCCTTGAACTCAGTTTCTCCGAACCCCCAAATTGGCAGCTGGAAGCTGTCTCCGAACTGAATCGCATATTTATTGTCCTGTTTACCACTGAGAACGGTATATGTTTCTTCAAGCGGAACTTCTGCAGACACATTATACCACGTCCTAGCGATGACATTACCGGTTGCTGCAACATGCTTCCGTGTATCCTTTTGCTCTGTCTTATCCTTTTCATCCTTGTTTACAGGAGGTGGTTCATTGCCGATTAAACCAGAAACGAGCACATCTCCAGGCTCTACATAATCATGTACCCCAACTTGCGCTACTCCCTCTGATACAAACATATCGACGATAACACCTTTTTTCTTCGCGACAAGGTGACGGGGGCCTGGCTGTTCCTCTTCTTTTACAATTGTTTTCGGCACACCTTCCAATGAATAGGTTGTCCCTTTCTCTTGCACTCCTATCCAGAGAAGATCCGGAATATCCTGTAAAAGACGCTGTTGAATATCGACTGGAGCACCCAGAGTCAGCTTGAATGCACCTAAGCGTACCCCATATTCGTCCAGCCGCGTTTCAATTTGGTGTTCCAATTCCGGACTTACGCCTCTTACTTCAATTTTCCATACTGTATTTGACAGGAAAAAGATGGACAGTATACTGATGGCAATACCCAGCAGCAACGGTTTCTTATGCAGTAATGCAGTGAAGAGGAAAGGAAATCCATGCTTGCTGCGAAACTGTATTTTGTAGCCTGTCCCTCTTCGCTGCATGCGAAGCTTACTTATATCCTGTTTCCTGATTTTCGCTTCACATGTCTGGCTGTCCTTTTTGATGATATCCCAGACTAAGACTTTCTCCTGCACAAGCTGATTGAAAAAAAGCTCCGGTCTGTCGCCTTTAATCAGAACGGTCACATATCCAGTAAAATAAATATCCTGTGTGTGCTTTTTCATACTTACCTCCCTGATCCGCTTGCCTTATGAATCAATGAATTTAAATTCCTTCATTTTGCCTTCGAGCAGAATCTCCTCTGGCAGCATGACTTTCAATACGAAGGATTCCCCTGTTATACGAAGAAAACCTGTGTTAAGCCGCAGCCTAAGTTCGTTATCCGAAAATAGCACGAGACCTCTGTGATTTTCGATATAGGCATGAAAATGGCCAATCGTCGTAATGCGAGGGAGTTCAAGCACCACATCAGCAGGCATATCCAAATGCTCGGTGAACCAATTTCCGATCCGCTGCTGCCATTTTTTCATTTCCACCAGCTCCCCTCTGCACATTCTATGATGCGAAGGGTGAAGTAAGAACAGACTGATGAACGAAAAAAAGCGAGTCCATTATTGGACTCGCTTGTTGAAAGTACGATGCGGTTTCTTTGCACGTGGTTCTCCGAGTATCTCCGACCAGAGCACTTGTTCCGCTAATTGTTTGCTGGTCAGCCGTTTCAGCCTGATTGGCTTGGTTATCTGTTGACCTTTTTTACCCTGACGGACAGAAGAGGCACTACGTACTTCCACAACTTGTTGAATTGCCTCAGTTGCCTGCTTTCTAAATTCATCGGCCTTTTGCTCCGCTTGAATTAGTTCTGGTGCCTTTACTTGCTTCTGCTGACGCTGTTCTTTGTTTGTGCGCGGCTGCTTCTCCTGCCAGTTCTTGACCGGAGGCTGCGTCCGTCGGGGATCGTTATTTTCTTTATCCCCTTTTTTGGCTGCTGCGTTAAAAAAGAAAGCAATGGCAGCAATTGCTAACGGCACGAGAAATTGCAACATATCAAACATGCACCTGCCACCTTTCTATATCTTAACGTTCTTCCTCTTCACCATTAGATAAGTCTCCAATGCTATCGCGCATCGTTGTATCTGCATTGATGTTCTGATAGTTCATATAATCCATTACGCCCATATTACCTGAACGCAGTGCCTCAGCAAGCGCAAGCGGGACTTCTGCTTCTGCTTCTACTACCTTCGCACGCATTTCTTGTACGCGCGCTAAGTTTTCCTGCTCTTGTGCTACAGCCATCGCACGACGTTCCTCAGCTTTGGCTTGGGCGATATTCTTATCTGCCTCCGCCTGATCCGTTTGAAGCATCGCCCCGATGTTTTTACCGATATCAATGTCTGCGATATCGATGGACAGAATTTCAAATGCCGTACCGGAGTCCAAACCACGCTCCAACACATTGTGTGAGATTTTGTCTGGGTTTTCCAATACATTCTTATGGTTTTTGGAGCTACCGATGGTACTGACAATACCTTCCCCTACACGTGCAATGATGGTATCCTCTCCGGCACCACCCACAAGTCGGTCGATATTGGCACGCACGGTTATACGAGCTTTCGCCTTCACTTCGATACCATCAATCGCCACACCTGAAATGAACGGTGTTTCTATTACTTTCGGGTTTACACTCATTTGTACAGCTTCCAATACATCACGACCAGCAAGATCGATTGCTGCTGAGCGTTCAAATGGCAATTCGATATTCGCACGGTGTGCCGCAATAAGTGCATTGACGACACGGTCGACATTACCGCCTGCCAGATAATGACTCTCCAGCTGGTTTGTATCGACCTTCAAGCCTGCTTTGTGGGCTTTAATCAATGGATTGATGACGCGTGATGGGATAACACGTCTTAAACGCATCCCTACCAATGTGAAGATGCTGATACGGACACCTGCTGCCAGAGCACTGATCCACAATGCAACTGGTACGAAAGTAAATAGGATAATCAAAGCAATCAAAATGACTGCAGCAATAATAATCGGTACAATAATATCTTGATTCATTCTGTTTCCTCCTTGTTCGTCACAGGACTGACGATGATTTTCTTGCCTTCAGTACGGATAACAACTATTTCAGACCCTTTAGCAACATACCTGCCCTCTGTGATGACATCCATTACCCCGCTCTCGATTTCAGCGACACCTGACGGTCGCAGCGGTGTTTTTGCCACACCACGTTTCCCGATGATAGACGTTAAAATCGGAAGCGTATCAGGCCTAAGAGTTTCCTGGAGGATCATCGGCTTGAACATACCCTTTTCGAAACCGACGATACGAATCACATAGATGACAGCTACAATTGTAACAATAAAAGCAATACTGACGCTAATCATCATATCGGCTCTGTCTGCCGACATACGGAACAACGCCCAAAGCAACCCTATCATACCAAGTATGCCCACTATGCCTCCAGGTACGAATAATTCCAAGACAAGTAAAATGATAGCTGCAGTCAAAAGCAGAATATCCGTATTTGTCACTAGTCCTGCCGCAATGTGTCCGTACAGAAAGATCCCTCCAGCAGCGATCCCTAGTATTCCGCCCGCTCCAAAACCCGGCGTGAACATCTCGACAGCCAATCCAGCAAAAGCTATAGAAAGCAGGATTGTTACAAGAACTGGAGAAGTGATCCACGTCTGCATTGTTTCGCTGAAGCTGTGCATCGCAGTTTGAAGGCTTGGAAGCGTGATATATTGCAGCATAGAAATCCTCCTGACCCCGACTGGTTTCGTTTCAGTTGTTATGTACAGTAACTTATACGCTTGGATTAATAAAAGGTTTCATATGTAAATAAACTTTCGTAAAAAAGCAGAAATCCCAATCATTCAATGATTGGGATTTCCATTAGATATTCATATAACTATCAGTTAAGACAAGTGCTTATTCACGAGTTTATTAACTAAAGAACCATCGGTTTTGCCTTTGACTTTCGGCATAACAGCGCTCATGACTGAGCCCATGTCTTTCTTGGAAGTAGCTCCTACCTCCGTGATGGTCTGTTTAATAATGTCTTCAAGTTCTTCTTCCGAAAGCTGTTCTGGCATATAATCTTTTAGAACTTGAAGCTCAGCTTCAAGCTTCTGAGCAAGATCATCGCGTCCAGCTTCTTGGAATTCTTGGAGGGAATCTTTTCGTTGTTTTACCTCACGAGATAAAACGGTAAGTTCTTCATCTTCTGACAGCGTGTCATTTCCAGTACGAATTGCTTCATTCTGCAGGGCAGCTTTCACCATACGGATTACGCTGAGCGTTTCCTTATCCCTTGCTTTCATTGCAGTCTTCATATCCTGGTTCAGACGTTCTGTTAATGACATATCTCTTTGCACCCTCTTTGCTTACTTACGCTTTCTAGCCGCCTCAGATTTTTTCTTGCGACGAACACTAGGTTTTTCGTAAAATTCACGCTTACGGTATTCAGATAGAGTACCGCTTTTAGAAACAGTGCGCTTAAAGCGACGAAGAGCATCTTCAAGAGACTCGTTTTTGCGAACGCGAGTAGTGTTTGACATGCTAATTTCCCTCCCTCCGAAGCATACAACAATGTGCTAACTCATATGCACTGCTGCATATGTCTTTGCTCATTATAATATAATGCTAAATCCTGGTCAATAGAAAGGTGCAGGATTCATGCACATTTCACAATTGTTCTTAGTAATCGCTGCTTCCAGCAACGCCTGCGATGATCTGAACACCCGCGCTGGCACCGATACGAGTAGCGCCCGCTTCGATCATAGCAAGCGTAGCTTCGCGATCACGTACGCCACCGGAAGCCTTTACACCGATGTCCGGACCAACAGTCTTACGCATCAATTTAATATCTTCTACTGTCGCACCGCCACCGGAGAATCCAGTAGATGTCTTGACGAAATCAGCTCCTGCTTTCACAGCAAGCTCACAAGCGGTTACTTTTTCTTCTTCAGTCAGCAAGGATGTCTCAATAATCACTTTCGTCAGTACACCTGCTGCTGCTTCCACAACTGCACGGATGTCAGACTCAACTGTCACTAAGTCGCCAGATTTCAAAGCACCAACGTTGATGACCATATCGATCTCACCAGCACCTTTTTCAATAGCATCCTTTGTTTCCAAAGCTTTTACGGCACTAGTCGAAGCGCCAAGCGGGAATCCAATGACAGTACAAACCTTTACATCCGTATCTTTCAGCTGCTGGGCACAATGGGAAACCCAGTATGGATTAACACAGACAGAAGCGAATTTGTGTGTTGCCGCTTCCTGGACAATCACGTCGATCTGTTCCTTTGTCGCATCCGGCTTTAGTAGTGTGTGATCAATATATGCAGCGATATTTTCCAAGAGAAATAACTCCTTTTATAGTCAAGTTAGATAGTTACGCTTGCTTCCTCATCATCCATTACCCGGACGAATTGACCTTCATTATACGGATAGCCAGCTTTTGTCAGCTTCACTCGGACAATCTTACCAACCATATCCGGTGTTGCTTCAAATTTCACTTTCAAATAGTTATCCGTATACCCAACATATAACGTGTCGGATTCTTTTTCATCATAAAGTTCTTCCGGAATGACTTCCAAAACTTCATTTTCGAACTGAGAAGCATATTCTTTCGCTTGCTGATCCGATAGAGTAATAAGACGATGGACACGCTCATTCTTTGTCTCGTCATCCACTTGATCCGTCATACGTGCAGCAGGCGTTCCTGTACGTTTAGAATAGGGGAACACGTGAAGCTCGCTATAGCCGATTTCCTGGATGAAACGATATGTTTCCATGAATTCCTCTTCTGTCTCACCTGGGAATCCGACAATTACATCACTCGTAATGGCAAGGTTAGGCAAAGCTTTCTTTACTTTATCAATTTTGCTGCGATAGAAGTCTGAAGAATATTTTCGGCGCATGCGTTTCAAAACGGAATCAGAACCAGATTGAAGCGGAATATGCAAGTGACGTACGATCTTCTCAGATTCATCCAGTACTTGGATAACTTCATCCGTAATCTGACTTGCTTCAATGGATGAAATACGAATCCGTTTCAATCCGCGAACGTTATTTTCCAATTCCCGGAGCAATTTCGCAAAATTGTAATCCTGCATATCTTCACCGTATCCTGCGGTATGGATTCCAGTAAGGACGATTTCCTTGTATCCAGCATCCACAAGCTGCTGGGCCTGTTTCATGACATCCTCCGGGTTACGAGAACGCAGCAATCCGCGGGACCAAGGTATGATACAGAAGGTACAGAAGTTATTGCAGCCTTCCTGAATTTTCAATGACGCACGCGTACGGTCAGTAAATGCAGGTACATCCATTTCCTCGAAGACACGGTTTTTCATGATGTTGGAAACTCCGTTGATCGGCTCTTTCTTCACCTTGAATTCCTCGATATGCTCAATCATCTTGTCCCGGCCCTGTGTACCTACAACGATGTCCACTCCCGGAATCTCCATGATCTCACCAGGTGAAGTCTGCGCATAACAACCGGTAACACAAATGACACCTTCAGGATTTTTTCGTACAGCCCGGCGGATGACTTGGCGGCTTTTCTTATCCCCAGTGTTCGTAACGGTGCATGTGTTGACAACATACACGTCAGACTGGTGATCAAAATCCACCCTTTCATAGCCCTGAGCTTTGAACTTCTGCCAAATACCTTCCGTCTCATAATGGTTTACTTTACACCCTAATGTGTGGAATGCCACTGTAGGCATGGTAAAACACCTCATTCTTCAAAATGGTACGATAGACTAGCCAACATATACAATGGTGCGGTTTCCGTGCGTAAAATACGAGGCCCGAGCCTGATAGGTGCAAAGCCTGCATCTTGAAGCGCATCTGCTTCTGATTCACTGAATCCGCCCTCTGGACCGATTACAACAAGCACATTATCTGATGGTGAAATGTGCTGGAAAACAGAGCGAAGCGGCTCTGCCTTCAATCCTTTTGCCGCCTCTTCATAAGCGAACAATTTGTGCTTATATGTATCGCTGCTATCAAGCAGCATTTGGAAGGATTGCACATCTTCGATCGCTGGGATAATCAAGCGGCTGGACTGCTCTGCAGCTTCTTTGGCAATCTTTTCGAGCCGCTGCCGCTTCTTGTCCTTCTTTTTCTCGTCCCATTTTACAACGGATCGAGCAGCTTGGAAAGGGAGAAATGCAGCTGCACCCAATTCCGTTCCCTTCTGCACGATCCATTCCAGTTTGTCACCCTTGGGAAGTCCTTGGGCAATCGACACTGATACTGGCATTTCCGTATTCATATCGACTTTTTCTACTGCGGATACAGCAACATAATCTGACGCCAATTCGTCAATCTCACATTTTGCTGCATGCCCATCCGGATGAACACAGATAATTGTTTCACCTGTTTTCATCCGCATCACGCGAATAATGTGATGGGCATCCTGTCCACGCAATATAATTCGGTTATCCTGCCAATTGGCAGGTTCTACGAAATAGCGCTGCATACGCTCACCTCTGCCTTAATTCTTCTTTGCAATGATGGCGACCCAATCTTCCATTTCATTGACTTCAACAATATCGAAACCAGATGCGATCAAGGCGTCTTTAACGTCGCCTTTCTTCTGGCTGATAATGCCACTCGTAATGAACAGACCGCCTGGTTTAATCAATTTAAATGCGTCATCTGTGAATTTCAGGATGATTTCAGCAAGGATATTTGATACGATAACATCCGCTTCAACCTCAACGCCTTCAAGCAAATTATTCGCACTTGCCGTAATACGGTCAGCTGCTTGATTCAGCTCTGCATTTATCTTGGTACTGTTGACAGCTACATCATCTAAATCAAATGCATGTACATGCTCAGCACCAAGCAGTACGGCAGCGATACTCAGCACACCAGAACCAGAACCAACATCAATAACAATGTCGCCTTTATTTATATAACGCTCAATTGCCTGTACACTTAGTACTGTCGTCGGGTGAGTTCCTGTACCAAAAGCCATGCCTGGATCAAGTTCCATGATCACTTCATCACTTGCTACCGGGGTATACTCTTCCCAAGTTGGTATGATAGTGAACTTTTCGGAGATCTTCACTGGTTTGTAGTATTTCTTCCAGGCTGTAGACCAATCTTCTTCATCCACTTCACTGACTGATACTTCGTTTGCTCCGATGTCAATCTGATATTCTTTTAGATTTGTGATTGCAGACTTGATCTCATTCACAGATTCGTTCAAGAAACTGTTAAGAGGCAAATATGCTTTCACAAAGATGCCTTCTGCCGGGTAATCATTTGGATCCAGCGCATAGATTTCACCAAAAGTTGTTTTGTGATCCTTAACCAAATCTTCTGGATCTTGGATCACAACACCACTGGCACCTGCTTCATGCAGGATATTAGAAATCGGCTCAATCGCTTCATTCGTTGTATGGATACACAGCTCCGCCCATTTCACGTACACGTCACTCCTTTTATTAAGACTCACCTTTGAACGCACGTCTCATACGTGTAAAAATGCTGTCATGCTGTTCATCAGTTGGGTCATTACCGCTAATATCGTTGAGCTCACGCAATAGCTCCTTCTGACGGTCTGATAAATTCGTTGGGGTTACAACACGAATTTTCACATGCTGATCTCCTTGACCATATCCGCGTACGTTTGGCGAACCTTTGCCTTTAAGGCGGAATGTGCGGCCTGTTTGAGTACCTGCTGGAACTTTAAGACTCACTGCACCATGAACTGTCGGTACTTCAATTTCATCACCAAGTGCTGCTTGAGCAAATGTAATCGGCATTTCACAATAAATATTGTCGCCTTCCCGGTCAAAGAACTCATGACTGCGGACTTGAATAACTACATAAAGATCTCCTGGAGGCCCTCCATTAACACCGGCTTCTCCTTTACCAGATACACGGATCTGCTGACCATCGTCGATACCTGCTGGGACTTTGATATGGATTTTGTTGCGTTTGCGTACTCGTCCTGAACCACTGCATGTCTTACACTTATCCGGAATTATTTTACCTGTTCCATTACATGTGTTACATACACGACGGTTCACAACACGGCCAAATGGTGTATTTTGTTCCACATTAAGCTGTCCGCTTCCGTTACAGTGCGTACAAGTCTTCGGCTTGGTACCTGGTTTAGCTCCTGAACCGTGACATGTATCACATTCCTCTTCTTTAGGAATCTCAATATCGGTTTCTTTTCCGAAGATTGCTTCCTCAAAGCTAAGCGTCATAGTGTATTGTAAATCAGCACCTTGACGAGGCGCATTCGGATCACTGCGGCGTCCGCCGCCACCGAAGAACATATCGAATATGTCGCCAAATCCGCCGAAATCTTGAGCTCCAGCTCCGCCGAAGCCTTGGCTCTGCGGTCCGGCATGCCCAAACTGATCATACTGGGTACGTTTTTGTTCATTGCCGAGTACTTCATAGGCTTCTTTTGCCTCTTTGAACTTATCGGCTGCATCTTCCGCCTTATTCACATCTGGGTGGTATTGGCGCGCAAGTTTGCGATATGCTTTTTTTATTTCTTCCTTCGAGGCCTCTTTACCGACACCAAGCACATCGTAGTAATCCCGCTTACTCACTGACAATCACTCTCCCGACTCTCTCTTATACATAAATTTTATCATACCATTAAGCCATAAAGGCAGCAAATGCGCTAAACATGTAACAAGTCAAAGCTGCTTAAAAGCGGCTTTGACTTGTCGGGTGATACTAAATTTTACTTATCGTCTTACTTTTTGTCTTTATCGTCGTTTACTTCTTCGAAATCAGCATCTACGACATCGTCGTCTGCTTTTTCTCCACCTTGCTCTTGCTGTGCTTGCTGAGCCTGTGCTGCTTGCTCATACAATTTTACAGACAATGCTTGAACTTGCTCGGAAAGCGCATCTTTTTTCACTTTGATGTCTTCATAGTCGGAACCTTCCAACGCTTTTTTAAGTTCCTCTTTTGCTGCTTCTGCTTTTTGTTTATCTTCTTCAGAAACATTTTCAGCAAGATCTTTCAATGTTTTATCTGTTTGGAAGACAAGCTGATCAGCTTCGTTGCGAAGATCTACTTCTTCGCGGCGTTTTTTATCTTCCTCAGCATTATCTTCTGCTTCTTTTACCATTTTTTCTACTTCCTCATCAGAAAGACCTGAAGAAGACTTGATTGTAATGGATTGTTCTTTGTTTGTGCCAAGATCTTTCGCACGTACGTTTACAATACCATTGGAGTCGATATCAAAAGATACTTCAACTTGCGGTACACCACGTGGTGCTGGCGGGATATCCGTCAATTGGAAACGACCAAGTGTTTTATTGTAAGAAGCCATTTCACGCTCACCTTGAAGAACATGGATATCAACAGCTGTCTGATTATCAGCAGCAGTAGAGAATACTTGGGAGTGGCTTGTCGGAATTGTCGTGTTGCGTTCGATCAATTTCGTGAACACGCCGCCCATTGTTTCGATACCTAGGGAAAGTGGAGTAACGTCAAGAAGTACGACGTCTTTCACATCACCTTGAAGGACACCACCCTGAATTGCTGCACCAAGTGCAACTACTTCATCCGGGTTAACTCCTTTAGAAGGATCTTTACCAGTTTCCTTTTTAATTGCTTCTACAACAGCTGGGATGCGAGTAGAACCACCAACTAGGATAACTTTGTCAATTTCGCTTGCAGAAAGGTCTGCATCACGAAGCGCTTGACGAGTAGGTCCCATTGTACGCTCAACCAAATCAGCAGAAATCTCATCGAATTTAGCACGAGATAGAGCAAGCTCCAAGTGAAGCGGACCTTCTGCACCAGCCGTGATGAACGGAAGGGAAATTTGTGTTTGCGTAACGCCTGAAAGATCTTTCTTCGCTTTTTCAGCGGCATCTTTCAAACGTTGCATTGCCATTTTATCTTTAGAAAGGTCAATGCCGTTCTCTTTTTTGAATTCCGCTACAAGATGATCAATAATCACTTGGTCGAAATCATCACCGCCAAGACGGTTGTCACCTGCAGTAGAAACTACTTCGAAAGTACCATCGCCAATATCAAGGATGGAAACGTCGAATGTACCGCCGCCAAGGTCATATACAAGGATTGTTTGATCTTCTTCTGTATTGATACCGTAAGCAAGCGCTGCTGCTGTCGGTTCGTTGATGATACGTTCTACTTCAAGACCTGCAATTTTACCAGCATCTTTCGTTGCTTGTCGCTCTGCATCGTTGAAGTATGCCGGAACTGTGATAACTGCTTTATCAACAGTTTCACCTAGATAATCTTCAGCGAAAGATTTAATGTACTGCAAGATGATTGCAGAAATTTCTTGAGGTGTGTAAGATTTGCCTTCGATTTCCACTTTGTAATCTGTACCCATATGACGTTTAATGGATTGGATTGTGTTCGGGTTCGTGATTGCCTGACGCTTCGCCACTTCACCAATTTGTCTTTCTCCGTTTTTGAATGCTACAACTGATGGAGTTGTTCGGTTACCTTCCGGGTTCGGGATAACGCGAGCTTCTCCACCTTCCATTACGGACACACAAGAGTTTGTTGTACCTAAGTCAATACCAATGATTTTACCCATTTTGTATTTTTCCTCCTCTACAGCATATGTAGTGCTTTATTGATTCACTTGAACCATAGCCGGTCGAATGACACGGTCTTTCAGCTTATAGCCTTTTTGCAATTCCTGTACGACAGTATTTGGTTCGTATTCGTCATTTTCCACCTGCATGACTGCTTGGTGCAAATGCGGATCGAAAGTCTGTCCAACTGTTTCGATAGTTTCGATACCTTGGTTTTCGAAAGCATCTAATAATTGACGATGTACCATGCGGATACCATCGACGAAACCTTTGTTCGCTTCTTCATCCTGAACAGTTTGAAGGGCGCGATCCAAGTTGTCGACAACTGGAAGCAAAGCTTCCGCCAAATCCTGAGATCTATATTTGCTGGCAGCTTCCTTTTCCTTCTGTGTACGCTTGCGGAAGTTATCATACTCAGCCTGCAAGCGAAGCAGACGGTCGTACATCTCGTTTTTTTCTTGCTCGAGCTGTGCTAGTTGTTCGCTGCCTTCATTGTTAGTTTCGGATTCCTCAGATGGGGCTGCATCAATCACTTCTGCTTCAACAGCTTCCTGCTCTTCGGTTTCATTCACTTTTTCTTTTTCTTCATTTGCCATGATGGTCACCTCCTGAAAAGCATTGCTTATATGAAAGGCTTGCTGTGAAGCAAGCCATATTCAACTCATTTCTGCCAGTCCTGATAAGCGCTGGTCAGTTTGTTCGTTAATACGTGCATCAACGACATTACCCGGGAATATTCCATTCTGGTTGGACCCAGCAAGGCAACGGTTCCCATGTGTATGCCATCAGCTGTGTAACTCGCAGTGACAAAACTGCAATCCTGCATCGCACTCAGCTTGTTCTCTGTGCCGATGGAAACATGCAGACCATTCTGTTCTCCCTTGAGTAGACGTGCAATCGTCTCGCCTTCTTCCTCAATCATTGTATATAGGCTTCGCAGCTTATTCAAATCCTGAAAATCGGGCTGCATCAGAATGTTTGTTTTGCCGCCAAAATATAGCTTGAGCGGCTGTTCCGTTTCCATGAACGAGCGCAGATAGGCGAACATTGTATCAAAATGGACGGTGTGCTGCTTAAGCAGTTCCTGTACTTCCGACTTGAGTCTGCCAGGCACCATCATAAGCGGTACCCCAGCTAAACGGTCATTCAGGATATTCACTACCTTTTCCATTTCAGCATGGTCCATCCCATCCGGTATTCGGAAGGATTTATGTTCCACATGACCAGTGTCTGTTACTAAAATCATGACAGCACTAAAGTCGGATAAAGTCAGAATCTGGATATGCTTAAGCTTTGTCTCCAGCATTTCCGGTCCCAAGATGATACTAGTGTAGTTGGTCAGCTCTGAAAGCAGAGCGGCGGATTGCTGTACGACTTCTTCCATCTGACGAATATTCGTCGAAAATGTCTGTTTGATTGCTGACGTATCCTGGCGCGACAAATGAAACGGTGTCAGTAGATGATCCACGTAGAAGCGATAGCCCTTTTCGGAAGGTATTCTTCCGGATGAGGTATGCGTCTTCTCGATCAAGCCAAACTGCTCCAATTCAGCCATATCATTACGAATCGTTGCTGCACTATAGGCAACATCCTGCTTATTGGAGATAGCACGCGAACCGATCGGCTGCGCCGTTTGAATGAAATCATCGACTATAACCTGAAGGATACGCAGCTGTCTTTCTGTCAGCATGATCATCACCTCGATTAGCACTCGTTTATGGGGAGTGCTAAATATACATATAAGGTAACAAAGCCTAGAAAAATTGTCAATTCGAAACTCTTGCCGGTTCTTCTTCTAAAAGGAACTCTTGAAATACATCGTTTCCGAACAAGAATCCATCTTCGGTCATGGCAACATGTTCAGCATCCTCTATGAGCCAGCCTTTGCTTATCAGCAGATCCAGTGGTTTACGATAAACATCTGTGAGTTCGATACCGAATTTGTTACGGAAACTTACTTTATTCACTCCGGTTTTCTTCCGAAGTCCAAGGAAAAGTTCTTCCTCGATGCGCTCTTTACGGCCAATCGGCTCCTCATGTAAAACAGGAATACCATTTTCATTCGCTTGCTTCAGATAAGCAGGGAGTGGACGAATGTTGATAACGCGACGTCCTGGCAAGTATCCATGAGCCCCTGCACCAAGTCCATAGTAGAAATCATTATTCCAGTATGCAAGATTATGCTGGCTTTCCTTGCCCGGCAGCGCGAAATTACTTACCTCATATTGTTCTCTGCCATGCGCCTTCATTTCATCGCGCAGCAGATTGTACATATTTGCTTCTAATTCTTCCGGCGCCTTTTTCAATGTACCCTTTTTGTAACGCTGATAAAATACTGTTTTTGGTTCAATCTGAAGTGAGTAAGAAGAATAGTGCGGCAAATCGAACTGCAGGGCTTCTTCCACAGTATGCCCAAACTGCTCCAAAGTTTGTCCCGGCAGTGCATATATCAAGTCGATACTAATATTGTCAAAGCCAGCCTGTTTTAACAGATCAAGACTTTCATATACATGTTTGACTCGATGGACACGGCCGATGGCCTCCAGCAGTTTATCATCAAACACTTGAACGCCAAGGGAGATTCGATCCACCCCGTAATGCTTAAGCAGCTTTGCCTTCTCTAATGATAAGTCCCCAGGGTTTGCTTCGAATGTATATTCTCTAGCTGCGTGAACATCAAATGCACTGTCAACACTCTTCAGTACATGCTCCAGCTGCTGCATATTTAATGCCGTAGGTGTACCTCCGCCAACGAAAATCGTGTTCATTTGCTGTCTATTCGGAATATAATGCTCTATTTCCTTCCGTAATGCTTCTACATATTCATCTGCACTATCTTCACGATAGAAAAACTTCGTAAAGTCACAGTAATGACAAAGTTGTTCACAGAAAGGTATATGAATATAAGCGGATTTCACTTCGTTCATCATGCTGCCTCCTTCCGCAATGACAAACCCTTGTCTGATTAAGGACAAGGGTTGTCTGTTATTTATTCGTCGTCCATTTGCAGGATGGCCATGAACGCTTCTTGTGGAACTTCCACGGAACCGACCATCTTCATCCGTTTCTTACCTTCTTTTTGCTTTTCAAGTAATTTACGTTTACGGGATATATCTCCTCCATAACACTTGGACAAGACATTCTTACGCATCGCTTTAATATTGGAACGGGCAACAATCTTATTTCCGATCGCAGCCTGGACTGGTACTTCGAACTGCTGACGCGGGATTAACGCCTTCAGTTTTTCTACTATTGCTTTACCGCGGTCGAAAGCAAAATCACGGTGTACGATGAAGGATAGAGCATCTATCGTGTCGCCATTCAAAAGAATATCCATCTTCTGCAGATCAGATGCCTTGTAACCTACGAGTTCATAATCGAAGCTTGCATATCCTTTAGTTTGGGATTTCAGCTGATCGAAGAAGTCATACACGATCTCAGAAAGCGGGATTTCGTATACAACATTTACACGGACATCGTCCAAGTATTGCATGTCCTGGAAATCACCGCGTTTCTTCTGGCATAGCTCCATGACTGTACCAACATAATCATTCGGTACCATGATTGTAGCTTTTACATATGGCTCTTGCACTTCCGTACGTGATTGTGCATCTGGCAAAGCCGCCGGGTTGTCGACTCGAACTTCGCTGCCATCAGTCATGACGACATTGTAGATAACACTTGGTGCTGTCGTGATCAAATCAATATTGAATTCACGTTCGATCCGTTCTTGGATGATCTCCATGTGCAAAAGACCAAGGAAACCACAGCGGAATCCGAAGCCAAGTGCCTGGGATGTCTCAGCTTCATATTGCAAGGAACTATCGTTCAGCTCCAATCGCTCCAGTGCTTCACGCAAATCATTGTAGTTGCTCGCATCAACTGGGAACAAGCCGCAATAAACCATCGGATTCAAGCGGCGATAGCCGGGAAGTGCCTCACTGGCTGGATTATCAGCTAATGTAATGGTATCCCCTACTCGCGTATCACTTACGTTTTTAATAGAGGCAGTTAAATAGCCGACATCACCAACGACTAGCTCGTCCTTTTTAACTGGTGACGGATTAAACACACCGACCTCATTGACTTCAAATTCCTTGCCTGTAGCCATCATGTGGATCTTGTCGCCTACTTTTACTGAACCCTCTTTTATACACGTATACGCAACAACACCGCGATAGGAATCATACAAAGAGTCAAAGATCAGCCCTTTTAACGGCGCTTCCTCATTCCCTTTCGGTGGCGGAATCCGGTCGACAATTGCCTCTAAAATCTCTTCTATACCGATTCCTGCTTTAGCTGATGCTAGAATTGCGTCACTCGCATCGATTCCAATAACATCCTCGATTTCCTGTTTAACCCGATCTGGGTCGGCACTCGGTAAATCGATTTTATTGATGACCGGGATGATTTCCAAGTCATTATCCATCGCCAAGTAAACATTGGCCAATGTTTGGGCTTCGATACCCTGAGCAGCATCCACTACAAGGATGGCACCTTCACAGGCTGCCAAACTCCGGGATACCTCATATGTAAAATCGACATGTCCCGGTGTATCTATCAAATGGAATATATATGTCTCACCATTTTCCCGTTCGTATTCAAGTTGCACTGCATTCAGCTTGATTGTAATGCCGCGCTCTCTTTCCAAATCCATCGCATCCAAATACTGCGCCTTCATTTCACGCGCAGTAAGAGCTTTCGTCTTCTCCAGAATACGGTCAGCCAGTGTAGACTTCCCGTGATCGATGTGTGCAATGATCGAGAAATTCCGCACATGCTGCTGATTTCGTCTGTTTGTCTCTACCAATCAAAATCACTCCTAAATTGTCCGAAGCTGCCTATTAAGAAGCAACCGTAACAATAACTAGCATTGATTATAGCAATTGCGCCCTGTTTATTCAATGTTTTTAAGCGCTTTTGCCTCAGCCGAACAAAGCAACGGAAAGCTGTTCAATCGCTGTAATGATGACAGAGCAGATACCTGTGAATAGACTTCCAAGTCCGCTTGCCAGCTGCTGGACGATGGAGCTATCTGCTCCTTCATCCGAAACAGGTGCTGTATTTTCAAGCACCGGTTCACTTTTTACACCCTCAAATGAGGAAGATGCAGTCAGCTGTCCTTCCTGCTGCTGCACAGCGGGCGGCTGCTCTGCCAGCTGCGCATCCTCTTTTTCCATCCCGATTAAAATACCGCCAAAGAACAATGTCAGCATCGTCAGAACAACCACTACATATTTCATTCCGCTTGTCCTCCTTGAACTTTTTCTGCTTCCCAGTAATAATCCGCAAATATCTCCGCAAACAATTCTGCTGTCCGTGTTGCTTCATCCAATGTATTCTCCACTCCCCCTATTTCCAGAAGAGCTGCTTTGTCAGAAACATCCTGATTATAAACGCCGTCGACCCCTGCACCTTTTTTCGTGATGACACCCCTACTTAAGCCGGGATAGTTCTCTTCAATCTTCTTGTGCAGATCCGATGCCAGCTTCAAGTTCTTTTCATATTCTTTATTCTCCGCACCGACGACGAATACGACCTTTGCATATGTTTTACCGTCGATCTCTTTGGTGGTGTCTTTCCGTTGCAAGCTATCCCGATGAATATCGAAAACGAAGGAAACATCTTTATTTTCAGCTACAGCAGCTTCAACTACTCCTCTTGAAGCATCATAAGATTGGTGGTAAGCCATGCCATTTTCATTTAGAATAGCTCCTATATCTGTCTGGTCAGCTATCGTACCGATACCGAGCTCTTCCAGTCGTTTCGCCATCGCCTCACCAGCATCGGTGACATTAGCATTTTTGTTATAAGCATTGTCTTTCTGTTCTGCATCCAACGACGGCAAATAAGACTCTTGATTATGCGTGTAATAGATATAAACAACATCTTTATCACCCGTTGAAGGTGCAGGCTCCTCATCTTTTTGTTCTTGACTATCCTCAGGTGGATTCTGAGCTTCTTCTGGCGGTGTCTCTTCTTCCTTATCTTCTGTTGGCTCTTCCTCGATAACATGATCTGGCTGAGCCGACTCAATTGGCAGGTTCGTATAGTTTGTCCCTTCTCCCGCAATGACGATCTGGTTTTCATATAAAGAGAAGCCTGGAATCTCGGAACCGAGCAATGTGCGCGGGTCATCCGGTTTAATTGTTGTCAGCATTTGCATAAGAACGGCTGAAAGTTGGATTGAAGGAGCTTCTTCTGGTCTAACACTTTCGAAAATCTTGTTTTCGTTACCGAGTATATGCAGATAAATGCTGCTGTCTAGCTGCCTTGTCCATTCTGTGATCGCTTGAGAGGACAGCCGGTATGCCGGTCCAGCGGAAGTTAGCGCCGCTATACCAGTTAATAGAAAAAGGATGGAGCCGACAAGTATGAGTGTCCGCTTATATATGAAAAGTACGCCTGAACGCTTTCGCTTATAGCTGTTCTTCTTTTTTCCCAAGAAAGAAGCTCCTCTCTTTTTGAATCTAGTTGAACTCTACTAGAATCTATGAGAGAGAAGCTTGAAGTAGAACCTCTGAAAGAAATCAGCGTGTGTAATCCGAGAGATTTGCCGGATTGACCTTTTCATGAAGAGCGCCATTAATGCCAGCTGCAATGACATGAGCCATATCGGCAATAAACCCATCTACTTCCTTCGGTGTTACCATAAGGTTAGACCCAAGCGGCGTCAGCACTTCATGAATTAGCTGACGTTTCTCTTCTTCAGCAAGACCGCCAACCATTCCGAATATTGCCTGCCGCTGCTCCTCGTTCGGCAGATCTTCTTCTGTAAGTTCCTTTTTCCCAAATCGCATACCTGCAGGTACAAGTGCTTTAGAAGGCTTATCCTTCTCATTCCACTCTCTGCCGAAATGCTTGAAGAGGTAATCGATAGTATCACTCGTAATTGTCACCGCATCGACAACTGTAGGAACGCCAATACTGAAAACAGGAATACCAAGTGTTTCTTTGCTCAGCTCTTTCCGTTTATTGCCCACACCTGAGCCTGGATGGATGCCTGTGTCGGATAACTGGATTGTACTATTCACGCGACTGACCGAACGAGCAGCTAAAGCATCCACCGCTATGACAAAGTCTGGCTTCGTTTTTTCGATAATCCCATGGATAAGGGTGCTTGTTTCGATTCCAGTAGTACCCATTACGCCCGGCGATACTGCAGAAACCGGCCGGTAACCTTCTTCCACTGATTCAGGCTGCAGCTTGAATAAATGATTAGTGACCATGATTTTCTCAATCACTTCCGGTCCTAAAGCATCCGGTGTTACATTCCAGTTTCCCAGTCCGACTATCAAACCAGTCGCATCCGTAGGAATGTTGTTTTCAGCCAGCATTTGTTCCAGCTCCTTGGCAAGTACAAGCGCTGTCTCTTCTTCCTGTTTTGTATCCTGATTCTTTATTGCATCCGTATGAATCGTAATATAGATACCTGGTTTCTTCCCTATCTGCTTTGATCCTTCTTCGTTCACTTGTACATAATTAACGGTGATACCTTCTGTTTTTTTCTCTGTCACAGAGATACCTGCTGCCGTTCCCTGTTTCTGTTCACTCGATGTATATAGATCCTTTGCTTCAATAGCTAAATCTGTCCGTACTTGCAGCTGCTTAATCAAAACCATCCCTCCACTTTTCACAAATGTCAGCATTAGCATAAGCAGATTAACAGCAAATCATACGAAAAGTGACACCTTCAGCGAAAAGAATTGTTGAAAACATCGCTCCGCTTTGGTACAATGGCTTTTGTTGTAAGATGAAATGTGCCGGAGGTGAAACAAACATGGCAAATATTAAATCAGCGATTAAACGCGTTCGTGTAAACAACGATAGCCGTCTAAGAAACCAAGCTTTGAAAAGCGACTTGCGTACTGCAGTGAAACACGTGGAAACAGCTGTTTCCAACAACGATGCTGCAACTGCTAAAACAGCTCTTCTAACAGCTTCAAGCAAAATTGATAAAGCTGCACAAAGTGGTGTCATCCACCGCAACAAAGCTAACCGTCAGAAGTCTAACTTGACTAAAAAAGTTAACGCTATTGGCGCATAATATGCTTAGAAGAACGATTCCTTTAGAAGGAATCGTTTTTTAATAGAAAAAAGCCCGGCGGTTTATTAAATCATCCGGGCTTTTTTTCGTATTGTCACTATTTGCTGAAGTAAAAGTTCAAACGCTAGGTTCTTTTCCATACGTCCCTGCTTCAAATCTGCATCCGTTTCGGCAGCTAGAAATAGAATATGTTTCAATTCTTCTTCTGAGAAGTGCGCTTCCCGCTTTAAAGCAAGCTTAATCACAAATGGATGAACCTTTGTTACTTCTGCCATCTTCGCTTGATTATACCCTTTATGCTTCAGAAGCTTTACATGCAGAATTGTCCTGAACTGGGAAGCAAGCAGTGCTATCAAGGCAATCGGTTCTTCCTTCAATTTGATCAAATCATGGAAGATGTAAATCGCCTTCGCCAGGTCACCAGCCATTAGGCTGTCAACCAGCTTTAATCCAGAGCTTGTCTGCTGATGGGAAACAAGTGATTCCGCAATCTCCAAAGTTATTTTACTTCCTTCACCCGCATAGAGCGCAAGCTTCTCAATTTCTCCGCGCAGCATAGAAAGATCGGTTCCAGCCTCCTGGATGAGCAAATCCGCGACTTCATCCTCCAGCACAATTTGATGCTCCTTGCTTAACGTAACGATCCAATCTGATAAATCCCATTCTTTTACCGGCAGACAGGCGACAGCTTGTCCTGTCTTTTTAATGCTTTTAATGATTTTCTTGCGCTCATCCACCTTCTCATATGGAGCTAACAAAACGAGTGTCGTCCATGCTGCTGGATTTTCTACATACTGCTCCAAGCTTTCCAAACGATGGTCCACTGCGGACTTATCCGGCTTTGCTTTCAGAAAGAAAGGATGATAAGCAAGTATTAATTTTTGTTCACTGAAAAAAGGATATTCCTCTGCATCGGCAATGACTTCCTGGATTGGGGTTTCCTCCAAATCATAGACGGAAACATTTGTTCCATCGGAAAGGGCGAACTGTTTCTCTATTTTTTCCTTTATATCCTGCATGAAATAAGACTCCGTACCATATAGTAAGTATATAGGTGAAAAATCCTTTTTCTTGATTGCTTTTAAAGCGTCAGTATATGACATGTTCTCACTCCTACGTAATCCTACTGTTTATCGTATCGGCAAATAGGAATTAACGCAAGGTGGAACAGAGGAGAACAATTGAATGTTCCCCCCCAATCTATATGAACGCTCTTGTTAGCCAGCTCCGGAGGCTGTAACGCTAAGCGGTGTTTTCTTACCTCTAGGTTATCCTGATAGCACTCAGGTTATAGGTGACAACTCTTGCTAATCGAGGTAAGTAACTGTTGCCTTTGGTAAGTTCATTTGCCTCATTTATAACTACCGTATCTTATGGAAGGAACGGGCTAAATGTGCCTGTCTTTCCTGAGAAGGCATAGACGACCGCCCCATCCGTATCTGTACGCCAGATATGGATGTTTTGTTGTAACAAGCTATCCACCACCTCTGGAGACGGATGACCATATCGGTTGTTCCTTCCAGCAGAAACTAGCGCTGTCTCCGGCTTCAAATGCTGAAGAAATACTCGGTCAGTCGATGTATCGCTGCCATGATGTCCAACCTTCAACACATCTGCTCGTAAAGACGGATATCGCCGGATGATTTCCTTTTCTTCCTCTTTACCAATATCCCCGGTAAAAAGCCAGCTCTTCCCGCCTAGCATCGTATACATGACAAGCGAATTCTTGTTTGGATCCTTTTTATCGCGGAAAGGAGCCAGTAGCTGAATTTCCCAGCCTGGTAGACGGATCATCTCTCCAACTTTCCAAGGAATTATCTTTGTATCCGAATTCCATAGGTTAGCCTTTGAACGGTCAAAATAGACCGATGTACGCACCCATTCCACATGCAACTCCTCTGTCAGCTTGCCGATACTCCCGATATGATCATGATCTGCATGCGTTGCAAAGATGCCATCCACTTTAACAATCCCTCGCTCATACAGATATGGTTTGATAACTTGTTCGAAATTCTTATCAGTTGGCTGAAAGTCCATTCCGATACTGCCAGCAGCATCAATTAAATAAACACCTCTTCGATAAGGCAATTCAATGACAAACGCATCTCCTTGCCCGATATCAAGCATAGTTACATATCCTGTACTGCTTGTATACGGCAACAATACTGCCGCAAGCGGAATTGAGGTGAGCAAAGCCCCATACCAAAGAGCCTTTCTTCGCCTTCCTTCTTCCCATGCAGAACAAAATAAAATAAGAACTAAAAAATATAGCAGGGAGATACCCATCGGAAGCTCCCCTGTCACCCAAGGATAAAAGGCTATACTATCTATCCATTCGATAATGCGAATCACTAATTCATTGATAAATCGAAAACTTTCTCCGAGGATAGCAGCAAATCGTGGCAAAGGATACAGCAGAATACTGATTAGCAATAAAAGCGGAATGGCAATAAAGGTATAAAATGGAATAGCAAAAAGGTTCATCAAAACAGACAATGGATTTAGGAAATAAAATTGGGAGACCTGCAGAGGAAGGATGACAAGCTGGCTTAATAGGCTTGTTTCCAGCAGTGCGCTGATAAAGGAACCAGTGTATAACCGGACTGACAATAAAAGTGCCAAGCTGACTAGAAACGAAAATTGGAAACCAATATGGTACAGATAATGTGGATCGAGTACGAGTAGAAGTATGAAAACTATACTGATACTATCAATAATCGGCAGCTTAACCTTAAATCGCATAAGCAGCATAATGAGCATTACCATTAAAGCAGAACGCCATACCGAAGGCTCACCACCCGCAAATACAGGATAAACAGCCAGGAAGACAAATAAAAACCAATAGGTCTTTTCAATCGTGAGAATTTGTAGTTTTGTGAGGAGAAAGAAGAGGATCGCAGAAAATAATGCTATATGCATGCCGCTGATAGCAAGGATATGAGATAAGCTCCAGCGGTTGAACAGCTCCACCGTTTCCTCATCTAAATTGCTATCTTCCCCCGCTATCATCGCCTGTACCCACGCAGCGGTATGAGAATCAAGGATCTTATCAGTTTTATGCAAAAACGAAGTTCGCGCCTTTAGCAACTGACCGAGTTGTGATGTTCCAGTACAAGAGATATCCCCCAGATTCTGAAGTTCTAACTCATAAAAGATACCTTGCTGTCGTAAATAGTGTTGAAAGTTAAATTGTCCTGGGTTAGTGGCAGGTTCAGGCTGTGCAAGACTGCCATTAATGACACATTGAGCTCCAGCAGATAAACCAGATACAGTTTCATGTTCTTCTTGTTTGAAATATGTCACCAGGATAGAGACCGAACCAGAAGCATCTTTTGCAGTGAATTGAATTCGTTCTTTTGTTTCGGAGAGATCTGATATAGAGGAAGTAAGCTGAATCGGCTCATCGAGCGGCAGTTGGGGAGGCATCTCTTGTCCGAGGATACTGTTGGCGAAAAATAAAAGAGAAGCAATCGAAGACAGAAGCAGGAGCGGAAATTGGATACGTTTTGTGTAATATAACAGGCTCAGCCAAACAAGTATGACTAGCAGTACCGAAAAATGTAAGGAATGCGCCAGCATCCCGCCAAGGGCTGCCAGCGCAACAATATGCCATCTACCAATCATATTTGTTCTTTGTTTGGGAGTTGATAACGAGACGCAGCTTCTTCAGCGAGCTGTTGACTTTCTGTATCGTCCAACTGCTTGAGCTTGTCCACGACTTTTTCCATCAGACTGCGTGTCTCTTGTGGCTTCGTATCCACTACGACTGCATCAAGCTCCACCTGTTCTGTTGTGACACCAGCTTCAGCAAAGAGATCAACAGCATATGGATGATTTTTATAATCACTTGCATAATAAACCGTTCTGATGCCAGCTTGTATCAGAGCTTTACAGCATTGCAGACACGGAAAATGCGTCACGTAAATTTCAGCCCCTTCGGTCGGCACACCGAATTTCGCACATTGCAAAAGAGCATTCATTTCTGCGTGCACTGTTCGTACGCAATGACCATCGATTACATAACATCCTTCATCAACACAGTGCTTGCTGCCTGTGACACTGCCATTGTAACCGCCGGCGATAATACGTTTATCGCGGACAACAGTCGCACCGACCATCAGCCGCTGGCAGGTGCTGCGCAGCGCCAGTAAGTGGCTTTGCGCCATAAAATATTGATTCCATGCGATTCGTTCCATGACGCTTCGCCACCTTTCCTTTTCTAAAGTTAGTGTACAATCCCCCTTCTAATCCGTCAACCAGCTCTACAAGCTGATCTGCTCCTTCATATTCTCTAACGATTTCTCCCCAATGCCAGGTACTTCTGTAAGCTGCTCGATAGAAGTGAAAGGACCATTTTCCTCACGGAAGGTAATGATAGCCTGTGCCTTTGCTTCCCCAATGCCGTTCAGTTCTGTAAGTTCATTGCTGTCTGCTTGATTAATATTTATTTTCGCTGAAGAAGTACTCGAACCCGCTGTTTGAACAGGTACATCCTCTTCACCGATAGCCGCAACATAGATAACCTGTTCATCTGCCACTCGCTGAGCAAGATTAATACTTCGCTCCTCTGCATTCTCTGTTAGTCCGCCCGCTGCATCTAACGCCTCTTCCACTCTACTGTCTGGAGCAAGCTCGTATACACCGGGATTCTGTACCTCTCCTTTTATATCTACCATGACCAACGCATTAGCCGATACAGACTCATTTTCAGCTGGTGTTTCTGTGAGCAACTGCGTCTCAGAAGGAATTTCAGCTTCTTCCAGCTGCTGCACTGCAGCATCACCTTTAGGCTCCCTAATCCACATGACTAAAAAAACACATGCTACAGCAGCCAGTATGATAGCCCAGCTATATTGTTTAATTATTTGCACCTTGAACCTCCTTTCATATTTCATATCCTTTAAACATAAAATGGGTAACAGCGTAACTGGGAAACAAGCAGAAAATGAGCAGAGGAGGAGTTTAGAATGACGAAATGGGGAATAATCGGAGTTGGCAATATGGGAGGCATGCTACTGGAAACATGGGTAAACTCCGGATCGATCTCTCAAGAAGATATTATGATTTTGAACCGTTCTGCTGATAAAGCTGTACAATTGAAGAAAAAATTCCCTTCAATACATGTAGCAGATTCCACCAGCCGAATTGCGGATTACGCTGATATATTGTTTCTGTGTGTACGGCCGCCGCATTTGCCAGGCGTATGTCACGAGCTCCACTCTCTATTGCAGCCGGACCAAGTATTAGTCTCCATCACTAGTCCGTATTCAATCGAAGACCTCGAAGTACTTGTACCTTGTCAGGTTGCTCGGGCAATTCCAAGTATTACGAACAGAGCTGCAGCAGGCACGACTCTCCTGACATTCGGAACGAGCCTGTCAAATCGTAATAAAGCTGCACTTATCGATTTAGTTAGCAGCTATTCAAATCCGCTTTATATACCAGAGGATATAACGAGGGTAGCCTCAGATATCGTTTCCTGCGGACCAGCTTTCTTCAGCTACCTCGCGCAGCGCTTTATCGATGGTGCAGTGGCAGAAACAGCAATCAGTAAAGAACAAGCCACTCATTTAACTTCAGAGATGCTAATTGGACTCGGGACTTTGTTAGCAAATGGCCATTATACGTTGGATGAATTGATAAAAAAGGTTTGTGTAAAGGGCGGTATTACAGGAGAAGGTATTGCAGTGCTCGAAAAGGAAACAACTGAGATGTTTTCACAGGTGTTTCAAGCAACACACCGGAAGTTCGGGGAGGAAAAGGAAGCAATTCAAAAGGGATTGTACAACTAATAATTCGACACATATTTCGCTTTTCCTGCATAAAAAAACCAGGTAGCAGCATTATGCCTCCTGGTTTTTCAAACATGCAAAGAACAGCCGGTCTGCTTGTTCCAATTGCTCTGTCCGTTCTATATCAAAATCACCGTATACTCCGCACACACGAAGCCCTGCTTCCTCAAGCCAGGAAATATACGTATCAATGGAATATGTACGCTGATGATGATATTCATCAAAACGATCGTATTTATCCGAGTCTGCCTCCTTTGTAAAGAAGGTAAGGTCGTGAAATACCTCTCCCTTTTCCTCGCCTGCTTCACAGAACCATGTGTATGAAAGATCATCATGAATTTCAGCAAAGACCTCGCCTGCCAAGTCCTCTTCTATATGCCGTATGCTATGGACATCGAACAGGAAAACACCACCAGGAGAAAGCATCTGCCATATCCGGGAGAAAGCTTGCTGTACATCAGCTGGTGACGTAATATAGTTGACCACATCAAACATACTGATTGCAGCATCTGCTTTGATTGTCTCCAGCTCCCGCAGATCCTGCTGTATCCAGCGCACTTGCTGTTTTGTATCACGGGAAGCAGCATAGGCAAGCATATTCTCGGATTGATCAATCCCTGTCATATGATAGCCTGCCTTTGCCAGCTGCCTGGTGACATATCCCGTTCCGCAGCCTAAATCGGCTATCTCATTGATCTCAATCTGCGCATGTTTATGGAATATTTGCTGCATGAACTGCTGCCAAGGCTCATAAGGCGCATCCTGCATCAGACGTTCATATACGGCGGCAAGCCGCTCGTATGCGGCCATTAGCTTTCTTGGGAGAATACCGGTTCCACTTGCGGCGCGTCTCCCCACAGGCGTTCTAGATTATAATATCTGCGTTCATCGATGTGGAACACATGGCAGACAACATCTCCAAGATCGACAAGCACCCATCTTGACTGCTCCATTCCTTCAAGCCGCTTTACTTCCACACCAGCTTCTTCAGCCTTCTCTTTGATTCGTCTGGCGATAGCTTGCACTTGACGCTCACTTGTTCCATGACAAATCATGAAGTAATCAGCAATCAAGGAGACCTCCTTCATTTCCAATAGGACAACGTCTTCCCCTCTTACCGCATCTGCGGCATTTGCTGCTATTTGTGCTAATTCAATAGTTTCCATTAAGTATTACCTCCAGTAGAGTTTAATAAATCATTATAAGCATGGAACGTGTCTGGGTATACTTTTCGGTTCAACGAGACGAGCATATTGATCGTATTTCGAGAAGCCATCCAGCACGCCTTATCCAAATTGTCCTCACTAACTTTACGTACTTCATCCACGCCGGGAAAAGCACGGCCCGGTTCAATATAATCTGCAAGAAATACGACTTTATCAAGTACTGACATACCAACACATCCAGTTGTGTGTACAGTAACGGCATGCAGTATCTCAGGGTCGCTAATACCGACTTCGCGCTTTACCATAAGCGCTCCTACCGGACCATGCCATAACTCATGGTGATAATTCAGCAAGTCCTTCGGCAGTTGTTCAGATTCGATCCAGCGTTTCATTTCCTCGAGTGGCCGATACTTTGCATAATCATGAAAAATAGCCGCCTGCTCCGCTTTCTTTTCATCTGCACCATACTGCTTTGCAAGTCTGATACTTGTATCCATTACACGGATAGTATGTTCATACCGTGGTTTCTTTAACTGTTTCTCAACGATCGCCAATGCCTTATCTCTCTGCATACAGCTTTTGCTCCTTTATAATATCGAACACTGCCTCTGTAATAAGATAGTGTACAGGTGCTCCTTGTTCGACACGTGCACGGATCATACTTGAGGATATCTCAAGTTCCGGAATATCGACATAGGTGACAGGATAAGTTGTCACTAGCTCATATCCAGGCCGGCCGACACCTACGAATGTCAGCATCTCGACCAAGTCATCGATACGATGCCATGTGTGTAAACTCTCCACAAGATCAGCACCTATGATGAAATGGAATGCAGTATTCGGATGCATTTCCTGCAACAGCTTTATTGTATCAAATGTAAAGGATTTGCCTAAACGATCCACCTCAATCGGATTCATACGGAAAATTGGATTATCCGCAATTGCCGCCTGTACCATCTCAAGACGCAGATCCGCATCGGTATGGGACTTTACTTTATGCGGCGCTTCATGGGCAGGAATGAACCATACTTCATCCAAACCCAGTCTGTGCTGGACTTCCTGTGCAATGAATAAATGTCCGAGATGGGGCGGATCGAATGTCCCTCCCAATAATCCGACTTTTCTCATGTCTTACTCCTTTACGGCAGCTTGATCTGTTTATTATCTTCTGATTCTCTATAAAGGATGATCGTACTTCCGATGATTTGGACGACAGATGCACCTGTACCCTCTTCAATTGTTACAGCAACATCCTCTTTCTCATCCAAACAATTCTGAAGCAAACTCACTTTGATTAGTTCCCGTTTTTCCAATGCTTCGCCAATCTGTACGAGCATGTTATCGTTCACACCGATTTTTCCTACCTGGAAAATTGGTTTCAAATGATGCGCTTGAGCGCGAAGATATCTTTTTTGTTTACCTGTTAACATATTATGCCTCCGTTAATCTTTGTTCCAGCTGATTCAATAATTCACCGATCACGACTTGTTCGCCTGACCAGATTTCAAATGCGTACTGTGCTTGATATAAAAGCATGCTATGGCCATGATGAATGGTAGCTCCTTGCTGCTTGGCAGACCTTAGCAGCATCGTTTCAATCGGTTTATAGACGATATCGCTAACCACTGCATTAGATTTTAAATTGGCTAACGGGATGATTTGCTCACGATCACACGGACTCATCCCAACACTTGACGTGTGTATGATGATATCATAGCTATCCAATTTCTGTTGCGCTTCTTCATATGACAAAATCTCCGTAATCGTTTCTGGTTCCTGTATCTGCAGCAGCTGTTCTGCTTTAGAAACTGTACGATTGGCGATATCAACATAGCGGAAACCATTTGCAACCAGCGCACGATATATTCCGCGAGCTGCTCCTCCTGCGCCAAGCATGAGCACATGCAAGGATCCTTGCGAGGGAATCACCTGTTCCAATGCACGCACATAGCCAGATCCATCCGTATTATACCCGATCCATTTGCCGTTCTTTCGTACTGCGGTATTCACAGCTCCGATTTTCGATGCATCTGTATCGAGCTCATCAAGAAATGGGATGATGCGCTGTTTATATGGAACCGTAATATTGAAGCCATCAATCCCGCTTTGCAGTAATGCTGTAATTTTTTCATCAAAAACATCTGGTTCGATAGGATATAGCTTGTATTCCCCTTCGACTCCAGCCTGTTCCATGAATTGTGTGTGTATCCATGGTGATAAAGAGTGCTCCACTGGATGGCCGATCAGGCCTAACTTCAATATTTTCATCTTCTCGCTCCCCCTTAGATTAATGATCTGCGGATAGTTGCCGGCACTCCTTCTGGTGTATGGACTGTAACCGAAGCAGGCTCACCTGACAGCGTTATCCAACCTAATCCTGGAATGACAATATCCGTTTTTTGATCTTTTATCCTGAATGCTGCCTTCTTTAAAGGTGGAAAGTGCTCAAGCTGCTCCTGATATGGAGGTGTAAGTAATTCTCCTTTTTGGCGGTCGTACAGCGAATCCGCATTCTCAAGCTTCGTACGATGGATATCGAGCGCGTTGGAGAAATAGCAGACAAATGACTGGCGTTCCCCTTTTTCGAAATCGATACGCGCTAAACCACCGATGAACAACGTTTGCTTATCGTTCAATTGGAAGATGCGTGCTTTAATTTCTTTATTCGGAGTGATGGTTTTCAAGTCCTTATCCGTCACATAATGGGCAATCTGCTGGCGGTTGACAATCCCCGGTGTATCATAAAGGGAGCTTGTATCATCAAGCGGAATATCAATGAATCCAAGCGTCGTACCAGGAAAATAAGAAGTAGTGATAGCATCGTTTATACCTGTTGAATGCTTGATCAAGGCGTTAATGAATGTTGATTTGCCGACGTTTGTACTGCCGACAACGTATACATCCTGTCCATCACGCAATTCTTGAATGCTATCTTCAAGCTCCGACATTCCGATTCCCCGTTTTGCAGAAATCAAATGTACATCCGCCACTTGAATACCATATTCTTTAGCCGCTCCGCGCAGCCACTGTTTAACACGTTCCTGGTTCGTCGATTTTGGAAGCAAGTCCACTTTGTTCCCAACAAGAATAATCGGTTTGTCTCCGACAAGCCGTTTGATGCTGGAAATGAAACTGCCGTTAAAATCAAATATATCCACGAGCTTGATGACAATACCATCTTTGTTATTGATTTCACTAATCAACGTAAAGAAGTCATCGTCAGTCACTGCAACATCCTGGACCTCATTGTAATGCTTGAGCCGGAAGCAGCGCTTACAGATGACCTCATCGCTTTTCCCTAATGCTGATGCAGGGATATAGCCCGGCAAGGATGCGTCCTCTGTTTGAATCGGCGCTCCGCAGCCTTGGCAAATCAATTCTTCCACATTCATTCCTCCCATGTAATCTTTCCTTTTCTTCTGAAATAGTTGAGTATCCGTCGTTCGATCATCCGATTGATTCTGGTGATTTTTCCGTCTGTTTTAACGATTGGCACCACAACGATCGTATAGAAACCGGCCAGATTGCCCCCTAATACATCTGTAAGGAGCTGATCACCAATCATAACAATCTGATCCTTCTGAAGGTTCATCTGCTTGACAGCCTGCTTGAAGGCACGTCCCAGCGGCTTTCTTGCGCTATAGACGAAAGGAATCTCTAAAGGTTCAGAAAACAGTTTCACTCGTTGCTCATTATTATTAGATATAATCGTAATTTTAATATCATGTGCGCGCATTTCCTTGAACCAATTGGTCACTTCCGGCGTAGCATCTGCAACATCCCATGCAACCAGGGTATTATCCAGATCCGTAATGATACCTTTGATTCCTTGCGCTTTCAATTTCTCTGGCTTTATATCAAAAATGCTTTTCACATGCTCGTTCGGCAAGAACTTCTTTAGCATTGTGGATTTCCTCCGATCTCGTACACTTCAACAGTTACTTACCCATCATAAGACATTTTTGCTACGGTTTCAAAAAAATCTTTCATTGTTCTTCTTTTTTTCGACTATCTTTTATGCATTAGACGTGAAATCAGAAGCAAAACCTTTCGACAAATCTCTACATACTTTTTTCTGTGGATAACTATGTCCACATTATTAACCGCAACATGAAACAATTTTGCACATTTATAAACACTTTATCTACAGGTTATGAACAGTTTTCTGTAGATAACTCTCGTCTTGTCCCTCTATTTTTTTCGTGATACATTATTAATAACTTATCAACTCCCCAACCCACGCATAGAAGATCTGCAAGATAGTAAGATAACTCCAATCAGGAGGAATGCAAGATGGAACATCTGTCTGATGAATTGCTGATCGAATCTTACCACAAGGCGAACGAACTCCACTTGAGTCAAGAGTTTATTCATCTAATAGAGAAAGAAATCCAGTCACGGGGCTTATCGCATAAGATCCGTTATACCAGCTAAACATCGTCTCCCTCAGTCTTGCCGCTCCGGCAAGGCTTTTTTTCTTAAAGTAAACTATGTTTGTTGCAGTGTATGGTTATATTACTTTACAATTGGGTATAGGAATTTTTAGTGATTGCATAAAATAGTAGAAACTATTTAAACCTTATATTAAAGAGGAGGACTGCCATAATATGATCGTTGCCATTCTGATGCCATTTTTAATCGCAATGTGCATCCCATTCATCGCGAAATTCAAATACAGAATACATACCGGATATGCGGTGTTTGCTACATCGCTCTCCATCTTTCTATATTTTCTCGTTCTGCTGATTAGCGGGGAAACCGAAACACTATATCGTTACAGTTGGATACCGTCACTTGGATTGGATTTAACATTCTATACTGATGGATTGGCACTTTTCTTTGCCTTGCTAATTAGCGGAATCGGCGCTCTTGTAGCATTTTATTCCATCTTTTATCTTAATCTTGAGGAACGGCTAGGCTCCTTCTATGTTTATTTGCTGTTGTTCATGGGAGCTATGCTCGGTATTGTCACTTCTGATAATATTTATGCCCTTTACACCTTCTGGGAGCTCACTTCTGTATCTTCTTTCCTTTTGATCAGTTTCTGGTTCACTAGAAAAGCTTCCACAGACGGCGCTCTCAAATCAATGCTAATCACTTTTCTTGGTGGTTTCTCGTTACTCGGTGGATTGGTGCTTCTCCACCTGGTAACCGGTTCTACGAGCATTCGGGAAATACTAACACAAGGTGACCTTATACTAGCAAGTGATTGGTTCCCGCTGATTGTCGTGCTGTTACTACTAGCAGCCTGTACGAAATCTGCTCAGTTCCCTTTCCACATCTGGCTGCCAGACGCAATGGAAGCTCCGACACCAGTAAGTGCATACTTGCATTCCGCTACAATGGTTAAAGCCGGCCTTTTCCTGCTGCTCCGCTTCACACCTGTATTTAAAGAAAGCGAAGCATTTTTCATTGCTGTATCTATAATCGGTCTGGTCACTTTGTTCTGGGGATCTTATATGGCAGTAAGGCAGACAGATCTCAAGGGGATATTAGCTTACTCCACGATCAGTCAGCTTGGTATGATTATGGCCATGATTGGTTACGGAACCGAAGCTGCTATCTTCGCTGCTATGTTCCATATTCTTAACCACGCAACATTCAAAGGAAGTTTGTTCATGGCGGTGGGCATCATCGACCACGAAACAGGAACTCGCAATATCCGAAAGCTCGGCGGACTTTGGAAGCTCATGCCGGTCACTGGCATAATCAGCATACTTGCATCTTTCTCTATGGCGGGTGTGCCGCTACCAATTTTGAACGGATTTTATAGTAAAGAGGAATTCTTCTCAAGCTCCTGGGATTTGTCAGCCGATCGTGCATTCGGATCAGATTTTGCAGCTTTACTAGCCAATATCGTACCGTATGCAGCAGTTGCTGGCAGCATCTTCACATTTGTGTACAGCATGTACTTTTACTTCCGTACATTTACAGGGAAAGCAGAGAAAACTACTGCTGAAAAAGCCCATGATCCAAAATTCGGGATGTTAGCAGCACCTGTCCTGCTCGTGTCAGGAGTCTTATTAATCAGTATCTTCCCTAACTGGTTCAGCCGCCATTTGCTTCAGCCGGCAGCAAATGCTGTTTATGGGGACGCAATGAAAGAGCATAGCATCCATTTCTGGCATGGTTTCGTACCAGCATTGATTATGTCTCTGATCGTCGTAGTTTTAGGTGTTTTATTTTATATCACTCGAAAATATTGGATGGGGCTATACAACGTATTGCCTGGAAAGCTATCTGGAAATATTGTTTATGCTTCGCTTCTATCAGCTAGTGAAAATCAGACTAAGAGACTCAATGACCGTATCGTCAGTGGCTCTATCCGGCAGTACAATGCAATCATCATTAGTGTTATCTCGATTGTGACCTTGCTGATCTTATTCGGGACAAACTCTTTCGATTTGAGGAACATTGATACTTCACCAGTCTCACTCCCTCAAAGCCTTCCGGAGCTTGCCGTAGCACTGATCATGATCGCTGCAGCATTCGGAAGCACAGTATCACAGAAGAAGCTTACAGCAGTCATCATTTTGGGCGTTGTTGGATATGGGCTATCCATTTTGTTTGTCCTGTTCCGCGCACCCGATCTGGCTTTGACGCAGCTTAGTATCGAGACAATCACCGTCGTCTTGTTCCTGCTATGCTTCCGACATCTGCCGGAAATAAAAAGGGAAAGGAAAGAGAAACTTTCCAAAAAAATAACCAATATCATCATCGCCTCTCTTTGCGGTCTAATGATGATGCTGGTCGGCTTAGCTGCTTACAGTCAGCGTCTATTCCCTTCCATCTCAGATTACTTTGTCAAGTATTCCTACAAACTGGGAGGCGGAGATAATATCGTCAATGTCATCCTTGTCGACTTCCGGGGTCTGGATACATTATTTGAAATCACTGTATTAGCAATTGCTGCTCTTGGAATTTATTCTCTTATCAAACTGCGCCAAAAAGAGGGGGATCGCTAATGGAAATCATAATGATCGTACTAGCAGGTATCCTCTTCGGGTTTGCCGTTTATAATATTTTGCAAAAACAACTGCTGCGAATCATCATTGGCACAGCTCTTTTGTCACACGCAGCACATTTGTTCATCTTGACGATGGGGAAATTAAAACGCGGCTCTTCTCCCGTTCTAACAGAAGGCACAGAGAGTTATAGTGATCCGCTGCCCCAAGCACTGATCCTGACATCCATCGTTATCAGCTTTGGTGTCACCAGTTTGCTTCTTGTGCTGGCTTATCGGGCAGTCAAAACGAACGGCACAGATAATATGGAAGAATTAAGAGGTAATGATCATGACTAATTTTGCTATTTTACCAATACTGATTCCATTCATAGCTGGTATTTTACTGGCTTTCACCCATAACCGGATCTTGCTTACGAGACGGTTGGCAATGCTGTTTGCCATTGTCCATTTGATGACAATGGGATTCCTTCTATACAAAGTCCTTGTTGACGGCAGCATAGTATTAGAAGCTGGAGATTGGAGCGCTCCATACGGTATCATCCTTGTACTGGATCCTTTGAGTACTTTACTTGTTTTAACCTCTTCTATCATTCTTCTGGCTGTCGTCTGGTACGCACCAGCATCAGTTTCAGAAGAACAGGAAGGCTTCTATTTTTATACATTCGTATTTTTACTTGTAACTGGTGTATCGGGTGCTTTTATAACAGGAGATTTGTTCAACCTGTTCGTATTCTTCGAAGTACTGCTGATGGCATCCTATGCCTTGATCACCCATGGTGGAAAGAAAGTGCAGCTGCGTGAATCAATTAAGTATGTATTGATCAATCTGTTTTCTTCCATGTTATTCGTAACGGCTGTCTCCTACATATATGCTGTACTAGGAACAGTTAATATGGCACAGCTGGCAGAACGGGCAGCAGCCTCTGATCAGCCAGGCATTATCACGACAGTCGCCATACTGCTATTCTTTGTCTTTGCGACCAAGGGTGCTGCATTTCCGCTTTATTACTGGATGCCGCACTCCTACATCGTACCGAATCCAGTTGTTTCTGCTTTATTCGGCGCACTTTTGACTAAGGTAGGTGTATATTCTCTCATTCGAACATTTACACTTATCTTCCATCAGCAGCCTGAAATTATGGATCAGTTGTTCATCTGGGTCGGTAATCTTACCATGCTATTCGGTGTAATTGGCGCCTTGGCATCCCGTAATATAAAATTAATAGTCGCTTATAATATCATACCTGCTATCGGTTTCATGCTGGTTGGAATCGGGATTTTCAATCATGATGGACTTAGCGGAAGCATCTATTATCTGCTCCAGGATATGATCGTAAAGGCAGCGCTCTTCCTGCTGGCTGGCACTATTGCAGCTGTCGCCGGCACGTCGGATATCAATAAAATGGGCGGCATGATACGCTCACACCCTGTCCTTGGCTGGATGTTCTTCATAGCCGGTCTTGTGCTTGCAGGTGTGCCGCCGTTCAGCGGTTTTATCGGAAAGCTGCTCCTAGTGCGAGGTGCTTTTGAAAAAGGTGAAACAACTACAGTCATCATTATGCTGCTAACGAGTTTACTCATATTGCTTTCCATCGTGAGAGCTTTTATCCGCATCTTCTGGGGAGAAGGAGAAGCAATAAAACAACAAACACGTCACAGTGCACGCAGTCTTTTACCAGCTGGACTCCTGATGCTGTTCACTGTATTTCTCGGGATCGGTGCAGAAGCAATCCTGCCGACTGTTCAGCAGATTTCCGACTATCTTCTTAATCCGCAGGAATATATCGATCTTGTATTGAAAGGGGGACGTTAGATGGCTTTTCAAGTTTGTATAAACGTATTGATTGCCTTTATGTGGATGTTCCTCGGAGAATCATATACCATTTCCGGCTTCGTAACCGGTTATATTGTCGGTATCGTCTTATTATTCCTGCTGCGCAGATTCCTGAAAGGTCCGTTCTACTTACGTAGAGTTTACAAGATTCTGGTTTTGGCGTTGATATTTATCAAAGAGCTATTACTTTCTAATTTAGAAATCACAAAGCTTGTCTATGCAAGGCGGCTGGATATCAATCCTGGCATTTTCACACTGGAAACAGAATTGGAATCAGATTGGGAAATCACATTATTAGCAAGCTTGATTACACTGACACCTGGAACTGTCACCATTGCTGTTTCCCCCGATAAGAAGGAGCTCTATATTCACGCCATGGATATCGTAGACATGAAAGAAGCAGTTCACTCTATCAAAGATAGCTTTGAGAAACACATTATGGAGGTGACAAGATGAGTGCTTTGCAAGATAATTTTGCTGCGATTGTCCAGATTGTCTCCATCATTTGCCTGATTGTACTGAGTGTCTCCATTCTCTTATTGATTATCCGTGTAATGAAAGGACCGACTAATGCTGACCGAGCAGTTGCTTTGGATGCCATAGGTGTGAATATAATGGCATTTGCTGCCCTGCTTGCCATCATCCTGATTACACCGAATTTCAATGATATCGTACTGTTGATCGGTATCCTGTTATTTATCGGAACAGTAGCAATCGCAATCTATTTGGAAAAGGGTGATTTAATTGATACAGAACGCGATTGAAATCATCCTGGATATACTTGTAATCATATTCTTGGCAGGAGGTGCATTCATCATGTTCACTGCATCTGTTGGCGTCCTGCGGTTTCCGGATATCTATACAAGGCTTCACGCAGCAAGTAAAGGCTCAACGCTTGGTGTCGCCGGGATCCTCATCGGTGCTTTTATCTTCCATTACACCCAATATGGAATCATAAGCGGAAAACTAATCCTGGGTGTTCTGTTCATCTTTCTTACTGCCCCTGTTGCCAGTCATCTAATATCCAGAGCGGCTCACCTTCGGGGTGCAAAGCCATATGGAACATTGAAGGATCAATACCAAGAAGCGATTGATAAAGAAAAGCGAAGACAAAAACAACAACAAAAATCAAAGTGAATGCCATCTGGCATTCACTTTTTCTTTTTCTGCTGGACAGACACGTTCAGAGACTCCTTCACATAAAGTTAGTGTATAGGCGATCTTTGAGAGTGTACAGGAGGTGCAATGAAATGAGTATTATTGGTGCTATAGGACTTCTAGTAAAGGAAGCAATGTTTTTTGTTTCCTATGTAAAGAATCATGCATTCCCTCAGCCTCTCCCTCCCGAGGAAGAAGCATTGCATATCGAAAGAATGCAGCAGGGGGACGAAACGAGCCGTAACAAGTTAATCGAACATAACCTGCGTCTGGTTGCTCACATCGTAAAGAAATTCGAAAATACTGGTGAAGATGCGGAGGATCTCATTTCTATCGGTACAATCGGGCTAATTAAAGGAATCGAAAGTTACTCGAGTGATAAAGGCACCAAACTCGCTACATACGCAGCTAGGTGTATCGAAAATGAAATTCTTATGCATTTGCGGGCCCTTAAGAAGACCAAAAAAGATATTTCTCTTCATGATCCCATTGGTCAAGATAAGGAAGGAAACGAAATCAGTCTCATTGACATTCTTCAAGCAGATAATGAAGATATCATTGAATATATCCAGTTGAATATGGAAGTGGAAAAAATCAAGGAATACATCGACATCCTGGACGGACGTGAAAAAGAAGTAATCATAAGTCGTTATGGGCTAAATAACGAAGAAGATATGACACAGCGTGAAATTGCGAAAAAGTTAAACATCTCCCGCAGTTATGTTTCCCGCATTGAAAAACGGGCTTTAATGAAGATCTTCCATGAATATTACCGCCAGCATCGTACTTAATATATGAATTAATTACTATAGTATGCTTTTTAAAAGGAGGTTACCAATATGTATGCAAACAGCTATTCACCTAGTCACTATCAGCAGCGAACCAGCACCGGCGTGCTTATTGCTGCCTTCCTTGTCCTGCTTTTTGTAGGAGGAGCTTATGCTTGGGAGAATATATGGGATTAAAAAAACTCCGGTATTATACCGGAGTTTTTAGCTTTCTAGTTGTTTTTTCCACCGTTCTATCGCAAACCAGATAAGTATGCTTGTAATTACGCATCCGCCAGTCATTGCAAACAGGATATCTGCTTTATCTGTAGGTGCTAAATAAACATTGATAACCGATCCGATGTATAAATAACTGCCAAGAATCAGAAGCGCCAATGCAAATCGACGGTAATCTGCAATCTTGTCAATCAACTGCTGTTGTCTTTTATTCATCTTGTCGCCTCCTCTTCTAATCTAGCAATATTGTAACATAAAAAATGACAGCAATTATATGGTAATTGCTGTCATTTTTTATTAGTGGCGTTCAACCATTTTCATGATCAGTGTAGCTGCATTACGAGCAGCTTGGTCAAGGAAAGCATCAAATGAAACGGAAGATTCCTTACCTGCTATATCGGACAATGCCCGTACAATAACGAAAGGTGTTCCGTAATGATACGCAACTTGAGCCACTGCAGCTGCCTCCATCTCCGCTGCCAGCATGGCAGGGAACTTGTCGCGGACAAATGCAACCCGTTCAGGATCAGACATAAAGCTATCGCCAGTCGCAATAAGACCGATTTCTGCGTTTGTATCAGGGAACTGGTCAATAACACTCTTAGCTAGCTGTACGAGCTCCTGATCCGCTTGGAAAGCTGGTGGCATCTGCGGTACCTGGCCATAAGCATAATCAAAAGCTGTAACATCTACGTCATGATGAACAACAGAATCAGAGATGACGATATCCCCTACTTCCAAATTCGCTGCAAAGCCGCCAGCAGATCCAGTATTGATGATCGCTTCTGGTGCATATCGTTCAATCAGCATAGCTGTAGCGAGTGCTGCATTCACTTTACCGATTCCTGATTTTAGCAGGACAACCTGTTTATCGGACAGTGTGCCTTCTGTAATTTCATAACCTGCTATAACTACTTCCTTTTTGTTTGCCATCGTTTCTTTTAATAATGCTACTTCTTCGTCCATTGCTCCAATGATGCCGATTGTCATTCTGTATGCTCCTTTAACTCTTCCTGTCGTTTTCTTTCAGTACTTCCACTTTTGTTGCCTGCCAGCCTTCTCCCTCAACCCAGCTTGCAAATACTCGGAATGTCTCATCTGCATCAGGTGCAGAGACCGTTGCAATAACATCATTGCCGCCATTGCCATTATTCTCTACCCACCAAGCTGTCATTGAGGTTGGATCCAATCCAACAGCTCCTCCGACTGCCTGCATCATTTCATTCCAGTCCTGCGTGCCTTTTTCAAAAGTTGTTGTATGTGTTCCAGACTGATCGGTACCTACCGGCTCCCAGTCCTTCGAGTATGCTTCCTTCACATTATCATCTGAAGGTTCGGCTTCTTTTTTGTCTTCCTTTTCTTTTTCGTCGTCATCCTGCTTCTCTTCGTCAGCTTGCTCTGTATCTTCGCCATTGCTGGAATCATTATTGCCTTGAAGTTGTTCTGCGATGGATTTTTGGTTCTGTTCGTCAGCTGTCTGATTCTCCATTGTCGGTTTATCATTCAAAACTGCTACGAGCAGCACGACGACTAGGGCGACACCCGCAATTGCCAGGACTAAACTAAGCCACTTCCTAGGTTTTCTGCGTCTGTTTCTATTATTCAATCTGGAAAAATCCTGATTATCATCCGCCATGCTCATCCCTCCTCATTGGTCTCTATTATACTATGAACTGGAGCGAAGCCAAAGTCATATTATAAGGTCTTTTTCTTTCGATGATTTTGTTGAAGCATCTCTAATTTTGACATACTGGAAGGATTCTTTGCATATATATCTAACTATATAAATTAGAAAAGCAGGTAGGACTACTTTGATCAGTCATCATGGTTCCTGTGGAAGGGGAGGAAGATAAACGTGATGAAAGTGACAAGAATGGATACGAACCTTTGGGGGCACGAATCGTTCGAGTATGTCGGCTACGACAAGGAAGCCGAGACCTTCTCTATCTTCTTACCGGAAGAATGCTGTTTATCTTTTACTAGTGTGAAAGAACAAGTCGTCTTTTCATTTCTGCTTGCACTCGACAAAGAAAGTTTTATCCTGCAAAAACTTATACCCTTTTTCCCGTTTGAGAAATCTTCTGCACAGTCATTTCATCAGGCTCAATAAAACAAGCTGCTTCCATAGCATTCGGAAGCAGCTTTTGTTTTATGTCTATTCTACTTTAGTAATTTTGACCTGGATGTCGCCACCTGGTGTGGAGACACTCAATTCTTCACCGACTTCATGGCCAATCAGGCTTTTAGCTATCGGAGAATCGTTTGAAATTTTGCCTTCGAACGGATCTGCTTCTGCACTTCCGACGATAGTATAACTTTCTTCTTCTCCGTCCGGCAACTCAATGAAGGTAACTGTTTTACCCATTCCTACCATATCAGGATTATCTGTATCACTTTCAATGATCACTGCATTGCGGATCATGTTTTCTGTTGTAGCGATTTTGGACTCGACGAATGCTTGCTCATCCTTCGCCGCATCATATTCGGAGTTCTCGGACAAGTCACCGAAGCCTCGTGCGATTTTAATACGCTCGACAACTTCTTGACGACGAGTTGTCTTCAGATACTCCAACTCCTCCTCCAGCTTCGCCAAACCTTCATTCGTCATGTAATATTGTTTTTCTGTAGCCAATTCAACCACCCCTTGAGCTCTAAAAGATTCTTTCCCATTGCCTAACTTCTATAGCGTTTTCATGCATATTCCATACTATGGCAGATTCCCGCCGAAAATTCAATACTTATCTGTACAAGTCATGTTGTGCGGCCAGAGAGGATCGTTTCAATCTTCGCAGACATCAAATCGATGGCTACGTGATTTTCTCCGCCTTCTGGAATGATAATGTCTGCATACCGCTTCGTTGGTTCAATGAATTGCAAATGCATCGGACGTACGACATTCACATACTGCTCAATCACGGAATCAATTGTCCGTCCGCGTTCCTTAATGTCACGCAGCAAACGGCGGATAATCCGAAGATCTGCATCTGTATCGACGAATACCTTTATATCCATCATATCACGCAGTCGTTCGTCCTCGAGAATCAGTATTCCTTCCAGAATAATAACGTCTTTTGGTTCGACTGGTATTGTCTCTTCAGAACGCGTATGGATTTTGTAATCATAAATCGGCTTCTCAATAGACTGCTGTTCGCCAAGTGCCTGTAAATGCTGCATTAACAATTCATTATCGAAGGCAAATGGATGATCATAGTTCGTATTGAGTCGTTTTTCGAACGGAAGATGAGATTGGTCTTTGTAATACGAGTCCTGCTCGATCACTAGAATTGTCTTATCTGTAAACCGTTTGTAGATGGATCTCGTGACAGACGTCTTCCCTGATCCCGATCCTCCTGCAACACCGATAATGATAGGTTTCTTTGCCATTGCTCCTACTCCTCTTCCTACTGCCTCGTTCATTTCTTCTTCACACTGACAGCCACTCCATCGCCTACCGGCAAGATCGTCGTGTGAAACGCTTCATGCTCGAATAACCAGTCGTTATATTTACGGATTTTCTTTGCGATATTAGCTTTGCGTGGTGTTGCCTCACTGTCGTCAGCCACATAACCTTTAAACAGAACGTTGTCACTAACTATGACTCCGCGCTCACTCAGCATCTCGCTATAAGATTCGAAGAAACGCTGATATTGACCTTTTGCTGCATCAATAAAGACGAAATCGTATGGAGCATGCGCTCTGATTGTCTCTTCTAAATCGAATGCATCGCCTTTTAGAATCAAGATATCATCCTGAGCTCCTTGCGCTTGGATATGTGTAACTGCCTGATCATAGCGGATATCATCACGTTCAACGGTCACGATGCTGACATCAGGTTTCGCATGGCGCATCATAAGTGCTGAATAGCCGATTGCTGTCCCGATCTCTAATATATTATCTGGCTGTTGCAGCCGAATAAGCTGCATCAAAAACTGGATACCAAGCGGCTCCATTATCGGTACACGATTCTCTGCAGCAAGCTCTTCCAATTTCTTTGCCCATTCTGGAGAAGACTCAACATGCTCCTCCAAGTATCCCATTATTGCTTGTAACATATCATTTCCTCACTTTACCTGCTTACTCATCCAAGTGCATATGCTTCTCAATCAGTTCTTCATGTTCATCGAATGTCCGCGCATAATAAATTTCTCCATCATCTCCGGCAAGGAAATACAAATAATCGGATTCTTCCGGCTGGACGACGGCTTCAAGCGCATTCTCTGAGAAGTTGCTAATCGGGCCGACAGGAAGCCCCTTGTTACGATATGTATTGTAAGGAGAATCCACTTCTAGATCCTTGTAATACACGCGAGGTTTATGCTCTCCTAATGCATACAGCACAGTAGGATCCGTCTGCAGCCTCATATCATCTGCCAAACGGTTATAAAAGATTCCGGCAATCTTCTTGCGCTCATCTTCATTCCTTGCTTCGTTCTCGACGAGCGAAGCGAATGTTAGTGCTTCATGCACGCTCAATTCCTTCTGTTTAAATCCATCCAAATATGGTGAAATAATTTGCTGGGACTTATCCAGCATCATATGAACAACCTTATCTACAGTGATATCATCTGAGGATGTAAAGTTATAAGTGGCCGCAAATAAGTAGCCTTCGAGCGGATAACGTATATCTTTATTTAAGATATCCTCAGTCAGAATATCCGGATATTCATCAATCAACTGTTTGATATAATCTTCATCTTTCATTTTATCCAGGAAAGCCTGCTGGTCTATCCCCAGTGACCCAGACAGTATTACGCCTATTTCCTCAATATCAGATCCTTCTGGAACAGCAGCAGATTCAGAGGGGGTATTCCCCGCCTCTGGATCGTTCAGTTCATCGACGACCTGCTGCATGGACATAGAAGGAGAAAGCTCATAATTCCCCGCGCGGAAGTTGGCTTCACCAGAAAACTTCACATACAGCCTGAAAATGAAAGCATTTTTAATCAGACCTTGCTCCTCCAGGGATTGACCAATTGAGCTAGCAGTAGCTCCCATAGGAACTTCGACAACTTGTGTCGTATCATTGTCTGAATCGACAGCTTTCATACTGGCATTCACGTAGATAAAGGTTCCGAGTGCACCAATCAATAGAAGTACGATTATTACGGATATGATCATCAAAACTATTTTCCGCACGACGCTTGCTTCCTCCATTCTTCTGTCCCGATTCTGTTGAAAAAGATCTTCATTCGAGGCAGTCAAGCTATCTTTCCTCCTTTATCCGCCTTATTATACAACAAACGTCAAGCAGGTCTCCACCCGTCCGACAATTTATGCGGATAAAGCTACAAGAAAAAATCCTCTCTGCCTTATCGGAAAGAGAGGACTGCCTTTACAAAATTAGATGCCGTCTTCCTCATCAGTAAGTGTATTAAGCATTTCTTCGACCATTTCCCATTCTTCCTCACTGTCGATCTGGAATAATGTAAGATCTTTGTCGTCGCCTTTTTCTTCATAGCGGAAAGCGAACACTTCGACTTCATCATCCGCATCAGCTTGTTCAGCCGGTACAACAGCGATATATGTGTGTCCTGTTTCATCCACGTCGAAATTGAACAAGACCTCAAATAAATGTTCTTCTCCGTTTTCGTCCGGGATGATGATACGTTCTTTTTCTTCCAATGCCATATGGCTACACTCCTTATTGTTTCGAATTCAGAAAGCCTTGCAGAATCATGACTGCTGCCATCTTATCGATTACTTTTTTTCGTTTCTTACGGCTGAGGTCCGCTTCAAGCAGCACTCGTTCAGCTGCCATCGTAGTCAGACGCTCGTCCCAAAGCACGGTCTCGAGCTTAAATTCATCTTTGATCCATTGGGAGAAAACCTGTGAAGCTTCTCCCCTCGGACCAATTGTACCATTCATATTCTTTGGCAAGCCAATGACAGCTCTCTGTACATCATGCTGCTGAATGATCTGCTCCAGTTCATTTCTTGCTGTTTCATAATCTTCTTCATTCCAATGAATCGTAGTCAGACCTTGGGCAGTCCAGCCAAGTCCATCGCTGATTGCCACGCCGATCGTTTTGGATCCGACATCCAATCCAATCGTCTTTAGTATGTCAGTCATGATTTGTTCTGTTCCAAATAAAATTTTACCAGTTGTTCCACAATCTCATCCCGCTCCATACGGCGGATCAGATTTCTAGCATCCTTGTGACGGGGAATATAAGCTGGGTCTCCAGACAGTAAATAGCCGACAATCTGATTAATCGGATTGTATCCTTTTTCCCGCAATGCTTCGTATACGGACATTAGTACTTCCCGGACATTCTCGTCCATAGGTTCTTCCGGAAAGTTGAATTTCATCGTTTTATCCATCGAACTCAAGTGAAGCCACCTCGCTTTATTTGCCAGTCTTTTTTTCAGTATATACTTTTCTGTCGGATTTGGAAAATCAAAGCTGTTCTTCTACATATACTGCAGCATATGCGAGTGCATCCGGCACCTGCTCTGGATTTTTACCACCAGCCTGCGCCATATCTGGTCGGCCGCCTCCGCCGCCTCCGCAGCGTTTCGCAGTTTCTTTAATAAGGTTACCCGCATGCAGTCCGCGACCGATTAAGTCTTTGGATACTCCAGCCGCAAGCTGTACCTTGCCTTCAGCTGCTGCTGCCAAAAGGATAACGCCGCTTTCAAGCTTCTGTTTCAAATCATCGACCATACCGCGAAGCTGGTTCATATCTGCTACATCAACTTGTTCTGCAAGAACTTTAACACCCTTCACTTCTTTCACCTTATCAAGGATATTGCCAGCTTCTAGCTGAGACAGTTTGCTGCGCAGGCTATCACGTTCCCGCTGTACTTCCTTCATATCTGCAAATACTGCTTCGATTCGGGAAGGTACTTGCTCGTCAGTTGTTTTCAGTTCAGCTGCAGCTTGAGAAAGAATCTGCTGCTGTTGAATCGTGAATCGATAAGCTTCTTTAGAAGTGACTGCTTCAATTCGGCGTGTACCAGCACCAATGCCGCTTTCGGAAACAATTTTGAATAGGCCGATTTGGGATGTGTTTCGAACATGCACACCGCCACACAGCTCCAGGCTGTAGTCACCGATTTGAACTACACGTACAACATCGCCGTATTTCTCTCCGAATAACGCCATGGCACCCATTTCTTTCGCATCACTTAGGCTTTGATAGGAAGTGCTGACAGCAAGCTCATCCCAGATTTTTTTATTAACGATTTCTTCTATCTTCTCCAATTCTTCTTTTGTTACTGCACTGAAATGAGAGAAGTCGAATCGAAGTCGATCTGGAGCAACTAAAGAACCAGCCTGATTGACATGTGTACCTAGCACGTCCTTCAGTGCTTGATGCAATAGATGCGTCGCTGTATGGTTCTTGACTACATGCTGACGTCTGCTTGTATCAACTTTAGCACGGACGATTTCCTTCACTTGAATCTGTCCTTGCTTCACTACTGCTTGATGCAGATTTTGACCTTTTGGAGCTTTCTTGACTGCTTGAACGAAGACTGCCGCTGTCTCGGTCGTCACCCAGCCCTCGTCTGCTACTTGTCCGCCGCTTTCTGCGTAGAATGGCGTTTCTTCCAGGATGAAGAAGATTTCGTCTCCCTCAACGGCAACATCAGCAAGCTGCTTATCTTTTACAATTGCAAGTATCGCTGTATCTGTTTCTGTACGGTCATAACCGACATACGCGCTTTCTGCTTCCACTTCCTGCAGAACGCTATCTTGTACGTGCATACTGTTCACTTTCTGGCGTGCATCACGAGCACGTTCACGCTGCTGCTTCATTTCTTCCTCAAAACCTGCTTCATCAATCGTGAAGCCTTCTTCACTGACATATTCCTCTGTCAGTTCTTTCGGGAAACCATACGTATCATAAAGACGGAATACTTCTGTTCCAGGGAAGACATTACTGCCTTTCTCCTTTTCTTCTGCTACGATCCGGTTTAGGATAGTCAGCCCATCTGCAAGTGTTTCATGGAAACGTTCTTCCTCTGTCTGAATGACTGTCTCGATGAATTCACGTTTTTCGAGGATTTGCGGGTAGAAAGCATCCATAATTTCACCTACAACCGGTACAAGCTCCTTCATGAAGGCCTTTTCGATGCCAATGTTCTTCGCATAACGTACTGCGCGACGAATCAAACGACGTAGTACATAACCTCGACCTTCATTGGAAGGAAGCGCTCCATCACTGATGGCGAATGATACAGTACGGATATGATCGGCAATAACTTTGAATGCCGTATCATCTGCTGCTGTTTCACCATATGCTTTTTTCGCAAACGTAGCCGTCTTCTCAATGATCGGCATGAATAGATCTGTTTCGAAGTTGGTTTTCGTGTCCTGAATAACACATACCATTCGCTCCAGACCCATCCCTGTATCAATGTTCTGTTTCGGTAGCGGTGTATATGTGTGATCTGGATTATGGTTGAACTCGCTGAATACAAGGTTCCAAATCTCCAAATAGCGCTCGTTCTCACCACCTGGGTAAAGTTCTGGATCAGATGAATCATTACCGTATTCTTCTCCGCGATCATAGAAAATTTCAGAGTTTGGACCACTCGGACCTTCTCCGATATCCCAGAAGTTTTCTTCCGTACGAATGATTCGCTCTTCTGGCAATTTAACTAGATCACGCCACATCTGATACGCTTCTTCATCTTCCGGGTGAACCGTTACGGATAATCGTTCCGGATCAAAACCGATCCATTTTTTATCTGTTAGGAACTCCCATGCCCAAAGAATAGCTTCTTTTTTGAAATAGTCCCCAATAGAGAAGTTTCCAAGCATTTCGAAAAACGTATGATGGCGGGCAGTAAAGCCTACATTTTCAATATCATTTGTACGGATGCTTTTTTGTGCATTCACGATGCGTGGGTTCTCAGGCACAACTCGTCCGTCAAAATATTTCTTCAGCGTTGCAACGCCACTGTTGATCCATAGCAAGGAAGGATCTTCAATCGGCACAAGTGAAGCACTTGGCTCGACGCTATGTCCTTTCTCCTTGAAGAAATCGAGGAATTTCTGTCTTACTTCAGCAGACGTTAATCTTTCCATAAAAATGCCTCCTTTATTATGTAAACACACAAAAAACTCCCGATCCTGCCATATGCAGGGACGAGAGTATGATCGCGGTACCACCCTGATTATAGACCGGAAATTGGTCTATCACCTTTAGGCGCGGATAACGGTGCGCAGCCGATAAGGATTAACTCAGAGCTCCGGTGTAGCTTTCCATCACACTTTTATGGAGATTCTTCCAGCCAAGGAATCTCCTCTCTTAATAAAAGGACGTCATGTACTTGTACCTTCATCGCTTCTAGCTATAAATCTAAGCGTTAGTATAGATAAAAAAGCGGATTTTGTCAAACATCCGCCTCCTTTGCTGTATCCAAGCAGGCTTTGATAATCGTCAGACACGGAACAGCTGCGATCATACCAATAATACCCCCAAGTTCCCCGCCTACAAGCAAGGCGAAAATGATCAGAAGCGGATGGATATGGATGCTTTTCCCGACGATAAAGGGAGAAAGCAGGTTCCCTTCGATCAATTGAATAATAAAAACCATGATTCCTGCAAGGAGAGCCGTTTTCGGGCTGATAGTTATTCCAACGAGAATAGCAGGAACGGCCCCGATGATCGGACCGAAATAAGGAATGATATTCGTTGCCCCTACCAGTAAAGCTAAAACCAAAGAATACGGTAGCTTAATAAGCGTGAACGCTGTCCAAGTCAGAAGACTGACAATGCTGCTAACAAGCAGCACGCCGCGAATATAGTAGCCAAGATTACTATCAATCCGAAGCACTAAGCTTTTGATCCTGCTCCGAAAACGCCGAGGCAGCAGCATGAGACCTGCATTGCCGATTTTATCCGTATCTTTCAGCATATAAAAGACGATAACTGGCGTAACGACAAGAAAAATGACTACTTGCGGCAGCTTGTTCCATATATGCAAGAGATCTTTTAGAAATCCTTCTGCGCGCTGTTCTAAGCCATGCAGTATGCTATCCATTTGATCATGCACTGTTTCCGGCAGGAACGCTGTCCGTTCATACATGAATTGCACATAATGATCATAACGTTGTGTCAACGCCGGCAGATTATGGCTGAATTCCTTTACCTGACTGATCAGAACCGGAAAGCCTTTGTAAAGCAGGAACCCGGTAAGACCGAAAAACAGTATATATATAATCAGGATTGACAGCCAGCGCGGCAGTCGCCACGCAGCAAGAAAATCGATGACAGGATGAAGCAAATATGCAATCAAGCCTGCAATGATGAAAGGCAGGAATAGTCCGCCTAAAAATAGCAGAAACGAACGATAATATGGGTATAGCTTTATCAGCAGAAAACAGAGCAGCAAGGCGACAACAATCGTCACCATCCATAGGAGAACACGATAAAGACGGGATGCCTCTTTCATATTACTAGAAAGATGCGCCGTCGCATTTCCGTTCTTCATCTGTGAACAAATCATCAAGGGAACTCAACGAGCCATCTTCCTCTACTTGATGCAGGGAGAGCATCTCATCTTTATACGACAGTTCGATAAAACAGCCCCAGCAATAATACTGTTCAGGTCCTATTTTTCCGATATCCTTACTGCTGCAGTTCGGACATTTCAACATGTTGGATCACTCCAAATCCTTTTTACATGTTAGAATGTCCAATTATTCCCTCGTATATACTACATGAAATCGTATGGAGAGATATCTTCCTGCTCGGCTTCTGCCTCACGCAGCATCTGATCGATGTCATCTCCCTCTTCATGGAAACCAAGATGCTCCACAAGGGAAGTATAGCGCTGGTTCGTATCTTCCGTTTGAATACCTTGAAGAAATGCCTGTTTTTCCCCGACAAGGATCAAGGAACGCTGTGCTCTCGTTATGCCGGTGTACAGCAGATTTTTACGAAGCATCCTGCGATAACCTGGCACAACAGGCAAGATAACGATTGGAAATTCACTGCCCTGGGATTTATGGATCGAGATACAATACGCATGCATCAAATTCGATAAATCCTTGCTTTCATAGACAACTTCCTTTTCCTCAAAGGCAACGACAAGCTGCTCCTTCTGCTCGATATTCTCTTCTTCACGAAACAAAGCGACTACTTCACCGATGTCTCCATTGAAGACGCCTTCCTCCGGGTCATTGACTAGCTGAATGACTTTGTCACCCTTACGGAAGATAACATCTTTTGCTGCCATCTCTCGCTTCTGCTTGTCCTTTGGATTGACCAGCTGCTGGAGCTGCTTATTCAATTCATGAATACCAGCTTGTGAGCGATACATCGGAGCCAGTAGCTGCACATCGCGCAAATCCCAGCCTTTTTCGACGGCCCTGCCAACAATCTGCGTGATCACATCGACTACTTGATGCTCCCGGCAAGGAATAAAGTTGAAATCTTTGTCCTTTTCGAGTTCGTTTTGTGATAGTGTCCCATTCTTGATAGCATGGGCAATCGTGATTATTTTTGATCCTTCTTTTTGTCGATACACATCTTTCAGCATCACACGGGGTACAGCCTCTGAACGAAGTAAGTCCGACAGCACCTGTCCAGGACCGACAGAAGGCAATTGATCCTCATCACCGACAAGCAGTACTTGCATATCATCTGGAATGGCTTTGAATAATCGGTTTGCAAGCCAAATATCAACCATCGAAAATTCATCAACGATCAGCAGCTTTCCAGCTAGCGGATTATCTTCATCCCGCTCGAATGAGTCGTTACCGTCCCATCCTAACAAACGATGGATTGTGCTGGCTGGTATATTCGTTGATTCATTCATGCGCTTGGCTGCCCTTCCAGTTGGAGCTGTCAAGACGAATGGATAACTCTCATCTTTATCTTTATAGTCTTTTGGATCGAGGGAAAGTTCATGTATTTCCGCATACGCTTTGATAAATCCTTTGATAACCGTCGTTTTACCAGTTCCCGGTCCCCCGGTCAAAATCATTACCTTTGATTGCAGCGCCTGCTCGATTGCTTCGAACTGTTCTTTCCCGTAGCTGATCGTCTCCGCTTCCTCTAGCTTACCGATTATCTTCAGAAGCTCTGCCTGGACAATTTCGGTCTCGGTTTCTTTCTCGGTTAACCGCTGCATATGATTGCAAAAGCCAGTCTCTGCAAAGTAAAGCATCGGATGGTAAACCCGGTCTTCCTGTTTAACAACCTTTTTCTGAGCATGAAGCACACCAAGCTGTTCTTCAATCTGGTCTGCCCCGATTCCAAATTGTGCACTGCGCAAAAGAGCAGCTGCTTGTTTTAGCACTTCTTCATTCGGCAAATAAACATGACCTGCCTGCATGCTATCTTGCAGCACCATCAAGCACGCGGCTTGAAGCCGACTGTCATGGTCCATTGCCAGGTTATTCTGACGGGCAGCTTCATCTGCCCGATGGAAACCAAATCCCTCAATATCAAATACATATTGGTACGGATCCTTCTCCAATACTTGGATTGCTTCATCCCGGTACACTTTATAGATTTTCTGTGCAAGCTTCAGCCCGATACCGTACTTCGATAGATGCACCATCACGTGATCGAAGCCCTGATGCGTACGGAGATCGTGAAGGAACCGTTCTTTCTTCTCATCGTTTAATCCTTGAATACCATCCAGCAATTCTGCATTCGATAGAACATCCGCTATCGCATTCTCGCCCAGCTTCGCTACAATTCTTTCCGCAATCCGTTTTCCGATACCATAGAACAGATCACTGGAAAGATACTGAATGAGCCCATCCTTCGTTTCTGGTACATACCGCTTGTATTCCGTTACTTCATACTGTTCACCGAATCGTTTATGATTGACCATCGAACCATAAAACAGATAAGGTTCGCCTTGGTCCAGTTCCCCGATATACCCTTTGATGACGATATCTTTTTCCTCGATCGTCTCATTGGTTTCCAACACCTTGATCCGGATAATGGAAAACTGTTCTTCTTCTTTCCGGAAAATCGTATGCAATAATTCACCTTTCACAAAGCCTTTTGGGCTTTCGGCAGTCTCCCCATATTCCATACGCCTGTGCTCCTTACTCTTCGTTCTCGATTTGCTCCATGATTAGTTCAATTTGCGCCTTTCCGTGCATGGCCATTTCATGATCAGGCTGTGCTTCAAGAGCTTTATCCATATAAGCGAGCGCTTTTTCAAACTGCTGCTGGTACAGGTAAGCGACACCTATATTATAAAGAGCATCACTATGATTCGGACTCCATTCGAGAAGGTCAAGCAGCACCCGCTGCGCTGTATCGACTTCCCCTGCGTTCGCTAATGCCAAACCATATTGGAAAACGATAGCTGCATCGCGGTCCTCAAGCTCCGCAGCACGCTGCAAATAAGGAAGTGCAAGCTTTTCTTGTCCAGTCTGCTGTAACGACATACCAAGCAGATAGTGGACGTCTCCTTCATCCAACCCAAGTTTAACTGCTTCCATCAGCTGCTGAATGGATTTCTCATACATCTCTCCCGTGTAATACATACTTCCGAGACCGTAATAAGCTGTCGCAGCTTTCTCATCAAGCTCGATGGCACGCTGGAAGAAGCGCTCTGCTTTTTCCAATTCATTCATCCGCATCAGCAGATTACCGAAATTCACATATCCAACTGGATCGTTTGGATTTTCTTCGATAGCTATATTAAAATGCTTGGCAGCTTCCTCAAGATCCTGTTTCTGCAATGCTTCTATTCCTGATTTAATATGATCCATCTTTTCACTCCTACTCCTCTATGTAAGGGAAACCCTTGCCATAAGACAAGGGTTTCTGTTTTAACCGACGTATTCAAGCTGTTGTTCGTTCTTGATGATATCATCGATCGTTCCGCCGCCAAGACATACATCCCCATCATAGAAGACGACTGCTTGTCCTGGTGTTATTGCGCGCTGCGGTTCATGGAAATCGACACGTACTTTGTTATCACCGATTGGTGTAACTGTCACTTTACTGTCTTTTTGACGGTAACGGAATTTAGCAGTTACGGTAATCGGTTCAGTCAGTTCTGTTTCGGAAACCCAGCTCATATCCGCAGCAATTAGCGCATCGGAATACAAACTGTCATGATTAAACCCTTGTTCTACATACAGAATGTTTTCCTTCAGGTTTTTCCCGACAACGAACCATGGTTCGCCTTCTCCGCCAATACCAAGTCCTTGACGCTGTCCGATTGTATAATACATAAGACCGTCATGTTTCCCTTTCACAACGCCGTCCAGTGTGGCCATGACGCCAGGCTGTGCTGGCAGGTACTCGCTTAGGAAGCTCTTGAAATTGCGCTCTCCGATGAAGCAGATACCAGTGGAATCTTTTTTCGTTGCAGTAGCAAGATTGTTTTCAGCTGCGATACGGCGTACTTCTTTCTTGTCCATTCCGCCTAGTGGGAACATAACTTTAGAAAGAGTTGATTCTGTCAGCTGGTTTAGGAAATATGTTTGGTCCTTATTTTCATCCAGACCGCGCAGCATAACTGTCTTGCCGTCACGCTCTTCGACTTGTGCATAATGACCTGTTGCCAAATAGTCGGCTCCAAGAGACATCGCATGGTCCATGAAAGCTTTAAATTTGATTTCTTTGTTGCACATTACGTCCGGGTTCGGCGTACGTCCAGCTTTGTATTCGTCAAGGAAGTATGTGAATACTTTATCCCAATACTGCTTTTCGAAGTTCACCCCGTAATATGGAATACCGATTTGGTTTGCAACTTTTTTAACATCTTCATAATCTTCTGTAGCGGTACAGAAGCCATTTTCATCCGTATCATCCCAGTTTTTCATGAAGATGCCGACTACGTCGTACCCTTGCTGTTTGAGCAAAAGGGCAGCAACGGAAGAATCGACACCGCCGCTCATACCGACGACAACACGAATATCTTTGTTTTCTTTCATCTTTGTCACTCCTTTCCTTTTGTTAGACGTTTTATAATAGCAGCGACTGTCTGGGCAGCCTCTGCGACGGATTCAGCTGTGTTGCCATATCCGAAACTGAAACGGATACTGTTTGTGACACGGTCATCTTCACCATACATCGTTTTCAGAACATGTGACGGATCGACGGAGCCTGCTGTACACGCACTGCCGCTGGATACAGTAACACCGGATAAATCGAAGTTCATCAGCAGAGATTCTACATTCGTCCCAGGAAAACTGATATTGACTATCCCAGCGGAACGCTGACCTGACTCTCCATTGATGGAAAAGTCGATTCCTGAAAGCTTCAATTCAGAAATGAACGTATCTTGAAGCAGCTGGTACGCTGCTTTACGTTCATTTCTTTTTTGCATTGCCAATTCTGCCGCTTTGCCAAAACCGACGATGGAGGCGACATTTTCTGTTCCCGCACGGCGTTTGCGCTCCTGCTCCCCGCCATAGGTGATTGGCTTGATACGCACACCATCAGCTGCATACAAAGCGCCAATTCCCTTTGGTCCGTTGATTTTATGCGCCGATACACTCAAAAGATCAACTCCGAGCGTATGGACATCAATCTCCTCGGTTCCATAGGCTTGGACAGCATCTGTATGGAAATAAGCAGGATGGGATTGTAGCAGGTCACCAATCGCTTGGATCGGCTGCATGACACCTGTTTCATTATTGATCATCATCACAGAGACAAGTATCGTGTCCGGTCGCAGTGCTGCTTGCAGATCGGCAAGCTTAATTGACCCTGACGCATCAGCAGGCAGGTATGTCACCTCGAAGCCCTGGCTTTCCAGATAGTTGGCTGCATGTAGTGTAGCATGATGCTCGATTGCAGTCGTAATAATATGCTTACCTTGTTCACGGCAAGCATTCGCCACACCAATGAGTGCCATATTATCTGCCTCTGTCCCCCCGCTCGTGAAGATGATCTGTTTATCTGTTGCACCGATACTTGCTGCAACCTTCTCACGTGCAACATCCACAATATGGCGTGCTTCCCTTCCGAATGCATGAACACTGGACGGATTGCCGAATGTGCCCTCCATGACCGGAATCATCGCCTGGATGACGTCCGGGTGCATCGGAGATGTTGCCGCGTGATCAAGATAGATTGGTTTCATAACTGCTTGCCTCCATTAAATATAGAACATATACGGATCCTGGCTCTCATCATCTCCATGACGGCATAGATCCTCTAAAGTTGTCGTATCCAATACGTCCCTGACGGCATCGCGGATGCGCAGCCAAAGCTGCTGCTTAGCCGGCTCCTCCTCTTCGATCCCCTCAACAGGTGTGATCGGACCTTCCAGCGTACGGATGATATCGCCAGCCGTAATCTCTGATGGGGCTGATGCGAGCATATAGCCGCCCTTGGCGCCACGGATACTTTTGACCAGACAGGCATTCCTAAGCGGTGCAGCGAGCTGCTCCAAATAATGCTCGGACAATTTATTTTCAGTCGCAATGGTCTTCAAGGAGACTGGTCCTTCTCCATAATGCTTTCCTAATGCGATCATGATAGTCAATCCATATCGTCCTTTAGTCGATATTTTCATCTCTTAAAACTCCTCATAACTGCCTCAGTAATGTTCGGATTTCAAAACAATAACGATTATTATACCAGAAAATATTATAACATGGATAGCAAGTGGCTTGCATTTTCCCCGGTCGCTGGATACGCTAAGACAAGCAGAAACAGGATGGAGGAATAAATATGGCCAGACAACCATTAGCATATCGCATGCGGCCGAAGGATATCAGCCAGATCATCGGCCAAAAACATCTCGTCGGTGAAGGTAAGATGATCCGGCGGATGGTGGAGGCGGACCGATTGAGTTCGATGATCCTTTACGGTCCTCCAGGCACGGGGAAAACGTCGATGGCCGTCGCGCTTGCTTCCAGCGTCCAGATTCGGTACAAGCTGCTTAATGCGGTAGTGGATAAGAAAAAGGATATGGAAATCGCGGTAGAAGAAGCGAAAATGAGCGGCCAGCTCGTTCTCATACTGGATGAGGTTCATCGTCTTGATAAAGCGAAGCAGGATTTCCTTCTTCCGCATGTCGAGAGTAATTTGATTACATTGATCGGGTGCACAACAAGCAATCCCTATCATTCTATAAATCCGGCAATCCGAAGCAGATGTCATCTGTTCGAACTGAACAGCCTGGAACCGGCAGATGTAAAAGAAGCACTCGGGCGCGCAGTGGATGATCCTGACCAAGGACTGGGCAGCATGCAGCTGGATATAACAAAAGATGCATTGGAGCATTTTGCAAGTGCATCGGGAGGCGATTTGCGGGCAGCATTGAACGGGCTGGAACTTGCCGCTTACTCTACCCCGGCACAAGATGGGACTGTCCACATTGATTTGGAAGTAGCAGAAGCTTGTATGCAGAAGAAAAGCTTTTCTCATGATAAAGACGGCGACGCCCATTATGATGTACTGAGCGCTTTCCAAAAATCGATACGCGGCAGCGACGTAAATGCAGCCTTACATTATCTGGCTCGTTTAATAGAAGCAGGTGACCTTGACAGTATTGGTCGCCGGATGATTGTGTGTGCCTACGAAGATATTGGGCTTGCCAATCCGCAAGCCGGACCTCGGGCTTTAGCTGCAATAGAAGCAGCTGAACGTGTAGGTTTCCCTGAAGCACGTATTCCTTTGGCTAACGCAATCGTAGAACTCTGTTTATCTCCTAAATCAAACAGTGCTTATAAGGGTATTAATGCTGCGCTGTCGGATATCCGTTCAGGCAAAGTCGGCGAAGTGCCTGCTCATCTTAAGGATGCCCATTATCAAGGGGCAAAGCATATGGGCCGCGGCGTGGGCTACCAATATCCGCATGATTATCCAGGTGCTTGGGTGGAGCAGCAATACCTGCCCGACCTGCTTAAGAACAGACGATATTATGAACCGGTAGACACTGGCAAATTTGAACAAGCTCTCAAACAAGTCTATGAACGCGTGACAAAAAGAAAATGAGGTTATAGGTATACGAGCAGCAGTCTGCGGTAACAATAGGGCTAACAGTTTTTATTACTTTCTATGTTTGTAGATTAACAGATAAGAAATGGAGTGTTAGCCCATATGGTTAAAGTAAGACAAGATGCATGGAGTCATGAAGACGACTTATTGCTGGCCGAAACCGTGCTTCGGCATATTCGGGAAGGAAGCACTCAGCTGAGAGCCTTCGATGAAGTCGGCGACAAACTGAATCGCACCTCTGCAGCTTGCGGCTTCCGCTGGAACGCAGAAATTCGCAACCGCTACGAACAGGCCGTTGCAATTGCCAAACGACAGCGCAAGGAGAAAAAACGCGCAGAACAAAGAGCACAGAAACCAGTTGCTGCACCCGTTCATCAGCCAGTACCGGTAATGTCCTCCGTGATGGAAACACAACAAGCTTTCCCGATTACAATGGATGAAGAAACAGCGCGTTTCGAAGCAGAGATTGCACAAGAGACATTCATTGTTGGTGAACATACTGATACTAAAACAGATAGCGATATGCAAGCGGATGAGCTGAACCTGTCTCAAGTAATCGGCTACTTGCAATCATTGGAGCAAGGTTATCAAACTAGTGAAACGAGCCGGCATACCATTCATCAGCTGGAAGCCGAGAACCATAACCTCCGCCATGCAAAGGAACAACTTACAGAGGAATGCGAGAGCTTAAAAAATCAGCTGAAAACGATGAAAGCTGATTATCAAGTGCTCATCCAGATCATGGATCGTGCTAGGAAAATGGTTATCTTCGACGACCAGGATGCCTTTGCACCCCCAGCTTTCCGGATGGACAAAAATGGAAACCTAGAACAAGTCGCAAAATAAAAAGCAGCACATACCCTAGTAGGGTGTGTGCTGCTTTGTTAATTTTAACGGAAAAATAGCAATCCCGATCGTGCCGTCCTATTGAAGTTTTGAACCCGCTCTCCGCAGGTGGGTGCCCTGATTCGCACTTTATGCGTCCACTCCATGGAGGCTTGCACGCCGCGCGAAGACTTTCGGGCTCCCGTACTTCACTGTAATCGGTCAAAACATATGAAGAACGTACACATCAGGATTGCTATTTGTTTATGGAACTATATTAGCATGGATAAACAGAGTTTTCAACTGGTAACTCTGTCTATTATGCTTCTTGCCCTGCTGATTTTTTCTGAATATCTAAATACAGCTCATCCAGCTGTTTTTTGCTTACTGGATCAGGAGCATCTGTCAATGGATCTGTCGCAGATGCTGTTTTCGGGAACAGAATTGTATCCCGTAGGTTTGTGCTGTTGGACAATAGCATGATGAAACGGTCGTAACCAAGTGCAATTCCGCCGTGCGGAGGAGCTCCTGATTCCAATGCATCCAATAGGAAGCCAAATTGCTCCTGTGCTTCTTCCTTCGTGAAGCCAAGAACTTCGAACATCCGATTTTGCAGATTCATTTGATAGATACGCTGTGAACCGCCTCCTAGCTCATAACCATTGAGAACAATGTCATACGCTTCTGCTTTGACAGAGGAAGGATCTGTTTCCAGCTTGTCGATATCTGCTGCTGCCGGCATCGTGAATGGATGATGAGCTGCGTAATAGCGGCCTTCTTCTTCGTCATATTCGAATAATGGCCAATCCGTCACCCAAAGGAAGTTGAATTTGGTTTCATCGATCAGTCCAAGCTCACGGCCAAGTTTATTCCGTAATGCTCCTAAGCTATCAAAGACCACTTTTGTCTTATCTGCAACGAATACTAGCAAGTCACCCGCTTCTGCAGAAAGAACATCTTTCAGCTCACCTTGAACTGTTTCATCAAGGAACTTCGCAATTGGTCCTTTCAAACTACCGTCAGCTTCTGCTTTAACCCACGCAAGTCCTTTTGCACCGTAGATCTTAACAAAATCAGTCAATGCATCGATATCCTTACGGGAGAAGTTAGCTGCCTGTCCTTTGACGTTAATCGCGCTGACGCGGCCACCGTTCTGTATTGCATCTTGGAATACTTTGAAGTCAGCAGATTTCACTGCTTCTCTCACATCTACCAATTCGAGTTCGAAACGTGTATCCGGTTTATCAGAACCGAAACGTTCCATTGCTTCTGTATAAGGCAGACGCGGGAATGGTACTTGAACTTCAACGTCCTTCACTTCTTTCATGACACGCTTCATCATACGTTCTGTCATGCCTATGATATCTTCTGTAGACATGAAAGATGTCTCGATATCGATTTGAGTGAACTCTGGCTGACGGTCAGCACGCAGATCTTCATCACGGAAACAGCGGGCAATCTGATAATACTTCTCGAAGCCTGAAATCATCAGCAGCTGTTTGAAAAGCTGCGGAGATTGCGGAAGCGCATAGAACTCACCTGGATGCACTCGGCTCGGTACTAGATAGTCGCGTGCTCCTTCTGGTGTGCTTTTCGTCAGCATCGGCGTTTCCATCTCGTAAAATTCTTCCTCGTTCAAGAAGTTGCGGATTGCTTGCGTTGCTTGATGGCGAAGACGGAATGTCTCCTGCAGCGGTTTTCTGCGCAAATCAAGATAGCGGTATTTCAAGCGGACATCCTCGGATGCATCTACATCATCCTCGATTTGAAATGCTGGACTCTTCGCTTTGTTCAAGATACCAATTTCTTCTGCGACAACTTCGATTTCACCAGTTGCCATGTTTGGATTTTTAGTTGCATCTTCACGCTCCACAACTTTACCAGTCACACTAACGACGAATTCAGAGCGGATTTGCTCAGCAGTTTCTAATGCTTCTTTGGATACATCAGGATTAAAGACGACTTGTACGATTCCGGAACGATCCCGGATATCAGCAAAAATCAATCCGCCTAAATCACGTCTTTTCTGTACCCATCCTTTGATTATTACTGTCTCGCCTGCATGGCTCGTTCGCAGCAGCCCCGCCTTTTGTCTCTCACTCATCCGCTTTTCCTCCATCCAGCTGTTGTTTGATTGTATCAACAGCTTCTTTGATTGCTACTTCGTTCTGCTGTCCATCTTGCATATTACGCAAGGAAATGACACCTTTTTCCAGCTCATCTTCACCGAGTACAACAACAAACTTCGCCTGCTGACGATCGGCTGCTTTGAATTGGCCCTTCATTTTCTTACCAAGGTAATCCTTATCGGCTGTTACTCCAGCTAAGCGCAGCTGATATGTCAGCTTTGCGGCTTCTTTTTGGACAGCTTCGTCACTAAGTGCAACCACATAAACATCAGTTCCAGCTTCAACAGGCAGTTCAATACCTTCTGCTTCTAAAGCAAATAATAGACGTTCTATGCTCAGTGCATAACCGATACCTGGTGTGGATGGTCCGCCAATTTCTTCGACAAGACCGTTATAACGTCCCCCGCCTGTGAGAGTCGTAAGAGCACCGAAACCTTCTGCATTACTCATGATCTCAAATGCTGTGTGATTGTAATAATCCAAGCCTCTGACAAGATTCGGATCTACTTCATAAGGAATACCGATTGCATCCAGATTCGCTTTAACTCCGTCGAAGTATGCTTTGGATTCGTCATTGAGATAATCATGGATGGATGGTGCGCTCTTGACTTTCGGATGCTCTCGGTCCTTCTTACAATCAAGTATGCGCAATGGGTTCTTTTCCAGACGATTCTGACAGTCACTGCATAGCTCATCTTTGACAGGTGTGAAGTGTTCGATCAGAGCTGTTCGGTGTGCTTCACGGCTTTCTTTATCTCCAAGTGTGTTGATAATCAGTTTCAATGATTTCAAGCCTAACTGCTGATAACCGCTCATCGCCAAGCTGATTACTTCCGCATCGATTGCTGGATCTTCACTACCCAAAGCTTCTACACCGAATTGAACGAACTGGCGCATGCGTCCTTGCTGCGGTCGCTCATAGCGGAACATCGGTCCGTAATAAAACAGCTTCGTTGGCTGCTCTGGCAGCCCATAGAGCTTGTTTTGCACATATGCGCGAACGACAGAAGCTGTTCCTTCTGGTCTCAGAGTCAAACTGCGGTCACCTTTGTCCTTGAATGTGTACATTTCTTTTTGCACAATATCGGTTGTTTCCCCTACACCGCGAAGGAACAACTCTGTGTGTTCAAAAATCGGCACCCTGATTTCTTTGTAGTTGAATTTACTTGCCAAATCTGTCAATACTTTTTCTACGTACTGCCACTTTTCTGATGTACCAGGTAAGATATCCTGTGTACCTCTTGGCGCTTTCATCTCCATGAGATAACCTCCTCGACTAATGACCCAATCCCCGGATTCCTAAAAATAACGACAAAAAACCCCCGTCCCTTATAACACAAGGGACGGGAGTTTTTCCCGCGTTGCCACCCTAGTTGGATACAGCTGTATCCCACCTTGGTCAGTTAACGCCTGCTACGTCACTGTCTACTGCGTTGTTCGACAGTGATCCTAAGGAATGTCTTTCAGTTCGAAGCTGTGCCAGGCGCTTACAGCCAATGACGCCTGATCTCTGTTCACAGTGATTTCGACTTACTCTTTCCCTCATCGGATTTCCGGTTTCTTTAGATTGTAATAATAGTACATGTTTGTAAGAAAGATTGTCAAGATTGTTTTAGCCGTTCTTGTAATTTTTTTCGTTCAATACTGTTTGGCGATCCTATGAAGTCCGGTACAAACGGATCGTCGATAAGAGAAGCCGGTTCACTTCTAAGCCGGATAGCATCCAGCCGAGCTGCGGCGAATACATGCTGCTGTGCATCACTGCCTCGCAAGCTGATCACACCTTTACGGATTATTCATCACTAGTATTCTCGACGATTCATCCGTTTTTTATACAAAAAAACAAGAAAGCATCATGCTTCCTTGTTCGGTCGATCCGCGCTGTCTAGGATAATAGTAATTGGACCTTCATTGATGAGCTGTACGTCCATATGTGCACCGAATTCTCCAGTTTCCACGTGAATGCCAGCTTCGGTAAGCTTTTGATTGAATTGTTCATAAAGCTTACTAGCCACATCCGGCTTAGCAGCGTCAGTGAAGCTGGGCCGGCGTCCTTTCCGAGTATCAGCATACAATGTAAATTGGGAAATGGACAGAATTTCCCCGTCGATTTGAAGGAGCGACTCATTCATCTTACCGTCAGCATCTTCAAAGACGCGGAGGTGAATCAGCTTATTCACGATATAATCAAGATCCGCTTCTGTATCATCATGTGTGATGCCAACAAGCAGCATAAATCCTTTGCCAATTTTTCCGATAACCTCTTCACGTACAGTGACGGAGGCTTCTTTTGAAAGCTGTGCTACTACTTTCATCTCTTGCGCCTCATTTCTCTATTGCAGCATTCTCGTAACGGTATAAATATCTTTTATTTGTTTGATCCGCTCTACAATCTTCCGAAGATGGCCGGTATTGTGAATTAAAATGGTCAAATGGATTGTTGCAAGCTTATTCCGATCAGACTTGCCATCGACAGCAGTAATCTGCGTGCGAGTCTCATTGACTGCCTGCAGCACTTCATTCATCAATCCATGTCTGTCAAAAGCAGTGATTTCCAGATCCACATGATATTGCTTGGAAATGGTTGCATTGTTTTCCCAGTCGACTTGAAGCTTACGCGTTTGAGCGTCTTCCGTCTGCATATTAGGACAGTCGGAACGATGGACAGAGACTCCTCTTCCCTTTGTTATATAACCGACAATTTCGTCGCCCGGTACAGGGTTGCAGCATTTAGAAAGGCGAACAAGCATATTATCGACACCCTCGACGCGCACACCGGAATCCCGCTTGCGGCTTGAGGCAGCGGATTTAGACGCACTTGCCATCTTCGCTGTTTCAATCGTCTTCTCCATCACTTCTTCTTTTTCATACTGACGACGCAGGCTCTCGGTCAGTCTAGTCGTGATCTGTGCTGCTGTGATACCTTGATAGCCTACAGCTGCATACATATCTTCCTCTGACGTGAAGTTAAACTTCTCGACTACTTTGCGAAGGTTGTCCGGCGTAAATACAAGCTTCAAATCGAAGCCAGACTGTTTCACTTCTTCTTCCACAAGCTCCTTGCCTTTGGCTACATTCTCTTCGCGGCGCTGTTTCTTGAAGAACTGTTTGATCTTATTACGTGCATGAGTTGTCTGTGCAAGCTTAACCCAGTCCTGAGATGGTCCATAGGAATGCTTGGAAGTCATCATCTCGACAATATCGCCATTCTTCAGTTTATACTCAAGCGGCTCCATCTTGCCGTTTATCTTCGCTCCGACCGTATGATTCCCCACTTCTGTATGGACGCGATAAGCGAAATCAATCGGAACGGAACCAGAAGGAAGTTCGATAACATCGCCTTTTGGTGTGAACACATAAACCATGTCACTGAAAAGGTCAAGCTTAAGAGATTCCATGAACTCCTCCGCATTCTCGGATTCATTCTGGAAATCAAGTATCTCTCGGAACCACGTCAGCTTCTCTTCAAATGATTTTTTCTGCGTGCTAGTATTAAGCTGTTTACCTTCCTTATACGCCCAATGGGCTGCGATACCATATTCAGCGATCTCATGCATTTCTTCTGTACGAATTTGCACTTCAAGCGGATCGCCCTTTGGTCCGATGACAGTTGTATGCAGGGATTGGTATAGGTTAAGCTTCGGCATCGCAATATAATCCTTGAATCTGCCAGGCATCGGTTTCCAGCAAGTATGAATCACACCAAGAACGGCATAACAGTCTTTGATGCTTTTCACAATCACCCGAACTGCAAGCAGGTCGTAAATTTCATTGAACTGCTTATGCTGATACTCCATCTTTCGGTAAATGCTGTACAAGTGCTTTGGTCGTCCGAATATATCGGCATCGATATGAATATCGCTAAGCTGATTTCGAATTTGGTCCATCACGTCACCAATATAGCTTTCCCGTTCATCGCGCTTTTGCTTCATCAAGTGGACAATACGGTAATATTGCTGCGGATTCATGTAGCGAAGAGCCGTATCCTCTAGTTCCCACTTGATCGTGCTGATTCCGAGTCTGTGCGCTAGTGGCGCAAAGATTTCCAGTGTCTCATTGGAAATTCGGCGTTGCTTTTCAGGTGACAGATGCTTCAGCGTACGCATATTATGCAACCGGTCAGCAAGCTTAATTAAAATAACCCGTATATCCTTTGCCATTGCAACGAACATCTTCCGGTGATTTTCAGCCTGCTGCGCCTGTTTAGATTTATATTTAATTTTCCCAAGCTTGGAAACACCGTCGACTAGCATGGCTACTTCGGCATTAAAAGCTGCTTCCAATTCTTCGACTGTAACAGGTGTATCCTCCACTACATCGTGCAGGAAGCCGCCTGCGATTGTTTCAGCATCGAGTTCCAGATGAACAAGAATTCCAGCCACTTGAACAGGGTGGATTATATAAGCTTCCCCGGAACGGCGGAATTGTCCTTCATGCGCTTTTTCGGCGAACTCATACGCTTTCCGGATAAAATCTATATGCTCGTCCGACAGATATCGGGTTGCTTCTTGTATGACCTCTTCGGCCGTGAGAACTTTTTCCTTTGGCATCTCTTTAGTTAAACTCCTTCTCATCGTCTGCATAAGCGACGAGGGTTCTAAACTGTCACATGTTATTTTTATAAGCTTAACAAATATCCAATCTATTCGACAAGTATCTGTTTCTTAAAATGAAACAAAGAGTGCCCCAAAGAGGCACTCTAGTTATGTTCAATATTATTCGTAGCTAGTCAGAGTAAGCACGTCATATCCGTCCAGCTTGTCTCTGCCGTCAAGATATGACAGTTCAACGAAGAACGCACATCCGACAACAATACCACCTAGCTGTTCAACAAGATTGATTGTCGCTTCGATTGTACCACCAGTTGCCAGCAAGTCATCCGTAATAAGGACACGCTGTCCTGGTTTGATTGCATCTTTATGGATTGTCAAAACATTCTCGCCGTATTCAAGTCCATAAGCGACTTTGATAACTTCACGAGGAAGCTTGCCTTCCTTACGGACAGGGGCAAAGCCGATATCCAGCGCATAAGATACTGGGCAGCCAACGATGAAGCCGCGGGCTTCAGGACCGACGATCAAGTCCACATTTTTATCTTTAGCGAATTCCACGATTTCATTTACCGCTGATTTATATGCCGGACCATTATCCATCAATGTAGTGATATCCTTGAATCTGATACCTGGTTTCGGCCAGTCCTCTACGACTGTAATATATTTTTTATAATCCATTTACTGCTTCCTCCTCGATAACTTCCCCGCGTTCAAGTACGCGTTCCAGCCACGCTCTCAATTCCTTATAGCCGGAATAATATAAGATCTTCTCGACTTCTATCGCTTCCTTCAATCCCTGGTAGACTTCAGAGTCAGCCAGATCACGTTTGGAAGGATTTTGGTTGATTGAAATTTGATCCTTATCTAGTTTAACAAATTCCAGCTCAAAAAACACGTCGGAAATAAACTTGGTCCTTTCCGGACTCCAGCCACGGCTGTTTTTCAGATAATCTTCGAGCTGGCGATAATTAATCGTCTTTTGCTTCAGCACAATCGCATAGAATAGCTTAAATTGGTCACGATCCGGGAAACCTTGCAGATAGGCGTTCTCCTTGACGTCATAGCACGCATATATTAAATCTGGCTGTATATGCTGCAATACATACGTGATATCCGTCATACGGCGGGGCAGATCGGCAAGTATGACTGCCTTAATATTACCGGCCGCATTTGCAAGACCTTCTGTTTCAAAATCAAGAACGCGAATTTCATCTGACAGCCAGCTTAGATCTGTATTAGGTCTGAACCGCACGACAGCTGTTTCTTCTTCCTCTTTGACTTGCACGACTTTTTGAAGCTGTTTGCTTCCCCTATGATCGAATAGCTGCCAGGAACGAATTGCTACATCGTCAATTAAAATCTGCGGTTTTTGCCTGCCGTTCCATTCATTGATAGACAATTCTCCAACAACTTCCAAATTATCTGCCGGGGTGAGGAATGGGTAAAGCTCTCCCTGACCGAAACATACACCATCTAATTGTACGCTATCCTCTGCGAATACAAACTTAAGATGGTTTTTATTTGCTCCGATGAGCTTCACTTCCCGCATTTGTGACGTCAGCTTAACGAGCGGTTTTGGATTTTGCATTCCAAAAGGCGAGAGCTGGGCCATGTCTCGGATCAAATCGATTGATACATCACCAACGGTAACCGACAAGTCGATAGCAAGAGTTTGCTTGAAATCTTCGGCTGAAAGCGATTCTGCTGCCATTTGATTCAATGTTTTTCTCAAGGTTTCCAATTGTTCCAATTCCAATGTCATCCCAGCTGCTTGGGCATGTCCGCCGAAAGAGACGAAATGATCACGAACCTGCATACAATGATGGAATAAATCAAAAGCATCAATGCTGCGGGCTGAACCTTTAGCCGTGCCTTTTTCTGGATGAATTGCCAGCACAATTGCCGGACGGTCGAAGGTACGCACCAATTTAGAGGCCACAATTCCAAGTACCCCTTCGTTCCAGCCTTCCTTTGCAACAATGATGACATGACTGCTGTCTTCCTCAGACTGTTCTCTAACCATTGCTTCTGCTTCTTTAGCTATTTTAGCTACGATATTCTGTCTTTCTGTATTGAGTGATTGTATTTCCTCTGCCATTTCCGCAGCTTCCTCATACGAAGCTGCAAGCAGCAGCTCGACAGCAAGGTCGGCATCCTGCAATCGTCCGACAGCGTTGATACGCGGACCGATCTTAAAGCCAATATCCTCTTCCGTTACGATTCCATCTAGTCCACAGCTATCTCTCAGCGCGCGAATTCCAGGTCTTGTCGACGATGCAATTGCCTTTAATCCTTCTGCAGCAAGTATCCTGTTCTCATCAACAAGCGGGACCAAATCAGCAATCGTTCCGATCACAACAAGATCAAGCAGCTGTTTTGGGAAATAACCAAGTAAATAATGAGCCAGCTTGAAAGCGACTCCTACTCCAGCAAGCTCATGGAAAGGATAATTTGGCGAACATTTCGGATGTACAACTGCGAGAGCTCCCGGGACTGCTTCCTGGACTTCATGGTGATCAGTGATGATAAGATCGATTCCGATTTGTTTCGCTACTTCCGCTTCGTGGTTTGCAGCAATACCGGTATCTACTGTTACAATCAATTGATAGCCGTTGTCCTTTGCAGCTCGGAAAGCTGCCTCATTTGGTCCGTATCCTTCCGTAAACCGATTCGGAATATAATAATCACAGTCCGCCCCAAGCTCCCGTAATGCTTCTAATAAAACAACAGTGGATGAAACTCCATCTGCATCATAATCTCCGAAAACCAGAATTTTTTCACCCTGCTCCACTGCAGCATGGATCCGTTGCGCTGCAACATCTATATCAGAAATAAGTTCCGGGCTGTGTAGGTCCTCAAGAGACGGATGAAGGAACCGTTTTGCAGCCTCTTCTGACGTGATTCCACGCTGTATGAGCAACTGCTCCACAAGCGGAGAAACACCTAATCCCATCGGCTCTTGAGCTGAATGGCGGCTGCTATTATCCTTCCATCTCATTCTACTTTCCAACATAAAAAAAGACCCCCTAACCAAGCTATTATACTAGAGCCTGGTCAAGGGAGCAATCGGTTATTGTCTGTATTCATCTCTTATCCGTTCGGATGTAGGGTACGTATTCGTAGTCGGATCGGATATATTTGTCGTTGGCCTCTCCAGTTCTTCATGTCCCTGTTCCGCACGTTTCTCTTGTAGTTCAGTAATTTCAGCTGCTTTTTTATCGCTATCCTTACGTAAAGCGCGTACTTCCCTATTTAACTTGAACATACGCAACCCTCCTACAGATGCTGTAATCAAGACGCCCATCAAAACGGAGAACAGAATGATCAGGATTAGCGGGGCGGAACCTGTTCCGAATAAATAGTCCACCTGTACGCTGTCTACGTTAATAACTGCGAATATTGCAATAAGTACTGCAAAGATGACTGCTAGAATGATATACCATTGTGCCTTCATTTGCTGGCTCCTTTCTAATGCGGCTACTCTATACATTCCCCATTCTAAAAAAAATAACCCCCGTAATTATTACGGGGGTTCTCCAATCAGACTTGCGGTCCTTCTACTTTCTTTTTCTCTTCATGGATGATTGGATTCTTTTCAATATTTCTGCCGCGCCAAACGAGCCACAGCTGAGAAGCAATGAATAGGGATGAATATGTCCCTGCTGCCAAACCAATCACAAGCGCGATTGAGAAGTTAGCAATCGATGAAGCACCGAAGATCCAGAGAATAATCGCTGCTACTATTACTGTTAGTACTGTGTTCACACTTCGTACAAGTGTTTGCAGCAAGCTGTCATTCACGATTTTGGCCAGCTCATCAAACGTTTTGACTTTCCGTTTGATTCGAATATTCTCTTTAATCCGGTCAAAGGTAACTATCGTATCATTGATCGAATAACCGATTATCGTCAGGATTGCGGCAATGATCGTAATGTCGAATTCCAGTCTGGTAATACTGAATACTGCCAGAATGAAGAAGGCGTCATGTAACAAGGCCACTATGGCTGTGACTGCAAATTTGAATTCAAATCGGATCGTCGCGTACAGTATGATACCAATAGAAGCAAAAATAACAGCATACAAAGCATTTTTAGCTAGTTCTTTTCCGATTATAGGCGATACGGTACTGATACTAGGTGCATCTCCATATTCATCTTGAATACTGCTCTTCAACTCATTTTCTTGGTTATTTGTGAGCGTGCTTTCAAGTCGGACGGAGGCATGTTTGCCATCAGCTGAAAGCTGCGTTTCTCTCGATTCGAACCCGAAATCTTCTATCTTCTGCTCTACTTGTTCTGTCGTTAGAGCTTGGTTGGAATCGAATTCAACACGAGATCCACTTGTAAAGTCGATACCAAGGTTCAGCTTAAATACACTCAAGCAGATGATCCCGGCAATTGTAAGCGCGATAGAGAAAGCGAAATAAGCTTTTCTGTGCTTGACTAGGTTCAGCTTCAAACCATAGAAAGTGACGTCACGTTCTTCTTTGTCACTCAGTTTGCGGATATTTTTCTTCGATACACCGAACCAGCCTGGCTTCTTATCGAACGCACGGCTTTTCACCATCAAACTAAGCAAGGCACGTGATCCATATACAGCTGTGATGAAGCTCAATAGAATACTGATGATTAGCGTCGTTGCGAAACCTTTAATAGAGCTCGTACCGAAAATGAACAGGACAATCCCTGCAATCATCGTAGTCACGTTGGCATCGGTAATAGTTGCCAATGAGTTTTTGTTACCAGCTTTATAAGCAGCTTTGAGTGACTTACCTGTTTTTAGTTCATCTTTTATCCGTTCATATGTGATGATGTTGGCGTCAACTGCCATCCCCACACCTAGAATTAGTGCTGCAATGCCAGGAAGTGTCAGAACAACACCAAGCAAATCGAATACAAGTATGTTCAAATAAGCAAAAACTGCTAATGTTATGGCAGCAATGAAACCTGGAAGTCTATAATATACAATCATGAACAACAGAATAAGCGCGAATGCAATATACCCTGCAAGCATCGTCTGATCCAGGGCTTCCTGTCCGAATTGAGCTCCAACTGAGTTTGAATACACTTCATCCATTTTCACTGGGAGTGATCCAGCATTCAGGAGATCTGCAAGCTCTTGTGCACTTTCTACTGTGAAGTTACCTTCAATCTGAACTGATTTACTGTTGATAGTCTGAGAAACAGCAGGTGCAGAAATGAACTTTTGTTCATCCTCAGGCTTTTGTGATTCCTCTTCAAAGGATTCTCCATCCTCATAATCCAGCCAGATAACCAGTCTGTTTTCTGGGTATGCTCGCTGGGAGAGTTCACTCGTCACTTCACCGAATTTGGAAGCATCTTTCATCTCCACTGTAACGAGTGGCTGATTTGTTTGCGGATCGAATGCCTGCTTCGCACTGCCTGCCTCGATATCTGTACCGTTCAAATACTCTTTATCTGCTGTGTCACGGAATGATAGATTGGCAGTCGTCGATAGCATCTCACGAGCTTGATCCTGATCTTTCACTCCAGCAAGCTGGACGCGGATTCGGTTCGGCTGCTCAATGTCTATGCTTGTCTCACTAACACCAAGGGAATCGACGCGCTCATTCAATGCTTGTGCAGTAGCATTCAGCGTTGCCGTATCCACCTTGTCCCCTTCCTCGAGCGGGCTTACTTCATAAAGTACTTCGAATCCGCCCTGCAGATCGAGTCCTAAATTTAAATCATTTGCGATTCCTTTAACTGTCGTTCCCATCGCTCCCAAAAGCAATAGGACGATCAAGAAGAAGGCAACTATTCTGCCTCTTTTCACCATGATGCAACTGCCTCCCATTTTCCGTTCAAACGGAAACCTAATATGCTGCAGACTTTGTCTGCAATAAAATCACATGTATGTACATGCTGTGCTCGTCCGTCAAATACTCACATAGTATAGAAAACATGAGCAAGCACTGTCAACATTACCCTGATCAGGATTGACCATTGATGGCGGCGATGGAAGCCATCAGATCCTCATCTTCCTCATACACTGACATTGTCAAGTAGCCCATATAAACCGATACATTCAGCGACATAATATCAGCTACTACTTCATATAATCGTTTTTGTTTGTCTTTCTCTTTTTTCCATACCTTTTTCTCCATACAGCTCCAAATATCTGCAGCAGAAGCTTTATTATATCCAAGCAGGTGAAATTCTTCCTTCTTGCTGATCACTGCAGGCATCACTTCCGACTTCCATTCATTTACTGTCTTTGTTTCGTACACGTTTTTACCTCCTAAAACAACTTGCCTTGTTCTGTTCAGGCTAGTCATGCTTGGCCATATCTCATGCATACATATAATTGTAGCCGAAAAACTAATATTTGAGAAGGCAGGTTGTCGATGTGACGAAGCAGACTTTCCTAAAAGGGGCACTCATTCTGATTGCTGCCAGCTTGATCACCCGCTTCCTAGGATTCGTGAACCGAATTGTCGTTGCACGTGTCATGGGGGAAGAAGGGATTGGTCTATACATGATGGCCATGCCGACATTATTCCTGGCGACTGCCATCACCCAGTTCGGTCTGCCCACCGCTATTTCCAAACGGGTAGCAGAAGCAGATGTGCGTGGAGACAACGACCAAATCAAAAAAATCGTTGTTGTTTCTCTAACGGTAACACTGAGCATCAGCATTGTTTTTGTCGGAGTTCTTTATCTGGCAGCTCCGTTTCTTGCGGACAAGCTCCTGAAAGATGCGCGTGTCATCTATCCATTGCTGGCAATCGGACCAGTCATACCGATTTTGGCAGTTGCAGCAGTACTTCGGGGGTATTTCCAAGGGAAACAGAATATGAAGCCGCAGAGCTTTTCCCAAGTGATCGAACAGATCGTCCGGATTAGCTGTACAGTCTTCCTCGTAAAATTCTTTCTGCCTTACGGAGTGGAATTCGCTGCTTTAGGGGCGATGATTTCGGTTTTAATCGGAGAATTTATTTCTTTGCTTTATATGTTCTATCAATTTAAACGAAAAAAGACCGTAAAAATACGATCTCAATTCGTTACAGCCTTAAAGGGGGGCAAACAAACATTAGATCGTCTGTTCTCGATTGCCTTACCCGCCACTGGCAGCAGGCTGGTTGCTAGCGGCACCCATTTCCTGGAGCCAATACTTACTGCTCAAAGTCTTGCCCTAGCCGGGGTCGGAACGGCAATGGCAACAAGGCAATACGGTGAACTTACAGGCTATGCACTGCCTCTTTTGTTCCTGCCGACTTTCATTACGAATTCTCTCGCAACGGCTTTACTGCCCTCTATCAGCGAGGCAAATGAACAGAATAGACACCAGTTCGTTCATTATCGAATTCACCAGGCAATCCGGCTAAGTTTTGCCTCAGGTGCAATAGCAACGGTAATTCTAACAGTATTTGCAGGTCCGATTCTTCATTATATGTACGGAAGCGAGAGCGCGGAGCGATTCATACTGCTCATGGCACCTTTCTATCTTATGATGTATATTCAAATGCCGCTCAGCACTGCACTGCAAGCGCTCGACGCAGCCAAATCTGCGATGTGGAATACGATCATCGGTGCAGGCGTAAAAATAATTTTGCTCGTTTCACTAGCTTCCAATGCGAAGTTTGGAATTATCGGAGTTGCCATCAGTATGATTGTCACAGTAGTTTTAATCACTTTATTGCATTTGATCTCACTAGCACGCGTTGCTGGTTTCAGACTATCGTGGAAGGAACTCGGTCAAATGCTTGGTTTGCTGGGGTTAACAGTATTTTCTGCCCATCTGTTGAAGGGTATATTCGCCAGTTCGCTATATAACCTTCCAGCTTTTCTATTATTACTTTTAATTCTAACTGTCCTCTATCTATTGTTCATGCTCAGTTTCGGGTTTATAACGAGAGCGGAAGTGGAGCAGTTTCTGTCCAGAAAGAAACGTTAATCACTGTTAACGTTCATCTTTTCGGTCAATATACCAATTATGGTCTTGGTCGAGTGTGCAATACGAGATACGCGCAATATTAGGATGGCCATGACGCTTCATCTCACCGCGAAGCCAAGAATCAGATTTATCGATATTATCTAACGCCTCTTGCTGAATCTCGCCGTCGATAATCAATGGCTGGACAAACCCGCTGCTGCCATCTTCTGTATCCTGCTTTTCAAATACAGACAATTCACCGGATGTCTCTAAGATCGCAAAATCGACATCCTGTACACTTTTCGTACCCTTTTCTCTCAGCTGCTGCTGAAGATCAGAAAAGCTGTAACGCTGCTTGCGCATTTCATGCTCATCTATCTTACCGCGTGAAATAATGACTGATGGTTTTCCTTCCATAAAATCACGCATCTTAGGAAACTTTAAGGAAATTAATGCTGTACCTCTCTGTATTATCAGGAGTATTACCATCGGCACGATAAAGTGAAGCAAATGACTGCTAGGGTCTTCGATGGAAAACACAGCTATTTCAGCTAACATCAAATAAACAACTAAATCGATGATACTCAGTTCACCAATCTCACGTTTTCCCATAAGGCGGAAAATAATGACGATGACAATATAAGAAAGAATCGTTCTTCCTATAATCGACCATTCCAGTGTATCCAGCAAAATGCCCGCCTCCTTTTTGTTTATTTTGTGTAAGAGTAATCGTTCTATTCGTTCTTAATTTGGATGGACGAGCATACAGTAGCCATATAGACTTGCTGGAGGGATCTTTGTGAAAAAGAATGTACAAGCGATATTGTATGGCTGGATTACTGTCTTTGCACTGCTGTTATTCATCAGCTTCACACTGGCATTATTGCTTCGCTTCTCGGAGATGGGGAAAGGTATGCTGGACTGGACAACCCTCGGAGCTGGAGTCCTCAGTTTATTCATCGGTGGTTTCATTGCTGGGGTGAAAGGCGAAGATAAAGGTTGGATGCTCGGCGGTATGACCGCAATCGGATTTTCCCTTTTCATTCTTCTCTATCAATATCTAGGTTATCAAGTAGGATTTTCGGGAACACAGCTATTGACGCATGGCGGTTTTCTAGCAGCTGCGCTAGTCGGCGGCATGATCGGTGTCAACATTAAAAGCAGCACATAAAAAAGACAGGAGAGAAATCTCCTGTCTTTTATCTTTACGCTTCTAAAGGTTTAACGTCACGAATCGCGTTACGATCGAACGTCAATTTACTGCCGTCATCCGTAGTCAGGACTACAGATGCCTCGTCTATAGCATGCACCTTCCCATGTAAACCACCGATGGTAACGATGCTGTCTCCTTTTTTCAAGTTAGACTGCATTTGTCTAACCTGTTTCTGACGCTTCTGCTGCGGACGAATCAACAGGAAGTAGAAGATAACAAACATTAATACGATCAGTATTAAACTTTGAATATTCATTCACTGCTCCCCCTTTCTAGAAATTCTTCGCGTTCGGCTTGTTGAATCCATAACTTTCGAAGAATTCATCTCGAAAATCGCCAAGTCGATCCTCTTTGATCGCTTCTCTGACTTTCCTCATCAATTCTATCAGAAAATGCAAGTTATGGTAAGTAGTAAGCCTAAATCCGAAAGTTTCATTACATTTGATAAGGTGACGAATGTAAGCGCGTGAATAATTTTTGCACACCTTACAATCACAGTTCTCATCAATCGGACCGAAGTCACGGGCGTATTGTGCATTACGGACAACAAGACGGCCCTTGGATGTCATACATGTTCCATTACGCGCAATTCGAGTCGGAAGCACACAATCAAACATATCAATCCCTCGGATTGCACCGTCAATTAAGGAATCTGGTGAGCCAACACCCATCAAGTAACGTGGTTTATCCTGTGGAAGCCATGGAGTGGTGAATTCCAGCACTCGGTTCATGACATCCTTCGGTTCGCCTACAGACAGACCGCCGACAGCGTAGCCAGGGAAGTCCATACTAACAAGATCCTGCGCACTCTGTTTACGAAGGTCTTCAAACTCGCCGCCTTGTACAATTCCGAATAGCCCTTGTACATCCGGACGAGCATGAGCTGTTAAGCAGCGCTCCGCCCAACGGCTTGTCCGCTCTACCGATGCCTTCATATAATCATATGTTGCTGGATAAGGCGGACATTCATCAAATGCCATCATAATGTCACTGCCAAGCGCGTTCTGGATATCCATCGCTTTTTCAGGTGAAAGGAATAACTTTTCCCCACTTATATGATTACGGAAATGCACGCCTTCTTCCTGAATATCACGAAGATCACTCAGACTGAAAACCTGGAAGCCGCCTGAATCTGTCAGAATAGCACCATCCCAGTTCATGAATTTATGCAAGCCGCCTGCTTCGCGGATAATTTCATGTCCTGGACGGAGCCAAAGGTGATAGGTGTTTGATAGAATAATATTCGCGTTAAGTTCGGTTAATTCCTCCGGACTCATCGTCTTTACCGTTGCCAGTGTTCCTACCGGCATGAATGTCGGCGTCTCAAAGCTCCCGTGAGGTGTATGTACGATACCGAGCCTAGCGCCTGTCTGCTTATCTTGTTTAATGAATTCATAACGAATTGCCATATTATAGTAGTTCCCTTTCTATTATCAATCTATACCAGCAGCATTGCATCGCCGAAACTGAAGAAACGATAGCGCTCTTCTACAGCTGTCCGGTACGCATCCAGGATGAAGTCCCGTCCTGCAAATGCACTGACTAGCATAATCAATGTGGATTTCGGTAAATGGAAATTAGTGATCAAGCCGTCTATAGCTCGATAGGTAAAGCCTGGATATATGAAAATATCCGTCCAACCGCTTGCAGCCACAAATTTCCCCTCATGGTCACGTGTGATTGTTTCCAACGTACGTGTGGATGTCGTTCCAACTGAGATGATCCGTCCGCCGTTTTCACGTATCCGAGTCAGCTGATCTGCTGTTTCCTGTGACATTTGATAGAATTCAGCATGCATTTCATGTTCCTCTATTGAATCCACACTAACAGGGCGGAATGTTCCCAATCCAACATGAAGTGTGATGAATGCGATTTCCACACCTTTTTCCTGGAGACTAGCAAGCAGCTCCTTCGTAAAGTGCAGTCCTGCTGTAGGTGCTGCAGCCGATCCTTGTTCCTTGGCATAAACAGTCTGATAACGCTCTTGATCAGGCAGCTGCTCCTTAATATAAGGTGGCAAAGGCATTTCACCTAGCTGCTCGAGCACTTCATAGAAAATGCCGTCATAACGAAACTCTACAATCCGACCGCCATGCTCAAGCAATTCCTTACATACAGCAGTTAGTTTTCCGTCACCAAAGCTAAGCACTGTACCGACTTTGACTTTCTTGGCCGGTTTAACTAATACTTCCCAGCTGTCACCTTCCACTTGCTTCAGTAAGAGAATCTCTACTTTTGCCTGTGTGTCCTTCTTAATACCATATAACCGTGCCGGAAGCACACGTGTATCATTCAGAACAAGACAATCACCGGACTTAAAATAGTCACCGATATCAGCGAAATGACGGTGTTCCATTGTCTTCTCTTCTTTATTTAACACAAGCAGCCTTGACGCAGTCCGATCCTTAAGCGGCGTCTGGGCAATTAGTTCTTCTGGTAAATGAAAATCGTAGTCCTGTATATCCATACCTGTTAACTCCTAGTCTGTATCAGCGAAATTTGTTGAAGAGGAACAAGATGAGCGACAGTACAATACTTACTACAATCGATGTTACGATCGGAAAGTAGACTGTCGTGTTCCCTTTCTTAAAAACGATATCTCCTGGCAGTCTGCCAATAAACGACATAATAATGCCGATTATAATACACACAACGCCTATAAGAATAAAGATTTTTCCAATGCCGGTCAAGCCCCTGGCACCTCCCGGTTGAAATGGGCATAGGCAAGATGTGTCACAACCCGACCGCGAGGTGTTCGTTGTATGAAACCAATCTGCAGCAAATACGGTTCATATACATCCTCAATCGTCTGGGATTCTTCTCCGATTGTCGCACTGATTGTATCAAGTCCGACCGGACCTCCTCGGAATTGGTCCATGATAGTAGTCAGCAGCTTATGATCGATATGATCAAGGCCTTTTTCATCTACTTGCAGCTGATTAAGTGCCGCATGAGTTGTCTCCTGCGTAATGTAGTCTTCCCCTCTGACCTGGGATATATCGCGTACCCGTTTAAGGAGCCTATTGGCAATACGGGGTGTTCCCCTCGAACGTAATGCTACCTCGTTTGCAGCAGAAGGTTCAATCTCGACATCGAAAATGACTGCTGTCCGCTCGACGATGCTGGCCAAATCTTCTGTATTATAAAATTCAAGGCGACTCAGCACACCAAAACGGTCTCTTAGAGGCGCAGATAGCAATCCAGCTCTCGTTGTTGCGCCAACCAATGTGAATGGCGGCAAATCAAGACGGACGCTGCGTGCGCTAGGGCCGGTTCCAATGACAATGTCCAGAAAGAAATCTTCCATAGCTGGATATAGTATCTCTTCAACAGCTCTTGGCAATCGATGAATTTCATCGATGAACAACACATCGCCTGCTTCCAGAGAGCTTAAAATCGCTGCCAAATCCCCTGCTTTTTCAATTGCGGGTCCGCTCGTTGCCCGGAATGATACACCCATTTCATTGGCAATGATCGATGCCATTGTTGTTTTTCCTAGTCCTGGTGGTCCGTAAAGCAAAACATGGTCAAGCGGCTCATCACGCATCTTTGCTGCCTCTATGAAGATAGCCAGATTTTCCTTTGCTTTATGCTGGCCGATGTACTGCTTTAAGGTGGACGGGCGCAGACTGAGCTCGATCACTTCGTCTTCCTGTTTCAATTCGTTCGTAATCATGCGATCTTCCATCTTCGCACTCCTTTATTTCTTTTGACTTAATAAAGCCAAGCCTTTCTTGATTAGGTGATCAGCACTGTCACTGTCTTCTTTTTTCAGCTGAGGCAAGACAGCTTTGATTTCCCGCTCCTGATATCCTAGAGCCCGCATTGCATCTTCTGCATCTGCTAATGCAAGACGTTTCTTAGAAGTGTTGCTTTCTGTTCCTGCAGATGCTTCGATTGCAGTAAGCGATACCATATAAACGAGCTTACCTTTCAAATCGAGCACCATTTGACGAGCCGTCTTCTTCCCAACACCCTGGAAGCTTGTCAGGAACTTATCATCTTCCCGCTCGATTGCTGCGACAAATTCCTCGACGTTGACACCTGCTAGGATCTGCAAGGCGTTTTTCGGCCCGATACCTGAAACCCCTAGCAGTTTTTGGAACAAAAACTTGTCCTCTGTATTTTTAAACCCGAACAAAGTCTGGGCATCTTCCCTAACATAATGATATGTATGGACAAGCGCCTCCTTGCCTTCTTCCATTTGGAATTGGAAAGGATTCGGGCAAATGATTTCATAACCTACACCATGTGCCTCTACAAGCACTGCTTCTTCTGTAATTCCAGTAATCTTGCCTTTAACATACGCTATCATGCTGTTTCTCTCCTACCTGAATCAATAACTTCCTTCTATCTATTTTACCACACAAGCGTATGTTCGTATAAGGTAAAAGGTGAAAAACAGGAAAAGGACCTCCCTCTCCTGAGGAACGATCCTTTTTAGCTTGGCAGCGGTGCTACATCGTTTTTGGAGCGGAGCGCTTCAAGGACATCTTCATAAACTTCTCTTGATTGGATCTTGATCCCTTCTTCGAGCTCTTCCGCTTGATGACTTTCCAACTTGCCTTTATTTATCTGATAGAACGATTGGATTGCCTGCTGATCTATTGGACGACCTTCGAATATGGTCAGCTTCCCTTTGTAAATACCGAAATAGCCATTCTTCTTTAACGAGGGTGAAATATCCATTACTTCCTGTTTGAATACAACCAAACCTTCTTTCTGGGAAACAAGCTGCCAATCATGATAGGTTGACCAGAAATCTTCCATTGCATAGATTTTCTCTTGATGGGTTACTTCTGTCTGCTTGCCATCAATATATTGACGTTGCAGTACGACCTTCACTTCTACTGGATCCGCAGCTTCCGCTGTTATACTTGGAACTACTAAAAGGAAAAGCAAACAAAAGCCTAAGAAACGCCTCATGATCTTCCACCCCTATTCCGTTGCTTTTGCCTTCATTTTTTCCTGTTAGCGCTTCTTTATCCGTTTTTTTTTGAAAAAATATTGATTTGACCGACACTTTTTTGGTTTTCTTTTCGATTATATGTGGTAAAGGATTAGAAAGTTGAAAACAAAGGCGGGATAATAGTGAGAAACACTACGCAGCAAAAGTACCTCCACTACGTGGAAGCGAAAAGCGAAGCAAACATGGCGAACGTTTTCTCAGAAGAAAGAGCAACCTTGATACTTAGAGATCACATTCAGCACGCCGGTTTGTCCAAAGCAGAAGTACTTGCTATGGAAGATAAGTATCGCCAGGATATGCACCGCATTTTCGAAGAGCATGGTATATTATAAATGAAAGCCCCTTCAACGGAAAAAGGGGCTTTTTTTGTTTCACTTATTTTCTTGTTCATCTCCCGGCAGATCTTGTGCAGGTGAAGGCTCATAGAAATCGGCAAGCGGCTGTTGCACGCCGTAAGGATCTCTATATTCCGGCAGTGCTTGCGTAAATTCTGGTGCCGCTGGGAAAGGAATGTCTGGACCGCAACAAGAGCGCATCGTCGTAGGCGGGTAGGAATAAGGCGCTGCTTGATTTTGAGGGTTAAAAGGTACGTCCCTTTGCTGGTTCGGCTGACCTGGCTGCATTCCTTGCGTTTGCTGACCTGGCTGGCTTCC
>NZ_NPBJ01000006.1 GCF_002272075.1 Terribacillus saccharophilus
GGCCTGTATGCATTCCCGGCATATTCCCGCCCCCATGAATCGGCATGCCGCCGCCATATCCTGGCTGCTGTATCAGCCAGCTTCCCTGGTGCGGCTGCTGCCAGGCACCTTGATGGGGTTGCTGATAAGATGGAAAGCCTTGCATCTGCTGACCTTGATGCATTTGTTGAATTGGCTGCATAGGAAGTGCTCCCGTATAAGCCTGCTGCTGCGGTATATTAGGATAGGAGCTTCCCCCTTGACCTGGCATAGAGATTTGCGGCATCTGCGGCATAATAGGATATGGAGTAGCAGACATGTCATCTTCCTGGATGGCCGGTGTGTTATGGAACGTTTGAGCAGGTGTTTGTTGTCCTGTGTTTGCAGGCGGTGTGCTTCCTCCAGCTTCAGAGCGCAGAACCGCTTCCTTTGCTACTGCTTTTGTTGTTGACGGTATCTTCAGCTTCATCCCTGGCACCGCAAGCTCCGGCTCACGGATATGCCCGTTCAATTCTCGCAATTCGTCAAAACTGACACCATATTTTCTCGCGATACTCCACATCGTATCGCCTTTCTGTACAATATGAATCTTCAAAACTGAAACTCCCCTTTCATGAACTCACGCACTACTCCACCATCTTATGCATCAGATTCAAAAAGGTTGAAATAGAAAAAGCCGGCACGCTATAAATTCGCGCCGGCTTTTTTCTCATATTGATGAATTGGGTAGCTTCCAAGTACCGTGAGACTGCAGCCTAAAGCTGTTAGCTCCTGTTGTACACCTTGGAAGAGTATATCCTCCGCTTCACACGTAACATCCATAATGAAGAAATAATTCCCTAGTCCGGTTTTCATCGGTCTGGATTCGATTTTCGACATATTGATATTCCGCCAGGCAAAAGCTGCCAAAACTTGATGCAGCGCACCTGCGTAGTCACGAGGAAGAGTTACGTATAAAGACGTTTTTCTGTTGGTACTTGAAACGATTGTTTCAGGTACTTTCGCTGCAGGGTTTGCCAAAATAAAGAAGCGTGTATGATTATTTGCATAGTCATGGATATCTTCTTGCAGGATCGTCAGGCCGAACTCTTTTGCAGCCAGTTCATTGCCGATAGCCGCTGCAGGCTCCTCCATTTCAGCAACCATCTCAGCTGCTGTACCAGTGGAGGAAGTTGCATGGGTAACTGCTTGCGGGAGCTTTGTATGCAAAAACTGATGACATTGCGCTATTGCATGACTATGCGAGTACACCGCATTAATCTCACTTAACTCCAGTTCATTCTTCGTCAGTAAATGCTGACGTATCGGAATGACAATCTCGCCAACAATCGGCAGTTTCGCTTGATGGATCAGATAATCCATCGTAATTGGCACTGTACCTTCAATCGTATTTTCAACTGGAACGACACAATAGTCCATTTCCCCATTTGTGACAGCATCCATGCATTGCGGGATTGTCGCATAGCTATATGCTTCTTCACCTGGGAATAACGCATCTACAGCCATTTTCGTGAATGTTCCCTTTGGTCCTAGATAACTGATCTTCATCTTCCTCTGCTCCCTTGCCTAAGCTTCCGAACTCAAAATCTCTACTTTATCTACATATGCTAATGCTCTCAGTTCATCCAGCAGCGACTGGATATCGGTATGCATGCCAGCCGTATTCAATGATATGGTAACGTTGGCTCTTCCTTGCAAGGGTATCGTCTGATGAATTGTAAGGATGTTGCCCCCTGATCTTGCTACGATGGCTAAGAGCTCGGACAGCGTACCAGTCCGATCCTCTAAGTGGAAGAAAAGGGTGATCATCCGCTGCTTCACCATGGCGCGAAACGGGAATACAGCATCCCGATACTTATAAAACACACTGCGGGAAAGGTCAACCTGCTGTACTGCATCGAAAACAGAAGCAACCTTTTTGCGCTCCAGCAGTTCCTTTGCCTGCAATGTTTTTTTCATCGATTCCGGCAGTACATCACTGCGCACGAGGTAAAATTGTTCTTCCTTCTCTGCCATGCTATCCCCACCTTGGCTCACACAGAATCAATCTATAAATTCGAACTCATATTCCAATAGGCGGATTACATCGCCGTTTTTGGCTCCACGTTTGCGCAATGCCGCATCTACGCCCATAGCACGCATCTGTCTGGAAAAACGTCTTGCAGCTTCATCTCGGTTGAAGTCTGTCATCTTGAACAGCTTCTCGATCTGTTCTCCATATAAGACATATGCTCCATCCGGATCGCGAGTGATTTCGAATGGTTTCTCTGATTCCTCGAAACGATACACAACGCGCTCTTTTTGTTCCTCGACAGGTTTTTCGTTTTTCGGAATCTGATCCAGCTTGTCCGCAATAGCGTACAGCACATCCTGAAGACCATCACGAGTAATGGCGGAAATAGGAAATACATCGATATCTGCTGGGATTTTCTCTTTGAAAACAACCAAGTTTTCTTCTGCTTCCGGAATATCCATTTTGTTGGCAATGATAATTTGCGGACGTGTTGTAAGATCCTCATTATATTTCTTGAGTTCTTCATTAATTGTCACATAATCATCGTACGGATCGCGTCCTTCAGTCGAAGCCATGTCAATCACATGGACAATAACACGAGTCCGCTCTACATGCCGCAGAAACTGGTGTCCCAGTCCAATACCTTCATGCGCTCCTTCGATCAATCCTGGTAAGTCAGCTAATACGAAGCTGCGCTGATCTTGCGTTTCCACAACGCCCAAATTAGGAGCAAGTGTCGTAAAATGATAATCCGCAATTTTCGGTTTTGCAGCACTTACGACAGAGATGAATGTGGATTTACCTACACTCGGGAAGCCAACTAGACCGACATCAGCGATCAACTTAAGCTCAATCTGAAGATTACGCTCCACACCTGGTTCACCATTTTCAGCAAAGTCAGGAGCAGGATTACGCGGTGTTGCGAACCGTGAATTTCCACGACCGCCGCGGCCGCCTTTCGCTATAACCGCTTCTTGTTCATGTTTTGTCAAATCCGCAATTACTTCACCTGTGTCTTCGTCACGAACGAGCGTGCCCGGTGGCACTGGCAAGATAAGCGGCTCTGAATTCTTTCCATGCTGCCCTTTACTCATACCATTTTCACCGCGTTTGGCTTTGAAATGGCGCTGATAACGGAAATCCATTAATGTGTTTAAACCTTCGTCAACTTTGAAAATGACATCTCCGCCACTTCCGCCGTCCCCACCTGCTGGACCTCCAAGTGGAATATACTTCTCTCTGCGGTAGGCAACTAGACCATTACCGCCATCGCCTGCTTTTACAAATACTTTGACCTGATCTACAAACATGGTTTCACCTCATATATTGCACGCCAGTACGATAGTACAGCGTGATTTCTTCTCTGGCAGCGATTCAATTTTCACTTCTCGGACATAGTCTTTCTGGCCGATCTGCTGTAAATTATCCCAGCCTGTAAACGTTCCAACAAACGACATTTCTATGACTGGCTCTTCTTCCCGCGTCTTTACATGGAGCAAGCCTTCATATAATTCCATCTCCTGTGCGCTTTCACTTAATGCATCCACTACTGCTTCTAAGTTTTCTCGGATTCTCTTGTCATATTCCCAAATCTTCGGCATAGACTCTTCCACTTGGAATGTAATCCGGAACTGAGAGTAGGTCCAGTTGAAAGAAAGAATCCAGACAAAAGTCTCTGGAATGTTTAGATTGGACAGCTTTCGCTCTTCATCTGCCAAGTGAATGGCTTCCTCGATTTTTTCCTGTACCTTTTCATCCTTACCTAATTTGGAATAGCTATGTAGGAGTTGGAGCCGATTCATCCATTCATGGCGTGTAAATCCTAACAGCGTCATCACTTCATGATATTCCAACTGTATTCCTCCTTTACGAAAAAGCAGTTGAGAGGGCAACTCCTTCTTCATACTCAACAATATGTGGTGCAAATAGATGTGGATTAGAAAAAAAGACTCTAACCCGAAGGCTAGAGTCTCTCTACAAACATTAAGCTTCTTGAGCTACCGGATATACGCTGACCTTTTTACGGTTACGGCCATAGCGTTCGAATTTAACAACACCGTCGATCTTAGAGAACAATGTGTCGTCTCCTCCTTTTCCAACGTTTGTTCCTGGGTAGATTTTCGTACCGCGTTGACGGTAAAGAATGGATCCGCCAGTTACAAACTGACCATCAGCGCGTTTTGCGCCTAGGCGTTTGGATTCAGAGTCACGTCCGTTTTTGGAGCTACCAACACCCTTTTTGGATGCGAAAAACTGCAAATCTAAACGTAGCATAGTGGTGCACCTCCTTATTGTTCGATGATTCTTATATGCTTCCCATAGTCCTGTTCAATCGTTTGGAGCGAGACGAGCATACCTTCCAGTAGAAGAGACGCTTTATCAAACTGCTCCTCGGACAAGTGATCGGGAAGTACTACTCGTAGATACCCACCGTCGCCGCCCTGCTCTACCTCTGGTTCAAACTCACCAAGTACGAAAAGGCCGTTCACTGCTCCGAAACTTACTGCCGAAACAGCTGCACATACGAGATCGTAGCCATAAGGCCCGCTCTCTGCATGTCCGCTCAGCTCAAAACTGTGAATATCCTCATTCGCACGGTTTATTGTAACAGTAATCATGGTTCGCCTTACGCGTTAATTTTGCCGATTGTCAATTTAGTGTAAGGTTGACGATGGCCTTGTTTGCGTTTGTAGTTTTTCTTCGCTTTAAATTTGATCACGTTGATCTTTTTAGCGCGGCCTTGCTTCTCAACAGTTGCAGTAACCGTCGCACCTTCAACGAATGGAGCACCGATTTTAACATCGTCGCCACCAACTACCAATACTTTGTCAAAAGTAACTTCTGCACCGTTCTCTCCGTCCAATTTCTCAACGTAGATAGTTTGTCCTTCTGTTACTTTAACTTGTTTTCCACCAGTTTCAATAATTGCGTACATAACGCACCTCCTCTTAAACTCAGACTCGCCATCACAGGCGCCCTTGGCTTGAAACCTGATCTGCGCGGTTGTAGCACGGGTGCTAACCTCGTGTAACATACTGATGTTATCATACATCAAAAAAGATTGTCAAGACTATCTAACCCATCTCTTCTTACAGTTTCCGTATCTGTCTCCTTCAGTTTGAGCTCATTTGTATCCTGAAATTTTACAAACACGGCTGCATTGGCAGAATTGCTGCCCGTCAGCTTAAGAAAATGCTTGATGTGTTCCTTTTTACCAGAGAGTATATATGTTTTTTCTGCTGACAGACTGATGATTTCCCGCTCAAGCTGAAAACATTGCGTCTCAAAGGAAAGATTCTTGTGAATCGGCGCTTGCAGCTGCTCCATTAACGACGGCCGTTCCCGTTTCCGTGACATTTCCAAAAGACCAAGCTTCGTGAATCCATAGACTTCTGTCCGCTGCGTATCCTGCTGAAGTGCTTGGCGGAAAGTTTGCAGAACAGCACGCTGTTGATCCGGCCGTTTCATGGACACAAAATCTATAAGTATGATTCCGGACAGATTGCGAAATCGAATTTCCCGGGCAATTGCCTTTGCGGCCAGCTGATTGACCATGACAGCTGTCTGGTTCTTATCGGAATGCCCTGTGTAGCCGCCACTGTTCACATCAATCACTGTCAACGCTTCTGTTTGATCGATATGCAAGGTGATGCCTCTGTCAATGTTCGTAATCGGCGCAATTAGTTGCTGCCAAATAGCAGACAGCGGCTGAGGCAGGAGTGTTTCTGCCTCTCTTTCCCACCTGACCTTCTCGCCAAGCTCTGGAAACTGCTGGCGAAGCTGCCTCGCTTCAAATCCATCATCCACCACGATTTCATCTACATTTCCTGTAGGCAAGCGTCGGAACAGCTGATCCGGAATAAGGGCATCCTGGTAGATAACCGCGGGCGGTGCAGTATTCTTTACTGATAAAGTGAACCACTTTCCTCGAAGCCGCTCCAATTCTTCCAATATTACTTCTTCTGGTAATTTATCTGCTTCCGTACGTATAATGACTCCTTCTCCTGGGGTTAGCAGGTTCGCCATCTGCTCTTTCCATTTTGCTGCTCTATCTTCCGGCAATTTCCTAGAGACAGCTACGTAGTTCCCGTTCGGCAAATACACGAGTGTATTACCTGGAATAGTGATAATAGCGGAAAGCTTCGCCCCTTTTGTACCATAAGCGTCTTTTTGAACTTGAACGAAGAGCGTCTGCCCTTCCTGAATCGCCTGCTCGATACGGAGAGATTGATCTTGTTTGCACACCGGAACTTCTTCACGCTGCAAAAATCCTTGCCGTTCGTCTCCAAAATCGACGAAGGCCGCCTGCAAACCATGATCCACATGCCGAACAATACCTTTAAAGATGCTTCCCACTTTCGAATTCATTCCCGGGCGGTCCAAGAACACTTCCTGTACTTGCCCACGCTTGACTGTTAAAGCTACTTTTTCTGTTCCTCTTAAAAACATATATAATGATAGCATTGCTTTCCTCACTGTCTGTTTTGTTGCAGAATATCCGCCACTGTACAATGTGCCTGTTTCCGCTTAAAGTACATATCACTGCATTGCTGTTCATCCAATAATGCATTTTTCCCCTTCACTACAATTATATGCCGCCTGTTTCTCCTGTATTGGGATAGTACATCCAGAAGAGCCGTTTCCGATGTAGCGAAAATCGGAGTGCTGATTCCAGCATTCGTTCCGTATGTAGCACGCTGCAGCAGGAAGCGCAGAAACACATAATAGCGTCGTTTCCATTCTAGCCGATTTTCCCACATTAGAAAACAGAGAAGGCTGACTGTACTTAATGTAAAAGGCATGGCTATACACACATACAGAAGAACAGCTGCCCCGATTATCCAGCTGACAATGATAAGAATTGTATGAGCCTTTCGATAGGGCAGCTGCAAGGAAAGTAATAATCCAACCAGTTTTCCGCCATCAAGCGGCCAGATAGGCAGCAGGTTAAACAGAAAAATGGTCATGTTATACATATAAGCTGTCTCCAGCACTGCTTCCGGTGTGGACGTAGCAGAAAGGCCGGATAGAGCCGCAAATATAAAAAGGTGGACGACGGGTCCTGACAAGATGACGATCGCTTCTTCCAGAGCTCGTCGATTTCCCTGTTCATCGGTTTCCATTACGCCACCGAAAACCCATAGCATGATACGGCGGATGCGCCATCGAAAATGGCGTGCCGCCAAATAATGCCCCATTTCATGCAGCAGTACAATGATGAATAAGATAAGTACTTCCATGAGCATCCCAGTCAATACAGCAAGCAGCAGAAACCCCCAGAATACCGGATGTAAGTGAATAGGCGGGAGCCAATTACGGCGCGTCAACTGGCGCCTCCTGGATCGGATTCAAATACTTGCTCCCCTGCTGCAAGGCGAAATAGACAGACTGGGCATTTTCTGCATTCGGTACAAATTCACCAATCTTTTCATTGGCTCCGATCCGCTGGTATTGGTTTACTTCAATTGCATGCAGGTGACCGTAAATGCTCTTGCTCTTATCTGCGTGCTGCAGAATGATAGTCTTCCCCGTGTCCTGATCATTGCCTGCGAAAATGACGATTCCTTCATCTACCGCTACCACATCCGATTGCTGCGCTGATTCAATCAAAATACCTTCTTTTGATTCCTCAAATGGCTGCACCACTGTGCCATTTACCGGCATCGCCTGAGCTTCTGCTGTATCCGCACTTTCTCCACCAGGACTCAATGCCACCGGATCGCCGAATCGCTCCTGGTACCAGCTATTCACGGTAGCAAAGGGGAACTCCTCCGTCAATGCTGTCAGTACAGTTCCCTTCGTCTTTTCGATAATTGGATGGTCAGCTTGCAAGTAGATGGCTGTTCCAAAAAAAAGACTGGCAGATACTATCAGCCGGAACATGAACCGGGAAGCAAACTTCGAATTATCCTGCGAACTAGGCGGTTCATATTTTGGATGCGGCGGAAAACCATGAGATTCTTCTTCATCCACAGTAATAGATCTAACCGTATTTGCCATGCCTTTTTGAATTTGTTCCCCTTTCAGACGTTTCCTTTCAGCAATCCCTTTCCGTACCGAATGCAGATTCTTGCCCATAATAAGAACCCCTCTCTCCTTCTTTGTACAAGTCTATGAAGAAAGAGGACGAGTTATTAAAACAAGCGAAAAAAGCCTCCCAATAAAGGAGGCGGTAATTCACTTCGGTCTAGCAGCTAAAAGGAACCGATGCTGTCGCACGTCTAAGAACCCATTTTTCTCTATAAAAAGATGCAACTCATATATTGCCTCCCGGTAAGCATCCACTGAGAAGTGCGGCACTTGCCAAGGAATTGCCTTCAAATAGTAGAGAACCGCTCCAATGTCATAGAAACGCATGGACGGAAATGCTTCTCTCGACTCTAGCACGTTAAACTGTCCTTCCAGTTCCTCAGCCGCTGTCTGGAGATTCCATTTCTGGTACATTGGATTGAGTGACGCACCCAACAGCTGATTGAGTTCAACGCAATCCGTTCCTCCTACTTGTTGAGTGAGGAAGATAGCATTTTGTTTCAACACTCGTCTTACTTCGGATACATCGTAAGATTCATGTTTGTTTAAGATGACTTCAAATGACTCATCCATGAATGGTAATTGATCGTCTTCCTTGATTTGGACGACTTCCACTCCTAATGGAGCAAGTCTCATCCTGGCAACTGGCACATTCGGTAAGTAGCTTTCTGTCGCCAAAGTGTAATCTGGCAACGGCAGCAGCTTAGACAAAAATTCCCCGCCACCTGTTCCCATATCAAGCATACTTTTTGCTCCGAAGAGATATTTTCGTGCTTTACTGCCATATGACCAGGGCAGGAGTTCAGATTGTACCCTGCCAGTATCCTCGATAAAAGAAAAGTCCCAACCTTTAAAGGCTTTGTTGCTGTCTTCTAATAGCTGATCGAATAGATTCATCGTTTTTCCTCCTTATACTTGTTAGCTAAAGTTCAAGTAAAGTGGGAGGAGAGCGTATGTTGTGCTCGCCCCGTTGTTATGGATGATATTCCTTGTTCATAGCCATTCTCCTTTTTCCTTATTATAACAAAGAAGATCAGCAATTTGCTGATCTTCATTGATAGTGCATTTTTGGTACCGGCAGCTGCCATTTCTGGTGGAAGGAAAAAATACGCAGGAAAATGATGGCTGCAAACAAAACATAAAGCAAGATAGGATGATCAGAAGCTCCAAGCCCAATGAAAAGTCCCGCCAAAGCTGCCCAAGTTCCGTATATCTCAGCCTTGAACACATATGGTTTCCTGCCAGCCAGCACATCCCGAAGTATGCCTCCTCCGCTTCCCGTAAGAAATGCAGCAACCATTATTGCAAGCAGGCTATGATCGAGACTGGCAGCATGCAGCGCTCCTTGTATGGCGAATGCAGCCAAACCGATTGCATCCGCATACAAACCAGCCTTTTTCCATGAATACGTCATCAGCTTAGGAAAAATCAAGATGATGGTAATGGAAATAAGTGATATATAGAATAAAGTCGTTTGAGACCATAAATAAGAGACCGGCAATCCGATTAATAAATTACGAATCGCTCCTCCGCCAAATGCAGTCACAAAACCTAATATATAAACGCCGAACACATCATACTTCTCGTCCATGGCGACGAGGGCACCACTGATAGCGAATGCCGCAGTACCAATAATACTGAAAATATCCCATGTCATGTTGTACATTCCCCTTGTTTATAATGGACATAAAAAAACTCGTAACTCTTTCCAGAGCTACGAGTTTACCATAAGTTCATTTACTTTTGGAAAAAAGTTTTTTCAAACGGCTGAACATGCCTTTCTCACTCTCGAAGCTCATAAGCGGTACTGATTCACCAAGAATACGTCGTGCGATATTGCGATAGGCAATACTCGCTTTCGTATTCGGATGAAAAGCAACTGGCTCCCCGTGATTGGAAGCTTTGATAACTTCGTCGTCGTCTGCAACAATACCGAGCAAATCGATTGACAGCACTTGGACAATTTCATCCACTTCCAGCATGTCGCCTTCTTGCACCATATGGTTACGGATCCGGTTGACGATTAGTTTAGGAGGTTCGATATCCTCCTGCTCCAGCAAGCCGATAATGCGGTCCGCATCACGTACACTCGGTTTTTCCGGTGTGGTGACGACAATCGCTTTATCCGCTCCTGCTACAGCATTTTTATAGCCCTGCTCGATACCGGCCGGACAATCAATGATGATGTAATCGAATTCCGGCTTTAGCTCGGCTACGATTTTCTCCATCCCATCGGGTGTCAAGTCCGTTTTATCGCTTGTTTGGGCAGCTGGCAGTAAGTAAAGATGATCGAAACGCTTGTCTTTGATCAACGCCTGCTTCAGCGCGCATCTGCCGACAATTACATCGATAATGTCATAGATGATTCTATTTTCAAGACCCATCACAACATCCAGATTCCGTAAACCGATATCCGTATCAATCAAACATACTTTTTTCTCCATCAGTGCAAGCGCTGTTCCCAGATTGGCAGAAGTTGTAGTCTTTCCTACTCCTCCCTTACCGGATGTAATAACGATTGCTTCACCCATTTAACATTCTCCTCTCGAAACTGCTGATGCCCGGACGTTTGCGAATCACTGCCTGCAAACGGTCAATGATAATCTTTTCCTGTTCATCATCGATATGTCCGCATTCCATATAAACACCATCTGTCTCATGATCGGGAGCGCGGCTGATATAATCCGCTATTCGAAGCTGCGTCGGATTCATATATGAAGCAGCAATGACAGCATCAGCGTTGCCATCCTTGCCGGCATGCGCTATCCCAAGCAAATTCCCCATGACGAAAATATTTCCGGTAGCTGTCACACAGCCCCCGGGATTTACATCTCCAAGCAGCAGTAAGTCACCCTTTACTTCCAGTACCTGACCAGAACGGACGACACGGCTGACAGCCTTCACTTCTGCTTCTTCCTTCCACTCATTTGCCGCTTGTTTCGTAATGACATCAGAATGGATGGATTCAATTTTTAATCGCTGTTTACTCGTAATCATCTTACAGAGGATTTCCTCCTGCTCCTTGTACAAATACCTGTTGCCTAATTGAATATGTACACCTACAAGGTGATCAGCCGAATCAATACGATTAGCAGCAAGCTTCTCTTCCAGTTCCTTCAGCAAATCCTCGAAAGAGCAGGCATCATCCATATGCAAGGATAACCCTTCCCGGGTACCTTTGATCGTGATGATCTGTTTGTTTCCAATCAAGATGGTCACCTCCGTTCGTCGTCTGATTTTCTTCTCTATAAGCTAGTCGTTCTTCTAAGCTGCGAATCGGACCATTTCTGCAGAGGCTTGTGGAAAATCAGATACAAGATTACAAGCATGATAAGGTTGGCGCCAAGCGTCGGCAAGAGACGGTGCACTAGATATGTACCGAATCCAATAGGCGTGATGCCAATTAAATGATAGATAAAATAGCCAATCATATCGGCAAAAACTATCGACAGCATCCCCAGCAATGCAGCTACAAGAATATTACCATGCAGCACTCTGCGCAGTTCCAGGATCAAATAGATGCTGAATCCGTATGTGAACATATAGACGCCAAGCATATCTGTATAGACGATATCTTTCAGCAGCCCGAAGATAAGCGCATATAACAGGCTGTAGTATGAATTATCCAAGTCATAAAGCATAGCAATCAGTACAAGGAACAAAAGACTCCAATGCGGAATCAGCCAAGTGTCACCGCCAACAAACTGCTCTGGCAGCATGGCGGTGGCAACTCCTTCAAGACAAACGATCAAAAGCATGATCAGGGGCAAGTATAGCTTTTTCATCACAGACCCTCATCTCCGTTACTCGAAGAAGCGTCTTCAGAAGCAGCATCTATAACTAAAACCTTATCGATGTCATAAAGATCTGCAGTAGGCTTAACGTGAACCGTTTGAGATAAACCATACTCATCTAGTTCAACCGAGTCCACTTCTCCGATAGAGAGAGCCTCTGGGAATACTCCACCAAGACCAGAAGATGTAACTAAAGATCCTTTTTTAACTTCTAAATCGGGTTTCACTCCTGTGAACAGCAGCATGCCATCCTTCTCATCATAGCCTTCAATCAAACCGAAAATGGGATCCTGAGTGTCTCCGTCCTCATTTTCTCCTCCGTCAATCTTGGCAGATATGCGGTTGGTTTCATTAAACCCACTTAATAATTGGACAGATGCCGTGCTGCGACTTACGTCTTCTACTTTTCCAACTAAACCGCTCGCTGTCATGACCGCCATGTTCGTGCTAATACCGTCGTCGGATCCTTTATCAATTGTCAGCTGATCGAACCAACCCTCTGGACTGCGGACAATTACATCAGCCGGAATCGGGTTGTAATCCATCGAAGTGTACTGATTGAACTTGTCAATTGTCTGCTGCAATTCATCGTTCTGGTGTTCCAGTTCCTGATTGCGGGACATCAAGCCTTTGTAATCGTCCACTTTCGATTTAAGCACCTGGTTTTCTTCATAGGTGTTCTTAAGATCTTTAATATTTGTCATTACCGTAGAGGTGAATTGTGCAGGTTTGGAGAAAATATTCTGCACGAATCCTACGGTATCACTGATTATTTGTTCTGGTAATGTCTGGCTGCTCCGATCCCTGGTTGAAAAGCCGATCAATCCGACAAGGATGATGATTGCAATCAGGAATAAGAACATCCTTTTTTTCTTAAAGAAATTCATAATTCACCCAACTTAATTTTTGATAGCTTTGGAAAATACATGTGGATGTGAACGGAAGTGCTCGATGAACTCCAGTGATTTACCTGTACCGATAGCTACACTGTCAAGCGGATTTTCCGCAACAAAAACTGGCATTTTTGTCTCTTCACTGATAACGCTATCCAGATTACGAAGCAATGCGCCGCCACCTGAAAGCACGATACCGCGATCCATGATATCAGCAGCTAGTTCAGGCGGTGTTTTTTCTAATGTAAGCTTCACAGCATCTACAATCGCACTGACTGTATCCGCTAAAGCACCGGAAATTTCCTTTGCGCTCACACTGATTGTCTTCGGAAGACCAGTCAGCAGATCACGTCCGCGGATTTCTGTTTCTTCATCCGGCTCTGGCACTCCAGCATGACCAAGATCCATCTTCAATTGTTCCGCAGAGCGTTCACCGATCATAAGGTTGTACGTTTTGCGGATGTATTGGATGATCGCTTCATCCATATCATCTCCGGCTGTTCGGATAGACTGACTTGTTACAATACCACCTAAACTGATAATAGCAACCTCTGTCGTACCGCCGCCGATATCAACGATCATACTGCCAGTTGGTTCCCATACAGGAAGTCCTGCACCGATTGCAGCAGCGAATGGCTCAGCAATTGGGAAAGCATCCTTTGCACCTGCTTGTTTTGCAGCATCGATAACCGCACGTTCCTCAACCATTGTAATACCAGACGGTACACATACCATTACGTTCGGCTTCTTCGCGAAGGAAGAACGATTACGCTGTGCTTGCTTAATGTAATACTTCATCATTGTCGCTGTTGTATCATAATCCGCGATGACACCATCTTTCATCGGACGGATAACACGGATATTTCCTGGAGTTCTGCCAATCATATTACGAGCGTCGCCGCCAACTGCCTCTACCTGGCCTGTTTCTACATTTGTCGCCACGACAGAAGGCTCACGGACGACTACGCCTTTCCCTTTTACAAAAACCAATGTATTTGCTGTGCCCAAGTCGATGCCCAGGTCTTGTGAAAAACTGAATTTCGCCACAATTAATTCTCCTTTTCCGAGTCCGTTCGTGTTTCAGCAAAGCTGCTTGACAGCAGTGCATACTTTTCATATATTGTCTCATTATGTTGTACTTTATCATATCAGATATTATATCCAATAGACATAGTTGTAAGGTATAAAGCATACCATCAGAAGAAGCGCCAGCTAGTAAGGTGTACCATGCTAGGCGCTTCTCTACAAAGCTAGTTCCAATTATACGAGAAAACCAAAAAAATAGATAGTAATTACAGGTATCCTTTTTCCTTCAATGAAATAAACTTTCGGTCACCGATGACAAGATGATCCAAAAGCTCTATTCCGATCATCTTGCCGCACTCCAGCAAACGTTTTGTAACATGAATATCTTCCTGTGAAGGTGATGGATCACCGGAGGGATGATTATGTGCACAGATGATGCTAGCAGCGGAACGACGGACAGCTTCGCGGAAGATCTCGCGGGGATGAACGATGGAGGCATTTAAACTGCCAATGAAGATGGTCTGACGATGGATGATGTGATTCTTTGTATTGAGAAATAAGACGACAAAATGCTCCTGACTAAGATTGCGCATTTCTTCCATTACATAATCTGCCCCGTCCTTAGGGCTGCGTATTGTATAACGTTCTGCCGGCTTGTATCGATACAGCCTTTGCCCCAGCTCAATCGCAGCCAAAATAAGCACTCCTTTAGCCGTCCCGATTCCTTTAATAGCAGTCAGCTCTTCAATGGTCGCATCACGCAGGAGCTGCAAACCTTCGAAATGCATCAAAAGCCGCTGAGCAAGTAATGTAACAGACTCATCCTTTGTACCGCTTCCTAACAGGATGGCGAACAATTCCGCATTGGACAAATGCGCAGGACCTAGCTCCAGCAGCCTTTCGCGTGGACGATCTTCCTTCGGCACCGATTTTATCGCCATTTCAGTATGCAACAAAAAACCGCCTTCCTTCTGACTCGGATTCCTGTGTGGCAGACAGGTTACGAGAAGCTTATCGGAAGACGGCGCTCTATTCAAATTGATAAATTGAAATTTTATTACGTCTCTCTGTAAGATAATGAAGTAATTAGATCAAAAAAATCAAGTTCATTGACCGCCAGCTGCTAGAGTAGCAGCTTCCTGCCATACCGGCAGCATCATACTAGCTGTGAATGTTCCTTGCTCCATAGCATTGACTGCTTCATCAGATGCCGTTTTAACGCTCTCAGCTTCCGCCGGGATTTTTTCCTGCCAAGCTTTCCAAAGAGCCGGATCCTGATTATCTCCTGCAGCAAGCAAAACGGCCAGCTCGTCCAGCCAAGCACTGCTAGCAGCTTCAACTCCTGGATCCCATTGTTTTACATAGCTTTCATAGCCTTGCGCCTGCAGCTGGGAACCAAGTGTATCAGCTTCTTCCTGAGATCCTGCCATACCTGTCAGCAAGAAGAATTGACCGTTCTTTTCCCATAGCACCGCCGGAATCCCTGCATCTGCGTATTTCTGGACGACATCTTGACCGATGTCCTCTTGATTATAGACGCCTCCCTGCACAACGTAAGCTGTCAAATCACCAAACGCTCCAGCGTTAGCAGCAGCTTCCTTTGTCGCTATCGGGGCTGCCACGCCATTTGTCTCAGATTCAATACCCGCCGTATAACGAAGCAGCAGGAATCCTAGCACGACTCCTATAAGCGCAGCACCCAGTGCAGCTGCAGCCAGCTTTTTCGCAAAAGGAGACAAAGATACTCCATTTTTTTCTGATTTCTTCTTATGCAATTGATCTAATACAGGAACATCCTTTTCGACCGTTGCCGCCGCTTCTTCGTCATAAAGTGTGTAGCTTCCCTCGCCGACCATCTCTTCTTTTGACTGCTGCTGTTGCTTCTTCTGCTTTTTACCGCCAATCTTGACGGAAAAACCCTTTTTCTCTTCCATCCTGGCACCTCTTTTATGATTGATTGGCTCAACTCTAGCACAGCTAGAAATAGAAGTAAGAGAAATGCTGTCGAGACAAAAAAAGAGTGTTCGACAGGAAGAACCTATCAAACACGCTTTTCTACGAATTAAGAAGCAGGATTATAAAATACCCGTAAAGATATCGTTGCAATATAGCTATTTTCCGAAGCATTTGTCACGTCAATTTGTTCTATTTCGGCTTTCCGTTTCATACCATCAACTTCGGTTAAGAATTGGTGCAAAGCTTTATAATCAGAAGAGTCCGTACTTAATTGATAGACATACGCCCCCTCAGAATCTGTTTCTGAATCATTATTAATGGACGTAATCGTTGTATCATTTGCATTTGCTATTTTCGCTAATTCTTTCAGCAGTTCATTTTCAAGCGGAGCTTCTGGTACTACCCCTTGTTCAGCAGGAGCTGTTGATGCGTCAAGAAGTCTCTCTTGATTAGCGACTGCTGTCTCTACTATGCTTGTCTCGTTTTTCATAGGCATAACATAAAGAACAAAACACATCACGGTAAGCAAGATTACAAGCAAAAAGGAAAATATCATGATTTTACGTCGTTGAGATGCATCCGACCAGTTCATCATTCTCCATTCACCTCGCTTGTCCATGCTGCTTGATCAACTGTAATCGTAAAGACAGCTTGGAAACTGTCTGCTCCCTGAGGCGTTAAGGATTGTAAACTAGCGCGCGATACATAGCTCGTGTCCTGCACTTGCTGAATATAATCCGCAGCAGCATCGGTACTATTAACAAGCAGTGTAACTGTAATAGGCTCAGTGCCAGGGCTGGTGTAGCTAATTAAATCTGTTCCTTTTGGTGCCAGTCCCTGCAATTTGTCCATCAATTCGACGCTATATGGCAGTGCTGTTCCGTTATTACCTGCTACGACAGTTGTTTGTGCATCCAGCAAAGTCTGATTAGAAGCTTGCTTCGCTTCAAGATCGGATAGTTGACCTTTCGCAGCCAGCAATTGCCATGTAAATATCACAGCACAAATGAGGATCAGTCCACCAAGAATACTGAGGAACAGAATCGGGGAGCGCTGCGTGTCTGATTGTTTTCGAAGTAAGTTGATTTCGAGCATTTCTTCTGTCCCCTTTATAGCTTCTTCATGGATAGACCGAGCACATCAGCATAAGCCAACGGCAGTTCGTCCATCATCTCTTGCTTGAATGTGATCGTCTCAATCTGCAAACGCTGCCGAAGCTCGTTCATCACGTCACCCAAGTTTTCATAATCTCCGGATACAAGCAGCTTTGTAACACCAGCTTCGCCATTCATCACTGAATAACGGTAGAAATCCATGAACCGCTCGATTTCTGTTAGCTGTTCTTCCAAATACGCTCGAACCCGATCTGCTTCCTCTTGATAAAACAAATCCTGCTCCATATGATCCTGTAAATTACCAAAGCTCGTCTGTGGCTGGCGGATGAATAACGGCATATCCTGATGGAAAGCAGTTAGAATCAAGCCGCTATGATTCCATTGTAATAGAAGCAAATGGTCCTCAATTGTTTCCTTGTATTGTTCTATGTATAAACGATAAAGAGATAGCGAAGCCAAGTCTGCAGCAACAGGCTGAAGCCCAGCTTCCTTAAAAGCTTGTTGATAAGCCTCCACACGCCGTCCCGGATAAGCAACAAGCAGGATCGTGTTTGATTCTTCGCCTTCCTCAAGCACTTCAAAATCCAAAACCGGACCTTCAAACGGCAGCTGAATTGTATGCTCCAGCTCCGTATACAGAAATGGCTTAATTTCTTCCCGCTTCAATTGCTTCGGAACTTGATGTTGGCGCAGCGTCACAGCTTGGTCTGGCAGCGTGAACAATAAATCTCGGCCCTTCCAGCTGTTTTCCTCAACTAATTTACGAACAGCTTTCGTCAGCTGATCCCTATCCTCCAGTTTCCCCTGGCGGATTGTCCCCTGCGGCAGCTCTAAGCTGCCGAAATTATTTCCTTTGCGGAAGCCAGCCGGTTCACCTGCCATATAACGCAAAACCGTTTCCTGTATGATGATGTACACTTGTTTGCTTTGCTTCTTAAACATGCTCTTCCCTCATTTAAAAGAATGAATTAATGTACCAGCTAATCATTGCGTCACCGTGAAAATAAGTGATCAATACGCCTAACAAAATATACGGACCAAATGGTATAGCCTGTTTCCGTTTGAGTATCTTCGCAGATAGGAGGACTAGACTTATAACAGCTCCTATAATAGAAGATAGGAAGAAAGTGAGTAACACACCCTTCCAGCCCAATACAACACCAAGCACAACAAATAACTTCAAATCTCCACCACCCATACCTCCCCGGCTGAATAGAATGACGAGGAAAAGCAGGACAAACGCTACAGCAGCTCCAATAATTGAGTCCCACCAGGGATCCAATGGAGTGATGATACGGAGAATGATGAATAGAGGAAGGAAGAAGATTAAGATCTTATTCGGAATGAGCATGAACCGCATATCCGTTACAAATAGAATCGCAGCCATTGATACTAATACAAATGCTGTAACCAGTTCCCACTGCAGTCCGATCATATAAAGGCTATATCCGAACAGTAGACCAGTCGCTAGCTCAGTGAAAGGATAAAGAGGTGAAATCTTCTGTTTACAGTTACGGCATTTCCCTCGGAGTACTATATAAGAAACTACTGGGAATAGGTCGTATGCCTTGATTTGATGTTTGCAGTTTGGACAGTATGATCGTTCTGATTGGAACATTTTCTTTTCTGGGACACGCATTCCGACGACGTTGTAGAAGGAACCGAGGACGGCGCCAAGTATGATAAAGTAAATTAGTAGGAAAATCGACATATTATCACTCCTTGCTTATGTAAAGACAGAAATCTCTCACTAGGAGAGATTTCTGTTATAGTTATTATTATTTTCCAGAATCAGTAGTTGTTTCTTTTGATCCTGCTGTTCCTTTAGCACTTCCAGCTACAATTTCAGCAGTCCATTGACCATTCTGTAATTGTGCAAAACTATCGTCTCTATCATAAGGAGAGCCCTCATCTTCAGGATTTGTTGGAGCACTAAGATACTCTTTTTCAATCAAATAATCTAATGTATATTTATTATTTGTTCCTTCGTCACCTTGTGCCTGTGCAAGTCTTGCCGCTTCAATCATCTGTTGCGCGTTAGAATCATGTGCATCTTGTTTACTATCGCCAATTAAATTAGCAATTACTGGAATAGCAATCGCTGCTAGAATACCTAAAATAACAATAACTGCAAGCAACTCAACAAGCGTAAAACCTTTTTCCGATTTCAGTTTCTTACTTAAAAACTTCTTCATTGTGGACACTCCTCCGATATGTAGTTGTTTCCGGCCATAGGGAAACAGTCTTGATCAATTTGGCCGGTTGCACTACTAGCTCCAAAATAACCAAGTGCCCACATAAGGTTATTTCATCGTCGCTTCCTATTAATCTAGTAAGATTATATCAAAAGACCCAAGAAATTCTACCCATTACATGAAAAATTTACAGTTATTCTGTCGTTCTTATAGTTATTTGTTACTGTATGTTCTCATATAATGAAAACATCGGAATAACTACTGCTGTTACAATACTTCCAACCATAGCTGATAAGATTAGGATTAGAATAGGCTCCAACATCGCCTTCAACCTTTCAGCAGCATAATCCAATTCCTGTTCGTAAAAGTCTGCCGCCCGGTGGAGTAAGCTATCCAATGAACCTGATTTCTCTCCAACTCGAATCATTTGCGTGACCATTGGCGGAAATGCCCAATGTTTCTCCATCGGGGTAGCAAGCGAGTCACCCTTTTCAACTGTTTCGTAGCAATCTTGGATTATATGTTCCATAAGTTTATTCTGCAAAATCCGACTAGAGATCTGTAAAGTATCAAGAATCGGTACAGAACTTTCCAATAGTGAGCTCATTGTTCTTGTCATTCGAGCAAGAATTGCTTTTTGATAGAAGCTGCCTAGTACTGGAATCTTTAATTTCACAGTGTCCATGAACAGCTTACCTTTTGGCTTAGATACAACTATTCGATATAACACTACACAAAGCAATAAGAAAAGTACCCCAAAATACCAGTATTTCTGCATACTTTCCGATAAGCTTAGTACAAATGCTGTATACGTAGGAAGCTCGGCATCCATAGTTTCGAACATGCTTGTAAATTGAGGAAAGACCACAACTAAAAGCGCTATACATATAGCAACTGCAACAAACGCAACAAGTACCGGATAACTCAAAGCTGTAATAACTTTCTGTCGCATATCATATTGCTTCTCATAATAGACAGCCATCTTATTTAGAACATCATCCAGTTCCCCGCTCGCTTCACCAGCTCGGATCATGTTTACGAATAACTCCGGAAATATTTTAGGATGCTTTGCAACAGCATCTGAGAAACGGACACCTTCGACCAAATCTGAACGCACATATTTAAGAGTCTCTTTTAAAAACTTGTCCTTTGTCTGTTCTTGCAATAAACCTGTTGCCTCCACCAAAGGTACACCAGCCTCTATCAAAGTGGACAATTGGCGAAGAAAGATAATAAATTCCTTCTTCTTCACTCTTTTACCAAATGATAGTTCTTTATTCAAAGTACGATTCAATTCTTTTAACTCAAAGACAATCATTTGCTGTGATTGAAGCTTCTCTAATGCTTCTCCACGACTTTCTGCTTGGACTTTCCCTCTTTTGGGTTTACCGAGAATGTCTCGGGCATTGTATTGAAAGTAATGCATTTAAACACCCCACTCTTCCAAAAATGGCGCTACTTGATCCATCGTAACTATTCCTGAAGCGACCATCTTGCGAATACTCATATCCATCGTGTGCATTCCTTGATCACGCGAAGTCTGCATGATACTCGGAATTTGATGCATTTTACCGTTACGTATTAGATTCTTAATGGCTGATGTACTGATTAGCAGTTCAGTCAGTGCTTTTCTTCCTTGTCCATCAGAACGTCTCACTAAACGCTGCGACAATACTGCAGTTAATACGCTGGCAAGCTGAATACGGATTTGCGGCTGTTGTTCAGCTGGGAATACATCCACAATTCGATCTATTGTTTGTGAAGCGGAACTCGTATGCAGTGTTGCCAGTACAAGATGCCCTGTTTCTGCAGCTGTAATTGCTGTCGAAATCGTCTCCAAATCTCGAAGCTCCCCTACTAGGATTACATCCGGATCCTGCCGCAAACAAGCACGTAAACCATTTGCGAAGTTATCTGTATCCAATCCAACCTCACGTTGATCAATAATGCACTGATTATGCTTATGTAAGTACTCAATAGGATCTTCTAGAGTAATAATATGCCGCTGCATGCTGGTGTTCATATGATGAATCATTGCAGCCAATGTTGTGCTTTTACCGCTTCCAGTAGGTCCGGTCACTAGTAGCAGACCCTGTGGCTTGCCCGACAGAACCTTCAGCACATCCGGTAAATCAAGATCTTCCAGAGTCGGTACATTCCTTGGCACTACTCTTACTGCTAATGACACACATCCGCGTTGATGATATACATTAATACGAAAACGAGAGACTCCTGGAATGCTATAGGAAAGATCTACTTCCCCTACCTCTTTAAACCGCTCCCACAATTTCTCACTCAAGATCGCCTTTGCCATCTGCTCCGTATCAGCAGGAGTTAGGTTTTCACTATGATGGCGCCTTAGCACACCATGCACACGAAAAACTGGCGGAACAGCAACCGTCATATGAATATCTGAAGCTTTAATTTCCATAGCAGTAATTAATAATTCATCAAATGTCTCTTTCATCTTGCCTCTCCTTAACTATCCACGGTAATCCGCAGAACCTCTTCCACTGTTGTCATTCCTTGTAATGCCTTCTCTAATCCATCATCAATTAACATTTTCATGCCATTTTCTATTGCAGCTTGTTTGATTTCATCTACTGAGCGATTCTTTATTAGTAAATCACGTATCTGGTCGTCTACAACAAGCAGCTCATGAACTGCCATTCGCCCTTTATAACCTGTCTGCTTGCAACTGTTGCATCCTCTACCTCGGTATAAAATTTCATTATCTAAGCTATGTCGTCCCAACAACTCTGCTTCCACTGATGATGGGGAGTAAGCTTCCTTACAATCTCGACAAATTCGTTTAACGAGCCGCTGTGACACAACACCGGAAACTGAAGAAACGACCAAGTACGGTTCAATTTTCATGTCCATTAATCGTGGTATAGATGCAATAGCGTTATTTGTATGTAATGTACTGAAAACAAGGTGACCGGTAAGTGATGCGCGAACTGCTATTTCCGCAGTTTCACTATCTCGTATTTCTCCGACCATGATGATATTTGGATCTTGCCGGAGGATTGAACGCAGACCTGTTGCAAAGGTTAGACCGATATTGCTGTTAATCTGCATCTGATTCACACCTTGTAACTCAAATTCAACAGGGTCCTCAACGGTTATGATATTGTACTGCTCACGATTCAAATGGTTAATTGATGCGTAAAGTCCTGATGATTTACCTGATCCGGTTGGACCTGTGAAAAGTATCAGCCCAGATGGTTGTTCAATTAAATGACTGTATTTTTTAAAGTTGTCTTCACTAAAATCAAGCTCGTCCAATCCTTTTATTACATTACTTAGATCAAGTATCCGGATAACAACTTTCTCACCAAATACTGTGGGCAGAACACTGATACGCAAATCCACATGGGTATTTTCCATTTTGAGTTTAATTCGGCCATCTTGCGGAAGTCGTGTTTCAGTTATGTTCATGTTAGCCAGAATTTTCACACGTGCTACAACAGCTGCCTGAATTGATTTAGGCAATGTTCTTTCACGGCGAAGGTCCCCATCTATCCGATAGCGAACTTGTACTTCATTTTCATAAGGATCCATATGTATATCACTGGCTTTGAGCTGCACTCCTGCAGCAATCAACTGCTCGACAATTCGAATTGCAGGTGCTGCTTCTGCAGCAACATCATTTCGAGCTTCTCCAGTTTCAGCCTCCTTGTAAACAGCAGTAATAGCTTCCAGAATATCGGCTTTAGCTGCTATTACAGGCTTAATGGAAAACCCAGTGTACATTTCCATATCATCGATTGCGTAGTAGTCCATCGGATCATGCATCGCGACTGTTAGGATATTGTTCTCTCTGCTTAACGGAATAATAATATGCTTACGAGCAAATTGAATCGGTACAAGCTTCACCAACTCGAATTGGAAAGGATAGCGGAAAAGAGAAACATGAGGAATGCCAAGCTGGAATTCTAGTACTTCAATTAATTGCTGTTCCGTTATGTATCCTTTTTCGAGTAGCAAATCCCCGAGTTTCTGCCCCGGCTGCTGCTCTCTTATAGCAGCTACAATTTGCTCCTCCGTCACTAGTCCAGCTTTCTTCAGCAATTCACCCAGTTTCATCTTTTTAGCCATAATTCCACTTCCATTCTTAAGTTTATACAAAATTTTTCCGGTCTCTTGCTATTAGATTACTAATAATATAGTCTTAGATTAAATCCAAAAGCAATACTTTAGACGGATATTCGTTGAAGTTATATTCTATTATTTAATAGGGATTTTTTCTCTCCTGTGACCATCGGTTGCATCAAAGGTTATGTCTAATAAAATCTCATTCTCGTTATTTTCGTTTACATTAGCCTCTAATGTGATCTTATTATTATCAATTTCAATTTCTTTTGGCAGCTGTCCCAGTGTCTCTTCCAGAGAATCATGTGTTGCATTTTTTTGATTGATGAAAGTACTTACATACAAAGTGGCCATATTGGACAAATCTGACTCAAGCGTAGCTTCTTCCTGTTTATTCATTTGTAAGGTAGTGGTCAAAAGCTGCGAGAAAAGTATTGTTCCTAAAATTGTCAGCAATACAATTATCCAAAGGACTAGTACCAAAGCGGCCCCTCTTTCATTATGGAGTCTGCACATCGGTTTCCTCCTTGTTAATCAAAAATTTAATAGCAGTACCTCTAGTAACAGGAGTGTTTTCAGAATTTTGAACTTCAAATTCTGCCTGGATAAGACCTGTAACGTTATTCTCGTTATACTTACATAAAGTTACTTTACTTTGATACGGGGTACCTCCTACTACTTCATTCTTAGGAAGCGACACTGTTTCTAAAGCTTGTTGTGAAGAACACTCAGCAAGTGTTGAAGTATTCCCTATTATTTTTTGAATATCTGATAGAGTTTCAAACTTTGAAGCCACAACTTGAGCAGCTTCATTTGTCCTTAATGATTCACCATTAACTCTATTATGAATAGCTGCCTGAGTGAACATAGGAATAAAAGCAATTATGATAATAGCTAGAATAGTTATACTGACTAAAATTTCAATTAACGTGAAGCCATGTTGTTCTTTCACTTATACCACCTCATCTTTAATATCGGGAGTGTTCTTTATGTCGAATGAAAAAGGATTTACACTAATAGAACTACTTGCAGCACTTGTCCTTTTTAGTTTAATAACTATCTCGGCTGTTTCAGTAACTGCTCAGGCGCTTCAGCAAAATGGCAATGCTAAACTAACGAATAGTTTGCGAAATGATGCTACTTATGTAACACAAGTACTGCGCACCGCTTACGAGAACGACACATTGGACAATATGTGTGTCGAAAATGGTACCATTCAAACCGATGATATACATTTACAACTTACACCGGGTAATAGAATTAGTGAGATGAACTTCTCCTATCACGATGAAAATAGTTCTAATTGCTTTCATTCTCAACCAGAGAAACAAACATTGCAAGTAAATTTTACTATATCTAAAATGGAAGACGATAAAATTATTGAGTCTTTTGACGTAGATACCGCCTTTACGAAGCCAACTGCTGATGACTTAACTGTTACTATTTCACAACCTACTCTCCCTCCTACCAACCCAGACGACGGTAAGGATGAAGAAGAACCAGGTGAACCGATAACTCCTGGAGAAGGGGAAGAAGATCCCGGAGATGGCGGAGAAGAGACACCAAGCAATCCTGACGAAGATCCGGAACCAGAAACACCCGAAGAACCAGATACGGATTCTCCTTTTGTCGATACTTGTAAAGTATTAGAAAATGAGATCGTTAAGACAAATACAGACAAAGGGAAAGGAAACGGTAGTGGAAGAGAAAGTAGCGTATACACTGGAGACACTACTCTTTCCGAGACACAATTCAATACGAATAACTATAATAGTGTAAAAGTATCAAACGGAAGTCTCGCCATTCCAAACAGTGTCTCTATACATAAGATATTATTCGAAGTGGACCATAATTTTAATGTAAATGGCTCATTGGATCTCCAAGAATCTTCTGATACGAATATCGGCCAGAAAACGTCTGTAAAACAAAACTTAGGTTTATTTGCTAAATCCTCTTTAGAAACTGGAACACTCTATATAACAAACCAGCTAACTGCTCATAATCAATCCGTTCTAATGGTACACGGCAATGCCGAAGTTGGAAGCGGTCATTTCTTTACGAAGAGTGCAAGTTGTATAGGCGGAGATGCAACTTACAAAACCGATCTTGAGTTCCAAAATTTCAGTACTTATATTTCTGGAGGAAAATTGACTGCACCTGTCCTGCGTATGTTCTCTCAATCAACCGTGAAAATGGAAAAAGCTGCTGAAATTACAGGAAATATAAATCTTGAAAACGACGCCCGTCTTGAAGTTGGTGAAGATATATATGCGGGTGGAGACACTACATTAAACAGCAGTGCATATGTGAGTGCTAATGGACCCGGAACTTTCAAGAAAAGCTTGACCGTACGTAACAGTGCTGAACTTTCTCTCGACGGCAATGCTTCAGTAGGTGGGACTACTCTTATTGAATCCAATGCTAAATTTATTATTGCTGGCTCGGCAACCTTTGGTAACGATATCACATTACGCAACAGTGGTGGACAGTTTACTGTCCATGAAAATACAACTGTTAACGGTTCAATTAACATGGATCAAGATGCCATTATGTACGTAAAAGGTAATGCTTATTTAAATGGTAATGTCCATGTGCCACAGAATGCGAAAATAATTGCTGATGGTGACATCCACATCAAAGGTAAAATATCTCCTGACTGGGGCGGTGGCACTATATGCGCTAAAGGAGACATTAAAATGGATCAGCCATATACTGGTCACGAACTAAAAATCCTCCCCAACAACCAAAAATGCCAAAAATAAAAGACCTATCCCCCAGGGATAGGTCTTTCCTATATCCTTCTTACTCTACTACAAACTCAAAGTCAGCAGTGAACTTAACGTCTTTACCGATCAATACGCCGCCTGTTTCAAGTGCTGCGTTGTAAGTCAGGCCGTATGCTTCACGGTTGATTTTGCCTTCTACTTCGAAGCCGGCGATTGTGCTGCCGTCCATTGGGTTTTTGGAAGTGCCGTTGTATTCTACTTTGAATGTTTCTTCGTTAGTTACGTCTTTAATTGTGAAGTCTCCAGTGATTTCGAATTCATCATCGGATAATTTCTTCACGGATTTGCTTTTGAATGTCATGGCAGGATGGTTGGCTGCGTCGAAGAAGTCTCCGGATTGCAAGTGACCGTCGCGGTCCGGGTTGCCTGTGTTGATTGTAGCTGCTTGAATTGTTGCTGTGATGGAAGCGCTATTCAAATCATTCAAGTCTCCGCTGAATTGTACGTCGAAGTCTTCGAATTTCCCCTTAGCTTTAGATACCATCATATGTTTTACCGTAAATGAAATACTGCTGTGTGCTTTATCTAATTTCAAAACTGCCATGTTTGTTCCTCCTCAGTGGTATTTCTTTATTAAGTTACTTTACGTAAGTAACTATATATTAATCACTTCGTTACGTCAAGCATTACTTTATAAAAAAAACATTCCTTTTACGAAGGAATGTTTTCAGTTTTTTGATTCAGTTCGTGGTATATGCTTACTCGATTCCGACCTTTCTGTTTGGCACCGACGTACATAGCACGATCGGCATGCCGAACCAATTCCAATTCATCTTCACTGTTCTCCGGATAAGATGCGACCCCGACACTGACTGTCATTTTTAATAAGACGTTCTGATCGAAATCTAATGTATTTTTTGTATGGAAAGGTTGTGCAGTAATGCTGCGCCATAATGTATCAGCCACTTTTGCAGCTCGAGCAGAACCGCAATTTGGTAGGATGACTGCAAATTCTTCTCCGCCGTACCGAGCTAGAACCACATCCTCATCCACTATCTCCCGGCTCAATCTTGCAGCCACCTCTCGCAACACATCGTTACCTGCTTCATGTCCATACGTGTCGTTCACTTGCTTGAAATGATCCAGATCCATCATAATCAACGACACAGGATTTTCAGGTGCACGCTCCTGAAATAGTCCCTTAAGTGCATCATCAAAGTAACGATAATTATATAAGCCTGTTAATGCACAATGCTCACTGATCTGCTTTGTCTGTTCGTAATGCTGCGCGTTGAGCAGACTTACTGCCATGAAATTGGCCAGTAACTCTATCAGCATGAATTGATATTTCTCATAAATGTTCCTTTGTTCAGATAAAAGGACGAGGATACCGACGACTTGGTTATCCCGTTCAATCGGCAAACACATAAGGCTTTCACTATGTGGAGCTGTCAGATTCCATTTCTTTTCCCATTGTTTTCGTTTTCCATAGCGGACCCCTGCACCTTTCTTCCAAACGAAACCGGACACACCTTCTCCTTTTTTCTTCCGATCACCCTGCTTGTAAATGGAACGCTCTTTCGGATCATACAGCCGAATCAATTTCAGTTCCTTGCCATCTGTCACATCATATAAATAAGCTAAATCCGCTGGCACGAGTGATACGATTCTTTCCATAAATAAATCCAATGTTTCTTTAACATTCAACTGGGCTGTCAATTCATGTCCAATCTCACTTACAAGACGAAGGTGCTCGTTCATGCTTCTGCTTCGATAATAAAGCTTCAATATATAAGATGTGCTGACAATTGAAAATCCAATAAACACGACAGCCACTGCACCAATTTCATGATAAAGTATATGCAGAAGCAGCGCTGCTGGCAGGATATAGATAGTCGTCATGAATTCCCAGAAAAAGCTGCGTTCAAAGAACTTATCTCTTTTGCCGTAAATATATCTTCTGGTCAGTGTAATAAGGATATGATTCATCATGAACAGTGTCATGGAGTATGCCAGGATACCAATTATATGCATTGGTGTATCCAACGCTTGTGCAGCAGTTACCGGGAAGTCGAATAACCTGTATACTCCCGCTGCCGAGACACTCATCAGGAAAAACATCACATAATTCAACGGAATGCGAAACAGGTCTTGTTTCGTCATGCGCACTTGCAGCAGCACGATCGTGACACTGATTGTCGTAATGATCATCTCTACAAACAAACCGAAATTTAAATAAATGACAAGCGTGATACCATTCAGGAAAAAGACAGGAATTTGGTTGACCATGATCGGAAATAGAGCCACAATGACAGCCAGTGCGGTAAATGCACCTAAATCAAGCCATTTAAAATTGTCCAAATTTGTCTGTTGATAGATAAGAAAAAGGGAAGCTGGCCAAATGATAGCCCAAGCTGCCCAGATCCATCGTTTCTTGCTGCTGTTCACCATCTAGCTTCTTCCTTCCTATCATCCGTACACATATAAAGATTCAGATAATTTAAACTACCACATTTTTCTATTTTGAACAATATACTTTCTGACTTGGTAGATTAAATGCAGGGAACCTGTTACAAAATAGACAGTGTCTGTTTTGTAGTCTTTATAGAGCTGCTTAACCCATTCCTGCCAATCGCCTGTAACTTCTACTGCCGTATATGCTTCTGACAAAGTCTCTATATCTGCTGCACGTGGATGATCGAAAGTTGTCAAAGTAATATCAGTTGTAATTTCTTGAAGCTGCTGAATCATTTGTGCAAATGGCTTGTCCTGAAAAGCGCTGAACAATATTTCAACTTTATTATTCGGGTAATTTTGTTTCACCGTTTCGATAAAAGCAGCCATCCCTTCTGCGTTATGCGCACCATCCAGGATGATTGTTGGAACATTTTCCACAAGTTCAAATCGGCCAGGAAGCTTAGCTTGATTTATAGCTTCTTTGACTTTATCAATGTTTAATCGGAATCCCATCTCCTGCAGCAAATGACATGCCTCTGCGGCAAGTGCCGCATTCACCCGTTGATGAGCTCCTTTCATTTGCGGATTAATGTGAAGTCGGTCAGAATCATCTGCTTCTATCCAATTAATCGGCACTGCTAACGCTCTCGCTTGCTTCTCAATAACTGCTCTCGCCTCATCTTGAGTCACCGCACTTATGACCGGGGCTCCAACTTTGATAATCCCAGCCTTTTCCTCGGCAATCTTTTCAATCGTATCCCCAAGGAAACGTTGATGGTCGAGTCCGATATTGGTAATAATGCTGAGTAAAGGCTGCTGCAGGACATTCGTCGCGTCACCGCGTCCGCCCATACCAGCTTCTATCACACTAATGTCCGCATGTTTTGCTAGATAGGAAAACGCGATACACACATGAATTTCGAATTCACTCGGATGATTGTCCTGTCGATCCATCTCTTCTATAGTAGAAAGAAGTGCATTACATTCCATGACGAATGCTTCCTCGCTTATCCATTGGCCATTTACTTGAATGCTCTCGAGGAATCCTCCAGGGGTTGGGGAAATGAAGCTTCCCGCTTTATATCCGTTATATGTTAATGCGTTAACTAGAAACGTCGATGTTGAACCTTTGCCATTCGTTCCAGCTATATGTATACTTTTCATTCGACGTTCGGGATTGTCTGATGCTTGCAGCAGCTGCTGCACCCGATGCAGTCCCGGCTTGATGCCAAGATGTCTGCGGCTCGTTAAAAAAGCTTCTGCTTCTGCTAGGTTTGCAAACATAAAGCATCTCCTTCCATGTATAATTGACTATTATATCAAACTAGTTTGTGCTGCCACTATAGAAATAATTTCTTCATTTGTTGGGCATCACCTAAAGAAAGGAATTACAGTTATGGCTACACCAAAACTTGGCTGGGTCATTTATAACGGCCATCTTGGCGGTAAGAAATTTCTTGATTTCGCTGAATGGATACAGCGTGCTGCCAAAGCCCAAGGTATTGAAATGAAAATCATTAAAAATAACGCGTTGCTTGGTATGGTCGGAACAGACAACAGCCTGCTTAATGATGAACAACAACTGCCGGACTTTGTCGTTTTCAGCGACAAGGATATCCCGCTTGCCCAGCAGCTCGAAGCAATGGGAATTCCGCTTTATAATTCCAGCAAATCGATTGCCGTCTGCGATAATAAAATTCTTATGTACCAGGCACTAGCTGAAGCAGGGATAAGAATTCCAAAAACGATTATCGCACCGAAGATATTCCCTGGTACAATGCCGATACAACTGGATACTTTTAATCCCGCCATTGTGGAGCTCGGCTTTCCGATGGTCGTTAAGGAAGCTTTCGGTTCATTCGGAGAACAAGTATATCTGATCCACAATAAAGAGGCATTACACCAGAAGATTAGCGAAATAGGAACGAATCCATTCGTCTTGCAGGAATATATCCAAACAAGTCACGGCAGAGATATACGAATCAATATCGTCGGCGGCAAGATTGTCGCTTCTATGATCCGTACCTCTGATACAGATTTCAGAGCGAATGTGTCACGCGGAGGCAGCATGCAGCAGTATACGCCAACCGAAAAAGAGTCCGAGTTGGCCATTACAGCTGCTTATGCTGTCGGAACTGATTTTGCAGGAGTGGATTTGCTATTCGGTCCCGGTGAAGAACCGCTCGTATGTGAAGTGAATTCTAATGCGCATATTCGCTCAATCTACGACTGTACAGGGGTGGACGTAACCGAATCAATCATCTCCTACATTAAAGAGGTGCTTTCATGAGAGGCTGGCTGATCTACGATCGAAAAGACGCAAAACGCAATTCCGCTTTTATAGATTGGTTCCTTGAGGAAAGTGTCTCTCTTAACATAGACTTACAGTTAGTCTATACAGACAACTTGAATGTCACACTCCGAAATGGACAAGTATCTGTACATACTAAGCAAAAACAGGACACCCCGGACTTTAGCATTGTTCGGACAATTGATCCTCTTTTGACCGCACAGTTGGAGCAAGCGGGTATCACCTGCTTTAATAATGCTGAGATTGCTGCTCTTGCTAACGACAAAATCAAAACACATCTGGAAATAGCAAAACTGGATATCCCAATGGTTGATATGCATTTGCAGACAAATGCACCTCTACCTCAGCCGCCGCTAGCCTTTCCTTTTGTATGGAAAACGGCAAGTGGCCGTGGTGGAAAAGAAGTACACTTAGTTGAAACTGAAGCACAGTATCAGAATCTACAGCAGCAATATGCAGATCAGTCTGTCCTTATGCAGCAGTTAGCTCAGACACCTGGTAAAGATGTGCGTGTTTTTGTAATTGGCAAAGAGATCATTGCTGCTGTTCTTCGCAGCAGTGATCAGGATTTCAGAGCAAACTATACACTGGGCGGAAGCGCGTCTCTTTACACATTGAATACAGAGGAACAAAAGCTTGTCCAACGTATCGTCAATCATTACGACTTTGGCTTTGTTGGCATCGATTTTCTATTCGATGAGAATGGCAGCTTTCTTTTCAATGAAATGGAGGATGTTGTCGGAAGCCGAACACTTAGTAAGGTAAGCGATGTGAATATCGTCCGGCATTATCTGGAGTTTATAAAGGAACGTATGGAGGATACCGGATGTACGCGATAGTTGGCTATTTTGATGAGGTAACCGAAAGTATGATAGTGAAATTGTGGGAAGATTTGCGAGATAGAGCTATCACAGATTACCCTTTTCGGCGCATGGGACACCGCCCACATCTCACCTTCTCATCCTTCCCAGAACTTAATTCTGATTTGTTGCAAAAACTTGAGCCATTCGCGGATCTCTCAGAAGCCCTGCCCTTACGATTCCGGTTATTTGGAAGCTTTATAAAAAGCGATTCGTTTCTGCTGCTTCCAGATCCGAGCAGTTTGTTATCAGAATTCCAGCGGGAAGTTTATGCCCTGCAAGCTGCATCTTCTCTTTATTCGCCGGAAAAATGGATTCCGCATGTGACTATTGCCAACCATCTGAACCTAGATCAACAGTCAGCTGTTCAGCATTTAGCCAAGAAACGGCTGGAACCTTTTTCAGGTACCTTGTCTAAAATCGCACTTATACAAATTACTGAACATGCTGTGATAGAATTACAGCTATATTCATTATAGGCGGCAACTTGCAACGTAAAGCATACCGCCACACACTAAATTATTTCAATGTTTTGAAAATATATGATATCTCTGATTTAATGACCATAATAGCTAACAGTCTGTAGGAGGTAATAGATTTGATAGTAGAGTTGGAGAAAGTTTCACTCAAAAGAGACGGTAACTGGATATTGCAGGATCTTGATTGGAAAATAGAAAAGGGGCAAAATTGGGTATTATTCGGGCTGAATGGCTCTGGTAAGACATCTCTGTTGAGTTTACTGAATGCCTACACCTTCCCCACGACCGGAAACATGTGTGTTTTGGGTATGGAGTTTGGAAAGACCTATCTTGCCGAAAAACTGCGAATACAAATTGGCTTTGTGTCCTCTTCTCTTCAACAAAAGTTCGACTTGGGTGATAATGCATTTGAAGTTGTACTTAGCGGTGCTTTTGCATCCATCGGGCTCTATGAAACACCTACAGATAAAATGAGAACAAGAGCTGCACAGCTGCTGCATGATCTGGGCTGTTTCGCTTATGCAAATAGACGTTACGAAACACTTTCACTCGGAGAAAAACAGCGTGTTTTAATCGCACGAGCTCTAATGGCAGATCCTCCCCTGCTTATCTTAGATGAACCTGCTAACGGATTGGATTTTTTAGCGCGTGAATCATTATTGGAATCCATTGAAAGAATCAGTAAAAAACCTGACGCACCTACTATCATCTATGTAACCCATCATATTGAAGAGATATTACCTACTTTTGACCAAACACTTTTGCTTAAGGATGGAAAAGTCTTTGCTTCCGGAAGTACAACTGACATGATCTCAAGCGAGCGGCTCTCAGAGTTCTTTGGTATTCCAGTCAACGTAATGTGGAATCAGAATCGCCCACTCCTTTCGAGAGTATTTGCGACAAATAAGTAAAGCTGCCTTTTTTAAAATAAACCCTTATCTAAAAGTGGAAACACTGCGTTATTGCATGAAGTACTATAAAAGAATATTATTTTCGACTAAAAGCTGCTGATTAGCGGCTTTTTTTATAGGAGTATTTATACTTTAAAGATATATGTACTATATCGATGTCAGTTACCCAGATTTCCTCCCATAACCTGCACGGTTCACATAGCAACACTAAAAAAAGCCTCAAGAATTTGTTGAAATATGATAACCGCTTATACAAATTGAATACATTGTGAATAGGTTGGACTATAGAGTTTCTTATAAGGAGGTCTTATAATGCCACAGAGGTTTTTCCGCTTCTGTATTTTCCCTGGATATAACTGGTGCGGTCCTGGCTGCAGCGGCCCTGGTGCTCCAGTAAACAAGGTAGATGCTGCATGTAAACAGCATGATATGTGCTATCGAAAACATGGTAATCGATGTGAATGCGACCAGATGTTTTTGAATCGGCTGCGTCCTCTAATCAATTCCCGCACACAAGAAGGACGACATGCAAAAACTGTCTATAACTATATGAAGCTTCAAACAGCAATAACATGTAGCAGATATAGAAAGTAACATCATTCCTTTTTTTGAAGAGCAGTTTGAAGCATTTTTTTAAAAAAGAATGCTCATATAGCATTCTTTTTCATTGGTACCAGAAGTATAGCGGGTATCTACTAAGATTAATTGTTAACCCAAACGTATCAGCATGCTATTATGTTAATACTTCAGCAATTTATTCTGATGCACATACACCGCTGCCTGCGTCCGATCATTCACTTGCAGTTTCGCCAATGTATTACTCACATGTGTTTTAACTGTTTTGATGCCTATGTACAGCTTATCCGCAATCTCCTGATTCGTCATTCCCTTGCCGATACAGCACAGTACTTCGAATTCCCTTTCGGTCAAATGATCATGCAGGAGCTGTTTTTTCTGGCGAAAGCTGTTCATCACTTTCGCCGCAACAGCAGCCTCCATTACCGTTTCACCTTTGGCTGCTTTTCTAATGGATTCGGCAATTTGCTCGGCTGTTGATGTTTTAAGCATATAACTGAATGCTCCTGCCTCCAAAGCCGGAAAAACCTGTTCATCGTCATAGAAGCTGGTGAGAATGATAATCTTAGTGGCAGACCCTGCTTTTATAATCTCTTTGGTAGCTTCTATCCCCGTGCCATCTTCCATGATCAAATCCATGAGTACGACATCTGGCTTTTCCGTTAGAACTAACTTGACACCTTCCCGACCGCTGCTCGCTTGGCCGATGACGTCAAATCCGTCCTCTGTTTCTAAATAAGCTATCAGCCCTTTTCTAACAATATCATGATCATCTATCACAGCAATTCTTATCATCGTTCCAACTCCTTCACTTCGTTGGTATTCGGAGACCTATTTGTGTACCCACACCTACGCTTGCCCGCAGCATAAACGTGCCTCCTAATTCTTCGCAGCGTTCTTGCATGGATTTTAACCCGAACGATGTTTTTCGCTGCTGCATAGCTGTCGTATCAAATCCTTTTCCATTGTCCTGGATAGTAACAGCCACATCCATTCCCCTCGTTAACAATTCAACTGTTACTTCACTTGCTTCTGCATGACGCAGTGTATTCGATAGAGCTTCTTGAATAATTCGGAACAGATGCTCTTCGACCGATTTAGACAACTCCATTGTTTCTTCGATCTGTATATGAAAAATGAGTTGGGTACGCTGTTTCAGCTCATCAACCAGCTTCCTGACTCCACTGCTTAAAGAGTCTCCTGAAAGATGGACAGGCCGCAAATGCAGAAGCAATGCTCTCATTTCAGTCTGAGCCTGCTGCGCAATCTGAGATACTTCTGTGAATTTGTCTTTTGCTGCTTCCGAATTTTTATCAAATAATTTCATGCCGGCTTTTGACATCATCGTAAGCGCGAATAATTGCTGGCTAACCGCATCATGCAAATCTCTTGCAAGGCGCTGGCGCTCTTCTATTGCTGCTGCTCGGTGAGCACCTTCTGCAAGCTCTGCCTTTTCATCCGCCAAACGTTGAAGCGATTTCACCTGCGTATGCATCTTATCTGTCAGCTCATTTAAATCTTTACCAATTCGGGCAATCTCATCGTTGCTGTTGTCTACAATCTTCGCTTGATAATTACCATTAGCAACCATTGTAATGAACAAAGACATATAATCCATACGATCCTTTATTTCTTTACTGTCTTGAAATCCAATAACAACGGATGTAATAAAATGAAGAAGCAGATATAGGAGAAAGAACGTGAAAATTGCTTGGACACTAAGCCACATAGGTTCCAGCAAAACATAGATAGACAGTAGGATACCAAGGAGTAGAATTGCATTTAGAAACAATGTGCGTAAATTAGTTTTAATGTATGAGTATCGAATACTATTAAGTTTTTTTAGCATCACTGTCACCTCAAATCCGATCCACTCTTATTCGCCCGGCCTTATAGTCGATGTAAATATCCAGCTTCCTAGTCGCATCTGCATAACCTGGAGTTTCATAATACGAGCTTTGGTTGATGCCCTCTGAAAGTTCTCCGAAAACATTTATCTCCCCAGCCTTAACCAATGCTTCCAAACGAAATTCCACGTTATCGGGGAGGATTATCCGTACTTCCCCGGCCCAGCCTTTAAGATGGAATGGTATTTCATCGTTCGGGATAAGAGCTTTCGTAAAATCTACATAGTACTCCCCTACAGCATTCTTCACCTGGGTAGGTTCAACTGTCCAGCCTTCACTTTCAAACCGATGCTCTCCAATTGCATAGTTATGGTTCTTCTTATACTTCTTTTTGTCTTTCTTTTTTTTAGTACCAGCTTCCCATTCCATATTCACATTAGATTTACGTTTATTTCCCTTCTTGCCAAAGCGAAGCAGACTAAATCCGAAGTAAATGATAAGAAGCGGCCAAAGCTTGAATACATCTTTAAATTCAAATGCAAGTACTTCAAAACGATCAAGGATAAGCAGTCCGCCAAACAGAATACAAAATATGCCGAACCAAAATCCTCCTTCTCCCCGCAAGAAATCAATTAATATTTTCAGCCCTAATAAAAGGATGAATACAGGGTAGAGATAATGCCAGCTCTGACTGTAATTCCAATCAATTGCACCTATGTTAGACAAGATCAGCACTAGACCGATCACTATTATTCCGATAGCAAAAAGATTACTCCATATTCGTTTCATATTATCCCACCTGCTTATAACATTTCTTGTTGCTCTACTTTATTATAACTGTTAAATGCAGTCAGTTGTTTATTCCGCAAGCATAAAATTCCAGTAATCATCACAAGAATTCCTCCAGTTATACAGAGAACCTGAATACTGATACCAATTCCAAGGAGTGCTGATGTTACCATATAAGACACTGGAATTAGGCCAGTTGAAGCAAGTGCCATGATACTCATCACCCGGCCAATCATTCGCCGATCGGTTGTTTGCTGCAGCATAGTTGAAATAGGGATATTGGTGAATTGAAGACATATACCAATAACAAAAATAGCTGCAGCCGAAGACCAGAAATGAAGCGCAGAACCGTATAGGATGAAAAATGCACTCATGATGATCAAGCTGAAAATTACTGTATGGCCTGGACTTTTAAGATTTTTTAGTAACACCAGACTAAGAGCAGCAATAAGAGATCCAATTCCTAATGCACCTTCTAAAATTGTCAGACCTAACGCATTTGTTTGGAAAACATCCTTTGCCAGCAGGGCAACAGATAAAGAAACAGGACCTGTCAGGAAAAAGTTGATAAAGAAACTTACTGTCATAATTGTCCGGATCAGCGGATTATGTTTTACATAGTGAAAACCTGCTTTCACATCTTCTAATGGGGATTTTTTCACTTCAGCAATTTCCTCATCCTGGGAGATGATTCGAAGCAAGGATATAGACACCGTAGCTGCGCATAACATGACTATTGCCAGAGTAAATACTGCTGAAAAGCCACCTAACACAATGAGGCTTCCGCCAATTGCTGGTCCCAGAATAGGACTAATCATATTCGTCATCTGAACCATTGCATTCCCTTGCTGCAGGTTTTCCGGTTTAAGTACTTCCGGCAATAACGACCCTGCTGCTGGGTAAGAAAAAGCATCTGAAACACCGAACAGTGCAGACAGAACCAGCAGGTGCCAAGGCTGCAGTATATCCATTAGCAAAAGTCCGATGACAATACCCACCAATACTGCCCTGGAACCGTCAGATAGAAGCAAAATTATTTTCTTTGAAAAGCGATCAGCTGTTATACCGCCAATAACAATGAATAATAATCGAGGAACGGAGGCTGCAAAGAAGAGCATTCCAAAATAAAAGCGATTATCCGTAATGGACAGCATCAACCACTCCGCGCCCATTAAGTACACATAATAACCTGGAGCGGAAAATAACATACTGATAAAAATGAGTCTAAAATTGCGATTGCGAAACAGCTGCCATTTGCTTACTGGTGCTACTTCTACCATTCTTTCAACCCTCTTTCCATTAGTTATTCATAGTATAAACAAATGGAAATACCCGGAAAACAATCTGCAGAATGGACTTGTATCCGCCTTAAGGCGGAGTCTTTTTTCCGACTGACAAAGCTGTTGCATCCTGTAAGAAATCTTCTTATAGTAAAATAAATGAATACCCGTATCTTTCTAAAAGATAAAAACGTCTAAGGAATAAAGGGGTGAAAAAATGAAGCAGCCCAAACAAGTTGATCGTCAATCACAGATAGAAGAAACAATGGATAAGTTATCGTATTACTGTTTGTATCTCACAAAGAATAAATGGGATAGTGAAGAAATAACGCAGGAGGCAGTCTTAAAGACGCTGATAAAATATCCCGAAGACACCTTTCCACCGCCTGTTAGTCTGTTGAAAAAGATTGCTTATCACGCCTGGATAGACAGAATACGTAAACAAAAGAAAGAAGAGCTTGTTTCTGAGATTCAGGATACAACGTTAGCTGAAAGACAAGACAACGTGCAGCAAATGGAGCAACTGCGAAAACTTACTCCAAAGCAGCTGGTTGTGTTTGTTTTAAAAGAAGCTTTCCATTATCAATCTGCCGAAATTGCAGATCTGCTCGAATTAAATGAATCAGCTGTAAAAGCGCTCCTGCATCGGGGACGCATAAATATTCAAGCTGACACGATACATCCCCTCGTCCGGAGCTCGTGGGATAACTTAGAACAGGAAGAGTTTTTTGAGCTGATAGAATTAACTCTCAACAGAGGCGATCCAGCAGAAATGATCCGCATTCTCCCTAATGTGTTTCGTACTTCCAAGCTCTACTTTCAAACAAATTCGAATCTATGCATGGCTGCAGCCTAAGGTTGCAGTTATTTTTTTGCCCATATCGTATGTCATTTTACATTCGTTCTAATTATGAAAAACGAAAGGAGAGTGTAAGTAATGACAGCAATACCTTATGTAGTGGAGCAATCGAATACTGGCGAACGATCTTATGATATCTACTCAAGACTATTAAAAGATCGAATCATTATGGTCAGTGAAGAAATTAATGACAGTATGGCCAATGGGATTGTAGCGCAGCTATTATTTCTAGCAGCAGACGATCCCGAAAAGGATATTTCGCTATACATCAACAGTCCTGGAGGTTCAATTTCAGCTGGTTTTTCAATACTTGACACGATGCAGTTTATCAAACCGGATGTGCAGACAATTTGCACAGGCATGGCCGCTTCTTTTGGCGCCATGCTGCTGCTTGCCGGCACGCCCGGGAAAAGATTTGCTCTGCCAAATAGCGAAATTATGATTCACCAGCCGCTTGGAGGTGCAAGAGGTCAGGCAGCCGATATTGAAATAACTGCTAAAAGAATCATTAAGCAAAGACAGCATATCAACCAAATGATTGCAGATTTTACCGGCCAGTCAATCGAGAAAGTAGCTGCCGACACTGACCGGGATTATTTTATGAGCGCTACGGAGGCGAAGGATTACGGGATTATTGATCAGGTTCTATTGCGGAAGTAAAGGGAGATCTCTTTTCCCCAAGAATACACCTTAAAATATAGTAAGACCTGAGTCATGAAAACTCAGGTCTTTTTTATGCTATATCAACTGCCGGACATACTTTTATCTTGTTCATTAACATTTTTCTTTTTTGGCAAGTAGTTCAACGAGAAACCGACAAGGCTGAATATTGCACTCAAAACAATTGTGGGATTCTTAAACCAATCTGCACTTTGGATGATAAGGTCTCCATTTTGCAGGATTAAGCCCAGAATCTGTCCAAACACCAGCAATGTACCGCATGCTAGGAATGCGACAAGAAATACTTTAAACAACAGTTCTGCAAGCTTTCGCATAATTACCAACTCCTTATCCCTTTTATACTGGAAGTATTTCCATTCCTATTAACCAGCCTATTGTTACAATTGGCAGCATGTAATATAAAATTAACGGTATGAATGTTTTTTCCGGTCTTGCTCCTGCTAGTCCGGATGCAATGAATATCGACCCTGAAGCTGGTGGAGAAGCTCCTTCAGTTGAAGAGAATGCCAGTATAGCTACTACTGCCACCAATGGGTCTACTCCGGCGGCTGTTAAAGCTGAGAAGGATACTAATCCAACTGCAGTAAGCGTTGCTGTAGAGGATAGCGGCCCTGCTACCAATGTAACCAATATACCTACCATAAGGACCATCAGCCATTTCGGTATATCAAGTGAAGATGTAATTTGACTCAAATCATTCGCAAGCCCTAGTTGTGATAGAACTTCACTGGCAGCTACCGCGAATAACATGAGCGCCCCAATTGTAGTAAACTGCGGGATAGCAGATGATAGCATCCGGGACCAATTCGCCAGAGATCCTGGTGTTTTGTTCCACCCGATTATCAGACTGATGATCATAATTAAAATTGGTATCCAAGTGATCAACGAAATCTGATCCATTGCCACTGGTCCAATGTTAGGATTGTTCGCTAATGCGTCCGCAAGCGGACCAACAGTAACGATTATCGGAATCAATGCACCGAAGAATATGAAAATGGATTTCCACCCTTGCTTAATGGCTTCCCTGAAGCCAACGATATCCTCTGAGGGAAGAGCCTTGATACCGTTTTTCTTGACAAGCAAGAATACTAAAATGATTCGGTATAAAACCTGGTATGCGCCGCCAATCAAAAGAGCAATATATAGGTCTCCCTCTGCAACTACAGCTCCTATTGGTGCAAACCCAAGCATGATGAACATAGAGGAATTCGGTGGTAATGCAGCGCCTAATCCACCATTTCCAGCTAGGATAGTCGCCGTCGTTTCACGGCTCCATCCAGATCTAATCATCCACTGTGCAGTGATTGATCCGGTTGTCGCGGTATTTGCCGAGTTGGACCCGGAGAGAGCACCAAGGACAGCAGAACCTACCGTACTCATGTAAGCTGCACCACCTGGCAGCTTTCCGATAAGTGAATTGAATATGCGTAAAAGAGCTTGAATCAAGTTGAGCTGATCAACTAAGAAAGCCATGAAAACAAAGGCAACAGCAGCGTATAAAACTTCATAAGTAGAAGCAAAGACTAAACCGTCCCAAAATAATTTTGGAGCATCTGTTCCGCCAAACAATACAGTGGCAAAGAAACCTAGAAACATCGCTTCCCCCATGTTGCGCTTTACTATTACATTCCAGATAATAATAACTCCTATGAACACTACCAGCGCAATAAAACCGGTCATCCGTTCTCCCTCCCTCTTGACACTAACCAAAAAATAAAACGCTTACAAATTAAGTGTGATATATTTCATTTTCCTTCATTAACAACGCAAGGATTTCTTCCCAAGTGTCTGGCTTGCTACCTTTATATCTGTCTGGAATATTCAATTCAGCAAGCCGTTCCAATTTCTTTTGTGCAGCAATCGATATACTCGCATCTAAATTGGATCCTTGCAGCATTTCGATACTGCCACTTAATTCCACCGCGCGTCTTTTTGCGTGGAGTGCGCTACCTGTTACAAGCCGATTCATTGTTTCAACAAATGTCTTGGCATTCATTGTTTCGTCAATGGAACGAATGGCTGGTTCTTCTACTCCATAAGTCTTGGCTGCTTCTAAAAACTCAACCATCAAACCAACGACACCTTTCATATAGATGCTTCTTATGAGTTTGAGAGCTGAAGCATCACCAGGATTGTCGCTTATTTTAGTAATTTGCATGCCATAATTCGCTAGGTTCTCAATAAATAGATCTGTACCGCTTCCACTTGCAGAGATTGGTACCTTGTGTTTATAAACAGGTAATGGACCAAGCATTGCTGCGTCCACAAAGAGAGAGCCTTTACCCTCTACCACACTGGCAACTTGTTTCTTTACTTCAGGAGTGGCAGCAGATACATCCACATAAACCAAATTATCCTCAAAGCTATCGGTTAGTGAACGTGCTACTTCCAACGTCTTGTTGGCAGGCACTGCAGCGATAACAATTGTACATAAATCCAAAACTTCATTAGCACTTCCCACAAGCTCTACATTTGCTTCGGAAGCTCTTTCTCTAATGCGTTCGGAGAGACTGGGTTCATCTAACAGAGCATCAAATGCATAAAATTTATCAATGCCTTCGCTATGCAATCCCAATGCCATTTCATAAGCAGCTTCTCCAAACCCGACAAAACCTAACTTCATATCTCTCAACCCCTATTCTTGGTATTGTTTGATCTTGCTTTCTAACCATTTTGGCGCTAAAGACATTGGATCAGGATGTTCCTGGTGGGAATATTTCGCAATTGCCTCCAGACGTTTTTCTTCATATGACAATTTTTCTGACGCCTTACGAAGCACTTCATCTATTTGATCGGCAGGTACAACAACTACACCATCATCATCTCCTACAACTAAATCACCAGGTGCTACACGGATTCCTCCGCAAGAGATGACTTCATTTATTTCTCCCGGGCCATCTTTAAAAGGACCATTCGGATTAAAGCCCTTGCTGTATATGGGGAACTTCAACTCATGCAGTGCTTTTTTATCCCTTACAAGTCCATCAACTACAATACCTTCAACTCCGAGGGCCTGAGCTGAACTAGCCATAAGTTCTCCCAAGTAAGCATTATTCGTGTGTCCTTTTCCATCGACCACTAAAACGTGGCCCTTCTTGGCTGAATAGATAGCTTGGTGAAGAAATAAATTATCTCCAGGTCTTAAGCTTACTGTCATAGCTGTACCTACAATTTCCATACCAGAACTTACTGGTTTGATCCGGTAATCCATCGAACCTGTGCAGTCCATAACATCAGCAAGAAGCGTCGTATTTAGCTTTTTAGCCCGCTCAATAAAATCAATTGGCAATAACGATACAGTTTCCATCTGTAATCCCCCTCGTAATATTTATTACTTATAATTAAAGTAAGGTAATGATTATTACTTTGATGGTGCGATCATACCACTTTATCCCATTCCGGTAAAGCGCTTTCATAAAAATATTCAAAATAAAAATGAGTTACCGCACAATTATCGTTTTGTGTGATAACTCATTTTTGTAAGAATTTCATTGATTTTATCTAGTCTCGGCTTAGTTCTTTCAGGATAATTTATAGCTAAAGCACTTAATATATAGTCCACGATAAAAATTGCTGACACAATGGAATTATGAGAAGCTGCACTTGCAGAGGAACAAGGTAAGATAAAATCAGCATACTTTGTTATTGGAGAAGAATAACTATCCGTTATTAGGACGATTTCAGCACCACAGGACTTGGCTACTTCTAACATATTTGCAATTCGTTCCGCATATCGCGGGTAACTTACTGCTATTATTAAATCTGACGAAGTGAGATTGATCGATTCATCAACCCATTCACTCTTATCCGCATCAATATATTTGCAGTTCCCAAGAATTCTATTTATCCCAAATGCAATGTATTCTCCTACTGGCCTTCCGCTCCGTACACTGGTACATAGGATGTTATTTGATGCTTCTATCTTTTTTATGATTTCTTGTAATGTACCTTCAGCAATGTTGTCTAAGGAATATTGAATATTATCTAATTGCAATTCAACATGCTGCTGTAAAAGTTCACTTTTATTAGCATCTTTTAAATTAGCTTCTAACCTAGTTTGAGGAGCAGCTTTATGCTTCATGTTTGCTTGGAGTTCTTTCTGCAGTTCTGAAAAACCTGAATAGCCAACTGCCGCAGAAAATCTCATAATAGTAGCTGTACTTGTTCCTACCGTTGATGCTAATTTGTCGACAGTAAGAAAAGCTACTTCCATAGGATGTTGTACAACATAATCAGCAATTCTCCGCTGCGCTTCCGTTAGTTCAAATGCTCTGGTTTGCAATCTATGAATTAAATCACCCAATGTATCACCTGCTCCTGATGAGATATGACATGAGAATTTAGTACGTCAACCGTCATTTTGATTCCTACTTAGTATAATAACACTTTTATTTTTTTTCCCAAAGTGGGATTCGGCTTACTCCAGAAAAGAGGTCCTCTCCGAATTGGAATAACCCCAATTCAGAGATACTTCCTATGAAACTAATTTCAATCCTACCGCTGCTCCCAATACCATAGCGATAAACAAGATTCGTTTCCAATCCTTAGATTCATTAAAGAATAACATTCCAATTATCGCACCGCCTGATGCTCCAATTCCCGTCCAAACGGCATAGGCTGTGCCCATTGGCAAGCTCCCCATCGCAATAGAAAGAAACAGAAAGCTTGCACCAAATCCAAGAATCAGCAGGACTACTGGTTTCCAGCTTTTATCCTTATGCAGTTTACTTATCATTGCTACACCAAACATCTCAAACAATCCAGCCAAAATTAAAAATGTCCACGCCATTACTGTTCCGCCCCCTCTGCTTCTTTATCTTTCGTAACAAGTTTCAGACCAATTACACCTGCAAGTAATAGAGCTACCAACAAGAACTTATTAAGGACAAATGGCTGTCCAAAGAAGAGAATCTCCGAGAAAAAGGTACCCGCTGTTCCCAGTCCTACAAATACAGCATAAACCGTTCCAACTGGTATATAGCGCCCGGCTCTTATCATCAGATAGAAGCTAATCACGATCGCTATTATAGTTCCAATCCATTCCAAAGCACCACTTGCATGTTTTAATCCAATAACCCATAGAACCTCAAATACTGCTGCCACAATAACCATGAACCAATGTTTGTTCAATTTTCCCACCTCCGGATTTTAGTATGTCCTTGAAAAGAAAAAAAGCCTGGGAGTAACTGTTAAACAGTTTCTCCCAGGCTTTTATCCTTCCGTGACACAGTGAATACTGTGAGTTTTCTCTCGGACCAGACCAGCTGCAGCTGCGGAACCCTAGAAAACATTTACAATATTCAATTCACTACATTCTATAGGGTCTTACTTAAAAAATCAAGCTTTAAATAGGAGTGAGACATTATTAAATGGACAAGGCATTAAAGAAGTATATCGCCCTATTCTTAGATAGGGATAGGAAAAGTATAATAATAATGAAATCCTAATGCTTGCAGAAATTGGAGGGATCCAAGTGGTAAAATCAGGACTTTTAGAAGAGAAATTTGAAAGTAGAGAATTAAATAGCTTATTCCAATGGCGTAATGAACCCAAGAAATGGTCCATTGACACAACAGCTTCTCAATTAATTTTAGAAACCGATCCGGAAACTGATTTCTGGCAAAAAACACATTATGGCTTTGAAAATGACAATGGGCATTTTCTTTATATGAAAACAGAAAAGAACTTTAGAATGACCACAAAGGTTAAAGCTTTGCCAAATGCAAAGTATGACCATGCAGGATTGATGATTCGCTACTCAAAGGATGTATGGGTTAAGACTTCTTTAGAGTATATAAGCACCAGTTTAAGTAAATTAGGCGCTGTTGTTACAAATCGAGGGTACTCCGATTGGTCAACCCAATATGTTAAAGATAAAGATATTGACTTACACTTTCGAATATCCAAGATTGGTCAAAATTGTTACATGGACTTCTCCTGGGATGGCGAAGAATGGATGCAAATGCGCATCGCTCATTTGGACATTCCAGATGATGCTCCAATTTCAGCTGGAATATTTGCATGCAGCCCTCAAGGAAAAAATCAATCTGTTCGTTTTGATTTTCTTTCTATAGAGGAGCTATCTTCTGATCCGAACGAAGCTTACTTATAACCAACTTTTCAACTACGCTGCCAAAGGGCAGCTTTTTTATGTTCAATTCATGTTAGAGACATTGTTGAGGCACTTTAAATAATCGTAGTGTATTACTATTTACAAAAAGATGCACATCAATTATAGTTATTATAGATATTCTTTATCCGCGATTAAGGGAGATATTTATATGAATCCAAAATTACAAAAGAAAATCAGCAACTTAGAAAATATCGAAAGATTTCCAGCAGATAAATTGTTTGAGTTCCTACCTATCAAGAAAGATGACAATGTATTGGATCTTGGAGCAGGTACTGGTTACATTTCTCTCGCTATTGCTGAACGTGTTAATACTGTATATGCATTCGATTATGATGAAGATATTCTTAATTACCTGGACACAGCAGCTAAGGGAAAAGGAATTGAAAATATTAAAACTATAGCAGGAAACTTTAAGGATATCACATTAGATAGTCATACTATTGATATAGCTATTGCTTCCATTGCTTTGCACGAAGTTCAACCCCTTTCAACAGCTTTGAAAGAGATCAATAGAATTTTAAAAGACAAAGGCTTATTCTTGTGTATTGAATTGGAGAAGACAGAGAACTCAAGCGGACCAAGAGTTTCTGCTAATGATATGGAATCTCAAATCCTCCGTGCTGGCTTTTCCATCGTTGATAAAATTTATCCATCAACAAAAATTGCAAATCAATCCGTCTATATTATCCTTGCTCAAAAGAATAAGTAATATACATTTATGGTGTCACTAGTGATGGAGCACCTGATAAAAAAGGCTGAAAATAAACTTTTTTATGTTCAGTCTTTTTGTGTTATGAGAGCCGTTAAATAACAAAGAAAGAGCCGTTTCCTTATAGAAAACAGCTTTTTATAGACTCTGCTCCTTACATATCAGGAAGTGTTTTAAAGTTCTTTATCTTATAAATTTGCAAATGTACTTAAATATCAAGCTTTCTTGTACTGATCCCCTTCACCATTTCTGGATCACGGTGTGAAAAGAACAAGCTTTGTTTGGTATCTAATGCAGCAATTTTTTTATTGTCTTCTTCAGTTAATTCAAAGTCAAAGATATCAAAGTTCTCAATTATTCTTTCTTTACGAACAGACTTCGGAATGGCAACGACACCTCTTTGTGTCAGCCAGCGCAGAATTACTTGAGCAACGGATTTTTTATACTTTTCAGCAATTGATACTAGGACCTCGTTCTGGAACATGTTATTTTTTCCTTCAGCAAATGGTCCCCAAGACTCTATTTGAACGCCGTTTTCTTTCATGAAATCATGACTGTCTATTTGCTGGCAGAACGGGTGCGTTTCAACCTGGTTTACTGCAGGAACGACTTCATTTTGAATGATCAAATCAATTAGACGGTCGGGGTGGAAGTTACTAACTCCTATCGCTTTCACTTTACCTTCCTTGTACAGTTCCTCCATTGCACGCCATGATCCATGAACATCGCCAAATGGCTGGTGTATCAAATACAAATCCAAGTAATCCAATTGCAGTCTTTCCAAAGATCTAGCGAATGCTCTCTTTGTGTTCTCATAGCCGGTATCCTGCACCCAAAGTTTTGTAGTAATAAATAACTCTTCTCTAGCTATACCGCTCCGTTTAATTGCTCTGCCCACTGCTTCTTCATTTAGATAGGAAGCAGCTGTATCGATCAGACGATAGCCTGCCATAATAGCGTCATAAACGGCTTGTTCACATTCGTTTTCATCTTGAATTTGAAAAACTCCAAATCCAAGGATAGGCATTTCCACACCATTATTTAAGTTTACTTTTTGCATATGAGATCCTCCTGACTTAATCTTCTTGCATTATGTTGTATCTTTTTATACAACTCCATTCTCTTATTATGCATTAGTTTATTAATAAGCAGGTATCCCATTCTTGTCAGATAAATGCCTAATCCTCTCATTCGACTCCATTATATTAAACAAATTAAAAAGACACTCGTAGGAGTGTCCCAGATTGTAATATTGGAGTTAAGAAACTATTGTAATCCCACCAATTAAGTCACTAAAGTCATGATTAATTATCTCAACTAATTTAAATTCCTTGTTTTCATATTCAAATTTCAAAATGCAGCAATTTCCGATTTTGTTTTGCTGTACGATAGCACTTGTATGTTCCCAATACCTCATAAAGTTTCTGCATGCCGCTCCATGAGAGACTGCTAAAACAACTTTATTATCTTCTTCCATAATTTTTTGACAGGTAGCCGCAACTCTTTCTTGTAATTCTTTTTGATCCTCACCGCCATACTTCACAAAGAAATCATTATAAGGCAGCGGCGGATTCAAATCTTCACTTTCCCCTTCAAACGTTCCAAAATTCCATTCCTTCAATCCTTTTAATCTTGTATAAGGCATATCTGTTACTAGTTCTAACGTGTCACTTGCTCTTTCAGACGTCGAACTGTATGCATCATCAAAGATAATATTACGCTCTTTAAAATACTCACCTGCAGTCTCTGCTTGTCTGACTCCTAATTCTGTCAGTGGTGAATCACACCAACCTTGAACTTTTTTTCTCTGGTTAAATAATGTTTGTCCATGCCTCATTAGATAAAGCGTCTTTTTCATCTGTATCCTCCCCATGCACTATTAGAAGAATATTGAGATATATAAAATGTACTTCAATCACTCAGAATTGGTTACCTTTTATTCTTATTTAGAATGAGAACTATACATACCAATAAAAGGCATTTTATAATGTATTAAGGTGAATCATACAGATACTTCTACTGCAAAGACATTAAAAAAACCGCTACGAATACTCTTCTTAGTTTTCGAACCGTTCCTTTTTATACAATCATCTTTTGTAAGAATGTACTCTTGCTGTTGTGTTTGAGGCTGGCTATAACCTGAAGTATTGCTTAATACTGATTCTATGGTCTAATTTAAATTCTAATGCAGCTCTTATTTTATGTGCTGGAAAGTTCTATTTTTCTAAAAGGAAACTCTTTAAAGTGTCAAAAGTAACATGCTCATCACACCCATGTACCATCAGCATGATTTCGTCACCATCCTTAACGTTCAAATCCATCACTCTCATAAGCTTTTTTCCATCACTGGATATTCCGCTTTTAGAAAGAATCACATCACTAGTAAAGGAACACGCTTTATCAACAAATATTGCAGTGTTCCTTGCTTGCAATCCTCGGTGAAGGTTCACTGTTATCTTTGTGACCAGCATCATTTCCACCTTCCTCAAAAAGTTTCAATAGTCTCATTACTAACTATGCCATGCTGAAACATGTACTTACTTCGTATAAAAAAGGATGGCCCAAAAGCTGAAAAATGGGACATCCTTTGAGATTGGCAGTTAAATATTTTACAACGTACTGTTATCGATAACAAAGCGATACTTTACATCTGAAGAAAGAACACGTTTATATGCTTCGTCAATTTCATCAGCAGCTATCACTTCAATTTCCGGAGCAATATTATGTTCTGCACAGAATTCTAACATCTCTTGCGTCTCACGAATGCCTCCGATCAACGAACCTGCAAACGAGCGACGATGACCGATGAGAGACATCACGTTTAATGACAACGGATCAGCTGGAGCGCCGACATTTACCATTGTGCCATCAAGATTCAGTAAGGAAAGATATGCATTAAGATCAATCTTTGCACTTACTGTGTTAATGATTAAGTCAAAAGTTCCTGCAAGCTTGTCGAATGTTTCTGGATCACTTGTTGCATAGTAGTTGTTTGCACCGAATTGCAAACCATCTTCTTTTTTCTTCAATGTTTGGGAAAGAACAGTCACTTCAGCACCCATAGCATGTGCAATCTTGACAGCCATATGGCCTAGACCGCCTAAACCAACGACCGCAATTTTTTTACCTGGTCCAGCTCCCCAGTGGTTTAGTGGAGAAAATGTCGTAATACCAGCGCAAAGCAATGGAGCTGCAGCATCAAGTTCAATATTATCGGGGATACTTACAACGAATTCTTCCGTTACGACGATATGGGAAGAATAGCCGCCTTGCGTAGGTTCACCGTATTTATCCACGCCAGCGTAAGTAGGAATATTTCCTTTATGACAATATTGCTCTTCACCTTTTACACAATTCTCACATTCTCCGCATGAGTCAACCATGCATCCGACGCCTACTCGGTCACCGATCTTATACTTCGTAACTTCGGAACCCACATCTGTAACGATTCCCGCAATTTCATGTCCTGGTACAAGCGGATAGTTTACTGCTCCCCACTCGCCGTGAGCAGTATGTATATCAGAGTGGCAAATCCCGGCAAACTTAATTTCGATTAAAACATCATGTAAATCAAGATCACGTCTTTCAATTTCAGCAGCTCGAAAAGATTTATCTGGACCGTCAACAGCTCGTGCTTTAGCGATTACCATTTTAAAATCCTCCATAAGATTATGATTTTAAGAGAATACAACTGGACAAATTCCATCCTTCCTTCTCTCGCTTACAATTCTAATCTTTAGAGTCAACTCTAAGTCAAGTGAATATTTTTTTAAAAAAATATAACTCAATCATGTCGCTTTGACGTTTAGTAAATCCTATGATAAAATCCTCCTCACTTATAGAGATAACTTAAAGGCTAAATAATCATGGAATAGGAGGAATACGATGAAGACATTTTCTATCAGTGAAGTTGCAAAAGAATTAAATGTCACCGCTTATACCTTGCGTTACTATGACAAGGAAGGCCTTATGCCTTATGTTGAACGCAAAGAAAGCGGCCAGCGATTATTTAAAGAATCCGATATTGCCGCTTTAAAAGTGATTGAATGCTTGAAATCAACTGGTATGCCGATTAAAGAAATAAAGACATTTATCGATTGGTGTACGGATGGCGATTCCACCCTTCAACAACGATTCGACATGTTTATGGAACGAAAAGCCGTTGTGGATATGCAGATAGCAGAATTAAAGAAAACGATGGAACTCATCGATCATAAATGTTTATATTATAAAACAGCATTAGATGCTGGAACCGAGGAAATACACAAGAACGACAAAATAGAAATTCCCCATTACTAATAAAAGAAGAGGCCCTCGTACTATCAAAAATTACGGGGGCCTCTTTTTCTATTGATGTAAGCAAATCCGATATAAACTTTTTTAAGTATTTCCCCTTGCTTTAGAGTCGGCTCTAAGTTGTAGGCTTATTGTATTCAGTAAGGGAGGAATAAATATGACAATCGAAAACAAAGTAGTTATAATCACTGGAGCATCATCTGGAATTGGGGAAGCAACTGCAAAATTATTGGCTAGCAAAGGAGCCAAAATAGTTTTGGGTGCTCGCCGTGAAGACAAATTAAAAGCATTGAAAGAGGAAATTCAACAATCTGGCGGTCAAGCTGTTTACCGCGTCACAGATGTAGTTAATCCAGATGATAGTCATCAGCTTGTTCAATTAGCGAATGACACTTTTGGTGGTGTTGATGTAATCTTCTTGAACGCAGGACTGATGCCTAATTCACCACTTTCCGAATTAAAAACGGATGAGTGGAACAGTATGATTGACGTTAATATTAAAGGTGTATTGAATGGTATCGCAGCAGTATTGCCAACATTTACATCTCAGAAATCTGGACATATTATCACTACTTCATCAGTAGCTGGGCTTAAAGCTTACCCAGGCGGTGCTGTTTATGGTGCAACAAAGTGGGCTGTCCGTGATTTAATGGAAGTTCTGCGTATGGAATCTGCTCAAGAAGGCACTAACATCCGCACAGCAACTATTTACCCTGCTGCAATCAATACAGAATTACTGGATACTATAACAGATAAAAATACTTCAGAAGGCATGACTGCATTGTACGAACAATACGGTATCACACCTGATCGAGTTGCCAATATTGTAGCGTTTGCTATGGATCAGCCAGAAGATACAAACATCAATGAATTCACAATTGGACCAACAAGCCAACCTTGGTAAAATTCAATTATATAACAATCTTAAACAGAGGCTGTCCAGAAAATATCGACAGCCTCTTTTAACTTTAAAGTAGCTCCTTACATCAAACATTTTCTTTTAGCTCCTCTCTTAATCTCTTCATATCCGCTCTGGGTGAAACTCCAAACATGCGGGCATATTCGCGAGTGAATTGTGACTGACTTTCATACCCCACTTGGAATGCGACCTCAGCTATATCGGGTAACTCCGCCATTAACAAACGCCTGGCTTCCTGTAATCTCAACTGTTTTTGAAACTGAATTGGACTCATAGCAGTCACCTCTTTAAAATGCCGATGAAGTGAAGACACACTCATATTCGCTATATCCGCTAAATCTTCTATTCGAAATGACTTTTCAAAGTCACTAATGATATATTCAATTACATCTCTAATTCTCATAGTATTACTGCCTACTACAGCCATTTGTTGCAGTGCATCCCCATTTGGACCTTGCAAAACCCAATACAATATTTCTTTCTTATATAGCGGGGCTAGTATTGGAATATGCTTTTGTTTGTCTAACAAACTAGCTAACCTAATTACCGCATCCAATAAAGAAGACTCTGACTCACCGATAAACATGGCTCTTTTCGTATCTTGTCTCTTTCCAGATCGTATACCAGTTTCATGTAAAACCTCTACTATATCCTTAGGCGTAAATTCAAGTTTAAGGGCAAAATAGGGAAAATCATATGTTGCATTAATTACTTGCCCGGTTACTGGCAGCTCTACTGATGCCACAATAAAATTTCCCGGTCCATATTTAAAGCATTCCTCCCCCAGCAATACTTCCTTTTCTCCTTGGACAATAATGCAAAAAGAAATTTCGTTAACTCTAGCGACAGGTTCACTGATAGTGGATTCACGGATAAGAAATAACGATTCTATAGATGTAGGATGAACACCGTCTGAATCTGTATACTTGCTAATAAGCTTGCCTAGTTCTTGCTGCTTGTCGTAATCACTGATCATCTCTTATTCGTCTTCTCCTTCGGTTAAGTTTAGTTTATTTTAATTGATATTCTTTCAGCTAGAAAGGTCTTTGATAGTATTAGGCAAAGATTTGAGACAAATGAGTTTATAGTTCATATAGAAATTATGAGACAATGAAAGAGGTTACAATGAACGAGCGATAAAGGGAGGATGATATAAATGGAATATGTAAAACTAGGAAATACAGGTTTGGATGTATCTAAATTATGTCTTGGCTGTATGAGCTTTGGTGATGCAGAAAAATGGATTCATCAATGGGTACTTGATGAAGAGCAGAGTCGCTCTATCATTAAAAAAGCACTTGAACTTGGAATCAATTTCTTTGATACTGCTAATGTGTATTCAATGGGAACTAGTGAAGAATTCCTAGGACGTGCTTTAAAGGATTATGCCAATCGAGACGAGGTTGTGCTGGCAACAAAAGTCCATGGACGTATGCATCAAGGCCCTAATGGTGCGGGTCTTTCCAGAAAAACCATCATGAGTGAAATTGATAAAAGCCTTAAGAGACTAGGTACAGATTATATAGACCTTTATATCATCCATCGCTGGGACTACAATACCCCTATTGAGGAAACAATGGAAGCATTGCATGATGTGGTGAAAGCCGGAAAAGCAAGATATATTGGCGCCTCTGCCATGTATGCTTGGCAATTCCAAAAAGCATTACACGTAGCAGAGAAAAATAATTGGACACGCTTTGTATCGATGCAGAATCACTACAACCTTCTCTACCGTGAAGAAGAGCGGGAGATGCTGCCTCTCTGTAAAGAAGAAAAAATTGGTGTGACTCCCTACAGTCCGCTTGCATCAGGAAGACTGACACGTGATTGGTCGGAAACAACTCATCGTTCTAAAACAGATCAAATTCAAAGATCCAAATACGATGCAACTGCTGATGCAGACCGATTAGTTGTAGAACGAGTAGCAGCGATATCGGAAAAACATAATGTCCCTCGTATCCATATTGCACTTGCCTGGCTGCTATCAAAAGAAACAATAACAGCACCTATTATTGGTGCCACTAAAATATCCCATCTCGAAGATGCTGTAGGTTCTCTATCAGTTAAGCTAACTGCTGAAGATATTGCTTTTCTCGAAGAAGCCTATGTACCGCATTCTGTAGTGGGACCTAATTAATTTATCGAAAAATGCAGCAACTCAATCTTTCTCATAATCAGATTGAGTTGCTTTATTTGTGACTGTTTTTGAATATGTAATGTTTCCCTCAATTAGAAATAAAGGTTTAGGATAAAGAAATATCGGGCAAAGTAGTTTAGTTGAGGGGGACAGCAAAGACGTGTACTTAAATGAAAAAAAATTAATTTATAGGGAACTCGCCAGGTTAATGCATGATTTCGACAGATGTCCAGATGAATCTATAAAAAAACATATTACAGAAGACATAGCACTTTTAAATGAAGCAATTCAATATAAAGTAAAAAAATAACTCTCCATTTTTCATTAAACGAAAATGGAGAGTTTCTGTCTGTCTCACTTCAATATATATCGATCTACTGCAGCTTTCAAAGAATGTGTAGTTTTAACATCAAAACCAATCCCTAATTGCGTTGCAGTCTGTGCTATTTCAGGTCTTATTCCAGACAAAATAGTTTCTACACCAAGCAACTTCAAAGAGTTGACTATGTTAAATATACGATGAGCAACCATTGTATCAATAATTACCACACCTGACATGTCGATAAATAAGTACTCTACTCCCAACTTCGCACATTGCGATAGAACATTATCCATCATATACTTAGCCCTATTCGTATCAATATCACCTACTAGGGGCAGCAGCGCAACTTCTGGAGTCAATGATATCACTGGCGTACTAAGCTCCAAGATCATTGCTTGCTGTGCAGCTAATTTAAATTCAGCTTGTTTTGCATTCTCTCTAGTAAACCAGACAATGATCTGATTAAAAGCGCTTGTTATTTTCCTCGTATAACTAAGTGTTTCTTTACCACATAAATCATGTTCTGCTACAAAACCATCTAAAAGCTCTAAATACAATGCTTCCGTTCTATTAAATTCATCTATAATATCTTCAATCGGCGTGATTAAATGCTGCTCATCTTTGGATATCTCCACTATCCATTCTTCGAATAATTCGTAAGATAGAGGACTTTCAGGATCAAACAACTTACAAAAACGCACATGGAAATCTCTATTTTGTTCTTTTAAAACGTCTATTACTGCTTGATCATCAGAACCATAAACCCCTTCTGCCTTTGTAAGTCCAGCAAACCATTCATCATTCAATTGATCTATATTGTCACAAAGAAATTCATGTAAATCTTTATCTGCTGCTACTTGCAGTTTTTTCTCGATTGCCATTACTATATCTCCTTAGTCTATATATGCTCAACACCTTATTTTAGCATGTGATATAACAAATACCTATTATTATAATGTAATAGTAATAATTGCCCTTACTGTGGAATGCATTTAATCTAAAGATTAAGTTTTGACAAGTGAATATGCACTTTAGAAGATTATTAGTTCTGGTGAGATTATGTCTATAAAGACTTTCCAAACAATAATAGCCTAACACATAGAAGATTGTAGCTAAGGAAAGGATATTATGAACTGTTCTATTTATATCTTCCACTTGAGTCTAAAGCCGGGCAATAAGCCGATCTGAGAAGTCGTTATTTTCAGCGAATAGTAAAACTATCTCCTTTGAGCTATGTAACTGATTATCATATTCAAAAAAGCTGCTCCTGCTTCAGAATACAAGTACAAATGTCACAGATGTAAGTTATCAAGTAGGATTTAATAGTACCAGTTATTTTATTGTTAAGTTCCGTAGATCTGTAGGTATGACACCGTTAGCTTATAAGAAAGAACAGGAAAAGTAGTTATAACAGTTATAACTACTCTCAAAAAGTCTAAGCTCATTATTCTCTAAGAAGGAAAAAGAAACACAAAAAACCTGAAAAGTTGCAGGTTTTTTCAGCTTTCACCCTTTTTCAGAGTAAACTATACATCAGTTTTGTATTAGATTTTCAACCACGCCGAGTATTTCATTACGTGCACGATTCCTGTGCGATTGCATCAAAACACTAGCTGCATTACCGTCTTTCGCCTTCATACACGCTACAATAGCCTTATGCTCAACTATTGAGTGAAAAGGAAGCGGACGGTCGTCTACTGTTAATAAACGCGCTCTATATAGCTGATCCGAATGAGTATCTATAACTGCTCTAAGTCGCTTGTTTCTCGCATAATCGATAATTAGATGATGGAACTCATCATCTAATATTGCCCACTGCTTTAGATTCTTTTGCTCAAGCGCCTGTTCCTGTTGTTCAATCAACCTTTCCAATTCACCTATCTCTAGTTCCCCAACCTTTTCAGTAGCTAGACTTACCGCTAGACCATCTAGCGTTTCCACAATTTCATATATCTGTTCGAGATCTTCTGTCTCGATCGGCTTCACTATGAACCCCCGTCTAGGTACAAGCCGGACCATGCCTTCTGTTTCCAGACGCACAAGCGCTTCTCTAACCGGTGTACGACTCATCTGTAATACTTCAGCCATTTCTCTTTCTAAAATCGTTGTTCCAGGACGAAGAATTAAATCGCGGATAGATAGCCGAACAATCTGATAGGCTCTTTGAGGCAAACGGTACTCATCAAGGCCTTCTATATTATTGATGAGGAGAGAGATTTCTTTCTCGACACTTGTATCACTTAAGGAAGCATCTTTTTCTTTATCTTTTTCGGTTGGAATCTTTTTCATATTATTCACCTATTCCATTATGATTGTTCATGTTGTTTAAAATATATCATAACCAACAGCAGAAGCATCTCAAATTGTAATGCGATAGTTATTAATGCAGTGTAAATCCTTATAGAAAAAAGACTATGGATCCCAAGAAATCCACAGCCTTTTCTTCTTAAATTTCTGCTTTCACTTTAGAAAGGTTTTCTATAATAGAATCCGTGATCTCATCCGTGTTGTATGTTCCCCCAAGGTCTCGAGTAAGAATCCCCTGACGTGTCGTTTCTGCAATTGCTTTATTGATAAGTTCTGCTTCCTCATTTAATCCTAGGTGATCCAGCATTAGTGCAGCACTTCCAATAGCACCGATTGGATTAGATATTCCTTGACCGGCGATATCAGGTGCCGAGCCGTGAACTGACTCGAACATACTCGGCGTGTTCCCTTCCGGATTAATATTAGCGCTGGCAGCTAATCCTAAGCTTCCCGCTAGAGCACTACCTAAATCTGATAGTATATCCGCAAACAAGTTGGATGCGACTACTACTTCCAGCTCTTCCGGTTTCAATACAAATTGTGCAGCCGCTGCATCAACAAGCCACTGGTCTGTCTCTACATCTGGATAATCTTTACTCACACGTGAAAACACTTCATCCCAAAGCACCATCCCATATTGCTGCGCGTTACTTTTCGTGATACTTGTTACTTTTTTTCTTTTACGCGTACGAGCCAGATCAAAGGCATAACGGATAATACGTTCGCATCCGTGCTCTGTAAATAAAGCTGATTGAACAGCAACTTCTTTGCCAAGACCTCGTCCAGAGAAATTACGACCGCCTATACCTGAATATTCACCCTCGGAGTTTTCTCTGATTAAGACCCAGTTTAGCGAATCAACATCTGGATGATTTAGCCTTCTTGGAACACCCGGTAAAAATTCGATAGGGCGGATATTAGCCCACTGATCGAATCCTTGGCAAATTGCTAAACGTAATCCCCACAAGCTAACATGATCTGGCACACCTGGAAATCCAACAGCACCAAAATAGATAGCATCATACCCTCTTAGTCTTTCAACTCCACCTTCTTCCATCATCTTTCCATGCTCTAAATAATATTCACAGCCCCACGGAAAGAAATCGCTTTCAAATTCAAACTTACCATTAGATGCTTCTGCCAAATGATTAATTATTCTAAGACCGGCTTCAACCACTTCCGTACCAATACCATCACCAGGAATCACCGCTAAACGAATTCTTTTTGTTTCACTCATTTGTTCTTCCTCCTTGTTTATTTCATCTTTTCAGTTAATTGGAAAGAATTGCACCTTATTGATTTATATACTAGATAACGTATACATTAATGTCAATAATTATTTGATTTTTTAGAATCAACATGAGTTTTAAAAATGTATACTAAACCTTAAATAATTCACCATTATGAACTACCACAATTGTTTTAATAGGCTAACCAACACCTTGCCCACAAATAGCTGCATTAATTATAAAATTATATATCAAAATATCCAATTGACAATTATGTATACGTTAATATACAATTCGTTTAAGCTACGTTAAATGATTACACAACCACTCATTCTGTTCTTATCTGAAAATGGAGGTGGGATAATATGAATGCGCTCTTAGTAAGATTGACTTTTTTGAATAACATCAACCTGTAACCTTTTAAGCAATTAGAGCGCAATTAATTGTATGCGCTTTCAAAAAGCCGCTCCATTTTCCTAGAAAAATTGTCAACTTAGAAACCGAATTACGGCGGATTAGATTTTGAACGGGCTGCTGCGAATTTTAGCGAAGCGTTTTTAAAGTTCTATGATTACTGTACTTATGTGTAATTTAATGATCCAAATAATTTGTTTTCTACAGGAGATGGTTCGTATGTTGACATTCTTAGCATTAGCGATGATCATCGTTTTCATTGTACTTCTCTCGAAGAATAAATTAACTGTTTTTGGCGCTTTAACGATTGTACCCTTTATCTTCGGAGCCATTACAACCTTTGTAACCGGCGCTTCCTTTCTGGATCTTTTTGATTGGATCAAGGATGGTATCTTATTTAGTGTCGATGAAGAAACGGGAGAAGTGTCGATGGGGGTTATCTCCCCTGCCATTGTAATTCTTTTCGCTGTATTGTACTTCGGTGTCATGCTAAACGTTGGTTTGTTTGACCCTTTGTGCGAATTCTTCATCAAGAAAGCGAAAGGTGATCCATTAAAAGTTACGATGGCTACCGTTCTAACAGCAACCGTAGTTACAATGAATGGCGATACCACCACTACAATCATCATTTGTGTTGCTGCTTTCCTTCAGCTTTATAAGCAAATGAATATCAAGCTGATATACTTGGCTATCATTATCGTCACTCCAATTGGTATCTTTAATCAGTTGCCTTGGGGAGGTCCTACAATAGCCGCAAGTACAGCTATGGGCGTGAATATTAGTGAACTCTTTGCTGCTATACTACCAGGTATGATCATTGCTGAAATATTCGCTATCGGCATGGCTTATTTTATCGGGATCAAAGAAAGAAAAAGATTACACTTCGACCCTAAAACCGCTAAAGATATTTCACCAGAGGACATGCAAGAAATGCTCAATGCAATCCGCCTGAAAGATCCTGAATTAAAACGTCCTAAACTTTTCTATTTCAATTTAATTTTGACGCTTATTATCTTAGTTATGCTCGTTATGGATGTAGCTCACGGCGGCGTTCTATTCGGTATAGGCGCAGCAATAGCACTTACGGTAAACTACAGGTCAGCAAAGCTTATCAATCAGAGGCTGGATGACTTAGCAGCAGATTCTCTAGCACCTGCTTTAGCAACATTAGCTGCTGGTGTTTTCTCTGGTGTTTTAACTGGAAGTGGCATGTCAACTGCACTGGCAATGTCCATTACAGCTATTATCCCAGAATCATTAGGATCGAATATGGCTCCCATCTATGCATTGATTTCAGCACCTGCCATTACATTTCTGCCTCAAGACGCGTTTTACTTCGGGATTGCCGGTGTAATGGCGGATGTTATGGCGCAGTATGGAATAACAGCTAATGAAGCAGCTGTAGCATCTATGGTAGGTCAGGCATTCCGTCTTATCTCTCCGGTTATCCCAGCTCTTTATATGTTGGTTGCTTCTACTGAAACAAACTTTATCGATTTCCAGAAGAAATATATTATTTATGCTTGGCCGATAATATTTATCTACATAGGAACCTATATTTTAACTGGTGCACTACCTATCTAAAAATCAACAGGAAGGCAAATAATTATTGCCTTCCTGTTGATTTTGTATAGATCTATCTATTTGATACGCAGCGTTTTGGATTAATTACACTCACCTAGGTGAAAACATGATAACGTCCTCTTGGAACTATCATTGGAGATTTTGAAACGGGATCCTCAATTACAGTACAATTAAGCTCAAATATTTCTTTAATCAATTCATCCGTAATGATCTCAGATGGCCTTCCCTCGGCTATCAGTTCCCCTTTACGAAGAGCAAAGATATAATCAGCATATCGTGCAGCAAGATTGATATCATGAAGAACCATCACTATCGTCGTACCGTATTTTCTATTAAGATCTGTAAGCAAATCCAGGATCTCTACTTGATACGTGATATCCAGAAACGTTGTTGGTTCATCAAGGAACAATATATCTGTCTGTTGAGCCAATGCCATAGCAATCCAGACGCGCTGTCTTTGACCACCAGACAGTTCATCCAAATGTCTGTTAGCAAGTTCGGTAATTCCCATCATATCCATTGCTTCCTCGACTGCTTGATAATCCTTCTCTGACCATCCGCTTAACAATGATTGATGCGGGAATCTGCCTCTGCCGACTAAATCAGCTACTGAAATCCCTTCAGGTGCAACCGGAGACTGCGGCAGCACTCCTAATACTTTTGCAAGTTTCTTCGGAGGAATTTTGTGAATTGATTTTCCATCTAAAATGACATCTCCAGCTATTGGCTTGATTAGTCTTGCCATCGTCTTCAGCAAAGTTGATTTACCGCATGCGTTAGGACCAATAATCACGTTAACCTGATTGTTTGGAATAACAACATCAATCCCATGAAGGATTTTTTTACTTTCATAGCCGGCAACAATTAGCTCTGTTTGAAGTTTGTGAGTTGATTTCATCATAAGTATCCCTTTCGATTCATCCTTATAAGTAAATAAAGCAGATATGGTGCCCCAACTAATCCTGTTATTATGCCAACTGGATATCTGACTTCAAAAGCAAATTGTCCTATCAGATCTGCTCCAAGAACTAGGTTTATGCCTATAAGACCTGCAGGCAGGACATTTGAAAACCCGGTCCCTACTAATCTTTTAGCAATCGGCCCAGAAAGGAAAGCGACAAAAGCTATTGGGCCAGTTGTTGCAGTTGCAAAAGCTATCATTAGTACAGCACTCAGTATGAGAATCAGTCTGATTTTGTTTGTACTTAATCCAAGTGATAATGCCGACTCTTCTCCGAGTTCTAATATGTCTAAATGCTTTCCTAAAACAATTAATAGCGGAGCGAAAATTATTACCGTACAAATAAGCGGTAATGAAGTTTCCATTTTAGCGCCGTTTAGACTTCCGCTTAACCATCGAAGTGCTGCAGGCAAGTCTTGCTGGCTGCCAACCATTAAAAGATAAGAAATAACAGCGCTAAGAGCTGCCTGAATACCGATTCCAATCAGTATAAGCCTGCCAATGGAAAAATGACTGCCTGATGCCAACAAGTATAGGAGTAAGACTGTAACAAGTCCTGATGTTACTGAAGCTAAAGAGACAACCGTATTACTTGTTTGAAAGATAAGTATACTGAACAACGCTGCAGCACTGGAACCAGTGGTAATCCCCAGTACATCCGGATTAGCAAGCGGATTACGCAGCATTGTTTGGAATATATGTCCTCCCATTCCGAAAGCCAAGCCGGCAAAGAGACCAGCTATCATCCTGGGAAGCCTTATCGTATTGACAGCAAAATAAGCTCCTGGGATCCTTTCCCCCATAAGCACTTGAATAACCTCTGAAATTGGGTAGATTGTGTTACCTAAAAGAAGCATGGCCATACAAAGTCCAACAGCAAGTGCTGCCAGGAGGATGTTAATGACCAGCCATTTTCTGAATCGACGTTGTCTGCCTTGTTTAATAAGAATTGTTGAGCTGTTTATCATAGTGACCGCACTTTCAATTTAGTTGCGAGGAGTATTAATACTGGAGCACCAATAAAAGCGGTTATAATCCCAGCTTCTACTTCACCAGGACTCCCTATTAATCTGCCAAGTACATCAGCAATCGTTAGAATGCTAGCACCTGAAATAGCAGACATAGGTATAATAAGACGTAAATCCGGACCAAAGATGAGCCGCATCAAATGCGTCGCCAGCAAACCAATAAAGCCAATAGGACCAGCCAATGCTGTTACCGCCCCGCACAATATGACACCGGTAAAAGCAGATACTAATGTCAATAATCCAGTCCGAACCCCTTGACCAGTTGCAATCTCGTCCCCAAGCAATAACGCATTAAGCGATGGTGCCATTATGAAAGCCAGCAGGATTCCAGAAACTAAAAACGGCAAAAAGATTACAATGAAATCCCAATTTGCAGCACCCACACTGCCTACTTGCCAGAACCTGAATTGATCCATCACAAAAGATCGAGGAAGCATGATAGCACTTATCAGGGAAGATAATATTGCACTTGTTGCAGCACCAGCCAGTACAAGCTTAAGAGGCGTATTGCCAGTACGCCCCATTGAACCAATTCCGTATACAATGATAGCTGTAAGAACTGCTCCTACTATTGAGAGCCAAATATACTGACCAGCTGTGCTGATATTAAAAAATGCTATGCCTATAACGACAAATAACGATGCACCTGTGTTAACTCCTAATATACTGGGATCGGCCAGCGGATTTCGGGTTACTGCTTGCATGAGAGCGCCAGACACACCTAGCGCTCCTCCGCACAGCAAACTAAATACCGTTCGTGGTATTCTTTCACTGACAACAGCTGCAGCGTAAGAATCTGAGCTGGATAAGAACAATCCTGCCATTAAGTCATCTAATGTCACAGATCTTGATCCGAAAACCAGTGAAGCAATTATACTAACACACAGCAATAGAAAGAAAATAATCATAATGGCTGCGTAGTAGCTACGTTTATGTCCTACTGGCCTCTTTGCTACATTACTGTTCATTGTTACTTAAAGCATCGTCAATCTGAGTTACATAATTATCGATCGTATACTCAATCGCAAGCGGATTTGGAGTTCCAGCTGCAGCCAAATCAGAATTATTTGCGATGAATACAACAGAATCATTTTGAATTGCCTTAATCTGTCCTAAACGTGCATCATTCTTAACAGCTTCGTACGTGCTGTCATCACCGTACCCAATTATTATATCTGCATCATTTAGAACGTCTGCATTTTCTGCACTTAAGCTCAATGAGTAGGCAGCATCATCTTCAATTAAATCAGAAATGCTTTCAGGATATTCCATTCCCATTTCTTCTAGGAAAGCAACTCGGGAATCAGCTGGTGTATATAGATGGAACTCGGATAGATCTGTTGCTGAGAAGTTCACCCAAGCAACCTTTTTGCCTTTGATTTCAGGATGTTCGTTTACTTTTTCTTCAATTGTACTCTCGGTATCAGCAATCAGCTGTTCGCCTTCTGCTTCCATTCCCATACCTTTTGCATTCATTGTTACTTGATCACGCCATGACGTTGTCCAAGGAGAAGTCGGATAAGCTACCACAGGCGCAATCTCGCTCAGAGTATTATAATCCTCTTCTGTAAGACCAGAATAAGCCGCAAGAATGACATCTGGTTGTGAATCTGCAATAGCCTCAAAATCTAGTCCATCTGTATCTTGAAAGACATTTGGATTACTTTCACCTAACTCTTCTAGTTTCTCTGCTGTCCAAGGAAGAAGACCGCTGTCGTCCTGCACACCGAAGTTCGCAGCAGAAAAACCAACTGGCACAATACCAAGTGCAAGCGCAACATCTTGGTTACCCCATTGTACAGTTGCTACTCGTTCAGGCTTAGATTCGATAACTGTTTCCCCGAAAGCATGTTCAATCGTAATAGGATAACCTTCTGTTGAAGCTGAATCTCCTCCAGATGAATTGCTTCCTTCAGAATTCTCATCTGAGTTCGATTGACTGGAACATGCTGGAAGAACTAGTAGGAACAATGCCGAAAAGATTGCCATCTTTAATATCGATTTATGCTTTTTGACCATTTGTTATTTCTCCCCTTTTATATATACAATCTATTAGTGCAAGACTATCTTACTCAAGTTGTGAAAGCTTTCGTTGAAAAATTATGTAATAGTTAGCCCTTTCTAATTGATATTGGTTCTCATTATCAATGATACAATTAGTTATATTAGTTAATCAAGGCTTTTTTACTACTTTTTAGACTATTTGGTGAAATTTGCTGTGTTTTGTCTGCTCTTCTAAAAAACGTTTTAAAAAAAGAGTCACATAAGTGACCCTTCCAGAATACCGATACCTTTATTGAGCTTTTTTTAATTTGGTTTCTTTTTCTGTTCTTTTCCGACCCATAATTATAGCTAGCACGATTAAAACTGCTAAAGCTGTAAAACAAACAACTGTTCCGACTGAAATGCCTTTACTGAATGTTGACCCTATCAAAATGATGCCCAGCCCTGTAATTCCGACAATTGTTGTCGAAGGAAACAGCTTCATCCTGAAATGTGGCATTTCAGCATATTCCGGCCGTAGTTTCAGCTGCGCTGCGCAAATACTCAGCCAAAGCAGCAGCATAGTGAATCCAGGAATAGTCATCATCGTACCTATGATACTATCTGGAGCAAAGTAAGCTAATCCTGCGCCTATTAATAAAAACAGGCCATTCAGGGAGATAGCGTTGATTGGTGCACCTGATTTGGAAGTCTTCGTCAAAAGTTTTGGTGCCTCTCCTTTTTCAGCTAATGAAAACATCGTTCTAGAAGTGGCAAACATACCAGAGTTAGCTGCAGACAAAACTGCTGTCAATAAAATGAAATTCATTACATGCGCTACTCCCGGTATTCCGATTGCATCCATTACTTGAATGAAGGGACTTTCTGTTCCGGCAACTTGATTCCAAGGGATAAGTCCAGCAATGATTGTGATAGGCGCAATGTAAAACAGCAATACACGCCAAACGACGCCTTTGATTACTTTAGGCAATACCTTTTTCACATCTTTTGTTTCAGATATAGCTACCCCGATTAACTCGGATCCTCCAAATGAGAACATAACAATCAAGCAGGCTGCGAATACTCCTTGTATCCCATTTGGGAAGAAACCGCCATGACCGAATAGATGCTGTGTTGGTGTATCTGGAGAAAAATCCGTTAATCCCATTAAAACTGCTCCGCCTAATACGATAAATAGTACAAGAGCGATAATTTTAATGCTGGCAAACCAAAATTCCATTTCTCCGTAGAATTTAACTTGTAAGCTGTTTATTCCAATGATAAGTGCTGCACAAATTGCGCTCAAGAGCCAAAGCGGTGTATCAGAAAACCAAAACTGTAGAAACGAACCCGCCGCCAGGATTTCTACAACAGTTACCAGTGTCCAGTTTATCCAGTACAGCCACCCTACGATGAAGGATATATGAAAACCGAACGCCTTATGAACTAAATGCTGTACATTATGATTTGGGTACACAACTGCCATTTCAGCTAAAGCAACCATTACAATCAGCAACAATGCTCCGCCAAGTAAGTAAGAAACAACTACCCCTGGTCCGGCAATCCCCAATGTCTCGCCGCTCCCTTTGAAAATACCGGTACCGATCATACCTGCTAATGCTAAAAACTGTACATGTCTAGGTAAAAGCTCTTTCCGCAAACCATTCTGACTCATTTTCTTCTCCTCTTTCTATATCAAATCTTGTTCTGATTAATTTTGTATAGTAATAGTCATCATCCATGGTTAACCACCTCCTTAACTGTCTAAAAAACAAAACGTCCCTGCTGAAAAA
>NZ_NPBJ01000007.1 GCF_002272075.1 Terribacillus saccharophilus
CCGGTTCGAAGAAAATGCTCCAGGATCGTAATTCATGCTGTTCTTTGCACTGACTTGCACCAACCGTCAGCTCTCTCTATCAGGGAGAACATACATTACTGTAATCCATTCAACGCTCATTTATTAATATATTGAGTATCCTACAGGAAAAGTGATGAAAAATCAATATATTTATTATTAATATATTTTCAGAGCTCACATATAATACATAGAGAGACGTCTACACGGCATTGTTTATTCCTGTATATTTTTTTCTTTCTTTACTTTATTGATGTTTTAAATTCAATTTTGAAAGGTAAAAACGTCCTTTCTGAGCAGCGATTCAATAAGCCCAAAAATATAACCGACCAATTTGTGTTATAATAGAAGTATCTTTGAAGGGAGATTGTTAATTTGCTTAAAGGCGGAGATAGTGTATTTTATCCTTTTCACGGAACAGGGACCATAGAATCAACGGAATATATGAGGGAAAGAGAATATTTCAAAATATTCTTTCCTTTTAAAAAGTTACATGTGTTTGTACCGAGTCAAAACGAAAACCAGAATGGTCTACGCCCAATCATTTCTTTAGAACAATTAGAGCAAGTAAAATTAGATTTCTATGACAATGGTGTTCCTTTGCCTTCTTCAGTAAGTGAACGATCTAAAGTCTTGGACAGTAAGATGAAATTAGGTACTACGTTAGAAATCAGTCAGATAATAAGAGATCTGATGCACTTCCATACCACGGACGGTCGCTTATCTCAATCAGACAAAAAAGTATATAAAAATGCAGAAGAGTTTCTTATTGGAGAAATTCAAGAAATAAAAAATATTTCATATGATCAAGCCTCTTCTGACGTGAAATCTTTAGTTGAAAATCGTTTTAAAATAGATGCACCTACTTTCAGATAAGATATGATAATTATGTCTTATTTGAGAATATTGATTGTCTTAAGATCATAAAAAGGTCTACGTTCTGCATTAGAACGTAGACCTTTTTATTTTGTTAACAAGAATTTTTGTACTTGTCAAACTAAGATGCAGTGTTATTTACTATCCCTGTTTTATTTCTACTTACCTAGTTTTGAAGGCGTGCTCTTTTTGCATGATTAGCTGCTTTCACTGGTTCAGGTGTGGTCCTATTATCTTCTGCCTGCTGTTTTGTTTCTTCGTCACCTCCGACAACATGATCCTCATCATTCATGAGTGCTTCATAGCCTTGTTTCGCAACGAGTACTTTATCATTCTTCTTAGAAGAGCCGATTTCACTGGAGTCCATTCCAGCATTTGAATGGAAGTTAGTGTCCGTTGCCCCTGGCAGCAATGCAGTGACGGTAACACCTGTTTGACGCAGCTCTTCACGCAGAGACTCTGCGAACATATATCCAAAGGCTTTCGAAGGACCATATACTGTTTCATAAGGTGTTGGCTGCGTAGCAGAAATGGATGAGACAATCAGTATTCTGCCTCTGCCATTCGGAACCATATGCTGTACCACTCGTTTCGTCATGTGGACTGTACCAGAAATGTTGATGGAGACGAGCCTCAATTCATCTTCCAGATCCGTGTCAGTAAAGGCACCGCCAAGACCAATTCCAACGTTAAGTACTGCCGCATCTAGCGGACGTTTCAGTTCAGTGAAAAAGCTCCAAAAGCTTTCTACACCATCAAAAGTTGCTGCATCAGCTTTATGAGGGTAAGCTTCTACTCCTAAATCACGGATAGTATCAGCTGCTTCGAAAATTCGATCACTTGATCCAGATAATGCTATATCATAATTATCTTGTGCAAATTGTTTCGCAAGTTCAAGGCCAAGACCTGATGAAGCTCCAGTAATCAATGCAAGCTTACGTTGTTCTGACATAATAAAATCTCCTTTGTTGCCTGTTTATAGGCTGACTTGAAAGTTTTAGATTCAATCTCCTGTTCTATAAGTTCTCTATTCTATGAAATATTAAACTTCAAATGTAATTTACAATAACGCAAAAAACGCAGAGGGACTAGACCCTCTGCGTTTCTCATTTGATTAATTCTTCTATTTTATCATGTGAATTCACTTGGTTAATTCTGAACATACTAGCAATCTGGTCTTTTCTTTGCTATTCATTCTGAAGACCTAAGAAAGCACAACTTCTTTTTTAACCTTAGATGAAGTAAAGAAGTTTTTAGCTGATTCTAAACACTTTCTTGCATGCTCTTCATACCCATATGCTTCTACCCTTTGCTTATGCGGGATTTCAAGGGAATACACAATATCATCAGGCATATAGGAAAGTATTTCTTTGTTATCAATTCCTTCTTCATCCACGTACAAGCGTTCCTCCCTTAGGATGCGTGTCATTTCCTCTACATCTTCAGGAATTAAACTTGTGGCGTTGCACAAATGAAAGAAGTTAAGCCATTTTCTTGGAATACGTTTCAGGTCTTCCACCTTATCACCAAATAGATGCACAGAACGATGGAAATGATGAGAATCTACCAATATAGCAGCATTTTGACGTTTTACACTGTTCAGTATTGCTAGTGCTCCCTTTAGATTATAAACGCCAGCAATCGTCACAAACTCCAGCTGTACCGTCAGACCATACGGCTTAGCTAAATCACAAATTTGCGCAAAACTGTTTTTCCCAAACTCAAGGTCATCTGTCCAAATACTTGCAATAACATGCTTAGCACCTAGTTCCTGGGCAATCTTGAACGATGGAACTAGAGAGACGGGATCTGTTTCTTCCTCTACTCTCACTAACTCGATATCCCATACTTTTAGTCCGGTTTCTTTTAAAGCTTTTTTTGTATCTTCAAGCATTTCTTTATTTGTAGAAAGGTCATAATTAGGTTCACCTGGCAACCCCATATAAATTGTACGAATACTAGCATAGTCGTAGCCAGTTCTAGACGCCATACGAATAAATTCTGGTGGTGGCACCTGTAATGCTGTCAAATGTGCCAATGAGAATTTTTCCTTGTGTTTTTTAGCTGTGTTCATTTCTTCATCTCCTCTTCAATTTCCTTACATAAAAGAAAAGGAGAATAAGCTGCAAAATACAACCCATCTAGCATTAGAAACTTATATCAGCTTCTATTGAACGCGATCATACTAACTTGCGGAGCTATCTCAAGCTTCCTCCCAGTCCTCACGCAGCAGTGCGTATACATTCGCATCATACGTTTTTCCACCATGATAATAGTAACTGTGCAGTAATCCCTCTTTCATGAATCCTTGTTTCTCCAACAGGGCAGCAGATGCTTTATTCTCTGGATACACCATAGCTCCGATACGAAGTAGATCCAATTCCTTGAAACAGTAGCCTAAAACAGCTCCCATCGCTTCATTCGCAAACCCTTTCTTCCAATGATCCGGATGCAATTCGTACCCAATTTCAGCACGTCGATTGCTGCGATTTACTTGGTGTAAGCCAATCGTTCCGAGAAATCGGCCTGCCTCCTTACAATACATACCCCATCGTATTACGCGCCCTTCCTGCAGACCGCATCGGAAGGAAGAAATGACTCGCTCTGCTTCTTCAATTGACTGAAGCGGCTCCATGCCATAGAACTTAGTTACATTGCGGTCAGACAGAGCGGCAAATACGTATGGAGCATCCTGCATTTTTACTTCATCCAATACTATTCGTTCGGTTTCAAGCTTTTGAAATGTCAGCATATTCATCTCTCCCTATGTAAAAAAAGACGCACTAGCAAAGTTCTAGTGCGTCTTGTGATGTGTTTAGCCTTTTAGTTCATTGATGCGCTGCTGTACGCGTGCACGTTTATCTTCATAATCTGCTTGCTTAGCACGTTCTTCTTCGACGATCTTCTCTGGTGCCTTGCTGATGAAACCTTGGTTAGAAAGCTTCTTCTCAACTCGATCGACTTCTTTTGTCCATTTGTCGAGTTCTTTCTCCAAGCGTTCGATTTCTTTGGAGATATCGATCAAGCCTTCAAGCGGCAAGTAAAGCTCTACGCCAGTAAGAACAGCTGACATTGCTTTGTCTGGTGCTTGAATTGCTGTTGCAATCGTCAGTTCACTTGGGTTACAGAAGCGTTCGATATAGTGCTGCTGTGCCTTAAGCTTTGCTTCAATTGTATTGTCTTCTGCTTGGATAAGCAGTTGGATTTGTTTGGACATCGGTGTATCAACTTCTGCACGGATATTACGAACAGAGCGGATGATGCTCACTAAGCGTTTCATCTCTTCTGCTGATTTTTCATCATGCAAATCTTTGTTGACTGTCGGCCATGCAGCAACAGTGATGGATTCCCCTTCATGCGGAAGCTGCTGCCAGATTTCTTCCGTGATGAATGGCATGAATGGATGCAGCATGCGCATTGTCTGATCGAGTACATGTGCAAGTACAGAGCGTGTCATCTGCTTGGCATCTTCGTCTTCCCCGTATAGCGGAAGCTTCGCCATCTCGATATACCAGTCACACACATCATCCCAGATGAAGTTATACAAATGACGGCCAGCTTCACCGAATTCATATTTCTCTGCGTTGTATGTGACAGCTTCGATTGTTTCATTCAGGCGAGTAAGGATCCATTTATCTGCAAGACTCTTCTCTTTGGACAAATCTATGTCGCTGTACTGTAAGCCTTCCATATTCATCAATGCGAAACGGGATGCGTTCCATATCTTATTAGCAAAGTTCCAAGTGGACTCTACTTTATCCCATTGGAAGCGCAAATCCTGACCTGGTGATGAACCAGTTGACAGGAAGTAGCGCAACGAGTCTGCACCGTACTTTTCGATAACATCCATCGGGTCAACACCGTTACCGAGTGATTTACTCATCTTACGGCCTTCGCCGTCACGTACAAGACCATGAATCAGTACATCCTTGAATGGTCGTTCGCCTGTAAACTCCTTGGATTGGAAGATCATACGGCTCACCCAGAAAGCGATGATGTCATATCCTGTTACGAGTACATCTGTCGGGAAGTAGCGTTTGAAATCAGCTGCTTCTGTGTTAGGCCAATCCATTGTGGAGAACGGCCATAATGCGGAAGAGAACCACGTATCAAGTACGTCTTGATCTTGTTCCCAATTCTCGATGTCTGCTGGTGCTTCTTTGCCAACATACACTTCGCCTGTTTCTTTATGATACCAAGCCGGAATACGGTGTCCCCACCAAAGCTGACGGGATACACACCAGTCGCGGATGTTTTCCATCCAGTACGAATATGTTCTTTCGAATCGCTCTGGTACGAAGTTGATTTTGTCTTCGCCAGCTTGCAGTTCCAAAGCTTGTTTCGCTAACGGCTCCATGTTTACGAACCATTGTGTGGATAGATACGGCTCAACTACTGCGCCGCTGCGCTCAGAATGTCCAACGCTGTGCATATGGTCTTCGATTTTGAAGAGGATGCCCTGCTCCTGCAAATCTTTAACAATCTGCTTACGAGCTTCAAAACGGTCTAAACCGTTATATTTACCAGCATTTTCATTCATTGAGCCATCTTCATGCATGACAAGGATGCGTTCAAGATCATGACGGTTACCTACTTCAAAGTCATTCGGGTCATGTGCAGGTGTAATTTTAACTGCACCGGAACCGAATTCCATGTCAACATAATCATCCGCTACGATCGGAATTTCTCGATTCACTTCCGGCAAGATAACCGTTTTACCGATCAAGTGCTGGTAGCGCTCATCATCCGGGTGTACAGCTACTGCCGTATCCCCTAGGAATGTTTCCGGGCGAGTTGTCGCGATTTCGATATGACCTGTTCCATCAGCAAGTGGATAACGCATATGATAGAAGTGACCTTGTACGTCCTTATGGATTACTTCAATATCAGAAAGTGCCGTTTTTGCTGCTGGATCCCAGTTGATGATATATTCGCCACGGTAAAGCAAACCTTTTTCATACAATGTAACGAATACTTCTTTAACTGCTTCAGATAACCCTTCATCCAATGTGAATCGCTCACGTGAATAGTCAAGACCAAGTCCCATCTTAGACCATTGCTTACGGATGAAGCTTGCATATTCTTCTTTCCATTCCCAGCTCTTCTCTAAAAAGCCTTCGCGGCCAAGATCGTAGCGGCTGATGCCCTGCTCACGCAGTTTTGCATCTACTTTTGCCTGAGTCGCGATACCTGCATGGTCCATTCCTGGAAGCCAAAGCACATCATAGCCTTGCATCCGTTTCATACGCGTAAGGATATCTTGTAATGTCGTATCCCAAGCGTGCCCTAAGTGCAGCTTTCCTGTTACGTTTGGCGGCGGGATTACGATAGAGTAGGGCTGTTTGCTTTCATCTCCAGTTGCTTCGAAATATTTGCCATCAAGCCAGAATTGGTAGCGGCCTGCTTCGATGCTTGCTGGATCATATTTGGATGGCAGTGAGTTGGTTTCTTGTGATTTGTCTGTTGTCATGCCTGGTTCCTCCTTTAATGCTTTTGGTGACATATAAAAACCCTTCTCATCCAAAAGGACGAAAAGGGTTAGTTTCCGTGGTACCACCTTCATTTACGACACTAATTAGACGTGTCGTACACTCGAGGGAGATAACGGCTCTTCACCGGCTCCCCCTACTGACTAAAAGTCACATTCGGGGTCGCTGCATACAGGGCGACCTTCTACTGCAGGTATCCGGGAAACTTCCACCAATTTGCTTCCCTCTCTAGTATGGATCCTTACACTATACTCTTCCCTGTCAAAGCATTTGTATCATGTATAGCTTATTGTATCCACTTGACAGTAAAAAAGTCAATGAAGAGGCATATTTTTTTCGAAAAAGGGTAAACGCCTAGCCTTTCCCGTTCATATACTACCTATAGGAGGGATGACAATGAGTAAATTCAACCGCAACAACATGCCGGGTTTCCTCAAGTATTGGATCAGTGTCACCGAGAAGGCGGTAATTCCGCTGATCATCTTTCAGTTCATCAGAACAATATTGTTTCCGTCGATTTTGGATATTTTGTTACTTGGCGGCCTGATAGCACTCTACTTCAGCTTTCAGTCGAAATCAATCTGATCAAGAATCCACGCCATCCTGTTCTTCCTGATCACGAAGATCTTGAAAATAGGTTTGTGCCTGGAGAGCCTGCATCAGCTGCCTATGTGTCTGGGTCAATTCCAATACAACAGCAGGGGTATCTGCCTTTTGCGGAGCATCTACATACTCTCTCACCTGCTTCAAATACCGACCCGGGTGCAGCAAATGCAGCATGAACAGGCTCTCTTCGTTTTTCTTCATTTGACGATGTTCTTCATACGTATGCAAATAATATGGCGGGTTAATCACATTACTGTCGATAAACCGCCATTCCTCCCTATAGTAGGCAGCAAGATCCAAGCTAGGATTACCGAGCTTGGTCTTTTCCCAATTGAGCAGATGCAGCGGACTGCCCTCCTGGACATGAGAAGGACGTAAGCTTCCATGCAGAACGCTATGCTCCATCTCGGGATCTTCCTTCAGATCTGCATCATAATGGTCATACCACTTATCCAGCATCGCAGATACATGCTCTAAATCCTTATAATGCGTACAAACTAGCAGTGGAACAACCCCCATATATGTCTGGGATTCGAAACGCTCCACCCAAACAAGCAGCTCCTCCCTGTCCTGCTGGAGCTTCTCTTTTTGCTTTCGTATAGCCAATGCGTATGCTTCATAATCAATCGGATAACGTTTGCTGGAGGAGGCATGGATTTTCCCGAGTGAGGTAAACAGCATCTCATAAGGGTGATTCGGTTCATCTGTTCGATGCCGCTCCAGCCACGGCATCAGATAATAAACTTCTCCTTCATCCACCACATAGAAATTCTCCTGCAATGTTTGATAGACAGGTGGGACACCTTCCCGGTAAAAATTGTGCTTGCCTTGGACGACCATCAGCCAGCGGTCGAGCCGCTCCGGATGGAGGGATGACCTTTTTAAAGCAAAAGCCGCCTGGTGCGTTTGCACTTTAGACAGGCGGCTGGTTATGGCTTGAACCGAGGCTGGCGTGATGCCATAGGCAGCTAGTATTCGATCGATATTTTCCATCTAGCACACCCCGTTCATTCTTATTAGTTCTTTCTTGAACGTCGCTGCGGTATGAGAAGCAGCTGCCCCTCCGATACTGTTTCCTCTTCCAGATTGTTGGAGCTGGCAATTGAGCTGACCGGCACGTCATATCGAGTCGCAATCTTCTCCAACGTATCTCGTTCCTGGACGATGCAGACACGAAGCTTTGTATAAGTTTCTTCCCGCGCACCGAACATACTGACAAGGAAATTGCTGCTGTCTTTTCGTTCTGCTATTTCATCTGTTTCTTCCTCTTCCTCAAACGCTTCCGGCAGATCCTCTGGCTGCAGCTCCTGATTGATTGGCACTGACTGCAGCGATACGTCATTATATGATTCTTCCGTATCAATATCTTCTGCAGTTACATCTGCCTGAGGTACTTCTGTAGGCTCGACTGGTTTACTACCGAAGAATTCACTGAATGTCTTCGTCTCTTTATATTTCCATCTGTCATCCTCTTCAGGTGTCAAAAGAGGAGGTGCCTCGAATCTGATTGGCTCAGGAGGTGCTTCTTCTTCTTGCTTTGCTTGATAAGTGAAGGTGAAATCTGGACTATCGGTAGGTTCATCATGCGGGAGTTCCCGATCCAGATAATACACATCATCATCCTGAATATGCGCCTGACGGAAATCGGCCGCTTGATACATATCCTCCAGCTCATCCGGTAGCACGAAAAGTTCTTCAGGCAGCTTACCAGCTTCAGGAATTTGATAAGCATTTTGTAAATGTGATTGTTCTTCTGCTTCATAAACTGCTTCTTCACGAGACTTTGCTGCAGGCTTCTCCGCTTTTATAGTTACCTTTGGAGAAGCAGGTGCTTGATCCTGTGCAAAAGCATGTGGTTCTTCCTGTTCCTCTTCAGAAGGGCGTTGTTCTACATATTCTGCTGATACAGCTGAAGCCTCTAACTCCTCCAGTCCTGCTTCTGCCTGAGTTTGCTCTGAATATTCCTGATCAGATGAAATGCTTTGAGCCTCGGTTTTCTGATCGCGAGTTTCTGCTTTTAGTTCTGCTTCTACCTCTGTTTCCGTATATTCTTGAGAAAACTGATAACCTTGCACTTCGGCATCGTGATTGTCTCGGACTTCTTTTTGCTCTGCATATTCTTGAGCAAATTGATAGCTTTGCTCCTCGTTTTTATATTCGTCGCGGGCATTTGCTTCTGTTTCCTCGCGGTTCACC
>NZ_NPBJ01000008.1 GCF_002272075.1 Terribacillus saccharophilus
AACTTTGCTCCTCGGTCTCCTGAACGTTTCGATCATCCGCTTCCGTTTCCTCGCGGTTCACTTCTATCTCTTCTTCTGCTGCATACTCCACTTGAGAGAACTGAATGCCTTGGTCCTCGGCATTCTGATCTTCTCTCGTATATGAAGCTGATTCTTCGGGCATAGCTGCTGGTTCTTCTTTAGCAAATTGATAGCCTTGCTGCTCATAGGGCTGATTATCACGTGCTTGAGCTTCGATTTGATCAGCTATTTCGTCTGTATAAGATTTAGCCTGTTCTGCTTGCGGGATCGGAGGCGGGAAGTAAGGTTGCTGCGGTGCTTGCGGCTGGGCTTCTTTCCTCTCTTCCAACACACCATATATTGCAACCGTCGCATGTAGTTCAAGAACATTGCTGCCAGGAACTTCATAATCAAAATTATCGATTGTGACATATACGTCATTTAGCTGCTTGATACGATTTTTCGGAACAGATATCTCAACAGGGAAACGATGATAAAATGTATTTGTTCCAGCTTCCTGTTTCTCGATATTTTCCATTTCCCTTGTACCAGGACTGACTGCGACTGCACTTCCTTCAGCAACTTCCTGAATAGGGTAATATTCCCCCGTAAGTTCAATGACTCCTCGGACAGAAATTTCATGCTCAAACTCCTGGATACTAATCTCCGGCTCCAATGCGATTCCTATTAAATCCTGCAACTGTGCGTCAGCACGGAAACTGAGTGATTCTTGTATATCAAACATAAAAGGTGTTGTCTCATTTGTAGACAAGTGGAATCCTCCCTCCAAGATTTAAGCGTTCCTCTGTACTAAAACCTATGCTTATGCCCATTCTTATATGTAAGGAAAATCCTTTGTCCCCATGAAAAAAAGCCCAAGCATAAGCTTGGGCTTTGAGTTTAAGATGCTGCTATTTTCTTGAAGGCTTGTCTAGCTGCTTCAATTGTCGCTTCGATATCCTCATCAGTATGAGCAGCTGATAGGAACAGCCCCTCAAATTGGGAAGGCGGCAGGAAGATACCCGCTTCAATCATTTCTCGATAGTACATGGAGAAGTGATCCAAATTGGATGTCTTCGCCGTATCAAAGTTAATGACAGGAGTATCTGTAAAGAACACACCAACCATCGAACCAGCACGGTTTACTTGCAGTGCTATGCCAAATTCCTCTGCAGCTGCTTTGTAGCCTTCAGCAAGACGGTCAGCATGAACATTGATGCGCTCATACGCCGCTTTATCCATTGCTGCCAATGTTTCGTATCCAGCAGTCATAGCAAGCGGATTTCCTGATAATGTGCCCGCTTGATAAATATCACCCGCTGGAGCAACACGATCCATAATCTCCTTACGGCCGCCATATGCGCCTACAGGAAGACCTCCGCCAATGATTTTACCAAGGCAAGTCAAGTCTGGTTCAACGCCGAAGTGACCTTGTGCAGAATGATAGCCAACACGGAAACCAGTCATAACTTCATCAAAGATAAGCAAAGCGCCATGCTGCTTCGTGATGTCACGAAGTCCTTCAAGGAAACCTGGCTGAGGTGGAACCACACCCATATTCCCGCAGACTGGTTCAGCAATGACAGCTGCAATATCGTCACCGTACTGCTCGAAAGCATATTGCACACTTTCTAAATCATTGTACGGTACTGTAATCGTATTACGGGCAATAGTTTCCGGTACACCTGGGCTGTCTGGAAGTCCAAGTGTTGCTACACCAGAACCAGCTTTGATTAGAAGAGAATCACCATGGCCATGATAGCTGCCTACGAATTTCAAGATCTTGTCGCGTCCAGTGAATCCACGTGCCAAACGAAGGGCACTCATTGTCGCCTCTGTACCGGAGTTGACCATCCGAACGATATCCATAGATGGAATCCGCTCTTTTACTAAAGCTGCCATCTTATTCTCAATCACAGTTGGCGCACCGAAGCTTGTCCCTTTCTCTGTGATCTTCTTCAAACCTTCTACAACGCGGTCATCTGCATGCCCTAGAATGAGCGGTCCCCAGCTTAGTACATAATCGATGTACGTATTACCATCAATATCTGTAATTTTAGACCCCTTACCGCTATCCATGAAAATAGGATCCATACCTACGGAGCGGAATGCACGAACCGGGGAATTAACTCCGCCAGGCATATGCTGTTTCGCTTCTTCAAATGCTGCTATCGATTTTTCAAAGCTTTTCAAAAGATTTCCTCCTCGTCAGTTGTCTTCCTTCAGCCATCTTGCCACATCTTTTGCAAAGTAAGTCATGATTAAATCCGCACCAGCACGTTTCATGCCGATCATTTTTTCCATAACAATTGCTTTCTCATCAATCCAGCCATTCAATGCAGCGGCTTTCACCATGCTGTATTCGCCGCTGACATTGTATGCGACAATTGGGGCATTGAATTGATTGCGCACATCACGAATGATATCCAAGTAAGCAAGTGCAGGTTTCACGATAAGGAAGTCTGCATTTTCTTCGATATCAGATGTTGCTTCGCGCAGTGCTTCTCTTCTATTTGAAGGATCCATTTGATACGTTTTGCGGTCTCCGAATTGCGGAGCGCCTTCAGCTGCTTCGCGGAATGGACCGTAAAAGGCAGATGCGTATTTGACAGAATAAGCCATAATCGGAATGTTCGTAAAGCCGGCTTCATCCAGTCCCTTACGGATTGCTTGTACATAGCCGTCCATCATGTTAGATGGGGCAATGATATCAGCTCCTGCTTTCGCTTGGCTTACTGCAGTATCTACTAAATAGCCTAGTGATTCATCATTATCGATTATTCCGTCATGCACGATGCCGCAGTGTCCATGGGATGTATATTCACAAAGGCAAGTATCTGCAATCAATAGAAGCTCAGGGACTTCTTGTTTTGTCTGGCTGATTGCCCGCTGTACGATGCCGTGGTCATGGAAAGCACCAGTTCCGATTTCATCTTTTTCAGCTGGAATACCAAAAAATAGAACAGATTTGATTCCTAATTCGCTTACTTCCTTCATTTCAGCTGATAAATTATCTAAAGACAGCTGGAATACACCTGGCATGGAAGAAACTTCATTACGGACGTTTTCGCCTTCAACAACGAAAACTGGGTAAATCAAGTCATCCACTGTTACTTCTGTTTCTCTTACTAGTGCCCGCATGTTTGCTGATGTACGCAAACGGCGATGGCGTTTGAATTCTGCCATTATCATTCACCTGTCCTTTGTTCATAGTAATGTAATAATGCATCGATCATTGCTTCTGTTGTGTAGTGAGCGGGCAGCAGGATATTATGGAAGCCATGCCGCTTGGCAGCTTCCTCTGTTGTCGGTCCAATGACAAGACAAAGTTTATTCAGCTGTTCCTTTTGCATTTCAGCCTGGCTAATAAAAGAATGAAAAGCCTCTATCGACGATGGACTTGTAAACGTCAATACCTCTGGCTGGTCCTTTAGCAAGACCTTGTTCAGAAGCTCTTGGTTACATTTCTCTTCTACCGTATCATAGACGACCATTTTCTCAAATGCATAGCCATTCTCTCTCAATCCGTTTGACAATGCTGGCCGGGATAAGTTCCCTTGGATCAGCAGTATCCGGTTAGCAGGATCATATGCTGCGCTGAATTCTTCTGCTAAGCGGTCAGCAGTATACGCATCCGGTATTAAATCAGCTCTCCTGCCAAGCACTCTTTCTACCGCCTCAGCAGTCTTCTGTCCGACTGCAGCAATATGGCAATGTTTCCAGTTCTCCAATTCGGAAAACTTACTCACTAAAACGCCAAAGTGCTCTACTCCATTATTGCTCGAGAAGAACAGCCAGTCAAAGCGATTGCCTTGCTGGCTAAGCATTTGGTTTTCTTTATCCGTTCTCGTTCGAAAAGTTAGTAAAGGCACCATAATAGGACTCGCGCCTGCTTTGGCCAGCTGTTCAGCTAATCGGACAGCCTGCTGCTTCGGGCGCGTTATGAGCACCTTCACGGCCGGCAACCGGCTCAATTGGATTCCGACTCCTGAATCGCTTTGGTGATGATATCCTGTGCACCTTGTTCCTGCATCTTTTCAGCGGCAAGCTTACCAACTTCCTGGGGATCAGTTCCTCGTACTTCTTCTTTGAATACTTGTTTTCCGTCAACAGAAGCAATCAAAGCTGTCAGTACAACGTCGTCTTCTTCCATATGAGCAACACCAGCAATCGGAACTTGACAGCTGCCGTTCATCAAATAAAGGAAAGTACGTTCAGCTGCTACTGTCTGCTGCGTATAAGAATCATTGATTTTAGCCAAAAGCTCGATTAATTCCATATCCGTATCGCGGCACTCTATTGCAAGTGCGCCTTGACCGATAGCTGGCAGACAAAGATCTGTTTCCAAGTATTCCGTTATTATTTCATCGTCCCAACCCATGCGCTTCAAGCCAGCCGCTGCAAGAACGATTGCATCAAAATCTTCATTCTCAAGCTTTTTCAGACGGGTATGAATGTTTCCGCGAATAGGCTTAATTTCGATATCAGGACGAATAGCAAGAATCTGCGATGCACGACGCAGGCTGCTTGTTCCGACAACCGCACCTTCCGGCAATTCTCTTAAGGAAACGTTATTCTTGGAGATCAAAGCATCCCGGTAGTCCTCCCGAACTGGTACGCTGGCAATTGTGAGACCTACAGGAAGCTCGGATGGCATGTCCTTCATACTATGTACGGCCATATCGATTTCCTCGTCATACATAGCTTGCTCGATTTCCTTGACGAACAACCCTTTTCCTCCAACCTTTGAAAGTGTAACGTCCAGGATTTTGTCTCCCTTTGTTTCGATTTTCTTAATTTCGAATTCATATGGGGCACCAGTTAGTTTTAATTGCTCGATAACCCACTTTGTTTGTGTGAGCGCTAAATTGCTTTTTCTTGAACCAACGATAATTTTTCGCATTGCTCTACCTCCTAAGGACTACATAATTTACCCAGTAAAATGAAATGATGAATACGTGCTAAGCAAGAAGAAATTAATGATGAGGATTAGAAAGGCTGCAATAGTATATATTGCCAAGCCTTTCCCTCTGACACCTCTTACCAAACGCAGGAACAGATAAACTGCATAGACGGCCAATACCGTCAGAGAACCGATTGTCTTCCAATCATACCAATAGAAGACTGCTGTTGTCGTATGAGCCCATACTATTCCCATAACAATCGATAACAATAATAAAGGCGTCCCGATTGTGATGGAAGTGAAGGTATATGTCTCTAGCTTGCCCAAGTCGCCAAGCCTTGTCCACCACCTATACCCTTTTTTCTGCTTCAAAAGTTGGAATTGCAATAAGTACATAAGGGCAAAGACAAAGGACAGAGTGAAAAATCCATACGCCAGAATAGCCAGCGTGATATGTGCGATCAGCACTTCATTCATAAAAGGAATAGTCTGAGACCATTCCCTCTCATAGGCTGAGCTTGCAATATATAATAACATCATAAAAAAGCCGACCACATTCAGGAAGAAGGTGAGAAAATCGACTTTGTAAATGCGGTTGATGAATAAGGATAGAGACACCAGGACCCAAGCATAAAAGTATAACCCTTCATATACATCCTTTACCGGCAGGCCAGCATGCGCAATCATTTCCTGCAATAAAAAAAGGCTCTGGAAGAACCATACTAAAGTAAGCAAACGGAAGGCGAAAACATTCGCCTTCCGATTCTTTTGTATAAAATCGATAAAATAGCTGAAAATGCTGGCTGCATATAGAAGTAAAATAATTTCATAAAGATAAGCCGGTACCTGCATCTATAAGCCCTTCTTTTTATCTAGTTGTGGAAACACTTGGTACAGACTGAAAGCCCTGTGACTCTGTACGCTCCAGTTTGATAAGATTATTTTGTTTATCCAGCACCGCTTTTTCGATCCCAAAAATCTCTGCGAACTGCTGAATTAATTCTTCACTGTTCTCACGGCCGGCAAGCTCTTTTGCTTGTGTGATCGGCTGCTTGAGAAGCTGATTAATGATGCTTTTCGTGTGCTTGTTCAGCACTCGCATATCACGTTCGCTAAGGTCAGGCAGCTTCCGCTCCAAACTCTTCATTGTCTCAGTCTGGATAGATGCTGCTTTACGGCGTAGCTCAGAAATGACTGGTACAACACCTAATGTCTGCAGCCATACTTTGAAATCGACGATGCCGCCCTCAATCATAATTTCGATCTTCTCAACTGCTTCTTGACGCGCAGCCAAGTTCGCATCGACGACATCCTGTAAATCATCGATATCGTATAGGAAAGTGCTTTCCAACTCATCCACATCTGGATTAATATCACGTGGCACAGCAATATCGACTAAGAATAATGGCTGGCCTTTACGTTCCTTATGAACTTCTTGTAGCATTTCTTTATCCAGTACATATCCTGGTGCACCAGTAGAACTGATAACAATATCAGCATCTTGCAAGGTACTGTCCAGTTCATCCCATCCAGCTGCTTTGCCATTGAATAAAGTGGCTAGCTGTTCTGCTTTTTCTTTAGTCCGATTTACTACCGTAACATCTTTGACGCCTGAACCATGCAGGTTTTTCGCTGCCAGTTCCCCCATTTTACCAGCGCCTAGGATGACGATTCGTTTAGAAGAAATATCACCGAAGATTTTTTTAGACAATTCTACCGCTGCGTAGCTGACAGAGACAGCATTTTCTCCGATTCCTGTCTCTGTATGTGCACGTTTCGCTACCGTAACAGCCTGTTTGAACAATTCGTTATAAATCGTTCCAGATGTATGCAATTCTTGTGCTTTTTGAAACGCGCGTTTCAGCTGTCCAAGGATCTGTGTTTCCCCTACTACCATGGAGTCCAGTCCGCTTGCTACCTTGAACAGATGCTCCACAGCTCTTTCATCCTCATGAAATGTAAGATAAGATGCAATCTCGTCTTTCTCGATACCGAACCATTCAGACAAGAATTTCTTTATATAATAGCGGCCAGTATGCATCTGGTCGACCACTGCATAGATCTCCGTACGGTTACATGTCGAAACAATGACGTTTTCGAGCATGCTTTTCTGGTTGGAGAGTGCTTGCATCGCTAAGCCAAGCTCTTCTTCCTTGAAACTTAGTTTTTCTCTTATTTCAATCGGGGCTGTGCGATAATTGATTCCAGCAACTAACATGTACATTCCCTTTTTCCCCCTTGAAAACATGTCGCTCATACTAGTATAACACTATGGTATTTCTGTCCTATTCAAAATTGTGAACAGAATCGTAAACAATTGTGTTAGGATAGAGTGTGTGTTTATTTGTGAATGTTTGTGAATGATTTCATAAGTACATATAACAAGTTAACACAGCTAGTCATGATAATCAACGATTTAATCTTATTTAATAATAATTATTATGTGGAGAGATGTTATGACGAAGAAAAATGCTTTTATCGGGTTCCTGCTACTGGGGATCGGTGCTTATTTCCTGTTACGACAGTTGCGTGTTCCCCTGTTTGTCGACTTCTATTCGTGGCCGACTTTGTTAATTATCATTGGCGCCGCACTACTATTGCATGCTTATCTTGCGAAAGATCATAAAAACTTATTCGCCGGCTATTTTATTCTTGGTTTAGGTGTCCATTTCCATGGAATGAAGCATTACGGCTTTTGGACCGATAGCTGGGGAGCTTATCCCTTCTTAGCCGGCGCCGCTTTGTTCATTTCGGCACTTAAGACGAAAAAAGGTTATGTATGGGCAATATTGCTGCTTGCTCTCGGCGTTTTTGCCATCGCTGCACCTCAGCAGCCTGCTTGGTTCGGCTGGCTCGATAGGACAGCAGGTATCATTAGTAATTATTGGCCTGTTCTACTTATCCTGGCTGGAGCTTACCTTTTATTCCGAAAAAAATAACCGTACAAGCTATAGCTTGTACGGTTATTTTTTATAGGAATTTTTTCAATACTCCCCATGCTTCCTCTTTTCCTTCTCCTGTTTCGGAGGAAAATGGAAGGATGATATCTTCTTGTAACAGCTGTAATTTATTAGCAGCCCGCTTGATATGCTGGACACGTTTCCCTTTTGGAATCTTATCCAGCTTCGTAGCCACTACAACAACCGGCAATTCATAATGCTTCAAGAACTCATACATCGCAACGTCGTCCTTCGTTGGTTCATGCCGTATATCGACAAGCAACACAACCGCCTTCAGATTCTCACGCTCTGTAAAATATTCCTCGAGCATTATGCCCCAAGCATTACGTTCTTTCTTTGAAACCTTCGCATATCCATAGCCCGGTACATCCACAAAATGAAACCGCTCATTGATCTTATAAAAGTTCAAAGTCTGCGTCTTCCCTGGCTTCTGAGATGTGCGGACCAGATTCTTCCGATTGATCATCTTATTGATAAAAGATGATTTCCCTACGTTTGAGCGGCCGGCTAAAGCAATCTCCGGCATATGCGTCACCGGATATTGCTTTTTCGATACCGCGCTGATTACTATTTCTGCTTCAGTTACTTTCATGTTTATCTTCCACCAATGCGTATTTTAATACCTCATCAAGATGGCTGACTTTTATAAACGTCATGTCTTGCTTGATTGTATCCGGTATTTCTTCCAGATCCCGATCATTATCGGCAGGGAAGAGAATTGTCGTAATACCTGCTCGGTGAGCACTCAAACTTTTCTCCTTCAGTCCGCCGATTGGCAAGACCCGTCCGCGAAGAGTGATCTCACCTGTCATTCCGACTTCTTTTCGTACCGGTCTGCCAGTCAGTGCACTCGTCAATGCGGTGGCAATCGTAATACCGGCAGATGGACCATCCTTCGGTGTTGCTCCTTCCGGCACATGAATATGAATATCATAGTGCTCATGGAACGATGGATCAACGCCGATTTCTTCGGCATTGGAACGGATATAGCTGAATGCAGCCTGAGCTGATTCTTTCATGACATCGCCGAGCTTACCGGTTAATGTCAGTTTTCCTTTACCTGGAGACAAGGAAACCTCTATTGATAGTGTATCTCCGCCAGCAGTCGTATAAGCAAGACCTGTCGCTGCGCCAACTTGATTCTCCTCTTCCATTAAACCATACCGGAAGCGTGGGCGTCCAAGCAATTCTTCTACTTTCTTCGCGCTTACCGTAACCCGTTTCTTATCTTCGGAAACGATGATACGTGCAACTTTACGGCAAACAGCTGCCAGCTGGCGTTCCAGACCACGTACACCAGCTTCCCTTGTATAGCGGCGCACGATATGTTCGAGCGCTTCATCCTTTACAAGGATGTTGCCTTTCTTCAGACCATTTTCTTTGATTTGCTTTGGCAGCAAATGTTCCTTGGCAATATGAAGTTTTTCCACTTCCGTATAACCTGCAATGCTGATGATTTCCATCCGGTCAAGGAGTGGCCCTGGAATTGATCCTAAGTTATTCGCTGTTGCAATGAACATGACATTGGAAAGATCATACGTCTCTTCGATGAAATGGTCACTGAATGAACTGTTCTGTTCCGGATCAAGTACCTCGAGCATAGCCGAAGACGGATCACCTCGGAAGTCATTGGACATCTTATCAATTTCATCGAGCAGAAAAATAGGATTCGTTGTTCCAGCTCGGCGCATGCCCTGCATGATTCGTCCAGGCATCGCTCCAACGTATGTACGGCGATGTCCACGGATTTCCGCTTCATCTCGTACACCCCCCAAAGATACACGGACAAATTTCCGGTTGATTGCTTTGGCGATACTTGTCGCCAAGGATGTTTTCCCGACCCCAGGAGGTCCAGCAAGACAAAGAATTGGCCCTTTCAAGGAATTGGTCAGTTTCTGAACAGCCAAGTATTCAAGAATCCGTTCCTTCACTTTGTCCAGGCCGTAATGATCTTCGTTCAAGGTCACTTCAGCGTGAGGAATATCCAGATTGTCTTCTGTTTGTTTCTTCCACGGCAAAGCAATCAGCCACTCTAAGTAATTGCGGATGACAGAGCTTTCCGCTGAGCTCTGCGGTACGCGCTCATAACGGCTCAATTCCTTTTCAGCAACTTCTTTCATGTGATCCGTCATATCAGATGCTTTTATATCTGCCCGGAACTGCTCAATCTCACTGGACTTGCCATCGCGATCACCAAGTTCCTTCTGAATTGCCTTCATTTGCTCTCGCAAATAATATTCCTTTTGGGTCTTTTCGACAGATTGTTTGACTCGAAGGCCGATTTTCTTTTCAAGATCAAGTACTTCCCGCTCATTCGTAATGATCGTAATAATATGACGCAGGCGTTCTTTCACATCTTGCATCTCAAGGATCTCCTGCTTATCTTCCAATCGCAGTGTAAGATGAGAGGTGATCATATCAGCCATGCGCCCAGGTTCCGTAATATCCGTCAAGGTCGCTAACGTCTCTTGGCCAATCTTCTTAGAAACCTTTATGTATTGCTCAAACTGTTCCAAAAGCGCACGCATCAGTGCTTCTTCCTCATTTTTCGTACCATGCTCGTCTGGTCTTTCTTCTATTTCAACCATGAACTGCTTGTCATCTTCCAGGAAACGGATGATTTCAGCACGATATAGTCCTTCAACCAATACACGCATCGTACCGTTCGGAAGCTTCATCATTTGATTAACTTTTGCTACCGTGCCTATATGGTGGATTTCCTCTTCTGTCGGTTCATCTAAATCCACTTCCTTTTGTGCAGCCAGAAAGATTGTTTCTCCTTCCAGCATCGCACGTTCCAATGCATGAACGGATTTTTCCCTGCCTACATCCAAATGTAGAACCATCGTCGGAAAAATAAGCAATCCCCTTAAGGGTAAAAGAGGCGTTATCAGTGTCTTCTCTTTTTCCATCGTGACACCTCCAAATGTCTGTCTTCTTCAGTCTTTCTTAAAGTATATACACAACCACAGTACTGTACCCATACTTTGTGAAAATCAAGAAAAAAATCCCTTGCCACCAACTGTAACAAGGGATTTGCTGTAGATGATCATCTGCTTGGCAGATAGAGATTATGCACTCTCTTTCGGAGATTGCTGGTTCTCATCTGTTACGGTACCATCATGCAGTACAAACTTCGGACGGCCATTCTCAAGCAGTACTGTATCTTTAGTTATGATGCATTGCTTGATATCGTCACGGGATGGAAGTTCATACATAACGTCCAGCATGATACCTTCAATGATGGAGCGCAAGCCCCGTGCACCAGTTTTACGTTCGATTGCCAGCTTAGCAATTTCACGAAGCGCATCTTCTTCAATAACCAATTCTACTTGGTCCATCTGGAAGAGCTTCTGGTATTGTTTCACCAATGCATTTTTTGGTTTTGTCAGGATCTCAACCAAAGCTTCCTCATCAAGCGGCTCTAGGCTGCCGATAACAGGCAGACGACCAATGAACTCAGGAATCAAACCGAATTTCAATAGATCCTCCGGTAATACCTTGGAAAGATATTCGCCTTTATCCAGAGTCTCTTTGCCATCATTAGCACCAAAACCGATAACCTTGTTACCAAGACGGCGTTTAATGATTTGCTCGATTCCGTCGAAAGCACCACCACAGATGAATAGAACGTTTGTTGTATCAATCTGGATGAATTCTTGATGAGGATGCTTACGGCCGCCTTGTGGCGGAACGCTTGCTACCGTACCTTCAAGAATTTTAAGAAGTGCCTGTTGCACACCTTCACCGGAAACATCACGAGTGATGGATGGGTTCTCTGATTTACGTGCTACTTTATCGATTTCATCGATGTAAATGATCCCTTTTTCTGCTTTTTCTACATCGTAGTCAGCAGCTTGGATCAATTTAAGCAAGATGTTTTCTACATCTTCCCCAACGTAACCAGCCTCTGTTAAAGAAGTTGCATCTGCAATTGCGAATGGTACGTTTAGGATACGCGCCAATGTCTGAGCTAGTAATGTCTTACCGCTACCAGTCGGACCGATCATTGCGATATTACTCTTAGACAATTCCACATCATCTGAGCTCTTACCGGAATTGATACGTTTATAGTGGTTGTAAACCGCTACAGCAAGATTCTTCTTCGCTTTATCCTGTCCGATAACGTAATCGCTTAGAATTTCACGGATTTCCTGTGGTTTCGGAATTTCTTTGAATTCAACTTCTTCTTCGTTTCCAAGTTCCTCTTCCACGATTTCTGTGCACAAGTCGATGCACTCATCACATATATAGACGCCTGGTCCGGCTACTAATTTACGTACTTGGTCTTGGCTTTTGCCACAGAAGGAGCATTTAAGTTGTCCTTTTTCTTCATTAAATTTAAACATCATTTCACCCCTCGAATGTAATATCTATATATGATATCTCGAAAGATCAAACACATTCTGGATGCGCCCAGCCTTCCTTTTTCCAATCATATCAGATAAAAGCAGTATTAAAAAGCAAAACACTTTTTCCATCAGTATTAGCCAAATGAACGCAGGTAAACCCTGCAAAGGAAGATTTCTCCCTTTTATTAAACTGGCAAATCCTGCATACGCGAAAAAAGAGGTACGTTTTATTATGGAGTTTTTTTTGTAAAAGTCAAACCATATGTATGTAGTATATGTAAACGAAAAAGCCGTTCATGCACGTAATTCCACAGAGAGGCTAACAATACCTTCTGGAACTACGTTTATTTTTTAGAAAAACAAGGCACAGTGATTGCTGCCTTGTTTTTCTGATTATGTCTTATGCAGTTTTGCTGTTGTCTACCAATACATCAATAGCTTTTTGGAACTTCAGATCATCTTTGATAGCGTCTGTGTTGCCGCCAAGCATTTGAGTCAATTGCTCTTTGTCTGTTTGGTACATTTCAGCCATTTTATCAAGCTCAGTGTTAACGTCTTCGTCAGTCACTTCTAAGTTCTCCGCTTGCGCGATCGCTTCAAGTGTCAAGTTCGTTTTCACACGTTTGCCAGCATCTTCTTTCATTTGCTCGCGAAGTGCAGCTTCGTCTTGACCCGAGAACTGAGCGTACATTTCAAGTGTCATACCTTGCATTTGAAGACGCTGTTCGAATTCACGAACCATGCGGTCTAGTTCTGTATCTACCATTGCTTCTGGAACTTCCACTTTCGCGTTGTCTGTAGCAAGGTTGATCAGCTGCTCACGTTTGTTGTTTTCCGCTGCAGTTGTTTTTTCTTCTTGCAAACGGTTTTTTGTTTTTTCACGAAGCGCATCCAAAGATTCAACTTCTTCGTCTACGTCTTTTGCGAATTCATCATCAAGCTCAGGAAGTTCTTTTGCTTTGATTTCGTGAATTTTTACTTTGAAGACTGCTTCTTTACCAGCAAGTTCCGCAGCATGATATTCTTCAGGGAATGTCACAGTGATATCGGACTCACTACCGGATTCTTTACCTACTAGCTGTTCTTCGAATCCTGGGATGAAGCTGCCAGAACCAATTTCCAAAGAATGGTTTTCTGCTTTGCCGCCTTCGAATGCTTCGCCATCAACGAAACCTTCGAAATCGATTACGACTGTGTCGCCTTCTGCTGCAGATCCTTCTTCTTTAACAACCAATTCAGCTTGTCTGTTGCGAAGTGTATCGATTTCTTTTTCAACATCTTCGTCAGTTACTGTAGTATCTTCTGCTTCTACTTCAAGACCTTTGTAGTCGCCAAGCTCTACTTCTGGTTTGATAGCTACAGTAGCTTTGAAGATAAGCTCTTTGCCTTGTTCGATCTGCTCAAGATCTACATCCGGCTGTGCAACAGGCTCAATGCCAGTCTCTTCAACAGCGTTCATGTATGCTCCTGGAAGAACGATATCAATCGCATCCTGGTACAAAGATTCTACACCGAAACGTTGTTCGAAGATTTTACGTGGTACTCTTCCTTTACGGAAACCTGGTACCTGTACTTGTTTAACTACTTTTTGAAACGCTTGGTCAAGTGCTCCGTCCAATTCCTCAGGAGATAGGGTAATTGTTAAGATTCCCTCGTTCTTGCCTTCTGTTCTTTCGAATTTTGCTGACATAATATTCCCTCCAACATCTATCGTTTGTTTCATGTTAATCGTTCTCAATTCTAGCATAATATAAGCTATTAACTAGTACTGGTTTACAACCATCTTATTATAACATATTCATAGTCGCTTTCAACACTAACGATACGAACTCTGTCATTCCTCGGCGACAGTCAGATATTTCGCTTCCAATGTAATGATCTCTTCCATCATGGAAGCGATTCTCTGCGCTTCTTCCTCTGTAACAGCAGGCTGATCGATTTGCAGATAACTGCTTGCCAGCTTCTGCAGTGCAGCAGCCAAAACAGTGCCGTCTTCTTCTGTAGGCACCATTGGGTATCTAACATACATATAACGATGTAAAAGCTTGTACACCAAGTCGTAAAGTGATGGATTCTGCTGCTCAAGAAGATGCAAATGCTGCAGTACCTGTTTCATCCCTTCCGATCTTTCAACTGTTGTCAGGTTCTCCGGGACAACTGTCATCGTTTCTTTCATCTTATGTATTGTGACTGGGAATTCGATTTCTTGCTTCACGAGCCATTCCAGTACGGCTGTCTGTACGACGGGATCAGCTTCCTCATCAAGTAAATATGCTTCCATCTTCTGTACATGCGGACTGACATCAAGCGAATGGCATTTCTGGATGAGCTGCCATTGCAAGACGATATCCTTACTCTTGCGTGCTTTTTCGAAATTATGTATAAGCTGATCTGCAGTTGTCTGACTCTTATCTTCGGCCATTTTACGACTTACCTTCTGCAGCTGATCAAACGATGTCTTAAGCGGCGTCGGTATTTTCTCAGTTGCATATACCTCGTCCAGCAATTCCACTACTTCGTCGTAGCGTCCGAGCTGGAACAGCAGTGTTAAATGAATATGTAAGTATTGCAGATAATCCTTATCCTTGGCAGCCAACAGCTGCAAGGACATTTCCTCTGCCTCTTCATGCCTGCCAAGCTCCATTAGACATATTAGGCGCCCAGTCAAAATTTCCGGCTGACGGTAGCCATAATCCAGAAGCTGTTCAAATTTCCCTATTGCATCGGTGTAATTCTTCTCCTGCAGCTCCTTCATCCCTTCCCGCTCCAGCCGCGTCTTTAGACCCGGGAACAGGACAACATTATTCTCTTTATCCATCGGCAACATCCTCATTAGATTTTCAGTTAGAGACCTGGTAACAGCTATACCCTTAAATGTAACAAAGAAAACGCAGATTGCAACTTTTAAATGGCAAAAAGCTGTGAATCCATGCATTCACAGCCCTATGATACTATTCCCTACTTTTCCCGGGGCTCCCCAGGGTGGGGTCTTCTGAAAGGTATGACATTCTCCGAGGGGATAGGTGTATCATCATCGTCTTCTTCTTCATCAAGAAAATCGAATAATCGCTGCTGCATATCTCCAAGTTCCGAGGTCATGCTTCTTTCCTTAGCTTCCAAGTCATAGATATTACGTTTGATCTGAAGGTAAAACTCCTTTAAGGGCTTATCTGTATATTGGCTTAGAAGCCGATCTGATATTGTATACTCCTGCTGCAGTTCCAAGTCATAGATGCGAACCATGAAATATTTCCCGAAAGGAACGGATCCGATAAACCGATAACGTTTCGTCTCATCTAAATACATAGGCCACCTCCAAGAAAAGTGTAGCATGTATCGACAACTATATGCATATTTTCTCCATAATATACAGAAAACTTACATTTACTTAATCATGCATACTAAAATCGCAGTGACTATCGAGAAAGTGCGGTTTCTTTACCGATTAAACTGTTTTCTGTACCAGTTACAAGAACTCCTTTACCCGGATAGTCTTCTACATGATTACCCAGTAAGCAAGCGCATGTTATGGGCGACTTCTCATCACCTTTCAGCCTTATTGCTGAAGCATACTTTCCTCCGCCCGTGATGGTGTTCTGTAGAATAAGGAAATTCTTGATAGGGTTGCTGCGCCCTGTCGGACGATTCTTGCTGTCTGTGTCATTCCTGCCATCCACGTAATTAGGATGAATGGCAACCCCACCACCGCATGATTCTATCCGATTATTATAAAGAACAACATCCCGCCATGAATAAGCACGCACTGCCCATTGAAGTGTTTCCTTTATGACATTATCTGTGATATAAATACGTTCATGCCATCTGTCTGCTGTAGCAGAGTGTGATCCAATTGCTCTTCCCCAGCTCCCCTTCGTGTCAGACGGACCGAAACTATTATGATGAATCCACATATCCTCGCAAGTTGTTTGTTCGAAAACGGAACCTCCCCAAGGGAATACACGGCGAGCTTTGGCTAAATCCAACTGAATCGCCTCACTGTAAGCACGCTCTCCTTTTCTGTCATCATAACCGAGAAACTTACAATGACGCACCTCACTATTACGCATAGCATTGAGTTCGATCGCACGCCCTCCGCCATGCTCCACCAGCTGCAGCTGTTCGATAATTACATTTTTCGCATGTGCCAACACAAAGCTTGTCCCGCCACGGTATGCTGGGTAGTTTGCATCCCACGTTCCGCCGCGAATGATTATATTGCCATTCCCACGATAAGCACGCATTCGGTCCCGCCTGCGCAAATTCAACAGCATAGGTCCATGATGCTTTTTTCGAAATATAGAATCGTCACTTGCATCAAGGAAGGTGTTCTGCTTGAGACGCAATGGCCAGCGCAGCGTGTAAAGTCCTGGTGGAAAGACAATATGTATGCCCTCCTTGCGATCAGCTAGGTTCAGCAGCTGCTGAATACCTTTCGCATCATCATGTTTTCCATCCGCTCTGACCAGCGGGTGATCTGTTGCTATTACTGTACATGCCGACTTTAATTCTTCTATTAAATGATTGCTGGTTCTGCTAATATCCCGAAGTGTTTCTGCTAGTTCGTTGAATACAGCTGTTACCTTCTGTTCCTTATCCAACCTGCGCCTCCTTTTCGTGAGTATTTTACCCATTAACCGAAATGGAAACGGATCAATCATAGTAACAACACTTTTATGGCAAGACAGCAAAAGAACGAACAGGAAATCCAGTCGCTTTTCCTGCTTTCGGTACGATATTAAAGATGAACGCCCCTTTCGCTGGCAGCAGATCTAAGTTCGTCAACAGCTCCACTTGATAGGAATCCTGTTCCAGCACATAATATTCCCCAAGCAGAGCACCATTTTTCTGAAAATCGACCGCTGCATCCGTATCAAAAGTCTCATGCCCTACTGCTTTAATATCTCGTTCTTCATATAGAAACTTTAGACTTTCCAGTGACCAGCCAGGAGAGTGACTCTTTCCTTGTTCATCTTTATTATCCATCTTCTCTTGATTTGGCCAGCGTTTGCTCCAGTCCGTGCGCAGAGCTACGAATGTGCCTGGCTCAATTTTTCCATGCTCTGACTCATAAGCCAGAATATCTTCAACAGACAATGTAAAGTCATGATCTGCAGTCGCTTCCTTAGATTTATCGATTACAACAAGCGGCAATACCAATTCTTTTAGCTCAAGCTCTTCCAAATAACGTGTATCCCGCACAAAGTGGATCGGCGCATCCAGATGTGTTCCGTATTGTCCTGGAAAAGTAAAGCTCTGAGCGAAGAAACCATCATCATGGGAAAATAGCGTTTCGAACTTTGCAGGATTAAAGGCTGAGAAATGAGGAGAATCTGGACCAAAGGTGTGTGTCAAATCCACCCATTTCTTTTGCCTTAATACTTCCAATGCTTTACTCAACTCGTTAGACATAAACATTCACCTCATATTAAATAATTTTAAAGAACACAAAAAACCTCTCCTAAATAAGAAGAGGTTCGCTACTTTTATGTAGTCCATTTCTTATCTAGTCTGGAATTAGCACAGTACATACAGTCTGTTGCTGAAGCTTCATAGGGCCAGTCCCTCCGCCTAAGAGAATATTCTGTTAATTATCACTATATTGTAAACTAATCTAATGGTCAATGGATCCGCCAAACAAAATTATCTATTTAAAAATAAGCATCCAGCCAATATCGGCAAGATGCCTATATATTATCGTTTTTAAATACGTACATTAATTGTCGGCAAACCCACTATGTTCGCCAGACTTACTTATCCCATATAAACACTGTCACATGTTCCTGCTTGCGGCTCATAAAAGCAATGATCCTTAAACTGACCTGCAAACGGCTGGCCATACCACGTCGGAGGGCATGGTGCATACGGATTAAAATACCAAAGTGCATACGAAGAAGGTTGTTGTCTCCAAGACTTCAAATTTCTTTCTGCCAATCTTCTTTCCTGTTCACGTGCTCTCTGATAAAAAACATTTCCTTTTTGAACAGCTTCAAATGAATAATTCCCACCCTGGATCTGGAAGATGACGTCATTAATTGATCTTACATCTGCAAAATCTAAACAGTCAGCTACAGCACGATTTACAATAACATTCCCCACAAACAGCATCCCTAGCTGCCCTTCCCCTTCGGCTTCTGCACGCATCATTCTAGCCATCAAGTCAATATCTGAACTATTGTATTGTACTCTTGCCATGTTATCACCCCACATACAGCGTATGAAAGGAAGCCCAATTTGATGTCATTATGTTGTGAAAATGATCAGTCAAAATGCACTATTTAATTGTGTTTTGGTCCCTATCCTGTATTAATGTTATATGAAAATCTTCCTTAAATGTCACCCAATTAACAGACTCGATATGGATTTCATCATTTATCTGAGGTAATTCATCCAAAAGATTTTCAGCAGTATTTATCATGGTAACAATTCTTTCATCATCCGCACCATTTTTAAAAGCTTCCGTTATCTCTTCACTATATTCTTCTGTATCAGGAAGTATATTGACGATGTACTCTGTTCGTCCTGTTACATCATTCTCCCAAGTGTCAGTTACATAATGCGTGCTATCAATTTTATAATTAGTTTTCAAATATGTATCAACGTCAAAATCAGGATTCTCTTTGACTACCTCATCTTGTGAGTTGTTTGCAGCTTCGTCAGCAGTTGCATTCCCTTCTTCATTTTCAACTTGCGTTTCTTCAGCGACTAATTCATCAGAGTTTTGATTACTTGTAATTTCAGAAACTAATTCCCTATTAGCATCAGAAGATTCTACCTCAACTTTAGTATCATCTATTTCATTCAGTCGCTTTTCAGATGAATTAGATGGTGCCGCAATACTTTCTTCTTTTGATTGCGCCTTTTCGTTTGATGCACTCTCTTCATTAGATTTTGAACAAGCACCGATCACTACAATTGACATTGTTAATAAAATAGCAATTGAATATCTATTTCTTAATCTCATTTTTTACCCCACCTTCTTTATATTGGTGCATCTTGTTGTATGCTCATCCCCTTCACATGATAACACAATTACTATTAATTGGATTTAAATACATAAATAACCACAAACAAAAAAAGAAGACTGTACCTATAATAAGGCAGCAGTCTTTGTAAGTGATTCAAGATTCCACTTTGGAAATAATTCAGTTACGTTCTACAGCAAGATAAGCACTTAGCCACGTATCAGCCATCAGTTTATTACCGGCATCGGTCATATGAACGCCGTCTGTTGTTAAATCCGTTTTCGTTGTTTGCAAGAAGGCTGTATGCGTCGGGACGAGAGTAGCATCATACTTTGCGGCCAGCTCCCTGACAATGTCTACATACGGAACTAACATTTGATTTCCCTTTGAATCATTATTTTCCTCAATAATAGTCGGCTCCATAAGGAAAATATCGGCACCCGTGTGTTTTGTTTCTGCGAGAAGCTTATCTAAGACTGTTATGAATTCCTCTGGATACACCTGTTCCATTTGAGGCTGATCCAGCTGCCTCCATACATCGTTGATTCCAATTGAAATAGATACTAAGTCAGGCTTTAACGACAGCACATCTTGTTCCCATCTCGCCGCTAGATCGGTGACACGGTTGCCTCCCACTCCCTTGTTGAGGATTTCCGCATCTTTTTTCTGTGCTAACTCCTCCTGAATCATTTTTACATATCCAACGCCTATGTCTTGAGGATCTTCAAATCTTCCGCATTCGGTGATGCTGTCTCCGATAAAAATCCATTTTTGAACCATATAAATACCTCCTTAGAATACCAGCCTGTTCACCTGTTTTTTATCCAATCAGTGGGGCTGCATCCTTTACTTTTCTTAAAGATTTGACTGAAGTATTGCGGGTTATTTCCATACCCTAATTGCTCTGCTAGTTCAAAAACCTTAATATCCCTCTGCTTCGACATGATTTCTACTGCTTTATCAATCTTGCATCTCAATACATAAGCAGAGAATTTCTCTCCTACTTCTTTCTTGAATAACTTCCCTAAGTAATCAGTGTTCATATATAAGACTTCATTAGCTATCCATTGCAATGACAAATCCGGATTCTCGATATTCTTTTTTATACTATCTATTATCTTGTTAACGACTGCGGAGTAATTTGTAGATGCTTCCGTGTGGATGCCTATACTTTTCTCTTTATTCTCTTCCGCCAGTTCTTGGACGACTTCCTCTAAAGCTTCATGAATATCTTCTTCACTCGAAGGTTTTAGCAAATAATGCTTCACTCCAAACCGCATCGCTTTTTGAGCATATTCAAATTCGTTATATCCAGAAAGAAGTATCCATCTGATCAGAGGAGAGACTTTTCTTCCTTGTTCAATCAATCCCATCCCATCCAGACCTGGCATGGTGATGTCGGTAATCACGATATCTGGATTATGTTCTTTAATAAAGTCCAAAGCCTCCAGCCCATTTTTGGCGATACCATGTAAAACAGTTCCCTGCTGCTCCCATTCTACAATAGAAGATATTCCTTCCAGAAGCATCGGCTCATCATCTACCAGCAGCACTTTGAACACTATCACTTCCTCCTTCATAAGGAATCTTCAGTATGATTTTCGTTCCCACGTCTGGTTCACTCATCACGTGAATTCCGTATGCCGGTCCGAACAAGATTCTTAACCGATTATCTATATTTCTGATGCCCAAGCCTGTACCTTTTGGACGATAATCTCCGCTCACTAGTTTATTAATAACCTCTTTTTCCATTCCTGGTCCGTCATCCGTTATGGAAATAAACGTATTTACTCCTTCTTGTACAGCTTCAATTCTTATCGTACATACACCGATAATTTCCTGCAGGCCGTATCTTATTGCATTTTCCACCAAAGGCTGAAGACTGAACTTAGGAACCTTACAAGAAAGAAGGTAATCAGGAATATCAGTATGAAAGCTTAATCGTTCTTGAAAACGATAAGATTGAATTGTGATATAGTGGTTCACAATCTCCAGTTCGTCAGCGAGCGGAATTAAGGCTTCTTTCGTTTCCAGCGACGACCGTAAAATAAAACCAAGTGACGTTGCCATACGTGACGTTTCCTGATGTTTACCAAGTCTTGCCGACCAATTTATTGATTCCAATGTGTTATATAGAAAATGAGGATTAATTTGTGCTTGGAGTGTTTTGAATTCAGCATCTTTAATGACCAGCTGTTTCTTATAATTTTCTTCAATCAGTGAATGAATTTGGTTCATCATTTTATTGAAGTTTTCATGCATTTGACCTGCTTCATCCTTGGAGAATCTTACGTGACTTTCCACCTTAAAGTCCTCGACCTCCCCTTTTTGCACTCTTTTCATCTTCCTATTCAATGCCTCGATCGGATTTGTGATTCCTTTAATAAAACGAATGCCAAGAAACAGTAACATCACAAATAACAGAAGATAAATCGTCAATACGGTACTTTTCACTAAGTTAACTGCTTGGAATAATTGGCTGTAGGGAGAAGTTATCATATAAGTCCAGTTTGTATATGCAGCAGAAGAATAGGTCACGAAATATCTGTCAGCATCATAATTTACCAGCTGATATCCATCGTTTCCTTGCACACTGGCCATTAGGAAGGAGTCCTTCTTCGTCGTTTCCTGCGGGAAGATAATTTCCCCATTAGAATCTGAGATCAGCAGCTGCATCTCTCTTTCATCCAGGCTATTCTCAAAAGATGAGACAATATCTTGCATATCAAATCGCACAACGATCATACCCAATCTCTCGAAAGAAAGATCCGGATACGCATTTACTTCCCGAGCCACAACAAACGATCCATCCTGATCATCAGGCGCAAACCATTCAGCTCCTCCATCTTTTTTATTTGTCCCTTGTTTATACTGAAGCAGTCGCTCGTTTGCGATTGAAATGACTCTATTTCCTGCACTATAGCCTCGATCTGTTGTATCATACAGCTGAATGGAATCTATCGAATCTTCGAAGGCACCTAAGTCCACAAGCCTCTTTTTAATAGTAACTCCAATTAGATATGCCTCGTAATCATCGTCCGTTTCTTTTAAATTGTATAGATAAGATTGAAGATAAGGATCAGTTGATAATCTATATGAAAACCCTTTCATTTTTTCGATCTCGTTTTCAATCAAAGCAGACGATACCTTCAATGACTGCGCGGACTGACGATGAATTTCATCATTGTACGCGACGAGGGCATATTGTAAGAGGACTAATCCACCTATACTAAAAGAAACTAAGATGAGGAAGAGTAAACAAAACAACTTATATTTCATCTTTAGATTAGAAAATAAGCTTTTAAGTTTTCTCATGCTGGCACTCCCTCTCCTGCTTTTAGCTTCCTCATCATTCTAGTTCTCTACAATCGAAATAATATCCTCTATATTTCTTCATAGCCTATCTTCTAATCGATACAAACGCTTTGCGTTATTTTGATAAACATCTTCTCTCTCACTCTCAGACAAATGACTTGTCACTGTATCCTCAAACAGCTGGATGACATCTGCGTAAGAACTAGACTTTAAGCATACTGGCCAATCACTGCCGAACAAGATCCGTTTTGGACCAAAGGCATCTAAAACGAGTTCGACATAAGGAGTGATGCTCTTAGTTGTCCAGCTGGCACCGACTTTTTCAGGAACAAGACCAGAAACTTTACACATGATATTAGAGTATTCCGCAATTTTTCGCATATGACTGGCCCATGGTTCCATTTTTCCAGTGTCTATTGGCGGTTTCGCTATATGATCAATTACACAGTGAATATGAGGCATTTTTTCTAACAGCTCATGGATTACAGGTAAGTGTCTTGGGTTGGCCTGTAAATCAATCGGAAAACCCTCATCCGCTAATTTGTTCATATTATGAAGAACCGTACGCTTTAATAGCCACTCCGAAGGCAAATCTTGAATCATTGGCCGGATTCCCACAAAATTAGAATCTTCTTTATAAGCAGCCAACGTTTGTATAGCTTGGGGATCGTCCAATTCAACCCAGCCTACAACTCCGATTACTTCTTTTCTCGTTTTAGCTATATGCAATAAAAACTCATTCTCTTCTAAGGTGGGTGAAGCTTGCACAGCGATTGTTTTGTTTATGCTTCGTTCATGCAGGTTAGGCTTTAAGTGATCAGGTAAATAAGAACGACTTCTGCTTCCAGGACCATGATCAACCTTATCATTGTGTTTGCACCAGAAATGCTGGTGAGCATCTATGATCATTCGACTATTCTCCTTTTATAATGACCTCTGAATACCAGACAAACACCATGACTGAGTTCATGGTGTTTGTTCATAAAAAAACTCTTATCCGATCAATAAGGATTCCGCACCGTCTATAAATATTTCCGTACCCGTAATATGTCTGGACTCATCTAAAGCCAAAAATTTAACAAGATCCCCCACTTCTTCAGGCTTACCTGAGCGATTATCCAAAGGTTTGCTTCCTTCAGGAAATTCTACAGGTATTTTGATTTCGTCCAAATCAGGAGATCGTTTTATCGACTCTTTGAAATTTGTTTCTATTCCGCCTGGACAGATGACATTTACTCGGATATGGTATTTTGCCAGCTCCAATGCGGCCATTTTGGCGAATGCGGCCTGTGCTGCCTTTGAACTGGAATATGCTGTGAAACCAGCTTGAGAAAAGACTCTGTTTCCGCTGATAGAACTGGTAATAATGATGCTTCCGCCTTGCCGTTTCAAATGGGGAATAGCTGCTTTCACGAGGAAGAATGTCCCGTTCAAATTGATGCTGAGAACTTGATTCCAATTGTCAACGCTCATCGACTCGATCGACGACACTTGGCCAACTATCCCAGCATTGGCGAATACCACATCGACCCCGCCCCACTGTTCCATCATTTTTTGTACGGCCGTCTCAACTTGGTTGTATTGTGATATATCACAAGGAATAATCATTACCTTGTAATTCTTTTCTTCCATCTCTTTTTTAACCTCTTGCAATTTTGCTTCATTCACATCCAGCAGGCAAACCCGGAATCCAGCATCTGCAAGCTTAAGGGCCGCAGCTTTTCCTATTCCAGATGCTCCGCCAGAAATGATCGCCGTTTTCTCCACCAACATATCCTCCATTCAAGCAAACGGTTTTTATAGATTTATTAAATCGTCTATGTTGACTGCATTTCCTGACTTCAAGGAGTGGTTACCTGCGATGCCAGTCATGATGGACATTGCTCCGTCTATGTGGGTAGCTGCACGGTTAAATGGGTCTGGCTTGGGATTACCGAATAAATCTTGCAGCAGCAGCGTATCGCCTCCGCCGTGTCCTCCTATTCCATTTTCCACCTGTACCTCATAAGGTACGTCGAACATAGGACTTACCAGAATCGATAATTGTTCCAGCTGCCCTTCCTCGGACTTGCTACCTCCCGAATTCACATAAGACTTTTCTACAATGCGCGCATCGATTCTTCCTTTCGTTCCATTAAAGGCGACGATAAAACCTTCCCACGGCAAGTAGGCATTCAAGCTGTATGTCAGGATTGCTTTACTTTTATAGTTCACCAGCACCCCTAAAGTATCCTCAATACTTATTCCATCTCCAAAAACACTTTGATCCCTTTGATAGCCATCTTCCATCTCAGCATCCAAGTACATGCGTTTCAAATGTTTATTGCTTTCCAAATCAAGGGCGAACGGATCACTTTTTGCCTGTTCGCTTTGATACGCTCGCTGATAGAATTTCGTTTCCCCTCTTTGTTCGGCATTTTCCCTCCCGTAGAAAAGCAGATTTCCTGTTGCATACACACGCTGTGGAGTCGTATCCAGCCAGAAGTTCACCAAATCAAAATGGTGTGTGGACTTATGAACTAGCAGGCCGCCGCTATTTCGTTTATCCCGATGCCATCGCCGGAAATAGTCAGCACCGTGCGTCGTATCAAGCGCCCATTCAAAATGTACCGAGTTTACTTTTCCGATGACACCCGAGCTTATCAATTCCTTGATCTTTGTATTATGCGGGGCGTATCGGTAGTTGAATGTCACTCGGACTTCTCTTCCTGTCCGCTCAATAGCATCCAAGATTTCCTGACACCTGTTTTCATCCGTTGTCATTGGTTTCTCCGTGATCACATCACATCCAAGCTCCAAAGCCCTGATAATATACGTATGATGCGTTCGATCAATGGTAGTGACAATGACAATATCCGGCTTTTCTTGCTGAATCATCCTTTCAAAATCTGCTGCAGGATATGCTGGTATAGCAGGATGCTGATACCTTTCCTCCAGCAGCTGATTGGCATAAGCCATTCTTGTTTCGTTTATGTCACAAAAAGCAGCTAGTGTACATGTATCCTTAAAATCCTTCACCATTGCTCCGTAATAAAACTCTGCCCGGCCGCCTGTTCCCACAAGTACATACTTTTTCATAGCGCAACCTCCCATTAGTTTGATCTTAGTTCGCTGGGATCGATTTGATTTCCTTAGCTAGGAGTTTTGAGGATTTCTTTTCTGTTCTTTCGAATGCTTTAGCAGCTGGCATCATAACGATCAATGCAACAATGCTGAAGCTGAAAAATAACGCCAACCCTTGGAAATACCATAAAATCGAACCTACTCCGATCGTTCCGATGAGCATAACAAACGTTTGGCTCGGGTTTAGCATCATAATAAAGAAAGAACGTTTTACGATTTGAAACGGCTTCATGTCATAATGCACAAGCATCGGGAATGCATATAAACTTGCAGAAAAAGCAATAGATGTGACAATGAGGTACGGAATCGTGAAGTACAAAGCGGCGTTCGCAGCAGATGTTAGGAAGAGGAAGTCAAGATAAAGGATATATCCTAACAGCACGTAGATATATCCCAGCTTGTTACTGTTCACGAACTCCTTCTTATACGTTTGTAAAAAGGTCTGAAAAATAGGAATGTCCGTTTTTCCTTGCAGCCATTGGTGCATCACATGCAGCAGGGCGGTGGTAGCAGGGAAAACCCCGAATACCACCAGACCCGGCAGTAAGAAAACGAGCCAGAGAATATTTATATATGCCATTCTTGTAATCCATTCCAGACCTTTATTAATAGCAGCCATAAAAGCCCCTCCTCTCTATCCTTTTAGACCAGTCGTGCTGATACCTTCCACAACATAGCGCTGGAAGATGAAGAAGATAACAAACACCGGTACAAGTGTGACAATCGACATCGCGAACATCGCTCCCCAGTTTGATACCGTTTCATTACTCAAGAACATGTTCAATGCCATCGAGACAGTATATTTCTCAGGACTGTTCAAATAGAGAACCGGTCCAAGCAAGTTATCCCAAGTCCAATAGAAAGTGAAAATCGCAGTTGTGGCTAAAGCAGGAACAATAAGCGGCAATATTACTTTATAAAAGATCTGGAATGTATTTGCCCCATCGATTGTCGCTGCCTCATCCAGTTCCCTCGGTATCGTTCGGATAAATTGGACGAGCAAGAAAATGAAGAATGGATGTCCAAAGAATGCTGGTACAACTAATGGTTTCAAGGAATTCAGCCAGCCAAGCTCAGAGAAAATGATGTACTGCGGAATCATAACGACTTCATAAGGCAGCATCAGTGTCACGAGCATGATCATGAACCAAAACCCTCGGCCAACGAACTTCAGTCTGGCAAAGCCAAATGCAATCAGCGAACACGAAATCAAGTGACCAAGCAGCATCCAGATAACAAAAACAAGCGTATTTTTAATGAACGTACCAAAACCGTATCCGCCAAACCCTTCCCACCCTTGCGCGTAATTCAGTAACGTAAAGGGATTTGGAATAAGCGATCCAGCGGTAATGAAAATATCGCCGCTCTCTTTGAAAGAGCTGACAAACAGCCATATTACCGGGTAAAGCAACAGGATGGCAAAGCCTCCGACTAGAATATGGTAGAGAAAATATCGAGGTCGTTTTTTAGTCATTCTACTTCCCCTCCGACTCATAATGCACCCAATACTTGGACGTCAAGAAGATGATTCCTGTCAAAACGGCTACAATAAGCAGCATGACCCAAGCCATAGCTGACGCGTAGCCCATATTGAAGTACTCAAACCCTTGCTTGAACAAGTACAGAGAATAAAGAAGTGTACCATCCAATGGACCACCAGTTCCTTTGGAAATGATGAAGGCAGGTACAAAGGTCATAAAAGCAGAAATTGTCTGCATGATGATGTTGAACAACAAAACAGGACTTAGCATAGGCAATGTGATGCGGAAGAATTTCTGGAAGAAGTTCGCCCCGTCCACACTGGCAGCTTCATAAAAGCTTGCCGGAATGGATTTCAAACCAGCCAGGAAGATCAGCATCGATGATCCAAACTGCCAGATGGAAAGGAAAATCAGCATCCATAGTGCCGCTGTTGGTTCACCAAACCAACGAACCGAATCAATCCCCATACTCTTAAGCGCTATATTCACGATTCCATCATCACCAAAGATATTCCGCCACATAATCGCAACGGCAACACTTCCGCCGATGAGGGAAGGCAAATAATAAAGCGTCCGGTACCAGCCTACAGCTCGTGATCCGACATTCAGCAGCATGGCCACCAGCAAGGCGAAAGCGAGCCGCAATGGGACGCCAGCGAATACGTAGATAATGGTAACTTTTAATGAATTAATATAGCGAGGGTCTTCTGTGAACATTTTTATATAGTTCTCAAAGCCGATCCATTTTGGGGCATCAAATAAACCGTACTCTGTAAATGAGAAATACAGGGAAGCTAGCATTGGTGTGATCGTAAAGGCTAAAAAGCCGATGATGAATGGTCCAATGAAAAGATATCCCCACAAATTGCTTCTAAGACGTGAGCTCAATGACGTTACTCCTCTCCTTTTGCAGATGTAATCAAAACGACAGCTGCTCAGCTGCCGTCTTGATCACCTTTTCTCCTATTGTCCAAGCATGCCTTCTGCTTGCGTTCTGAAACTTTCGGCAGCTTCTTCAGGAGCAAGCTGACCATAACTGATTTGTTCCGCTAATGTTTCTAATAATTCAATGACCTCTCCGGCACCAGCTGGATCTGGAGCTCCCATTGGAGAACTGTTTGTTTCAGCCCATTCCACATATTCAAAGACTTGCTTCTGTGCTTCAGAAACTTCATCTTTCAATGCTTCTTTTACTTCAGAAGACCCTGGCACACCACGGTCGCCGAGAATCAATTTATTCGCTTCTACATCGTTCATAAAGAAATCCAAGAAGTCAGCAGCAGCTTCTTTTTGTTCGGAGTTTTGTGACACAGAGAAGAACATACCTGGCTTCAAATAAAGTCCATCAGACGTTCCAGGGCCCGGCATTGGCGCAATCTCAAGCGGCTTCTCAGCTACTTGCTTCAATCCTACGAACTGATTGGACCATTGAAAAATCCCTATTGCCTCTCCTTTTACAACCGGATCATCTTCAATCCCCGTTATTTGAGCAAGAGCATCTGGCGTTGGAGTTGCTCCTTTTTCCACTTGCTCTGCGATCATACTCCAGTAATCCACGAATAATTTATCATCATCATAACCCAAGCCACTGCCATCCTCCGCATAAAGACGAGAGCCTTGGCTGCGAAGGTAATAATCGAAAAATACATCAGGTCTTAGATGTGTATCGAAAAAAGCGCCTTGCGCAACAGCTTTATCAGACATGGTCTTATAATCGTCCCATGTCCAGTCTTCCGGAATTTCACTTCCAAGACCTAGTTCTTCCAATAACTCCGGATTGTAATGGAATCCAACCGCATTTACTCCCGTGTTCATTCCATAGATACCGTCATCTATTTTTCCGCCATTTACGTAATCCTCTGTCATATTGCTCGTGTCGATTTGTTCCCCTAAAAATGGAGTCAAATCAGCTAATTTATTTCCTTGCGCATATTGAGCAAGATAGGAAACGTCCATTTGTACGATATCCGGCAATTCATTTGCTGCCGCTTGAGGAGAAAGCTTCTGCCAATAATCATCCCAGCTCGCATACTCTGCATCTATCTGTACATTAGGATTTTGTTCCTCATACATCTCAATAACTTTCGTCGTATAATCATTTCGCGGCTGATCGCCCCACCAAGCAATTCGCAGCTTCACCTTACCATCATCTGAACCAGAACTGCTTCCCTCACTGCTACAAGCAGCAAGCAATAAAACCAAAATCATTCCAAAAACTAACAGAAGCGATTTTCTTTTCATGTTCAATCCCCCCAGCTCTAATGTAAGCGATTACATTTATGATTTTACCAAAAGGATGGGAATTAGGGATATATAGAAAACAGGGGTAAATGTTTAAAAAAACGTGTAAAACAGTCTCTATTTTTCAGTAATCTTCTTCGGTATGTAGTAGAGACTTCTTTTGCAATCTTGACATTGCCATTTATCATTACAATTATTTAAATCAAAAAAACTTCGAGCTAATTCAAAGCCTCGAAGCATTTTTACTTATCTAACATGTTGGTTTCTCAGCTGCGGTTTAGTCAGCTTTTGATAACGATAGTATAGAAAAGCTGCAGCGACAATTCCAATGGTTGCCACTACACTATCAAAAATAAATATATGTTCCATATCACCTTTTTTAGCTATTAGTCCAGTTGCTATAGGTAAAACAACACTTGCTATACTAGAGGCAGTGGAAACAAACCCTGTAACAGCTCCCTTCTTCTTCCAGAAAAGCTGCGTCATCATTGAAATAGCCAGCTGTAAGATTCCTGCTGTCGAAAATCCCAGGAAAAAGCACGTTATACTTAAAACAAGCGGGGTATGGAAGCAAAGAATAACAGTGACAGCGATCAAAGTAATGATTGGATAAAGTAAAATCACCGTTACAGGCTTAAGAATCTTTTTCAACAGAATAGATAATAAGAGAACGGAAATAAGCGAGCCGATACTATAATAGCTCAGCAACTCAACCGAATTTGATGCAGACATCCCAGCAACTTCTTGTCCATAGCTTGGTAACCAAATTTGTGAAACCGTTAATAATGCGGTTGATGTAAAACCTATAATAATAAGAGCAATCCCTTCTTTCCAAAATTCGGGTTCAGTTAAGAATTGGCTTACTTGAGAATTGTCTTCCAGCCCTGGTTGTCCAGCTTGAGTCTTAGGAATAGCAAAAAATAAAAAAATCATATTTACAATGTAAATAGCTGCTGGTACAAAAAAGGAAAATCCATAAAATAAATTATTTTCGGATAGAAATAAGATGATAAATGGCAGAATTGTAGCACCTAGCGATACAAACCCTTTTATCATGACACTTGCTGAGCTAGCAGATTTCGGAAACATCTCAGTGAGAGCTGGATATGTACCAGCATCCATAGCTGAATTTGAAATACCCGCAAATATCGCTAACACAATTGCTATCTCATAACTAGGTGAAAAGGGGATTCCTATCAAAAAGACGACCATCGCAATTGCGGAAACAATAATTAAAGGTTTCCTGCCGAACTTATCTGACAATGCCCCTGCTATGCTGTAGCTTATCAATCTTCCTATACCTATTGCTGCAATCAAATAACTGACACCTGTAGCATCCGTATCCAATTGATTTGTTAATGAAGACATATTTGAAGCCAGGATAATATTTACCATACCTAATAGAAAGTAATTAATATACATCCCAAATGCCGATATAAAGTATTGATATTTCATTAGTTTCCCCCCGCAATGTAAAACATCCTGCTACTGCTATTGTTCTCCCCATAGAAAAATACAGTAAAAAAAGGTATCCTATATCATCAAGATAAGAATCCTCAAAAAAAACTAAGAAAAACATGGAGTGATCTCCTGTTTTTCTTAGCCCGATCCTTCATTCATTACTTAGATGTGAACTATACAATTCACATTATAAAACGAAAAAGCAATCTTATTTAATGGTATTATCTCCACTATAATTTTATTTACTAGTACTTAATAGTAACATTTATTCAAACATAATTTTTTTAATTTCTTCTTTTGGCATTTCTTCTCCAGAAAATAGCTTAAATCCTAATGCACCTTGTCCTAACATCATACCCAAACCATTGATGATTGTCGCACCAGCTTCTTCTGCCTGGGTTAACAACTTAGATTTTGCTGGATTATAAACAACGTCTGTTACAACTAAACCTTTACGCAAAACATCTAATTTATCATCCAGTATACTTAAATGATCTAAAGGTTTCATCCCTAGACTTGTCCCATTTGCTAGTATTGCACTTTCTGCTACTTCACGACTAAATGCCTCTTTATCCTCTAACGGAAAAATGTTTGCTTTTACATCATAATCCTTCATGTCATTGTTGATTTTCTCAACATTCAATTCAGCTTGGTGGAAATATTGGTCATTGCGAGCAAAAATACTAATTTCAGAAATTCCAGCAAGAGCCAATTCGATTGCGATTGGTGTTGCTGCTCCACCTGATCCTACAAGGGTTACCTTTTTCCCTTGTAAATCAATTCCATGTTCTTTAAGGTTGTTAACATAGCCTTTTCCATCCGTGTTATAACCAATTAATTTGCCATATCTATTGACGACTGTATTGACAGCTCCAATATATTTAGCACTCTCATCTAATTCATCTAAATATTGAATGACTTCCATTTTATTTGGCATCGATACGTTAAAACCTGCCACATCGAGAGCTTTCATTCCTTCTACAGCTTTTTCCAGTGTTTCATTGCCCACTTCAAATGCTAGGTATGCGTAATTTAAACCCTTTAATGTATATCCTAAATTATGCATTCTTGGTGACAAACTGTGTCCGATTGGTGTAGCAAGTAATCCAACTAATTTTGTTTTCCCATCAATTTTCTCTAAGTTATTTTCAAAGTTTTCCATGTTAAAATCTCCCTTATTGAATTTTCTATATAAATATCATTCTAATAAATAACCTTACTTCGCATTAAAATGAGTAAGAATAGCCATACCAACTGACATTAACTAATTACTTCTAATACATTTCTTAATTGGTCAACAGGAATTTGACCTGGTGCAGATGCTTCTATGCCGGCACCAAATGTACAAGCAGAACCAAATACTGAACCTGCTAAGCGGCTAACTAGGCCTGTACCAGACATAGACATGGTAATAAACGGTCGATCCGCATAGATTGTTTTCATTGTATTTGTAGCCTCTAATAATACTAGAACATCCTCTGCACTTTGGGGCATAACAGCAATTTTCGGTATGTCAGCACCAAACTCTTGCATTTTGCGAAGACGATAAATTATTTCTTCTTTAGGTGGAGTCTTATGGAAATCATGATTACACATGATGACATAAACACCATTTTCCTTCGCTAGCTTCACTGTTGCTTTGACTTCGGATTCTGCAAAAAACAATTCAACATCAACAAGGTCTATCTGCTTCGTTTGAATAGCTGTATGCAGCAATTCAAAATAATAACGATCTGTAATTTCTTTATTACCACCTTCTTTAAAACTTCTAAAAGTGAAAAGAAGAAGTGTATCTGGCAAAACGTTTCTAAGTTTTGTAATCATATTTGAAACAGCTTCTAAGCTTTCGACATGCTCATAGCAATCTACTCGCCATTCAACAATATCCGGCTTCGAGAATTTTACCGTTTCAACTTCTTGAAGTATTTGTTCCTCTTTAGTCGCTACTAATGGAACAATAATTTTTGGAGTACCTTCTCCAATTGTGGTGTTTTTAATTGTAACTGTCTTCACTTTGTGATCCTCCTACTAAAATCTTTCAATCATATTAAATTTAAAACTTTTGCTTTTTAATGACTCAACCTTTTCTTGTCAAAAGATTAAATCGATACATCACTACCAATGCCGCCAAAATTTCTACCACAGCAATGGCCACTTCAAGCCAGATAATTGCAGTAATGCTAGTCGTATCAGCCATCACACCGGTTAAAGCCGGTAAAGAAATAACTGCTATACTGCCCGATGTTGAAATAATCCCCGTCATCGTGCCCTTTTTCTGCCAGAATAATTGCGTGATTACCGTAATGGCTAACTGCAGTACTCCAGAAATAGATAAACCGACAAAGAAAGCACTGATGATTGCTACACTTAATGAGTTTACTGATAAAAGAACAATCAAAGAAATAACTGTAATAATCGGGTATACAATCATAATTGTCACAGGGCGAACCTTTTTCAGTGCAACAGCTAGCAAAATAACAGAAACAAAAGCTCCTGTACTATAATAGCTAAGCATTGTTACGGATTCCGTATTAGTCATACCTAATACTTCTTGACCTAAAGTAGGTAGCCACAATGGCGCGATCATGATTAATCCTAAAGAGGTAAAGCCAATAACGATAAGGGCAAGTCCTTCCACCCAAAATTTCGGCTGAGATAAAAATACGTTTTCCTCAGATTGTTTCGTACTTCCGTTATCAGATTCTGCATTTTTATGGTTCGGAAATCTTGCAATAAGGATTAAGACCAACGCAATAACTGTTACGATTGCAGGAATATAAAATGAAAATTTATAGCTCATATTATTAGTAGCTAAAAAAGTAATAAATATTGGAAGCAGGATTGCCCCAACAGAATTAGATGCTTTTGCTAGAACATTGGCTGTTCCTGCAGACTTTGGAAAAGACTCAGTAAGGGCTGGATATGTCCCTGAATCCATCGCTGAGTTTGCAATTCCCATCAACACGGCCAAAACAAAGGCTATTTGATAATTAGGCGCCATAGGAAATCCGATTAAGAATATGGCCATTAAAATACTTGAAAAAGCAACTAATGGTTTTCTACCTAATTTGTCTGATAGATATCCATTTAAAGCATAAGTAAGAAGCTTCCCAATTCCGAAAGCAGATAAAAGAAGACTGATTCCTGAAGTAGTGGTATTCAATTGTTCTGTTAAACTGCTCATATTTGATGCAAATATTATATTAACCATTCCTAATATGAAAAAGTTAAGATACATTCCACCTGCTGCAGTTATATATGGACTTTTCATAAAAAAATTCTCCATTCCCTCTATAAAAGTATTAAACATTAAATTAGTACAAGTGTTTGTCCTTCAATCCTGTTCATCAACCGCCACCTCTCAATAAGCACTGATTACTCATTTCCTTGGTTATGTTCCATCAGTAACCACTTCTTATATTTAATATGGCTTTAACCTTGAGTTATTAATTTAATCAGTTCTCCGTACACTCATGCAGTTACATGTATTAAATTAGTATATCGTTCTACTAATAGTGTAAGATAACCCACATTTGATTTTCCCAATATATTCGCAGCATAGTGACAACTACTACTGTATCTACAACACATCTTTTATTTTGGTATATCGTTCTACTAATAGTTCAAGGTACCTCACACATTTGGTCTTCTCAATGTATTCGGAGCATAGTGACAACTACTACTGTATCTACAACACATCTTTTATTTGGTATATCGTTCTACTAATAGTGCAGAGTACCTCACACATCTAGCCTTCGCATTATATTGGAGTTTCAGTGACGACTACAGCTGTATCTATAACACATCTTTTATTTGGTATATCGTTCTACTAATAGTTCAAGGTGTCTCACACATCTAGCCTTCGCATTATATTGTAGTTTTAGTGACGACTACAGCTTGATCTACCACATCTTTTATTTGGTATATCGTTCTACTAATGGTGCAGAGTACCTCACGCACTTGGCCTTCGCATTATATTGGAGCAAAGTGACAACTCTTACTGTCACAGTAACATAAAAAAAAATCTTCAATGTTGGAATATGGTGCAATTAATTCTTTTCTTTTATAACACTTTTAAAAGTCGTTACTTGGAAAAGATACATATAGGCATTGAAATTAAAATATGCAGTAATTACGTATACCTCATCATATTGAGAAGTATATTAAAACATTTTTCTACTCCATCTATTCCACTTATTTTTTTATTAATCTGCGCAGTAAATAAACTAAAATAAGTGTGCCTCAGCTATTATACTGCTACACTAAAATTGTGTCAAACCCATGAATTCACTTTATAACACATGTGATTTTATTCACAATTTACTTGACAGGTATCAAATGTATTAAACAATGTATTCAATCTTTTCGTTAAATATATAGATATAGAGGCACAGCCCATACCTAGAAAGTATAAAGGTTAAAGCAAATAAATCTTAACCTGTGCTGCAATGGAATGACCCGTTATTGTAGGTTATATAAAAAAAAGGTACTATTAAGAGAGAAAACATTATTGGAGAAATCCTGCGTCTTTTCAAAAGGAAAAATTATATGCAATGCATGATTTGCGATAATTAGTTTTCTTTTAAGAAATTAAAATTCTATTCAAGATGGTGATTCAACAATGAAACATCCTAAAAAAAAGCGAGTCACATTACAAGAGGTCGCAAAGCATGCTGGAGTATCGACCGCCACTGCTTCCCTTGTCGTTCGTAACAATCCTAGAATATCTGATAAAACGCGTAAAACAGTGATGAATTCAATGAAAGAATTAGGGTATGTATACGACAGAGTTGCTGCAAATCTCAGATCACAAAGTTCTAATACAGTGGGCGTGATTATCACCGATATTTCTAATAAATTCATTTCTGAATTTTTGGTAGGTGTACACGAAACACTGGAAGAGGTCGGATATACGGTGTTGTTAGGAACGTCTTTTGATTCTCTAGCCAAGCAAGACCATCTCCTTTCTACCATGTTGGAACATAGAGTCGGTGGTTTGATTCTCGACCCGGTCTCTGGGAGTAATGCAGAAACAGTTAATCGGTTAAACCAGATGAACACACCAATGGTTCTTGCTGTCAGAGAATTACCGGAAGTGAAAAGTGACTATGTTGGCATAAATTATAGGAAAGGGTCCCTGATGGCTACTAAGCACTTAATAGATAAGGGACATAAAAGGATCGCGTTCTTAGGAGGCGTTCGAACATCCTCGACCTGGATTGAACGTATGGACGGATATCAGTATGCCCATGATAACGCGGGATTGATCATCGACAATAACTTAGTGGTAGACAGTCCTCCTACCCGAGAAGGTGGGTTAGAGGCTGTATTACAAGTCCTTCGTAATCCTGATCCTCCAACGGCTATTTTTTGTTTTAATGACTTAGTTGCCTTCGGAGTGATGCAAGGGTTAAGAATGGAAGGTTTTAATCCCGGTCAGGACATAGATATTGTAGGATTTGATAATATTCCTGAATCAGATGTCTATCACCCCCCCTTAACAACTGTCTCATCATTTCCTCGACAAACAGGGGTAGAAGCCGCAAAGCTTTTACTCCAGCAATTGTCCGATGATAGCCATGAGCAGCAGCGACTAATTCTAGAGCCAGAGTTGATTGTTCGAGAATCTGCGTAAAGGATTTAATTGCAAGATGACTGGCTGTATGTTTAGGACATATCTTCCCCCTGCACCTTTATTATTTTTGGGTAATGACAGATTCCAGTTAGAACTACAATTTTCATTTAAGCCATAAAGTAATGTTAATAAAAGTACTAGCTTCAAAACAATGAAAAAAATACTGGTAACACTAATACGTAAATAAAGCGCTGGAATCCTTTTATATCAGGAGTTCTAGCGCTTTTATATTCTATCACCTATACTAAAAACAGATAATCATCACTTTATATTTTTACGTAAAGATACACGTAGGAGACGAATAAGTTTTGTATACTCACGATTGTTTAACTAATCTGCCCCCAAGGAGCTCTCAACAACAGAAAAAGCGCTAAAAACCTTTATCTTCCAGGTTTTTAGCGCTTTTCTCATTAGCGTCCCAAGAGGGATTCGAACCCCCGACCCACAGCTTAGAAGGCTGTTGCTCTATCCAGCTGAGCTATTGGGACATGGAGCGGGTGAAGGGAATCGAACCCTCGACATCAGCTTGGAAGGCTGAGGTTTTACCACTAAACTACACCCGCGTGTTTCTTTTATGTATGCTGTCCTCTCTTAAGGACAAGATTTATTCTACATGATATATAGCATATAGTCAACAGTTTTTTGAAATTAAGTAATTGCTCCGGTTTCCCGGAGCAATACTCCTTAATAATACGGACGGATCATCAAGTAAACGATGACGCCTGTAAGGCTGACATAAAGCCATAATGGCATTGTCCAGCGGGCGATCTTTCGGTGTCTTGGCACGTCCATATTCCAAGCACGTGTTATCGATGCAAGAGCTAGCGGTACGATGACTGCTGCCAGCACGATATGCGTGATAAGGATAAAGAAATAGATCGGACGGATGATGCCTTCGCCTCCGAATGATGAATCTCCTGCCAAATAGTGATAAGCTACGTAAGAAATCAAGAACAATGTAGTTGTGACAAAAGCAGAATAGATGAAGCGCTTATGCCAGATGATATTCTTCTTCATGATGAAGATCAATGCCAACAGCAGGAAGACGAACGTAAAGCTGTTAAAGATAGCATTCAGCATTGGCAGGATGTGTACGTCGAATAAATCGAAGCCTTCGACTGGCGGTAAGCCGCTCAATACGACAACTAATCCATCAATGATGATGGTCAGCCAAATAACAAGCGGACGATAATTGCGTTTTTTATGATTTGGTTTGTAACCGAAATCGGCTTCATTCATACAAAATCACCTCAATTCATTCAAACACTAGTATAACGTATGTGTGAGGTGATTCGGCAATAGAAACGTTACAATTTTTTGTCCGAGCTTACTTGAATGTGACGGATTTCTCCAGTTCCGGTACTTCTTCGCCACCCAACGTATAGTATCGAACCGTTGCAATTCTATCTTCGTAGGACAGAATGCAATATGTCGGATATGGCGACTGCTTTGGCAATCGGATACTGCCTGGGTTGATATACAGCCTGCCGTCGATTACGTCCGCTCTCGCTACATGGGAATGACCGTAGCAAACAATCTTCGCATCTTTCTCTGCTGCCAGCTTTTCCAGAGGACGGAGACTCGATTTCACTCCATATAGATGACCATGTGTGATAAGGATTGGCAGTTCAGATGCTGTCAGCTCCTCCACTTCTGGATATGCTCTGTCATAATCACAGTTTCCAGCGACCCGATAATAGCCTTCCATCTCTGGTGCATCAAAAGGCAGCTCCGAATCACCACAGTGAATATACGCCGCAACTTCGTCTTCATGTCGCTGCTTCAGCATGTTTACTTCAGTTGTCAATCCGTGACTGTCACTCGTTATCAGTATCTTCATCCTCTAACCTCACTTCGCTTGGTCATTCAACCATTTTTCCAAATGTACCATCGCTTGTTTCCGGTGGCTGATTTGATTTTTCTCTTCAGGTTTGAGCTCCGCCATCGTTTTATCATAGCCTTCTGGCTGAAAGACAGGATCGTAGCCAAAGCCATGTTCACCGCTTGGCACATCTGTGATTTTCCCTTCCACATGGCCTCTCGCATAGAACGTTTCTTTGCCAGGCTGTGAAACGGCTAATACACATACGAATCGAGCAGTACGCTCCTCTTTTGATACAGCTTTCAGTTCTTCCAGCACTTTATCCATATTTGCTTGATCACTTTTTTCTTCTCCAGCATAACGAGCCGAATAAACGCCTGGGCGCCCTTCAAGTGCATCAATCTCTAATCCTGAATCATCTGCCAGCACAGGGACTTGCAGGTGACCTGCCATTGTTTCTGCCTTCAGTGCTGCGTTTTCCTCGAATGTAGTACCTGTTTCCTCAATTTCATCGAATTGCTGTGATAATTCATCTAGTCCGTAAGCTGTAATATCGTATTCTTCGAAAAAGGCTTTAAATTCCTTCAGTTTTCCGGCATTTTTTGTTGCGATAATGATTTTATCCATGTTTAACCCTCCAATGAACGTTTCTGCATATCTGTACCCTTTTTGAAACCAAATTAAAAATTATGTAAGAAGAAAAGCTACTTTCCAGTATAGCGCTCTGCGATTACTCTTTGCAAAAATTCAGCGATTAAAAAGTTGAACTGAATGTCATTTCTTGTCTCTATCAATCAGCCTAAACAAAACGACACAGATAAGTATAAGCGTGATAAAAGTTCCAGTCGTGTCAGGTGGTTCTGAGAAGAGCCATCTATTTATAGGATAGTTGATAATCAATATTACAATTGCAAGTGTTACTAAAATACGATCAAGGCTTTTCATTTTTTACACCCGCTCTTTCATACTCAATTTTCAATCTTCTTATACAAGATTAAATATAACACTTTTTTGGTAAACGATTAGACCTTATAAAAACTAAAAACCCGATCAAATGACCGGGCTTTCTGCTTTTACAACTTTTCAGCTGGAACGTACTGTTCTCTTGAGACAGGCTCAGCGTATGCTTCGCCGTGCTCATTGAACACTTCTTCCACGCCTTCTACTTTAACGGATACAGCTTCGACTTCTTCAAGCTCTGTCAAGCTCATAACAAGTGTTTCCATAAGCTGATCTGTGATTGCAGCTTCATCCACGTTGCTCAATACCTCCGTGTTGAATTCCAAGTTAAGGATGCCATCTTTCAATGTTGGCTCAGAAGCGAGTGCCGAGCCTGTATTGAAGACATTGGACAAATTGCTGTCCATAGCTGGTCCGTCAATCAGTGCATTGACGATCTCTTCGTAGTCGTTTTCTGCATTGCTGTTCATACGCTCTGTTACTGGCACTTCATAAGGTGTGCCGTCTACTGCTTCTGCCGGGAAGTATAGCGTGACAGACTGGCTGTTCACAGTAGTGATGCCATTATCCATCAAGTTGATACCGTCAGCTCGGGAATAGCTTTTCCCGATAGGTGTGCCATCAACCGGCATTTTCGCCAGTTCTTGTCCTTCTACGCGGATGGCCACATTTTTCACATTCTCAAACTGTGTCAATGTGTACGTAATGGATTCAAGAATCTTCTTCTCACTGGCTGCTTCGTATTCATTGAATTCCTTCGAGAAGTCAACAATCAAAGTGCCATCTTCCTGCGCATCAATACCATTGATCGTTGTTCCTGCCGGCAATACTGCTTGGAAGCCGTTAGGAAGCATGTCCGTTACTGGACCATCCTTTACGAGGTATTCCAATGTTTCTTTTGCTACTTCATTCGTCTGTGGCAGTTCAAATGTCATCGGTACGACCATTCCATTGGCATCCATCAGGAACAACTGACGTTTTGCTGTAGCGGATTCGCCTTCTTTAGCACCCTCTTCAGGCTGTTCTTCCTCACCCTCTGCCGGAGCGTCTCCTTCAGCCGGTGTTTCTCCTTCAGCTGGTGCTTCCGCTGCGCCAGGATCAAGCGCGTTTTTCTCCAGCTCGTCCACATAAGTTGTATCCTGCGGCACGTCCACTTCGTCGACAGCCTGTTCTCCTTTTAAGGAGCATCCGGCCAATAAAATGGAAAGGCCTATTACACTAGTGAAAAGACCTGCAATCTTTTTATTCATACGCACTTCTTCCCCCTTGATGGTTTGTACTATCATGTATACGAGCCATCAAAGGTTTTAGACCATCTTTATTCAAATAGATTGTTTGCTGCCGAGCTGGATCCTTCCAACTTCATTAACTGACCGCTGCAGCCACATATTCGCGATCTTCATAAAGAGATGCGTATCTCCAGATGCATAGAATTGATGATTAACAGGACGATTCCCTTCATAGAGCTTTCGTTTGAAACCGAGAATTGCACTTACCTCACGAGCTGTCTCGTCACCAGAACTGATTACTTCCACCGATTCACCAATTACTTCTTCAATAACCGGTTTGATGATCGGGTAATGCGTGCACCCCAGAATGAGTGTGTCCATCTCTTTCCAATCCTTCAATGGTGTCAGTGCATCTTGGACGACCTGGAGAGCCAATGGTCCTGAGACAACACCTTTTTCTACCATTGGAACGAATGTTGGACATGCAAGTCCTTCAATTTCGAGTTCACTATTGATATTTTTCAGCGCTTTACGGTACGCATGGCTGCGGATCGTGCCTTCTGTACCGAGTACACCGATATGATTTGTCTTTGTCGTTTTGATTGCAGCACGGGCGCCTGGTTCGATAACACCGACAACCGGTATATCAAGCTTTTGCTTCAGCTCCTCCAATGTAAAAGCTGTCGCTGTATTGCAGGCGATGACGAGCATCTTGATGTTCTTTTCCAGGAGGAAGTTCACCATGTCCCATGTAAATTCCACCACTTCTTCTTCCGGTCTTGGACCGTAAGGACAGCGCAGTGTATCCCCGACATAGATAAGGTTTTCCTTTGGCAGCTGACGCATCAGCTCCCTTGCAACGGTCAAGCCGCCTACTCCTGAATCAATGACACCAATCGGATAATCCACGTTTATCTCCTCTTTTTCTTCTCTGTTTTAGCCTCTAGCTGTTCGTAATCATTCATTTTACCGTGTAATTTATGTAAGAGCAACTGCAGCTGGTCTGCCTCTTCCAGTGAAAAAGTTTCCAGCAGCTCTTGTAGATATGCTTGACGCTTTTTGATCACTTCCGAGATGATCTGCTCTCCCTTTTTTAGGATATGCACCCGTACAATACGCCGATCCTTCTCATCACGTACACGTTTCACAAGCTCATTCTTCTCCAGCCTGTCAACGATATCGGTCGTCGTACTGATGGCAAGCCTGATTGTTTGGGAAAGGTCGCCAGTTGTCATATCTCCTTTGTCCGCCAGCCATTGCAGCGCGACGAACTGCGGTGCCGTAATCGGATACTGCAGGAGGATTTCCCGTCCTTGTTGCTTTATGATTACGGCAATATGTCGCAGCTCCTTCTCAATCGCTGCAATCCTTTCAGCTGTCAGTATGTCGTGCACTATTCATTCCTCCTGCTATTCTTTCGTTAGTTTATTCCTGCGCAAATATTTTGCGAGTTGTTTCTTATATTGTAAAGCAACCATGATATACAATGTGTCGCCTGCTTTGATAACTGTCTGTCCGTTCGGCGAAATAATTTCGCCGCTTCGGAGTATGGCATTGATTAAAGTCGTCTCAGGGAAGCTGAGATCCTCCAGCCGTTTGCCGGATATCTCATTCAGTTCCGTTGGTTTATATTCTACCATCTCGAGATTGTTCCGTCCTATACTGATCAATTCAAGCGTCTCAATTTCATTCGTTGTCGGCGGTTCCACCAATTTAAGTTTCGCCGCAAGCGCCGTGACCGTCGAGCCTTGCAGAACAGTCGATAAGAGGACGACGAAGAAAACAGCATTAAAGATTAGCTGGGCATTATCGATACCAGCAATGAGCGGGAAAAGTGCAAGCACGATCGGTACGGCACCTTTCAAACCTGCCCAGGAAATGAACACTTTCTCTTTGGCTGTATACTTGAAAGGGAGCATCGATAGGAAGGTTGCTAATGGACGTGCCAGGAAGATCAATACAATCGACAGTAAGAATCCTTTAATCATCAGACTCGGCGTGAATAACTCCCCAGGGAAAACGAACAGGCCCAGCAAGACGAACATACATATCTGCATAAGCCAGCCGAAGCCCTCATTGAAACGGATGATCGAGCGGCGGTACGTAATTTCCGCATTTCCGATATAAAGCGCACTGACATATACAGCCAATAATCCGGAAGCATGGATGACGGATGTCAATCCGTAGCTTACCAAAGCGAACGAGAGCGCGAACAACGGATAAAGACCGCTCGTATCCAGATTGATCCGATTGATCGCTGTTACAGCTACGAATCCGATCAGCAGTCCCATCGCTGCTCCTGCTCCCATTTCCCATATAAAGCTTCCGATCATGGAAAGAACGCCGGGGCCGTGGCCGCTAATTAATTCGATACAAGTAATCGTCAGGAACATGGCCATCGGATCATTCGTACCAGATTCAGCCTCTAATGTCGCAGAAAGCCTCTCTTTGACATTCTGTCCCTTCAAAACAGAGAACACAGCGGCAGCATCCGTCGAACCGACAATCGATCCGATCAAAACAGATTCCAGCCACGTTAAATCAAATATATAGTGAGCAGCAACAGCGACGATTGCCGCTGTCAGCAGCACCCCAATCGTTGCCATTGTAATTGCCGGGGCAAGTGCCGGCTTCATCGAATGCCAATTCGCATGAAGACCGCCTTCAAACAAAATGACAATCAGCGCGAAGATACCGATTGCCTCCGCCAAATGAGCATTATCAAAATAAACAAGACCAAAACCATCGCTTCCAACAATCATTCCGACCGCGATGAACAAGACAAGAGCCGGAACACCCAGCCTCGTCGAAAACTTCGTCACCACTACACTCACAATAAGCAGCAGCGCGAAGAGAAAAATGAATTGATTCGTTACCATATAATCTTGCATGTACATCCCCCTACAAGGTGTCGATCGATATCTGACTTTTCTATCCTATCCTTAATGATACCGTTAAAAACGCTGTACTGCATGTAATTCGCCCTCGCCGAAGCTGAACATATAAAAAAACCGACTCAATCGGAGTCGGCTTTTACTACTAATTATTTGAACAATGAACTGAATGTATACGATCGAAACAACTCCGAAAAGGAGGAAACCGGTAATTCATGATAAGGCACGGCTTTACACCCATTAATGCTGACCATTATGCACTTCTGCACATCATCATATCGGCTGACAACCGTATTCCCCTTCTTCATTGCCCACTTCTCAAAATCCGCCGGGGGAGAGCTTCCCAAGTAAGCTGCCTGAAATTCCGCGATGCTGCATTCTGCTGCACAGTAGTGTGAAGCTACTTCCGCGACCGTTAAATGATGCATCTCAGCGACCGGCATCATCACAATCTCATCATCTTCATCAGCCATATAATATACCCCTGCTTCGGTAACACGCACAAAAGCTTCTCTAACCTCCTGGTAAATCTGCTGCTGCAAACTCGGCAGCGACGCAATGACTGGAGCGACAGACGGACTTTTCAGAATTTCCATGGAAAACCCTCCTTTTCTGTACAGTTTCGACAGAATTGGAGGGATACCTGCTTTTACGATAAAAAATCAGCTTAAGAGCTTTTTTCTATGTGTTTTAAAAATGAGTATATTATTGTTCAACCAAAACTTCTTGAATCGCGTATGCCACGCTGGATTCATTAGCCCATATAGCCCACACCATTCCAATTTGTAAGCCAAGCGGTATCGACACCCACATTATTACAATAGCGAAAACGCGAAATTGCTCGGATGGGAATTTAAGTAAGGTTATCAATCCAAATATGAAACCTATAGCCCACATCAGTAAGATTACAAAAAACTCTGGGGCTACGTACTTTTGGTCGGTAGGATTTTCAGCTATCGTACCCGAAGCACAAAAATCAGCAATGAAAAAAGCAATAAAACCACTTATGACAGCATTTACGAGAAATATTTTCTTGTTTTTATTCAAGTTATTCCTCCTCAATTACCAGCAACTCTACCACCAACCGATTTGGTCTTCAATTACATTTTTACCATACGTATCAAGCGCATTGTGCAAATTCGACAAATATAGAAAATACCTGCAACGATAAAAGAAACCCGCTCTTAAGCCGGTTTCTACAGATTGGAGGACAGTATGCAGTTATTCTCCACCGCCGCCCCCTCCACCATCTGAACCTCCACTATCGTAGGAAGGACTGCTCGGACCGGAATCGTAGGACTGGGAACTTAAATCGGTATCATGATATCGTTTATTATTGCTATCACTTTCTGAATCCGCGCCCATTAATGGCGTATGTATGGTCGAGTTTCCATCACTATCTGATTTACTCTTGGATTGTGCGTTATCTTTTGATTGCGTATGACCTTGATCTTCATCCTGCTTTTTCTTTCGGATGGCTATTAAGGCAATTACTACGGCTGCTATAAGTACAATGATTACGCCTATAAAAATATTAGTCCCTATACTATTGTCAATCGTTATTATATCCATTAAGCCTTCACTCCCTAAAACGAAAATTTTCGGTAGGTTTATTACACATAAACTTTTCTTATTTTTACAGAATAACATAGATTTATCTACTTTATTTCATGCATTTAAAAAGTGACATGTATCTTTTCGGTTGTTGATAAATTTTATATAGAATAACTATCTACTATAATTATTCTATATTTTAAATTAGAATGAGCAAGAAATTTAATAAAAAAAGAACTTCCTTATCAGGAAATTCTTAATAGCTGTCTGAAATATATAGGAAGATAATTGGTCGGATAAAAGCAGAACATACATCTATCCTAGAAGACCAGATTAACTACTGTTTATTTACTGTAAACACGTATTCCTTATTCAATAAATAAGGGCGGTAATAACCGTTGATTGTAGACATCGGAAGCACTTCCGGATGAAGTTGAATACCAAGAGTTTGGATCATATACTCTCTGCGCATTTGGATTCTTTCCCATAATTCCGGATAGTGAGTAGCCAATTCTGTTCGCAGTTCTTCGTCCGCTAGCGCAATACCATCTTCAGCATTCGCTCCACCGTACCCTGGAATACTAGGAATAATGTCCACTTGGAGCATCATGCCGCTAGCAAGTCGGATTTCTGAATTGGGATAGATTGGGGAAGACATCCATTCTTCACCCGCCGTCAAATGACCAGGATTAAGTTTCCACCCATATTTTGATTTAGGCAAAACAGATTCAATTAACTCATACATCTCTCTACCAGTCATACCAAGCCTCACATTTTCATACCAAGCAACACTTGCTGCGTAATAAGGCTTAGCAACTATATCAATATAATCAGATACATCTGCTGGCAGCTCTTCAGCAGATGATACAACATATGCCGATCGGTTAGTAAGACCTCCCCTGTAACCTACTGTGACCGAAAATTTATCACCTAACTCTACTTTCTTTGCTCTTGGTGCTACTACTGCATTCGTAAAACGATCACCCGTGGCACAAATTGTCTGAACATTATTCGGCTGTCCATAGGCAGCTAGTCCATCCGCAAGCTCCATCTCTTTTTTTCCAGGTTCTAATTGATCCAGCACTCGTAAAATTCGGGACGATGCAAGTGATGCTCCAAATTCATAATGAGCGATTTCGTTTGCATTCATTAAAGTACGAGCACCCGTACCAGGATGAATAAATAATGAAGTGGCATTTAAAACACTACCAGTATCTTTCACAAGCTCTTTCACGGCATTAACGATAAAATACGGCGTATCAAACAGCTGTTGATTGTCTTCATAAGGACTCGTAAACATTTTCCATCCCGCTATACCAACACGCATACCTTCTCTGACACCCGCAGATGCAATAAGTTCTGCAAATGTTTTTTCAGTCTGCATCGGCTGATTAGGCAGAGAAAAGTACGGGACCAGGATAGCTTCTGCTTCTATACGACTGTATTGTTTCATTCGGAGAGATTCATTACCTAATAACAGGTAAGCACTCCCATTACTATGTAAAACCAAAAGAGCTTCCTCAAATCTTGGCTCAAAACCTGTGAGATAACCAAAGTTGGTACCATGTTCACGGTCACCATAAACAAGAAGAACATCTAAATCTGCGTTTTTCATTTGAGCAATCATTTTCTCTTTGTGAAGCTGCATCGTTTCATCAATTAAATCCACTGGTGCTTCCGCCGATGTTTCGGCAGGTGCAGGCACTTCAATATAGCTGATTCTCTCTATATAGTTCATTATGACAATCTCCTTCGCTAAAGCATCTAATAGTTACATTGTAAGCGATTAACACAATTAAGGGTTAGTGATCAGCAAATGTTTTATGCTTACTATTTATGTAGAAACAAAAAACCGACCATCACAGTCGGTTTTAGTTAGCCGTCACAGCAAGCCAGTACTCTCTATTCGCTTATAAACAGCTATGTCAGTCGACAGGCGAGCCATGCCTGTCAGAGCTTCAGTTCCCCCATACGAAGGAGCTCCACTACAGCCTGAGACCGTCCCTTTACTCCCAGTTTCTGCATCGT
>NZ_NPBJ01000009.1 GCF_002272075.1 Terribacillus saccharophilus
ATTTGCAATACATACCTTTAGCCAACAATAAGCATAGATGAGTGCGATTTAAGGCTGAAAAGTGTATTCGATTTCTAATTCTCCAGTCTGGCCAACTCTGATTTCTTTTATAAGCGTCTTGAACACTTCGTGCAGATCCTCACTGGTATTGTTCAACGCAGTAAAAGCATGCTTGATGTTTTGTATGTCCAGCTGCTCTTCTTTTTCGGATGACAAAAGGAACAGTTCATCCTCCGCTTTCTTCGTGTCTGCCTCAATTTCACTTCTCTTTACTTGGAACTCTGCCTTGGAGATAAGCTGATCTTCTAAGTACAGTTCGATAAGCCGCTTACTCTTACCCTTAAGCATTTCAATTCTGGTTTTAAGGTCCTTCTCCAACTTTTCTTTTTTCTGCATCATGTTGTTCTTTAGGTTGAGTGGCATATCATGGCCATGCTGCTGTAACTTGGATATAACTAGCTGGCGTATTTCTTCATACTTTATAGGTGCATGATTCACGCAGCCGTACTCACCACCGCGGCGATAGCTGCTACACTTGAGATAATCCCAATGCGTCTTGGTACCGTCCTTCTTAGCTTTCCAGGAAGCGTTGACAACCATATTGGATCCGCAGACATCGCACTTCAGTAATCCTCTTAATTCATTCCAGGGTGTAATTCTTCGCTTCGCTGCAATAATACTTTTAGTATTGGCCTTCTCCCACTCTTCCTCAGAAATAATTCTCGGGTGCTGATCATAGAAGATGTTCCACTTTTCCATAGGATTTCTGATTTGCTTCTTCCGGCCATCCACTTTAACGTGCGTATATTTGTTTAAAACGACTACGCCGGCATACATAGGGTTTTGAATGATGGTCTGGATAGTTGTAACTTGCCATTTATCTTTACGTTCAGGTCCTACAATATCACCTTTAGCCAGTGAATTATTCAGTTCGTGTGTAACTTTTTTGAAGCCAAGACCCTTATTGTTGTAGAGATCAAAGATCATACGAACCACTTCTGCTTCATCTTCTTGGATAACCAAGTGTTTATCCTTAATGCGATAGCCATATGGAGGTCTTCCACCCCGGAACTCTCCCCTGCGTACCTTTGAAGCATGAGCAGCACTGATGGACACTGACAGGCTCTTTGGATACTGTGCAGCGAACATGGAGAACATTTCGAATTTGTAATCGTTCTTACCTTCATACAAGCTATCATACTGTTCTTCAATTGTTACTACTCTGACATTTGCAGATAAAAGAAGTTCTTTAATCTCTAAGGAGTCTTTAAGATCACGAGCAAGTCGACTGATGGATTTAAATACAACCATTTTTATTTCTCGTTTACGGGCTTTTTCTAAGATGAGGGTCATCGCTTTACGGGCGAGTATTGTGGTGCCGGAAATCCCGTTGTCCAATAATACGGAATCAGGATTCCATTCGAAGCCGTTTTTCTCTAACCAATCACGGCAGATATCGATTTGATTTTCTATAGAAGAAACTTGTTCATCTTTGTCCGTTGAGACACGACCATAGACCAAGTAAGGATAATCTACATAAGGTGTAATCTGGTCTTTTTCCTTTTGAATCTGTTTAAATATCTCCATTTGGTCCCCCTTATATGTTTTAACTACATTATAACAAGTAATGTTGTATTTAAGGTCACTTTCGTACAGTAATCTTATTTGCTCGCTTTACCTAACTCATTCAAAATATTCCTTTATTTAGGTGATTTTCAACTTGGGAAAGCTCATATTGAATTTATTTTCTTTCTCCACCTTAATACAACGGACTTGGGAAAGATGCAAAATGATGAAAAGTCAAAAATACTGATATAATGGATTTTTAATTAATTAACTGAAAATTTACACAAAATT
>NZ_NPBJ01000010.1 GCF_002272075.1 Terribacillus saccharophilus
ATATAATGGATTTTTAATTAATTAACTGAAAATTTACACAAAATTAAACTAATTTAATTCTATTTTCCTATTACTTACAGAGTTTGACAGGAAACTATGCCCAATTTTATACTGATACCCACATCACAGGAAATAAATGGGGGTATAGTTATGAAAGAAAATATTAAGAACTATCAAGTACTAGTTGACGAATCTATTAGAAGTGTTGGAGGATATTGGCGTTCAATTTCCGCCTTAGCTAGGCTGGCCGAGGAAATAGGAGAACTTGGCGAGTTATTATTGGAAAAAGAACTTGATTACGAAGAAGTTTCTGCAGAGATGGGGGACATTTTTGTTATCTCTACTTGTATAGCTAACCAGTACTTATCTGAACTCGATAAAGAATACAAAAATTTAGGTTATAAACCCACTATTGAATCACTAAACGAGATTAACATCTTTAAAGATGTCCCAACTGCCTTTTTTAATCTATCAAAATATTCAGGTAGAATAGCACGCATAATTAATCATTATGAAGGTGATAAAGTAAAAAAACCTTCAGAGATTGATAGATCCATAGGTAGTGAAGTATCAAAATTACATATAAATCTGATAGCCCTAGCAAACTTACTAGGAATTGAGATCTTTGTACATATTAAGGAAGTATTGAGTAACAGCATAAAACGGGATAAAGACCGATTCTCAATCTCTCATGATCCAATCACAGAAATCTCACTAGATAGATTTAAGTCTACAGTAGATAATACGCACTGTATCTTTTCAAACACAGCAAAGATTTGGGGAAGTTATGAGTGGGATAGTAACCTTAGCCTTGAAGAGAATATTGATAACAGCTTACCTTCACTAACGCGATTCTCTAAATGTGCTGATACTGAAGGACTTGATGGTTATGTAATAGATATTAACGAGAAACGATTCACTGAGAATATTGAAGGGCTAGGGGAGGCACTCTTGAGAACCTTAACACACATTTCGAAAAATGATCCGAAGAATGCAAACTCCATGGGTGTCGACCTCCACGATCCTAATTGGCAGTTTTCGTATCATGGGGTTAGATACTTCATCACTACGTTCTCCCCTATCTATGAGAAGAATCATCCTAGACACACACCGTTTGACGACTCTGTATTTATTTTTTTGCAACCTGAATTTTCGTTTGATCATCATGGTATCCACTCTGGAAACGAGAAACGCGAAGACGTTAAAGAAGCAATAAGAACCGTGTTTAAGAAAAATGGATGTCCTTATAGTGTGGATTTAGTAAAGCAACCAATAGAAGCATTTAAGTATCTAAAACCAGAAACTATTGATGGAGAGCCTATTACATGGTGGAACCGGTGAGAGATAGACTGAGGATGAACCATACTAAAGCTATTTTTCTGGCAATCTTCGTTACCTTTTTATGGTCAACTTCTTGGGTTTTTATAAAGTACGGGTTGGAGGAAATTCCTCCAATCCTTTATGCAGGGCTTAGATACGGAATAGCTGCAATCTGCCTATTACCCTTCTTATTAATTCGGAAGAACCTTAAATCACTGAAGCAACTTAAGATCAAAGATTTTATTCTTATAGCTATTCTGGGTGTTTTTCACTACACACTCACTCAGGGCGCTCAATTTGTGGCTTTAAAATACTTACCTGCCTCAACAGTTACTTTAATGTTAAACTTCACTACAGTTTTAGTTGCGCTTTTTAGCATCTCATTTCTAAATGAGAAATTAAATTCCATTAAATGGGTTGGGATAGGCATTAACGTTGCTGGTATAGTTATTTTCTTTGCTGCAAATAATGAATTTAACGCTCAACTTATAGGGATATTTATTGCAGCCTTCGGGGTTCTTTTCAACGCTATATCTAGTATCTTAGGTAGGAGTATTAACAGAAAAAAGAATTCTCCACCAGTCGTAATTACATGTCTGAGCATGATAGTTGGATCTATTCTTCTATTTGTTACCAGCTATATAAGAGGTGAGCAGTTACCTTCTCTAGGTATGAGCGAATGGTCAATAATTGTATGGTTGGCTGTTATTAACACTGCCTTAGCATTTACTTTATGGAATATTTCGTTGAGGGAGTTAACAGCAGCAGAATCAAGTATTACTACTAATACAATGCCAATACAGATAACGATTATGGTATCTATTTTCTATGGAGAGAGTATATCTCCAATTGAGATTGTTGGTATACTTATAACCTGCCTTGGTACGTTTCTTGTTCAGTTTAATTTTAAAAGCAAAACTAAAAAGTCCAAACAAGTTATTCCTTTATCCAACGAAAAGAGGAAAGTGCTATGAAGCCTTTTATACTTGGAATAAGCGGAGGTAGTTGTTCTGGTAAGACTCAACTGTCAGATAGCCTTCAAATGAAATTAGGTAAGGATAATGTTCTAATTATTTCTCAAGACAATTATTACATTGAGCCTAATGTTTCAAAGCTACATGAATACAATTTTGACACACCACAAGCATTGGATCTTAGGTTACTTTATGAAAACCTTAAAGAGTTAAGTGAGGGAAAGAGTAGTAGAATACCTAGATACGATTTTGTGACTAGTACTCGAGAGGGCTATACCGAAGTACGACCCACTCCAATAATAATAGTAGAAGGAATACTATTATTCCATGATCAAAAAATACAAGACTTATGTAATTTGAAACTATATTTGGATGCGGATGCAGATACAAGACTGGTACGTAGAATATTAAGAGATACATCAGAAAGAAATCGAACACTTGATAGTATTCTTTTGCAATATGAGAGGTCCGTGAAAAAAATGCACAATACATTTGTTGAACCACTTAAGGATTCAACGGATATTGTAATTAATAGTAAAAGTGGTAGTCTTCAATTTTTTGTGGATATGATCAGCATGTATTTTAGACAAACACTAAATTTAAAAAACTTAGAAGGAATATCTTAGTTTTACTAATCCGAATAAGGATTAACATAGTCTTAACACACATTTTTCTGTCTTTTCTTCGATTATAGAGGTAAAAGGAGGAGATATTATGCCAACACTTATCAAAATTGAATTGTATGGAGAGTATGTAAAAGCAAGGAATGAGGTTTCAAAGGAACGGCTGCTGGAGTTGATTGATTCTGAAGAGGATGACATTCAATTCCCTGAGCTGACGCCAAAGCATCCGTTGTTTAGGAAGTTTACGCCAGGAGAAATATTTTCTTTGAAGACTTGTTTAGAAAAGATATGGTGACTGTGCATTGTGGTTTCGATTATCCTTTACTGCCACAGTAAAAAGATGCCCCTCCAGTTAAGAGGGGTTATTTCTATTTAATATTTGATCATAAAAATACTTCTTTATTTTCTCCATGAAAATTTGTAATATAATAGAAAAGGAGAGGGTAATATGTATTATGTGGATGAATCGGGAAGTATTCCCTCATTTAAACCATCCCACCCGAAGAACAGGCATTTTTTAATAGCTTTTATACACACTGACAATCAAAAGGCTTTAGAGAAAGTACATAGAAGGTCATTAAAGAATGTTAAGAAGTATTTTCCGCATTTATTTGACCACAATAATGAGCTAAAAGCATCTCTAGCGCCTCCATTCATCAAAGAGTACTTAATAAGCCGCATAATAAATAAAACAGATACAAAATTCGGTTATATGCTGGTGGACAATTTTAAGATCAAGGAACAATTCCGTAAATATAAAAGTAGATCATTTAATTACCTGCTTAAATTGGTAATGACTTCACATAATTATGGAGCCTGCTGCACTGATAGTCTTATTTTAAATATAGATAATAGAAATTCTAAAATCACTAATCTGGACTCCTTAGAAGATCATCTTTACGAAGAGTTAGTACTAAAGCATGAACTTACAGATGAAGTAACAGTAAATTATCTTGAATCACATAACGAAATAAATGTACAAGTTGCCGATTTAATTGCAAATACTGTATTCCAGTACTATAAATACAGAAATTATCGTTTTAGATATGAGCTAATTGATCCCAGTAATTGTACAAGGTGCCCTGATTCATATATCCACTTGTATCAATTGATTAAGGAAAATTTCTTTTTTGTACAAGAATTTCCTGGTGGCAGATCTAAGAATCCAATTGCAATTTAATAATTGACTTTAACTTAGGGTATATTGTATCATGAGGTTACAATCTTCTAATAAGACCCTTTTAACCGCGAAAAGTATAACGTAAGCTGCCTGTGTGGTAGCCGGAATCGGGCAAGGGATTGTGACCTTATACATACAACCCCTCTCTTATGTAATCGTAAGAAAGGGGTTTTTATTTTTTAAGCATACTTCAAAAAATTCTCAAACGTATTCGGACCAATAGCTCCCATTGCTTCCATAATGATTAGAAGCGTCAATGATTTGCGCCAAAAAAATAATGCCAGCCCCGCTGCATACAGGACGGCATTAGCTAGAAACAGATAACCCCAGTATTCAATTGGCAGCAGACGCTCCATTAAGGCGTAAGTGCCATTTGGTGCAAGTTCATCGATTGTAGTGAAGCCTATCCCGATGATGATGGAACGAAAGGTCATGCTGGCTGCTAGTGTAATGACAACAGTGTACAGAATGATACGATCTACCTTGAACCACTTCATCAATATCCTCTCCATTCTTTGCCCCCTTTTTTAATCACTCTTTAAATCATCTATTGATTCTTCAACAATTAAAATGGCACTTCGCAATTTTATATCTCTTATCAGAAATGAAACATAATTTGCAAACCAGAAAACCCCTATGGATGTGAATAATAAAGCAGATAAATTGAATGTAAAATCATATACAGATGCATTTAGTTCGTCAAGTATATAAGATTGCTCATCAGGTATTTTCAAGTCTTTATCTAATACCGCTAATCTTTTTTCGACTACTTTTGACGCTAACGGCAGGACAGCTGCAATCATAGCTAATAAAATTGTTATTGGTTGGAATAAAAAACCTTTTGTTTCTTTCTTATGATCAAGTGATGATAATAGTCTCCGCCTTATCATTTTAATTTCGGCTTGTGTGTATTCCCACTTGAGATCATTTACAATTTTAATTTGTTCACAAATCGTCTTTTTATGAAGCTTTCCATATTTTTTGTACAAGGATAAAACTATATTTTTAGAATTAACCACGCTATCATTATTACCACTCATACTTACCACCTCATATTAATTATCGGTAATAAGTAGTTATTTTTTAATAATTAGTAATCAATTGTCCTCTTGTTTTACTTACCGCCCCCTTTAGTTAACCTGAATCCTTTCTATAAAAGCTGCGTTAATAAAAAACCACCAGTTATCCCTTTCAGGCTGGTGGTAGCCAGGAGCTGGACCTCCTGGCGTTTTAGTTTAAATTGAAATTGTGACTAAATAACCGCTCATATAAAGCAGGATTGATTTCTTTTGCGGTCTTATAAAATATCTTTTCCATTTTTTCAGGACTGGTTTCATCACCTGAATTAATTTCTTCTTTAGTACGTTTCCATTCGGATTTTAAAATACACTGCTGTATATAGACAATAACACTTATATAATCCCTGAACTGCTTTAAATTAGGGTCCGCACTCAGTTCTACGTCAATAATATAGTTTCGCAAGTCGTTCATGTGTTCAAACAATCTCTCAAACCAATACTCTCTAGGGTTAGACAAAAGGTACACTTCATCTATTAATCTATCCAAGTCATGCGTTCGCTTTATAAATTCCTCCATTTTCATACCTTGTTCAGTTCGAAGTGCAATAGAAAGGAATTCGAATGTATTTTTAGATAAAGAGTTAAAATCAATAAAAGTATTCCTAATCTTATTTACCCATTCTATTCTTTGAATAATTATCGTATCTGTATACCTGCGTTCTTCCAAATTCTTTATAGTCTCATTGTTTATAACTTTAGTCGATTTTAAATTCTGTTCTGCAATTTTTTCACTTGATTCTACATTCTGTTTAGCTATCTTCTCTGAAGATAATTTAGCTATTTTTGCCAATTCTTTTGTTTGTTTTAATTGTTTTCTCGAATAAGTAGCTGATATAAGAGCAACAATTAAAGCTGATAGCATAGCGATAAGAGCAGCTGTAACATGCGGATTGTTTAAAGTAATTGCTGATAATAACACAAAAATTCCTCCCTTTCCGTCTTAATTCGACAGATTGGTGGGATATTCCTTGTAAGCCTAAGCTAAAAAAACGCGAAGTATGTTGTAACTAGAGAGGAGCTTTAAAGAACTGTATAGTGAAGTTTTTGGCAAACTCAGAGGATATTAGATGAATTAATGAAGGAAGAAGATTGTAAAAACATTTCAGAAGTGAAGTATTAAGTGAACATTAGAAGGAACATTCCATCAGACTTAAGTGAACAAATATGTAAAAGGGAGTTAACACCATGGTGAAGTACAATTCCCACCTTATATTTAGCCTAAAATATATAAAAAAAGCCTACATTCACAGAAAATGTAGGCTTTAATTCATTTGCGCATGAATCCTTGTCTCAGTCTTGTTTCTCTCGCATTTCTATCGTTGACCATCCACGTAATACCCTCTCTATCTACATTACCTTGAACGATAATCGTAGGCTCCGGAAGCTCCATATCATCGATTTGAGTACCGAAATCGTGTTGCACTTTACCGAAGTCTCCTCTCGTTAGCGAGGTGTCAAGACTTGCATGGAACTGACTATTAGTAGCTAAATCCGGTTTGAATGCACCTGTCATAGCTGACGCCATATTAGATACAGCATTCACCGCGGTAGATGCATTTTTGTTAATACCAACAGCTGCTCCTACAGGTATCCACTTAGATGCTGCCTTAAATACCTTTGATGGTGAAGCAATGCCTGTGACACTTTTAAACTTCTCTACTAAGGAGGTACCGAATCCGGAAACTGCTTCAAGTCCCGCATCGATCTTACCTTTAATTCCGTCGATAACACCATTAATGAGATCTTCACCTGCACTAATCATATCGGTTACACCATCCCGGACTTTCCCTGGCATGTCCCCGACAAACTCAGCAACTTTATCAACTGCTTCTTGCATCTTCTCTCGAACCTTGTCTACTACTTCACCGAACTTTTCTCGTACTGTAGAAACCAAATTTTGCAGCTTAGTTGTAGCAGTGCTCTTCGCTTCTTCCCACTTGTTCTGAACCCACTGCTTAACCTGATCCATCTTCTCTTTAACCTTAGAGACAATATTCTGGAAGAACTCGACTACCTTTTCCTTCATTTGTTGGACAAGCAAAGCAGACTTTACTTTAATCTCTAGCCACTTAGCCAAAAGATTCGCTTTCAGTTGCTCTATTTTAGTCTGGACTGAGGATTTAATATTCTCCCAGACCTCGGAAATCTTATCTTTGATCCAGGTCCATACATTTGAGGTAACAGTTTTGATTAATTCCCATCCGGTAGAGATTAGGCCTTTTACAAAATCTATTCCAATCTGGACAATGCTCTTTATCCAGTCCCAAACAATCTGCAGAATGTTCTTTATCTCTTCCCAGACGCCGGACCAGTCACCTTGAATAGCAAGCATTACTACTTTGATTATGCTCCAGACAAGATTAATAACTGTGCTAATAGTCGTTTTAATCACGTTCCATACGGTTGTGATAACGTTCTTGATGACATCCCAAGCAGCAGAGAAAAACGGTACTAAAATGCCTATTACAGTCTGGATAACTGTCCATGCAGTTTGTAAGTTAGAAATGATATTAGTTGAGATAAAATCCCAAACCTTTTGAGCTGTAGACTTAATAAGCTCCTGATTTTCAGTCCACCAGGTAGAAACTGCAGTCCATATAGTAACAATAAAGTTGTATACGTTTGTCAGTACGCTGACTATGTTAGTTATAACAGCGTCCCAAACTTTCTTTGCGGCTGACTTGATCGTCTCTTGGTTCTCTTCCCACCAACTCTTGATAGATCCCCATGTATTCACGATAAACGCTGCTACAGCTGTGGTGACACTACTTATAACGTTCTTAACACCTGCCCATACCTCTTTGACCTTGTTCCGGAAAGTCTCATTTTCTTTCCAGAGTTTCACAAAGATAGGGATGAGTATAGATAGAATACTAATAACAAGACCTACCGGACCTGTTAGCAAAGCAAATCCCCTAGCTAACCAAGGAAGTGCTTTGGTGCCTAAAGAAAGTATCTTAGGAAGTAGCTTTGTTATAAATCCACCAATTTTACTGAATGCACTTCCGGCCAGTGAGAATGCTCCTGTTACAACATTAAGAAGGATTCTTCCAAAACCTGAAAAAGCAGTTCGAATAGCAGCAATAACCGGAACTAATGCAACAAGGGCACCAACTATGACAGTGGAAGCCGCGATAATCTTTCCTATAACAGGATGTGTTTCCATCATGCTGTTTGTCCAAGAAATAAAGCTATTTACCATGTCCAATAACTTAGATCCCAAAGGAGCCATAGCAACGCCGAGATTTACAATAAATTTAACGATATTACCAATCAATGACGCTACCTTGGGCCCTGATTCAACAATGTAGCCAAGGAATTTCTGGAAGCCTACATTGCTTCCTATTTCCGATGACCACTTTTTAAATGAGGACATCATGCCCTGAAGCTTGTCCAGCATTCCAGATGCTGTTCCACTGAACCCTGAGAAGGTATTTATAATTCCGGTTATAGCATCTCCAACGATCGATTTGATTTTCGGCATATTTTCTCTTATATAGTTAACAAAAGCTTGAAACTTTGCGCTTTGGCTCAAGCCAGCTGCCCAAGAAGCAAAGCCTTCAGACATACGTAAAAAGCCCTTGGCCGTATCTTCTGCTAACGGTCCAAAGGCTGTCATCATACTAAGAAAACCTTTTATGAAATTACCAACTGACTTACCAATGGTTTCAAGCATAGGACCAGCTGATTTATTTAAGTAATCAAAGAACTCCCTCATCGCCTTGGAATCAATTGACTTAGCTAATGAGTCCATAAGGTTGTTAACTGCACCAGCTGCGGACTTAACCATAGGAGTTAACGTTCCGATCAGTTTCTTAGTGATGTCCATAGCTTTGGTAAAGGCTTCAAGAACAGGTTGTTCTATGGCTTTAGCCAAGTCCATGTAATTACTTTTCATGGATTGAAAAGCACCAGCAGCTTTGTACTGCGCTGCATTCATATCTTCTATATCTCCAAAGACAGCCTGAATAGTTGGTGCTGCGAATAAACCAAATGCTAATGCTGCAGTCCCAGCTGCACCAAAAGCAGATGCAAGAGAAAATGCTGAACCAGCTACCGTTCCCGCAACAACACCTAGGTTACCTATCAACCCGATAAGCGAAGCAATAATAGGGACCAATGTAGAAGAGAGCATAATCCCTAGACCTCTAAAGGTGTTACCAGCAACAGTTCCGAACGCATTAATCGAATTAGCAATCCTACCCATTACATTTTGAAAATTATCTATCCTTGCTTCAATACGGACGATAACACTCTTTCGTTCAAGGTCTCGAGCCTTTGCTGATACTTGTGCAGCTTTACGATGGAATTCTGCTGTGTCAGCACCAATTTGCTTGTCTGTGCCCATAGCTGTTCTCTTAACTGCTGCGTCTACTTGTTTCATCTTTGCTTGGAACTCTTTAATTCGCGCCCCAATACGCGCCATAAATGATTCATGCATACCTTAACCCCCTTTCTGTCTTGCAAAGTAACCCTTAAGTGCTTTAGAGGCTTTCCTGTAAGCTTTAGCAAACCCAGAATCATGACTTTGCTTCCAGTGCTTGTCTCCTCTATCAAGACGTCTACGAGCTTTCTCCGCATCAAACATTTTCTTCTCTTTGGCTCGCTTAGAATTATTTGCGTAACGATTAAACATCGCACTTCTAGCGAGCATTTCATACTCATCTATTACACGGTGCTGAGCACCCTTGATTTTTAAGCGAAACTCATTTGGCGTCCAAGAAAATATAAGATCATTGTCATAGACCTGTAGGTAATGCGCTGCGTCCTCTATGACTTGATCCATGTCTATGCCGTCATCTCTTCTCGGCTTTCTTTCAGTCTGGTCACGTAAGTTTGAATCTGCTTCTTCTCTTCCGCGTCCTTCGCGAATTCCGGAGCTCTGTCTAGATCTTTCCAGTATTTCTTCGCTTGTGTCTTGAAAAAACCCGATTCATCCATAGCTTTAAAACAGTCCTTAAAGAGATCTTCTGACTCTCCTGCTTCGTCCATCATCTTCAACAGTGCCTCTTCAATTTCAGGAAGTTTTGGACGATCTTTCAAATGCGCTACAGCACAGTCCCAGAAACCAATTAGACCTTCATGATCATAGTTGAGAAGTTTCTCATAGATATTGTTAATACCTGAAGTCTTGTTACCTTCTTTGTCTTCGCCGTAATACTTCTCTTTCGCTAGTTTGTTGAATTGGAATGTTACTCTCGCTTCGTAATCTTTTTCGTTAACATTTAGAATTGGCATATGTTTAGCCCTCCTGTTTATTTAAGTAAATGAAAAAGCCAACCCGAAGGCTGGCTAATGAATTATGCACCTGTTGTTGCTTCTTCTACTCCAGTTTCACCTGGAGTTTCGAATCCGTATTGCGCAAAGTTGATTACTTCTTCTGGCAGTGGAGCAAGTTCGCCTTTTTGAGACTTACCGATTACTTGCAGTGTAGAATTGAATTCTTCTAATCCATCCCCTGCACTGGACTTCTCCGTATTCTCTACTAGGCAATACGCAAAGATAGCATTGTGCTTACCGTTTTCATTCAGCTCAACATCGACTTCCCAAATCTTGATCTGCTGTTCCTTGTCTAGTGCATCGGCAACTGCACTTTGACCTTCATCCTTATCATAAAATGCTGTAATCTCGAACGATTCAGAAGTGTTACCGTACCCAAGTACACGACCAAATTTGGTTTGCTCGTCCAATAATTCATTTTCTTTAGAGTGAGTGTGTTCAGTTAGATGCCCGAGCACTTCCCCTCCATCACCTAATGCTGCTTCGATAGACTGAACAATAATAATCGATTTCTTACCTGATCTAGGCATTCAATTACCTCCTAATTATTAATAAAAAAGATGACACGTAGCACACCATGTCTGGTTTTGCCATCTATGTCATCGAACACTTGTAGTTGGTCTACTCTCTGATCAAATAAATTAAATCCCTCGACGCGTAATGGCCTACTAGTAGCAGCTAAACACGCATTCAAGATCTCATATGCTTCTTTCTTACCTGGATACTTAGACCATGCATGCATTACCACAGCAACTTGTTCACCAAAGGTAGTTTTGGTTACTTGTGGCGTCACTGTAGGCTCGCCTATACGAATATAAGGAAACGCTGTACCTTCAGGAATATAATCAAAAACGCCTGTCACAAGATCCCTAACAGCTGAATCAGATGACAGACGTTGAAACAACGCTGTTTGTAATGCTAATAAACTTGTACGAACTGCCATCTAATCACCTCAGCTTCTTCATTTCTCTAACAAAGTAATCCCGACCCTGATCGACAGATGGATGCCAGAACGGCATGGCATGCATTCCTCGAGTAAAGACCCATCTGTTTAACTTATCGGACCAGTATACCCATGGATCCTTGCGTCCTTTTCCTGAAACAGAATAGATGCCGGTACCGTACTCAATGTACAAAGAGTACTCAGCACCGACTGTAACTGTGCAAGTTAATCCGTCCATAGAACTGTAGAAAGAAATGGATCTCTTGAGGTTTCCTCCATCTATTTCTGCTACTGGAGCAAGTTCTGTAGCTTGGTTATAGATAATTAAACCTGTGTTCTGGACAATCTCTCGCACTTGATCAAGTACTCTATCACCAAACCGAAGCAACGCCCATTTCAAACGAATGTTTCCGAACTGAACTTTGCTTCTCTTAGCCATCTGAAGTCGCTCCCTTGCTACATTCAATAAGCATCACTTCATGCTGGCCACCTTGGTCCATGGGTTCAGATACGATTGAAAGCACCTTACCTTCATACATAACACGCATAGACGGCTCGATATCGGTTCTGTAAGGATAATAGACTTCGTAATCTATCGGATTGCGTGTCTGCTCTGCCTGAGCTATCTCTCGGCTTGATACCGGTGTGACAAGCGCTTCCGATGTATCGAAGTCCTGCCACCCTCCTGGAATCCATCCACCTAAGCCGTCAGATCCACCCTGTACCTCTTGCTGAAAGATAATCTCGTGAGGGAATTCGTCGTAAGGATCAAACATCATATCCATCATGTCACCACCTTAACGCTCTATAAGGAGCAAGGTTTTTAGTAACTGGATCTGGATAATCAGTATTGAAAGTGTATGTGACGTTTCCCATCTGCCGGCTTTTCAGTCCGGTATCACGTAAATCATGCTTTATCGCATCAGCAACATACTGTTTAACGCCTGCCGGAAGGATGTATTTACCATTCACTATAAACGACTGATTGCAGTAATCTTCTGCCGCTTCAATCAGGACAGAGATTTTAGCTTCGATAAATTCATCATGTTTAGTGTTTGTTGCAGGAATACTAGCCAGTAGCTTTACTGTATTTAAATCCATTAGTCCACCTACTCTGCAGCGTACTGTTCTGGTTCGGATTTAATAGCTGCTATTAGATCGTCCTTTGTAGCATCTTTATTGTATTCAACGTTATTATCATTGAGATACTTGGTAAGCTCGTCTTTCTTGAGCTTCTTAAGCTGTGAATTAGTTTGTTCTGCCAAATCAACAGTTTCAGGCTCTTTATATTCCTCAACAACTTGAAAACCCGCAGGAATCATTGCTTTCTGGACAACCATTGTTTCTTTCCCATTGGATACACGAACCCTATTCATTAGAATCACCTCTTAATACTTCTAGTAGTTCGTCCCGTTTCATTTCGCTGTATCCTTCAATACCTTGCTTCTTGGCTTCTTCCTTCAACTCAGGAACTTTCATTCCATCATAATCAGGAGCAACCTCATTCGATTGCTCCTCTTTCTTGTGATATCGTCTCAGTAACATAAGCTACCTCCCCTTAGGCTCCAGCAGCTGCTGTCAGTGTGATTTTGATAGCTTTGGATTCATCATATAGGTGTACACCATAATGCTGGTCAGCAGTGATTACAGTCGTTTTACGGATGATGTCACGATCTGTTTCCAAGTCGAAGTCGCGTTTCATGAACAAGGACAGCGCACCTGGCTTCACTAGGTAAGCTGTGCCTTCTGCAAGTTTACGAGAACGAACAACTTGAGCGCCCAATACTTCACCGAAAGCACCAGTTACAAGCAACCGATCACCAAGCTCAGAAGCTCGAGTCCATTGACCAGCAGCATCCGCGCGAAGGTTCGCAACGTCTTTTGGGTTAGCAATAAGAACCATTGCACCCGGATCTTCATCATTGAAAATACCTTGTGCAGCATCCACTGCTTCAACAGTTAGTTCAGATGCACCTGTGTACTCTAGGGTTGTTGTTGCAAGCGCAGAAAGCGCATCGTTATCAACTTTATTGGCGATGGAATCACGAATCTGTTTTTGCGCTTCACCTTGTGGGTCACCATAACCTGAAAGCAATGCTTCATCAGTGATCTCAACCCCTTTAGCAGCTTTTTTGATGGTGAAGCTGTCAGAATCAGTAGTCAATAGATCAAGGTCAATAGCAGCGCCCTCAGCAACGTCTTTCGCATCGCCAATGTAATTCCATCTCGGAACAGTAACAGTGTCACCTGGCTGTCCTACGAGCTTTCTGTCCACGTTTGCAAGTGGTGCAAAGCGAATTGCGTTAGGTAGTTGTGCTGAGATCATGTCTGCCATAACCTGTGGAATAATCATATTTGCTTTAGTTGTTTGTGCCATTCAAAAACACTCCTTAATTGTTTAATTTCTTATATAAATCAGGGTTATCGTTGTAAAGCTGTGCTCTTTCTGTGTAATTCATGTTGTTGAATTGGTCTCTAGTAATCAATCCTGGTTCACCTTTACCACCAGGGTTAGGGGTACGACCTTTCGGGCCTTGTGGTGCTTGCTCTACTTCAAACAAGTAAGCATCACTTTCCTGCAAGCCTTTCAGCTGTTTTTCCAAGCCTAATAGCTTGTCGCCATCCAGTTTGATAGCTTCAGTGTCTAGCAATGCTTTAATTGCCTTCGGATTACGAGCTTTTGCATTCCTTAATGCATCAGACAGCGCATAATCGAATGATTGAGCATCCAATTTAGCTTGATACTCATCAGCTGTATCTTTGTTCTTCTGCTGTAGATCTTTAATCTGCTGCTGTAAATCATCATTACCTTGCGCTTTCTTACCTAAATCTTTCAGCTGGCCATCACGTTCTTTTAGCTGATCTTTCAGCTCCTTGTTGTCATTGTTCACTTGGTCAAATTTCTCTTTCGGGAACCATTGACCATCATTCACGACAGCAAGCTTATGACTACCTGCTTTTTCTGATACCTGCTGATACAATTCCTCGCCTAACAATTCTTTTAAATCCATCTATATGACCCCTTTGTTAATGTTTTTTAGCGTGTCACACCTCACGCTGAAAGGTTACGCTTAGTTTCACCCCAAGCCATTAAAATGGGCATAAAAAAATAAGCCTGTATCGCTGTACTTAAGCGACTATTTAACGCATAGCTGCGTGGTTAATCAATGCTATAAATCTATATAAAGTGGAGCTCACTAAGCTATTAAACGCTCAAAGAAGCTAACCACGTATTGTAACTCTGATAAGGTATAACAGCAGTTTTTTCATCTGCTGTTCTTGCTCTTCGTAATTCTGGCATTCTTCCATCAACTGAAAATAGAAGTGAACATCTGCAGTTGCAATCCATATCAGGCCGCCCCCAAAGGTGGGGGCCCTCCGCCTTCATGCCCTTGAAATGAAAGTAACCTTCTCTGTCAGCTCTTTGAGAATCCAGCTCTCTGTGTGAATTCCTGGTATGCATATCAAGTGTTGAGCTCCATACCTTAACCATTTCAACAAACTTTCCAGCTACTTCTGCAGCATCCAATCGGCTTATAGTCTGAACCCGACCTGCTTCAGTTCTGGCTACCCTTCTTGCTTTATTTCTGCTGAAATTAACTCTTTTCTCAATCCGCGTCGCCATCCTAGAATAATCTTCACCAGCCATTAATCCTTGTGTTATCTCTATTTGGATATTGCGCACTATCTCACTTCTATGAGCTTCCATAAGCGCCGGCAAAGTCAATCTTGCAATTGGGTTGATAATTGCTTGTTGGATCACCTGATAGGCCGGTATAGTGAATCCCATTGCAATCTGAGACTCATATTCATATAAAAAAGCACTTCTTAGATAGTTTTCTATATAGGTTGTCTCCATCAATGCCTGAATCAGTTTTGTTACCTGCTCATAATGCTGATCCATTTGTTCAACTATCATTTGCATTTCTTGTCTGAACCTATTGAACTTATTCAGCTCTGTATACGAGAGCTCCCCGCGCGTAGCATACTTCTGATACATACCGGATATTTGACTAAGAATATCCTTTAATCGTTCTGAGAAAGCTTGATCGAGCGCATCTTCAGCGTCCTCTATCATTTGGTCCAGGAGAACATCTATTTCCTGTTGTGAGCGTGTCATATAGTAATCACACCGTCACTACGGCAGGTCGGGCATGTGATTGCATTTCCGGTTGAAGGACTTGGAATCTTCCCTTTGCCATTACACTCCGGACACGTTTCTGTTGTTTCTTCTGGTGTAGATGATGAACTGGATGCTCGATTTGTCGTGCCAGCAGCTGTCGTTACAGTATTAGGCCGCATGCTACGCGCATACTCGTCTTGCTCTTTCTGAATACGTTCCAACTCGTCTTGTTTGCTCCATGGATGGTTCTCCACGATTGTTTGATCACTAATAATACCTTTACTGTTAGCAGCCATATCCACTCGCTCAGCCTCATTGGCGATGATGGATCTGTTGAATGTCATATCAATGCTTTTCACATCGTACTCACCTTGGCCAACCATAGCTAGGTACTCAATATAGAACCAGAAGAACTCACTTAATGCAGCTCTGAATTTTCTCTCCATCTGGTTTGCCTTTAAATCTAGTAAGTTGTATAAGAACTTGAGAGCCACTCCAGTTGGGTTATTACCAAACTTGTCCGTTTTCGTATTAACTCCTTGACCAAATGTGTAGATGTTTTCTTCCAGTCGATCAAGATACTGACTTGCACTGCTAATTGGAACCTCCACCGACTTGGTATCCACTCCACCATTTTCATCCGTTTTGATGGCCCGGTAATAGAGTAGATTCTGAATAAACTCATCTAGATTCTGACCATCGTAACCTTTCAGTATCCAGATAAGCTCCTGCGTTTCCTCGAATGTATCAGCAAGACCAGAAACGATTTTGTCGTATTCATCGATATGATCCTTGTAGAATTTGAGGTCATTCACTGCTTCGCTGTTGTTGTAGAAAGGAATAACCGGCACTCTTCCCCAGCCGTATCCTTTATCGTTATAAGTAAAATGTGATGCAGGGTTCTCGGGCTCGGTTACATCCGGTACGAATTCACCGTTAAAGCTCTCGTAGTAGTAAACTTGTGTTTTGGTGTACCATTCAGCCTTAATCTTTACTACTTCGCCCTTATCATCCAATATCGGATAATACCGGAGCGCTGCTTCCACATCGCGCTGTCGCTTCTCATCATAGATAAGGATTACTTCCTCAGCCGGAAATATAACGTAATCAAACTCTCCATCCTCATTGATGAATGGATGAAGGTGCTCGACACCCTTATTGCTGGCGCTCTTAACAAGCTCATTCATCGTGTCATCAAAACGCTCATCAGCTAGATCATCAATATTCGCACCCAGCTGCTTATCATCAGAACTGAATGTCATCGCCTTACCTACCAGGTATTGCGTCTTCTGATCCACCAGCAGCTTGTGCCAGGCATGAGATATTTTGTTATTGGCTTTAAGTCCCTCGATATCAGCAATCTTTACGCCTTTTTTGATCAGGAACTTTTCTTTCTTCTTGATAAACGAGTTGTCATTGAGGTAATAAGCTACACCTTCAACCATTGGCAGTGTATCGTGCTTATCAATCAGCATCTGGATGAAGTCAGCTCTAGTGACCTCATTAGCCTTTGCTCCCGTTTCAATGATCTTGGTCATTTCTTCTGTCAATGTCGGTGTCATTGGATACATGTCATCACCTGCCTTACTTGAGTATGCTTACTTTGTCTTTAGGTCTGTAAAACGCCAAAACGACCGCATCCGCCCTATCGGGAGACTGCAGCCCACGCTTTTTCATATCTTCTTTACGTTCCAAAGCTATCTTACCTTTAGACGTCATTCGGTACTTCCTAGTGGTTAGCTGGGAAATAAGCTTGTCGTCATCAGGTAAGTCCACTACAGAAGGTTTACCTTGCAAGTGCGCTGATAGATTGTCATTCAGCATGTCTCGCAATACCCCCCACTGTTCTGTACCAACGTTTTCATAGTGTTCTTTATCATCAGCAATACCGTTATTGACTACCGGATATACTTTGAAAGGTAGCTTTTGCTCTCGTATCTTTTCTTTCAACTGGTCAGTAACACCACCACCAACACCGCTGTCATCCACTTTGATATATATCTTCTTCAAATGGGGATTATCTTTCATCATAGCCTTGCCTTGCGCTATAACGTGACCAGTGGTAGCCGTAGTGTCCAGCTTCCTATATGCCTTTATTACCAGTGCCTTATCACCGATTCGAGGAACAATAATTGTTTCATCATCTCCGAATCGCGCCACATCGACACCAAGATCACCTATCGTTATGGATTTATCAACCGGTATCGTTGTATCCTTCGCCAGTTCTGCTATTTCCAACGGAATAAAGGTGTCAGCCTCAGCCCTCGGGAACTCACCGTATACCCGCACCCTTGCCACATCACTATCATGCCCGTACTTTTCAAGCAGCATATCAATGTTCTTCTTACTGGTACGGCTACTGTCCATACTAGATACTTTATGCGATCTGTAATGATGCCTATCCTTGTTGTGAGAATCATAGAAAGTACCACTGGTTCTTGTTGGGTTACCACACATGAGCAGCTTATTATGCTGGCCGGATAACGTACCAAGTATTGCTTCCATGATGTCATCAGCAACCCCAGATGCTTCATCAATGATAAAGAGCATGTAGTCTTCGTGGAAACCTTGCATATTCTCCGGTTTAGTCGCTGTCCTAGCAGTAGCAAACCAACGTTCTTCGTATTTACGCATGTATATCTTCGTCTTCGTCCATTTCAGAAGCTTTTTCAGCAATGGTGACTTAGACTGCCATTTACTTATCTCTGCCCACAGGACATCGTGTAGCTGCTGTCTCGTTGGTGCTGTGGCAATCACTTTCGGATAAGGAAAGCATGTCAGGAACCACAATGTAACAACTGCTTCTAAGCCAGTCTTACCAACACCTTGCCCAGAACGTACAGAAACATGCGTGTGATCAACCAAATCAGCTAATACTTGTAGCTGCCAGGTGTCTGGTTCAAATTTGAATACTTCCCTAGCGAATGTCCATGGCTCTTTTCGGTATAAAGGTATCTTTTTCTTAAACAGTTCCAACTTATTCATCGACTTCACCCATTGCTGCTACCCAATCATCAACTAGATAAGCTTCACCTTCGCCACCCATACGCTCAATTTCCAGCTTAGTCTTATCAATACCGAGCGTCATTTGCTCTAGTTTAAGCTTGCGAGCGTCATCTTCATGCGCCATATCGTTGAATTGCTTTATAGATGTCCTGAGCTCTGATATAGCTCTTGATTGTGCTGTGAGAAATGTCGCTTGTCTATCCCACGCAAACTGTATTTCATACTTATCAGCACCAGAATCACCGAAAGCAAACTGACTTTGTTCTTTCGCTAGGTCGTCCTTATCTTCAACCCACATAATCTTTTGAGAACGAATAATAGCAGCATATTGAATTTGTATTTGATCCCAAAGCAAATCAACCGGATCGCTGTCCTCAATCATGCCCATAATCTCCAACGTTTCCTTTGGCATGTAGCGTGAGAACAATCCATGCTTGGTAGCTGCGCTGTTCCGTTCTGTGAATTGATTCTTCGGATTAGGGTTTCCACTGCGTTTCTTTTGTTCCTTTGGCTTCTCTTGTTTAGTAACGCTCCTTTTCTCACTGGTAACGTTACTATTGCCTTCCCAATTGTCCTGGCTCTTCCATTTGCGTATCTGTGAAGGAGAACAATCCAATTCAGCAGCTATATCCTTTAACGGCTTTTTGCCATTAGTGATCTTCCATATCTCGAATGCTTCATCTCGTCTTGGATCTCTTTGTCTCGCCATGTCATATCACCACCAGCACCTCCTGTTTTATCACATGAAAAAAGCACCCTAAAAGGTGCTAATTTTTTGGAGTTGCCTCGCCTCGATTAAAAGAATAGATTTTATCGCAGTCCTTACAATGACAATCTGTTTGACGGTGTTTATGCCCGACAATGTTATCACGCTCATAAACAACGATTCCTTTTCCGCAAGGGCACTCATATTCTTCTTTAAGGCTATCTCCATAGTTATTTATAGCTGCTTTAACTGTACCGCTCTCTCGATTCGATAAATTTAAACGCATATAACCATCTCCTTCTGTCAAGTTTTTCGACAAAAGGAGTCATTATCCTGCAAACAACTCTAATAAGGGGCTTTAGTTCACAATTTCTAATGTCCCTGCCGCCTGTCCTGGATACCATTTCTGGACATATCGTTCTACTTGATCATGAACCGAACAATCTTCTCCACACTTTAAGTAGCCCACAGTACTAAATTCCAGTAGAACTGATATAGAAGATGTCTTCAGCTTAAGAATTATTGCTATATCTCGATGTCCCAGAAACGGATAGTTATGCAGAATATATTTTATTTTTCCGTAATCCCTCTTCTTAACCGGCGTGATTTCCCGTGCATCTCTATTTTCAAGCTCTTTAGGTTGTTTAGTAGCCATTAGGTAATCTACTGTCTCTCCAATTATATCGTTGTCTACTAGATATTTCTTTAGAAGTATCCGCGAGTGCCTTTGTACCTTTGTAATCCAAGTTCTCGACACCCTATGCTTCTTTGCTAGCTCCGTAGGACTTAAACCATTAAGAAAGAAATCGATAGATATTTTCCTTTCTATATCGGCAAAACTAGTTAATGCATTCTCAAACAAGCCTTCGATATCTATTTCATTTTGCATTTCTTCAGATGCTATCATAGTCTCCAAAGATGACCCTTCATCGCCTTTCACATTCCCAATAGATGATTGTAGACTCTTTATTTTTAAGGATGGCCGGTTCATGTTAGAGAATATTTCATCTTTCATATATCCATATACGATTGAACCAAAAGGAACGTCTGGATTTTGTTCAAAATAATTTAACGCTTTTACAAAACCGATATTCGCCCAGCCTACAACTTCATCAATTTCTCTATTTAGGAAGCGATATCGGTACGCCATATAATAGATTCTTTTTTTATAGGTTTGATACAGATCATTTTTTTCTTGTTCGGTCATAATCTTAGGCCTGCCTATATTTTTTGTAAGCTTCTCTAGCTTTTTCTTTTTGCTCTTCATTAAGGTATTGCCCAGGTTTTAATGGCAGTATAGTAGCTGCCTCCTCGCAGGACCAACCGCGTTCAACCCGGCTTTTATAAGTCTCAACATTAATACCATTTTCTACTGCCTTATCAATCCAACTAGCATCAGAACGAATTCTCCGATTCTTCGCATTTAATGGTTCAGTAGCTGCCCTTTCAAATGACCAGCCGTACCAGAGCCTTTGAATAAGATTACGCTTTTGAATTCCATTTACTTTTGCTATCTGAGCGTAGTGTTCAAATTCTGGATGATTAATGATTGTTTTTATAGGGAGCACATCTATAGCTTCATGAACTGCCCATCCGAGTTTATATACTCTGGACTTAATCGTTCCTTCACTAATCCCGTTCTCAACTCCGATTTGTATAAGTTCTGGAGTAAGATGAAATAGATTATCAGGATCCTTGTTAATTTCGTTAAATCGATCACGGTCAATTTCTGACTGTATGGTGTTGGCTAACTGCAAGGCTTCCTCAGCCGTCATAGTTGGGGTGACAGCTGCTTCTTCTGGTGACCAACCGCTATTAACTCTAGTTATATAAGTGGTGTAGTTAATTCCATTTTTGAGCGCCTTGTCTATCCACTCTTTATCCACTCTTTTTCTTTCCCCTCTAACTTGCACTGGGTTAGTCGCAGCTTTCTCATGAGACCACCCAAGTTTCAATCTACGGTTATAAAGCTCTTTAGGAATCCCATTCTTTTGTGCTAGTAAGATATATTTATAATCTTTTCTTTTGGTGTTATGTACGTCAGGCAACACCTCAGAAGCTTGCTTTGGAGACCACCCATTTGTAATTCTTCTAACATATGTTTTCCGGGATATCCCATTCTTTTCAGCTTTCAGAATGTACTTATAATCTGGTCTGCTACTAAGTGTCCTAACGGGAGATTTAGCAGCCTTATCTATATCCCATCCATCCCTTATCCTCTTCTGGAATGTGGATTTATTAATCCCATTAGACTGAGCTACTTTTATCCAATCAAGCATATTTTTCACCACTCTTTATTTGTATTCTTTATGCAACGCCTCGTAGGAAACATCGATGAGCGTGACGGATGGTCGATGGTAGAACAAGACCCCCTAGAAAGATTTAGGAGGATTTTTTTTGAGACGCTGCATAAAAAACACAAAAAAGACACTCACAAGAGTGTCAGAAACGTTCTATTTCCTTTTAAGTTCATCTAGCATTACTTGTATTTCATTTAATTCTCTATAGTAATCTTCATTACTCTTACCATGCTCACTATAATTTTCTCTCAATATCCCTTGTAGCAACACTTTTACTGCAGCTACTTCCAAGTCATGGTGCCATCTTTCCATATCCGACTTACCATCAATAACAATTTTAATCACACTGCCGTCTCGATCATCAAAGTCCTCAATATCCAAAGTTACTTCATCCATAAAAGCACCCCCTCACGTTGCGAAATTATTGCCGGCGTGGCAACTTTACTATTTCGACAAAGTTTGGAGGTTCTCCTACGAATTTGCCCTTTCACTTATAAGTGGCAATCGTACGACAAATTATTGACGTCTTATAAGCTTAATACTTTCTTTTATTAAAGTCTGTATCTCTCAAATCGGTTAGGTATTTAAGAGTGTATTTCTTACTTTCACTTTTATCTACATAATCATTAAGTCTCTGTTGTACATTAGTAATACTTATATCCAATGCAAAATGTTTAAACTCTTGGATAAATCTCTGCAGGTTCTCTACGATGACCATTTCCGTTCTTTTAATCTGCAAATTAATTTCATTACGAGCTACATAATCGTACTCTTTTCCAAAGCCACCTGTAAGGATACGAATATCACTTTTATAGTTTTTCTTTTTTAGTCTATCGATAATTCTTCTTGTTGAATTTGAATTTAATGGTTCAGAAACAATGACAACGTTCGCAACCGTTAATTTGACTAACGGGTTCTCTTTGCTTAGAATTTCTTCACCAAATGTACTCAGTGTTTTTCCCACTCCGCATTTTAACTGAACATTATCTTCTAGACCCGTTATAACAAATATGTCATTAACCAGATTATGATTAACAGAAAGTGATGTATTTTTCAATTTAGTTCTTATTATACTGAGAACAAATTCTACGAAGTTCTTCTCTTGTATATCTGCAATTGTTTCACTATTTACATATCCACTTTGCTTCAGTTTTTCTAATGTACGTTTTTTATGGTTCCTTTCTAGCCAAACCTTTATTTCTTTAGTAGCTACAAATTCTTTACCTTTGTTATTATAATTATATTCGTCTAATCTCTTTAAGATAGATCTTTCATCTTCTAGCGACAATTCTAATTCATCAAAGTTCTTTGCTTTTCCTTCTATGTATCTAGTTATTTCATGTTTTATTTTTTCTTTAATAGCGTTGTATTCGGTTTCAATATTTATAGGAATTAATACATCATAATCATTAAGTCTACTATTCCACTTTTCGAGTCTTTTCCTAAGTTCCGGATATTGTTTAGACAACTGAATTTCATTTTCACTTTGTAAATATTCTTTTCTAGCTTGTTTAACGCTCTTACCTTTTCCGAATGGTTGAAGTTCATAATTAGTTATACATGAACTACCCACCCGTAAGCGTGTATTATTAACTCGGTTCTTTATATAAAAGACCTCATGTATACTATGATAACCGCAAAGTTCACAGGATATCTTTTCATTATTTTTTAGTATGTTCATTGCGAATTTATTAGTATCATAATCAGCAACCCACTCACTCCGGCAACGTAAGATTATATCCGAAAGCATACCGTTAGTTATATTTATCTGATCCTCTGTAAACTCATCTAACTTGTCATGAATTACTTTGGCATTCTCATCTAAATTATCTCTACAAAGATCGTACAAAAATTCTGGTTTTTTTCCAAATTCGCTTAGTGCTATTATCGTACGATTTTTCTTACTAACAATTCTATCCCTAGACTCTTTAGATAACGTTACATTTTGTTTATCAATAGTACTAATATGGATGACCCCCAGTTCCTTAAACTAATTCTATTCTACTCTAAAAATAGAATCATTTTCCACATATAACCACCCTTTCATATTGCTTTAATAATTATTTCCTTATTAATCTTTATTTTATTTTCCGCTCTTTCCACCATTTTTTGAACAGTACTTTTACTCAGCCCTAAAAGACTTGCAATATCTGAAAACGACAGCATTTCTCCTCGTTTCATGAGATACACTTCTCTTTCTTTATTAGTTAGAGAAGATAACGCGTGACTTATTCTTTCTTTATCCCAGCTAGTAATTATATTCTCGTTAGCCTTTTCATCATCATCAGTAAGACTTCTAGTGTATTTTTGCATCAAAATAGGATCAAAAGGTTTCTCTCTTTGATATGCTGCTAGCCTTTCTACACCTCTTCTATTACCCGGCATTCTGCATTTTTGCATCCATTCTAGAGCATATTCAAGATCACTTTGCATTCCTGAATAAATATTTCTTTCTTCTAATGAACATTGTTCCTTTTGATGCTTGAGTTGTTTCAAAGCAAATTTATACTCATCAATTAAATCCTTCATGTTGAACCCTCCCCTTGGAATATAAAAGAGGACACCAAACGGCAGCAGAATTGCTGTCATTTAGTGTCCTCCAGATGGCTGGTAGAACCATTATCACTATTTTCTTTTCCAAATGTAATTTGGAATTAACATTCTCTTAATTTTTTCTTCAACTAAGTAGTTAAGAGTATTCACATTACGAACTAGAGTTTCATAAGACTTCTCGTACTTCGCAAAATTAGAAGATTCTCTAAAATCTTCATAAACTTTATTCTCTATACTATTAAGATAAAACTCATATTTATCTATTGAATACCCTTCGATTTCAGGTATATCCAAATCCATTAGATCTTCTACATACCCTCTTAGATCCTGTTTATATAACCTTTTTTCATCATATAAGTAATCCTCTATTTCTTGGTTATAATACTCATTAATTCTTCCAATTTCACAATAAATATCCCATTCACCTATATACAATTGAGTAGAGAAATTTTTATTGGAAACTAGAGTATAAAATTCTTTTTTTGGCTTGCCTTTTAAATCTAGGTCAAGAATAATATTTTC
>NZ_NPBJ01000011.1 GCF_002272075.1 Terribacillus saccharophilus
CTTGCCTTTTAAATCTAGGTCAAGAATAATATTTTCCTTTTCTCTAATTTTATCTGTACTGTTGATAAAATTAATTATGCTTTTTTCTGCGTGCTTATACGCATTTGCCTTAAAATCATTTAATTGATGTGCTGACTCAATAATTAAATTAAATAATTTCCTTTCTTTGTTATTAAAAGCCAAATATAAATAGGTATCTCTCAATGACTCCATAAAAGATACATTTATTTCATTTGTGTTCGTTAAGGGAATACTTTTAATACCTTTTAGATTTTCTAATAAGGGATCATATGTGTCTTTTAGAAGATATGATCTCTTACTAAAGTTTAATGCACTTAAAGCCACAAAAAGTGAAATTATTGCAAGTATGATACCAAAAATACCAACAATATCTGCAATATCAATTTTACTAGCTAAATCTTTTAAATTAATATAACCCAATTAAAACTCTTCCCCCTCATCAAACCTAATACGCTTCACTTTCCCTTGATGAGTGACAATCTTTGTTTCTCCATGAGCAGGAAGCATAGCTACTTTTGCTGTACCTTCGGAATAAACGATACATAGATTCTGAGTCGATTTATCCATAGGTAACTCTAATTCTATTTTACCATTATCTAGACTAATTGACACCTTTTCCAAGCGCATAATATCACTCTCCTTGATGAATGTTAGCTGCAATATTCTGCCCTTGCTGTTACGGCCTCCTGGACCAGTAGGTCACCAGACTTTTTCCCAAAGTTGGGAGAAACCTCAAAATTGAGGTATCCTAATTTTGAAAGCTCAAAGTTGAGTTCTCAGAAATACTTTTCACCAGAACTGGGGAAAACCCAATCTTGGGTACTTCGAACAGAACGCAGATTTGCGTTTTGATGGACCGCACAACGTACAATCCCTATCAGCAATCAAATCTGAGTTTTGACAATCAACCAGCTCATGTTTGAGCCCGTTATTAATTTGTAACTACCTCAACTTTGAGTTCGTCGATTAGCAATATCACAAACCAAAGTTGGATTATGATAATTGACCTTAAATTTAAGGCTAGCTCTGAAAACGCAAAATTGCGTTCTCTGACTCCCAGAATTCTCGGTTGAGTGCGCTCAAATCTGAGCAGACCTATCAAAGCTCATTTTTGAGTTCTGACAAAGAAGAAACTCACTCCCCAAATCTGGGGAGTGACTCATTAATCGACAGCGCGATCTTGCGCCGTCTTTACTGCACCATTTCGTGCAGCAATTCTATCCTCGCTCCACAAAATAGTGGAGTGACTTTCAATTAGCTTGCCGCTTAAAATCCAGATACATATCGAATCTTTTTACACCTTCAGTTACGTAATTTGGTCTGTACGCATATCCTATCAACAGTTCATTCGGATCCATTATTGTACCGAATTTCTCATAGTGTTCCTTCAACCTAAGAAATACTAAGTTCTCCTGCATCAGTTAGCCTCCTGATAGATTTTTGATAGATTTGCGAACCTTCCGTACTCTTTTAAGAATGCAAGCTCTACAGTGCCTGTAGGTCCGTTACGCTGCTTAGCTAAGATGATTTCAATGATGTTCTGCTTCTCGCTCTGCTTGTCGTAGTAGTCATCCCTGTATAAGAACGCTATAACGTCCGCATCCTGTTCGATATTTCCAGACTCCCGAAGGTCTGACATCATTGGGCGCTTGTCCTGTCTTTGTTCAACTCCTCTAGATAGCTGAGATAGCAAGATAATAGGCATGTCCAACTCAATTGCCAGCAACTTAAGCTCCCTAGTCATTGCCCCTACCTCAAGATCTCTTCTATCGTGCTTTCCGGTTGGCGTTATCAGCTGTAGGTAATCTATGACTGCCAAGTGGTTGCCGTCGGGATTGTCCTTTACTGCCTTCCGTAGCTCTGCTCGCATCTCGGTTACGGTGTTCACCTTCTCATGGATCTCGATATCCCATTGAGAGATTGCTCCGATTGCATTTAACGCGTTCAAATAATCTTTCTCATTGAACTGCATGCTACGCCACTTCTGGCTATCCACGGATGCCTCAGCAGCTATCAGGCGTTGCAAGAGTGATTTGGTGCCCATTTCCAAGCTGAATAGGTGAGTCGTTCCACCGTTACTGCAATGGCCCGAGCCTATGTTCAATGCAAAAGCCGTCTTCCCGACCGACGGCCGCGCAGCAACAATAATTAAATCTTGCTTCTGCAAACCGCCAGTCATACGGTCCAGATCATCAAATGATGTCTTAAACCCAGATGTCATATCCGGATTTGCTTCCATCATGTCGGATGCAATCTCAGTAAGATAATCGTTCTTTGTCTTCTCAGCCTTCTTCATACCCAGCTGATCTAACTGCTGCAAGTCCTTTATTAAGTCACCAAGACCTTCTCTATTCGGTTCGTTGTAGAAGCTCAAACTATGTTTCTGTGATTCTCTTATGACGTATGAATCTAGCATTAATCGTTCATAATGTTTAATGCTTGCAGTGGAAGGTACAGAGTTAGCTAGATCACTTAGATAAGAGACACCGCCTACCTCTTCGATACTATCTGTTAGTACAGTAGCGACAGTAACAAAATCAACAGTTTGTCCGCTCTTATCAACTTGCTCCATGGCCTTAAAGATCCGGATGTGTTCAGGTAGATAAAATTGCTGTTCTTTAACCTGAAGCTCTTTGAACAGATAGCCTTCTTGAAGCACTGATCCCAGAACAGCTGTCTCGGCTTCGCGGTTAAACTTCTGCATTTTTGCTCTTGTCCTTGAATAAGTTCTCCATTTCCTTAGCAAAGCGTTTCTTTACAGCTGGATCAACTTTTGCTGATTCCTCTTTCCACTTACGCATCTTCTCCAGACTGTCGTTATGTTCTGGTGCATAGCCAGCAATCTCAGCGATGGTGGGTGGAAACTTGTTTATAGCCGCGAATGATGATAGGTTCGCCATTACTCGGTCGTAGTCCATCTTCTCCAGCTGAGGAATTAATAATTTAACCTTCGTTTCTGTCACTTGAAAAGTATTCGGATACAAATCACCAATTGCTCTCAGTACGTCTCCTGCTTGGTCTTTGTTCATCTGTTCTCCTCCAGATATTGATTTATTATGTCGTTATTTATGTCTTGTTGCTTACGCTTTCGAGCAGAGTGGTCAACTGAACGCGATTTTGCGTTGAGTGAATCTAACGGACGCACTTTCGCGTCGGTTGCTGCTTCCTGCTCTACTTGCTTGCGGGCATGGTACCGTTCGATAATGAACCCTTCGCAGTACCTTAGCGAATTAATCTTAGCGTCAGGCCAAGCCTTCGATTCTTCGAAAATAGCAAACTTCTCTTCCAGAAGTTTCACAGCCATTTCAGCTGGCACATCTGCCCTTGCTATCCGATCAGCCGCTGATAAATCATGCGGTGATGCGTGCATCGATCCCCTCAACTCCAGATAACGATTAATCACAGCCTGTTGTGTCGACACTATTTCTTTCACGGAAGGTAGCATCCCGGTGTCGACTGATTGATCATTTTCGCGTGCTTCAGCAGTAGCAGTAATATAATTCTTTTTATCTTTATTAGAGTGGTCAGTTTTGGCACCCCCCCTAGCAGAAATGGCACGATTTTCATCATCAAGTGTGCCAGTTTTGCTACCCGTAGCAGTTTTGGCACCCCTCTCATTTCTAGGGAATTTTTTCGACTTCATCACTTTTATGATCTGTCCTCTAGGTGTTCTTTTCAGCGTTATATAATTCTCTGATTCTAGCTTTTCAAAGTTTCTCTTGATGGTAGATTTGCTACCACCTAAGTCATTCATTACTTCCTTGTAGCTGACAGGCTTTCCACCGAGGACTACGCCAACTCTCTCGCCGTCCTCAATGGTTTCCTGGGTTGTTTTACTAAGGCACCATAGAAACTCCCATGTAGCCTTTCCTATCCGTTCTCTGTGCTCTTCTGTAAGCATTCCTGCATGTACAGGGAAATAGTGTTTGTCAGCCATAAACTCTCCCCCTACTGGACTGAACATGCTGCTCTGTGTATAATTTAGATAAGGTGTTTTACAAATGCGTTTAAACGGTTGCCGCCGTTTAGCGCTTTTTTTATATCGTCGTTAATGCGTAGTGCAAGAACAAGTAAGTGCCGACTGCTAACAATATGATTTTCTTTTTGTGCCATTCTTCGCTCATACTCCTTCAACCATCCTTACTCGTTTCATAGCCTCTCTGAAACTGATCATTCCAGCTGCATAGTGCAATTTAATACGGAAAACTTCACGTTTATCACCGCGTGTCCATGCAAGCATTGAAACGGCTGCTTTTCCAGCATCATCATTATCAGCGTGCTTGTTCCACAGTGCCTTTGCACGATCCCAATCTCCTTTATCACGGCTTACTTGATAAGTAGCTTGTACCTGCTCAAATTGCTTTTCCTTAACTGCTAACATAATAGATTCCTCCTAATAGTTTGTTAGATACTAAGTACTTCAGATGCCTTCCACTTTCTTTTAACGGCCTTGTCCAACTCCTTGCCGTTTAACTTGTAGAAATCAGCTATCCTGGCACAGAGGTTACTCATGACCCACTCAAGTTCTTTACTCTCACGATAAGCTGTCTCTGCAGCGTTTATCTCAACGTCTGAGGCATGTTCCGGATTACGTATAAACAGTTTTAAATCCAATACTTCTGTAACATCCTTAATTTCTTCTAAAGCCTGAATCATGATAGCCAAAGGTGTTTGTCTGTCTACAGCTAAACCATCAATCGTTGGGGCTGTACGGCCATCTGTGAAGAGATGTGCTACATCTTGCGTGTATTCGCCATCATCGTAAACTTGAAGGCTAAAGTGAGCTGTATCTGTAGTGACATTGCGCTTATCATTCTTCATCTTGCTAACAGTAGTTGGATCCAAGTGAAGTTCCTTCGCCATTTGTTCGCCATTAATACCTTGTCTAATTGACAAGTTCGTCAATGCTTTTCCTAACTGCATTTTTCCCACTCCTTAAATTGTCAAAGTTCAGTTATTTTTATTGCTCCGAATTACTGTTATGTTTGTTCTAAGGTGTGAGATAGCTTGTCCCTGCAGCTAAGGGCTAGTTAGCCTTAGCCTTAACGGTGTAACCGTCTTTCTTTTGGAAGTACGGTTCAAATGCTTTCTGGAAAGCTTCTTGCTTATCCATGGTACCGAAGGTTTCCTTAACGACTCTGAGGTTAGCTTTCAATGGTCTAGCTTTAGGTTTGCTCATATTAGAACCCTCCCTTAGTAGACCTTATGCCAACGGCTCAGTAGGACTAACCTGTTTATTTACTGAGCTCATCTCAGATTCACCTTCGTTAAAGAAGATACAAGCAAGTCTTCCTTCATACAGGTCGTACTCTTCTTGTATTGACTCGTTAATTTCAATGAAGCTGTATAGTTTATCCAACTGTCTTTGCTGATCCTTGCGTATGACTTGAAGCTCTTCGACCAATTGTTCTGATTTACTAAGCGTTTTATAAGCAAGTTGCAAAGCATTTTCGTAATGCTCAACCTGCTCTTTATGAATCACCAGGATGTACTTAATTGCATCAAACTTTTCATCTGGAGTCATGAACGGCCATCCCTTTACGTACCGTTCTAACTTCTTCTGTTGAATATCGTTCATTTCATCACTCCCTTTAGACGATATTCTTGCTTAATTTTTACGTTTAAGATGGGTCACATATTTCAGTGTATATATCAGAGTAATCTCTCTCACCAGATCATTCTGAAGACACCTGAATTTGTGATCTTCTTTTTTGTATCAATGCTAAGGTAGGAATTAGACATCGTTTAAGCGAATACCAACAAAAGCTTTTCTTTCGGACAAAAATGTCCAAAAGTCATTTGACTAAGTACAAATGCCGCTTCTTAGGAACTGCTTTCTCTACCCTCTTTGGAACACTAGATCCACTTAGGTAAGTTTTTATGATAGACTGCCCAGTTTGCTGCCGATACAGCGCACTGGCGCTCATCATGAAAGCTAGGCCAAGCTTAGAAATGAAAGGATTCTCATAACAGCGAGTCATTAACAACTCTATGAAACTCTCCTTAGTAAAGAAGGGGCCTAATTCTTTTTTGAATTTTAAAGAAGACGAATAATCCCAGGTACCGTCTTCCACATAATTCTTGATGGGAGGAAAAAGCTTAAAGAACTCCTCTGTGCTTCTTCCTGCCATGTGAGACTCAAGGGCTGCGAAGTATTGTTGAAGCTCTGCAGCGTTGTTCTCAGGCGTTATCTTTTTGTGTCTAAGTAACCTTCCGACTCGAATCATGCTATTGTATGGATTCATGTGATACCTCCTTTAGGCTGAAGTGTTAGAGAACCTATCGAGTATGTCTTTAGGAATCTTTTCTTTATAAGCTGCTACCTGTAAATCGTCATAATCTAAAGCTAAAACACTAGCAAGTGCTTTATTCAAATTAGGACTTGCTGGTGGTATTCGTCCGTTTTGCAATTTACTTAAATAAGATTTTTGAGTTTTGAATCCTCTTTTTTTAAGTAATACTGATATTTCGTTCAATGACAATCCGGACTCGAAAATGGCTCTCTTAAGCTTATCTGCATACATAACCACACCTCCGTTTCTTATAATTACAACGTTTCAAATAAACACAACGTTGATGTTGTTTATATATTACAACGTTGTGTTAATGAAGTCAACTAGATAATGTAAATTTACTTTGATAGACTAGAGGTGTTGTGTTTTATAATACAACTAGGAGGTTTGAAATTGAGTTATAGTGAACTTTTAAAAAAGAATATAGTCAAAAGCGGGCTAAGTTTGAGCCAGATTTCAGAGAGGTTAAAAGAACGGGGTTTTTCAACAGATAAAGGTTATATAAGTAAACTTCAAAATGGAAAAATCCCCCCTGCAAGAGACGATTTAAACAGAGCATTAGCAGATATCCTTCAGATACACGAAGATGAATTAATTACTGCTGCATATATAGATAAGGCTCCTAATAACAAGATAAGAGTGTTAATGGAACTGAGAAATATTGAAAAAAATACATTTGAAATGACTTTCAGACCATTAATAAATGGAATCTTAAATTTGCCACAAGTCTATAACTTAATGAGAGAAAAATATAGTGAGTTGCTTGAAGGTGATGCTCTCAATGCCTTTCTGAAAAAGACTCAGACTCCTGAGGATCTAGTGGATGTATTGAAAGAACAACAGATGTATTATAGAAATAAAATTGTGCATGCTGATTTAGGTAATGAAGAATCTATGGATCAAGCTTTTGAGGATTACATGAATTTCCATGAGACTCTTACAGACATCTCAAAGATAGTAAGTGAGGAGTTATCTAATAGCTATATTGAAAATGAAATAAACAAAAAATACAGCTTAGTTTCTGTTAAAGAAGATTTTTCTGTAGAATATGCCCCAGAGAAAATTAAAGAGCAGAAATTAATTGAAATCCCTAATAAGAATCCTAAAAAGAACTATTACATTACTCATGCCACAAGTAATACCTATGTTGGAAGCAGAATCCACGAGGGGGATGAACTCTTAATTGAAGTAACTAAAGAGCTTAATTCAGGCGATATGGGTTTTGTTGAGATAGACGGTGAATATTGGACAGGTATAGTTTCTAATTTAGATAAGTATAGTGCAACTATTTTCTTTAACTTAAAAAAATTTTATAGGTTAGATGAGGTAAGAATTATTGGTAAGGTACTTAAAGTAACCTTTACTCCTTAATAAGCAAATCTTTTGCAAGCAAAGATCCTAGAGATCTATTTTTTGAACGGTATAAGTAAAATAAAATATAAGTTGATATGTAGGCCATTAATTTTATTTTATTTATAAATTGCCTTGAGAAAGCTTTTTTCTTTTAAACAAGTGTGAAATATTATGGGATAACAGCTACATTTGTATGCTGCTATTATTTTTTTCGTTTTGATAAGTAGAATTATTATGTAGATATAACTGGGTAATTAGAGGTTAATTAATCAAGCTATCAGAAAGGGAAATTAAAATGACTTCAATTTTAAATGATAATATTGAAATTTTTACTCGTAACTTCCATGACCTATACCTTGATATACTGAACACTGCATATTCTGTACCATTTGGGCTAAATCCTGAAGCTTTTCGATTTGTAAATTTAAATCATGTAAATATCTATGTAGTTAAATTTAATGAAACATACATAGATAACCCATTTCAATATATTATCGCCTTCAAAAAAGATAGTGGATTTCATATAGAAAATATTGAGTTAGTAGAATCAGATTTATATGAACATTACCATGAATATGAAATTGAGAGTGACTTTATAGAATTTGCTTTAGAGAAAGAACTATCTTTAAAGAAAGAGGACATTATTTTTAAACGAGGTATTGCTCTATACGAAGAAGACTTGCAATATAATAACAGCGAGAAAATAATGCATTCTATTAAAGTACAACATGAATCCTTTTATGATAATATGAAAACTTTAATACGTGGCGAAGCTCAACATTATAAAAAACATATTTCTTACCAAGCCAGTTATTATGCAAAAAATGCTCATAAGTATGCTTATTCTGTCTTAGATCTTGATCCTATGATAAAAAAAGTAAATGATGAGGACTTTGAATATCAGCTCAATGAAGCAATAGCTGCATATGACCATTCATTGTATATGGCCTCTACCGCGTGTCTTGGTGTAAGTTTAGAAACACTTTGTAAGATTCTATTAGAAAAAAACGGTAAGGTAATTAGCGAATACGATTCTACAATTTTAAGCAAACTCGCAGATAGGTTGTATAGAGACAATATAATTAGTAAGCGATTTAAGTCTAGGCTTGATATTTGTTATAAGCTAAGAAACCTATCTGCTCACACAAGTCCGGGCGTTGTAATACGAGAAGATTGCCATACAATAATAAGCACTATTAATGAATTCGTTAATACATATTTCGATTAATCAAGTATATTATCATGAACATACCAGGGACTGGTGATTTCTTCATCAGTCTCTTTAATTTTCTCTAAGATGTTTCGTATTGAGATGCCTAGTTTGTTATCCTGATCCATTACATCATAAATCGCACCGCTGCTTTTTACTGCATCGTAGATAATGGCTAGTTCGTCTTTTGAGAAGTTATTAATTGTCATATACCTATCCCCTTTCAGTACCATTTCACTAATTTAAATATATTCTTATTTTGTATTTAATTCTATAATTCACAACTTAGACAAATATATTGTAAAATTTCCAAATTATTGTTTATTTGTAAACATGAGCTAAAGTATACTGATAACTGGCTCATAGGAGTACAACTTTTAGGAGGTATCATGTATTGAAGAAAAGTCTGTCTGCCTTACTTTGTTTTACCTTAGCTTTATTCTTAGGTTTTAGTCTAGTTTCACCCAGCTTTGTAAGCGCTCAATCCAGCGAAACTTCACCTACTGTCCCTGCTTTAGAAGAAACATTTGCTGAAGATGAAGTATTAAATCTAGAGATTGATAAGTTTCTAGACGAATCTGGTATTTCTGACGTTGACTTCGAAAGTATGACTGAAGAGGAAATTGATACATACTTCGAGAATGAAGTAAGTGAAGAAGATCTATTTACTTTAGAGAGCGAAGTTAATAAGCTTGTTAGCGAACAAGATTATGTAGAAGGTCAGTTTACAATTAAAGCTCTACCAGTCGCTCTAGCTCCAATAGCTATTATTGCATTAAGAATTGCTATCAAACAAGGAACTAAACCTGCTGTAGCGTACCTTAAGAAAGCGACCAAAAAATTAACTGGAAGTTACAAGATTTCATTCCCTGGTGGTGGAACATTAATTCTTCTACAAGATAAAAAATCCGGAAAACGTTTATTCGCCGTTGATAATGCATCTGTTAAATTAGTTCACAAAAAAACTGGAAAAGGTTATAACGGTTCCTTTAAAGCTTTTCATTTTCATAAAGCACCAGACATGAGTCAACATTATCTATTATGTTCTACAATTCCTAAGAATTACAAAGTACAAAAAGGAAAGTGTTACTTCTAATAAAAATAAAGGGGTATTCATATGACATTAAAGGGTACTAATCATTTACATTTATACGCGCAGACAAGACATCATGCTGATGCATTTATCGTTGGTAATAGAGAAGGATTAACTAGATTGAGGGATGCTTTAAACAAGAGTCTAGAAGATGGACAAGCCCAAGCAGAATTTTTTCCTTCAGACGGTGAGGGGTACGATACATACATTAAGCTATTAAATGACGATGATGAAGAACTTTTTGAAAGTCTAGAAATGCCTTATTCAGAACAGTTTGGACCTACTAACAGGAATAACTTTTATGAACATCAAACTGACGACAAAAACGCACCTTACAATCCTAAAGGTCTTTTTAAATAAAACCCTCGTATGAGGGTTTTTTCTATGAAACATTTAGCTACTTAATTCGTAAGTTCATTGACAGACTAATATTCTGAAAAGAGGTTACCTATTGAAAAAACTTATCTTTCCCTTCACTTTGTTTCTTGTCATCTTCGTTAGCGCATGTTCTAACGCATCTTCCGGATCTAAGGAGATTACACCTGATGATGTTGTAGCAGCCTTCCAGGACGCCGGCCTTGAAGCTGAGAACCCTACTGAAATGACGAAGGATGATTATGGTGTGGGTCCTATGAAGTCTAAAGAAGGTGTTCGCGTTACTGTCCCTCAAGTCTGCAGCGATTGCAATGCCCGTATCATCAGCTATGAAGATGAAGCTGATCTCGATGAAATGAAGGAATACTATGACTCCATGGGCGAAGAAAGCGCCATGTTATTCTCCTGGACTGCGAAGCACAAGAACATCTTGGTACAGGTTAATGGTGATATGGAGGAAGAAGAATTCAACAAATACAAAGAGGCTTTGGAAAGTCTTTAGAGGAGAGCTATTAGCTCTCTCTTTTTTATTCTTCGACTCGGTTTACTATCATCTGGACAGCAAGTGGTTTATGCTATAGCTACGTCTTTAAAAGGGGATTAGTTGATTATGAAGGATGAATTAAAGTACATTGGGGACAAAATCAGGGCTAACAAAGAAATAATAGCAGAATCAGTTATTGACTCCTTAGATGAGAATTTAAGAACCGAGTTAAAAATTCTATCCTTTCCTAATGAAAAGTTACATGCTTTTAATGCTGATTTAATTAATAATATTGGTGCTTTGTTATATGTTGAAGAAGACAGCTATGAGGTTCAACAAAATTTACTTAATTGGGGTAAAAAAGCAGCTGAATTTACTACCCGAAAGAATATCTCACTAACAGCAACCTTACAGTTTGTCTCTAGCTTCCGTTCAGTTATTTGGGAGATCTTCACTGAAGAATTGGTCCAGCGACACTTTGCTGCTATTACCATGCTAGATGTTTCAAAGATAATCGATCCTATGCTAGAAAAGATTAGTTTCGCTATAGGAGAAGAGTATGAATTATATAACAAAAAAATGATGGACATTGCTTATAGTGCATTAGAGGAGCTTTCAGTTCCAGTTGTTCCTATTTACGAAGGTGTCGCAGTGCTTCCTATTATCGGAGAAATTGATACCTATAGGGCCAAACTAATCATGGAGACTGCCTTAGAGCAAGGCAACCATCTGCAATTAGATTGCTTGATCATTGATGTATCGGGTGTGCTCTTGATTGATACAATGGTAGCAGATCAGATTTTCAATATTGTTAAAACACTTAAGTTAAGTGGTATTACTGCCATTATCACGGGTATTAGACCAGAAATTGCGCAAACGATGGTTTCATTAGGTCTAGATTTTAAATCGATAACTACTTTTTCTAATTTAAGACAAGCTCTTTTACATTTAGGCTATGGGAAAATAAGAGATTAGACTGTGTTCAGCTCTAATTTATGTACAGAACCAGGACTGAATTCATTTAACTAATATAAGGATCTAGAAGATCCTAAAACAATTTAGAGGGCCTACTCGGGCCCTCTTCTTTTTGCATTATGATGTAACAGTTCATTACATCATCTATAATTGTGATATCAGTTTAATAACGATAAGGAGGCTTACTATATGGATTACAACGATGAGAAACTTGTCCAAATTTACGCGCAGCAATGTCACCATGGTAGTTCTTACATCGTGGGCAACCTACAAGGACTTAAGGAATTACGTGATGCGATTGATGAAGCTATTAGAACTGGTCAAAGCGATGCTTTACTCTGTCCTTCTGACAACGAACTGTATGATGTTAAAGTAAGAATGCTTAATGCAGATGAGGCAGAGAAAATTGAGCTTATCCAAATGCCATATACTGAACAATATGGTCCAAAGAATGAGAACTTCTATTACGAGCATAAAACCGATGACCCAAAAGCCCCCTACCCTCCTTCTCACCTTTTCAAGTAATGAGCTGCAGATTTGCGGCTCACTTTCTATATGTAAGGGGGATAAACGTTTCAATTTCCGCAAAAGGTATACACCGC
>NZ_NPBJ01000012.1 GCF_002272075.1 Terribacillus saccharophilus
ATTCGATATGTGGTTCCGCACTGTTTTTTCTGATATAAACAGTTCTTGGGCGATTTCCTTGGTTGTCTTATCCTGAACCAATAGTTCAAAGACTTCTTTTTCTCGCTTGGTGAGTAATTGTTTTGGCCTGTAGTCATTATCCTTCAAATGTTAACCCCTCCTTGCTATCTTCAGGGTTGCTGCGTCAGGTATTTATTTAGTCCATCTAGCTTATGTAAACCAGAGACGGAGGGTGAACAGAATTCGCGAATTGTTAACGATTGTTAGCGGAGGTGTTACCTAGCGTGACAAGTGCCCCCACTTCTATAGATTACCGTAATTGAATAATGAAGTTAGGAAAATTTCACTTGTCTCGTCTTCTCTAAGGAAAAAGCCACAGTAATTTAAATGTAGTCGTTTCTTCGTTTAACCTAGCTTGAAAATCCATTGTAGAACAATATTATTTATCCGAATATAATTTCTTCGATAAATTATAGATATATGTTTTGTTTATGCAGGACAAACCAAAAACACACTTATCAGGTAAATTGTGTGAATCGATCAACTAACAAGTAAAAACAGAAAAATATTGGGGACATCATGACGTTAAAACTTAATCACTACCAGCATTAAATTGTAACTGATGTGATTCGTCTACATATTCAAGTGAAGATACTGCGTTAGATGCTGCGGATAAGATCGACGAGATTAACGAGGAACTACTTTCAGAATTAGACAGCTTAGGTGCTAATGAACTAAGCGATAATGAAAAAATAGCCATATGTTAATATAAAAATAGAGGAGAAAACTATGAGAAGACTTAAATTCTGGTTATTAGCTATCATTTTGCCGATTATTGTTATTTTGCTTATCGGTGGAATCATTTTATATAACCTCATTGATGTAAATTTAAACGATCTAAATGGAAAAGGACAAGTTGTTTCAACTATTGAATCACCTAATAAAAGCTATGTTGCAGAGATAAGATTAATTGACGAAAACGGTAACGCAACAACCCCTATACAGCAAGCAGTTAGCATTTCCTCCAATGATTCAGATCAAAACCAATTAAAAGAAGAGACAGTATATTGGGAAATACACTCTGATAGCGAGACACCTGAAGTAAACTGGTTAGATGATGATACTATTAACGTAAACGGTAAGATAATAGATGTACTTGATAAAGATACTTATTACGACTGGCAAGATCACAGTGAGAACTGAATAAGCCATACATGAACATACCAGGGATTGGTGATTTCTTCATCTCTCTTTGATTTTATCTAAGCTTCGGATGGACATAACTAATTTGTTATCCTAATCCAATACGTCATAGATTGCTCAATTCACTTCCTGCTGAGACTCCCGCAGCATATTGTTCCTCTTCCGTAAGTCTGCTTAATCCCTCCTCAGCATCAACTCCTGGGAGAAATGGTAAGACCATATAAGCTTTCTGGTAGTCATCTATGGCTCTAAACTCCAACTCATTTGGGACATATTTTGATAACTCATGAATCTTACTCAAAAATAAAAATTCATCTGCCCTTTTAGCTGCTTCTTCAACAGGAAATATCCTTAAAAGATATTTTTGATCGATTACATACTTTTGATCATAGAAATAGCCTTTCTTTAATTCACAATTTCTTTCGCGTTACTTAAGTGCAAGATTGACTCCATTAAGTATTTATCCATTGCTGACCTCCAATAGATCACTAAGAAGTGAAACAGACCAATCAGTTGATACTGCTCAACCAATCAAAGTGCTCTTTTTGTAGTTTTTGACCACATAAAATCAATTTCCTCTTCTTTGTAAGCAATGAGTGGTTCCTAATATATTACATTGATAAGGTGCAGCCACTGCTCTTTAGATGTGGCTTCATATCGTTCAATTCCTATAAAAGCCCGGATCACATAATCTAAAATATTCTGAGCCCTTCTTCTCAAGCCAATTGAGTGTATAATCTACCATTAATCTCCTTAATTTAACAAAAATGGTTGCGCACTTCTTCAACTTTGTATATATTGTATACATAAAACATATACAATATAGCAGTATCAATACAAAAAAAGGAGGGTTACTTAAGGTGAATAGCACGGAAAAAGCCCCAACTTTAACTCCGATACGGCGCTGAATAACTTACCTTGGTGTTTTCCTATTTGTACAAATAATCTTTGTATTGGTGGATGGGACTTCCTTGGAACCGAATATAAACGATAGTGACAGCTTCATCCCCAGAACGTTCAGAAGTATATTAGATTCATCACTTTTTACAGAATGGATTACGCCATACTCGTACCCATTCTTCAATATGGTCATGGTTGTCCATATCATTGCACTACTTATTGTGGCAGTGGCAGATATTATCGCGTTACTTTTCTCCAAAAAATAGAATAAGAGGGATCACATGCAAATTATTATTTCCAACAATTCAAAGGAGCCGATTTATGAGCAGATTACAAATCAAATTAAATCGTCCATTTTATCGGGTGAGCTGCCGGAGGGAGCCGCTATTCCTTCCATGCGCAAACTCGCACAGGATTTACAAATCAGCGTTATCACGACTAAACGTGCTTATGAAGAACTGGAAAAGGCAGGATTTATTTACTCCATTGTTGGCAAAGGCTCATTTGTTGCAGAACAAGATGTAGAGTTTATCAAAGAGAAAAAACTAAAAGTGATTGAAGAGCAGCTAAGCGATGTCATTACGAACAGCCGGGAAATCGGCTTATCTCTTGCTGATTTGCAGCAATTAATTAAGATCTTATATGAGGAGTGAAAGGAATGGAGAATGTAGTCGAATTTAATAACGTGACAAAGAGATTTAAAGATTTCTCTGTTAAAAATATCGATTTACAAGTAAAGCGAGGCTTTGTGCATGGTTTTATCGGTGCAAATGGTGCCGGTAAGTCAACAATGATAAAGATGATCATGAATCTGTTAAAACCTGATGCTGGTGAAGTAAGTGTTTTTGGCATGGACTACAAAACACATGAGAAAGCGATCAAGGAACGAATTGGGTTTGTTTACGATGGCAATGTCTTCTTTGAGAATTTGAATTTAAAAGATATTAAACGTATTGTCTCACCAGCTTATAAACACTGGGATAATGCACTATTCTCTCAATATGTAGAACAATTTGAGCTTCCGCTTAATAAATCAATTAAGAAATTTTCAAAAGGTATGCAAATGAAGGCTTCCCTAGCGATTGCTTTGTCTCATCATGCTGAACTGATCATTATGGATGAGCCGACAGCTGGCTTGGACCCCATCTTCAGACGGGAACTGCTTGGGGTCTTACAGGAATTAATGTTAGATGGTAACCGCACCATTTTCTTCTCCACCCACATCACAACAGATTTGAATCGCATCGCAGATTACATAGCCTTCATAAACCGCGGGGAATTAGTTTTTAATAACTCCATTCATGACATAACGGAAAATTATGCTCTCGTTAAAGGAAGAACCGAGCTTCTGGATCGAGATACGGAAAAGGCTTTCATGCATATAAACCGCTTATCTACTGGATTTGAAGCATTAACAAAAAAAGTTAATGATGTAGAAAATACTTTTGGAGACAGCGTTGTTATTGAGCCGGCCACACTTGAAGATATTATGTTTCATTTGAAAGGCGGTGTGCAGCATGTTTAATTTAATCAAGCGCGACTTTATTCTGCAAAAATGGCAGCTGTTAGTGTTTATACTATTAGTATTATTCTTTGTCCTATTGGACAGGCAGCATCCAGCTTTTATCTTCCTACTTGCCAGCGTTATCCTTCCAATTAATACGCTTGCTTACGATGAAAAAACAGAAACTAACATACTATTGAATTCGCTTCCTTATACACGCATCGAAATTATTTCATCCCGATATATAGGAGCAATTGTCTTTATAATCTTAGCAACTGGGATTACAAGTATCTTATTGTATGTATTCAATAAACCTTTCTCAATAACAGACATTGCAATAAGCAGCAGTTTAGCCTTATTCCTGTTATCTTTTTACCTACCCATGTCTTATATCATAAAACCAGGTTATACCTTCCCGGTAGCAATAATCAGTTTCTTGGTTTTAGCAGGCATAGTTCCTCCTATAGTATCTTATTTAGGTGAAAAGCTGACATCCTTTACAGATTTCCTTCTTAATCTGTCCGTGCCAATTTTCTATACAAGTGCCATACTTCTTTGCTTAGCTATTTACGGAGCTTCTTGGAGTATTACTAGTTACATTTATCGACGGAAAGCTTTTTAGTATGTATTAATCTAGAGTCTATTCATTACAATATCCGAGCGTATTTGAGACGTGACTCAAATACGCTCATATTAGTAATAATATTGATGTACGAAGTTGGACAATATGGTCAATTTTAAATAATATTTATTTAAAAATCTTATCTTCCTTTAAAAATGAAGTATTTTATATACCACTTTAAACTTCCATTACGCTCTCTCTTAGATTATTCTTAAAGTAGCATACACAACAAAAGGGGACATCGATATGAAAGACGAATTGAGATACATAGGGGAGAAGATACAGAAGAACCAAGACATTATAGCCGAATCTGTACTTCTAAACCTCGATTCGACATTAAATAAAGAGCTTCGTATCTTATCTCTCCCGAAAGATCAGTTATCCAAATTCAATGCAAGACTGGTATCTAATATCGGGGCAATCCTTTTTGCTGAGGATAACAAGGCAGAAGTGGAAAAGAATTTCTTAGCTTGGGGTTCATGGGCTGGAAAGGCTGCGACGGAGATGAATATTTCCTTGACTGCTACACTGCAATACGTTTCCAGCTTTCGCAGTGTTATTTGGGACATCTTCACGGTAGAGCTTGAGGAGCGGCATTTTGCTGCTATTACGATGCTGGATGTATCGAAAATCATCGATCCAATGCTTGAAGTAGTCAGCTTTGAAATCGGAAGACAGTTTGAAAAGCATAATAAAGAGATGGTTAGTATAGCTTATAGTGCGCTGGAGGAACTGTCCGTGCCAGTTGTCCCGATTTATGAAGGATTGGCGGTAATACCTATTGTTGGCGAGATAGATACCCATCGGGCTAAACTGATCATGGAGACTGCATTGACACAAGGCAATGCTTTGGCGTTAGATCATCTTGTCTTGGATGTTTCCGGTGTATTGATGATTGATACGATGGTAGCCAATCAGATTGTTCAAATCGTTCAATCACTTCGTATAAGTGGTATCGAGACGATTATTACTGGTATCCGTCCTGAAATTGCACAGACGATGGTATCACTCGGCTTAGAATTTAATACAATTACTACCATATCGAATTTAAAGATTGCGTTGCATCAACTAGGATACGGTAAATTGGACTCTAGCAAAAAGAGCTGATCACTATGATCAGCTCTTTTCCTCTTTACTTCACTCTGCTGTATATATTCTTTACTGCTTCATCAATCTCATCACGCGACATTCGTAAAGCCTTCGCTGATGAACCATAGCCTATTTCTTCCTTACCTTCTGCCAGCCCTTTGAATATACCATCAGCAAACTCATCCACTGGTTCACCAAATGTGTGAATGCCCACACCTCCCAAATCTGTGTTGACTGCAGGCGGAGCAACTTCAATCACTTTCACTTTGGTTTCAGCAAGCTGCAAACGCAGACTCATAGTGAAGGAATGCAATGCTGCTTTTGTTGCCGAATAGATTGGTGCTATGGCCATTGGTGTAAATGCAAGTCCTGATGTGACATTTATAATTGCCGCTTTCTTCCCACTGGAAGAAAAGTAAGGCGCAAACAGCATCGATAGATGAAACGGTGCTTCAATATTTGCGGATATCTCTTTATTATAATACGCCCAATTATTGACTGGATCTGCTTCTAATACGGCAAAACGCTGCTGTATTCCCGCATTATTAACAAGCACATTTACCTCTGGATGCTCCTCTTTGACCCATTCAAGCAAGGTGAGCCGTTCGGCCTCCACTGATACATCACATACACGGGTAATAAGTTCCGGATGCTTGTCTTTCGCCTCTTGTAATTTGCTTTCTCTTCTTCCGCAAATAATGACTTGACTGCCTGCCTGCAAAAATCTCTCTGCAAATGCAAAGCCAATTCCAGATGCGCCACCTGTTATTAAAATCGTGTTCCCTTTCAGCTCCACTCATAACCTCCTACATAGTCAAAACACCCGTTTTTATCATTCCCTTCCTTTTGTATCCCATAACTTTTACGATTAGTATTTTCTCTTTATCTGGTTACAAGCTGTGCGTCTCACATGATGTACTGCTTTCTGCTCTTGTAAGCTGTGTCCATCCCTTTTATTATGGAAATAGAAACAGCTAGAAGGAGCCTTATAACAGCATGAGAAAAACAATACATAGTACGACTTGGTTAATTATTGCCTTGTTTCTGATCAGTGCATGCGGAACAGTCAGCACGACAAATCAACAGCCAGATTCAGATAGAAATGCTACTACAACTTCAGGAACGACTGATAAGGTCGAGGTTTCTTTAATCCGAATTGTCGATGGAGACACAATCAAAGTGAACTACAACGGCCAGGAAGAAACGGTCCGGTACTTGCTTGTTGATACTCCTGAGACGAAGGCGCCGAACAAGTGTGTTCAGCCCTATGGAAAGGATGCCAGCAAACGCAATGAAGAACTGGTAACGGATGCGGAGAAATTGGAGTTGGAATTTGATGTAGGTGGTAGAACGGACAAGTACGGCCGACTGCTTGCTTATGTATATGCCGACGGAGCGAGCGTCCAGCAAACATTGCTGGAAGAAGGATTAGCACGTGTAGCTTATGTGTACCCGCCAAACACAAGATATCTTGATACTTTCGAGGAAGCGGAAGCAACTGCTAAAAACGATGATGAAGCAGTTTGGCAGCAAAATGGATATGTCACAGATCGTGGATTCAACGGCTGTGCTACCAGCCAGGATACTTCCGATACACCAGTTGACAGCACTTCAAATGAATCAACGCAATTTGCCAATTGCACTGAACTGAGAAAAACATACCCAGATGGTGTGCCAAGCACTCATACTGCCTATCAGCGCAAGTTTGACCGGGATAAGGATGATTATGCTTGTGAATAATACACGATGATCCAGCAGCACCTTAACTAATTCACTCAGTCTTTCACAAATGACAATACCTAGCCTTATTGTTTATAGTGTAGAAGAAGCTTACCAAAAGGAGAATGCTACATGAGTAAAACAGCATATTGGAAAGAAAACTGGCTGCAGCACCGCAATGTATTAACTCAACTCATCGATCAAATCGAAGATGGTCATCTCGATTTTAAACCATGGGAGGATGCGATGACACTTCGTGACCTGGTCCTTCACGTAACCGCCTGGAACGGTGTGTTCGTAAATATGGTGAAAACGGAATCCATGACAACTCCAGATCTTCCTGAAGTACATACGATGGAAGACCTCAGAAAAGCAGTAAAGCATTTTACTGATCAAACGATTAAAGACTTTGAGAAAATTACTGATGAAGAACTAGCATTAGATAACGAAGCAAATTTACCAGGTATGCAAGGTAAGAAAGAACTTTATCTTCAAGCTATGTATGATCATGAATTGCATCACAAAGGTCAGTTGTTCATTTATGCCCGTTTAGTCGGAGCAACAGATCTTCCATTTTTCCGCTAAACAAAAATAACCTTCCAGCATAGAAGCTGTGAGGTTATTTTTTCTGGTATAATTTACCTTGTTATTTTCAAATTTTTACATAAATCTGCTATACAACAGGTCATCTTCGATATATAATCTTCTAAACACATCTTAGATAGAAAACTATAAGTGAGGGATGACTATTGGCGTATGTGATCATGCGTGAAGAGAAGGAAGACATTCGCTGCCTGAAAGAAACAGGCAGTACGATGTGTAAGCTATTCGATACGATGGAAGATGCCGAATTGATGAAAAAGCAGCTGGTTTCCGAAACTGCTTCGCATATTCACTGGTTTATTGTTGAAATGTAATGGCCGATTTAATTCAGGTAAGCAGCCGGAATCGCTTCTTCATAAGCGCCGTCTTCTTGCCTTTTTATGTTATACACAGCAGCATTCTTCCGAGAGCATACAGCCTGATCCAACTGTTCATCTACGAAATGTAAAGCAGCACTATCATCAACCCCATAGCCTTCTTTCATACTACCTTCTCCTACAGCCTTCACATAAGCTGGTCTACGTTTCGCCTCTCCATCAAAGTGAGGACAAACACTTCCTGGTAAAAAACCAAGACCATCTATTGCATACAGTGGCCCGTTCAAAGGGTCCGTCAGCCCCTCCTCAAACCAGCAATTGGCCCCAGCGCTTAGTCCCGCCAAGATAACACCACTCTGGTAAGCTTCAGCTAGTATGTTATCCAGCTTCCATTCACGCCACAGCACCAGCATGTTTCGGGTACTTCCTCCTCCGACATAGAGGATATCCTGCTCCAATACAAATGTGCGCAAATCTTTGAAATTAGGTTCAAACAGCGACAGATGACTAGGCTTGCATGGAAGCTGATGAAAAGCTTCATAAAAGCGCCGAATATAATCCAGCTTATCTCCGCTAGCCGTTGGAATGAAACAAACATGTGGTTCAATCTTGCCGCTTTGAGAAAGTATATACCGATCGAGAGCCAAGTTGTCCGTTTCCATAGAGAAACCTCCGCCGCCAAGTGCGATAATCTGTCTTTTCATCATACTCGTCTCCTTACCACGCAATACAACCCGGCCAGCAGAAAGGCAAGAGAAACGGCAGCTATGTAGGTGTATACATTGAAGTATAAGTTATTCAAATGGATATCCTGCCAGCCATAATCCTGCATAAACGTTGTACTCACAGCCATTGTCTGCTCCAGTTCTGCGATCCGAAGTACGTACTTTTCTCTGGCAAATGAAAAGCAAACAGCAATACCTATACAAGTAAGTACAATGGTTAATACGTGCAGCATCCTTGGACGGCCATTCAGCTTATTGAAATAGGTTGCAAACAGACAATACATGACTGCCAAAAGAAAGAAACATGCTAATGGATAAAGAGGCAATCCCAAATTTCCATTCCCACTTACATGATTGGTCTTAATTGTAAAGATATTAATGAAAAAGAAACAAGTGATACTAAGAAGCAGAGTAAAACAGAATACTTTCCAGCTTACTGTCCGCATATTGGTCAGCTCCTTCCTTGAACTTCCTTCTCTTCCAGCCCATTTCAAATGGAAATGATTTTAAATTAGGTAAGATAGATTGATTAACGGCTTTTTCTTAAAGTGTGATTATCTCCAATATGCATGGCAAGTAAAACAAGAGAAACCACCTGTAATATAAAACCTAGAATAAACAAAATAGGCTTCTGTGTGACTGTTCCCAACAAAAGCAATGAGAGGCCAATAAAAGCAACCCTACACCCCAGCGCTGAAGTTTAGAACCAAACATCCTTCCCCCTCCTTTGCGACCTTCTTAGTTAAACCGTATCATATATTCTGCATTATGGAAAATAATCCCTTGTAAAACTAATCCTATTAGTTTATAGTTTAACTAATACCATTAGTTTGGAGGGGATTTTTATGCGTATTCACAAACAAAACAACTTATATCAGCTATCATTTATGCCACGACTGTTTCCGGTGAATTGTTATCTGGTCGAAGAAGAAGATGGATTAACATTGGTCGATGCAGCGCTAGCATCCTCAGCATCTTCTATTCTTTCAGCAGCCCGTACGATTGGTAAACCAATAACTAAAATCGTATTAACACATGCCCATTCAGATCATATTGGGGCTCTAGACAACTTAAAAGAAGCTTTACCCGATGCAGAGGTCATGTTATCGCAGATGGAGTGGGATATACTTCAAAACGAAACGAAAATGGAAGCTGGACTCCCAATCAAGGGCGGATATCCGAAGAATATCAAGACGAGACCAGAAAGGTTCTTGAGCGAAGGTGACCATGTCGGATCACTCGAAGTGATAGCAGCGCCTGGGCACACACCAGGTATGCTGGCATTGTTCGACCATCGAGATGGTGCACTCCTTGTCGGAGATGCTTTCCAGCTTCGAGGCGGAATAGCGGTATCCGGAGATTTAAGGTGGCAGTTCCCATTCCCTAGCTGGGCCACATGGAATAAAGAAATCTCGATTCAATCGGCCAAAAAGCTAGCAGACTTAGAGCCTACAATCTTGGCTGTTGGACATGGAGATTTGCTTCATGAACCATTGACGTCTATGAAGCAAGCCATCCTGCGTGCCGAAAAAGGAGCCAGGTAACATGCCTAGAATGCAGCTTACCAAAACGATGATCATCGAAACTGCTCTTTCATTAGCTGAACAGCAAGGATACGAAGCAGTCACGATGGCAAATATTGCTCGCTCCCTATCAATTAAGCCGCCCTCTTTGTATAACCATTTCAAAAACTTAGAGGAAATCAAGCACGCAATGGCCGAAGCTGCACAAATACAACTTTATGAAGCTCTGAGAGATACCGAACAGGGCGCACAGCCGCTACTGTCACTAGCAAAGGCCTATGTGCATTTTGGCTCTTCTCATCCTGGTCTGTATGCCTCTTCCCTTCCTGGTGGAAGCTGGGAAGTTAGTGAAGCACTTGTGCAGCTTATAGCTGATGGTTTAACATCATTCCCATTAGATGAAACAGATAAGATCCATGCTATCCGTGGGTTCCGAAGTATGCTGCACGGCTTCATTGATTTAAATAAGCACGCAGGATTTAAACTTGATGTTGATCTGGAGAAATCACTTGAACAGATGGTTGGAATATATGTACGAGGTTTACAATCTTAAGTCTTACGAGCCTGCAGCTTTGGAAGGTAAAAAAACGTATAAGCGTGTCTGTTTAGCTATAACTGAAGAATAGATTAGGAGTTACAAGGTATTCGTTAATAAGTGGAGATGCTATCGCGATAAGTCAATATCGTCTTTCTGTTTATTTTTCAAAATTCCTTCTAAAACGAAACCAATTATTAAACCAATAAGAACTGGAATAAGAGATCCTCCAGCTTCAAATACAACCCCTTCTGCTGGATTTTCCTTATAGAAAGTCCAGCTAAGATATGAAATCTCGAATATGTTACCGATTGTGTATAAAAGCACCATTACAAGAAAGGAAGAGAGTATAGGCAACCAGAATGCTTTCTTTTTCATGAATAACATCTCCTCGGCTAATATCATAAATATTTTCTCTATTGTACAGCAGCAAGTTTTCTAAAGATAGCTTAACAAAAAAACGGAACTCTCTATGTGGAGTTCCGTTTTTTGCTTCAGAAATTAACTATCTTAGTAATTCGTGTCACTTCCAAAGAAGTTCTTGAACGACTGGATATTCGTTGCACGGTTCATTTCGGCGATTGACGTTGTCAACGGAATACCTTTCGGGCAAACCTGTACGCAGTTCTGTGAGTTACCGCAGCTGCCGATGCCGCCTTCTCCCATCAATGCTTCCAAACGTTCCCCTTTATTCATTGCACCAGTTGGATGGGAGTTGAACAAACGTACTTGGGAAATCGGTGCTGGACCGATGAAATCAGATTTATCGTTCACATTCGGGCATGCTTCCAAGCACACGCCGCAAGTCATGCATTTGGAAAGCTCATATGCCCATTGTCTTTTCTTCTCTGGCATACGCGGACCAGGTCCTAGATCATACGTACCATCAATCGGCACCCAAGCTTTAACTTTTTTCAGGCTGTCGAACATTTGGGAGCGGTCCACTGCCAAGTCACGAATAATCGGGAACGTGGCCATCGGCTCAAGACGGATTGGCTGTTCCAGTTTATCGATAAGTGCTGCACAGGACTGCCTTGGCGTACCATTGATGACCATGGAACATGCTCCGCAAACCTCTTCCAGACAGTTCATATCCCAATAGATAGGTGTCGTTTCCTTGCCTTCCGCATTCACCGGGTTTCTCCGTATCTCCATCAAAGCAGAGATGACGTTCATATTCTCCCGGTATGGTACATGAAAGGTTTCTTCATAAGGGGCGCTACTCGGATCGTTCTGACGTGTCACAATGATTGTAATCGTCTCTTGCTTCGTTTTCGTCGCTTCCATTATGCTTTTGCCTCCTTCGCTTTCGCGGCGCTGTAGTCACGTTTTCTCGGCTTGATATAGGAAGTGTCGACTTCTTCGTAATAGATATCTGGCGAGTTGGATGTTTCATCATATCTAGCCATAGTAGTCTTCAGGAATTCCGCATCGTTCCGTTCTGGGAATTCAGGTTTGTAATGGGCACCGCGGCTTTCATTCCGCATGTATGCACCAATTGTCATGACACGAGCCAAATGCAGCATGTTCTTCAGCTGGCGGGTGAACATGACACCCTGGTTGCTCCATAGGGATGTATCATGAATGTTGATATTGTTCCAGCGTTCTTGAAGCTCCTGCAATTTGTCATCCGTCTTGAGCAATTTGCTGTTTTCACGAACAACTGTCACGTTATCCGTCATCCATTCGCCTAACTCACGGTGCAGCTTGTACGCATTCTCATTCCCGTCCATTTTAATCATCTTATCGAAGTTGGCTTGCTCTTTGGCAAGCGCATCATCGAATAGCTTGCTGGAGATGTCATCGGCATGCTTATCCAGTCCGTCGATATATTTGATCGCATTCGGTCCGGCAACCATTCCGCCGTAAATTGCTGACAGTAGGGAATTCGCACCAAGACGGTTTGCACCATGCTGAGAGTAATCGCATTCCCCAGCTGCAAAGATTCCTGGAATATTTGTCATTTGATCATCACTGATCCAAAGACCGCCCATAGAGTAATGGACTGCCGGGAAGATTTTCATTGGAACCTTACGTGGATCGTCACCTGCGAATTTTTCATAAATCTCAATGATACCGCCCAGTTTAACATCCAGCTCTTTTGGATCCTTATGGGACAAATCAAGATAGACCATGTTTTCGCCATTGATGCCGAGCTTCTGATTAACACACACATCGAAGATCTCCCGTGTCGCAATATCACGCGGCACAAGGTTTCCGTACGCCGGGTATTTTTCTTCAAGGAAGTACCAAGGCTCTCCATCTTTGTACGTCCATACACGGCCGCCTTCTCCGCGTGCTGATTCACTCATAAGGCGGAGCTTATCGTCACCAGGTATAGCCGTAGGATGAATCTGAATGAACTCTCCATTCGCATAAATTGCACCTTGCTCATACAAAGCTCCAGCAGCAGAACCTGTGTTGATGATCGAGTTCGTCGATTTTCCGAAGATGATACCAGGTCCGCCTGTCGCCATGATGACAGCATCTGCCCGCAACGCGCGCAATTCATGGGATTGGATGTTCTGTGTCAGGATACCGCGTCCGACACCTTCATCATCAATGATGGCATGAACAAATTCCCAGCCCTCATATTTTGTTACCAGACCTGCAGTCTCGTAGCGCCGCACTTGCTCATCAAGTGCATAAAGCAGCTGCTGACCAGTCGTCGCACCAGCATAAGCTGTCCGGTGATACTGCGTACCGCCGAAACGGCGGAAGTCAAGCAGACCCTCTGGTGTCCGGTTGAACATGACACCCATTCGGTCGAGCATATGGATGATACTCGGTGCTGCATCGCACATTCCTTTTACGGGCCCTTGATTGGCAAGGAAGTCCCCTCCGTAAACCGTATCGTCGAAATGCTCCCAGGTGGAGTCACCCTCACCCTTTGTATTAACAGCTCCGTTGATGCCTCCCTGTGCACAAACGGAGTGGGAGCGTTTTACCGGAACAATGGATAACAAATCTACATGAACGCCGGCTTCTGCTGCTTTGATGGTAGCCATCAAACCTGCCAGTCCCCCGCCGACAACAACTATATTACGTTTACTCATATCTTTAAGTCCCCTCTCTTAAAGCCGCTATCTTATACACCCATGCCGAATGCCAGCAAAGAGCGTACCCCTAAATACGTTACGCCAAGGAACACAAGCAGCGTCGCATATGTCGCGATTCGCTGGGAACGCGGAGATACTGTGATTCCCCAAGTAACCAGGAAGCTCCATAGTCCGTTCGCGAAGTGGAACGTTGTGGAAATGACGCCAATCAAGTAGAACCAGAAGAAAAATGGCTGGGTCAGAATAGCTTCCATAAAATCAAAATCAATTGTTTCCTGCGTGAAGATTGTAATAACACGAGTCTGATAGACATGCCATGCGATGAAAATCAGTGTCACGATACCAGTGATCCGCTGCAGCAGAAACATCAGGTTCCGGAAGTATCCATATCTTCTTGTATTGTTCTTACCTGTCAGTACAATGTACACACCGAGAATGGCATGATACAGGATCGGTATGTAGATGACGATCCATTCAAGCACAAAGCGGAATGGAAGATTGTGCATGAAACCAGCAGCAGTATTGAAGCTGCCGCTTCCGTACGCAGCAAAGTGGTTAATGACCAAATGCTGGATAAGGAAGATTCCGATTGGAAGCACTCCTAACAATGAATGAAGCCTGCGGTAGAAAAACTCTCGATTCTCGTTCATACGTACCCCCTCAATAGCTCTCTGAATTAACAGAATGATTGCGTTTTCATATTCGATTAAAAATAAAACCGAATGAAAACCGAATCCTTATTAACAATATTATTGTATAACTATCAAATTTAGGCGTCAAGAAAACGCTTTAAAAAATTTACTAATCTATTTTTTTATTTTATATAATTCACGAGAATATCGACGAATATTGTCAGTTTCATAAACATTGTCAATTCAGCCAAAAGACATTGGCAGTATACCCGGTTTTCATGGTAAAGTGAATAAAGATACTTTGTAATTGCAACAAGGCGGGAAAGGAAGACATGCATGCAAAAGAAAATGCAAGAATTCGACAAGGATTATATGGAACAGCTCATCACTCATGGAGCCGGCCATGATATATTGCGTTTTGTCAGTTTACCAGACTTATTAGGTGAGGACGCTTCTTCCATCCTTTACGTGCTGGGTAAAAAACTGGCACGGAGAGTAAACCCAGCATCCATGGAACAAGTCGAGGACTTTTTTATCCAAATGGGCTGGGGGAACCTGAGCTTAGTCAAACAAAAACGGCATGAAATGACATTCGAACTCTCGGGAGCACCAGTCATACATAGATGGAACGTCGGAGTCGGAAAAGAGTACAGAATGGAAGCAGGCTTCCTCGCTGCAAGCATCGAGCAGATCAAGGAGCTCGCTTGTGAATGCGTGGACGAAAATGTGCCGAAAAAGGAACATGTTCAGTTTAATGTTTATTTTGCAAAGGAAGATTGATGGAGTCAACCTATAAAAACGGAAGAAATGACGTGTGTATCTTACACGTCATTTCTTAATTGTTTCATCTTAAAAAATACCTGTCCCAACAGTTATGGGGCATAATGTAAGGCCCATAACTAAAGTAAATAGGATAAGTGTTATCCTCACCTCTTTATCAGGCGCAAAGAAGGCAAAAACAAAACTAATCAGGGTGCTGAATACTACGGTATTAATAACAAAGCCTTCTAGGAAGTTTAGTTGTTTCCATAATTCGGGAGTGACCATGATAAGCAGCAGATTTAGGGTACCGAGTGTTAACGACAATAATGCACACAAGGTGCTAATAGCAGCAGGACCTTTGAAAAAGTTCTTATAACTCAATAATGCCACGCTCACTTTCATCCACTTCATACCAAATATACATTACTTTGTGCTAGCATTACTATCTTCGTTCCTTAACCCTTCTTACTTTGATATCGGTTAACCACTATGCCTCCCACCGGCAGAATAGTAAAAGCCAGTGTCCCAAGTCCGATAATGGAAATAGCCATACCATCCCAAGCCCCCACCATCAGTCCTGCAGCTATAGTTACGATACCGACACAAATACTTGGAAATACTAGTGGAATATGAAACTTGGTTTTTTTATTAAATATCCGAGCTATAGCACAGACTATAGCTCCTACAGCTACTCCTAAAAAAAGCAAGCCTTAAAACCCCATTATTTCACCTCTCCTAGAGATTTTTTGGTAATTAATGTTAATTTAAAGTATATCATAGATCACGAAGAGTAAAACAACATTTATTACACACATATTCAACTGTGTTCTCTAAATTAGGCACATAAAAAAACCAGGCCTATCTTAGGCCTGGTCTCCTTCTTCCTGTTCTTCTATAACTTCCTCTGGATTATTCAAATGGTTCAAAATAATTTGTGCAGTTGGTGCAGGGATACCTAGCTTAGCGATTTCTTCAACACTTGCTTCTTGGATAGCTGTCACTGATTTAAAGTGACGCATGAGCAATCTTCTGCGCTTTTCACCGACACCCGGAATATCGTCCAGCTTCGATTTAATTGCGCTCTTACCGCGCAGCTGGCGGTGGAAGCTGATGGCGAATCGGTGTACTTCATCCTGGATACGCTGCACCAAATAAAAATCTTGGGCATTCCGTTCGAAATCAACAACTTGCGGCGGTGTCCCGTACAGCAATTCACTTGTACGGTGCTTATCATCCTTAGCAAGGCCGCAAACCGGTATATCAAGCCCCAGTTCGTCTTCCAGTACTTCTATTGCTGCGCTCATCTGCCCTTTTGCGCCGTCAATGACAATCAGGTCCGGTAGTGGCAAATTGTCCTGCAGCACCCGTTTATATCGTCTGCGAATGACTTCTCGCATTGTATCGTAATCATCGGGACCTTTCACATCACGTATCTTGTATTTCCGATACTCCTTCTTATCCGGACGGCCATCGGTAAAGACGATCATTGCAGATACCGGATCGCTACCTTGGATGTTAGAGTTATCAAATGCCTCAATGCGGTGTGGTGTCGCTATATTTAGCTTCTCTCCAAGCGATTCGACCGCCTTAATTGTCCGGTCCTCATCACGCTCAATAAGTGAGAATTTCTCTTTAATAGCGATTTTGGCATTCTTTCCAGCAAGCTCGACAAGCTCTTTCTTTCGGCCGCGATATGGAATGGCTACATCCGTTTCCAAGAGCTGCTGCAACCCCTCCACATTCGTACCGATTGGGACGAGCACTTGCTTAGGCAGCAAATGGTTTTGGTGCAGATAGAAACGCCCGACAAAAGTAAGGAATGTTTCTTCTGGTTCATCGAAGAACGGGAACATACTTACATCACGTTCGATCAGCTTACCTTGGCGGATGAAGAATACTTGTACACACATCCAGCCTTTATCATAGGCGAAGCCGAATACATCGCGGTCTGTCTGATCCGTCAATGTCATCTTCTGCTGCTCCATAACAGATTCAATATGCTGGATTTGGTCGCGCAACTCCTTCGCACGCTCGAAATCGAGCTCTTCAGAAGCTTCCTGCATCTTCTGGCGTAAATCCTTCTTGATCTGATGGTGTCCGCCGTTTAAGAATGTCGTGATATTCTGTACGATATTCCGGTTCGTCTCCTGCGAGACAGGATAGACACAAGGACCAAGACATTGGTGCATGTGGTAATACAAGCAGACACGGTCCGGCATCGTATTACATTTTCGCAGCGGGTAAAGTCTGTCCAGCAGTTTCTTTGTCTCCCTGGCTGCGATTACGTTCGGATATGGTCCGAAGTATTTGCCTTTATCTTTTTTCACTTTTCGTGTCACCAGCAAACGCGGCTGTTCTTCTGCTGTGATTTTCAAATATGGATATGTTTTATCATCCTTCAGGAGGATGTTATATTTCGGATCATATTTTTTGATTAGGTTCATTTCAAGGATGAGTGCTTCAATTTCGGAGGAGGTAACAATATATTCGAAATCCACGATTTCCGCGACGAGCCGCTGTGTCTTGCGGTCGTGCGCACCGGTGAAATAGGACCTGACCCGGTTGCGGAGGAGCTTGGACTTTCCGACATAAATGACCGTCCCGTTTTTATCCTTCATCAAATAACAGCCAGGCTGCGGCGGCAGAACAGCGAGTTTATCAGTTATCGTCTTGTTCATTCGCTTTCCCCTTTTACTTGTGCTTTACATAAAGGAACCCTTGCTACAAAAATGTAACAAGGGATCTCATGTCTATTGCTTACGCGTGTTTGTTAACAAGCTCAACAAGTGCTTCTTTTGGCTGGTAGCCAATCACTTGATCTACAACTTCGCCATCTTTGAAAAGAAGCAATGTCGGGATGCTCATTACGCCGAATTTTCCAGCAGTTTCTTGGTTTTCATCAACGTCAAGTTTTACGATTTTAACTTTATCGCTCATTTCGCCGTCGATTTCTTCCAATACTGGTGCGATCATTTTACAAGGTCCGCACCAAGTTGCCCAAAAGTCAGCAAGGACAAGTCCTTGGCTTGTTTCTGTATTAAAGTTTGAATCAGTAGCATTTACAATTGCCATATTAAATTCCTCCTAAATAAAAGCTTTCATCGAGTATAGCACTGCTGAAGTCCGTAACGCTACTAGTTTGCTTAGAAGCGTTCATTCCTAAACATTGCACTAGATACTTGCTCCTATAACATAAGATAATCCCACTGAAATAACAAGCGAAATAAATCCAACTGCCCGGTTATCATTAGCGATCTCCGTGTCGATTTTGTAAGTCGGCGTCAGGAATTCGAAAATAAAATAGCCGATCAACAGCAACACAAAACCAATGGAGCTCCACATGATGCTCTGGAGAATGCCATCATTATGTTCATAGGAGAAACGAAGCACGTTCGCTACTCCGAACATCTTACCGCCTGTCGCCATCGCAACAGACAAATTTCCCCGGCGGATTTCTTCCCAGTTCTTATAGGAAGTCACCAGCTCAAAAATAGCCATAAACACGATGATACTCAGTACCGCCACGCTATAACGCGCGGCTGTCAGGACAATCGTATTTTCCCAAAATGACTCCATATCCCCGTACTCCCCGCTGTTTACTGAAATTCAAGCACGGTTACACCGGTTCCGCCTTCATTCATGCCTCCAGAACGATAATTCTTCACTGCTCGGTGGCGTTTGGCAAATTCCTGCACGCCTGTACGCAGGGCCCCCGTCCCTTTACCATGGATGATCGATACGTGCGGATATCCAGCTAGCAGCGCATCGTCTACATATTTCTCGACGCGGCGCAGTGCATCCTCATAGCGTTCCCCGCGTAAATCCAGTTCTGTGCTCACATGATAGGCGGAGCCTTTAACTGTTGCAACCGGCTTTTCTTTTAATACGTCCTGTCTCTTTACGAATTCGATGTCTTTTCGTTTCGCTTTTATTTTCATAATTCCAATTTGGAGCAAATATTCTTTGTCACTGACCTTCTCGACAACTGTTCCTTTTTGTCCCAAAGTTAAAAGAAGAACTTCGTCTCCAGGCATGAGCTGCTTGTTTTCCTTCGTCTGCGGCACTGCGTTTGAGCCTTTTTTTGCAAGCTCCGGTGAAGCATCTTCCAGTCGTTTACGAGCTTCGATGATTTCATGCTCTTTGACACTGGCTTGATTTTTCATAGTACGAAGAGAAGCAACAATTTCTTCTGCTTCTTCCCTAGCCTGCTCAACAGCCTTGGCAGCCTTTTCTTCAGCCTTTTGATACAAACGCTCACGCTTGCTATCGAATTCCTGCCAACGCTTCTCCAAATCGCGTTTCAGTGTTTCAGCTTCTTCAAGCTGTGCTCGAGCTGTTTCATAATCATGTTCTGCTTCTCTGCGCGATGTTTCCAGAGATGCGATCATGTTTTCGACACTCTTCGAATCCGTTCCGATCAATTCCTTGGCACTATCAATGATGGATTCCTTCAAACCAAGACGTCTGGAAATCTCGAATGCATTACTACGGCCTGGTACTCCGATCAGCAAACGATATGTCGGTCTGAGTGTTTCCACATCAAACTCCACGCTTGCATTCACGACACGGTCGCGGTTATAGCCATATGCCTTCAGCTCAGGATAATGCGTCGTCGCTACAACAGTTGCACCGCGTTTTATCGTTTCATCAAGTATGCTCATCGCCAGCGCTGCACCTTCCTGGGGATCTGTTCCGGCACCAAGCTCATCAAATAGTACGAGCGATTCATGATCAACTTGCTTCAGAATATCTACAATATTAACCATGTGCGAGCTGAAGGTACTCAGACTCTGTTCAATGGATTGTTCATCACCGATGTCTGCGAACACTTCCGTAAAGACTGCCATTTCACCGCCATCGAGCGCGGGTACCTGAAGGCCTGACTGGGCCATAAGCGTAAACAAGCCGATTGTCTTGATTGTAACGGTTTTACCGCCGGTATTCGGACCAGTAATTACGATGGTAGAGTAATCTTCTCCAAGATCGATATCATTTGCTACTACCTGCTCTTGATCAATCAGCGGATGTCTAGCCTGTTTCAAATGAATAATACCTTTGTCATTCATTTTCGGCATAGAGCAGCGCATAACTGCACCTAGCTTGGCACGTGCTGAAATGAAATCAATTTGACCAAGAATCTCGATATTTGCAAGCAAAATTGCTTCATCTTCCGCAACTCGTATACTGATTTCCTTCAGGATACGTTCAATCTCCGCTTTTTCCTGTGCTCTTGCTTCCTGCAGCTGGTTGTTCAGATCTACAACCGCCTGCGGTTCCATAAATAAAGTTTGACCAGAGGAAGACTGATCATGGACGATACCGCCGATGGCCCCACGGTATTCTTGTTTTACTGGCAGCACATAGCGGTCATTCCGAATTGTTATGATGGAATCTGACAACATCTTGCTTTTAGACCTGGTATAGGAATCAAGCTTTTCCCGCACTCTGCTTTCATTCGTACGGATGCGAGAACGGATACCACGGAGTCTTTCTGAAGCTCCATCCATCACTCGACCATGATCATCAATAGCACTCTTAATATGACGCTCCAAATCACTCAGTGATACAAGTTGATCAACAAGACTACGGATAATCGGCATCGCCGGTTCTTCCAACTCTTCGATGAAATGCTTCAAGTTTTTGCCGCCATAAATTGTACTTGCAATATCAAGACATTCGTTTGCGTTGAGAATACCTCCGATAACTGCACGCTTGACGCTTGCATGAATGTCATAGATGCCGCCAAGCGGTATACCACCGCGAAGACGGATGACAGAAGCAGCTTCATCTGTTTCTGCCTGAAGCTGTTCTACTTCAGCCAGCTCTGTTGCTGGCTGAATTTTCATAGCTCTTTTTTTACCAAGTGATGATGCTGCTTGTTCACTTAGCTTCTGTATGATTTTATCGAATTCCAGTACACGGAATATTCGTTTATTCATGTTTTCCCCCCACTTTTCAAGCTGTTAGCTGCGCTGAAAAAGCTCCATTAATTGTTGCTTAGACCATGTGTTGATAACCGTCTCTGGTTTTAGCCAGCCTTTTCGTGCCATCGCCACACCGACTTCCATGAATGATAGCGTTGCATAGCTATGCGCATCGGTATTAACAGCAATTTTCACTCCGAGCTCTTGGGCTTTCTTCAAATATGTCCATGACAGATCCAGTCGGTTAGGGTTGGCGTTCAGCTCGATGACCGTACCTGTCTCAGCAGCCTTTTCGAGGAGCCAGTCAGGATCAGCCGCATAGCCGGCTCTTCTTCCGATAAGGCGGCCAGTTGGATGAGCGATGACATTGACGTTTGGATGCTCGAGCGCCGCAGTCAGACGTTCTTTGATTTGGTCAGCTGATTGCGAGAAGCTGGAATGAATTGCACCAATGACATAATCCATTTCTTGCAGGAAGTCATCGTCAAAATCCAAACGAGCATCTGGCAGGATATCCATTTCGACACCGGCGAATATATGAAAGTCCGGATATAACGCATTGATGCGCTCTATTTCTTCCCGTTGTTTCCGAAGTCGTTTCTCATCCAGTCCATTAGCCACTTTAAGATACTTAGAGTGGTCCGTGATCGCTATATAAGAGTAGCCAAGCTCTATCGCCTGTTTGGCCATCTGCTCAATCGACTGGGCACCATCACTCCAAGTTGAGTGCATATGCAAATCGCCTTGGATATCCGATAGCTGAACGAGCGGCATTTCCTGCTTGAAGCTATCCAGCTCACCCTGCGCTTCTCTTACTTCAGGCGGAATGAATGACAAACCAAAGTGTCCGAAAAATTCCTTTTCAGATTGGAAGGTTGTTAATTCCCCTGTCTCTACATTTTCAACACCGTATTCACTAATACGCTCACCACGTTTTTTCGCCAGCTGACGCAGAGCCACATTATGGTCTGCAGAACCAGTGAAATGGTGGAGCGTTGTTGCGAATGCTGCTGGTTCGATCAATCGGAAGTCTACGTTGATGTCATAGCCTTCTTCTAACGTGACAGACACTTTCGTATCGCCCTTAGCGATGACTTCTTTTAAGTTATCGATTGTAAGCAGCTGCTCCTGGACACTTTTCGGATCATTGGTTGCAATGATGAAATCCAAATCCTTCACCGTTTCCTGCATCCGCCGCAGACTCCCTGCACGGGCATACTGCTCGATACCTTCCAATGATTCCAGGAAGGACTCGATTCGTTCCGCCAAGGGCAGCATCATTGCGATTGGAATGCGTTCTGGTCTAGATCCAACATTCGCAAGGCCATCGAGAATTTTTTCTGCAGATTTCTTACCGAACCCGCTTAACGATGCGACTTTACCTGATTCGACTGCTTCTTTCAAGCTAGCTGCATCGATTACGCCTAGCTCCTGATACAGCTTGGCCAGCTTTTTCCCGCCTAAGCCAGGTAAATCAAGCAAAGGGACTAATCCTTCTGGTACTTCCTCCTGCAGCTGACGTAAAGTATCAGACTGTTCGTCTTTGATGTATTCCTCGATAACCGCTGCCGTTCCCTTACCGATACCGTTCAGTTTCGTAAAGTCCTCTATTTCATCTATGGATTGGTCATTTGCTTCCAGTGCCGCTGCAGCTTTCCGATAAGCGGACACCTTGAATGTATTTTCCCCTTTTAGCTCAAGATAAATTGCGATTGTCTCAAGCAGTTTGACTACGTCCTTTTTATTGATAGCCATACCTCTCATCCTTTCAAAACAAGGTAGAAAACCCTTGCGCACGATGCCGCAAGGGTTAAGCATTTCATCCCATCAATTCTGTGGGTAATTTATTTGCAACATGATTCAGCCATAGATCCTTGATCTCACCAGAAATATATGGTGTATGTTCCACGATCCATGCTGCGAGTATTGACCTGTCCAGCGCTTCCTGCACTGGTGTGATCGGCAGCAATACCGATAGATACAATATCACGAATACAAGCAGATAGATTTCAACAAAGCCGAGTACGCCGCCGAGTAACTTATTTACTGAGCGCAATATCGGCAAGTCTGCTATGAAATCAAGCATGGATCCGATGATATGCAGAATGATTTTCGTCGCAAAGAACAAAATTGCGAACGCGATTGCATTGTAGAAAACCTGATCGAGCGGTACTGCTCCGAATATATCAGACCAAGCGCTATCGGAAGATATATCCGGATACGGAATCCAAAGTTCAAGCTTCGGTGCGAGCTGATCATAATATATCGCTGCTACAATGAATGATACGATAAAGCTTGCTAAATGAAACAGCTGCATGATGAAGCCGCGCTTTAGGCCGACGAGAACGCCGAACAGGAGCATGGCGATAATAAGTAAATCAATCATTATCCTTTCTAGCCTCTTTCCTTGTAATAGAGCCTAGCAATTGTGCATACTCTTCTTTCAGTTTTAAATAATCGTTAGTTGTATTCACAGCCGTCAATACGGCCAGTTTCGCGGTATCAAGATTCGGATTCGCTTGATGGATCTCCGACATCTTCTGGTCGACAAGGCTTGCCACCATCCGCATGCGATGAGCTGGCTCTTGTCCGACAATTGTATAGGACCGGTTATGTATTTCCACCGTAACACGTGTTTTATCAGATTGGGACACGTTATCTCCCCTCACTTCTCTTATAATACTAGTCTTTATATTAACATGAAGGTGTCGATTTAGGAAACTATTCTGTATAGACGGACGGCGTGCTATACTAATTGTCAGATTGGAGAGATGAACGTGGGACAAATCGTTTTGCAATTGCCGCTGGACACAATCCAGCAGATGAAAGCAACATACAGCCGTGCTGAGAAACCTGCCCCTCCGGGAGCTATCTTTTCAGCAAAGACACCTAGCTGTTCCATCACAGCATACAAATCCGGAAAAGTACTTTTCCAAGGTAAATCGCCGGAAACAGAAGCAAATAAATGGGGAACTGCACCAGCTGGACAGAAAGCAGGTGTCAAAGATCACACTCATCCTGGTCATAAAGGACCTGCAGGGTTAAAACCAAGTGTTAATGATCACAGGTACGCCCCTGCTCCGGCTTTATTCACTTCTTCTCACATCGGATCGGATGAAGCCGGCACCGGTGACTTCTTCGGTCCAATTACGGTAGCGAGTGTATATGTAGATCAAAGCCAGTTCGCTCTTTTGAAAGAGCTCGGCGTCAAAGACTCCAAGCTATTGAAGGATGATGCCATTCAGCGTATTGCTAAGGACCTAATGCACGTGGAGCTTCCTTACTCCCTGCTCGTGATGCGTAATGAAAGGTACAATCAGCTCCAGCAGCGTGGCTGGTCCCAAGGGAAGATGAAAACGATGCTGCATCATCACGCCATCCAGAAACTGCTGGCCAAAATTGCCCCGACCAAGCCCGATGGAATCTTAATTGACCAGTTCCAGCTGCCATCAACGTATATCAAACACCTTGCTACAGAAGGTGAGAAGCTTCAGCAAAACGTGAGCTTTATGACGAAGGCGGAAAGCCATTCACTTGCCGTTGCAGCTGCTTCGATCATTTCCAGGGCAAGCTTTGTAAGGGAGATGGATAAACTGTCCAAACAAGCCGGCTTCACAATACCAAAAGGTGCAAGCGCTGCTGTCGATCAAGCAGCCGGTCGCCTTATCCGCACACACGGCAGACAAGCACTGCCTGTGTTTACAAAGATGCACTTCGCCAATAGCGCAAAAGCGGAGAAGTTCGTCTAACGCCCGTATCCGCGGCGGCTGTTTGACTTTCTTGTCCGAACAAGCCTGCCCGCAGGTTGTTTACGGATCCATTTGATGTATTTAGACAATTTCTCGTCCGTCCGTAAGGCTTCAATACTAGGCAGCCTTGCAGCGAGCTCCTCATTTGTATATAAGGCATGAATTTGCTTATGGCATGGTATACATACCATGGCTGTATCCAGAAATGTGCCGCCCATTTCCTTCGGGATTAGATGATGCTCTGTCAAGGTGACCTCGTCCCTGCCACAGAGCTCACATCTTCCTGTTTGGTGTCTCGCCATCTCTTATCCCCTCGCTTATTACCAGTATAGACAGGATTTATGCCTTTTAACGTTATAATTCCCGATAATAGCGCAGCGACACTTGTGTTTCTGTGAACTGACTTTTCTTTCTCTGTATACGGAAACTCTTTCTTCATAAAAAAGGATACCTAATTTATTATCTTCTTGAACAGATGCCCCTTCTACCGATGCGCCTTGCTGCTTTTGCTCTTATGTAAATGCATCCAGCATCCTTATAACATGCTGTTTAGTCCCATACAACACGAGCCGCAGGGCCTGTCATGGCTCCGCCAAATGCTCAAGGGTATCTCTATATTTATGGTTGAATTATTGTTATTGTATTTGTTTAACTTCTTCTGTATTAAAGTCAACAGTATATTCCTTTTTAACTTTTATAGTACCGTCTACGTTTTCATAAACTCTAAGAAAATACTTAGTTCCCTCTTCTTTCATGTAGTCAATTGTAAGTTTCTTTTTTTCTTTAGAACTGAGTTGATTATAGACAAGAACTTCCGCATCATCTTTTGATAAAACACCTTTTTCTTCCGCAATCTTATCACTAAGCGTAACATCACTTCCTGTATCTTCTTTATTGCTTAATTCGTCATTTGAACAACCGAATAAACTACCCGCTAAAAGACTCAAACTGAAAAGTAAACTTAAATTACTCCTCAAAAAATCACCTCTTTATATAATATCGGTTCATGTAAACTGCTCCGTTGGCTGATTAAAAGTAATATTTTATACTCTATACTTATATAATTAAGTTTATCATACGCAATTAAACTTGGTATTAATTTTCCTTTTGTCATAAGTCTTACATTGTGACCTCATTTCGCTAATGAGGTATGCTCTCTTACACTTGAAGCAAGTAGTGTGTAATTACTCTCCATAAAAAAAGGATAGCTAGAGTCTTAATGACTCTGCTACCCTTTCAACTTAACTTCTTAATTCTGCATCATGCTTTGCTTTCACATTTTCAATGATATTGTTATATGATGCTTCCACTTCTTCATCTGTCAGTGTGCGTGTTGGATCCTGGTAAAGCACTGTGTAGGCGATTGACTTCTTGCCTGCTTCCATGTGCTCGCCTTGGTACACATCAAAGATCTGAACCTGCTGAACAAGTTCTCCGCCTGCTTCTTGGATTGTACGCTGGATGTCACCTGCGTGTGCAGCTTCATCTACAGCTAGCGCAATATCTCTCGTAACAGAAGGATGACGCGGAATAGTACGGAAGCTTGGCACTTCCTCATATTGATCCATCAAATAAGCGATATCTAAATCAAACACATATGTTTCCTTAAGATCGAATGCTTTTTGAACTGTCGGGTGAAGTTGACCAACTACGCCGACAACTTTGCCGTTAAGGGAAACAGTTGCTGTACGTCCTGGGTGGTAGCCGTCGACTTGTGCCTGCTGGAATACAGGTCCAAGATCTAGCTGGGCAAAGATTCCCTCCACGATTCCTTTAGCTACATAAAAATCGACTGGCTTCTTCTCTTGCTGCCATGGCTGTTCCATCCAAGTACCAGTCAAAGCACCAGCTAGACGTGCTGTTTCGTTCGGCTGCTCTGTAATTTGTTCTTCATTGGACAGGAAAACACGGCCGAATTCGAAGTAGCCCAGATTCTCTTGCTTACGAGCCACATTATAAGAAAGTGTGTTAACTAGTTCTGGAATGATGCTAAGGCGCAAATGGCTGTGTTCTTCACTCATCGGCATTTTTAATTTAACCGGGAATACTGCCTGCTCCGACACATCTGGACTTACAAGCATTTCTGTGCGCTTTTTGCTTGTTAGCGAGTATGTGATGGTTTCCATCAGTCCAGCACCTTGCAAGTACTGCTTCAGCTGACGTTTCAAATACTGCTTTGTCGTCAATTTACCAGCGAAAGCTTCTCCTTCAGGCAATGTATAAGGAATATTATCATAGCCGTAAATACGAGCGATTTCTTCCAGCATATCTTCGAACAAACTGATGTCTCCGCGTCTTGTTGGAACAAAGACAGTGAACTGACTGTTATCTTGTTCGAAGCCGAACTGCAATTTTGTCAGGATGGACGCGATTTCTTCATCAGAAATTGTTGTACCTAAACGGTTATTCACACTTGCTGTATCAATCTTGACTTGCTTCTCTTCACGATCCAGCTCGTCGAATGCCGCAATACCTTGTGCAACCTTACCTCCAGCATACTCGGCTAGAAGACGCGCTGCATATGCTCCAGCTCGCTGCACACGATTCGGATCGATGCCTTTTTCATAGCGTGCGCTTGCTTCACTGCGCAAGTTATGGTGCTTACTGGAACGACGGATGGCACGTGCATCGAAGAAAGCAGCTTCTAGCAATACATTCTTCGTATCATCGGAAACCTCTGAGTTAGCTCCGCCCATCACACCTGCAAGAGCAATTGGCTCATTACCGTTCGTAATGACAATTTCATCGCCTTTTAATGTGCGCTCCTGATCGTCCAATGTTTGGATTTTCTCGCCCTGCTTAGCAGAACGGACGACAATTTCCTTCGTTGCCACTTTATCATAATCAAACGCGTGCAGCGGTTGTCCGTAAACGAGAAGCACATAGTTCGTAATGTCAACAACGTTGTTGATTGGACGAATGCCAGCTGCCATCAAGTAATTACGCATCCAAAGCGGTGATGGTGCAATTGTTACATCTTCAATGACAAACGCACCGTAATACGGGTTAAGCTCAGCGTCTTCCACTTTTACTGATACAAGATCAGCTGCCTTGCTGTCACTTGTCTGATACGTTTCTTCGGGCTGATTGACTTCTTTGCCAAGGATGGCTGCTACTTCATAAGCAACTCCAAGCATGCTCATTGCATCAGCACGGTTTGGCGTTAAACCAAGCTCTAAAATAACATCATCCAAGTTAAGCAATTCTGCTACTGGAGTACCCACTTCCGTGTCTTCCGGGAAAACGAAAATACCATCTGTAACATCCTTCGGCACGAATTTTTCATCGATACCCAGTTCTTGCAACGAGCAGACCATGCCATGCGATTCCACGCCGCGCAGTTTTGCTTTTTTGATTTTCACGCCGCCTGGAAGACGCGCTCCTGGAAGTGCCGCAGCAATCTTTTGCCCTTGGGCGATATTCGGTGCACCGCAGATAATTTGATATGTTTCTGTGCCAACATTGATTTGGCAAAGATTCAATTTGTCTGCATTCGGATGCTGTTCACAGCTCTCCACATAGCCGACGACAACATTTGTGCTTTCTGGTGCTACGCGTTCGATACTTTCTACTTCAATTCCGGAGCGTGTGATTTTTTCTGCCAGCTCCTCCGGCGTAATATTATCTATGTCTACATATTGCTTCAGCCAATTCAAAGATACATACATCGTTTTTGCCTCCCGTTATGCCTTATGGTATTGCGATAGGAATCGTACATCATTTGTATAGAAGTGACGGATATCATCGACACCGTACTTGAGCATCGCAATCCGTTCAACACCCATACCGAATGCGAAACCAGAATATTCTTCCGGATCATAGCCGCTCATACGAAGGACGTTGGAATGCACCATACCAGCACCGAGGATTTCGATCCAGCCAGTATGCTTACATACGTTACAGCCTTTACCGTCACAAACCTTACATGTTACATCGACCTCAACAGATGGCTCTGTGAACGGGAAGAAGCTTGGACGCAGACGGATCTCACGGTCGGCTCCGAACAGCTTGCGAGAGAATTCAAGCAGAACACCTTTTAAGTCACTCATGCGAACATTTTTGTCGACTAGCAGACCCTCAATTTGGGTGAACTGATGCGAATGTGTTGCGTCATCTGTATCACGGCGGTACACAATACCTGGGCAGATCATTTTAATAGCCTTATTACCGTCGTATTCACGCATTGTACGAGCTTGAACTGGAGAAGTCTGTGTGCGCAAAAGCAAGTGATCTGTAACATAGAAGCTGTCCTGCATATCTCGTGCAGGGTGGTCCTGCGGCAAGTTAAGTGCTTCAAAGTTGAAATAATCAGTTTCCACTTCTGGACCTTCTTTAATTTCAAATCCCATGCCGAGGAAAAGATCTTCCACTTCTTCAATGATACTAGTCAAAAGATGCGGACCGCCTGCTTTAACTGGGCGCCCTGGCAATGTGACATCGATCGCCTCTTTTTGCAGCTGTTCATTCAGTGCTGCTTCTTCCAGCAAATTCTTTTTGTTATCCAAAGCAGTCGCGATTGCCTCACGGACTTTGTTTGCCAATTCACCGATAACCGGACGTTCTTCTGGAGAAAGTTTTCCCATGCCGCGAAGTACTTCAGTGATTGGACCTTTTTTCCCTAAATAAGCGACGCGCACATCCTGCAAACTCTGCAGATTGTCTGATGACTGTACTTTCTCGATGGCTTCTGCTTGTAATGCTTCGAGCTTTTCTCTCATGCTTTTGCCTCCTATGATTTTTGAGCATAAAAAAAGCCCCTCCCTCCGAAAAGGGACGAGCTTTCATTCGCGGTACCACCCTTGTTGGTATACATGTATACCCAACTTGAAGCTTGATAACGGATTTAGCAATCCGGATACACCTTTACTTGTCATCGACAAGGTCCCGGTGCCTGCTCCAGAGTGAAGGTTCATCCGCTGCCGCAACCGGCATGCTCTCAGTCTATAGGCATGCCTTCCTGTTGTTGCGATCCGCAGGGATTACTGACTCTTTCCACGCATCTCAATATTAATCTTGTTTCATTATAGAAAATCCCGGCACTTCTTGCAACCCGCTTTTACCTATTTACCGTGTGATACAGCAAAATACCTGTAGCAATACTCACATTCAGTGATTCTGCTTTCCCGAAAATAGGGATTTTTACGGCCATATCGCTCTGGGCAATCAGCCGTTTGTCGATTCCTGCTCCTTCATTGCCGACAAGCAGTGCTGTTTTTTTCGGTGCAGTCAAATCCCGATAATCGACAGCACCTTCTAATGCTGCTGCCCATACGGTATATCCGTTTTCTTGCAGTTCCGGCAATAGAAGCTCCAAATCGGCAGTTAAAACAGGTAAATGGAAGATAGAGCCTTGTGTCGCGCGGATAACCTTGTCATTAAACCGATCCGCAGATCCCTCCCCTAAGTAGACAGCATCGTAACCGGCTGCATCTGCCGTGCGGATGATTGTACCTAAATTACCTGGATCCTGGACAGCATCCAGCATGAGGATACGATTGTGACGCTTAAGCTTCTTGTCCTGCATCTGTACAACCGCCGCAATTCCTTGCGGTGTTTCCGTCTCTGTGATGGCTTTAAAAACATGGTCCGATACACGTATCGGCTCCAATTCCGACGCCCATTCCGGATGTTCTGTTTCCTCGCGCAATATGAGCTGGTCAATCGTCCAGCCAGCTTTAATCGCTTCTTCTACAAGATGGAATCCTTCTACCAGGAAGGTATTCGATTTTGTCCGTTCCTTTTTTCGTTTCAATTTCTGCCACTGTTTCACTTGGGCATTTTGAGTTGATGTGATCAACGCACGTTCACTTCCTCTTTCTTGACATATCCTCTATCATACATAGTTTTACGAACAGCGGTCAAACTATAAAAAAGAAAAGAGGTGCTCATGCATGGATTTAGATATCCGCCGTGCCATCTTGGCCAACATTAAGGACAATAATGAAGAACAGCTGCAAGCAACGATTACAGATTCCATCGATGGTAGAGAAGTTCTTCTGCCTGGATTGGGAGTGTTATTCGAACTGATTTGGAAAAACGCCAGCGATCAGGAGAAACATGAAATGGTCGATACATTAGCTAAGGGCGTCCAAACACAAGGGTAAAACACCGCTGAAATAGGTCTTGTACCCCTGGTTCTTTTGAGCTACAATTGGACTAACAATATGTGACAGGAGATATGTTTTTTGGATACATCTTATCTACTTTCCACACTTAGTCCGACGATGCTCGCTACTTATCAGCAACGGGCAGCCTTTTCAGCGACCACAAATTCCAGTCAGTCTTTCAGCAATCTGCTCCAGCAGACAATGAATACCGGTTCTTCGGTTAGACTCAACCCTTATGTAGCGCTCAGTTCCATGACACAAACTCAAAGCGTTCCTTTGGTTCCGTCTGTTACAGATAGCACTCCCGAAAGTTCTGGTAATAAGACAATTGATGGTATCATTTCTGATGCTGCTTCTAGATACAGTGTCGACGAAAAGCTCATTCGTTCTGTTATTCAGATGGAATCGAACTTTGATCCATTAGCTGAAAGTGGTGTAGGTGCACAAGGTCTTATGCAGCTTATGCCAGCTACAGCAGCTGGACTCGGCGTGACGAACAGCTTTGATCCGGAGCAAAACGTGATGGCAGGCACGAAATACTTGAAACAGATGCTGGACCGCTACAATGGCAACACCAGCCTGGCTTTGGCAGCATACAATGCTGGCCCGGGTAATGTCGATAAATATAACGGCATCCCCCCATTCAATGAAACGACGAATTATGTCCAAAAGATAATGGGCAGCTACCTAGCATAAAAAACCAGCTTCCGCTTGGAAGCTGGTTTTTTATTTAGCTATACGTAATTTTCTCGACTGTTTCTTTATCCAATTTCTGAATAACTGCAGTCAATAGTTTTACTGTATTATCATAATCATCTTCATGCAGCATGGCCGCATGTGTATGGATATAGCGCGTCGGAATTCCAATTGTCAAAGCAGGGACACCATCGCCAGTCAGATGAATGCTGCCCGCATCCGTCGCTCCGCCTTTGATCGTATCGTACTGATAAGGAATGTTTAGTTCCTCTGCTGTTTCGATTACAAGATCACGCAAGCCTTTATGGGCGATATGCGCAGCATCATATAAAACAATCTGCGGTCCAGCACCTAGCTTGCCTGTTGCTTCTCTGTCACTGATGCCAGGTGTATCACCTGCGATACCTGTATCAACTGCAAAAGCGATGTCCGGTCCAATTTTATTGGCAGAAGTAGTAGCACCCCGTCTTCTTACTTCTTCCTGGACAGTACCAACACCATATACTGTTGCTTCTTTGTCGGTATCATGCAAGTTCTTCAAAATATCGATTGCTACTGCACAGCCAATGCGATTATCCCATGCTTTTGCCAGAAGAAGTTTTTCGTTCTTCATCTTCGTGAATTCGAAATAAGGTACAACCGAATCACCTGGACGAACGCCGAATTCTTCCGCTTCTTCCTTGCTGCTTGCACCAATATCGATGAACATTTCTTCGATAGAAGCAGGTTTTTTCCTTTTCTCAAGTGATAATAGATGCGGCGGTTTGGAACCGATGATGCCGACAAGCTCGCCCTTCCTTGTATGGACAGTTACACGCTGCGCCAGCATGACTTGACTCCACCAGCCGCCGAGTGTCTGGAAATACAGATAGCCATTCGCATCGATACGTGTAACCATAAAGCCAATTTCATCAAGGTGACCGGCAACCATCACTTTCGGACCATCTTTCTTACTGCCTTTTTGCATGGCAATTAAACTGCCGAGATTATCAGTCGTTATCTCATCAGCAAATGGAGAGATATACTCGTGCATTACCTTGCGGACACCAGCTTCATCTCCTGAAACACCTGGTGCATCAGTCAAACTTTTCAGCATTTTTAATTTGTCATTCATATATGTATTCCTCCTCCGTTTAATAGCCTTCATCCTGTCTTGTATGATTCACTTCGTTTTTCTGCTGATAGGCCTTTAGAATCGAGGCTTCATTGAAGCCAAGCTGTTGACCTAGCTGCAGGAAGCTTTGGAAAAGCGTGACATACGTTTCCTGTACTGGTTCGTTATAAAAAGCTCCGATGCTGCGGTACAGTTCCAAAAATGAATCGGTTTGATCGATTCCGTTATGCGTTAGCGGACTAGACGTATATGTAAGACCTTTATCAAGTCCGACTGACAGAATGAAATGCAGGCCGTCCACATATTCCTCTAGTATGACACTTTTTTCACTCGGGCCTTTTCTGCTCCAGAATTTAAAACAGCGGGTCTCATTAGCCAATTCACCTATTTCGACCTGAAGTGCTAATATTTTTTTACGGAAAAGATCATCACGATTTGCTGCTGATTCAAGATTGTCTTCGATGTAGGTATCCAGCTCGCGCTGTTTATTGAATAGATATTCGTAATCCATATATAAGACTCCTTCTTGCGTTATTCCTATGTAGTGAGGGTATAGTAAAACGGATGAAACTTCTTCTTTAGCGTAATCGTATCTATACAAAAAGTAAAGGAGGCCTGCTCGCTATGAAGATTCTTTTTCTCCTTTTGCTTGCAGGTGCGGCGATTCTTTTGTTCTACACCGTCATGAAAGCAAGGAAGAACCAAGCCAATAATCCGTCACTCCTCGATGCAGAGGAAGTAGAATACCGTGAGCAGTACGATCACCATTTTTCATTAAGCTATCGCGGCTATCGGATGATTGGTAAGAAGTATTTGCAGCCAAGGGAAGACCGCTTTGAAGTAACCAAAGTTGTTATGAATGCTGTACAGCCGGATCGATTATCCGGATTTTCCAGAAATGATTTATATAAGATGGAAGAATGCATTTTAAGCCATTTCCCTTATGCTTCTATTGAATGGAAGCATCCGATAAAAGAGCTTGTCCTCACAGAAATATGATAAAGCACTGGAGCTTATAGAAGCGCCAGTGTTTTATGCACTTTCTTTAAAAAATTCTTCCCATTTGATCGTAAATTCCTTTTTCCGCATCAGATATATACAGACCAGCAGGACTACTAATACACCCGCTATCGCTGCTGGCGGCAAGTAGCGCAGCCATGTTCCAGCAAAAGAATAGGCTGCAGCAAGCGGGATACTCGATAGAATCGAGGCCTTCCCATATGATCTCCAACTGCGGTTATTTTCCATCAAGCAGACGCTTAAGATGTGGAAGTGAATAAAAGGTACTAGCCGCATCAAGGCGACTTGCCCCGTTGTAAAGCTCGTGTGCCTGCCAATCAGCTTTTGTTTCAGCATGAGAATCCTGTTAGCCGACCGAGGAAAACGCTGGGCGATACCATAGAACAGCATACTGGATGCGGTAATACCGATAATGGACAAAATCGTACCAGCTACAGCACCGAATAGGATTCCACCTGAAATACATAAGAAAACGACAGGCAGAAATAAAGCTGGTCGAAGCAGGTACAGGAGGACGAACAAAAGCGGGGCAAACAATCCCCCTGTTGCGACGACCGTCAACATACTCACGCCAACCTGGTCCATTGCTGCTCACTCCCTCTTAGATGTCTCTAATATATATGACAGGAGACGAGCCTTTATGACAAGCACACAGCATTTATCTTACAGCAAATAAAGAATCAGCAGGACATGCATGACGACAAGGCATGGAAAGCCGATAACAAACGCGGTATGCTTTGTTTTATGTCGGAATGCCTGCATCCCGAGCCAACCGCCCATTGCGCCGCCAATGATTGCTGTAATCCATAGCCTTCGTTCACTTATACGCCACGCGTGCTCCTTTGCTCTTTGCTTATCTATTCCCATCCAGCTGAACAGCAGGATATTGACAACCAGCAGATACAGACTAATGAGCAGCTCCATATTCCTACCCCTTTCTATACAAAAAGCCGCTATCAAAGGATAGCGGCTTTTTGGCTTATTTCAATGCGTCTTTTGCTTTAGTAGCAAGTTGCGCGAATGCTTTTTCGTCAGAGATTGCAAGCTCTGAAAGCATTTTGCGGTTTACTTCGATACCAGCAAGTTTAAGACCGTGCATCAAACGGCTGTAAGAAAGTTCGTTCATACGTGCAGCAGCATTGATACGTGCGATCCAAAGTTTACGGAAGTCACGTTTTTTCTGTCTGCGGTCACGGTATGCATACTGACCGGATTTGATTACTTGTTGTTTTGCAACTTTGAATAGTGCGTGTTTCGCACCATAATAACCTTTAGCTAACTTAAGAACGCGTTTACGACGCTGACGCGTTACTGTTCCACCTTTTACACGTGGCATAGTATTCCCTCCTATAGGACAAAAAAATCTTTAATTTTATTATTTAGGTAGCATTTGTTTGATACGTTTAAGATCACCAGCAGAAACAAGTGAATCTTTACGAAGTTTACGTTTCTGTTTAGTAGATTTATTAGCAGCCAAGTGGCTTGTGTAACCGTGGTTACGAACTACTTTTCCAGTACCTGTTTTCTTAAAACGTTTAGCGGACCCTTTGTGGGTTTTCATTTTTGGCATCGTATTTCCTCCTTATATCCTTCGGCTTACTGTTTCTCAGCTATAGGAGCAAGCATTAGGAACATGCTGCGGCCTTCCATTTTCGGTTTCATTTCAACCGTTGCAACATCCTTGCACTCTCCAGCTAGCTTTTCGAGAACTTCTTGGCCTAATTCTTTATGCGTAATGGCACGTCCGCGGAAACGAACAGAAGCCTTTACTTTATCGCCTTTTTCAAGAAACTTACGCGCGTTGCGAAGCTTCGTATGGAAGTCATGATCCTCGATACCCGGGCTCAAACGAACTTCTTTTACGTTGATTATTTTCTGGTTCTTACGCGCTTCTTTTTCTTTCTTCTGTTGCTCGAAGCGGAATTTACCATAATCCATAATCCGGCACACGGGTGGTTTTGCGTTTGCAGCCACAAGCACCAAATCAAGATTTCTTGTTTGTGCGATTTCTAATGCTTCTTGACGGGATTTTACGCCAAGCTGGTCACCGTTTGAATCAATGAGTCGAACCTCACGTGCGCGAATTTTCTCATTGATATTCGTATCTTTGCTAATAATCATCCACCTCCAGGATATTTTGGGAAACTTATGATCGGGGACAAGATATCCGCCGCTTATCAGTTAAACATGGTTGTAAAAAAGCATAAAAAAAATGCCGGTACGCATACGGCACCCACATTTGTCCTAGAACACTGTTTTCGTACCTGCCAACTGCCAAGCGGCGTCAATCAGGTGAGAAGTGGGTACTTCTGCTTGTCTCAGATCACATATTTATTTCACTTTTACAATCTTATCATAGCTGATTAATGCTGTCAATCATATTGAAGCCCAGTAATCCTGCTCAATTAATGTAACATATTCTTTCTATGCTGACAACCTCTCGAATTAAAATAATACATAGAGAATAGTTATTCCCCAAATGAATCGCATGTAAACCAATGGTGATAAATATTTACCAATACAGCTTGATACACTCAAAACTGACTAACGGGAGCGAACCCGCACCATATTTTCCGGTTAGCCCCGTTAGAGTAAATAAAGAGATACGCATCTAACCACGATTCACTTTATTGTTTAACTTTATGCGATACTTATCTCTCCAAGTTGGAGAGTCTTTAACTAATTCGTCGCAGAACGCAGCCGTATCCTTTCCGGTAAGATCTGTGACTTTCTTGCCTTCTGCTGCACCCTCTTCAAAAAGGTCGAGAACACCTCGAAAAATACGATTGATTTCATTCCAATCAGAAAGACCATAAGAAACCCACATATATTCTTTCATAGCATTGTAAGCAGTGTGGTATTCACTTGGAAGCGCCTTTGCTCGCATCTCCATCTCTTTCCATTCCCGCTTATCAGCTATATTTCCAATGATTTTTTCAATAATACTCATGTTATCTCTCCTTTATTATGATTAGTTTTGAGTTCATTGATTTTGCTTGAGACAAATTCCCATTTATCCCAAAAAACTCTCAGATGTTCTTCCCCTGCAGCGTTAAGCGTATAAAACTTTCTCGGCGGTCCTTTAGTCGATGACTTTTTCTCAATGTCCACGAGATCATTTTTCTCAAGCCTCATTGTAATGGTGTAAACTGTGCCTTCAACTACATCAGTGAAGCCAAGCTGTCGCAGCTGCTGCGTGATTTCATAACCGTATGTTTCTCCGCGACTGATAATCTCAAGCACGCAACCCTCAAGCACCCCTTTCAGCATTTCAGTTATATTTTCCAATAATCTCTCTCCCATATATATACTGTTTAATGTGAAATAACCGGTATTCAGTAATACTAACTACCGGTATATAGTAATACATATTAGTGTTGATTGTCAACAATACAATTAACGATCAAACATAAACAGTTTAAAAGATACAAAATTCAAGACGGTCGATATAAGGATCTCGTCTTACAAAAAATAAACCTCTCAAACTCTAGTGGATGACAGGTTTTATTCTTATTATTTATGCAGGATACATGTCGCTGTGTATTTGCAATGAAGTTATTTCATCAGTTTCTATCCTTTATTAAAAGAATAATTCAGACGAAACGTTTACTCCATCAGAATCGTATGTAAACAAAGGGACGTGATAAACAAATGCCAAAACAGCTCAACATACCAAAAACTCGCAGCGAAAAAGTCTGGGATATCATCGGAATCGGCGGCTATATTGCTACAGTCGTTTTTTTGATCATAATCTGGCGGCACCTTCCCGAACAAGTGCCTCTCCACATGGGGCTGACCGGACACGTCGATGACTGGGCAGCAAAAGAAAGCATGCTTCTCCTTCCGGCTCTCAGTATACCTATGTTCACAATCATGCACCTATTGGGCAAATATCCTCATATACACAATTACCCGAAACGACTGAATGACGAAAACGCGGCAGCATTTTATCAACTTAGCCGAAAAATGCTTAATAAGGTGAAGAATATTTGTGTACTGATCTTTTGCTTCATTGAATTGGAATTCAGTATGATCGCTTTAGGCTGGATAAATGATGGTCAGGGCTGGACATTGATAGTTATATTGCTCGCTGTGTTTTATCCTATTGTGGAGGGTATGATGAAGCAGCGTAAAATAAAATGATCTCTTTCTGGCATGTCGGGAAGTGTCTTGGCCAAATGAAAAGCCATCCCTTGTAACCACAGCGTTCTTGAAAACATAAATCCTTTTGCTTTATGTCTCTTCATCTACCTCAGCAAACAAAAAATCCTTTCACCACTTTAGTGATGAAAGGATTTTTATGTTATTTACGCAATACGCGCTTCGCTACTTCTTCTTTAATTTCTGCAACGAAAGCTTTCAGATCTTTCGTTTCGGATTGTTTTTCTCCGTAACGGCGGATGTTTACGGCTTGGTCGCTCACTTCCTGATCCCCTACAACAATCTGGAACGGAATCTTCTGTACTTGTGCTTCACGAATTTTATAGCCGATCTTCTCTTCGCGCTCGTCCACTTGTACACGAATACCTTCCATACGAAGTGTATCTTCCACTTGGCGTGCATAATCCATATGTGCTTCAGGAGAAACCGGAATGATTTTTGCTTGGACTGGTGCAAGCCATGTTGGGAAGGCACCTTTGTATTCTTCGATCAAGAAGGCAACGAAACGTTCCATTGTCGATACTACACCACGGTGGATAACGACTGGACGATGTTCTTTACCATCTTCGCCAATGTAAGTCAGGTCAAAGCGTTCTGGCAAGTGGAAGTCCAATTGAACAGTGGACAATGTCTCATCTTTACCAAGAGCAGTTTTCACCTGAACGTCTAGCTTCGGACCGTAGAATGCTGCTTCGCCTTCTGCCTCTACATAATCAAGTTCAAGATCTTCCATTGTTTCTTTCAGCATCGCTTGTGCTTTGTCCCACATTGCATCATTATCAACATATTTTTCTTTGTCTTCAGGATCACGGTAAGAAAGACGGAAAGAATAGTCGTCGATACCGAAGTCTTTGTAAACAGCTTGTACAAGTTGGACAACACGGATGAACTCATCTTTCAATTGATCTGGACGTGCGAAAATATGTGCATCATTCAATGTCATCGCGCGAACCCGCTGCAAGCCAGCAAGGGCACCAGACATTTCATGACGGTGCATCGTACCAAGCTCTGCAATACGGATAGGCAGGCTGCGGTAGCTATGCAATTCATTTTTGTACACCATCATATGGTGCGGACAGTTCATCGGACGAAGCACAAGGTCTTCATTGTCCATTTCCATCGGCGGGAACATATCATCTTTATAATGGTCCCAGTGTCCGCTAGTTTTATAAAGGTCTACACTGCCTAATACTGGAGTATAAACGTGATCATAGCCAAGTCTTTCTTCCAAGTCGACGATGTAGCGTTCGATTGTACGACGGATAGTTGCACCTTTTGGTAGCCAAAGCGGCAGACCTTGTCCGACCTTCTGAGAAACTGTGAACAATTCCAGCTCTTTTCCTAATTTACGGTGGTCACGCTCTTTTGCTTCCTCGAGCATTTTCAAGTGGTGATCCAGCTCGCCTTTTTTCTCGAAAGCAGTACCGTAAATACGCTGAAGCATTTGGTTTTTGCTATCGCCTCTCCAGTAGGCTCCGGAAATGCTAAGCAGCTTAAACACTTTAATTTTGCCTGTAGATGGTACGTGGATACCGCGGCAAAGGTCGAAGAATTCCCCTTGCTCATAGATTGTTACATCTTGGTCTTCCGGAATCGCATCGATCAATTCCAATTTCAACTTATCACCAATTTCAGAGAACATCGCTTTCGCTTCATCACGGCTGACAACCTTACGGACAATCGGAAGGTTGGCATCAACGATTCGCTGCATCTCTTTTTCGATCTTCGGCAGATCCTCTGGTGTGATGCTAGCCTCAAGATCCATATCATAGTAGAAGCCATTCTCGATTACTGGACCTACTCCGAACTGCACATTGCCATACAGACGTTTTACTGCTTGTGCAAGCAAATGTGCAGCAGAGTGACGCATAATTTCCACGCCTTGTTCCTGCTTAAGTGTGACTATTTCGATTGCACCGCCATTTGGAAGCGGTGTGCGCAGATCATATGCAACGCCGTCAATATTAACTGCGATTGCCTGCTTTTTCAAACCTGATGAAATGGAACCAGCAATATCCTCGCCAGTTGTTCCAGCAGGAAACTCTTTTTTTGCTCCATCTGGGAAAATGATTTCTAATACTTCTGCCATTGTTCTTTCCTCCTAAATATAAAAAGCCCGTCCCTTTGCACAAAGTTTGTGCAAAGGGACGAGCGTTAGTCTCGTGGTTCCACCCTAATTCCCGGTAAATATACCGGCTCAAGAATCAGTAACGTCGATTAAACGCCGCCGGTTTTCTTTCGTCCCCCGACAGAGCTGTAAAAGGTGGTAACAGCAAAGCGTATGCAGGAAGCTTCCAGCCTAGGCTCCCCTCTCTTACATGCAAACGGATTTCACTATCATGTCCTTTATTGTCGCTTCTTCATATAAGGTAAGTATAAGCGCTGATTCGGGAAAATGCAAGGACATGCTAATAACGGGAGAAAGGAAATTGATGTAAGGGAAGGTATGCGGCTCTTTCCTGAAAAACATTAATGACAGTCAGCGTCTTCGGTTCAGATGGGTAGTCACCATACAAGTAAATTCGCCGTGGCGACATGGCAATCAAAGGCGTCAGATTTTTCTCCTGTTTCCCTATACCAGCCAAAAAAAGCGGTTCTTCATCAGCAAGCTTCGTAATCTCCTCAGCGGAATAGCATGTTCCGTCTTCTTTGTAAAAGGAGAAGTCACGCCCTTGTATAACATGGATTTCGTCAGTTCCCATCGGCTTTTTACCAACGTATTCTCGCAGAGATTCCACATACAGCTGATATTCTTCTTCATGCTTATATTCATCTAACGCATGACCGACTACATCCATCAATGCTTCCCTGTATGCAGTACTGCGAAATTGGATGACGGCATCGTAGAAAATCCTGATGTGCTTGGCAGCAATCTCTTGAAAAATTTGTGTAATTTGCTGTCGGGGCAAACTCGGTTCTTTTTCTTCTTCATACATATCTCCGACGAGAATCGTATGCGTCAATTCTGCTATACGCTTTATCGCTTCCTCATCCTTATAATAATAGACTTCTTTAACGATTTGCTCGATCCATTCTGTCTCTCGGTGATGAAGAAATGTTTCTACTAAGGCGATTGCAATCCGCCGGTGATAGCCATCATGAATCGTCGCTTCATAGCCCCAGCGATCATCTTCATCTACATACACCTGTTTTGTTCCATCCAGTAAAGCCAGGCACGAACAGAATGTATCCATCTCTTTTTTTGATTTGATAAACACTTTACGCAATATCAACCACCCTCGCCACTATCAACTGTTACATTATATGGGCGGAGAATGGAATTATGAGCCTAAAAAAAAGACAAGCCGATTTTCAGCTTGTCTTTTCTTAATCGTTTCTTCTATTTTTCCCGAACAACGGCACCTCATTGGCGACACGCTTAATGCGCTCCATGATCCTGCCTGCTTTCACTCGTTCCACATCACCGCGATTGGTCGTGGCAATCTGCTGCTCCAGCTGGGCAATTGAATAGTTGGATGTAAAGAAGACCGGCAGCCTTTCCATCATACGATAATGAAGGATGGAACCGAGTATCTCATCTCTGAACCATGCCGATTGGGATTCGGCGCCCATATCGTCGAGCATGAGTACTGGTGTCTTCTTGAACAGCTCCACTTTTTCATTGACCGAGTCATCTTTCATAGAAGCTTTCATTTCTCTTACAAATTCCGGCATATAGATAAGCATGCTGGAAATGTTTCTCTCGGCCAAATAGTTAGCAATGGCACCGAGGAAATACGTTTTACCAACGCCGAACGGTCCATAGAAATATAGCCCTTTTTCTGGGATGGTATCTCCTGTCTGCTGCAGGAACTGCAATGTCTTCAAAATCGCTTGCTGGCGTTCTGAATCGCCATGATCAAGCATTTCTGTAGACGCCTCCAGTATATCCTTCGGCATGTACAGGCTGTTGATTCGTGATTCCTGCTTCTGCCGTTCTTCCTGCTGAAGTCGGGTATGGCATTTATCATATGCAAGCCGAATGACATTACCTTCTACCTCAATAGTTGGAGTATAGCCATTAAGGATATTCCGGCATTCTCCAAGTGATGGGCAGTCGCGGCATTGCTTTGATTGTGTTGTATATTCGAATAGACGCATCATATTTCGCTGGATATCCTGTTCCGTCAGCTGCGGATTTGCTTCCAAGACCGCTTTGACTTCTGGATTCTGCCTCACTTGCTGCTGCATGCGTTCAAAGTTCTCTTTAAAATTATTATTTTCCTGCATCCATTTCCGCAAGGATGCTTGAATCGGTTCCATACGTGCACCCCCTTCCTGCTATCAGTCAAACGTGCCGCTTATTTTCATTGAACTGTTTTAGCAATTCGGCTACATCTGCATCAGGCACAGCTGCAGTACTTGGAGCTTCCACTTTGCCTTTTTGATCGAACCATTCCGGGACAACCTCCGCGCGGCCTGACGTTTTTCTTCTTGCTGCGGACTGATTCGTGCTGGTTGCTGCATTCCACGGCTGGTTGCTGCTTTTAGCAAGCTCCATAGCTTCTCTTACTGTACTTATCTTTTTACGAGCCCAATGTGCTGCAATCTTCTCCATATATGCTTTCGACAGCTTCATATCGGATTTGAGAAGAACATAATAGACTAGCACATTCATAATACCAGGTGCCATGCCTTGCTCCGACATAACGTCACGGATGACCTTCAAGTCGGAAGCTGCTGCTGTCCCGTTTCCGGAAATATCCTCTAATAGCTGTTTCGGCGATATTGTCTCCAGAATCTGGATGAGTTGCTCTTGCTTAGTAGTAGCTTGTTTGTCTGTCTCCTGTTTGGATTCCTTTTGGACAAGCTCCGTAACCTTCGTATCGGCAGTTTTTGGACGTGCCAGAAATAGGTCATGGCAAGCAGATTTGAATTCTGCCGGATTCAGCTCATGTTCATCGGAGACAGCCCAAAGCAGTGCTTTATCAATTTCCGCTGACGTCAAGCTGTACAAAACTGTCATCGACTCAAGCAACTTTTGGTTTCGAGGTGTAAGAATCACTTCCGGATCGAGCATCCGCTGTTTCAATGATTGACGCAGCCAGTCAAAATCGACCACCTCAGCTTCAATGGAAGGTCCTCTCTTTACATCTGCAACCGGCCTAGCTGCTGTCTTTCTCGGCTGAACAGCGTGCTTTGTCAAATTACCCGTTGAAAAGACAGCTTCAAACGATGCTGTAACTTCCTCCATCGTTTCAGGCAAATCCTCCTCTTTGATCAAGAGATCTTTCATCTGCTTGAATCTGCTTTCGCCTAATTGGTGATAAAGCAGCTGGGAAAGCATATCATCTTGGAAGAATGCATCTGGTGAAAAAGGTGCATACAAATCGTATGTGTACACATTCTGTTCCCCAAGATTTTGATATGTCCGGATGAGTCCTATCGCTTCCAGCTGCAGCCTCGCTTGATACAATTGATCCATCGGAATGTCCAGTAGCGTCATAAGCATATGATGTGTCTGCGGTTCACATGTACCATGATGCAGGAAATAATCATTGACCAGCGTTTGATATAAAGTCACTGCTCGTATACCGACCAGCGGCTGATATAGATGCGTCAGCGCTGCCGAATATGCTTCCGGAAGCACTGCTCTCATTCGGAGCTGGTAACCATCAGCTGGCAGAAGTTTCCCGATATGCTGACTGTTCATACTATCTGTCCTTCCCTTCTTGCACACTATTACTCTTTCTTATCGGTTTTAATCAAGTCCTTCAATTCCTCTAAGAAGACACTGATATCCTTGAATTGCCGGTAAACAGATGCGAAACGTACATACGCCACTTCATCCACCTTCGACAGACGTTCCATGACCATCTCACCGATATCATTGCTTTGTACTTCGGATGTTCCGCTGTTACGCAGTTCCTTCTCCACTTCCGCTACAATATGTTCAATCTGCTCAAGCGCGACCGGACGTTTCTCACACGCCTTGATCAACCCGCGCAAAAGCTTCTCTTTACTGAATTCTTCCCGCGTTCCTTCTTTTTTAACAACAATCAAAGGTGTTGCTTCAATACGTTCGAACGTTGTAAAGCGAAAAGCGCAGTCTTCACATTCCCTGCGTCGCCGGATGGAACGCCCTTCCTCGATGGGACGGGAGTCTAATACTTTTGTGCTTTTATATTGGCAGTTTGGACATCTCATGCCGATCCACCCCATTACTTTCGCGAACCTCGACAGGCTTCGCGCATTTGCGACACTTTTGCATCGTCTTTTTCCTATTCTACCATGATTCAAGCTAAAAATCGAAGCGTTCTTAGACCCAACAAAAAAAGGCAGCCAAGGGCTACCCTTTCCATTTTTGCAGTGCGAGCACTGCATTGTGTCCGCCGAAACCGAAACCATTCGACAAAGCAACTGTCAAATCCTTTTCCACTGCTTCGTTCGGTACATAAGACAGATCGCATTCAGGATCAGCATCACGATAATTGATCGTTGGAGGTACAATGCCATCTTGCAAGGCTTTCAGTGTGATAATTGCCTCTACAGCTCCCGCAGCACCAAACAAATGACCAGTCATTGATTTCGTTGAACTGATTAGCAAGTCACTAGCTTTGTCTCCAAATACTTCCTTGATTGCTTTTGTTTCCGTTTTATCTCCTTCAGGGGTGCTTGTAGCGTGCGCATTTATGTAATCCACGTCCCCAAGGTCTAAATCAGCCATTTGCATCGCCAGCTTCATTGCGCGTGCAGGACCAAGATAATTAGGCGATGTAATGTGGTGCGCATCTGTTGTCGACCCGTATCCCACAATTTCACCAAGGATGTTTGCGCCTCGTTTTTGCGCATGTTCCAGCTCTTCCAGCACAAGAATACCTGCACCTTCTGACATGACAAACCCATCTCGATTAGCATCGAATGGCGAGCTTGCAGTTTGAGGTGTATCATTTTGCGTACTCATCGCGCGCATTTTTGTAAAACCAGCATAAGCGAAAGGCGTAATCGATGCTTCCGCTCCACCAGCAAGAATTGCATCTGCAAGCCCGTGCTTAATATTCAGGAATGCTTCCCCAATCGCATGGTTACCAGTTGCACAAGCAGATACAGGTGCGAAGCTAGGACCGCTAAAGCCCGTCTTAATTGAAACTATTCCTGCTGCCATGTTGCTAATCATCATCGGTACCATAAATGGTGAAACGCGCCGAGGACCTTTCTCGAGCATAGTGGCATGATTGTCCAATATTGTATTTACGCCGCCAATACCGGAACCGATATAAATTCCGACACGTTCCGGATTTACGGTATCCACTGAAAGATTGGCTTGCTCCATTGCCTGCAAAGAAGCACCATAAGCAAATTGACTATACAAGTCATAGCGTTCAATTTCTTTTTTGTCCAAATACTTCTCCGGGTCAAATCCGCTGGCAATTCCGCCGATTTGCGAAGCTATTCCGGCAAATTTCTCCGGATCCAGCTGTTTGATGCCGGTTTCTCCAGCTTTAATATTATTCCAGAATGTCTCTACATCCGAACCAAGCGGCGTAACAGCACCATATCCAGTAACTACGACACGTCTATTCAAAATCATACCTTCTTTCTAGCAGTAACTATTAGTACCTGATATTATATCTGAAGTAAAACTAAAATGCGACCATAAGCTATCTATCCCTTATGTAGGCTTGCCATTTTCCTGAATTGAGATACAACATAAAAAAACCCTGTTCCTAAAAGGTACAGGGTTGGTTATCCAGGTATTAATGTGATTTCGGCTGTACTGCCACAGGACCCATGCCCCGCGGAAGCTCTGCTTTTTCACAGGTTTTAGCTTCAAGCGCGTCAATGATATAATCGGTTGCTACGTTCGGGTCAATGATGTTACCGCAAGTGTATACATCAATGCTGGCGTAGCCATGTTCCGGAAAACTGTGAATTGTCAGATGTGATTCAGAGATGATAACCACTCCGCTCACGCCATGCGGCGCAAATTTGTGGAAGGCAACCTCCCGTACTTCAGCTCCTGATTTCAGTGCCGCGTCAACGAAGATCTGCTCGATCAGCTGCATGTCGTTCAGTTTTTCTGTGTTACAATCCCATAGTTCCGCTATAACATGTCTTCCCATTGTATCCAATGTACTTCCCCCTTTGAATATTTACCTAAAAAATAGATGCGTGAATTGCCACGGGGGAAAGTTAGTCCTAAGAGGTCCTAACCCTTTAAGCAGTCACTTGCTGCATAAATTCTTTAGGAAAACAGTTTTGACATCATGCTTGTATGCTGCAAAGAATGCATGCAAAAAGTAGTATATAGTGTTTGTACCTGTTTGGCAAGCATACGTTCAAAATTAGTACAAAGAGGGGGTTTTCCACTTAGACGACTTCTGCTTTATCCACTTTCAGAAGACTGCTACCGACAAGCTGGGCCAAATCGACGACTCGGCAGGAGTACCCCCATTCATTATCGTACCAAGCAATAACCTTTATCTTTTTACCTTCCATAACGATAGTGGATAACCCATCAATTGTAGCCGATTGCGCAGTAGTCGTATAATCAATGCTGACCAATGGCTCTTCACTATAAGATACAATGCCACGCATATCCGTTTCTGCCGCTGTTCGGAACGCATCATTAACTTGCTCAGCTGTGACGGATTCTTCCACATCGACTACGAGATCAACAAGCGATACATTTGGAGTCGGAACACGCAATGCCATGCCGTGTAGCTTTCCCTTCAGATGCGGCAGGACTTCCGCAAGTGCTTTGGCCGCCCCTGTTGTCGTCGGAATGATAGATTGTGTACATCCTCTGGCTCTGCGTAGGTCTTTATGCGGATTATCGATATTTTTCTGGTCATTCGTGAAGCTATGAACAGTTGTCATCAGTCCGTTTTTAATCGCAAACCGTTCATCCAGTATTTTAACGACAGGAGCCAGGCAGTTTGTCGTACAGGAAGCGTTGGAAACGATATGATGCACATCACTTTCATATATCCGATCATTTACACCCATTACAATCGTTGCGTCCACATTTTTTCCAGGAGCTGTAATGACAACCTTCTTAGCGCCTGCATCCAAGTGCAGGGATGCAGTTTCCTGAGAACAGAACTTCCCGGTAGCTTCGATGACGACATCAACTTCTAGATCCTTCCATGGAAGCTGCGCTGGATTTCTTTCTCCTATGACACGGATCTTTTTCCCAGCGTAAACAATTGAGCCAGCTTCTGCGGAAATATCAGCATCCAAGTTACCATGCACGCTATCATAGCGGAGAAGATGAGCCAGCGTCTCTGCCGGATAAGAAGCATTCACTGCCACAATTTCCAAATCAGGCATTTCCATTGCTCGTCTGCAAACCAATCGTCCAATTCTGCCAAATCCATTAATCGCGATACGTGTTGTCATAATTCTGCCTCCTCTAATGTGTCACACTATATATTGTTTTATTGTTATTAGTATAACATATTAAAAGAAAAATGCGAATAAAAAAGGAGCCCTTTTTGTTAGGCTCCTTCTCTTATGTTCCAAGTTAGCAAAAGCTTCTTCAACTGCGCTCTCGTTTCATCCCTGCTGCCATTGTTATCAATGATTGCATCCGCTCGGGCTGCTTTGTCTGCCAATAGCATTTGGCTGTTGATTCGGTCCAATGCTGCCTGCTCAGTAAGATCATTTCGTTGCATCAGTCTTTCCAGCTGAATTCGCGGGTCCACATTTACAACAACAACCTTATCAACTAGATGCAATTGGTTGCCTTCAAATAATAGTGGTATATCAAGAACAACTGCTGGATGACCAGTTTTAAGACGATCGCGATCAGCTATCATCCTTTCCCTGACAACGGGATGGACGATACCATTCAAAATCTCGCGTTTCTCTTGATTTCGAAAGATAATTCCGCCTAGCTTCTGCCTGTCAAGCGACCCGTCAGGAAGCAATATCTCACTGCCGAATGAATCAACAATGCTAGCCAAAGCAGGCTCACCAGGCTCGACTACCTCGCGGGCGACGATATCCGCATCAACAACCGGGATATTATATTCTTTGAACAAGTCGCTCACTGTACTTTTTCCGGATGCAATGCCGCCGGTCAGTCCAATTACAATACCCACCATTGAGTCCTCCTTTACTTCTGACAGGAAGTACAGATATGTGTGCCTCTTCCGCCTACTTTGATTTTGATGATTTCCCTGCCGCAATTCGGACATGGTGTTCCGTTCTGACCGTATACGAGCAGCTGCTGCTGGAACGTGCCGATCTTCCCTTGGCTGTTCACATAACTACGGATAGTGCTGCCGCCCTTTTCGACTGCTTCCAGCAATGTCTCAGCCGCTGCTTGCTGAATACGAACCAATTCCATGTCTTCCATCGAACTGCCTCGACGCTCCGGATGTACCCCGGCTTTAAACAATGTCTCATCAACATAGATATTGCCCAAACCTGCAACCACAGTCTGATCCAGCAGGATATTTTTGATCATCCTGCTGCTTCGCTGTACCTTGTCTTTGAAATAATCCAAAGTAAAAGCTTCATCAAAAGGCTCTGGCCCAACTAAGGTAAGCGGCGGTGTATCATTTTCCTGGCCTTCAGTGAACAGGTGCATCGTACCGAACTTGCGGACATCGTTATAACGGAGCTGTTCACCATTTGTCAGCTTGAAGATGACATGGGTATGCTTGTCCGATGGTTCTGTTTCCGGCTTGACGGAGAACTTTCCTTCCATACGCAAATGAGACACAAGTACATCACCATCCAAGTAAAATAAAAGAAACTTTCCTTTTCGGCCAATCGAACGAAATGTCTGTCCTTTCAGCCGATTGATGAAGGCTTCCACACCTTCATCGAATTTAATAATTTTATGCCAGCGGACAGTGACATCTTCAATCGTCTTGCCGACGACAAGCTGCTCCAATGTCCTTCTTGCTGTTTCTACCTCAGGTAATTCCGGCATTCCTTGTCCTTCTTTCCTTACTTATTTCGCATCGTACCATGTCTTGCCGTATGCATATTCCACTTTCAGCGGTACATTCAGCTCAACAGCGTGTTCCATAACATCGGGTACTATTTCTTTCAATTTCTCGAGTTCAGATTCTGGTGCTTCCAGAATCAGTTCATCGTGCACCGAAAGCAAAAGCTTCGCTTCCATCTGTTCTGTTTCAAGACGTTCTGCCAAATCAATCATCGCTTTTTTGATGATGTCGGCTGCACTGCCTTGGATTGGTGTATTCATCGCTGTCCGTTCAGCAAAGCTTCGCACATTAAAGTTCCTGCTGGTCAGATCCGGAAGATAGCGTCTGCGATTCATGAGCGTTGTTACAAAGCCTTTTTGCTTAGCATCCTGGACGATATCTTCCATGTATGTTTTTACACCAGGGAAACTCTTGAGATAACGATCGATGAACTGCTGTGCTTCCTTACGTGTGATACCGAGACTTTGAGATAATCCATAATCACTAATTCCATAAACGATACCAAAGTTAACTGCCTTCGCTTGGCGGCGCATGTTGCTGGTAATATCCTTCTCTTCAACATGAAAAACGTCCATTGCTGTCCGGCTGTGAATATCCATATCTTCATTGAATGCCTCAATCAATTTTTCATCCTTAGCGATATGCGCTAAAACTCGAAGCTCAATTTGAGAATAGTCAGCAGCAAAGATAACGGAATTCTCTTTTGACGGTACAAAGGCTTGTCTGATTTTACGACCTTCTTCAAGTCGGATCGGGATGTTCTGCAAATTCGGCTCAGTAGAGCTCAATCGACCTGTTTGTGTTAATGCCTGATTGAATCGTGTATGGATTTTATTCGTGTCCTTATCCACCACTTTCAAAAGTCCTTCTATATAAGTGGACTGCAGTTTCCCTAATTGACGGTATAAAAGAAGCTGCTGAATGATCTCATGCTGATCAGCAAGCTGTTCCAATATATCTGCTGATGTGGAATAGCCTGTTTTTGTTTTCTTGATGACCGGTAAACCCAGCTTTTCGAAAAGGATCGGTCCAAGCTGTTTTGGTGAGTTAAGATTGAATTCTTCGCCCGCAAGTTCGTACACCTTCTGCTCGATTTCCGATAATCTTCCGCCAAGCTCTTCCTTCATTTCCTTGATACGTTCCACATCAACCTGGACACCTAGATACTCCATTTCTCCAAGGATGCTGGCAAGCGGCATTTCCAGGTTACGGAATAAATCAAGCTGCTCGTTTTCCGAAAGCTTGGCTTCTGCTTCTGGCTTAAGCTGGTAGATGACCATCGCTTTTCTGGCAAGATGGTCACTGAAGGCTTCCAAATCCGGCACCTTCATTTTTGCGCCTTTTCCGTATACTTCTTCATCATATAAGACATTGTTTTTACCTAATCGATGCCCAATTGCCGGGATGTCATGATGATTCTCAGATGGATTGATCAAGTAAGACGCCAATAGTAGATCAAAATCAGCATTCTCCATCGTAATTCCGTGATGCAGCAATGCTACGACAGATCGTTTTACATCAAAAACCCATTTTGCTTTTGTACTATCTTCTGCCCACGCTTTGAACACATCTGATTCGTACGCGACATCTGAGGGTATGAAATATGCTCCGTTTGCATTGGCGAGGCCAAACCCTTCAATTTGAGCTGTATGGTAGTTATCAGTCAGCATCTCGACAACAAGTGCATCTTCACCGGTGAACAGATCATCTGTGATGTTATCCACGATTGTTACATCCAGCGGTGTAAGCTCTTGAGATACTTCTTCTGGTGCACCTTCTTCACCAAGCCTGCCAAGCAGCGACTGGAATCCAAGATCTTTGAATATCGTACTCACAGCTGCAGGCTGAAAGCCATCATAATTAATTTCTTCAAGACTTACTTCGATTGGCGCTTTTGTTTCTATTGTCGCCAACTCCCGGCTCATGAACGCCGATTCTTTATTATCGGTCAGCTTCTGCTTGATGCTTTTTCCTGATACGTCATCCAGCTGTTCGTAAATACGATCCAGCGTTTGGAACTGCTTTAGCAATTTGACAGCAGTCTTTTGGCCGACACCAGGAACTCCTGGTATATTATCGGAGCTATCGCCCATGAGTGCTTTCATATCGATAATCTGATCAGGTGTAACTTCCATGTTTTCCAATAGAAAGTCCGGTGTATAAGAATCAATCTCGCTGATACCTTTTCTCGTAAGCTGAATAGTCGTCTTCTCACTGACAAGCTGCAATAAATCCTTGTCCCCGGAAATGACTTTAACCTCGAAATCATCCGCTTCTGCTTGTTTCGTCAATGTGCCGATAATATCATCCGCTTCATATTGATTAAGCTGATAATGCCTAATTGAGAATGCATCCAGCAATTCGCGCAGCAGCGGGAATTGTTCCGATAATTCGGATGGTGTTTTCTGACGGCCACCTTTGTATTCTTTATACGTTTCATGACGGAAAGTCGTCTTCCCTGCATCAAAGGCGACTAGCAAATGTGTCGGTTTCTCATTATCTAATATACGGAATAGCATTGTAGTGAATCCATAGATAGCATTTGTGTGGATTCCTTTATCATTATTCAGCAGCGGAAGTGCAAAAAACGCACGATACGCGATACTGTTCCCATCGATCAATACCAATTTTTTCGTCATACATCAAACTCCTTTATCATCGTTCCTGTCTCTTTTAATTAGTTTACCATGTTTCCTTGCCGAAACAAAAAAGATCGTCCAGCTGGACGATCTTAGCCAAGAGCCTTTGGCAATCGGATAGAAAACGTGGATCCTTTATTCACTTCGCTGCTTACCGTGATCGTTCCGCCATGCGCCTCCACCACGTGCTTGACAATAGCAAGACCCAGTCCCGTTCCGCCGGTATTACGGCTGCGAGCCTTATCAACACGGTAAAAACGCTCGAAAATACGATCGAGTGAATCTTCCGGAATTCCCATACCAGTATCCGATATCTCGGCAAACACTGCATCATTCGATTGTGTTACTTTCAACTTCACCTTCCCGCTTGGCGGTGAATAGTTGACGGCATTATTCATCAAGTTGATAACAAGCTGCTTTAACCTGTCCTCATCTCCGCGCATGATGACACTGTCAGGCAGCTCCAGCTCCACCTCGATTTGCTTGTTAGCTGCATGCTGCTCTATCATCGGCATAATCGCGTCGACCATATAGCGAAAATCAAGCCGCTCCATCCTCACTTGAAGTTCATCTTTCTCTAAACGGGAAAGTTCTAGTAAATCCTTCACCAATGCTTGAAGGCGCTGACTTTCATTATTAATAATCGTAATAAAGCGCTCCGTGAGCTCCTTATCATCCAATGCCCCTTCTTCCAGCAATGTTTCGGAAAAACCACGTATGGAAGTAAGCGGCGTTTTCAGTTCATGCGACACATTGGCCACAAAATCCTTCCGCATCTCCTCCACACGCTTCAGATCTGTAATCTCGTAGAAAACGAGAACAGCACCCTTCAAATCATAGGAGTCATTGAAAATAGGTGCAGCGACAATTTCGAAAAAGCGCTTCTCTTTCTCCCGCTGCAATGTGAAAGCATCACGTACCTTCTCTTCGTAAAGGAAGGCCTCGGAAACAACATGATGGATATTGGTTTGTGAAATCGTATCATGATATACATGACCGATATAATCCTTGTCCCTGCCTCCGAATACGGAAAGGAACTTCCTGTTGACCAGGTGCACATATCCCCGTTCATCGACAAGCATCAAGCCACTTTCCATATTATCAATCACCGTTTCCAGCTGATCTTCCTGCATCTTCTCTAAGAGCTCTAGTTCGTGCAGATTTCGCGCAATCTGATTTACTGCGCGGATCAGGCGGCCGGCATCTCCATAAAAGTTTTCGTAATTCCTTGCCTTATAGTTCCCTTTCACCAGTTCCTCTGCCACTTCGGCAGTCATGGAAACAGGCTTGATATAGCGTTCCTGCAGTCGGTATAAGACCGAAATGATCAGTGCTGCACCGATCAGCAGGGCACTCCAAAGAATAAACCACTCGGAAGTGATTTGCATGAGGATAAAACCGATTGCCGCAAAGATCAGCAGGATGAGCGATCCATAGACGGCAATCCCATAAGAACTGCGACGCATTATTGCGGCTCCTCCATTTTATAGCCCAAGCCGCGGATCGTCTTAATATAGACAGGATGTTTAGAATCCGGTTCGATTTTTTCACGTAAATGACTGATGTGTACATCCACAATACGCGTATCTCCGACGAAGTCATAGTTCCAGACTGAGCTAAGCAGCTGATCTCGTGACATGACGCGTCCTTTGTTTTTTGATAAATACAGTAAGAGTTCAAATTCTTTGCGAGTGAAGCTCAAGGATTCTCCATTAATAGATGCTTCATATTGATCAGGGAAAATGGACAAGCCTGCAATCTTGATTTCGCCGCTTTCCATATAATTGTCACTTTTATTCGTGCGTCGCAAAATAGCTTTGATCCGCGCAACAACTTCTTTCGGGCTGAAAGGCTTCGTCAGATAATCATCTGCACCAAGCTCGAGACCGAGTACCTTGTCCAGTTCCTCATCCCGAGCAGTCAGCATGAGAATTGGCGTATCAATCTGCTTCTGTCGCAGCTGCTTGCACACTTCTGTTCCATCCAGTTCCGGAAGCATTAGATCAAGAACGATCATATCATATGTATTCTGCAAAGCCTTCTGCAGTCCAGACAAGCCATCGAAGGCTGTTTCCGTTTCGAACCCAGCTCTTTCTATATTGTATTGCAGCAATGTTACGATGGATTCTTCATCATCAACAATAAGTACTTTTTGTGCCATGGATACTAGCCCCCTCTATGCAACATCATACCGTTTTCCAACTGTAAAGTGAACCATACTAATTCGCTTTCTCTGTTAAGAGTTTGTAAATATAAGAAAACAGTGACCAATAGCTATCAATTTGCATCACCGCTACGGAAATACACTCCGCTTTCCATGGGCGTAGGAGTCTCCATGTATTTCCTTCGCTAGTTAGTCGTAACACTTCGTTAAAACACGAAAACCACTTTAGCACTTATAAAATACTAAGTAACTCGGAGACATTTAATATAATATTTCCATAATATGATGTAGTACTGGTGTTCGGTTCGCCTCCATTTCTGGTATTTCTCTGGAACGTTCTCTTGTTCTTTTTTTACTTTTTTTATAATTGTATGACTTAACCTTACACCAAAAATAAATAGATAGAAAAATCCGAACTTGTCCAAATTCTTTATAAAAGAATTTGCAACATAGTTCGGATTTTCTTTGTCAGGCAATATTTGCCCAGTCTATTCGTTATATTATTGAAGCACAGTCATGACTTTACGTACAGAATCGACGGATTTATCAAGCTGCGATTTTTCGTCATCTGTAAGCTCAAGCTGGATGATATCCTCCAGGCCGCTGCCACCGATTATTGTCGGTACACCTAAGAATAGATCGTTGTAGCCATATTCACCTTCCAGATAAGCAATAGCTGGAAGAACACGGCGCTGATCCTTCAGGATAGCTTCTACCATCACGAGCAAGGATGCTGCCGGTGCGTAATACGCACTTCCGTTTCCTAGAAGGTTGACGATTTCACCGCCGCCTTTACGTGTACGTTCCACAATCGTATTGAGGCGATCTTCCGGAATCAATGTCTCGAGCGGAATTCCGCCTGCATAGGAGTAACGGATAAGCGGTACCATGTCGTCTCCATGTCCACCAAGAACGAAGCCAGTGATATCCTTGATGGATAGGTTAAGCTCTTCCGCTACGAATGTACGGAAACGAGCTGTATCAAGAACACCGGACTGACCGATTACACGGTTACGCGGGAATCCGGATGTTTTATGCACTGTATATGTCATTGCATCAACCGGGTTGGTCAATACAACAATGATGCTATCCGGAGAATACTTCACCACCTGTTCAGTAACAGATTTCATGATCTTGCTGTTTGTATTCACAAGATCATCGCGGCTCATTCCAGGCTTACGAGCGATACCTGCAGTGATGACAACCACATCGGAATCCTTCGTGTCAGCATAGTCTGACGTACCTTTCACATGTGCATCGAACCCCTGAACCGGAGATGCCTCCAGCATATCCAAGGCTTTACCCTTGGTTGGGTTCTCCATGTCTGGAATGTCGACTAGCACGACATCCGCAAGCTCTTTTTGCGCGATCAGGAATGCTGTTGTAGCCCCTGTAAAACCACTACCGATTACGGATACTTTTCTGCGTTTGATTGCCATGATGTTTCCTCCTTCGACACATTAGTCCATATTTTTGATCAGTTCATCACCGAATTCGGACGCCTTCACTTCTGTAGCACCGTCCATCAAGCGGGCAAAATCATATGTGACAACTTTGGAAGCAATCGTCTTGTCCATAGCTTTTGTGATTAAATCTGCTGCTTCTCTCCAGCCAAGGTGCTCAAGAAGAAGCACTCCGGAAAGGATTACAGAAGATGGATTCACTTTATCCAAGCCAGCATACTTTGGCGCTGTACCATGAGTAGCTTCAAAGATGGCATGACCTGTTTCATAGTTGATATTCGCTCCTGGTGCGATACCGATACCACCGACTTGTGCAGCAAGTGCATCGGAAATGTAATCTCCATTCAAGTTCATCGTCGCCACTACGTCAAACTCTGCAGGACGAGTCAGGATCTGCTGAAGGAAGATATCTGCAATGGCATCTTTAATGACAATCTTGCCAGCTGCTTCCGCTTCCTGCTGTGCTTTGTCAGCAGCTTCACGGCCTTGATCTTCAGCAATCTTATCATACTGCTGCCATGTGAATACTTTGTCGCCATATTCAGCTTCAGCAAGTTCGTAACCCCAGTTTTTGAAGGCTCCTTCGGTGAATTTCATGATGTTGCCTTTATGAACCAGTGTTACGCTTTTTCTATTTTCTTGGATTGCGTAGTCAATTGCTGCGCGCACCAATCGCTGTGTTCCTTCTTCCGATACAGGCTTGATGCCGATACCAGATGTTTCCGGGAAGCGAATGTTATGTACTCCCATTTCATTCTCAAGGAAATCGATGACTTTTTTCACTTCCGGTGAGCCCTTTTGCCATTCGATACCAGCATAGATATCTTCCGTATTCTCACGGAAAATCACCATATCCGTATCCTCTGGTTTCTTCACTGGTGAAGGAACACCTCTGAAGTAGCGGACCGGACGTAAGCAAGTAAACAAATCAAGCTCTTGTCTTAGCGCTACGTTCAATGAACGAATACCGCCGCCAACCGGCGTTGTCAATGGACCTTTGATTGCAATCTTGTATTCGCGGATAACATCAAGTGTTTCTTCCGGGAGCCATTCGCCTGTCTTATCGAATGCTTTCTGACCTGCATAAACTTCTTTCCATTCAATTGACTTCTCGCCTTTGTAAGCCTTATCTACAGCAGCCTCGAGTACACGGCTTGCGGCAGCCCAAATATCAGGACCTGTTCCATCTCCTTCGATGAAAGGGATGACCGGACGGTCTGGTACTTGCAGCGCTCCGTTTGTTACTGTGATTTTGTTTGCTTCAGCCATGTTCGATTCCTCCTAAATAAAATCTGATACTCTATCAGTTTAGCAAATATTTTCCTTTGTGGTTGTAAAAATATTAGACTCTTTCTTCTAATGCTGTAAACGTACGATGTGTTTCCCCGACATATTCTGCTCGTGGACGAATCAGACGGTTGTCTGAGTATTGTTCCAGGATATGTGCAATCCATCCTGAGAAACGGCTCACTGTAAAGATCGGTGTATAAAGATCATGATCGATCCCTAAGCTGTAATAGCATGTAGCGGAATAGAAATCGACGTTTGCCGGAAGGTTTTTCTCGCGCTTGACGATGTCTTCTACTTTTACGCTCATTTCATACCATTTTGTCTGACCGGATATCTCTGTCAGTTCACGAGACATTTCTTTTAAGAATTTTGCACGCGGATCACCAGATTTATAGACACGGTGTCCCATACCCATGATCTTCTCTTTGTTTGCAAATTTCTTTTCAAGATACGGTTCTACATTGTCAATCTCACCAATGTCGAACAACATCTCCATAACTGCTTCGTTTGCGCCTCCATGAAGCGGGCCTTTTAATGCACCAATTGCTGCTGTAAGACCTGAATACATATCAGACAATGTACCGACACAGACACGTGCAGTAAATGTAGATGCATTCAATTCATGGTCAGCGTGAAGCACAAGTGCCTTATTCATCGCTTCAATCTCAATGTCACTTGGTTCTTTCTCGTTGAACATATACAGGAAATTCGCAGCATAGCTGTAATCTTCCCGTGGTGTCACTGGTTCCTGACCGGAACGGATACGAGAAAAAGTTGCAACTAGCGTTGCAATCTGTGCTTGAAGACGGATTGCCTTCTTAGCATTCGCTTCTGGTGTATTCACTTCTGCATCCTCATCGTACAATCCAAGCAGTGAAACAGCAGTGCGAAGTGCAGCCATCGGATGAACCGCTTTCAAATCAAAAGATTTTAAGTGTTCGATGACCGGTTCTGGCAGCTTTGCCTGCGCAGCCAATTCCCCTTTTAGCTGTGCAAGCTGCTCCTCAGTCGGCAGCTCATCATGCCATAACAAATAAATTACTTCCTCGAAACTGGAATTACTAGCAAGATCATCAATGCTATAGCCTGCATAAGTCAGTTGATCGTCAATAATTGAGCTGATCTTTGATTCTGCCGCTACAACACCTTCAAGCCCCTTAACTACTGCCATGTTAATCTCTCCCCTTTAGTAAAAGTTAAATCCATAACATGTGTAATAAAAAATTCAAGTTGCTAGATATTTGAGTGAAGCACTTTCATTATAAACATAATATAACTGTTTGTGAAATGAAAACGTTTTAATTTTTTTGTTTTCTTTATTATTTGAATAATATCAATTTTTCATCATTTAGTAAATAGCCCAACAATCTGGAACACCATATAAGCAATCCCCGCTCCTATCAGCGGTCCAACCGCAACCCCATTTAACAGCACAACAGCAAGGATTGTACCTATTACAAGGGCTACTGTCACCTGTGGATCTGAAGACATCAGATTCACACCGTATTTTCCTAAAACCGCAACAAGAATACCTGCTGCTAATGCTACCCAGGCATAATATGATTTCACACTTGCATATAAATCTTTGAAGCCAATTTCTCCGCTTGCAATTGGGACAAGTACCGCAATCGTAAGGACGGTGATTCCAATACTTAAACCTTTGGAAGCTAGAAATGGGAATACCTTGTCATCTAACTGCAGTACTTTAATGCCAAGTAAAACGTATGCAGCGATCGTAATGGATTGGTTCTTTCCGATGATTCCTAATATAAGAATGATTACTAAAAATAATGATGATGTGTTTAACAAAATTTTTCCTCCAAACTTTCTTCACTAATAAAAGGATGTGAGCTTATGCAAATGACAACACTTCACCAAATGCTGCGATTATGTATTGTCCTTGGATCCATTGCGGGCTGTTTTGCAATCATTATGCTGGCCGCTCCTTATGTATATCCATTTATCATCTCGGTCATCCTAGCAATTCTGATGAATCCTGCTGTCCGTCTGATTGAGCAAAAAACAGCCTTGAACAGGACCGCAGCTGTTGCACTGATACTATTGATATTTTTAGGTTTCTGTCTTGCTGGTCTTGCGTTGGCAGTAAATGAAATTGCCCAAGGCGCAGCTTATCTGGCTAAGACTGTACCCGTACATTTCACTGATTTTATAGGTTATGTACAAAAACTGGCGGAGCTTTATATTGTGCCATATTATGAGCGATTGATGTCTTTTCAACAGGAATTGAACCCTGACCAGCAAGAAGCATTGGATGAGAATTTGCAAGCAGTCATTCAGCATCTGTCTGCAACACTTGGAGAAGGCATTCAAACTGTACTGGAAGCTGTTCCTATGTTGCTTGGCAAGGCACCTCTTTATATAAGCGTTTGTATTTTTGCCTTGCTAGGCACTTTTTTCATCTGTAAGGACTGGGAAAATATCTCTGCGTTCCTAAATCGATTTCTACCTTCTCTACTACTCTCTTCCGCCAAGCAAGTAGGCAAGGGCCTAAAAAAAGCATGCTTTGGATTCCTGAAAGCACAGGCTTTGCTCTTGAGTTTGACATTCGTGATTATGTGTATCGGTTTTGCTGTACTGCGCATTGAGCATCCGATTGCTACAGCTTTCTTCATTTCCCTTATTGATATCGTACCTTATCTCGGAACAGGGATTGTCTTCGTTCCTTGGATTCTGTACAGCTTTCTCACCGGGAATTTCTCTTTAACGATTGGACTGGCTGTGCTTTATCTCGTAATCGTGCTGCAGCGTCAGCTAATGGAACCCAATCTACTGTCAGTCCAGATCGGGCTCAATCCGTTAGCTACTCTGATTGCTGTCTTTGCTGGATTCCAGCTGTTAGGCTTTATCGGCCTTTTAGCCGGCCCGGTACTATTAGTTGTCCTGCATACGCTTTACCATACAGGTGTTCTGCGTGTCCTCTGGCAATATATCAAATCTGGCAAACAGATTTAACGGCGGTAGACACGAATCGTATTTTTCGCTATAAGCCGCATAAGCAGCGCCTGTACCCAGTAACGAAGTCTTTTACGGGTAAACGGCAGTAAAAACAATAGACCTATCAAATCACTGAAAAATCCGGGAAGCAATAGAAGGAATCCGCCAATCAGAATGCAAGTACCGTTAAGTAGTTCATCAGTCGGCGGCTGCCCATTCTGCATTTGCTCCTTTGCCCTCCTATATGTCTGTATTCCTTCACGGCGCGCCAACGCAACTCCAAGCAGACCTGTTGCCACGATAAGAAGGAAAAGCCAAAGAAAACCGATTTCCATTCCAGCCCAGATGAAGAATGTTATTTCAATAGCCGGGAACAAGATGAAAAGGAAAAGTAACGCTTTTTTCATACACAACGCTCCAATAAATCAGGATAATTCAAGTGTACCACAGCCTTGTAAAATGAAAAAAGGAGAGGGTCTCATACCCTCTCCTCGTCTCTTATATCTTAAAGAACACTTGCATGACCGTCGTAAATATCACCTTTGGCTGCATCAACTGTTACTAGTGCGCCATTAGAGATTTTTGTTGCTGCTTCCGCTACACCAACTACGACTGGGATACCAAGGCTTAAGCCGACAACCGCTGCGTGGGATGTCAAACCGCCTTCTTCAACAATAAGACCGCCAGCTTTTTCGATTGCTGGCATCATGTCTTTATCTGTGCCGTACGTTACAAGGATATCTCCTGGCTGAAGAAGACGCTCTGCTTCTTCGGCATCCTTTGCAACGACTGCTTTACCATAGACACTGCCTTTTCCGATGCCTTGTCCTTTAGCAAGGATATCACCGATAACATGTACTTTCATCAAGTTAGTTGTACCAGTTTCTCCTACAGGTACACCTGCAGCGATGATGATACGGTCCCCGCGCTTGAACAATTCAGTAGATAGTCCTGTATCTACCGCAAGATCCAGCATATCATCTGTAGATTCTACGCGTTCACCAGTAATCGCCTGTACACCCCATACAAGGGCTAGTCTGCGGTTTGTTGCTTCATCAAATGTAACTGCTACGATAGGTGCTTTCGGACGATACTTGGAAATCATCTTAGCAGTGTAGCCACTTGAAGTAGCAGTAACGATTGCGCTGACACTCAAGTTAATAGCAGTATGACCAACTGACTGGCTGATTGCATCTGTAATTGTCATATCACTTGCTTTGGAGCGCTCATCAAGAATTGCTTTATGATCAAGTGCAGTCTCTGCTTTACGAGCAATATTGTTCATCGTGCGGACAGCCTCGACAGGGTAGTTACCTGCAGCTGTTTCACCAGAAAGCATGATCGCGTCTGTACCATCGAAAATCGCATTCGCAACGTCAGATGCTTCTGCACGTGTCGGACGCGGGTTACGCTGCATGCTGTCAAGCATCTGCGTTGCAGTGATAACTGGCTTACCAGCGATATTACATTGCTTGATCATTTCTTTTTGTGCCAATGGTACATCTTCTGCCGGGATTTCAACGCCTAGGTCACCACGTGCAACCATTAGACCGTCACTCACCTGCAAAATAGAATCCAGGTTGTCGAAGCCTTCCTGGTTTTCGATTTTCGGGATGATTTGGACATGGCCAGCTTCATGCTTTTCAAGCAATTCACGGATTTCCAATACATCAGATGGGCGTCTTACGAAGGAAGCAGCGATGAAATCAATGCCTTGTTCGATTCCGAACTCGATGTCGCTTGCATCCTTGTCCGTAATACCCGGAAGGTTTACGCTGACACCTGGCACATTGACACCTTTTTTGTTTTTAAGCAAACCGGAGTTCAATGCTTTTGTTTTGATTTCATTATTCGCCTTATCGATGTCCAGTACTTCCAACTCGATCAAGCCGTCATCCAATAGAAACTTCGAGCCGACATGAACATCATTGATTAAGCCAGGATATGTTACAGAGAATCTCTCTTTGGAACCTTCCAGCTCAGTCATGCTGACAAAGATCTCGTCACCTTTTTCGATATTCGCTTCTCCGCCTTGCAGGACGCCAGTACGAATCTCAGGACCTTTTGTATCCAAAAGGATAGCTACCGTTTTACCTGTGCGCTTTGATGCTTCGCGGATATTCTTGATGCGGGCGCCATGCTCCTCAAAATCACCGTGAGAGAAGTTAAGGCGTGCAACATTCATGCCTTCCTCGATAAGCTGAACTAGTGTTTCTACGGACTCAGAAGCTGGTCCAATTGTACATACGATTTTTGTTTTTCTCATTATGAGAATCCTCCTTCAGTAGTGCAAGAACTATTAGATCGATAATTCCTGGGATAGCTTATACATGTCCAGGTCGATTTCGTGTCTCTGGTCTAAAATTTCCAGAATGTCGTGATCCACAAGTTTGTTATTTTGAATTCCTACCATGCGTCCGGATTTGCCTTCAAGCAATAGATCAACTGCGTGCGCGCCTAGTCGGCTTGCTAGCACACGATCATTTGCTGTAGGCGATCCGCCCCTTTGCACATGTCCCAAAATAGTCACTCGTGTATCCATATTCGTTGCTTCCTCGATACGTTTGCCGAACTCAAACCCACTGCCGACTCCTTCTGCAACGATGATGATACTATGTTTCTTTCCGCGTTCCTGACCGCGCTTCAGACGCTCGATTACGTCATTGAAGTCTGTCGGCTGTTCAGGAATCAGAATACTTTCAGCACCGTCTGCAAGACCTGCCCATAAGGCGATGTCACCTGCATGGCGGCCCATTACTTCGACTACATACGTACGCTCATGGCTAGTAGCAGTATCGCGAACTTTATCAATAGCTTCGATAACTGTGTTCAGTGCTGTATCAAACCCAATTGTAAAATCTGTACCTGGAATATCATTATCAATCGTTCCCGGTACACCGATGCATGGATAGCCTTTTTGCGTCAGCTTCTCTGCTCCGCGGAATGAACCGTCACCACCAATGACAACAAGTCCCTCGATGCCAATACGCTTTAGCTGCTCAATTCCTTTATTCTGTCCTTCATCGGTCTTGAATTCTTCACAGCGGGCTGTGTGGAGTACTGTTCCGCCACGCTGAATGATATCGCCGACTGACCCAAGATCCAGCTGTTTGATATTTCCATCCATCAAGCCTTGATAGCCGTTGTATATACCATACACTTCCAAATCATGATAAATAGCCTTTCTTACGACAGAACGGATTGCCGCGTTCATGCCCGGAGAATCCCCTCCGCTTGTTAGAACACCTATCTTTTTCATGCGCTCACCTCTAAGCAATTTCGATTATAGAACTTTTATACCCTCTCAAAGATAATCCTTATCCAACTTATTATCAAATAAAAACATATAATTTTCTTATTAAAAAAAGTAAGAGAAAGAATTCCGCAAAAAAGCCTATGTAAATCGTTTACAGAAGCGGAAGATGAATCCAAATGTTCAGGTGCTTATTCAGCAAACGAACCAATATTACTGTATTTTTCCCATCTTTGTTCCAGCAATACTTGCTTGTCCAATTTTTCCAATTGAGAAAGATGTTCAGCAATTGCTTGATCCACAAGCTCTGCCTGAGCCGACAGATCCCGATGAGCACCTCCGCGAATTTCCGGAATGATGTCATCAATGACGCCTAGCTCTTTCAGGTCAGGTGCCGTGATCTTAAGTTTTTCAGCTGCTTCCTTCGCCTTGCCGCCGTCTTTCCACAGGATGGAAGCTGCTCCTTCCGGTGAAATGACAGAGAACGTTGAGTTTTCCAGCATAAGCAGGCGATCTCCAACACCAAGCGCCAATGCGCCGCCGCTGCCTCCTTCTCCGATAACGATACAAATGATCGGCACTTCGAAGCCAGACATTTCCATTAAGTTACGAGCAATCGCTTCACTTTGTCCTCGTTCTTCTGCTGCTCGACCCGGGAAAGCACCCTTTGTATCGATAAAGCAAATGATTGGACGTCCGAATTTAGCAGCTTGCTGCATGTGACGTGCTGCCTTCCGGAAACCTTCCGGATGCGGCATGCCGAAATTACGACGGATATTCTCTTTTGTCGTTTTGCCGCGCTGATGTCCAACGATTGTTACGGGGCGACCTTTGTACTTGGCGATACCTGCAACAATTGCAGCATCATCTCCATAATATCGATCGCCGTGGAACTCCAGGAAATCAGTGAAAAGCTGTTCAACATAATCAAGTGTCGTCGGACGCTCTGCATGCCGTGCCATTTGCACACGATCCCAAGGCTTCAGATTTGTGTATATATCATTTTCCAGCCTTTCAAGCCGCGTCTCCAGCTTAACGATTTCTTCCGTTAAATCTAGGTCGCTCTCCTTCGTGAATGTCTTCAGCTCTGCAATCTTCTCGCGCAGAGCGATGACTGGCTTCTCGAATTCCAATACTTGTTTCATGATACGTTTCCTCCTGCTTGATGGATATCGAGGATCGTGGTCAGATATTTTTTCATATCATGGCGATTGATAACATCATCCAGCTGTCCATGCGCCAATAGGAATTCCGCAGTCTGGAAGTCCTCCGGAAGCTTCTCGCGGATTGTTTCTTCTACAACACGTCTGCCTGCAAAGCCGATTAGAGCACCAGGCTCAGCAAAGTTATAGTCCCCAAGCGACGCAAAACTTGCAGAAACTCCTCCATATGTAGGATTCGTCATGACAGAAATCATCAGTCCGCCAGCATCACGGAATCGCTGGACAGCAGCAGACGTCTTGGCCATCTGCATAAGACTCAAAGCACCTTCTTGCATCCTGGCACCGCCAGATGCAGTGAAAATGATAAACGGAATGTTCGCTTCACGCGCTTTTTCAATTGCACGAGCAATCTTTTCCCCTACAACAGATCCCATGCTTGCCATTCGGAAGCGAGAGTCCATGACAGCAAATGCAGTACGGAAACCGTTGATCGTACCTTCACCGGTTACAACTGCTTCCTTTAATCCTGTTTTCAGCTGGTCTTTCTCTAGCTTCTGCGAATAACTTGGGAATCCAAGCGGATTGCCGGTTTTAAGTTCTGTATCATATTCCATAAATGAACCTTCGTCGAACAAGTTGTTAATTCGTTCGTCAGAAGGCAATTGATGATGGTGACCACAGTTCGGACACACATACAATTGCTTTCTCATCTCTTCCCGGTAGTAGATCTTCCCACAGTCCGAGCATTTGAGCATGAGTCCTTCAGGAATATCCTGCTTCGCCTCTTCACTCGGCTTGGAAGCATGTTTCTTCTTGCTAAAAAAATCTTTAAGCAAGGTAATTCCTCCTTTTGAACAAACGCATCTAACTATTTATTGTACCATCATTTCCATGGACGTGCGCGTTAAATTCAACTATGTAAATAGATATAACCTGCGTTAGACAGACATTTCCCAACAATGGAAACGTCTTCCTGTGCAGGTTACATGTCAGTCTTCGTCGATGATTGTAAGCTGACGCGTTTTCTCAGCTATTTCTTCAGGGTCAACTGTAATACGGTTGACGCCAGTATCCATTGCTGCTTTTGCTACTGCTTTCGCAACAGCTGGAGCGACGCGCGGATCGAATGGAGCTGGGATAACGTAATCTTCGTTCAATTCGCTTTCGTCGATTAGTTCGGCAATC